>NZ_VWXE01000009.1:0-147612 GCF_011752675.1 Pantoea sp. Acro-807 | reverse complement strand
GCGCCTGGCCGCCGTTGGTTTTAGCCAGAACGGTGGTGATTGCTGCAGTCAGGGTGGTTTTACCGTGGTCAACGTGACCGATGGTGCCCACGTTTACGTGCAGTTTGTTACGCTGAAATTGCTCTTTCGCCATGGCGATAATCCTTACGTTATGCCTTCATCATTGATGAAGGCATCAGTTAACAATTTTTAAACCGTAGCCTTATTTGCCACGAGCTTCAATAACGGCCTGAGCGACGTTGTTCGGCGCATCATCGTACTTCAGGAACTCCATGGAGTAAGAAGCACGGCCTTTTGTCAGTGAACGCAGCTGAGTTGCATAACCGAACATTTCGGAAAGCGGGACTTCAGCGTGAATCTGAACGCCGGTAGCGTTAGATTCCTGACCTTTAAGCATACCACGACGGCGGCTCAGGTCACCGATAACGTCACCGGTGTTCTCTTCTGGCGTTTCTACTTCAACCTTCATGATTGGCTCAAGCAGAACCGGGGTTGCTTTCTTAAAGCCGTCTTTAAACGCAAGAGAAGCAGCCAGTTTAAACGCCAGCTCTGAGGAGTCAACGTCATGGTAAGAACCGAAGTGCAGACGCACGCCCAGATCAACTACCGGGTAACCCGCCAGTGGACCAGACTTCAGCTGCTCCTGGATACCTTTATCAACGGCAGGGATGTATTCGCCAGGAATCACACCACCTTTAATGTCGTTAACAAATTCGTAGCCTTTCGGGTTTGAACCCGGCTCCAGTGGGTACATGTCGATAACAACATGACCATACTGACCACGACCACCAGACTGCTTGGCGTGTTTACCTTCAATACCGGTAACTTTAGAGCGGATCGCTTCGCGATACGCAACCTGAGGTTTACCGATGTTCGCTTCAACGTTGAATTCACGCTTCATGCGGTCAACGATGATGTCGAGGTGCAGCTCACCCATACCAGCGATGATGGTCTGGTTAGACTCTTCATCAGTCCATACGCGGAATGATGGGTCTTCTTTCGCCAGACGACCCAGAGCCAGACCCATTTTTTCCTGGTCAGCTTTGGTTTTCGGCTCAACGGCGATAGAGATTACCGGCTCCGGGAACTCCATGCGCTCAAGGATGATGACGTTATCCGGGTCACACAGGGTGTCACCGGTGGTCACATCTTTCAGGCCGATCGCAGCAGCGATGTCGCCCGCACGAACTTCTTTGATCTCTTCACGCTTGTTAGCGTGCATCTGAACGATACGGCCCAGACGCTCACGGTTTGACTTGACCGGGTTGAACACGGTATCACCGGTGTTAACCACGCCAGAGTAAACGCGGAAGAAGGTCAGGTTACCAACAAACGGGTCGGTTGCGATTTTGAACGCCAGCGCAGCAAACGGCTCGTTGTCGTCAGAGTGACGCTCAGCCGGTGTGTCTTTACCGTCGTCCAGCATACCGTTGATCGCGGTAACGTCAGTCGGTGCTGGCAGGTATTCAACTACCGCATCCAGCATCGCCTGAACACCTTTGTTCTTAAATGCAGAACCACAGGTTACCAGGATGATTTCGTTGTTCAGAACGCGCTTACGCAGAGACGTTTTGATCTCTTCTTCAGTCAGCTCTTCGCCGCCGAAGAATTTCTCCATCAGCTCGTCAGAACCTTCAGCTGCAGATTCAACCAGCTTCGCACGCCATTCATCAGCCAGATCCTGCATATCAGCCGGGATATCTTCGTAAACGAAGGTAACGCCCTGATCTTCATCGTTCCAGTTGATGGCTTTCATTTTCACCAGGTCAACAACACCGGTGAATTTCTCTTCTGCGCCGATTGCCAGCTGAAGTGGAACCGGGTTTGCACCCAGACGCACTTTCATCTGATCAACAACTTTCAGGAAGTTAGCACCCATGCGGTCCATTTTGTTAACGAACGCGATGCGTGGAACTTTATATTTGTTAGCCTGACGCCATACGGTTTCAGACTGTGGCTGAACACCACCAACCGCACAGTAAACCATAACTGCGCCATCAAGCACACGCATAGAGCGCTCTACTTCGATGGTGAAGTCAACGTGTCCCGGGGTGTCGATGATGTTGACGTGGTGTGGCTCGAACTGCTTAGCCATACCAGACCAGTAACAGGTGGTCGCAGCGGAAGTGATGGTAATACCACGTTCCTGTTCCTGCTCCATCCAGTCCATGGTTGCGGCGCCGTCATGTACTTCACCGATTTTATGGTTTACACCGGTGTAGAACAGAACACGTTCGGTAGTGGTAGTTTTACCGGCGTCGATGTGAGCACTGATACCGATGTTACGATAGCGCTCAATGGGTGTTTTACGAGCCATTTGATTCCTCTGATTCTGAGACGTTCATAGTTAAAAAAGCCCAGCAGGTAAGCCACTGGGACGCCCGCTGGGTTAATAACAACTACCTTGCTGTTACCAGCGGTAGTGTGCGAACGCCTTGTTGGCTTCAGCCATACGGTGAACGTCTTCACGTTTCTTAACTGCAGTACCTTTGTTCTCTGCAGCGTCAGAAAGTTCGTTCGCCAGGCGAAGAGCCATTGATTTATCACCGCGTTTACGAGCAGCTTCAACGATCCAACGCATTGCCAGAGCATTACGACGAACCGGACGGACTTCAACTGGAACCTGGTAAGTTGAACCACCAACGCGACGTGACTTCACTTCGACAGTCGGACGTACGTTTTCGAGTGCAACTTCGAAAGCTTCCAGACCGTCTTTACCAGCACGTTGAGCCAGGGTATCAAGTGCGGTATAGACGATTGATTCAGCAGTAGATTTTTTACCATCTACCATCAGGATATTTACAAATTTAGCCAGCAGCTCTGATCCGAACTTAGGATCCGGCAGAATTTTACGCTGACCAATGACGCGACGACGTGGCATGGAAATACTCCGTTGTTAATTCAGGATTGTCCAAAACTCTACGAGTTTATTTTGACATTAAAGTTAAAACGTTTGGCCTTACTTAACGGAGAACCATTAAGCCTTTGGCTTCTTCACGCCATACTTGGAGCGAGCCTGCTTACGGTCTTTAACACCTGAGCAGTCCAGCGCGCCACGAACGGTGTGGTAACGCACACCTGGCAGGTCTTTAACACGACCGCCACGGATCAGGATCACGGAGTGTTCCTGCAGGTTATGACCTTCACCACCGATGTAGGAGGTAACTTCAAAACCGTTAGTCAAACGCACACGGCAAACTTTACGCAGTGCTGAGTTTGGTTTTTTCGGGGTAGTGGTGTAGACACGAGTACAAACACCACGTTTTTGCGGGCAAGCTTCCAGCGCTGGCACGTTGCTTTTAGCAACCTGACGAACGCGTGGTTTGCGAACCAGCTGGTTAACTGTTGCCATTAAATAGCTCCTGGATTTAGCTTTTGCTTCGTAAACACGTAATAAATCACCTCGCATTTCTACGAGGAGGCAGAATTTTAGGGCTGTGCCTATAGGGTGTCAAGAAATAACCAGGTTTTCGCGTTTACCAGGCCACTTGCTGTTGATGCTTTACCGTCAGCGCAACGAATCCAGTATAGTCCAGACGGGCAACGCTGGTTGAAATTTGAGCAGATAATCCGCGTGCGATAACATCCTCTTCCAGCACCCATAGCGTGGCCGGTGCCGCGCTGAGCCGGGCCAGCATTGTGCTGCCCTGCAGCGCGCCGGTAACCCCATCCTGCAGCAGCAGCAGGTCATCCTCCGGGCGCAGCAGCAGCAGCAGCGTTTCGATATCACACTGCCAGGGGGAGTTCATCAGCGTATAAAGCATGGCAGTTTCTCAAAAACAGATAATGCGATCGAAGGAGGCAAGCGTCTGGCGTAATGCGTCACTCTCCAGCACCTGGGCTGTTAACACGCGCTCTGCGCTCAGGCTCACTCCGCGCGCCAGTAGCGAATGCTGACAGATATAGCACTGCTCAATATCATAAAGCGCCAGCACACCAAAGGTGGCGATATAGTCGCGCGCCAGTATAGTTTTCGGCTGCTGCTGCTCAGTCAGCTGCAGCACACCGTCGCCGATAAAAAAGAGGCCAACATCTTCGCTCAGCGCGCCGGTAGCCAGAACGGCATCCAGCCCTTCCCTGCCGGCACTGCTGCCGTGTGGCGCGCGGGTAAAGAGGAACGCAACGCGGTTCATCAGAATTGCACCAGACGATCGCAGCTGAGCGCCGCTTCAGCCAGTGCACCCAGACCGCTGAGTTCAAAACCCGGCTGCAGATTGCTGCCCGCCAGCTGCAAACGCGCGGCCTCCTGCCGATCGGTAATGCCACGCCGCAGCGCGGCAGCCACGCAGACATTAAGCGCGACACCGCAGGCGTCGTGCAGCTGCTGCCAGCTGCGCACAATGTCAGCTTCGTCACTGGCAGGTGCGCTCAGCTCACTGGCGTTCAGCACACCTTCACGGTAAAAAAATATGCTCTCCAGCACGTGGCCTGCAGCAATCAGCGCGCGGGCAAACAGCAGCGCGCTGGTCGCGTTCTGGGTGCCGTAAGCCGGCCCGGTCACCAGCAGGGTATAGCGCATCAGCGATCCTGCCCCTGAAAATCGCCGTTCTTAAACTGACGTATGTAGAGATAGACCGTATGCCTCGAGATATTCAGACGGGCGGCAACCTGATTGATGGCATCCTTGATGTCAAAAATGCCTTTCTCATACAGATTAAGCACGATCTGCCGGTTCTTGGCGTTGTTAGAGACGTTGCGATCCGCGCTGACCTCTTCAATGGTGAACTCCAGCGTCTGCATCACCAGATCTTCTACCGAACTGGCAAAGTTTACGCTTGAGTCGACCTGCTGCATCTCTGGCGGCATAAAGGTTGACATGATTTGCGAGAACGGTACATCCAGATTCATATTGATGCAGAGCAAACCAATGACGCGCTGCTGGCGATTACGAATAGCAATGGTGACCGATTTCATCAGGACACCGCTTTTGGCGCGCGTAAAGTAGGCGCGGGAGACATTGCTGTCAGCGCCATGCATATCATGCAGCATGCGCAGCGCCAGATCGGTAATCGGCGATCCGACTTTGCGCCCCGTATGTTCGCCGTTAGCAATACGCACAGCTGAACATTTCAGATCTTCCAGCGAGTGCAGCACGATTTCGCAGTGCGAGCCAATCAGCATCGCCAGACCGTCGACCACTGCCTCGTAAGATTTGAGAATATCGTAATCTGCTTGCTCAAAAGGGCGCTGCTCCAGTAAATCGAAGTCAGTCAGTTCACCGGGATTAAATGGATTAGACATCGAAGACATTACCCTACGTGGCTGGAGCCTGTCGCGACAGCATTGGGGCAGACTCATCTTATGATCATTATGCAGGCGTTAGTCTGGCAAATGTCGTCCGCTTTAGCCAGAGCTTTGCACATATGCAGCAGGAATTGAACGTGCGGGGGAATGCAGAGGGAACTGCCGCCCGAAGGCGGCAGAACAGAGCGATTACTGTGCTTTTTTCTCAGCAGCGGCCGGAGCCTGTGCTTTTTCATCCGCTTTTGGTGCTGCTTTGATATCCAGCAGTTCAACATCAAACACCAGCGTGGAGTTAGCCGGAATACCCGGTACGCCATTTTTGCCGTAGGCGAGGTTCGGCGGGATCACCAGTTTGATCTTGCCACCTTTTTTCACGTGCTTCAGGCCTTCAGTCCAGCCCGGAATGACGCCATCCAGACGGAAAGAGAGCGGTTCGCCACGGGTGTAAGAGTTATCAAACTCGGTGCCGTCGATCAGCGTACCTTTGTAGTTGACCACAACAGTGTCGCTATCTTTAGGTGCGGCGCCGCTGCCCTCTTTCTCAACCTGATAGAGCAGACCAGATTCGGTCTTCTTCACGCCCTTCTCTTTCGCGAATTTTTCAGCAAAAGCGCTGCCTTTGTCAGCATTCTCTTTTGCATCTTTTTCCAGCTTCGCCTGAGCAGCACCCTTCACGCGACCTTCAAAGGCCTGCAGAGTCTGTTCGATCTCCTGGTCAGAGAGTTTGCTTTTACCGCCAAACGCGTCCTGAACACCAGCAATCAGCTGATCTTTGTCCAGTTTGATGCCCAGTTTCTCCTGTTCCTTCAGAGAGTTGTCCATGTAGCGACCCAGCGAAGCACCCAGTGCATAGGCAGATTGCTGATCTTCGTTTTTGAAAGCAGCATTTTTTGGTGCCTGTGGCGCAGCCTGCGCCGCGTCAGCCGGAGCTGCAGCGGTTTCTGCTGCCATCGCCAGCGGTGCATTAAGTGCGACAGCCATAGTGGTAGCTAACAATGTGACTTTAAACAGTGATTTCATCCTTTCTCCAAAACCGAAGCTTCAAACCTCGGGAATCATTGCGGACAGTGGTCCACACTATAACTTTACGCGGCAGTAACGAACACTCCCGCAGTGTAATTACCCGGTTAACCTCCGACCTTTTTTGCTTCAGGAAGTTTCATCTGAGATGTAGGCGCTGCGGGTAAATTCAATGGCAGGAGATAAACGCCGGGTAAATATCAGGTGATTCTGACCGTAAAGGCCGTAGAATCACGCCGGTTCATATCAATGCGCAGTACGATGACAGGAGGAGTAACGATGCAACAGACAGACTGGGATCGGCGCCTTGAAGCGCTGGAGAGCAAGCTGGCTTTTCAGGAAGACACCATTGAGCAGCTTAATCAGACGGTGGTCGAACATGAACTGGAGATGAGCAGGCTGCGGGAACATGTCCGCTTGCTGGTCGACAAAGTTAAAGCGGCAGCGCCCTCGATGGTTGCTTCGCCGTCGGAAGAGACACCTCCGCCGCATTATTAACACCTGCCGGCAGCAGAAAACAGAAAGGCCACCCGCAGGTGGCCTTTTTGTACCGGCAACGCTTAGTGGTTGCAGCCGCAACCGCCGCCGTGACCATGGTCGTGGTCGTGGTCGTGATCGTGGTCGTGATGATGACCATCTGCGCCATGCACGTGGCCGTGCGCCAGCTCTTCTTCCGTGGCTTCGCGGATAGCAACCACTTCCACGTTGAAGTTCAGGTTCTGACCAGCCAGCATATGGTTACCATCAACCACAACGTGCTCATCTTCTACTTCAGTGATTTCAACCGGCACCGGGCCCTGGTCGGTTTCTGCCAGGAAGCGCATGCCAACCTGCAGCTCATCCACACCCATGAAGACATCTTTAGGTACGCGCTGTACCAGATTGTCATCATACTGGCCATAAGCGTCGTTTGCCGGGATATGCACGTCAAACTTGTCGCCGACCGCGTGATTTTCCAGCGCTTTTTCCAGACCAGAAATCAGGGAACCATGACCGTGCAGATAGTCTAACGGTGCACTTACCGGTGACTCGTCAACCAACACGCCATCTTCGGTACGAACCTGATACGCCAGGCTCACCACCAGGTCTTTTGCTACTTTCATGATATCTCCTAACCGTTGAGAACTAAGGATCCCGTCTCATTGGTCTATTTTTGCGTGCAATAACCAACCAGAAAGGTTTAAAGCTGAACAGATTTTATCCTGCAGAATATGCAGACCATTCAGCATTAGTGGCGCCGATTGTAACGGAATTCAACACCACTGTAAGTCTAAGCGTAAAAAAAGCTGTGCCGGCACGCTACTCGGGATGAAAAATGCCGATCACCTGCTCATTACTGCGGATCTGATCGCGCGCCTGCTTATCGGCCTCGCGCATCTGATGTCCGCATTTTACGCATTCCACCACATCGACACTGTTTTCGCGCCACATGGCCAGGGTGTCTTTTTCCTGACAGTGCGGACAGACCGCACCGGCGATAAAACGTTTACGCATTTTTTCCTGCCCGCCTGTTGTTCACGGAAACCTTAAGTGTATACCCTGCACACCGCAAATTGCAGCGATGGCCCTGAATAGCCCAGGCTGCCGGCTTACTCATCATCCCAGCCATTTATCTGCCGCTTTTCATGCTGCATCTCGCGCTGGAAGATATCCTCCAGTTCGCGTCGCGCTTCACGCACGCGGGAGACCTGCACGCTGTCATCATGGCCTGGCATCAGCTCACGCAGCATGCGCATATCCAGCCGGCGGAAATGCTGCTGCGCACGCTGCGCCTGATGAGGATGCATGCCAAGAGAGATCAGCGCCTTGCGACCAAGCTCCAGCGCACTGGAGAACGTTTCACGGGAGAATAGCGTGACGCCTGCCTGCAGCAGTTCGTGCGCCTCGACGCGCCCGCGCGCCCGCGCCAGAATCTCCAGCTGCGGAAAATGGTGCTGGCAGAGGTGCACAATGGTCATGGCATCTTCGGGATCGCTGCAGGTAATAACAATAGATTGCGCATTCTCTGCGCCTGCGGCCCGCAACAGCTCCAGCTCGGTGGCGTCACCGTAGTAAACTTTATAGCCATACTTGCGCATCAGGCTGACCGCAGAGATATCCCGCTCCAGCACCGTGATGCGCTTGTTGTTAGCCATCAGCAGACGCCCTACCACCTGCCCAAAGCGGCCAAAACCCACCACAATAACCTGCGGCTGATCGTCCTCAACAAAGGGCTTCTCATCACTGTCGTCTTTGTCATTAAAGCGACGGGCCAGAATCTTATCCACGCCCTGCATCAGCAGCGGGGTTGTCATCATCGAGAGGGTCACCGTGACCAGCAGCAGCGGCAGCTGATCGCCGCTGAACAGATGGGCGGATGACGCGGCGGAGAACAGGACAAACGCAAATTCGCCGCCCTGGCTGAGCACACCGGCAAACTGCAGACGCTCTGAACTGCGCAGACCGTAAATGCGCGCCAGCACGTAGAGCACCAGCGCTTTTATCGCCACCAGCGCCAGTACGCCGATCAAAATAGCCACGATATGCGTATAGAGCACGCCAAGGTTCAGCGCCATACCAACAGAGATAAAGAACAGGCCCAGCAGCAACCCTTTGAACGGCTCGATAGCCACTTCAAGTTCGTGCCGGTACTCGCTCTCCGCCAGCAGGATCCCGGCGATAAAGGTGCCCAGCGCCATCGACAGGCCCAGCGCATCCATAAATAGCGCCGAGCCCAGTACCAGCAGCAGCGAGGCGGCGGTAAACACTTCTCTGACGCCGGAAGCGGCAATAAAGCGCAAAATAGGGCGCAGTAAATAACGACCGCCCACCAGCATGCCGGCAAAGGCCAGCACTTTCATCGCAACTTTAAGCCAGTCAACGTGCCCGCTGTCGCCGCCGGAGAGTAACGGCACCAGCGCCAGCGCCGGGATCACCGCCAGATCCTGAAACAGCAGCACCGAAAAGCCCAGCTGTCCTGATTCGCTGCGGTTCATTCCTTTATCGCGCATCAGCTGCAGCGCCATAGCCGTAGAGGACATAGCCAGACCGATACCGCCTATCACGGCCGCCTGCCAGCTGAAGTCACTTAGCCAGAGCAGCACACCGAGGATCGCCGCAGAAAATATCACCTGCGCCGCGCCGACGCCGAAAATTGAGCGTCGCAGTGACCAGAGTTTGGCTGGATTCAGCTCCAGGCCAATGATAAACATCAGAAACACGACGCCCAGCTCGGAGAAGTGCAGGATCTCATCCACATCGCTGATAAAGCCCAGCCCCCACGGGCCGATCGCAATACCTGCGAGCAGATAACCCAGCACGGCACCAATTCCCAGCCGGGCAGCAACAGGCACCACCAGCACCGCCGCCACCAGATAGATGACGCCCGCTGTCAGTAACGTTTCACCTTGCATTACACTCCTCCCTGCGGCAGTGGTGACGCGAGCCAGTCGCCGTAGGCGCGGGCAAAATGACGCAGCGTTTCAGGCGTCTGCCGCCGCGCCCAGTGAATCACCATCGGTGTCATCCAGTGCATACGGCACATCTGCGCCGTCAGCTCAAATGGCCGCATAATATCGCTCATCGGATAGCGGTTCAGGCCGTCGTGATGGTAGGCCGCTTCAGGCTCACCGGTGGTCACTACGCTGCGCCAGTATTTCCCCTCCAGCGCGTTCCCATCCACGCCGCTGGCAAAACCACGCGACAGTACGCGATCCAGCCACTCTTTCAGCAGGGCAGGACAGCTGTAGGTATAGAGCGGATGCTGAAATACGACGATCTCATGGTCGCGCAGCAGTTGCTGTTCATAGTGAATATCTATAAAAAAATCCGGATAGTGCGCATATAAATCGTGCACGGTGACGTGTTCAAGTTCCCTGGCCGACTGCAGCAAAACCCGATTGGCGATCGAATCCTGTGACTCCGGATGGGCGTAAAGCAGCAAAACTTTTGGTGGCTGCGACATCCTTCCCCTCCAAAGCGTCGTCACCGCAGCGGAATTCCGCTACCATGCTCAACGCAACTAAACATTATCGAATTATGTTGCCGATAAATTACCATATTCTGACGACACGGCGCCTATGATTGTCTTTTCCGCACTACAGATACGACGCGGCACCACTGTGCTGCTGGACAACGCAACCGCAACCATTAACCCCGGCCAGAAAGTGGGCCTGGTGGGTAAAAACGGCTGCGGCAAATCCACCCTGCTGTCGCTGCTTAAAGGTGAAATCAGCAGCGATGCCGGCAGCGTCACCTTCCCCGGCAGCTGGGCGCTGGCGTGGGTCAACCAGGAGACGCCAGCGCTGAGTAAAGCCGCGCTGGAATATGTTATCGACGGCGACCGCGAATATCGTCAGCTTGAATCTGAATTAGCGGATGCCAACGCGCGCGATGATGGCAACGCGATTGCACTGCTGCACGGCAAGCTGGATGCGATTCAGGCGTGGAGTATACACGCGCGCGCGGCCAGTCTGCTGCACGGTCTGGGCTTTAGTCAGGAGCAGCTGATGCGGCCGGTCAGCGACTTCTCCGGCGGCTGGCGCATGCGTCTCAACCTGGCGCAGGCGCTGGTGTGCCGCTCCGATTTACTGCTGCTGGATGAGCCGACTAACCACCTCGATCTTGACGCCGTGATCTGGCTGGAGCGCTGGCTGAAAAGCTATGAGGGCACGCTGATTCTGATCTCACACGACCGCGACTTTCTCGATCCGGTCGTGGATAAAATTATTCATATTGAGCAGCAGATGCTGATTGAATATACCGGCAACTACAGCTCTTTCGAGCGACAGCGCGTCGCTAAACTGGCGCAGCAGCAGGCGCTCTATCAAAGCCAGCAGGAAAAAGTCGCGCACCTGCAGAAGTATATCGATCGCTTCCGTGCCCAGGCGACCAAAGCCAAACAGGCGCAGAGCCGCATCAAAATGCTGGAGCGCATGGAGCTGATTGCGCCAGCGCACGTGGATAACCCGTTCAGCTTCAGCTTCCGCGCGCCGGAAAGCCTGCCCAATCCGCTGCTGAAAATGGAGAAGGTCACGGCGGGTTATGGCGATCGCATTATTCTTGACGCGATCAAGCTCAATCTGGTGCCGGGCTCGCGTATTGGTCTGCTGGGCCGAAACGGTGCGGGTAAATCTACGCTGATCAAGCTGCTGGCGGGAGAGATCGATCCGCTGGAGGGCAAAGTGGGTCTGGCGAAAGGCATTAAGCTCGGCTACTTCGCGCAGCACCAGCTTGAGTATCTGCGCGCCGAGGAGTCACCGCTGCAGCATCTGGCGCGTATCGCGCCAGCCGTACTGGAGCAGCAGCTGCGCGATTACCTGGGCGGTTTTGGCTTTCAGGGCGATAAAGTCAGCGAAGCCACCGCGCGTTTTTCCGGCGGCGAAAAAGCGCGCCTGGTGCTGGCGCTCATCGTCTGGCAGCGTCCTAACCTGCTGCTGCTGGATGAGCCAACTAACCATCTCGATCTCGACATGCGTCAGGCGCTGACCGAAGCGCTTATCGACTTTGAAGGCGCGCTGGTGGTGGTGTCGCATGACCGGCATCTGCTGCGCTCCACCACTGACGATCTCTATCTGGTCCACGACCGCAAAGTGGACGTGTTTGCCGGCGATCTGGATGATTATCAGCAGTGGCTGAGCGACCTGCAAAAGCAGCAGGCGCAGCAGGATGCCGCACCAAAGCAGGATAATGCCAATAGCGCTCAGTCGCGCAAAGATCAGAAGCGTCGTGATGCTGAGCTGCGCGCGCAGACGCAGCCGCTGCGCAAAGAGATTGAGAAGCTGGAGAAGCAGATGGCTAAGTGGCAGAGTCAGCTGAGCGAGGCTGAAGCCCTGCTGGCCGACAGCGCGATTTACGATCAAAGCCGCAAAGCCGATTTAACCGCCGCCCTGCAGCGCCAGGCGGAGAGCAAATCGGCGCTGGAAGACGTCGAAATGGCGTGGCTGGATGCGCAGGAGCAGCTGGAGCAGATGCTGGCGAATTAGCGGCCAGCATCTATGCCGACCCTGCAGCTTTTATCTCTTCTGCAGGGTTGGCATTCATGCCGTCCAGCCCATCACCGCAATGAACGTCTCCATGACGGATCTGTCTCTTTTGTAGGGGCGGCATTTATGCCGACCTGGCTCATCACCGCAACGGGTTAAAACGGCACATCCCCCAGCACCGTCGCGCGATGCATAATCCTGCGCGCCGGATAGTAATCGGCATTAGCGTAATGCTGCGTCACGCGGTTATCCCAGATAGCGATATCGTTCTCCTGCCAGCGCCAGCGCACCTGAAACTCCGGCTTCGTGGCGTGCGCAAACAGATAATTCAGCAGCGCATCGCTCTCTTTTTCACTGACGCCCAGCAGACGCGTGGTAAACCCCTCGTTCACAAACAGCGCCTTACGCCCGCTGACCGGATGGGTGCGGATCGCCGGATGCCGGACCGGGGGATGCTTAGCCACCGCCTGCTGCCAGCGCTGATGCTCCTCCGGCGTGCGGCGATATTTATACTCCTGAAACGACTTCTTAAAATCGTGCTCCGCCTGTAACCCGCTCAGCAGCTGCTTAACCGGCTCAGAAAGGGTTTCATAAGCGGCAATTCCGCTGCTCCAGAGCGTATCGCCCCCGCTTTCCGGCAGCAGTTTCGCGGCCAGCAGAGCAATGGCCGGCGGCGTTTCAATAAAGGTGACATCGGTATGCCAGTTGTCGTTATCCGGCGGATTATCCTGATGGGTATCCAGCTCGATGATCTCTTCCACGCCAGCCGCATGCGGATAGACCGGATGAATATGCAGATCGCCAAAACGCACCGCCAGCGCCCGCTGCTGCTGCGGCGTAATCACCTGGTTGCGTAAAAACAGCACCTGATGGCGCAGCAGGCCGTGATAGAGCTGTTCAAACTGCGCATCGCTCAGCGGACGGCTGAGATCGACATCGCTGACCTGCGCACCGATCCAGGGGCCCAGCGCGGTAAAAGTAAGACGTTCGTTCATTGCTGCTCTCCATACCAGGGCGTCAGGCGGCGTTGCAGCGCGCGCAGACCCACTTCTAAACTAAATGCGATAACGGCAATGACGCCGATACCCGCCAGTACCACATCCGTAGCAAGAAACTCTCCTGCCGACTGCACCATAAACCCCAGGCCCCGCGTGGCAGCGATAAGCTCTGCAGCCACCAGCGTTGACCAGCCGACGCCCAGCCCGATACGCAGACCGGTCAGGATCTCCGGCAGCGCGCCCGGCAGGATCACAAAGCGCAGCAATTGCCAGCGGGATGCGCCAAGCGCCTGTGCCGCGCGCACGCGGACCTGCCGGCAGTTTTTCACGCCAGCCAGCGTGGCCAGCGTCACCGGCGCAAAAATCGCCAGATAGATAAGTAAAATCTTTGAGGTTTCACCAATACCAAACCAGATCACCATCAGCGGCAGGTAGGCCAGCGGCGGCACCGGCCGGTAAAGCTCAATCAGCGGATCGAGCAGCCCGCGCAGCGCCGGGCTCAGTCCCATCGCAATGCCGGTCGGGATACCAATCAGCGCGGCAAAAAACAGCGCCACCAGCATGCGCGTCAGGCTTGCGGCCAGATGCTGCCATAGCGTGGCGTCCATAAAGCCCTGCGCACTGGCAATCAGCAGCAGTTTCTGCAGCACCTGCTGCGGCGCTGGCAGAAACAGCGGCGCAATCAGCCCCAGCGCCGTCACGCCCCACCACACCAGCAGTAGCAGCGCGATGCTCAGCAGGCTAAGCGACAGCTGGCGTGACAGCGGCCAGCGCAGGCCGCGGGTGCGCGCTGTACCGCGTTTCTCATCAATAACTGCACTCATGCAAACGCCTCCCGCCGGGCAAACACCTGATTCAGCACATATTCACGACGTTCGATAAACGCCGGATCGGATTTGATGCTGCGGCACGGTTCGCCATCCGCGAAGCGCTGACCAAAATTGAGCTTTAGCCGCTCTACTATGCGTCCCGGTCCGGGCGACAGCAGCACCAGTTCGCTGGCCAGAAACACCGCTTCTTCAATATCATGGGTAATCAGCAGGATCTGCTTGCCGGTGTCGCGCCACAGCGTCAGCAACAGGGTTTGCATCTGCTCGCGGGTAAACGCATCCAGCGCGCCAAAGGGCTCATCTAACAGCAGCAGCTGCGGATCGGCCGCCAGCGCACGCGCAATCCCCACGCGCTGACGTTGTCCCCCGGAGAGCTGCCAGATAAAACGCTTTTCTGCCCCCTCCAGCCCGACGTTGCGAATCAGCCGGCGGGCAACGGCGTGACGCTCCGCTTTTGCCATACCGGCCAGCTGCAGGCCAAATGCCACGTTATCGATCACGTTGCGCCACGGCAGCAGCCCTTCATGCTGAAACACCACGCCGCGGCTGGCGTCTGGCCCGGTCACCGCTTTGCCATCCAGCGTAATGCTGCCGGACTCCAGCGGCAGAAAACCGGCAATCAGGTTCAGCAGCGTGGTTTTGCCACAGCCGGATGGACCCAGCACCACCAGCAATTCACGGCTATCCAGCTGCAGGTTGATATCCTGCAGCGCGGGCTGACCGGCGTAACGTGCGTTGAGATGCGTGATGCTGAGCATACGGCCTCCGTTATTTCGCTAAAGGTGCAACAAAGCGGGTGGTCACAAAGCTGCTGTAGTCGCTGGCCGCTTCCGGCACCCGCCCCTGCTCTTTCAGGAAGTGCGCGGTATCAACAATGGCTTTATTCACCGGCTTGCCGAGTTGCTCAACCTGCTGTTGCGCCGTCAGATAGGTATTGCCTTTAACCAGACCCGGCACATTCCCTTCCGGTACGCCGCTCAGGCGCGACAGCTTGCTCAGGTTATCCGGCTGCTTCAGCCACTGTTCGGGCTGGGCGAGATAGGCCTGCTGTGCATCAATGGCGCTGCGGGCAAACGCAGTAACCACCTCCGGATGCTGCTGCGCAAAATCTTTACGCACCACCCAGACATCGAGCGTTGGTGAGCCCCACTGTCCCACCTGCGAGGAGTCGGTCAGCACGTGGCCCTCTTTTTCCAGCTCATTAACGGCCGGGGCCCAGACGTACGCGCCGTCAATATCGCCACGCTGCCAGGCGGCAACAATCGCAGGCGGTTGCAGGTTCACTAACTGCACCTGTGAGGGCTTAATGCCCCAGTGCTTCAGCGCCGCCAGCAGGCTGTAATGCGTGGTGGAGATGAAAGGTACGGCAATACGTTTGCCGATGAGCTGTTTCGGATCGCTGATCCCTTTTTTCACGACCAGCGCCTCGGAGTTACCCAGCTGTGATGCAAGCAGAAACGCTTCAATCGGCAGCTGTTGTGTGGCAGCGACCGCCAGCGGACTGGAGCCAATATTGCCAATCTGCACATCGCCGGACGCCAGCGCACGCAGCACGCTGGCGCCGCTGTCAAATTTGCGCCAGTCCACGGTTGCTCCGCTCTCACGGGCAAAGGTGTTATCCGCCTGAGCGACTTTGGCAGGCTCTGCGGAGGTCTGGTACGCCACGGTGACGTTTACTGCCTGTGCCTGAAACGCTATCAGTCCCAGTACTGCTGCCAGCGAGATTATTGTTTTTTGCATTGCCATCATCCTGTTCCCCGAAGTGAAGTTATGACGGCAGTGTCGCCAGCGGTGAAAGTTTCATAAAGGAATTAAAAATTATCCCTCATGCCAATCAGTTCTTAGATCAACATCAGGCAAGGCTATGCAAAAAAAGCAAATAGGCCGGACAGAAACGGTGACAAATTTGTCAGGCGCTCACATCGCTACTGTGTTATTGATCTCTACCTGATTTCATCACCTGAATAGCGGTTGTTATCTCCATGTCCATCGAAAAAGTCGCGCACCTGGCGGGCGTATCAAAAGCTACCGTTTCCCGGGTTCTGAACCAGCATCCCGGCGTGCGTCCCGATACGCGCAGTAAAGTGCTGGCAGCGATCAGCGCGTGCGACTACCAGCCTAATTTGCTGGCGCGCCAGCTGCGCACGGCGCAAAGCAACATGCTGCTGGTGCTGATTTCAGATATTACCAACCCCTTCTGTTCGCGCGTTGTGCAGGGGATTGAAGCGGAGGCGGAGGCGCAGGGCTATCACATTTTGCTCTGCAACAGCGCCTCTCAGCTGCGGCGTGAAACCGCCTATCTGGCGCTGCTGGCTGGCAAGGTCGTCGATGGCGTGATCACAATGGATGCCGCCGCCTGTCTGCAGGGGCTGAAAGATTTGATTGGTGATGCGCCGTGGGTGCAGTGTGCTGAATACGATCCCTCTATTAATGCATCCAGCGTGACTATTGATAACCGGCAGGCGGCCTTTGAGACGGTCCGCTACCTGGCCGGAAAGGGCCGAAAACAGATTGCGCTGGTCAACTGCGACATGCGCTATCTCTATTCGCATCAGCGTGAGAGCGGCTACCGCGAGGCGCTGAAGGCGCTGAATATGACGTGGGATCGCGTGGCGTATGCGGAGAATATCTCCTGCGAAGCGGGCAGCGCCGCGCTGCATGCGCTGCTGGCACAGCCCTCTCCGCCCGATGCCATTTTTACCGTGTCAGATGTGCTGGCCGTTGGCGTTATTCACGCCGCGCTCGAAGCGGGACTGCGCGTCCCGGAGGATCTGGCCGTGGTGGGTTTTGACGGTATTCCGTTTACCAGCAGCCTGAATCCGCCGCTGACCACCATTGCGCAGCCGATGAATCAGATGGGCGCCCGCAGCGTACAGCTGCTGCTGAACCGCATTCGCCAGCCGCATGCTGCCATTGTGCATGAAGTCCTGCCCTGGCAGCGTCTGGAGCGCGCATCCAGCTAATCTAGCGCCAGATCAGCAGCACACAGGCAGCGGTCAGTGCGCCCATCGCGAGGTTGAACAGCTTCCAGGCACGCGGGCTATGCAGCAGGCGGCCAATCAGTGAACCAAATCCCATCCAGATCAGGCCGGATACCAGATTCACCAGCGCCATGCCCATGCTGATCGCAACCACAGAGTGCTGATAGGCAGCTCCTGCCAGGCTGAAACTCGCTATCGCCCCCAGCGCCATCAGCCAGGCTTTAGGATTGATCAGTTGCAGCAGTCCGCCCTGCCAGAACGGCATCTGCTTTACCGAACGGTCTTCGGTTTCCAGCGTCTCATAGGCGGCCGTCGCGATTTTCCACGCCAGCCAGAGCAGATAGAGACTGCCGGCAATCTTCAGTACCAGATGCAGCGACGGATAGAGCAGGATCAGTCCGCCAATGCCAAATGCCACCATCAGCAACATCACCTGCATACCCAGCATGATACCAATAAGCAGCGGTAGCGTGCGCAGAAAGCCAAAATTAGCACCTGAGGCCGTAAGTAACATATTATTGGGCCCCGGCGTGATGGCCGCGACCCAGAGAAAACCTAACATCGACAAAAAAAGACTGAGTTCCATGAGTATCCGGATGCTCCTCATCCTTAAAAGCAGACAACCCATCGAAGCTATCAGCGAGTTATGCATCAGACAAGCACTATCCCTGGTTATTTAGATTGCCCCACCGGCAATCCCTTTATTCCGCTGCGCGGCTTCGGCAATGCGCATTTGCAGACCCTGCTGCCGCGCCTGCTGCGGCGTCGCGTCACGCTTAAACCACACTGGCAGCGGCTGGAGCTGCCGGATGGCGACTTTGTCGATCTCGCCTGGAGCGAAGATCCGGCCGGCGCGCGACACAAACCGCGCATGGTGATGTTCCACGGGCTCGAAGGCCATTTTCGCAGCCCTTATGCACACGGCCTGATGCAGGCGTGCAAAGCGCGCGGCTGGCTTGGCGTGGTGATGCACTTTCGCGGCTGCAGCGGCGAACCTAACCGGCTGCAGCGCATCTATCACTCCGGTGAAACGGAAGACGCGACCTATTTCCTGCACTGGCTGCGGCGTGAATGGGGCAGTGTGCCGACAGCTGCGGTAGGTGTGTCGCTGGGCGGTAACATGCTCGCCTGTTTACTGGGCCTGCAGGGCAATGAGGCACCGCTGGATGCGGCCGTGGCGATATCAGCGCCGCTGGCGCTCGCCCCCTGCAGTGAAAAGCTCGATATCGGCTTCTCCCGCTTCTACCAGCACTATCTGCTGACGCAGCTGAAAAAGAATGCGCTGCGCAAACTGCGCGCCTGGCCCGGCACGCTGCCGGTTGATGTACTGCAGCTGCGCGCGTTTCGCCGCCTGCGCGAATTTGACGATGCGATCACCGCCCGGGCGCACGGCTTTCTTGACGCCAGCGATTACTACCAGCGCGCCAGCGCCCTGCCGCTGTTAACCGGCGTGCGCAAGCCGATGCTGATCATCCACGCCAAAGACGATCCCTTTATGACAGATGCGGTGATCCCGCAGCCGCAGCAATTGTCTGCCACAATTGAGTATCAGCTGACGCAGCAGGGTGGACACGTTGGCTTTGTCGGCGGCAGCCTGCTTCAACCGCATATGTGGCTGGAGCAGCGCGTGCCGGAGTGGCTCTCAACTTATCTGGATGGGCAATTGTGATTATTCCGTGGCAGGAACTGGATGTAACAACGCTGGAAAACCTGATTGAAAGTTTTGTTCTGCGCGAAGGCACTGACTACGGTGAGCAGGAGCGCAGCCTGGCGCAGAAGGTAGCCGACGTGCGCCGCCAGCTGCAGCAGGGCGAGGTGGTGCTGGTCTGGTCTGAGCTGCATGAAACGGTCAATATTATGCCGCGGCGCGAGTTTCGCGGCTGATGCACTGCCGGATAATTCATGGTAACAATGCTCATCGCCCGACCTCACAGGGAGCACCCGTATGTCAGCCAGACACCCCGTTATCGCCGTTACCGGCTCCAGCGGAGCCGGTACCACGACAACCAGCCTTGCGTTCCGTAAAATTTTTCAGCAGCTGGGGCTGCATGCAGCCGAAGTAGAAGGCGACAGTTTTCATCGCTATACCCGGCCGGAAATGGATATGGCGATCCGCAAAGCACGCGATCTGGGTCGTCACATCAGCTATTTTGGCCCGGACGCCAATGACTTTGGCCTGCTGGAGCAGACGTTCCGGCGCTATGGCGAAAGCGGCATCGGAGAGTCGCGCAAATATCTGCACACCTATGATGAGGCCGTGCCGTGGAATCAGGTGCCGGGCACCTTTACTCCCTGGCAGCCGCTGCCGGAGAATACTGATGTGCTGTTTTACGAGGGTCTGCACGGCGGAGTGGTTACGCAGCAGCATAACGTGGCGGAGCATGTTGATCTGCTGGTGGGCGTGGTGCCGATCGTCAATCTTGAGTGGATACAGAAACTGGTACGCGATACCAGCGAACGGGGCCATTCGCGCGAAGCGGTGATGGACTCCGTGGTACGGTCGATGGAAGATTATATCAACTACATCACGCCGCAGTTTTCGCGCACGCACCTTAACTTTCAGCGCGTACCGACAGTTGATACCTCTAACCCGTTCGCGGCGCGCGAGATCCCCTCACTGGATGAGAGTTTTGTCGTGATCCATTTTCGCGGCCTGGAAGGTATCGCTTTCCCCTATCTGCTGGCGATGATTCAGGGATCGTTTATTTCGCATATGAATACGCTGGTGGTACCGGGCGGCAAAATGGGACTGGCGATGGAGCTGATCATGATGCCACTGGTGCAGCGGCTGATTGAAGGAAAACGGATAGAGTAGAGGCCATGTCTGCCACACGACGTGGCATCGGTCGCCATAAATGGCGACCCTGCAAAGCCTGTTTCACGGGTAGCGAGGTATGCGCACCGGCAGCTGTTACAGCTCAACTACCTCATGGCTGTGGGTGATCTCCACCCCTTTGCCGAGCATGATCGCCACCGAGCAATATTTTTCTGCCGACAGGTCAACCGCCCGCGCCACCGCTTTCTCGCTCAGCGCTTTGCCGCTGACGATAAAGTGCAGGTTAATCTGTGTAAAAATACGTGGCGCTTCTTCGCGCCGCTCTGAAGTCAGTTTGACCTCGCAGTCAGCCACGTCATTACGCCCTTTTTGCAGAATCGAGACCACATCAATCGCGCTGCAGCCGCCGGCGGCCATCAGTACCATCTCCATCGGGCTTGGCGCTTTATCGCCTGAATTCCCGTCCATTAATAACTGATGTCCTGATGAGGATTCTCCGAGAAAGGTCAGCCCTTCCACCCATTTCACACGTGCCTGCATTATTCTTTCTCCTGAAGCGGCGTTTTGCGCCAGAGTACGCGTTCATCCGGCAAACAGCAATCGCCCGCCTGCTGAAGCGAGACAACACAAGACAGCCTGCAAAAGCTGTGCTACAAACAGAGCTGAAAATTTCTTCGTCGTGGCTGATGAGGACGGGCAGAATCAAAAGCAGAGCTTACACATCCGCCCGGATAATTTTTATTAACAGGACGCGCTGGACGATTTCATCGCCTGACAGGGAATGAATGCCCCTGTGTTTTGGGCACGATTACAATAGAGGATAATAGCGAATGGTTCTCGGCAAACCGCAAACAGACCCTACACTCGAATGGTTCCTGTCCCATTGCCATATTCACAAATATCCATCCAAAAGCACGCTGATCCATCAGGGTGAAAAAGCAGAAACGCTCTACTACATCGTTAAAGGTTCCGTTGCGGTACTGATTAAAGATGAAGAAGGCAAAGAGATGATCCTCTCCTATCTGAATCAGGGAGATTTCATCGGCGAACTCGGCCTGTTTGAAGAGGGCCAGGAGCGCAGTGCCTGGGTGCGTGCGAAAACAGCCTGCGAAGTTGCTGAAATTTCCTACAAAAAATTTCGTCAGCTGATTCAGGTTAACCCGGATATTTTGATGCGCCTGTCGGCGCAGATGGCACGTCGCCTGCAGGTGACATCAGAAAAGGTGGGTAACCTGGCTTTCCTGGATGTTACCGGCCGCATTGCGCAGACGCTGCTTAATCTGGCTAAACAGCCGGATGCCATGACCCACCCCGACGGTATGCAGATTAAAATTACCCGTCAGGAGATTGGTCAGATCGTGGGTTGCTCACGGGAAACCGTTGGTCGCATCCTGAAAATGCTGGAAGATCAGAACCTGATCTCCGCACACGGTAAAACCATCGTCGTTTACGGCACCCGCTAAGCTGTTTCACCCCCACGGCGTGATGACACCATCACGCCGTTTCTGTTTGCGATAAGCTGATGTGGCGCCGAATCATCTATCATCCCGAAGTCAATTACGCTCTGCGTCAGACGCTGGTGCTGTGCCTGCCTGTCGCGCTGGGATGGCTGTGTGGCGATCTGCAAAAAGGCCTGCTGTTCTCGCTGGTACCCGCCTGCTGCAATATTGCCGGTCTTGATACGCCGCATAAACGCTTTTTCAAACGCCTGATCGTGGGCGGTACGCTTTTCGCCACCGGCAGTTTTCTGATCCAGTACCTCACCAACGCCGCGGTTCCGCTGCCGCTTATTATGCTGGTGCTGCCGCTGCTGATTGGCGTGACGGGCGAAATCAGTCCGCTGCACGGGCGTCTGCTGCCCGGCACGCTGATTGCAGCGATCTTTACGCTGAGTCTGGTGGGGCGTATGCCGATCTGGGTGCCGCCGCTGCTCTATATTGGCGGCACGTTCTGGTATGGCCTGTTTAACTGGTTCTGGTACTGGCTGTGGAAAGAGCAGCCGATGCGTGAAACGCTGAGCCTGCTCTATCGTGAGCTGGCTGACTACTGCGATGCCAAATATACCCTGCTGACACAGCTGACCGATCCGGAAAAAGCGCTGCCGCCGCTGCTGGCGCGCCAGCAGAAAGCGGTTGACCTGATCACCATCTGCTATCAGCAGATGCATATGCTTTCTGCCAGCCGCGATAACAGCCATAAGCGGCTGACGCGCGCTTTTCAGGTGGCGCTGGATCTGCAGGAGCATATCGCTGTCAGCCTGCACCAGCCGGAGAAAGTGCAAAAGCTGGTAGAACAGAGTCATGCGGAAGCGGTTATCCGCTGGAATGCAAAAACCATTTCGGCACAGCTCAGGCTGCTGGCCGATGCCATTCTCTATCACCAGCTGCCCGCCCGCTTTCAGATGGAAAAGCCGCTCGGCGCGCTGGAAAAAATTGCGCGGCAGCATCCGGATAATCCGGTTGGCCACTTCTGCCTTTATCATTTCAGCCGCATCGCCCGCGTGCTGCGCACCCAGAAACCGCTCTATACGCGCGACCTGATGGCCGATCGCCAGCGGCGCCTGCCGCTGCTGCCCGCGCTGCGCAGCTATCTGTCCTTCAGGTCCGGCGCGCTGCGCAGCGCGGCCCGCTTTGCCGTTATGCTGATGTTTGGCAGCTCTGTTGCGCTATTCTTTAATATTCCCAAGCCCTACTGGATCCTGATGACCATTATGTTTGTCAGCCAGAATGGCTACAGCGCCACGCGCGTGCGCATTCAGCACCGGGCGCTAGGCACCTTTGCCGGGCTTCTGATTGCCGCCGCATCACTGCGTTTCGCCGTACCGGAATCGATCGCGCTGCTGTTTATGCTGGCAATCACGCTGGCCAGTTATCTGGTGACGCGCAAATATTATGGCTGGTCGATGATTGGCTTTACCGTGACGGCGGTCTACTCGCTGCAGCTGCTGTCGCTGAATGGCGCTCAGTTCCTGCTGCCGCGGATGATGGATACGCTGATGGGCTGCCTGATCGCGTTCGCCGGTATGATCTGGCTATGGCCGCAGTGGCAGAGTGGTTTGCTGCGCCAGAATGCGCACGATGCGCTGGAGGCGTATCAGGAGGCGCTGCGCATGCTGCTGGGGCCGGAGCATGCGCCGGAAAAACTGGCTTACCAGCGGGTAAAGGTTAACCAGGCGCATAACGCGCTGTTTAATGCGCTGAATCAGGCGACCAGCGAGCCTGGTTTTAACGCGCAGTATCTGAAGGATATGCGGCTGTGGGTCACGCACAGTCAGTTTATCGTAGAGCATATTAACGCCATGACTATTCTGGCGCGTGAGCACACCATGCTGACCCCGGCTCTGGCAGAGCGCTATCTGCAGTCGTGCGAAATTGCCCTGCAGCGCTGTCAGCAGCGGCTGACCTACGACGGACCGGGCAGTGAGAGCAACGTTATGGAGGCGCCGGAAAACCTGCATGAGGGGCCGGTGACGATTGTCGAGCAGCATGTTAAACGCATTTTGCAGCATCTCAGCGTCATGCACACCATCTCGTCTCTGGCGTGGAGCCAGCGACCGCATCATGGCCGCTGGCTGCGGGCTATTCGTCCGAAAGGATAGTCAGGCGGCAATAACCCTGCGCAGCGCGGCCGCAAAGCGCGTCATTCCGGCGTCGATCTCCTCCGGAGTGATAACCAGCGACGGCACAAAGCGGATCACATCGCTGCCGGCGGTCAGGATCATCACGCCTTCTGCCGCTGCTGCATTGAGAATATCGCGGGCTTTACTGGCATGTTCCGGTTTCAGTACCGCGCCCATCAGCAGACCCTTTCCGCGAATTTCGCTAAAGATATCCAGCTCACTATCCAGCGCCCTCAGCGCGTCGGTAAACTGCTGCCGCCGCGCCTCCACCCCAGCCAGCACCGCCGGCGTGTTAATGATATCCAGCGCGGTTTCTGCAATCGCGCAGGCAAGCGGATTGCCGCCGTAGGTAGTGCCATGTACGCCGGGCGCCATGACGGAAGCGATCTCATGCGTGGTCAGCATCGCGCTCACCGGGAAGCCGCCGCCCAGCGCTTTCGCCGTCGTAAGAATGTCAGGCTGAATACCGTAGTGTTCATAGCTGAACAGCTTGCCGCTGCGCCCCATGCCGCTCTGTACTTCATCCAGCACCAGCAGCGCGTTATGCTCATCGCACAGCGCACGCAGTCCCTGCATAAATTCCGGCGTTGCCAGCATCACGCCGCCCTCACCCTGAATCGGTTCAACAACGATCGCGCAGGTATGATCATCAATCACGGCTTTTACCGCCGCCAGATCGTTAAACGGGACGTGGACGATATCGGCCGGTTTGGGGCCGAAGCCGTCAGAGTATTTAGGCTGTCCGCCAACGGAGACGGTAAACAGCGTGCGGCCGTGGAAAGCGTTGTGAAACGCGATGATCTTACTTTTGAACGGCGAGTGCTTTTTACAGGCGTAGTAGCGCGCCAGCTTGAACGCCGCTTCGTTAGCTTCTGCACCGGAATTGCCAAAAAATACGCGGTCGGCGAAGGTAGCAGCAATCAGCTTCGTCGCCAGACGCAGCGCCGGCTCGTTGGTAAAAACATTACTGGTGTGCCACAGCGTTTCGCCCTGGCGCTTCAGCGTCTCAACCAGCGCCGGATGGCAGTGGCCCAGCGCGGTGACCGCTATACCGCCGGAGAAGTCGATATACTCTTTACCCTGCTGATCCCAGACGCGGCTGCCTTTGCCCTTTACGGGCACAAACTGCGCAGGTGCATAAACAGGCAAAATGACGTTATCAAACGTCTCCCGGGTTACCGCTATGTTTTCCGCTGCCATTGCTGACCTCATCCGGCTATTGAGTGATCTTAAATGAAATTATAATCACGGAATATGCATAAAAAATCACGGAATGGCAAACGGAAGTTAGCGTTCAAGGAAATTTTTCAGCAGCTGATGGCCCTGCTCGCTGAGCACGCTTTCGGGGTGAAACTGCACGCCTTCCAGCGGTAGCGTGCGGTGACGAAAGCCCATGATTTCATCGGACTGATTATCACGCAGGCTCCAGGCGGTGATCTCAAACGCGTCAGGCAGCGATCCATCCGCCACAATCAGTGAGTGATAGCGCGTTACGGTGAGTGGATTAGCGAGGTTGCGAAACACGCCTTCGCCAGTGTGGCGTACCGGCGAGGTTTTCCCGTGCATGACCTGACGCGCACGTATCACCTTTCCGCCAAAGGCCTGAGCGATGGCCTGATGTCCGAGGCACACCCCCAGCACCGGCAGCCGCCCGGCAAAATAGCGAATGGCATCCAGAGAAATACCCGCCTGGTCGGGCGTGCAGGGCCCAGGGGAGATAACCAGATGGCTTAGCGGCAATGCCGCCATCTCAGCCAGCGAGATAGCGTCATTACGCACCACGCGCACCTGCGCGCCCAGCTCGCAAAAATACTGGTAAAGGTTCCAGGTAAAAGAGTCGTAGTTATCAAGCAGCAGCAGCATCATGACCTCAGGTCGATCAAACCGCCGCTATTCTACGCACTTTATCGCGCCGGGCTTACCACTTTTGTCAGCTGCGCGGTCAGCGCGGCGAGATCGCCCGCGACCGCTTCGCGAATTGCCTTCTGCCACGGCTCCGGCTCCAGCCGATCCCACTCCAGCAGATAGCCGGCGTGCAGCGCCAGCTGCTCAAAAAAGATGCGCTGAGCGCGTCCGTTGCCCGCCCGGAACGGATGCAGTACATAGAGTTCACAGTAGTAATGTGCCAGACGGGCCACAAAGGCGTCTGTATCAAGTTCGGTCAGCCCCTGCTCCTCCTCCAGCGCGCTCATCAGCGCATTGCCCTCTTTCTCAATGTATTCGCAGTGGCAGTAAGGGGTCTCGTCGCGCCAGATATCGATGGTGCGGAGTTCGCCCGCCCAGCTGTAGAGATCCTGAAACAGCGTGCGATGAATATGGCGTAAACGCGGCAGACCCGGTGTACGCGGACCTGGATCCAGCGTCGCCAGCCGCGCGGCACTGAACGCCAGCTCCGCCTTGCGCAGCTGCGCGGCATCATGAATTTCCAGCCGGTTTTTCAGCACATCATCGTTGTGCCACAGGTAGGGATCGCGTACCGCCAGTGAATTATCCGCCATACTGCCTCCTCAGCGAAGCAAGCCGATCTTCCGCCTGCTCAGCGGTGACCGCAGGCTCAGTCAGGGTATAACCAGACAGCCTGCAGCTGGCCTGATAGCTGGCAGCACGACGCTGCAGCCACAAAGTGGCTTTCTGTTTTTCAGTGAGTTTTTGCGGCATAGCGCCTCCGGCTGACAAGATTTGCCCTAAGTATAAGAGCAAATTCTGGCTTTGCCGGAGCGCGGTCAGCGACGTCACGCTACAGGTGACGCGGAAACAGATTAAGGCAGGATTTTCGCGGAGGTAATAACAACCGGTTTTGCCGGGACATTCTGGTACGGGCCCACATCTTTAGTCGGGACCTGGGCGATTTTGTCGATCACATCCATCCCTTTCACAACTTTACCAAATACCGCATAACCGAAGTCGCGCTGTCCGTGATCCAGGAAAGCGTTATCTGCCACATTCAGGAAGAACTGGCTGGTTGCGCTGTCTTTCTCAGCGGTACGCGCCATAGAGATGGTACCGCGCAGATTACGCAGTCCGTTGTCAGCTTCGTTTTTGACTGGCGCGCTGGTCTGCTTCTGCTGCATATCCGTGGTAAAACCGCCGCCCTGGATCATAAAACCCGGGATCACGCGATGAAAAATGGTGTTGTTGTAGAAGCCGTTATTAACGTAATCCACAAAGTTTTTTACTGAAACCGGCGCTTTCTGGTTATCCAGTTCAAGTTCAATGTTGCCTGCTGACGTGGTGAGCAGGACATGTGTATCCCCTTTTGCAGCCAGTGCAGAAGTAGATACGGAAGAGAGTGCTAACAGGGCGATCGCCGCTGTCAAAGTACGTTTAAGCATGAAAGAGTCCTTACCCTGGAGATCGGCTTAAAAAACAGAATTGATTGTAAAGAGCATGTAATACAAGAGCCAGCGTTTTACCTATATTTACCGGAATGTTGCAAACGTCATACTTTTGCCGCCGCGCAATCATTTGCGTGACTGAAATCACACATATCATGAAATTTGCGTAGCTTATTTCACTGCTTGTTTATTAAGATCACAGTTCCATTTACAATTCATGACACTTTTGCCTCATCGTCCCCCCACAGGTTATGAACATGACAAACCGTAATCGCATCGGCCTTACCTGGATCAGCTTTTTCTCTTATGCGCTCACTGGCGCACTGGTGATTGTGACCGGTATGGTGCTGGATAATATCGCGCAATATTTCCAGCTACCCATCTCAGAGATGAGTAACACTTTTACTTTCCTTAACGCCGGCATTCTGGTTGCCGTTTTCCTGAACGCCTGGCTGATGGTGATTGTGCCGCTAAAACGCCAGCTGATTTTC
The DNA here is from genome assembly GCF_011752675.1 of Pantoea sp. Acro-807. Classification (NCBI taxonomy): domain Bacteria; kingdom Pseudomonadati; phylum Pseudomonadota; class Gammaproteobacteria; order Enterobacterales; family Erwiniaceae; genus Pantoea; species Pantoea sp. Acro-807. The sequence continues at coordinate 120,355 of NZ_VWXE01000009.1, read as the reverse complement.
GGCTTTGTGCTGATGATTCTGGCGGTAGCGGGCCTGATGACCAGCCATAACCTGCAGGTCTTTTCACTCTGCATGTTTATTCTTGGCGTGGTCAGCGGCATTACCATGTCAATTGGTACCTTCCTGATCACCCATATCTATGACGGTCGCCAGCGCGGTTCGCGCCTGCTGTTTACTGATTCATTTTTCAGCATGGCCGGCACGATTTTCCCGATTATTGCTGGCGTACTGCTGGCGCGTGCGCTGCCGTGGTACTGGGTATATGCCTGCATCGGCGTTATCTACCTGGCTATTTTTGTTCTGACGCTGATGGTGGAGTTTCCGGTTCTCAAAAGTGAAGCGGCCGTTCAGGGTGGAGAAAAAGAGAAATGGGGCGTGGGGGTGCTGTTCCTCTCCATCGCTGCGCTCTGTTATATCCTGGGCCAGCTGGGCTTTATCTCCTGGGTGCCGGAGTATGCAACCAAATCGATGGGCATGGATATCGCCTCTGCCGGGCAGCTGGTCGGCAACTTCTGGACCGCTTACATGGTCGGTATGTGGGCGTTTAGCTTCCTGCTGCGCTTCTTTGACCTGCAGCGCATCCTGATGGTGCTGGCTGCGCTGGCCACCGGCCTGATGTACTGGTTTGTCTCCTCTCAGGAGGCGGGCATGCTGCACTGGATCATTATGGCACTGGGCTTCTTCTCCAGCGCGATTTATACCACCATCATTACGCTGGGATCGCTGCAGACCAAAGCGGCCTCGCCTAAGCTGGTTAACTTTATTCTGACCTGCGGCACCGTGGGCACCATGCTGACCTTTGTGGTTACCGGACCGATAGTGGCTAAAGGTGGCGCGCATGCGGCACTCTCTACTGCCAACGGCCTTTATGCTGTGGTGTTTGTCATGTGCGTGCTGCTCGGCTTTGTCACAAAGCACCGTCAGCACGGTCATGTGACCCACTGATGATACCGGCACTGCCGCCTCGCGCGGCAGATGCGACCCAATAAAAAGGCGAGCCGGAAGGCTCGCCTTTTTTTACGTCATCCGCGCCGGTTTACGGCTGTGCGACGAACCCGACGGCGTCGTACACTTTCTTCAGCGTTTCCTGCGCGTGCGCACGCGCTTTAGCTGCGCCGTCACGCATTACCTGGTTGAGCAGCGCTTCATCATTGCGGAAGTGGTGATAGCGCGCCTGCAGCTCGGTCAGCATGCCGGATACCGCCTCGGCAACGTCGCCCTTGAGGTGCCCGTACATTTTGCCCTCAAACTGCTGTTCAAGCTCCGGAATCGATTTGCCGGTAACGCCTGAGAGAATATCCAGCAGGTTGGAGACGCCCGCCTTCTCTTTGACATCATAGCGCACCACCGGCGGCTCTTCGGAGTCAGTAACCGCACGCTTGATCTTCTTCACGACCGATTTGGTATCTTCCAGCAGGCCGATAACGTTGTTGCGGTTGTCATCCGACTTGGACATCTTTTTCGTCGGCTCCAGCAGCGACATTACGCGCGCGCCCGATTTCGGAATAAACGGCTCCGGAACCTTAAACACGTCACCATAAAGCGCGTTGAAACGGGCAGCGATATCGCGGCTCAGCTCCAGATGCTGCTTCTGATCTTCGCCTACCGGAACCTGATTGGTCTGATACAGCAGAATATCGGCCGCCATCAGCACCGGGTAGTCAAACAGACCGGCGTTGATATTCTCTTCATAGCGGGCAGATTTATCCTTGAATTGTGTCATACGGCTCAGCTCGCCAAAGTAGGCGTAGCAGTTCAGGATCCAGCTCAGCTGCGTATGCTCCGGCACGTGCGACTGAACAAAAATAGTGCTTTTTTCCGGGTCAATGCCACAGGCCAGATAGAGCGCCAGCGTATCCAGCGTCGCTTTACGCAGCGTGGCCGGGTCCTGACGCACGGTGATCGCGTGCAGATCGACGATGCAGTAAATGCAGTGATAGTCATCCTGCATCTGCACCCACTGACGCAGCGCACCCATATAGTTGCCAATGGTCAGTTCACCTGAAGGCTGGGCGCCGCTGAAAACGATGGGTTTGCTCATGTTATATCCTGATAATCACAGCCCGAGTGCGGGCAGAAGTTCGCCAAAAGTGTCGAGAGTTAAATCGGGCCGGCTGGTGGTAATAGACTCACCGTAGTTGTAGCCAAACGTCATACCGACATTCGGTACACCGGCAGCCTGTGCCGCGAGGATATCATTGCGTGAATCCCCGACAAACAGCAATTGTTCCGGCAGTACGCCGAAATGGCCCAGCACCAGGAAGATGCCGGCCGGATGCGGTTTTTTCACCGCTACGTCATCGCCGCCGATAATCAGTGAAAAAGAGTCGCTGATGCCGAGAGAGGCCAGCAGCGGAGCGACAAACGGCGTTGGTTTATTGGTAACGATAGCGAGAGGTAATCCCTGGTCGCGCAGCGCGAGCAGCGTCTCTTTTACCTGCGGAAACAGCGTGCTGCCTGACTCAACCGTGTCAGCGTAGTGCCGGTCAAAACAGGCGCGTGCGTCACGCTGCTCTTCCGCATGAGGCTCGCGGCCCAGCGCCCAGGTCAGGGCGCGCGCCATCATAATATCGGCACCGTTACCTATCCAGGTTGATGCCCGCTCAATGCCCGGCGCCGGCAGCTGCAGATCGCCCAGCGCCCGATCGATCGCCTGTGACAGGCCCGGTGCGCTATGCACCAGCGTTCCGTCAAGGTCAAAGGCCAGCGCGCGGATATCAGTGAAATGAGCCATTAACTTTCTCCAGTTCCGTGCGCATTTCATCGATAACTTTTTTGTAATCGGGATGACCGAAGATGGCCGAACCGGCGACAAACATATCTGCGCCGGCGGCAGCAATCTGTCCGATATTGTCGATTTTTACACCGCCATCCACTTCGAGCCGGATGTCATAGCCGCTCTGATCGATCAGCCGGCGCGCCTCGCGCAGTTTATCCAGCGTGCCCGGTATGAATGACTGGCCGCCAAAGCCGGGATTGACCGACATCAGCAGAATGATATCCAGCTTATCCATCACGTAATCAAGGTAGCTCAGCGGCGTTGCCGGATTAAACACCAGGCCCGCCTTACAGCCATGCTCTTTGATGAGCTGCAGCGTGCGATCCACGTGGTCACTGGCTTCCGGGTGGAATGTGATATAGCTGGCACCCGCTTTCGCAAACTCCGGGATAAGCGCATCCACTGGCTTGACCATCAGGTGCACATCAATCGGTGCCGTAATGCCATAGTCACGCAGCGCTTTCAGCACCATAGGTCCCATCGTCAGATTGGGCACATAGTGATTATCCATCACATCGAAATGCACGACATCGCCGCCTGCCGCCAGTGCTTTGGCGGTATCTTCACCCAGACGGGCAAAGTCAGCGGCAAGAATTGAAGGGGCCAGTAAAAATTGTTTCATCCGATTCTCCCAATGTTGTGCGCCAGTCTCAGCTGACGTAATGCGTTGGTCGCGGACGAAACAGGCTAGCGGAAAAGCGCCAGCAGTTCGTCCACCTGCGTACGACCACTTATGCTTCGGCTGATAGAACGCCGGGCTTTTACTACATGTAAATCCGCGTTCTGATACCACTCCCGGGTCAGCAGCGTATCGTGATTGGAAATCAGGACCGGTATCTGGCTCTTAGCCAGCTTCCCGGCCAGCTCCGCGAGATGCTGCTGCTCGCGCAGGCTGAAACTGTTGGTGTGATAGGCCGTGAAGTTGGCCGTTGCCGACAGCGGTGCATAGGGCGGATCGCAATAGACCACCGAGCCTGCAGCAGCGCTGTTCAGGGTAACATCGTACGATTCGCAGACAAAGGTCGCTTTCTGCGCGCGCTCTGCAAACCAGAGTAGTTCAGCTTCCGGAAAGTAGGGTTTGCGGTAGCGGCCAAAAGGCACGTTAAATTCACCGCGCAGGTTGTAGCGACACAGGCCGTTATAGCCGTGACGATTCAGATAGAGGAACAGCACGGCGCGCTGGTAGGGATCGCGGCTGGCGTTAAATGCCAGCCGCTGCGCATAATAGTGCTCAGCGCTGTTTCCTTCCGGCGTAAACAGCTGACGCGCATCCGCAATAAATGTCTGCGTACGCGTTTTGACAATGTTGTAGAGGTTAATGAGATCGCCGTTGATGTCCGCCAGATGGTAGCGGTCATAATCGGTATTGAGAAATACGGAACCGGCGCCCACAAAAGGCTCAACTAAGCAGTCGCCTTGTGGCAGGTGACGACGAATATCGTCAAGCAGTGGGTATTTCCCACCGGCCCATTTCAGGAAAGCGCGATTTTTTTTCATGCTGTCGTGGTTATTACATCTTCATTGTAGCTGTGGTGAAACCGACAGCAGATCTGCGCTTAAACGGGGCCGCAGCAGCGGGCCCCACATCAATTTACTGACTCTCTTTCTTAACCTGGCTCAGTGGTTTTACCCACGGATTAACCGCACGTACTTCTGCAGGCAGCGCAGCCGCAGCCCTTTTCGCTTCGGCAGGCGTCGCGTAAGCGCCACTGACCAGCACGTACCAGGGCTGACCGTTACGTGTGGTTTTATACACGTGATAGCCGCTCAGATTCTGTTTTTTTGCCCACGCCGTCAGGCTCTCCTGCTTCGACGCTCCGCTCAGCTGCAGCGTATAGTTACCCCCTGAAGGCAGAGACTTGCTGGCGCTGCTGGCAGGCGGGTTGTGCGCCGCCGTGGTGTGGGTCTGGCTCTCGCGGGTCGCAGACGGTTTTGCCGCAGCCGCTGGTTTATGGCTGGTCCCGGATGCGGTGGAGCGTGAATTATTGCTGCTGGCACGCGGCGCATTATCCGCCCGCACAGCTGGCGGCGTAACCGCTTTTCCTGCTGTGCTGCCAGCATTACCGCTTACGGTAGCCGGCGCGGTGGGCAGAGAAGAGCCGCCCTGCGCACCCTGTGCGGCAGCATCTACCGAGCCCTGCTGATTACTCAGCGCACTGTTGAGATCGCCTGGCAGCGTGACGCGCTGCTGATTCGCAGGCGCCTCTGTTACCTGCGCCTGCGTTGGCGTGGATGACACGGAAGGCATTGAGATCGCCTGCCCTTCACTGCCGGCTGCCGGCTGCGTCGTATCCTGTGGCGCGCTGCCTTCAGCCGTTGGGGCCGCTGCCTGCTGGCCGCTCATGGAGGTGGAGTCAGAGAGATCGATATGTTTTTCACTGCCGCCAGATGTCGACGCACTGCCGCTGCTGCGGTTAGCCGCGGGTTTATCATCCGGCCCGGTCAGCGCTGAACCAATGCCCAGCACCAGAACCAGCAACACCAGAATGCCAATCCCCATCATCATATGCTGACGGGAGACCGGCGCTTTGGCCTTTGGCGCAGAAGACGCTTTACGGGATCGCGCGGGACGGCGATCGCTGGCATCAGGTTTTAACTCATCTTCCGGTTTGAACTCATCCATCTCGCCTCCTCCGTAAAACGGTGCGTCTCCGACACACCGTATCACAACGTTCTTCTTCAGCCTGAACTTGCCTGCCGCAGCGTTATATGACGGTCTGCTGTCAGAACGCTACATTCGCGCTCAGTTACTGCGACAATCGTTAATTGCAGCCAGCACCATATCATGTGCAACACCGGCACGCACTTCAGAGCGACCAATAGCGAGAGGCAGCACCAGACGCAGCTCGCCCCCGATCACTTTTTTGTCGCGCATCATGTGCGGCAGATACGCTTCAGCTGTCATCTCAGCGGGACCGGTTACCGGCAAGCCAGCACGCTGCAGCAGCGCAATCACGCGTTCGCTCTCTGCTGCGGTAAATTGCCCCAGCCGTTGCGCCGTACGCGCGGCCATCACCATACCTGCGGCCACGGCTTCGCCATGCAGCCAGTTGCCATAGCCCATATGCGCTTCAATCGCATGACCAAACGTATGGCCCAGATTGAGCAGCGCACGCTGGCCGTTTTCACGCTCGTCGGCAGCAACCACTTCCGCTTTCAGCTCGCAGCAGCGGCGAATACACCAGGCGATTGCGCGCGCATCCAGCGCCAGCAGCGCATCAAGATTTTGCTCCAGCCAGTGGAAGAATTCACCGTCCAGAATAATGCCGTATTTGATCACCTCTGCCAGGCCAGACGCCAGTTCGCGCGGCGGTAGCGTGGAGAGGCAATCCGTGTCAATGACCACCGAGGCGGGCTGATAAAACGCGCCAATCATATTTTTGCCGAGCGGATGATTGACGGCGGTTTTTCCGCCTACTGACGAGTCAACCTGCGCCAGCAGCGTGGTGGGCACCTGAATAAATCGGACGCCGCGCTGATAGCTGGCAGCGGCAAATCCGGTGAGATCGCCAATCACGCCGCCACCCAGCGCAATCAGCGTGGTGTCGCGGCCGTGCGGCTTCTGCAGCAGCGCGGTAAAGACCTCATCCATGACGGTCAGCGTTTTATACTGCTCACCGTCAGGCAAAATCACCTGATCAACATGGATGCCCGCCTGGGTCAGCAGCGTTGCGACTTTCCCGAGATAGAGCGGGGCCAGCGTCTGGTTGGTTACCAGCATGGCGCGATCGCCTGCCTTCAGCGGCCAAAAAGAAGCCGGATCCTTAAACAATCCGGCAGCAATGGTAATGGGGTAACTACGATCCCCCAGTGAGACAGTGATCTTCTCCATGATGACCGATACCTGTTGCTGAGCCCTCAGGATGCTGGATTAATTTTTTTCCAGCATGTTGATGATCTGATTGGCGACCACTTTGGCACTTTGATCATCAGTGCGAATAGTGACGTCAGCGATCTCTTCATAAAGCGGATTGCGTTCATCTGCCAGTGCTTCGAGCACTTCACGAGGCGGTTCATCAACCTGCAGCAGCGGGCGCTTTTTATCGCGCTGCGTGCGGGCAAGCTGCTTTTCGATGGTGGTTTCCAGATAGACAACCACGCCGCGGGCGGAGAGACGATTGCGCGTTTCACGGGATTTGACGGAACCGCCGCCGGTCGCCAGTACGATGCCTTGTTTCTCGGTCAGCTCGTTAATGATTTTTTCTTCGCGATCGCGGAAACCAGCTTCGCCTTCCACATCAAATACCCAGCCTACATCCGCTCCGGTACGTCGCTCAATTTCCTGATCGGAATCGAAAAATTCCATATTGAGTTGCTGAGCTAACTGACGACCAATAGTGCTTTTGCCGGCACCCATCGGCCCAACCAGAAAGATATTGCGTTTCTCTGCCATTTTGTCGGTATTACTAAGAATTCGTTGATGATACCCCGCGTTCAGCGCGTTGCTGGCGGGACAGGAACTGAGACCTCATAAGCATTAGCAAGAGTCAGATAGAAAATTATCTCAACACTCATGGCCGTTTGGCAACCGAATAAATCGCCTCCGGCAACCTGCACACAGGTATGGTCTTTGGTTCGCGAGACGGTAACGCTCTTCCTTACGTGCCTTCATTAAACGGGCTACAGCTGCGCAGGCCGGGGGTTGCCGGTGCTTATCATCGGCTGATATTAGCGCTGAAAACGGCCCTTTATCTGCTTGCTGCTGCCCACTTTATGCTGGCATATTTCTTTTTTGACGCCAGTATCGCTTGTGACTGACGCCCGTCGGAAGATTATCCTGCCGCGTACCGCTACACCGTTTTAAAATCGCTAAACCTTGTAAGCTAATTCCTCTCTGGCGTCAACGCGCACGGCACTACAGAACGAATTTTCCGCTTTATCCGGCAGAAAGCGCTGCTTCCCTGACCAGTCTGGGGGTAATAAAGATAACCAGCTCACGTTTTTTCTGCTCCTGCAGCTGCTGCCGGAACAGCGCGCCCAGCAGGGGCACTTCTCCCAGCCACGGCACGCGCTTTTCACTCTGCGTGCGCTGCTGCTGAAAAATGCCGCCCAGCGCCAGCGTTTCGCCATCACGCAGCGTCACCTGCGTCTCAATTTCCTGCTTTTCAATGCTCAGCACCTGGTTCTCTCCCAGCGTCAGGCTGCGGCCAGGCATGTTCTGGCTCAGCCGCAGCCGCAGCTGAATGCGACCGTTGCCCAGAACCGTGGGAGTGACCTCCATACCCAGCACCGCCTCTTTGAACTCGATTGCCGTCGCACCGCTGTTGCCTGACTTCACCTCGTACGGAATTTCGGTGCCCTGTTTGATGGTGGCCGTCTGCTGATGCGCAGTAAAGAGCCGCGGGCTGGCGATGATATCGATCTGATTCTCCTGCTCCAGCGCGCTCAGCTCAAGATTCAGCAATTCACCGCTCATTTTACCCAGCGTCACCCCGGCGCGCAGTGCTGGCGTACTGACCGCCAGCGGCAGGCTAAGCTGCGGATTGCGCAGCGTCGCCGCTACCGCATCTGCCGGAGAGAGCTGCCAGCTGACGCCCAGTTCACGCAGATGCTCTTCGTTAAGCGTCACGATATGCGCCTGCAGCTCCACCTGCTCCAGTGGCCGGTCGAGGGCTTTGATCCAGCGCGTCGTGCTTTCCAGAGCCGGTGCCGTGTCGCGCAGCAGCAGTGAGTTAGTACGGCTATCGACCGTGACGCTGCCGCGTGCTGACATCAGTGAAGGCTCTCCCTGCAGGCTGCGGTGAATATCGCTGGCGCTGGCATAATGAAGCGTAACGGTGCGCTGCTCCAGCGTCCGCTGCGCCTGTTTATCTTCCTGCTCCTGCCGGACCCGCTGCATCTGACGCTGCTGCCAGCTTTGCGGATAGACCAGCAGCACCCCCTCCTCTTCTATCAGAACAAGATCGGTCAGGCGGGAAATCAGCGACAGGGCATGCTCTGCGCTTACCTTCTCCAGGCGCAGCGACAGTCGTCCCTCAACCCCGGGCGCAATCAGCAGATTAGTCTGCTGATAATCCGCCAGCGCCTGCAGAATGCGCTCTACCGGCGCATCGTCAAATACCAGGCTCAGCGTGCTGGTCTGCGCCTGCAGCGGGGTGCTTAACATAAGCCCCAGCAGCATCACGATCCGTTTCATAAAAGCCTCCTTTAATTACCCAAACGATCTGTTGCTTCACACAGCGGCGCGGCGCGGTTAACGTCAGCGTGCGCGCGGTTATCCCCGCGACCTGCCAGGGATAAACCGGAAAAGGAATGGATGGCTCCAGCCGGTAGCTTTTCCCCTCGGGCGATATTACCCAGGCGACAAAGTGGGGTGCGCGACCTGCCACGCCCTGCAGACGCCAGTTCTGCGGCGTGGCGGCAGGCGGTTCGCAGGCGCGGGTGGTCAGAGGGACGAAAGGATTGCGTGCTGCGACGGCACCGACCCAGAGCAGCAGGCACAGCAGCGCGCTACTCCGCATCGGATTGCTCCAGCCACAGCTCTGCCGTCAGCAGACGCGCGCCGGACCGCAGTGAAAAACGCTGCGGTACCGGCTGAGCGGTTCCGGCCAGCTCACTGAACAGCGGCATAAATTCACGCCACTCCAGCTGCAGCACCAGTTCTGATGGCTGAGCCTGCGGCTGCCAGTTTTGCAGCTGCGCGCCACGCGTGTTCACCAGCTGCTCCAGCGATGCGCTGGCCGCGCTGCCGCGCTGCGGCATCTGTAACATAGCGATCTCCAGCGAAAGCGTGGCGACTGACGGCTGCAGCGCCTGCTGCAGCTGGCTTTGCTGCGCGGTAAGCGCTGTCAGCGCTGTCCGCTGCTGTGCCAGCGCCTGCTGCTGGGGTTGCAGCAGCAGCAGCCAGAGCAGCAGCAGCACGGCTGCGGCAACCAGCGTGCTGCAACCGGCACGCCAGGCAAAAGGCCACAGCGCATAGCGCCACATCAGCTCATTCATTGCGCGGCTCCCGCATCCGCGCCTGCAGCGTGAAGCGGTATCGGCCATCGGACTGCCAGGTTATCGCCCTCTGCCTGACGGCGGCAAACAGCGGCTGTGCCAGCAACCGATGGCGCAGCTCGCTCACCGCAGCCACGCTGTCACTCCACCCTTCGACGCGCAGCAGCTGCTGCTGACGATCGATACGCTCCAGCCACAATGCATCCGGCAGCAGCCCCGGCAGCTGCTGCCAGAAACGTTGCCAGTGCTGATACTGCAGCGCCACCTGCTGACGCTGCTGCTGTAAGTCCAGCAGCCTGTCGCGCGCCTGCAGCAGTGATTGCTGTTGCGTGCGCAGGTGCCGCAGCGCGAGCAGTCGCTGCCGGGCCTGTTCTGTCGCGCTTTCAGCCTGAGTCAGCTGCTGTCTGCTATATCCTCCCAGCACCAGCGCAACGAGCAGCGGCAGCGTTAACGCGGTAATCAGCAGATATTTCGTCTGCCGGCAGCACTTCTGCCACTGCCGCTCACGCCACGGCAGCAGATTAACCCTTAGCATGAGCTGTCTCCGGGACGCAGCGCCAGTCCCAGCGCCAGCGTAAAGTCGCCCTGCTGTGCGGGCAGAGGCGGCTGCTGGTAGCGTAATAATGAGAGCGGCAGGCACAGCTTCGCCTGTAGTGTGGTCAGGGCTGACGAAGAGGTACAAAGCGAGTCCGATACCTGCGGAAAGAGCTGTGTAACAGTGTCTGCATCGAGCGCGCCTGTGACGCTCCCGCAGCGCAGCGCGCCATCATTAAACACCCAGAACCCGTGCTCGCCTGCCGGGTGGATCAGTAGCGTATGGGGGGCAAGCGGCAGCTGCTGTGCGACCTGCATCAGGGCCTGCGTGCTCAGTTCAAAGATGTCAGGCTCCAGACCCGCCTGCTGCAGCGGCTGCAGCCATTGCGCCATTACGTCCCGCCGTGCCGCCGTAACCTGCAGCCTGTTTTCAGCCGCGTCACACTGATAGTCAAACGCCAGCAGCGCGGTTTCCACCGGAAAGAGGGTACGGGCGGCGGCAGTGACATAACGATTTAAAGCGGGTTCGCGCAGCGAGGTGTCGGGCAGCGGCAAGGTCCGCTGCAGAACCAGCTGTGGCGGCAGGCCAACGCGCAGGGAAAACTGCGCCGGCAGCTGCCGCCGCCACGACGCTAACATCTCCTGTAACAGCGGCGAGCTTTGCAACACGCCGTTGCGTAACGTATCGTGCGGCAGCGCTTGCTGCCACCAGTGTCGCAGCTGCCAGCCATGACGACGGCGTTCAATACCCAGCGCACACAGGTGCCTGTTCTGAATATCCAGTCCAATTTGCCAGCGCTGAAAAGCCATACGCGCGATCTCCTTATCATCAAAGGTAAACGCTAAACCCGGCTATGCTGAATGACAGGCAAATGACGGGTATATCAAAGCGTCAGGCTTGCCTTTATACTACCGCGCGATTGTTTATAAACTGCCCAAACGCCAACAGATGGGAATTCTCAGGTGAAGTTCGTAAAGTATTTATTGATTCTTGCAGTGTGTTGCATTTTGCTGGGAGCCGGTACGGTTTATGGCTTGTACAAGTATATAGAGCCGCAGCTGCCCGATGTGAACACATTGAAAGATGTGCGTTTGCAGACGCCGATGCAGGTTTACAGCGCCGATGGCGAGCTGATCGCCCAGTATGGTGAAAAACGCCGCGTACCGCTGACGCTGAAGCAGATGCCGCCAGAGCTGATCAAAGCATTTATCGCGACCGAAGATAGCCGCTTTTATGAGCATCACGGCGTCGATCCGGTGGGGATTTTCCGTGCCGCCAGCATCGCGCTGATGTCAGGCCATGCGTCGCAGGGTGCCAGTACGATTACTCAGCAGCTGGCGCGCAACTTCTTTCTGAGCCCTGAACGTACGCTGATGCGTAAAATCAAGGAAGCGTTCCTGGCCATCCGCATTGAGCAGCTGCTGAGCAAAGATGAGATCCTTGAGCTTTACCTCAATAAAATCTATCTCGGCTATCGCGCGTATGGCGTTGGCGCGGCGGCGCAGGTCTATTTCGGTAAAACGGTCAATCAGCTGTCGCTGAGTGAAATGGCGATGATCGCTGGCCTGCCGAAAGCGCCCTCAACCTTCAACCCGCTCTATTCGCACAGCCGGGCGCTGGCGCGTCGTAATGTGGTGCTGGCGCGCATGCTGGATCAGAACGACATCACACAGCAGCAGTATGAAGAGGCCCGCAATACGCCGCTGACCGCCAGCTATCACGGTCCTGAGATCGCCTTTTCTGCCCCTTATCTCAGTGAAATGGTGCGTCAGGAGATGGTGAAACGTTACGGCGATCGCGCCTATGACGACGGCTACAAGGTGTATACCACCGTAACCCGTCGCCTGCAGGAGGCGGCGCAGCAGGCGGTGCGTAATAACGTTATGGCTTATGATATGCGCCACGGCTATCGCGGCCCGACCGCCGTATTATGGAAAGTGGGCGAGACCAGCTGGGATCAGCCGCGTATTCTTAAAACGCTGAAAACACTGCCCGCCTACGGACCGCTGAATGCCGCAGTGGTGACCAGCGCCAGCGCTCAGGAGGCCACGGCCTTACTGAAAGATGGCAGCACGGTCGCGCTGAAACTCTCCGGCGTGCGCTGGGCGCGCCCTTATAAATCAGACACGCTGCAGGGCCCGACGCCGCGCAGTATCACGCAGGTGCTGCAGGCTGGTCAGCAGATCTGGGTACGTAAAGTGGGCGATGAGTGGTGGCTGGGTCAGGTACCGCTGGTGAACTCTGCGCTGGTGTCGCTGAATCCGGAAGATGGCGCAGTGCGCGCGCTGGTGGGCGGATTCGATTTCAATCAGAGCATGTTTAACCGTGCCACCCAGGCGCTGCGCCAGGTGGGATCGAACATCAAGCCTTTCCTCTATACCGCCGCTATGGATCGTGGTCTGACGCTGGCTTCTATCCTCAACGATGTGCCGATTTCCCGCTGGGACGCCGGCGCAGGCGCAGACTGGCGGCCTAAAAACTCGCCGCCAACCTATGCTGGTCCTATCCGTTTACGGCAGGGGCTGGGAGAGTCTAAAAACGTGGTGATGGTACGCGCCATGCGCGCGATGGGCGTCGATTATGCTGCGGAATATCTGCAGCGCTTTGGCTTCCCGGCGCAAAATATTATTCATACCGAGTCGCTGGCGCTGGGTGCGGCTTCATTCACCCCACTGCAAGTGGCGCGTGGCTATGCGGTCATGGCAAACGGCGGTTTCCTGGTTGACCCCTATTTCATCACCCGCATTGAGGATGAGCAGGGAGGCGTGATTTTTGAAACAAAGCCTAAGATTGCCTGTCCGCAGTGTAATCTGCCGGTGATCTATGGTGATACGAAGAAGTCAGTTGCCCTGAATGAAGAGAGCGTGGAGAACGTCGCCACCTCTGATGAGTCGAAGAATCAGACGGTGCCACAGCCAGCGCTGGAGCAGGTTCCGGCACAGCCGCAGCCAGCAGGCGATCAGCAGTATGCGCCGCACGTGATTAATACCCCGCTCTCTTTCCTGATTAAAAGCGCGCTTAACTCCAATATCTTTGGCGAGCCGGGCTGGATGGGTACCGGCTGGCGTGCCGGACGCGATCTGAAGCGAAATGATATTGGCGGAAAAACCGGTACGACAAACAGCTCTAAAGATGCCTGGTTCTCCGGCTATGGCCCGGGTGTGGTGACGTCGGTCTGGATTGGCTTTGATGATTCACGCGCGCTGGGACGTTCAACCGTATCAGGTGCGATTCCGGATCAGATTTCCGGTTACGAGGGCGGAGCCAAGAGCGCGCAGCCGGCGTGGGATGACTATATGAAATCTGCGCTGGAGGGCGTACCGATGCAGCCGCTGACGCCGCCGGAAGGCGTGGTCACCGTGACTATTGACCGGGCAACCGGCAAACTGGCTAACGGTGGTGGCAATACGCGTCAGGAGTATTTCATTGACGGCACGCAGCCGGTGGAATATAGCGTGCACGACGTCGGCACAACCATTATGGACAATGGCGAAAGCCACGAACTGTTCTGATAAACAGGCGCCTGCGGGCGCCTTTTCTATTCAGTAATCAAGCCGGCCCTGTTTTACCAGCCATTCGCGCACCAGAAACAGCGCACTGACGTTACGCGCTTCGCTGAAGTCGGGTTCTTCCAGCAGCGCCAGCAAATTCTTCAGCGGCCAGCGTCGTACCACCAGCGGTTCCGGCTCATCCCCTTCCAGCTTCTCTTCATAGAGGCCTTCAGCCACAACGATATTCATTTTGCTGGAGAAGTAAGAGGGTGCCATGGTGAGCTTGCCGAGTGCTTCAAGACGCGTCGCGCCGTAGCCAGCCTCTTCTTTGAGTTCCCGGTCAGCCGCCTCAAAGGCGCTTTCGCCCGGATCGATTAGCCCTTTTGGAAAACCAAGTTCATAGCTTTCCAGCCCCACCCCATATTCCTGAATCAGGATAACGTCGTCGCCGAGAATCGGCACAATCATTACCGCTTCGCGTTCAGAAGGCTTCATGCGCTCATAAACGCGGCGTGCACCATTGCTGAAAGCGAGATCGACGGCTTCAATGGTAAACAGGCGGGAGCGGGCCACCGCTTCTACCTTGAGGATGTCAGGTTTTTTCAATGGAGTGGTCATATCAGCCTCAGACGTTGCACAACCTTGTGAAATGCGATAGCGCCAGCATACCGAAGGCCGCGCAAATGTGCGACAGGCAACGTAGGCTAAGCCGCTGCCGGATTGCGCGGCCCGCCGTATAGCGCGCTATGCGCTCGCTCGCTTTAAGCATAAGTCAACGCCTCAGCGCGAAATTCAGAAAATACCGATATTTAATTGAGTATTGCCTGGTTAACATCCTATCAGGGATTAATCTAATAATTTATAATCCGATGATTTAGCGCATTATTTTATCTGTGTTTCTTCTTGTCAGAACCTCTTCTGCTCGCCAGAATTGACACATCTTACGATTTTCGCCGGGAGTAGAACGTTAACGTGAAGGCATTTCGTTGGCTGGAATGAGCTGAGCATGAGCACTTTTATTGTCATCCTGACAGTGATGCTGATCGGCTCATCATTAGCAGGTATCACTTACTGGTACGCTATGCGGCATCGTCCGCCGTTAGCGCGACCTCTGCCGTTTATCAGTCCGCCCTGCCGCAAACTCTCTGATGATGAGCGCATCGCAGTAGAAAAGTATCTGGCTGCGCTGGCAAAACGTCAGCCGCCGCGCACCCGCGCCCGCTTTGCTACGGAAGCGGAAGCGCTGACGCTGACGGCTCAGAGCAATCATGTCTACCCGGTTACCCGTTCCATCACCCGCTACGGTCTCTCAACCGACGATCCGCATAAATGGCGCTACTACCTGGATGAAGTGGAAGTGCATCTGCCACCGCTCTGGGAACAGTATATTGCCGATGAAAATTACGTTGAGCTGATCCGCACGCAGACGCTGCCGCTGGTCATCTCTCTGAATGGTCACTCGCTGGTTAACTACGCCATTGAGCAACCCGCCCTGCCGCCGCTGATCCAGCCTGCCAGTACCAACGCCTCTATCCGTAAAGCAGAGAGTGAAAACGTTGAGTTACTGCGGGTGCGCAAAGAGTCGCACGAGGAGTACCAGCTTTCGCGGCCTGACGGTACGCGTGAAGCGGTCGTTATCAGCTGCGCTTTTTTGCTGTTTTTTCTCGGTCTGGTGTTGCCGGGCAATCTCCTGCTCTGGCTGGTGGTGCCTGGCTGCGTAATGATCGCCGTCAGCCTCTGGTTCCTCTGTCGTTTTCCCGGTGAGAAAAGACTGCGTGATATTCACTGCCTGCGCGGTGCGCCGAAACGCTGGGGCCTGTTTGGTGAATCGAACCAGGAGCAGAGCAACATTTCGCTGGGCATTATCGATCTCATCTACCCGCCGCACTGGCAGCCTTATATCGCTCACGATCTGGGACAGATCACCGAAGTGGATATCTATCTGAACCGCCAGGTTGTGCGTCAGGGGCGTTTTTTGTCGCTGCAGGATGAAGTCAGGAATTTCCCGGTCCAGCGGTGGCGCAAGAATCTGGTACTGGCCTGCGGTTCACTGCTGGTACTGGCAATGCTGCTGACCTGGATCCCGCTCAGTATGCCGCTCAAGCTGAGCCTGGCCTGGGTCAAAGGCACGGAAAGTCTTGAGGTCGACAGCGTGGATAAGCTCTCTGCCCTGCCGCTGCACGTCGGCGATGTGCTCAGGGTGACGGGAACCGGTATGTGCTCGGTGCCAGGCAATTACCAGAGCAATCGCACCTACGCTTACATGCCTTTTGACTGCTCTGCTATCTACTGGAACAAAGCTGCTCCGCTGCCTCAGCCGCAGTCTGACATTATTGACAAGGCCGCTGCGCTGCTGGATACCACCCTGCGCCAGCTGCATCCGGAAACCAGTACCGATCCCAAGCTTAATCCGCAGCTCGCCTCAGCAATTCAGAAGTCAGGCATGATTTTGCTGGATGATTTTTCCGAGCTGGTGCTAAGGACGCAGGATCTCTGCAGCCAGCAGCAGGATTGCGTCCGGCTGAAAAATGCGCTGGTTAACCTGGGCAATGCAAAAGACTGGGATTCGCTGATCCACCGCGCGGACACCGGCAAACTCAGCGGCATGAATGTGCTGTTAAGGCCTGTCAGTGCCGAGGCGCTGGAGAATCTGGTGAATACCGCGACGTCGACCTTCTTTTCCCGTGAAACCCGTCGTGCGGCGGAAACGCTTAACAGCCCGCCGCCGGGCGGCTTTCTTATCATCAGCGATGAAGGCCGGCAGCTGGTGACGCAGCCGCAGCCTGCCGTCTCCCTGTTTGATCTGGACGCGCCTTCACAGTGGCGCGAGCTGCAGCGTATCGCGGGCATGCTGCTGCATACGCCGTTCAGCGCCAGCGGCATCATTACCAGTATGAGTACCGACGCTAACGGGACACGCCATATCATGCTGCATAACGAACCGGATGCCATGGCGCAATGGCGCTACATCGGCAGCGTTGTGCTGATGCTGATACTGCTGATTTCCGCGCTGGTGAACGGGTTACTGACGCTGCGTCGCATCCATCGTAACCGGCTGCGCATGGCTGAAATTCAGCAATATTACGATAAATGCTTTAACCACAATCTCAGCACTATGCAGAGTGTGCGCTCGCTGTTCTGACCCTCCGCCCTTCTGTGCTACCCTGACGCGCATTTTTTTGCGACGGCTGTCGGGGCCGGCATTTACGCTAAACTGATAGGGTGCGGCATCGCGTCGCACCTTGATTTATCACTTTCTGCCCATATCTCCGGGTATCTGCAGCTTTTCCTCTGCGAAGTTCGCGTCAGAGCCGGTTGCATATAGCGCGACGCGGTGATGAGAGCCCGGCCAGCGTCTGGTGCAGAGGCCCGGGCGTCACGACTGGCCGCCACCCTTTTTCAGCGCCGCCCTGCCGGACCCGTTTACCGGTAAAGGTGAAACGCTGCGTTAAAGCAGGAGCCACAATGAAAGAGAAAATCAGCGACGGCGTACGCCTTGATAAATGGCTGTGGGCCGCGCGCTTCTATAAAACCCGCGCGCTGGCACGTGAAATGATCGAAGGCGGCAAGGTTCACTATAACGGTCAGCGCAGCAAACCCAGCAAGCTGGTTGAATCCGGCGCGGAGTTAACGCTGCGACAGGGAAACGATGAGCGGACGGTGATCGTTAACGCCATCAGCGATCAGCGCCGCCCCGCCAGCGAAGCGCAACTGATGTATAGCGAAACCGCCGCCAGCGTGGAAAAACGGGAAAAAACGGCGCTGGCGCGCAAGCTCAACGCGCTGACTATGCCCCATCCGGATCGCCGGCCTGATAAAAAAGAGCGCCGCGATCTGATGAAATTTAAACTGTCGGGTGATGAATAGTTTCCACCCCTGCGAGAGAAAACTTATGTCTGTTCAAGATCAATTACACCGTTACCTGTTCGAAAACGTTGCCGTGCGCGGCGAGCTGGTCAATGTCTCCCATACCTGGCAGGACATTATCCGCAATCATGACTACGCAGAGCCGGTAAAAACGCTGCTGGGCGAGCTGCTGGTTGCGACCAGTCTGCTGACCGCCACGCTGAAATTTGACGGTGATATCACGGTGCAGCTGCAGGGTGACGGCCCGCTGACGCTGGCAGTGATCAACGGTAATAACCGTCAGGAGCTGCGTGGCGTGGCGCGCGTGAAAGAAGGTGCAGAGATTGCGCCCGGCAGCACGCTGAAAGAGATGACAGGTAACGGCTATCTGGTTATCACCATTACACCAGAAAAAGGCGAACGTTATCAGGGCGTGGTGGGTCTTGAGGCGGATACGCTGGCAGGCTGTCTGGAAGACTATTTCATGCGTTCTGAGCAGCTGCCTACCCGCCTGTTTATCCGTACTACTGAGCAGGGCGCAGCCGGTATTTTACTGCAGGTGCTGCCCGCGCAGGAGACCAGTCAGGATGATTTCAATCATCTGGCCATGCTGACGGAAACGGTGAAAGCGGAAGAGCTGATCACGCTGCCGGCAAACGATGTGCTGTGGCGTCTCTACCATCAGGAAGAAGCCACCGTTTACGATCCGCTGCCCGTTATGTTTAAGTGCACCTGCTCGCGCCAGCGCTGCGGTGAAGTGCTTAAAACGCTGCCAGAGAGCGAAGTGGATGAGATCCTCGAGGAAGATGGCAAAATCGATATGCACTGCGACTATTGCGGCACGCACTATGTTTATGACGCGGTTGATATTGCTGCCATCCGGAACGAATCTGTCAGCGACAGCGACCAGCTGCACTGATTCCGCTGCGGGCGGCCACGCCGCCCGTTTCGCGTAAAACTATACCCCCATGTTTTTTCACGGAAATTAACTAATTTTCACTAACTTTACTTTTATAAGTAGCCGATTTCTCCGCTTGTCACGTTCCAGTTCGCATTTTTAACTATCTTCACTTTCCGCTTCTGCTCAGATGTGTACACTGCGCGCGATCTGTCCTGCGCAACCGAGTGCGCCACGCGGCAGACACCCCCTAAAAATGCAATGAAGTACCGATTTAAGGAGCAGTCACATGCGCGTTAACGGCCTGACATCGCAAGACCTCGCCGACCTGGGCATCAGCGGCACTACCGAAGTGGTGTATAACCCTGACTATGACACGCTGTTTCAGGAAGAAACCCGCCCGGAGCTGGAGGGTTATGCGCGAGGCACCCTGACGCAGAGCGGCGCAATCGCCGTGGATACCGGCATTTTTACCGGCCGCTCACCGAAAGATAAATATATTGTCCGCGATGACACGACGCGCGATACGCTGTGGTGGAATGGCACCGGCAACGGTAAAAACGATAATCAGCCGCTTTCGCAGGAGACCTGGCAGGCGCTGAAGGATCGCTGTACCCAGCAGCTTTCAGGCAAACGCCTGTTTGTGGTGGATGCCTTTTGCGGTGCCAATCCTGACTCCCGCCTGAGCGTACGCTTTGTGATGGAAGTGGCCTGGCAGGCACACTTTGTGAAAAACATGTTTATCCGCCCGAGCGATGAAGAGCTGGCCAGCTTCACGCCTGATTTTGTGGTGATGAACGCGGCGCAGTGTACCAATCCGGACTGGCAGGCGCAGGGGCTGAACTCAGAAAATTTTGTTGCATTTAACCTGACAGAACGCATGCAGCTGATTGGCGGTACCTGGTACGGCGGCGAAATGAAGAAAGGCCTCTTCGCCATCATGAACTATCTGCTGCCGCTAAAAGGCATCGCCTCCATGCACTGCTCCGCAAATGTGGGTAAAGCGGGCGACGTGGCCGTGTTCTTTGGCCTCTCCGGCACCGGTAAGACCACGCTCTCCACCGATCCTGAGCGGCAGCTGATTGGCGATGATGAGCACGGCTGGGATGACGACGGCGTCTTCAATTTTGAAGGCGGCTGCTATGCAAAAACCATCAACCTGTCTGAACAGGCAGAGCCGGAAATCTATCGCGCTATCCGCCGCGATGCGCTGCTGGAAAACGTGGTGGTGCGTGCCGACGGCAGCGTGGATTACGCCGATGGCAGCAAAACAGAAAACACCCGCGTCTCCTATCCGATCAATCACATTGAAAACATTGTGCAGCCGGTTTCCAAAGCGGGTCATGCGAAAAAGGTCATTTTCCTTACGGCTGATGCGTTTGGCGTGCTGCCGCCGGTTTCGCGGCTGACGCCAGAGCAGACGCAGTATCACTTCCTTTCCGGCTTCACAGCCAAGCTGGCCGGCACTGAACGCGGCGTCACGCAGCCAACGCCAACCTTCTCTGCCTGCTTTGGCGCCGCATTTCTGACCCTGCATCCGACGCAATATGCTGAAGTGCTGGTTAAGCGCATGGAAGCGGCGGGCGCGCAGGCTTATCTGGTTAACACCGGCTGGAACGGCAGCGGCAAGCGCAACTCACTGAAAGATACCCGGGCGATTATCAACGCGATTCTGGCAGGCGAGCTGGATAACGCCGCGACCGTGACCCTGCCGGTGTTCAATCTGCAGATCCCGACGCAGCTGGCCGGGGTGGACGCCGCCACGCTGGATCCGCGCCGCAGCTGGCAGAGCGAAGCGGAGTGGCAGCAGGCCGCGCAGGATCTGGCACAGCGTTTTATTACTAACTTTGAGAAGTATACCGACAACGACGCGGGTAAAGCGCTGGTACAGGCGGGTCCGCAGCTGTAAGCACGGCTGAACCACTGCAGCGGGCGGCATCACTGCCGCCCTTTTTTCTGTCTGCTCAGGTGCTGTGCGCGACGCTGGCCAGCGCGGTGCTGTTTTCCGGCATCGGCAGCCAGGCGCGGATACGTAATCCGCCGCGCTCGCTGGCACCAATCTCCAGCGATCCTTCATGCGCATCGATTATGCGCTGCACAATCGCCAGCCCCAGCCCGGTGCCGCTGGTACTGCGGGCGCTGTCGCCGCGCACAAACGGCTGAAACAGATGCTGCAGCTGATCGGGTTTAATACCGGGACCATCATCATCAACCTGGAACCAGGCGCGGTTAAGCTCCTGGCCGCTGCTGACTTTGATCCAGCCGTTACCATAACGCGCAGCATTTACCACCAGATTTGCCACCGCGCGTTTAATCGAGAGCGGATTGATATTCAGCATCAGCTCATCGGTCATCACCGCATTCTCAATCTCGCGTTCATAGCCGCTCTCGGCCGCGACCACTTCTCCCAGCACGCTATTGAGATCGGCCCGCTCGGTCTGCATCTCCTGACCCGTACGCAGATAATCGATGAACTGCTCAATGATAGCGTTGCACTCTTCGATATCTTTATTAATTGACTCCGCCAGATAGCCATCCTGCTCACCCATCATCTCGGTCGCCAGGCGGATGCGCGTCAGCGGCGTGCGCAGATCGTGACTGACGCCCGCCATCAGCAGGGTGCGATCGTCAGCCAGCTGCTTGACGCCAGCTGCCATCTGATTGAAGGCGCGCGTCACTGAACGCACTTCAGAGGCCCCGTATTCACGCAGCGGCGGCGGAATAATGCCTTTACCCACCTGCAGTGCCGCGTGCTCCAGATCCACCAGCGGCCGGTTTTGCATCCGGATAAACAGCCAGGCTCCGCCAATCGCCAGCAGCATGATTGCCAGCGTGTAGCGGAACAGCGGCGAGAAGTCGCCCTGATGAATTTCCGTCAGCGGCACCCGCACCCAGATATCGGGCGAAAGCCAGGTTTTCAGCCAGACAACCGGCGAATTTTTATTGACCTCGACGCGCACATCGGTCGGGCCGCCCAGCTGCTGCGCCATCTGCTCACTCAGAAACTCATAGTGCTGCGCCCAGCGCAGCCCGCTCTCTTCTGCCGCCGCGTTGGTATAAAGCGAAATCCCCAGCTCGCGGTAAATTTCGCGCCGGAAGGCGGGTGGCACTTCCAGCTGTGTCCCATCTTCCAGCTGCAGCCGATCGGTCATCAGCATACGCACTTCGTAGGCCAGCACCTTATTAAACTGCTGCAGGCTGGGAAGAATAGCGAAGTTCAGCACCACCAGATACGTCGTTACCAGGCTGACAAACAGCAGGGTAACGATCAGCAGCAGGGTGCGGGCAAAGGAGCTGCGGGGCGAGAAGCGCAGTCGCCTCATGCTTTACTGCCGTCCGGCACAAAAACGTAGCCCAGACCCCAGACGGTCTGGATATAGCGCGGATGCGCGGGATCTTCTTCCACCATGCGGCGCAGGCGCGAAATCTGCACGTCGATTGAGCGTTCCATGGCGCTGTATTCACGTCCGCGCGCCAGGTTCATCAGCTTGTCACGCGAAAGCGGCTCACGCGGATGACTTACCAGCGCTTTCAGCACGGCAAATTCACCGCTGGTGAGCGGCATAGGCTCATCTTCACGGAACATTTCACGCGTGCCGAGGTTCAGTTTGAATTTGCCGAAGGCGATAACCGCCTCTTCCTGTGAAGGCGCACCCGGCAGCTCGTTGGCCTGACGACGCAGCACCGCGCGGATCCGCGCCAGCAGTTCACGCGGGTTAAACGGTTTGGGAATATAGTCATCCGCCCCGATTTCCAGCCCGACAATGCGGTCAACCTCTTCACCCTTAGCTGTCACCATGATAATCGGCATCGGGTTACTCTGGCTGCGCAGACGGCGACAGATAGAGAGGCCATCTTCGCCTGGCAGCATTAAATCCAGCACCATCAGATGAAACGATTCACGCGTCAGCAGGCGATCCATCTGTTCAGCATTAGCGACACTGCGCACCTGAAAGCCCTGTTCGGTGAGATAGCGTTCCAGCAGCGCGCGCAGACGCATATCGTCATCAACGACCAGAATTTTGTAGTTCTCTTGCATGTTCAACTCCCAAAGGCGCCATTGCCTGAAGCAATATTGTGAGGATAAGGGACCTGTCTGTGACAGATATTTATGGTTTATATTCTAAGCGAAATTGTTACAAAGCATATTAAACAGGAGCTTATATTTAATTTCTTGCCTGAAATGCGGCTCCGCTCCCGCTTTTGCCACCCGATTTTACCCTGATTAGCGCTTGTCTGAAAAAACGGCACTTTTTCTCACTGCGCGTGGCTCGACCGCACTTTTCCCGCTCTGCCAGAGCCTGCCCTGCGCTTTCACATCAATTCAGCGGGATAGCAGACCGCCGGCAGCACAAAACTGCGCAGATTCTGGTTAGCGCCTCATAACGCTCTCGGAAGAGTGCCAGCGGCGGCACAATCCAAGACCATTTATAAATAAAGACAGTTAAATCAGCGAGTAAACACCACTTTCGCCCGGCCCGATGATCTCCGACACTTCTGCTGTATCGACCAGATCGGTGTCATGTGGAGAAGAAAAATGAAAAAAGTTGTTCTGCTGAGCGCGCTGGTTCTCTCCAGCCTTACCCAGGTTCAGGCGGCAACGTCAGTCGGTGAAGCCGCCGGTGCGCAGGCGTCAACGACAGCAAAAGGCAACTCGGATGCAATTGGCGTGGGCGCAGTAGCAGCACTGCTGGGCGTGGCGCTGGCTACCATGGGCGGTGGCGGTGGCGATGGCAATGGCAGCAGCACCTCAACCACTACCGCAACGGTGCCGGGCAAGTAAGCGCTATACCGGGACTGCGCTGCCTGTGGCTCACCACGCGCAGTGCAGTTCACTTACGCCTTGTCGTGATAGGTAATCTGATTCACAAACCAGATCTTTTGTCCTTCAGGCGTGTTAACGGTGACCTCATCATCGACCTCTTTTTTGATCAGCGCCCGCGCCATAGGTGAATCGATCGAGATGTACTCTTTCACATTATCGCCATAGATTTCATCTGGTCCGACGATGCGAAAACGCTTTTGTTCCCCCTGCTCATTCTCCACTTCTACCCACGCGCCGAAAAAGACTTTGCCCTCCTGCTGCGGGGCGTAATCAACAATTTTCAGCTCAGCGAGGCATTTGCGCAGGTAGCGTACCCGCCGGTCAATCTGCCGCAGCAGCCGTTTATTGTAGGTATAGTCCGCGTTTTCTGACCGATCGCCGAGGCTGGCGGCCCAGGAGACGATACGGGTGATCTCCGGACGCTTCTCATTCCACAGATGATCGTGCTCGGCGCGCAGCTTGTTGTAGCCTTCGCGGGTAATCAGTTGAGTTTTCATTACATCGGCTCATTTATGTCAGTTTTGCAGGTCGCCAGCTGCGTACAATAAGCGACGCTGCCGCAGGCAGCAAGATGCGGGCGCGATTCAGAAAAAGATGGATTGCCGCCCGGCTGGCTGGCAATTTACGCCCTCAGTCCGTATAACTGTCCCCTGTTTTTAACCCCGGATAAGCAAGATCGTTACTGATGATGAAAGATTCGCTGAGCCAGATTATCGCAGGTGAGCTGCAGGCACGCGCCGAACAGGTTGATGCCGCCGTACGCCTGCTGGATGAAGGGAATACCGTCCCCTTTATTGCACGTTACCGTAAGGAAGTCACCGGCGGGCTGGATGATACCCAGCTGCGCGCGCTGGAGAGCCGCCTGAGCTATCTGCGCGAGCTGGACGATCGCCGCCAGTCGATTCTGAAATCGATTGACGATCAGGGCAAACTCTCGCCGGAACTGGCGCTGGCTATCAACAGCACGCTGAGTAAAACCGAGCTGGAAGATCTCTATCTGCCTTACAAGCAGAAGCGCCGTACGCGTGGCCAGATCGCCATTGAAGCGGGCCTCGAACCGCTGGCTGACACATTGTGGAACGATCCCTCGCAGCAGCCGGAAGCGGTAGCTGCAGGCTTTGTGGATGCGGATAAAGGCGTGGCGGATACGCGCGCCGCGCTCGATGGCGCACGCTATATCCTGATGGAGCGGTTTGCCGAAGACGCCGCGCTGCTGGCAAAAGTGCGCGACTATCTGTGGAAAAACGCCCATCTGGTAGCACGTGTCGTTGAGGGCAAAGAAGAGGCGGGCGCTAAATTCCGCGACTATTTTGATCATCACGAAGCGCTGAGCAGCGTGCCTTCGCACCGCGCACTGGCGATGTTTCGCGGCCGCAACGAAGGCGTACTGCAGCTGTCGCTGAATGCCGATCCGCAGTCTGAAGAGGCGCCGCGTGAAAGCTATGGCGAAACGCTGATTGCCGATCACCTGGGTCTGCGCCTGAATAATGCGCCGGCTGACAGCTGGCGTAAAGCGGTGGTGAGCTGGACATGGCGCATCAAGGTGCTGCTGCATCTCGAAACCGAACTGATGGGCACCATCCGTGAACGGGCCGAAGATGAAGCGATTAACGTCTTTGCCCGCAATCTGCACGATCTGCTGATGGCCGCTCCGGCCGGTATGCGCGCCACTATGGGGCTTGACCCTGGCCTGCGCACCGGTGTGAAGGTTGCCGTAGTTGATGCGACCGGCAAACTGGTGGCCACTGATACGGTCTACCCGCACACCGGTCAGGCGGCGAAAGCGGCGGCGGCCGTCGCGGCGCTCTGTATAAAGCATCAGGTTGAGCTGGTGGCGATTGGTAACGGCACCGCTTCGCGCGAAACCGAGCGCTTTTTCCTCGATGTGCAGAAACAGTTTCCGCAGGTCAGCGCACAAAAAGTGATCGTCAGTGAAGCGGGCGCCTCCGTCTACTCCGCTTCGGAACTGGCGGCGCTGGAGTTTCCTGACCTCGACGTATCGTTGCGCGGTGCGGTCTCTATTGCCCGTCGCCTGCAGGATCCGCTGGCCGAGCTGGTCAAAATTGACCCTAAATCGATTGGTGTGGGCCAGTATCAGCATGATGTCAGTCAGAGTCAGCTGGCGAAAAAGCTGGATGCCGTGGTTGAAGATTGCGTTAACGCCGTTGGCGTCGATCTCAACACCGCCTCGGTCGCCCTGCTTACGCGCGTAGCGGGTCTGACGCGCATGATGGCGCAGAATATTGTGGGCTGGCGTGATGAAAACGGACGTTTTCAGAACCGTCAGCAGCTGCTGAAAGTGAGCCGCCTCGGACCAAAAGCGTTTGAACAGTGCGCCGGCTTTCTGCGCATCAATCACGGTGACAATCCGCTGGATGCCTCTACGGTGCATCCGGAAGCGTATCCGCTGGTGGAGCGTATTCTCTCTGCCACTGAGCAGGCGCTGGATGCGCTGATGGGAAATCCCGGCAGCCTGCGCAATCTGAACGCGCGCGACTTTACCGATGAACGCTTTGGTCTGCCTACCGTGACCGATATCATCAAAGAGCTGGAAAAGCCGGGCCGCGATCCGCGTCCTGAGTTCAAAACCGCGCAGTTTGCCGAAGGCGTGGAAACCATGAACGATCTGCTGCCCGGCATGATTCTGGAAGGCGCCGTGACCAACGTGACTAACTTTGGTGCCTTTGTGGATATCGGCGTGCATCAGGATGGACTGGTGCATATCTCTTCTCTCTCCGATCGCTTCGTGGAAGATCCGCATCAGGTGGTGAAAGCAGGCGATATCGTGAAGGTCAAAGTCATGGAAGTGGATCTGCAGCGTAAACGTATTGCGCTCACTATGCGTCTGGATGAACAGCCGGGTGAGAGCAATGCACGCAGCGGTAGCCGACCTGCTGCCAGAGAACCGGCGCGCGCCGCAAATCCGGCCAAAGGGCGCGGCAAGCCTGCGCCTGCAGGCAACAGTGCCATGGGTGATGCGCTGGCTGCGGCTTTTGGTAAAAAGCGCTGATTTCAGCCTGCTAATCTGCCTGCAGCCGGCAAATGGCTGCAGGTAACAGGTTGCGAAATTGTCCCGTCAGGCTACGCTGAAAAAATCTGTGTGATCCACTGACCTTCCGCGTGGCCTGACAATCTGATGGATAAAATCAACGCCCTGCTCGATGAGATCTATGAAGGAGACCTGCCCGCCATCGCGCGCGAGCGTCTGCTGTCACATATTCGCGCCGCGCGCGACAGCGTGAAAATGCCACGCAAAGCGCACTGGGATGAGAAAGATGTGGTGCTCATCACCTACGCCGATCAGTTTCGTGAGCCGGAGCAGCCCACCCTCGCCAGCTTTACACGCTTTTATCAGCAGCACCTGCAGTCTGCTTTTAACCTGGTGCACCTGCTGCCATTCTTTCCCTACTCGTCCGATGATGGCTTTTCGGTTATCGACTACCACAAAGTCAATCCGATCTGCGGTGACTGGCAGCAGATTGCGGCGCTGCACAGCCAGACGCGGCTGATGTTCGACTTTGTCTGCAACCATATCTCGGCGCACAGCGCCTGGTTTCGTCACTATCTGGCGCAGGACCCGGGCTGGGATGATTTTTTTATCAGTATGCCGCCGGCCACCGATCTCAGCGCCGTGACCCGCCCGCGCACTTCGCCGCTGCTTACGCCTTTTACCCTGGCCGACGGCAGCACGCGCTATATCTGGACCACCTTCAGCGCCGATCAGATCGATCTTAACTTCGCCAGCCCGGATGTGCTGATCCGTATGATCGGCGTGCTGCTCGACTACCTGAAAAAAGGTGCGGATTATGTGCGGCTGGATGCGGTTGGCTATATGTGGAAAACGCCGGGCACGCGCTGCATTCACCTGCATAAAACCCATTTGCTGGTGAAGCTGTTCCGCGCCGTCGCCGATGTTGTTGCGCCGGGCACGGTGATCATCACGGAAACCAACGTGCCGCACCAGGATAACATCAGCTATTTTGGCCGCGGGGATGATGAAGCGCAGATGGTATATCAGTTTTCTCTGCCGCCGCTGGTGCTGCAGGCGATCCATGCCGGTTCAGCGCGCGCGCTGCGTCAGTGGGCCGCCTCGCTGACGCCCGGCAGCGGCAGCACCACCTTTTTTAACTTTCTCGCCTCGCATGACGGTATCGGCCTGAATCCGGCGCGTGGCATTCTGTCAGAGCCTGAAATTGTTGCCCTGGTGCGTGAGCTGGCGCTGGAAGGCGCGCTGGTGTCATATAAAAACAACCCCGACGGCACCACCAGCCCCTATGAAATCAACGTTACCTATCTCGATGCGCTTAACCATCAGACCGATGATGATGAGACGCGCCTGCGCCGTTTCCTGCTGGCGCACGCCATCCTGCTGGCGTTTCCGGGCGTGCCCGCGATTTATATTCAGAGCATCCTCGGCTCGCGTAACGATAACGAAGGGGTGCGCGCTGCCGGCCACAACCGCGCCATCAATCGAGAAAAATATAGCCTGCGTGAAATGGAGCAGTGGATCAGCGGCGGCGACTGGCTGCGTCAGCAGGTGTTTGAACGGCTGAGTGCGCTGATCCAGCTGCGCACCCGCCAGCCCGCTTTTCATCCCGATAACGCCATGACTCTGCTGGAGAGCGACAATGCAATCCTGCTGTTTCGCCGCCACGCGCCAGATGAAGAAGGGCTGCTGTGCCTGTTTAACCTGAGCAGCCGTGAAATTACCGCCACGCTGCCGCAGGCGCGCCACTACCAGGATATCGTCAGCGGGCAAAAGGTGGACGGCAGCGCGCCGGTGACGCTCGCTGCCTGGCAGTTTATGTGGCTGCGTGGATAAACTGCGTCACGTGCCCGCAGAACGCCTCAGGATGTGAGATAAACGGCGCATGCGCTGCCTTTTCCATGACCACTGACGGGGAGCCGGGCCAGCGCGCATCCAGCTCGGCGGCAATACGTCGCGGTACCAGCCCATCCAGCGCCCCATAGAGGCGCAGAAACGGCACGCTAAGAGTGTCCAGCGCCGGGCGCAAATCGCTCTGCCGCAGAATCTCCAGCCCGCTCTGCAGCGCCGCAACTGACGGCATCGGCTGCGAAAGCACCACCTCTTTCAGCTGACGCGCATCCTGACGCGCATTTTCTGTCCCCATGGTCTGTAATGCCAGAAAGCGCTCAACGGTGCGCCGGAAATCGTCACTGAGCTGCTGCTGAAAACCGGTCAGGGTGTCGGGCTTAATCCCCGGCCACTCCGCCTGCGCGGTAAAACAGGGCGAGGAGGCTACGCTGATCAATGCAGAAACGCGCGCCGGCTGCAGCAGCGCCAGCTGGCTGGCAACCAGCCCGCCCAGTGACCAGCCCAGCAGCGTGGCGCGTTCAGGCAGCTGCGGCAGCAGCTGTTGCGCCATCTGTATCAGCGTCAGCGGACCGGCCGCTGCGCTGCGGCCAAATCCGGGCAGATCCACCAGATGCAGGCGAAAATGGGGACTGAGTCGCGGAACAATGTGTTGCCACACTTCGGCATTCAGTCCCCAGCCGTGCAGCAGCACAAGATCGCGATCGCCCGCGCCCGTGGTGTGCCAGTAAAGCGAACTCATCGGTTACACTCCCGAAAAGTGAAAAAGAGGTCGCTATGCTATCAACCCCGGCCCGCTGCTGGCTATGCCATCTTCCGCTGCAGATTGCACACCACGGCTTGTGCACTCTCTGTCTGCATCAGCTGCCGCTCCTGCCGGCGCTCTGCCCCTGCTGCGGCCTGCCAGCCACTGCAGCGCAGCGCTGCGGTCGCTGCCTGCGTCAGCCGCCGCCGTGGCATCGCTTAACCTGCGTCAGCGATTACACTCCGCCGCTGAGTGACTGGGTACAGCAGCTGAAATTTTCCGGCGCGATCGCACTCAGGGTGATGCTGGCGCGGCTGCTTTTGTTAAAATTGTTAACAACGCGCCGGAATGAACCCGCTACAGCGTTCGATCTGGTGCTGAGCGTGCCGCTGCATCATCAGCGCGCCTGGCAGCGCGGCTTTAATCAGTCAGCGCTGCTTGCGCAGCCGCTCGCACGCTGGCTGAGGTGTGAGTATCGTGAAGGTGTCAGCCGGATACGTCGCGGCGGCACCCAGCATCAGCTTAATGCCCGCGCGCGCCATCATAATCTGCGCAGCGCGTTCCGCCTTGAAATGCCGGTGCAGGATCGCCATATCCTGCTGATTGATGATGTGGTCACCACCGGCAGCACCGTAGCGGAGATCAGCCGCCTGCTGCAGGCTGATGGCGCCGCCCGCATCCATATTGGCTGCCTGTGCCGTACCTTGTAGAGCGTCGGTGTTGGGCGTATTATAACCAGGTAATTTAGTCAACTATTGAGCAATCGCCATGATCCGTATTACTGATACTGCGCAAGAGCATTTCGCAAAACTGCTGTCAAAACAGGAAGATGGCACCCAGATCCGCGTATTCGTTATTAACCCGGGTACGCCAACCGCCGAGTGCGGCGTCTCCTACTGCCCGCCTGACGCGGTAGAAGCAACGGATACCGAACTGAAGTTCGATAAACTCTCTGCCTATGTGGATGAGCTGAGCGCACCCTATCTTGAAGATGCAGAGATTGACTTCGTTACGGATAATCTCGGCTCTCAGCTGACCCTGAAAGCGCCAAACGCGAAAATGCGTAAAGTTTCTGACGATGCGCCGATGGCAGAGCGGGTCGAATATCTGCTGCAGGCGCAGATCAATCCGCAGCTGGCCAGCCACGGTGGCCGCGTGTCGCTGATGGAGATCACCGATGATGGCATCGCCGTGCTGCAGTTTGGCGGCGGCTGTAACGGCTGCTCGATGATTGATGTCACGCTGAAAGATGGCATTGAGAAAGAGCTGCTGGCTGCCTTCCCGGAACTGAAAGGGGTTCGCGATCTCACTGAACACCAGCGCGGCGAACACTCCTACTACTGATAGTTTATGCGGCAGCGCCCTGCGCTGCCGCGCTTTTACTACGCTTTACGCGCCTCGCTTACCGTTTTCAGCAGTTTCTTCACGCCCTTATCCGCAAACACCTCTTCCAGCGTAAAGCTCCACTTGCGTCGCCAGTTAGGATACTCATCTGTTGTGCCCGGCACGTTAACCGGCGTTGTCATGCCCATCCAGTCCTCCGGCTGCAGGCCCAGCAGCGTGCTGCGGGTAAGCGCCAGAAAGCGATGGATAGCCTGATTAAAGGCTGGCGTCAGCGCCTGTTTTTCCGCCTGCTTTGCACTGCGCGCCGGCATGGCCCCGGCCTGATGCAGCGCATCCAGCAGCGCCTGTTTCTGTTCCACGCGCTGCGCCTGCAGCGACTGCAGCGTACTGCCTTTATACATACCCAGCTTCTCGCCCAGTGCCAGATCCTCCGCCTGCCAGAAGCCGCTCAGCGTCGGCAGATCGTGCGTGCTGGCACTGGCGATGGACTGCGGCGGATAGCTGTCGGGCAGGCGATAGCGCCCCTCTTTTTCCTGCTCGAAGAACAGTACTTTCCAGGAGAAAACCCCGCTGTCGCGCAGCAGTTTGACAATTTCCTGCGGCACGGTGCCGAGATCTTCGCCAATCACCATGCAGCGCATCCGCTGGCTCTCCAGCGCCAGAACCGCCAGCAGATCCTCTACCGGATAGGAGACGTAGGCGCCTTTATCCGCACCTTCCCCATGCGGGATCCACCACAGTCGCAGCAGCGACATCACATGGTCGATGCGCAGCGCGCCGCAGTCGCGCATATTCGCGCGCAGCAGGTCGATAAACGGCTGATAGCCACGCGCGCGCAGCACGTGCGGATCGAGCGGCGGCAGCCCCCAGTTTTGTCCCAGCGGTCCCAGCGGATCGGGCGGCGCGCCGACCGAAGCGCCAAGTTTATATAGCTGCGGATCCTGCCAGGTTTCGGCACTATGTTCAGCCACACCTACCGCCAGGTCACGGTAAAGCCCCACCGCCATACCCAGCTCCTGACTGCGCTGCCAGCAGTCACTGAACTGCTGATGCGCCAGCCACTGCAGCCAGCTCCAGAAGCCAATCTCCTCTTCATGCTGCGCGCACCAGGCCTGGACTTCCGGCTGCGCGGCACTGCGTAAACCCTCCGGCCAGGTTTCCCAGCCCCACCCCTGCTCATCCTGCCCGCTGCGCTCAGCCAGAATGCCATCAAACGCGGCCTGATAACGCAACGCGTCGCCGCCCGCCGTCAGAAACGCCTGGTAATCCGCTTCCTCTGCCGCCTGCGGCTGATACTGCTGCCAGGCCAGACGCAGCGCCTCCAGCTTGAGTGCCGCCACTGCCGCATAGTCAACTGCCTCCACCGCGCGCGCCTTCTCCAGCGCCTTGCGGGTTTTCGCACTCTTCCACCAGCGCTGTGCCGCGGCGCTCTGCTGAAATGCTGCCACCTGGCTGACGTCAATATAGAGAATATTCAGCCAGCGGCGCGACGCCGGGCTGTAGGGGCTGGCGAGATCGGGCTGAGCCGGATAGAGCGCATGCAGCGGGTTAAGGCCAATAAAGTCGCCGCCGTGCGCCGCTACCTGCTCCAGCATCCGTTTTAAATCGCCAAAGTCACCGATACCCCAGTTCTGCTCTGAGCGCAGCGTATAGAGCTGCACCAGCGCACCCCAGCGTTTTTCTCCCTGTGCCAGCGGTTCAGGCAGGTAGCAGCGACGCGGCGCAATAATCAGGCGCGACTGCCACTCCTGACGCCCTTTACGCAGGCTGAGCTGATGATAGCCCTGCGTCAGACGCGGCGGCAGCGTCAGCATCTCGCCACCCTGTACCGTGCCGCTGTGGCTTTTGCCCTGCTCAGTGGTCAGCTGCCAGGTAAATTCACCTTTGCCACCCACCGCAAGCTCGCGCCGGGCGCGTGCCACAAAGACCTGCACCGGCGGCACCGGCGGCGCTTTACCTGCCGGCGCCTCCATTACCGCCAGCAGCGCCTCTTTGGTCTCATCGCTGATGGTTTCCTTTTCCCCTCTGGCATTCACAAAACGCAAGGCAATTCCCGCCGCTTCTGCGGCCTGATCCAGTTTATTGAGAGACATCAACGCTCCTTTCGCGTCCGGGCTGGCGGATAGAGATCAAAAGGATAAGTAAAGTCGCGCCTGGTGAAAAAAGCGACCGGATCGGAAGGGAGAGGGAAAAAATAGCTGCCGGGCGCGTGGCCCGGCGCAGGATCAGCAGAGTTCGAGATGGACCTCATGCTGCTCAATTACTTTAAGCACGCTGGCGGGAGGCTTCTGATCGGTAAACATGTAATCAATCAGTCCCATATTGCCCAGATTGACCATAGCGTTACGCCCGAACTTTGAGTGATCCACAACCAGCATTACGCAGCGCGAATTGTCGATGATGGCTCGTTTGGTCCGGACTTCATGGTAGTCAAACTCCAGCAGCGAGCCATCCATATCGATGCCGCTGATACCGAGAATGCCGTAGTCGAGGCGGAACTGCGAGATAAAGTCGAGCGTGGCTTCGCCCATGATCCCGCCGTCACGCGTGCGCACTTCTCCGCCGGCGATGATCACCCGGAAATCGGGCTTGCCCATCAGCAGAATGGCAACGTTAAGGTTGTTCGTGACAATCCGCAGATCGTTATGGTTCAGCAGCGCATGGGCAACCGCTTCGGGTGTAGTACCGATATCAATAAACAGCGTTGCGCCATCCGGGATCTGACTGGCCACGCGTGCGGCGATGCGTGCCTTTTCTGCCGACCACATCATTTTACGATCCTGCCAGGCGGTATTTTCCGAACTGGAGGGCAGCGCCGCGCCGCCGTGATGGCGCTGAATTTTATTCTGATCGGCCAGATCGTTTAAATCCCGGCGGATGGTCTGCGGACTGACCGCAAAATGCTCAACCAGCTCTTCCGTACTGACATACCCCTGACGCCGGACCAGATCGATAATGGCGTCATGACGTTGCGTCTGCTTCACATCTCTCTCCTCGGCTTGCAGCCGTGTTCTTTTTATCTCTGATGACGGGCAGCGTGGCGCGTATCCACAAACGCCATAGCCAGCCCGACCAGCAGGCCGGTCACGTGCGCGGCATTAGCAATTGCCAGACCAAATGCGCCGTACCAGCCAATTACCAGCCATACAATAGCGAAACCAATCAGTCCGCGCTCCAGATAAATACCGCTTTCGGGATCGCGCTCGCCGCGCAGCCAGCAATAGCCCATCAGCGCATAGACCACACCCGAAAGACCGCCAAACAGCACGCCGCTGAATTTGGCCTGCATCCAGCCGCTGAGCAGCGCAGAGATCAGCATAATCACAAACAGCTTGCCGCTGCCGAGTCGCTTCTCGACCGCTCCGCCGAGATACCACCACCACATCAGGTTAAACAGGATATGCAGCAACGAAAAGTGCAGCAGCGCATGGCTGAACCAGCGCCAGACCTGAAAATATTGCGAGGCGTCAGCCGGCCAGCCCAGCCAGGCCAGCGCGACATCATCACCCGCAATCTGCATCAGAATAAACACTGCGACGCAGAGCGCCATCACCGAAAGCGTCAGCGGTCCGGCGCGTTCGCGAATCGTGGCCCAGACGTTGCTGCGCTCATAGTGCAGCCCGCTGCGGGTGCTGCCGCTGCGCCAGCTGGCCGCCTGATAGCGCGGGTGATTAGGGTCGCGAACGAATTGCGCAAGTTCGTTTTCGACCATCTGCAGCTGGCTCTCATCATCCAGCACGATCACAAAGTGACTTTCCTGCTCTATGCGCAGCGTCACACCGCGCGTCGCCATATAATCCACAAACGCCTGCGCGGTGCGGGCGTGGCTGAACCGGGTAATACGCATCATGCTGCGCTCTCCTTAAGGTGGCGGGTCAGAGACTACCGGTCGCGGTCTGCGCAGGAAACGCTGCACGCCAGGCGTCAAACCCGCCATCAATGCTGTACACCTCACTGAAACCCTGCCCCAGCAGAAACTGCGCGGCGCCTTTGCTGCTGTTGCCGTGATAACACATCACCAGCACCGGCAGATCGCGGCGCGCCTGCGCGATAAAGTCCGCCAGGTTGTCATTGGAGAGATGCTGCGCGCCAGCGGCATGTCCCAGGGCGAAACTCTGTGGATCGCGAATATCGACTAACTGCGCGCCCTGCGCCAGCTGCGTGTTTGCCTGCTGAACGTTAATACACTCGAAGATTTCCATCGTTATCTCTCATTTCGCTGTTCTGTTTGCGCCTAGTTTACCCTGAGAAACAGGTGCCATAACCTGATAAAGAAAAGGGTTATCTGTTTTTTTTCCTGCCGGAATGTTAGCTGCATCACGCAGGAATGTTTTTATTGCGTTAAAGACTGGCGAAAATGTTGGTTTCCGATTATTATTACGCTCGAAAACGAACATTTTAGAACTATTCCGAACATCGGAGGAGATGACGTGGAAACCAAAGACCTGATCGTGATCGGCGGCGGCATCAACGGAGCCGGCATTGCAGTGGACGCTGCAGGACGCGGACTGTCTGTGCTGATGCTGGAGGCGCGGGATCTGGCGTGTGCCACCTCCTCCGCCAGTTCCAAACTGATTCACGGCGGCCTGCGCTACCTTGAACACTACGAGTTTCGTCTGGTTGGCGAAGCGCTGGCCGAGCGTGAAGTGCTGTTAAAAATGGCGCCGCATATCGCTTTCCCGATGCGCTTCCGCCTGCCGCACCGCCCGCACCTGCGTCCGGCGTGGATGATCCGTATGGGCCTGTTTATGTATGACCGCCTCGGCAAGCGCACTACGCTGCCGGGCAGTAAAGGTCTGCGCTTTGGCGCGGAGTCGGCGCTGAAGCCGGAAATTACGCGCGGTTTTGAATATTCCGACTGCTGGGTGGATGATGCCCGCATGGTGGTGCTGAACGCGCAGGAAGTTGAGCGTAAAGGTGGCGAAGTGCGCACCCGTACCCGCGTTAACCGCGCATGGCGTGAAGGCGGCATGTGGATGGTTGAGGCAGAAGAGGTCGATACCGGCAAAATTCTGACTTGGCGCGCTAAAGGCCTGGTTAATGCGGCCGGCCCGTGGGTTAAACAGCTGTTTGACGACGGCCTGAAGCTGAAATCCCCTTATGGCATTCGCCTTATTAAAGGCAGCCATATCGTGGTGCCGCGCGTGCACACCGAAAAGCAGGCTTATATTCTGCAGAACGAAGATAACCGTATCGTGTTTGTTATTCCGTGGATGGATGAGTTCTCTATCATCGGTACCACCGACGTTGAGTACAAAGGCGATCCGAAAAACGTTAAAATTGATGAGGAAGAGACGCGCTATCTGCTGAAGGTGTTTAACGCGCACTTCAAAAAGCAGCTGACCTCAGATGATATCGTCTGGAGCTACTCCGGCGTGCGTCCGCTGTGTGATGATGAGTCAGATTCACCGCAGGCGATCACCCGCGACTATACGCTGGACGTGCGTGATGATAACGGCGGGGTGCCGCTGCTGTCAGTGTTTGGCGGCAAGCTGACTACTTATCGCAAGCTGGCAGAGCATGCGATGGAGAAACTGGCGAAGTACTACCCGAACGCCGGCCCGGCCTGGACAAAAAATGCCGTGCTGCCGGGTGGTGATTTCTCCGGTACGCGTGAGGACTACGCTGCCGGTCTGCGTCGCCGCTATCCCTTTATCAGCGAAAACATGGCGCGGCACTATGCCCGCACCTACGGCAGTCGCACCGAAATGCTGCTTGAGGGTGCCACCAGCCTGACCGATCTGGGCGAGAATTTTGGTCATGAGTTCTATGAAGCTGAACTGCGTTATCTGGTCAAAAACGAGTGGGTACGTGAACTGGATGATGCTATCTGGCGCCGTACCAAGCAGGGTATGTGGCTGAACACGGCCCAGCAGGCGCGCATCAGCGAGTGGCTGGCGCGCAACAGCCAGAAGCCGGCGCTTTCGCTCGCATCGTAAGGTCTGTTATCCGCTTTACCGACCCCGCACCCGCTGCGGGGTTTTTTATGTCGCCGGATAACCGATTCAGGAAGAGCGTGCAGGGATAACAGAACAGCGCCGCTGCCCCACAGAAGCGGCAGCGGCGCTGGCACAGAGCAGCAATCAGAGCCCGGCGTGTTCGCGGATATATTTGCGCGCTTTTACCGCATATTCAAACGGGTTGGCGATAGCCGGATCCTGCTCCGCCTCTACCACCATCCAGCCTTTATAGCCTGCCTCGTCGAGAATTTTAAACACCGGCGCGAAATCGATCGCACCATCTCCCGGCACGGTGAAGGTGCCTTTCTTCACGCCATCAAGAAACGACAGGGATTGCCCGCGCACTTCAGCTACCACTTCGTCGCGCACATCTTTCAGATGCACGTGGAAAATACGCGGCAGATGCGTGGTCAGTACGTCCAGCATCGCCTGCTGCGATCCTTCAGAGTAGTAAATATGGCCGGTATCATAGAGCAGGCCTACGCTGTCGTGGGTCAGCGCCATAAAACGGTCAATCTCTTCCGGCGTCTGGATCCCGGTTCCCATATGGTGGTGCAGCGTCACGCGCATGCCCTTTTCTGCGGCAAGCTGCGCCAGTTCGTTATAGCCTTCCGCCGTCAGGCGCCACTCTTCGTCACTGAACACCGGTTTCTGCTCAAACACAGCCAGCGTGGTACCCTGAATACTTTTGCTCTGCTCTGAACAGCCGATAACGCGCGCGCCCATCGCATGCAGGAAGTTCATATGGTTGATGAACTCATCGATGGTCTTCGCCTTATCGCCGTTAGCAAAAAAGGTGCTGAACCACGCGTTGCAGATCTCAATGCCGCGGATATCGAGCATCGGTTTCAGAATCGCCGGATCGCGCGGGTATTTACTGCCGACTTCGCTGCCGGTAAAACCGGCCAGCGCCATTTCACTGACCGTCTGCTGGAATGTGTTCTCTTTGCCCAGATCGGGCATGTCGTCATTGGTCCAGCCGATCGGCGCTATCGCCAGCTTTACATTCTCTTTGTTCATCTTCAGATCCCGGAATCAGGGCGGCGGAGCAGCCGCGCCGCCGCAAAAAAAGTAGCAGGTTATTTGCTGTAGAATGCCGGACGCGGTGGCATTTCAACCGGCTCAATCGCGCCGCTGTTCTGCGCCTTCAGGCAGGCGTCAGCTGCTACTGAAGCGGCAAAGCCATCCCATGCGGAAGGTCCGGTAAGCTCACCGGCTTTAACATCGTTAATAAACGCCTGCAGCTCGACGTCATAGGCGTCGATAAAGCGATCTTTCCAGTCGGTCAGCAGCGGCGTACCGAGGCGCGCATTTTTACGCGTCTGGATCGCCGACGGTTCTGGCAGACGGGCGATGCCCTCTTCTCCCACCACTTCACACTGGATATCGTAGCCATAGGCGCAGTTCACGAAGATCTCCACATCGATGCGGATCCCTTTCTGCGTTTCAAACAGCACAATCTGCGGATCTTTCAGCTGCGCATGCGATTTTGACGTGACGCGCGGAAAGACCACCTGCACCGATTTATAGTCATCCTCCGTCAGCCAGCGCAGCACATCCAGCTCGTGGATCAGCGTGTTGGTGATGGCCATGTCGGTGGTGTAGTTCTCACCCACGCTCTGATTACGGTGCGCACAGTGCAGCATCAGCGGTTCGCCAATTTCACCTTCAGTAATCACTTTTTTCAGGGCGCGGTAGCCCGCGTCATACGGGCGCATAAAGCCCACCTGCACCAGCCGTTTACCGTGCTGAATTTCCGCATCCACAATACGGCGGCAGCCTTCCGCACTCATCGCCAGCGGCTTTTCACAGAATACCGGCTTGCCGGCAGCGATAGCCGCCAAGGTAAACTCTTCATGCGTCGGGTCCCAGGAGGTCACCAGAATGGCGTCAACCTCCGGCGAGGCGATCACCTGATGACCATCCTGATAAACCTCCGCGCTGATATTCAGCCGCTGCAGCGCCGCCCGGGCCCCCTCAACGTTGATGTCGGAAACCGCCACCACTTTTGCGCCCTGCAGTACGTTGTTACAGCGACGGATATGCTCCTGACCAATTGCACCGGTCCCGATTACCCCGAGTTTGAGCGTCATGATTACACCTGTAGAGTCAGATAAGAGATAAGACGGCCGATCTGCGCCGGCCAGAAGCGTTAATATTTACGTGCCTGCTGAATGTGCTGATTCAGCTTGTCAGCGACCTGCTGCGTACGCTCAGATTCAGAGGTTTGCGCCACGCCGACGTTCCACCAGCTGAAATATTTGTGCACCATGGTTTTTGGCAGCACTTTGATATCAATCAGGGTGGAGACGCTTTGCTGCTGTGCGTCGGCCAGCGCAGCCTTCAGCTGCTCAAGCGTGGTGACGCGGTAGGTTTTGCAGCCGTATCCGGCGGCAATGGCCGCAAAGTCCACCGGCACAAAGCCGCCATCGAGCCGCCCCCCTTCCGGATTACGGAAGCGGAATTCGGTCGTAAAGCTGTCCATACCGTGTTCCATCTGCAGGTTGTTAATGCAGCCGTTGGTCATGTTATCCAGCAGGATGACGTTGATCTTCGCGCCCTCCTGAATCGACGTCACCAGCTCTGAGTGCAGCATCATGAAAGAGCCATCACCGACCATGGCATAGACCTCACGCTGCGGCTGGGCCAGCTTTGCCCCCAGCGCGGCGTTGACTTCATAACCCATGCAGGAGTAGCCATACTCCACGTGATAGTCGTTGTAACTGCGGGTGCGCCAGACGCGCTGCAGGTCGCCCGGCAGGCTGCCCGCTGCGGCCACAATGACTGCGTCATCCGGCAGCTGCTCGTTCAGCGTGCCGAGCACGCTACTCTGCGTCAGCACGGATTGAGTAAGACGCTGAAATTCGGCAAACAGCGCGTCGCGATCGATATGGTCAGCAATTTCCGGAACGAAATCATCGCTGTTCCAGGTAGCAGCATAGACGCGCTGCGTCTCCTGCCGCAGCTGACGCTGCGCCTCTTCTATCTGATCGCCCCAGTGGCTTTCAAAGCCCTGCAGCTGCTGCGCCAGCGCGGTCAGCCCTTCGCGCGCATCGGCGAGCAGCTGCACGCCATCGAGCTTGTAGCTGTCGAAGTTGCTGACGTTAAGATTAAGGAAGCTGACCTCCGGATGGCGGAAAATCCATTTTGACGCGGTGGTGAAGTCGGTATAGCGGGTGCCGATACCGATAACCAGATCGGCCTCTTTCGCCAGCAGGTTAGCGGCCAGAGAGCCGGTTTCCCCCACGCCCCCCAGGTTCAGCGGATGTTCGGAACTCAGCGTGCCTTTGCCCGCCTGCGTTTCCGCAAACGGAATCGCGAAGCGCTCAGCAAATTTCAGCAGCGCCTCGCCCGCTCCGGAGTATTTGACGCCACCGCCCACGACAATCAGCGGCTTGTGCTTGCGCGCAATCAGCGCCAGCGCAGCCTCAAGCTGCGCAGGAGAAGGAAGGCGGCGATCGAGCCGATGCACGCGCTTCTGAAAGAAGTAGTCCGGGAAATCCCACGCTTCGCCCTGTACATCCTGCGGCAGGGCGAGCGTCACTGCACCGGTTTCGGCGGGATCGGTCAGCACGCGCATGGCGTTAATACAGGCGGACATCAGCTGCTCCGGGCGGCTGATGCGATCCCAGTATTTGCTGACGGCGCGGAAAGCATCATTGGTACTGATACTTAAATCGTGGCTCTGCTCAATCTGCTGCAGCACCGGATCGGGCTGGCGGGTCGCAAACACATCGCCGGGGAGCAGCAGCAGCGGAATACGGTTGGCCGTGGCGGTTGCCGCAGCGGTAATCATGTTGGCCGCGCCCGGGCCTACCGACGAGGTACAGGCGATAATCTGACGGCGCAGCGACTGTTTGGCAAAGCCGGTCGCAGCATGCGCCATACCCTGCTCGTTGCGTCCCTGATACACAATCAGATCGCCGCTATCCTGCTCCAGCGCCTGACCCATACCGAGTACGTTACCGTGGCCGAAAATGGCGAACACGCCTTTCACAAACTTGCTCTCTGCGCCATCGACATTCAGATATTGATTATCGAGAAACTTCACCAGCGCCTGTGCCGTTGTCAGTCTGATCGTGCCCATATCTCTTTTCCTTTGCTTGCCGGCATCCGCAGAGGAGCCTCGCGACCCGGAGCAGGCTGTCTGGCTGCCCCGCGCATAAGTGAAACATGCGGCGATTATAAACAAATATTTTTTCCATAAAATACAATTACAGAAGAAACATTTCATTTTGCGATGGAGATCAAATTCAGCAGAGTAAAGTGGCTGAGCAGCCGTTTCTGCGTGGCTAAAGTGGAACGAAGCCAGAAAGCGTGGCGCGGTTATGAACTTTTGTTTCACCCGGAGAGCTTCTGCTATTTACCTGATATTTCCTGCGATCGGCTTCACAGCCCGGAGATGCCGCGCCTGTTTACGACGTTACCCCTGCTCTGTTGCGCAGAGCGGTAATTTTACCTGGCTCACAAAATAAAGATGTATGTTTCATTTTATGTTGTTTATGAAATATTCATTCCTCATACTGATTTTCCAGCCAGTCAGGCATTCTGAGAACCCGACAGCAGCGCACCCGACACGGGTGATGATGTTCGTGCCTGCTTATCACAGAAGGAAACTATAGGTATGAGTACACAACAGAAGCGGCTTGATGTGATTTGTATCGGACGCATCGCCGTTGATCTCTATGGTCAGCAAATCGGTTCGCGCTTAGAGGATATGACCAGCTTTAATAAATATCTGGGTGGATCCTCAGGCAACGTGGCGTATGGCACAGCCATTCAGGGGCTGAAATCTGCGATGCTGGCGCGCGTCGGCGATGAACATAACGGCCGTTTTTTACGTGAAGAGCTGCAGCGCGTCGGCTGTAATACTGACGGCCTGATCACCGACAAAACGCGTCTGACCGGACTGGTGATCCTCGGCATTAAAGATGAAGAGACCTTTCCGCTGATCTTCTATCGCGATAACTGCGCGGATATGGGACTGGTGCCGGATGATATTGAGGAGGCGTTCATTACCTCTTCACGCGCGGTCGCGATTACCGGCACGCACCTTTCCCATCCGGATACCCGCGCCGCCGTGCTGAAAGCGCTGGATATTGCCCGCCGCAACGGGCTGCGTACCGCGCTGGATATCGACTATCGGCCGGTATTGTGGGGCCTGACCTCACTGGGCGACGGTGAGACGCGCTTTATTGAATCGGGCCAGGTAACCCGCCAGCTGCAGGAAGTGCTGCACTATTTTGACCTTATCGTCGGCACCGAAGAGGAGTTTCACATTGCCGGCGGCAGTACCGATACGCTGACGGCGCTAAAAAATGTGCGCCAGGCAAGCCAGGCCACGCTGGTGTGCAAGCGCGGTCCGCTGGGCTGCGTGGTGTTTGAGGGCGATATTCCGGACAGCTGGGAACAGACCCGGCTGCAGAGCGGCGTGCAGGTTGAAGTGCTGAACGTACTGGGTGCGGGCGATGCATTTATGTCCGGTCTGCTGCGCGGCTGGCTGAACGATGAGAGCTGGGAGCAGGCGTGTCGCTACGCGAATGCCTGTGGCGCGCTGGTGGTGTCGCGGCACGGCTGCGCGCCGGCAATGCCTACTAAAGCGGAGCTGGATGATTTCCTCAGCCGCGACCGTGAGGTTAAACGACCAGATCGCGATACGCGCCTTACTCACCTGCACCGGGTCACCACGCGCCGGCAGCAGTGGCCGGAGCTGAATGTGTTCGCCTTTGACCACCGTAAACAGCTGGCCGATATGGCGCTGGAAGCGGGCGTCAGCGAGACGCGCATTCCGCAGTTGAAACTGCTGCTGCTGCAGGCGGCGCAGGAGGCGGCGGCAGAAGCAGGCCTGAATGAAAAGAGCGGCATTCTGGCCGATACCACCTACGGGCAGAAAGCGCTGAACGCCATCACCGGCAAAAAGTGGTGGATTGGTCGTCCGATTGAGCAGCCCGGATCGCGGCCGCTGCGCCTGGAGCATGGCAATATCGGCTCGCAGCTGATCGACTGGCCGGCGGAGCACGTGGTGAAGTGCCTGGTGTTTTACCATCCGCACGACAGCGCTGAGCTGCGCGATGAGCAGGATGCGCTGCTGCTGGATGTCTGGCGCGGTTGTAACAAGAGCGGGCATGAGCTGCTGGTAGAGGTGATCCTGCCGGAGAGCAATCCGGATCACAACGAGTCTTACTATCATGAGATGCTGAGCCACTTCTACAGCCTCGGCATTCAGCCCGACTGGTGGAAACTGCCGCCGCTCTCTGCAGAGAGCTGGCAGGCGATAGGTGCGCTGATTGAACAGCAGGATCCGTACTGTCGCGGCATACTGCTGCTTGGCCTGGACGCGCCGGAAGATAAGCTCAAGGCGGGCTTTGCCGCGGCGGCGCAGGCGGAGTGGGTAAAAGGATTTGCCGTCGGGCGCACCATCTTTGGTCAGCCTTCACGTCAGTGGCTGAAAGGCGAGCTGGATGACCAGACGCTGATTGAGACGG
Organism: Pantoea sp. Acro-807; assembly: GCF_011752675.1. Classification (NCBI taxonomy): domain Bacteria; kingdom Pseudomonadati; phylum Pseudomonadota; class Gammaproteobacteria; order Enterobacterales; family Erwiniaceae; genus Pantoea; species Pantoea sp. Acro-807. Next base: position 77,674 of record NZ_VWXE01000009.1, on the reverse strand, counting down.
TAAAAGGCAACTATCTGCGCCTGATTGGCTACTGGCGCGCGGCGCGCGGTTAGATCCGGCGGGCATTGTTTCCGCACACCCTCTCCCCTGGCGGAGAGGGTGCAACCCTCTGCTTTAGCTCTTTCCCGTGCCTCTCTCTTTCCGGCCTCCGATAACTTCACCGCAAACCGTACTGCCGCCACGCGGTTTTGTGAGGTATTGCATAATCCAATGAAATAGATGCGCTGCTGATGACAATTGAATGAAATTTTCCATCCATCTGGTACTATAGCGCTCATTATCCAGCCATTTTTCTTTTGTTAACGGGCCGAAGCAATGACCAATAATCCAACCCAGCTCACTCTGCTACAGGACGATATCCGTCGTCGCTACGAGACGCTGAGCAAGCGTCTGAAGCAGGTGGCTCGTTATATTCTCGATAACAGCAACAGCATCGCTTTTGATACCGTCGCCTCTATCGCTCAGCAGGCTGATGTACCGCCCTCCACGCTGATCCGTTTTGCCAACGCTTTTGGCTTCAGCGGCTTCAATGAAATGAAACAGGTGTTTCGTCAGCATCTGATGGAAGAGACCGTTAATTATACCGAGCGCGCGCGCCTGTTTCGCCAGACGGCCACCGATGACAGCGCCAGCTCGCCGGAAAGCCCGATGGAGATCCTCAACGTCTTCACCATGGTTAACAGTCAGGCGCTGCAGCAGCTGGCGATGCAGATAAACCCTGAACAGCTCAACAAAGCGGTACAGATGCTGAATGAGGCGGAGAATATCTACATTATTGGCCTGCGCCGCTCCTTCAGTGTGGCTTCTTATCTGGTGTATGCGCTGCGTCACCTTGAGCGCCGCGCGTTCCTGATTGACGGTCTCGGCGGCATGTTTGCCGAGCAGCTGAGCATGGTGAATCCCAAAGATGTGGTGATCGCTATCAGCTACTCGCCCTACGCCCGCGAAGCCGTTGAGCTGGTCGAGCTGGGCGCCCGACGCGGCGCGCATCAGATCGCTATCACCGACAGTCAGGTCAGCCCGCTGGCCGCCTTCAGCGACGTCTGTTTTGTGGTTCGTGAAGCGCAGGTCGATGGATTCCGTTCTCAGGTTGCTTCACTCTGTCTGGCGCAGACGCTGGCCGTGTCGCTGGCGCTGACTAACAGCAGCGAGCCGGAATAACTGCACCCATAAAAAAGGGCAGCGCGCTGGCTGCCCTTTTACCCTCCATACCGCGACTCAGCGGCTGCGTGGATAGCTATCGCTGTTTACCCAGGCGTGATCTTTCTCCCAGGTAAATTTCCACTGCCGTACCGGTCCCGCCATCACGTTGAGATAGTAGTTGTCATAGCCCGCCAGCGTGGCGACCGGGTGGTAACCGCGTGGCACCATGACCACATCGCGATTGCCGGGCGCCATACAGACATCCAGCGAGCGATCGTCGGTATAGACCCGCTGCATAGCAAAACCGGGTTCCGGATCAAAGCGATGGTAATAGGTCTCCTCCAGATAGGTCTCATCCGGGCTCGCTTTATCATCATGCTTATGGCTTGGCCAGGAGCTGGTCGCTCCTTCACCGGTATAAACCTCCACCACCAGCAGGCTGTCCGCCGCTTTGTTATCCGGCAGAATATTATGCACCAGACGCTGGTTACGCCCTTTGCCGCGATGCTCAATGCCTACCTCTTCCGGCGGGATGAGCCGGGCCGGCAGATCGCCATGTCCCGGCGCGCTGCATACGGCCAGCTCAAGATCGGTTTCTGCGGTGATCTCCGCCTGATCGTGGTGCGGCACATAGACTGACCACGGGGGAGTCCGCTCAAACGGCGACATGCGCTTGCCAATACCGGCAAAGGCAGCGTGACGGGTTTTAACCGACGCCCGCCCGGCGACCAGCACCAGGCAGAGCTCTTTCTCACCGCTCTGCAGCGTCAGCGTCTCGCCCTGCTTTAGCAGGTAAGCCGCAAAGCCAACATATTCCCAGCCTGCGCTCTGCGGCGTGACGTGCTGAATACGACCGCTGCTGTCAGGCTGCTGTGCTTTTGAAATCAGGGACATGCTTTCCTCCTGTGACCGCCTCAACCCAGCGTAGGCATACTGAATTCCGATACGGTCTGCTGGCCGCTGGGCCAGCGTACGGTGGCAGTTTTCATCCGCGTATAGAAACGTACGCCATCCGGGCCGTGCACATTCAGCGCACCAAACACGGAACGTTTCCAGCCGCCAAAGCTGTGGAACGCCATAGGAACCGGCACCGGAACGTTTACGCCCACCATGCCCGCCTCGACGTTCTGAATAAACTCGCGCGCGGTGTGGCCATTGCTGGTAAAGATGGCGCTGCCGTTACCAAACTCATGGCTGTTAACCAGCTGCAGCGCGCTGCTGAAGTCGCTGGCGCGCATAATGCTCAGCACCGGGCCAAAGATCTCCTCACGCCAGATCACCATATCGGAGGTGACATTATCGAACAGCGTGCCGCCTACATAGTAGCCCTCTTCATGGCCCGCGACCCGGATAGTGCGGCCATCGACCACCAGCTTCGCTCCCTCCTGCTCACCTTTATCGATGTAGCCGAGCACTTTTTTCTGATGAGCGGCAGAGACCACCGGACCCATCTCATTCTCTTCCGCGCCCTGCTGCATGCCTGGCCCCACGCGCAGCGCTTTGATCAGCGGCGTCAGGCGGGCGATCAGTTTGTCTGCGGTATCATCGCCGACGGCAACCACTACCGGCAGCGCCATGCAGCGCTCGCCCGCTGAGCCAAACGCACCACCCATGATGGCATTGACGGTGGCATCCAGATCGGCATCCGGCATGACGATAGCGTGGTTTTTCGCCGCGCCAAACGCCTGTACGCGTTTGCCGTGCGCGCTGGCCGTTTTATAGATGTGCTCCGCAACGCCGGACGAGCCGACAAAGCTGACGGCCGCGATGCGCGGATCTTTATACAGCTGTTCTGCATCATCATTAGATGAGTGCACAACGTTAAATACGCCATCCGGCAGGCCCGCTTCTTTCAGCAGCTCCGCCATACGCACCGATGCGGACGGATCCAGAGCCGGTGGTTTGAGAATAAAGGTATTTCCGCACGCCAGTGCGATCGGGAACATCCAGAGCGGCACCATCGCCGGGAAGTTAAATGGCGTAATGCCTGCCACCACGCCCACCGGTTGCATCAGTGAGTAGCTGTCAACGCCGGTGCCTACGCCCGGCGAGTTTTCGCCTTTCAGCAGGTGCGGAATGCCGCAGGCAAACTCAATCACCTCAATACCGCGCGTCAGCTCACCGAGCGCATCTGACCAGACCTTGCCATGTTCTGAGACGATCAGGGCTGCCAGCTCATCACGGTGCTTTTCCATCAGCGCTTTGAAATTAAACATGACGCGCGCACGACGCAGCGGCGCGGTTTTCGACCATTCCGGAAAGGCAGCGTGCGCTACCGCAATCGCCTGCTCTACTTCTGCAGCGGTGCTTTGCGTCAGCTCACGCACCACTTTGCCGGTTGCCGGATCGTAAACCGGAATGGTTTCATTACTGGCGCTGTGCGTGATGCTGCCACCGATAAAGTTTCCAATAATAGTCATGTCGATGCCTCATTGATGTAAAGGGCCCTGCAGGCAGCAAAGGGTTAGCGTCAGGCTACCCGGGCAGGTGAGATGAAAAGCGTGCTATGAAGCTATTACAATGAAATAAATTTTTCAAATAATCTTTTTTGGAAGATTTTCTTTTAGCGGGCTGGATCGCATTTTTTCTGGCTGACGGGGCGATGATCACTCTCATCAGCCAACGTTTTGGTTACTGCAGATAATGTTAACGGCGCATTTTTGCGAAGCGGATCTACTGTTTTACATTTCATTATTTACTTATTTTGAAACAAATGTTCTCCTGATTTCCATCAGTATCTCTGCCTGCACGAGGTGCTCAGCGATCCTTATCTGTGTCCCTCAGGGATACTTTTGCCGTTGCTGGCCCCGGTCGGGGCCTTTTTTTTATGGCGTCTCCGCGCTGTCCGGCTGGCGGGATTTCAGCATATAGAGCGTGCAGCCCAGCGCGACGCAGACCAGCAGCGCCGTCAGCAGATAGACCTGCGACACGCCGGCATAGCTCATGATCAGGCCAGCAAGGGGTCCCGTAATGCCCAGCGCCAGATCCATAAAGGCGGTATAGGTTGCCAGCGCACTGCCCTGATTCTGCTGCGGCACCGCTTTGACCGCGACAACGCCGATAGCCGGAAATACCAGAGAAAAGCCGGCGCCGGTCAGAAAGGCCCCCAGCTTCGCCATCCACGGATCGACCGCGCCTGCGACCAGAAACAGGCCCGCCGCTTCGATGGCAAAGCAGACGCTGGCGACGCGCAGCCCGCCCCATTTGTTAATCGCATCCGGAAACAGCAGGCGCATGCCCACGAACGCACTGCTGAACAGCGTCAGGGCAAACGCCGCCCCTTCCCAGCCACGTTCGCGGTAGAACAGGGTAATAAAGGTCGCAATCACGCCAAATCCGGCCGACCCCATCGCCAGCAGCACGCCATAGCCATATATTTTTCCCAGGACCGCACGGAACGGCAGCGGGCGCGCTTTACTGCCTTTAACCGCCGCACGCGGCAGCGCCAGCACCATCGCCAGCAGGCTGATGGCCACAATTACCCCTGAGAGCTGCAGCAGCCCGCCGCTGCGAAACAGCGTAACGCCCAGCGGCGCACCCAGCGCCATGGCGCCATAGGTGACAATGCCGTTCCAGGAGATAACGCGCCCGATATGCAGAGAACCCGCTTTCGCCACGCCCCACAGCGATGTACCGGTGCCGCAAAAGCTCTGACCGACGCCGAGAATAATGCGCCCCAGGCAGAGCAGCGTCAGGCTGAGTAGCGCCTGCTGCTGTGTCAGGGCGGAGAAGAGCATACAGAGTCCGCTCAGCAGGCTGCCTGCCAGCCCCAGCACCACCACGCGCTTGGGTCCCCAGCTATCGGCAAAGCGTCCGGCATAGGGCCGGCTCAGCAGCGTAGCGATATACTGCAGGCTGATCACCACCCCGGCCCAGAACGCGCTATACCCCAGATTGTCATGGACGAACCCCGGCAGCACCGCCAGCGGCAGCCCGATAGTCAGATAGGTGGCGAAATTAAACTTCACAATAGAGAGAATCTGCAGATCCAGCCGGAGACGGCTCTGTTCCGCAGCAGCAGGCAGGTCAGGCATAGATAAACGCGCTCACGACAGGCATTTGATAACAGAAAATTAACTATACGCTTTTTCAGAGGGTATGCATCTGCTGAACGCCCTGGATCGCGCTCCTGTTTCTGGCGCTGTGCCCTGGCGTCTGCCCTGCCTGCACGTGTATAAACAATCTCTTACCCGCCTTCAGCTACACTTGGATCAGAAAAATTCCCCGCAGGAGCAGCAATGAACGAAAAGCCACAGGAGAGAATTGGCCAGAACATTCTGGTCAAGCTGGCGATGTTAGTCATTATTCTGGCAGGCATCCGCGCCGCGTCAGACATACTCGTCCCCTTTCTGCTCGCCAGTTTTCTGGCCATCGTGCTCAACCCGCTGGTCAGCACGCTGATGCGTCGCGGGCTACGCCGCGGCGTCGCTATCTCACTGGTGATTACCGTTATCTTTATTATGATGCTGCTGCTGGTCGCCGTGCTGGCAAGCTCAGTCGGTGAATTCAGCGATACCTATCCGCAGATCCGCACCATGCTGGAGCAGAAGCTGACGGTCATCCAGCATCTGGCGGCGGGTTTTCATATCAATATTTCAACCGAAACGCTGGCGCAGCACTTTGACCCGAATCTGATCATGAACATGGCAACCACGGTACTGGCGCAGTTTTCCGGCGCGATGACCAATATTGTGCTGCTGATCCTGACGGTGGTGTTTATGTTGTTTGAAGTGCACCACCTGCCTTATAAAATGCGTAACGCCCTGACTAACCCGCAGATCCGTATTGCGGGCCTGCATAAAGCGCTAAAAGGCGTCACCCACTATCTGGCTCTGAAAACGCTGGTAAGCCTGATAACCGGATTTTCTGTATGGCTGGTTCTGCTGCTGCTGGACGTGAAGTTTGCGCTCTTCTGGGGCGTGGTGGCCTTTATACTCAATTTTATCCCTAATATCGGCCCGATTATCGCCGGTATCCCGCCGTTTATTCAGGCGCTGGTGCTGAATGATATTTACGATGCGATGCTGGTCGCGTTTTTGTTCAGCGCAATCCATATGGTATTTGGCAATATGCTGGAACCGCGTCTTATGGGCCGCGGGCTGGGCCTCTCTACGCTGGTGGTTTTTCTGTCGCTGATTTTCTGGGGCTGGCTGCTGGGGCCGGTCGGCATGCTGCTGTCGGTGCCGCTGACCAGCGTCACAAAAATTCTGATGGAAACCACGCCGGGCGGCAGCCGGCTGGCGATCATGCTTGGCACCGGCAGGCCGCGCCTGAAACGACGCGAGCCGCAGCGGCAGATCAAATAGCATCCGGCCTCGTCACCGTTTTGCTTTTAGCGATTAATACCTCTTTATCGCTGCTTTTAACCGCAAAACCACGATTTATCCGCTGGATAAACGCAAATTGAGCGGGAAAAAGCGGGCGATAAGCGCAACGGGCAGCGATCGTTAACGCCAGCGGGTGGCATCGCAGACGATTCACAGCCCTGCAGAGCGTAAAGAAGATGCTATGCTGCTGGCGCGGCTGATGAATGCCTAACCCCACCGAGGAGAGTCTGGTGCCTCTGCGTAAAAAACGTCGTGATTTTGGCTGGCTCTATATTGTCTGCGCCGGACTGCTGCCGCTGGTGCTGGGCATCGTCTGTACGGCGATTGAAGCGCGCCATATGGTCAGGCAGCAGCAGGTGGCAACAGCTAATATTCTGCTGGCTCAGGCGGAGAAAATGAGCGACAACGCCTGGGGTATGATCGCCGAACTGCAGCAATACCAGCATCAGACCTGCAGCGATATCGAAAAGCATCTGCAGCGCATCGGCACGCTTAACGCCTACTTTCGTTCGGTGGGAATGCTGCAGGGCGATAACATCACCTGCTCCTCCGCTTACGGCGTTAATCACGGCGCGCTTGAATCGATGATAATGCGTCCGCTGCCGGTGACGGATAAAGCCGTCTGGAGCCTCTCACTGCCCGGCACCTCGGGCGTACCGCATCGTCCGGCGGTGATTTTCGTGCGTCAGCTACCGGACAGCAGCGGCTTCTGGGCCGTTATTGATGGCCAGTATCTGATGGACTTTATGCATGCCATGGGAGAGTCCCGCGGCTATCAGATGAGCCTGCAGTTCAGCGAAGGCGCAATTATCGCCAGCGGCAACTCTAAAACGCCAGCTGAACACTATATGCAGAGCACTCTGTTTCAGAGTGAATCGCCGCGTTACCCTATTCGCGTCAGCGTAACCGTGCCGCCGGCAGAGCTGATCGCCGCCTGGCGACAGGCGCTGTTTATCTTCCTGCCGATGGCCTCAATCTTCTCAATCATGCTGATGATACTGACGGCAAACTGGCTGCGCCGGCGTATCTCCTGGGCCGATGAAATCCGCCGCGCCATGCGTAATCGTCAGTTCTCGGTTCACTATCAGCCGGTGTACAGCAACACCCTGGCGCGCTGCTCAGGCGCAGAAGCGCTGCTGCGCTGGCAGCTCCCCGATGGGGAGATGGTGCGACCCGATATTTTTATTACGCATGCGGAGTCAGAGGGGATGATTGTCGATCTCACCCGCCATCTGCTGGAACTGATGAGTGAAGATATCGCCCGCTGGCCGGTGATGCCAGGTTTTCACCTCGGGTTTAATCTGGCGGCAGATCATCTGCAACATGCGGAATTTACTGAGGATATCATGCAATTTGCGCACGCTATCCGCGACAAGCAGATGCTGCTCACGCTTGAACTTACCGAGCGCAGCCTGATTCAGGATGGCGAAGCGGTGGCGCGCAAGCTGCGCTTTCTGCAGGCGCAGGGCATGAAAGTCGCCATCGACGATTTCGGCACCGGCCACTGCTCCCTCTCCTATTTGATGACCTTCCCGCTCGACTACCTGAAGATCGATCGCGGCTTTATCAACGCTATTGAGGGGCTGGAGATCGAAACGCCGGTGCTGGATGCGATTATCACTCTCTGCCATAAGCTGAAGCTGGAGGTGCTGGGCGAAGGGGTGGAAACCGCGCTGCAGCTCGCCTATCTGCAGCAGCGTCAGGTCACGTTTATTCAGGGCTATTATTATGCCCGTCCTGTCGCCAGTCAGACCTTTCTGCGCTGGCTGGAAGAGCATGGCAGCCAGCCGCTGAGCGGTATTGTCTCTGCATCGCACTGACCTCATCACAGCCCGCATGACATGCGGGTTATGTCAAAAAAAGTAAAATATTTTTTATCCCTCTGACACCGCTTTACGACCATATAATTAGCTAAAAAGTAACCACTTACTGGCTAAAACATGACAAATATCACATAAAAACGGTATACTCTGTCGCGGTTCGCAATAATTACCCGGGTAATAATTGCTATGGCTGGCCAGGGAAAAACCCGTTTTCACGGCTATGCTTTAATTTTCTCAACGCCGCGGACTGAGTTGATAGCAGACAGCCGGCGGCGTTGAGGATTTTTCGAATTCCAATACAGGGTAACATCATGAAATTACGTAGGAAGCGTGTAAAACCTATCGGGCTGGATGACGTCACCATTATCGATGACGCCCGCTTACGCAAGGCTATTACTGCGGCATCGCTGGGTAATGCGATGGAGTGGTTCGACTTTGGTGTCTATGGCTTTGTTGCCTATGCGCTGGGTAAAGTCTTTTTCCCGGATGCATCTCCGGGCGTGCAGATGATCGCGGCGCTGGGTACCTTTTCGGTTCCGTTCCTGATCCGTCCGCTGGGTGGTCTGTTCTTCGGCATGCTGGGCGATAAGTATGGCCGCCAGAAAATTCTCTCTATCACCATTGTTATTATGTCGGTCAGTACCTTCTGTATCGGCCTGATCCCCTCTTACGCCTCTATCGGCATCTGGGCGCCGATTCTGCTGCTGCTGGCCAAAATGGCCCAGGGCTTCTCGGTCGGCGGTGAGTATACCGGCGCATCGATTTTTGTCGCAGAGTACTCCCCGGACCGTAAACGCGGCTTTATGGGCAGCTGGCTCGACTTTGGTTCTATTGCCGGCTTTGTGCTGGGTGCAGGCGTTGTGGTGCTGCTCTCGACCATCGTCGGGGAAGCTAACTTCCTTGAGTGGGGCTGGCGCGTGCCGTTCTTCCTGGCGCTGCCGCTGGGCCTGATTGGCCTCTATCTGCGCCATGCGCTGGAAGAGACCCCGGCTTTCCAGCAGCACGTTGATGGTCTGGAGCAGGGCGACCGTGACGGCCTGCGCGATGGCCCGAAAGTGTCGTTTAAAGAGATCGCCACCAAACACTGGAAAAGCCTGCTGGCCTGTATCGGTCTGGTGCTTGCCACCAACGTGACCTACTACATGCTGCTGACTTACATGCCGAGCTACCTGTCGCACAACCTGCACTACTCAGAAGATCATGGGGTGCTGATTATCATCGCCATCATGATGGGTATGCTGTTTGTACAGCCGATCATGGGCATGCTGAGCGACCGCTTCGGCCGTCGTCCGTTTGTTATCCTCGGCAGTATTGCGCTGTTCTTCTGTGCGATCCCGGCGTTTACGCTGATTAACAGTAACGTGCTGGGCCTGATTTTTGCCGGCCTGCTGCTGCTGGCGGTGATCCTCAACGCCTTTACCGGCGTGATGGCCTCGTCGCTGCCCGCGATGTTCCCGACGCATATTCGCTACAGCGCGCTGGCCAGCGCATTCAACATCTCGATTCTGGTGGCCGGTCTGACGCCGACCATGACCGCCTGGGCAGTAGAAGCCAGCAATAACCTCTATATGCCTGCCTACTATCTGATGGTGGTTGCTGTCGTGGGTCTGATCACCGGTCTCTATATGAAAGAGACGGCGAACAAACCGCTGCGTGGCGCCACGCCTGCGGCATCTGACCTGGATGAAGCCCGTGAGATCCTGCAGGAGCATCACGACAACATCGAACAGAAGATTGAAGATATTGATGCCGAGATCGCACGCCTTGAGGCTAAACGCCGCAACCTGGTCGATCAGCATCCGGTTATTAAAGAGTAATATTCACCAGTCCCGCCGCCCGGCGGGACTTTTTTATCTCCCGTCTCCGCCTCTCAGCAGCACACATTCTTCATTACCCGACGTGAAAAAGAGTAAACTGTAGTCACTATTTTCATCCAAAAAAGTTGTGTGAACATGTCTGAATTTAATCTGATCCAGCGCCCGAGAAGGCTGCGTAAAAGCGCCTCTATGCGCGCAATGTTCCAGGAATCCGGCCTTAGCATCAACGATCTGGCGTTGCCGATCTTTGTTGAAGAAGAGGTGGATGACTATGTGCCGATCAACGCTATGCCAGGCGTGATGCGAATTCCGGAAAAACGTCTCGCGTATGAAATTGAGCGTATTGCCAAAGCGGGTATCCGCTCGGTAATGACCTTCGGTATTTCGCATCATACCGACGCCACCGGCAGCGATGCATGGCAGGAGAATGGCCTGGTCGCGCGTATGGCGCGTATCTGTAAAGATACCGTGCCGGAGATGATCGTGATGTCCGACACCTGCTTCTGTGAATACACCAGCCACGGCCACTGCGGTGTGCTGTGCGATCACGGCGTGGATAATGACCAGACGCTGATCAATCTGGGCAGGCAGGCGGTAGTAGCCGCGCAGGCGGGTGCTGACTTCATTGCCCCTTCAGCGGCAATGGATGGTCAGGTTAAGGCGATTCGTCAGGCGCTGGATGGGGCGGGCTTTACGGATACGGCGATTATGTCCTACTCCACTAAGTTTGCCTCTTCGTTCTACGGCCCGTTCCGTGAGGCCGCTGGCACGGCGCTGAAAGGCGATCGCAAGACCTATCAGATGAACCCGATGAACCGGCGTGAAGCGATCCGCGAATCCCTGCTGGATGAAGCCGAAGGGGCGGATTCGCTGATGGTTAAACCTGCCGGCGCCTATCTCGACATTCTGCGTGATATTCGCGAACGCACCACGCTGCCGCTGGCTGCCTACCAGGTGAGCGGTGAATATGCGATGATCAAGTTCGCCGCGCAGGCGGGTGCAATTGACGAGCGTAATGTCGTACTGGAAAGCCTGGGCGCCATTAAGCGTGCCGGTGCCGACCTGATATTCAGCTACTTTGCGCTGGATCTCGCCGAGCAGAAAGTGCTCTGATAAGCACTCTTCAGCCTGGCGGTCGCTATCGCCGGGCTGCTGATTTACACAATAATCGTGAGCACGTGAACCGCTTTTTCTGATCGAAATTTAAATAAATAACGCTGCTTTTATTCTGTTATTTCCAGAAATAACGGTAAAGCATTTATATAAAAACAAGACCATTCTTGATATGAGAATATATTAATCAAAAGCAGAAAAATAATTTAGCATGCCGCTATTTTATGCCGTTTAATTAACCTTCATAATAACGAGTGAAGGGAAAACATCGGCATGAAGCAGAAATATAATCAGCAAGTTATCGCCATAATAAAAGAGTGGATCACCGATAATCTGGAGCAGCGCCTGAGCATCGACGATATTGCAAAGAAATCAGGATATTCGAAATGGTATCTGCAGAAATTATTTGCCCGCTATTATAGTGAAACGCTGGCGCGTTATATTCGCCGGAAAAAACTGACCCACTGTATTGCGGATCTTAAATACAGCGACACGCCGATTATTCGCCTGGCGCTGAAATACCATTTTGAAAGCCAGCAGTCGCTGACCCGTTCGTTTAAGCAGACGCTGGGTTGCACGCCGCTGCAGTGCCGCAGGCGCAGGTTGAGTCACGAAGCGGAAGCGCATATCCGCAACAGTGACGATCCCTGTGCGATTTGCCGGCGTATGGAGGGTAAACCGGGCTCTCCGGATGAAGACCCGCTGTGATCGGCCGGCAACACGCTTCGCGCCGGCCGCAGAGAAGCGCAATCGCTTTTATGCCACTGGCTTACCCGGCAGCATCACGGCTGACATGATCTGCCGGCAGCGCAGCGCCTCCTGACGCGCCTGCTGCTGCTGCGGCAAGGCCAGATCCTGCCACACCTGCTGCAGATGGGTTGCCAGGCCAGGCTGGAAGCGGATTTTCTGCAGCGCGTAATCGGAGTTACCGCCTTCAATAATCTGTTGCATCGCCTGCGGGCTGTTATCGCGCCCGTCGTGGGTCAGCGTACAGAATACAGCAATATAATAAGCTTTATCTTCATCATCATAATGTGGCATCAGCCACCATACGGCTGCGCTCAGCAAAATCAGCACCGGCAGCAGAAATTTCATTTTTAACATAGTGTCACAGGATCGGCGGAGTAAAAAACCTGGCGATAATAGCAGATTAGCAGTCCGGCTACCCGCACGCGTGAGCCATCCGCGCCGGTTTCTGCGGATTCTCTTAAAGTTGTTGTTTTACGGTTTATTGATTGAGCAACTTCCCGCCCTTTGTTAATTTTAAAACTTCATTTCGCGCCGCTCAGGGTGCATTCAGGACGTTGCCACAGGGCCAGTTTTTTTGCCTGCATAAAAACTGCGATAGCTGACGGCCTGCGACAGGAAAAAGCATGAACAAAAATAACGTTAAAACCCATCTGGTCTCGCTGGGTCTGCGGGCAGAGAAGATGCTGACGCGGCGTAAACAGCTGGCAAGCTATAATCCGCGCGATGAGCAGGATATCGATATGTGCAGCCAGCCCGCCACCGGCACGCCGATCCCGCAGCAGATCTGGATGTACTGGGAGAGCGAAACGCTGCCCGCTGAAGTGCAGATTTTTGTGGATAAAATTGTCCGGGAAAACCCGGGTTATCAGATGACGGTGATTAACAATCGCAATCTCGCCCACTATCTGCCGGACCTGCAGTTTACGCATCCCGATATGCGTCCGTCGCACAAAAGCGATGTTATCCGCCTGGAGCTGCTTTACCGCTATGGCGGCATCTGGATGGATGCCACCATTATCCTCAACCGTACGCTGGATACGCTGCTGGCCGTTAACGCCGACTCGCGTTACGACCTGATTGCGTTTTATCGTGCCGGTTCAACGCACGATATGGCTTATCCGGTGATTGAGTCGTGGTTTCTTGCGGCTCCGGCGAACAATGCCTTTATTGGCCGCTGGCTGCACTATTTCCGCCCGATTGTGACGCTGGGGGCGGAGGCTTTCTTCCGGCAGCTGCTGGCGCAGCCTGACTATGACACCCTGGTGCAGGGGATTACGCCACCCGACTATCTGGTAGTCTATCTGGCGCAGCAGCAGGCGCTGCGCGAAAGCAATCATTACAATCTTTATCTGCGCAAGTGCGAAGCCAGCGCGCTGCTTTATCAAAGCCTGAGCGAGTGGCGTCCGGTCCGGCTGAGCCGCATGCTGATGGTCGATCGTCTGCCTGAGGTGCTGCCGCCGTTAACCAAACTCACCGGCTTCGATCGCAAATATCTCGCCACCAACCTGAAATATGGCGTGGTCAACCGCGACAGCCTGCTGGGACAGCTGCTGCTGAGCCGCCGGTAATGCTCAGAGCGCCTGGGCGCAGGCCCAGGCGGAACTCCACGCCCACTGGAAATTGTAGCCCCCCAGCCAGCCGGTCACGTCCGCAACTTCACCAATGAAATAGAGGCCCGGCACATCGCGCGCCTCCATGGTTTTTGAAGAGAGCTGGGTGGTATCGACGCCTCCCAGCGTGACCTCTGCGGTGCGATAACCTTCGGTGCCGTTTGGCTGTACCCGCCACTGGTGCAGTAACTGCGCCAGTTCAGCCTGCTGTTTGCTGTTGAGCTGCTTCAGGGTGACATCCGGAATCGAATTCATCGCCTGCAGAACCTCCACCAGCCGCTTCGGCAGGATCTTCGCCAGGCTGTTTTTCAGGCTGAGATTGGGATGTGCGCTGCGCTGCTCATCAAGGTAGTCGTTCAGCGCCAGCGCCGGCAGCAGGTTGACGCTGATAAACTCGCCTGGCTGCCAGTAGCTGGAGATCTGCAGCACTGCCGGACCAGAGAGACCGCGATGGGTAAACAGCATCGCCTCCTTAAACAGCGTGCCATCCTGCGCTTCGATGGTGGCCGGCAGCGCAACGCCCGACAGGGTGCTGAGCTGCTCCAGCAGCGGCTTATGCAGCGTAAACGGCACCAGTCCGGCGCGGGTCGGATAGACGCGCAGACCAAACTGCTCCGCCACTTTGTAACCAAACGGCGACGCGCCCAGTCCCGGCATCGACAGCCCGCCGCTGGCGATCACCAGCTTCTCTGCCCATACCTCTGCGCCATTAAGCTGCAGCCGGTATCCCCCGTTGTCACGCTCCGTGCTCAGCACTTCGCTGCGCAGCCGCAGCGTCACCGCACCCGCTTCACACTCTTTCAGCAGCATATCGACAATCTGCTGCGCGGAGTCATCACAGAACAGCTGACCCAGCGTTTTTTCATGCCAGGCGATGCCGTACCGGCTGACCAGATCGATAAAATCCCACTGGGTGTAACGCGCCAGTGCAGATTTGCAGAAGTGCGGATTGTGCGACAGGTAGGCCGCCGGCTCGGTATACAGATTGGTAAAGTTGCAGCGGCCGCCGCCTGACATCAGAATCTTACGGCCCGCTTTTTTGCCGTTATCCAGCAGCAGTACGCGGCGCCCGCGCTGTCCCGCCTGCGCTGCACAGAACATCCCGGCAGCACCTGCCCCTATTACGATAACGTCAAACTTTTCCACTGCGATGTCCACCTGATTACGAAAGGCGCTGATTGTAGTGATCTGCGGCTTTTTGCGCCACCTTCAAAAAAATGCCGTAAATATGTCATAATGTAACTGTTTCATTTTTCGGCTCTTTTACCTTGTTTTGTCCTCTGAGTTACCAATTTAAGACAAAAAAAGGCTATATTTCTCTTTCCCATACAGTGCGTTGTCGCAGATAATGCGCCGCGTTCATGTCCTCCAAAATGGCGTAACGTTTATGCTACATCTGTTTGCTGGTCTTGACCTGAGTACCGGCCTGTTATTGGTTCTTGCCCTGCTGTTTGTATTGTTTTATGAGGCAATCAACGGCTTCCACGACACCGCCAACGCGGTCGCTACCGTCATCTACACCCGTGCGATGCGGGCGCAGCTGGCAGTGGTGATGGCAGGTGTGTTCAACTTTTTTGGCGTGCTGCTCGGCGGTCTGAGCGTGGCCTACGCCATCGTACATATGCTTCCTACCGACCTGCTCCTGAATGTCGGTTCGGCGCACGGCCTCGCCATGGTCTTTTCCATGCTGCTGGCTGCCATTATCTGGAACCTCGGCACCTGGTATCTGGGCCTGCCGGCCTCCAGCTCCCATACGCTGATTGGCGCCATTATCGGTATTGGTCTCACCAATGCGCTGATGACCGGCACCTCTGTAGTGGATGCGCTTAATCTGCCAAAAGTGATCAATATCTTTCTGTCGCTGATCCTGTCACCGATTATCGGATTGATCATCGCCGGCGGCCTGATTTTCCTGCTGCGCCGCTACTGGAGCAGTACGAAGAAACGCGCGCGTATTCATATGACCCCCGCTGACCGTGAAAAGATCGATGGCAAGAAAAAGCCGCCGTTCTGGACGCGCATCGCGCTGATTGTTTCGGCCATCGGTGTCAGCTATTCACACGGCGCTAACGACGGACAGAAAGGCATTGGTCTGATCATGCTGGTGCTGATTGGCGTGGCGCCGGCAGGTTTTGTCGTGAATATGAACGCTTCCGGTTATGACATCACCCGCACGCGCGATGCCGTTAATCATCTGGAGCAGTATTACCGCCAGCACGGCGATTCGCTGACGCACATTGTGCAGATGGCACCGCCTGCGCTGCCGACGCCGGAAGAAGTTCCGAGCGGCCCGCAGGAGTTCCACTGTGACAGCGCCCGTGCGCTGCAGGCTATCGGCCGGGCCCAGGGCCTGCTGAACAATCTGCAGAGCTACGATCAGCTCTCTGTCGATCAGCGCAGCCAGATGCGTCGTCTGCTGCTGTGCATCTCTGACACTGCAGATAAGGCGGCCAAGCTGCCGGAAACCGGCGCGGATGATAAGCGCTTCCTCAGCAAGCTGAAGGGCGATCTGCTTGGCACCATCGAGTATGCTCCGGTCTGGATTATTGTGGCCGTGGCGCTGGCGCTGGGTATCGGCACCATGATTGGCTGGCGTCGTGTGGCGACCACCATCGGTGAAAAAATCGGTAAGAAAGGCATGACCTATGCGCAGGGTATGTCAGCGCAGGTGACCGCCGCCGTATCGATTGGCGTGGCAAGCTATACCGGTATGCCGGTTTCAACCACGCATATCCTCTCCTCCTCTGTGGCCGGCACCATGCTGGTTGACGGTGGCGGACTGCAGAGTCGCACCATTAAAAATATCGCCATGGCGTGGATCTTCACGCTGCCGGTCTGTATTTTGCTCTCGGGCGGACTCTACTGGATTGCGCTGCATCTGATTTGATACCGCACTATTCCGGCAAAAGGGCGACAGCAGTGTCGCCCTTTTTTATTGCCTGCGCGCGGAATAACGGTGTCGCTTTACTGCCAGATCGCCATCGCCACCAGGCTCACCACGACCAGAAAACAGAGTCCGCTGGTCAGTACAAACTGACTGCGCACCCGTTCACAGCGGCGGATAAACTCATCGTCATGATGGTCAAGATAGCGCTTTAACCAGATATAGCGCACCAGCCGCACCTGTTTACCCGGCTGGCCGTGAGACGTAAAAAAGCCGGCACCATCAACATACTGGTACAACAGCGGATCGCAGCCGCGCAATACGTAGAGCAGCGCACGCAGGGAAGAGAAGTAGCGCGCCATATTCACCAGACAAACCACACAAAGAGCCCAAAAAAGCGCGATAGTGCTGATCATATTTCCCCCTTCTGGCTGGTACCGCAATGACGTGATATGCAGCGGGGAAGTGCTGCAGACGCCCTGTGGAAAATAAGCCAGCCATCGATAAGCAGATTGGCGTTGTTGTTTTACAGATCTGCGCCTCGCCACCAGAGAAAAGTGGCACGCAATTTCAGTGTAGAATATCTGCTCAAACTTTTTCCAGCGACGCGCTTCGTCAATATATGCATAACCCCCTGCTCAGTGGATCGTTATCACGCTCAGGCGCAGCGGTGCAGCATTTGCCGGTGACACTGGCTATACTCAGCAGATAACAACAGATCCTGCAGTTTCATTGAGTCACCGGCGCATCATCGCCGCTTCGCGCTAAGGAAAACGCCCGCCGTGGTTTGCGGGAGGGTAGCCCCCCAGAATATTGAGAAAGGAGTTTTATCATGGCCTATAAACATATCCTGATTGCAGTCGATCTCTCTCCGGAAAGCCAGCTGCTGGTGGATAAAGCGGTATCGCTGGCGCGTCCTTATGATGCCAAAATCTCGCTGATCCACGTTGACGTTAACTATTCCGATCTCTATACCGGCCTGATTGACGTGAATCTCGGCGATATGCAGAAGCGCATTTCAGAGGAGACGCACAGCGCCCTGAAAGCTCTCTCCGTCAGCGCAGGCTATCCGGTTGGCGAAACGCTGAGCGGCAGCGGCGATCTGGGCCAGGTGCTGGTGGATGCTATCCGGAAATATGATGTGGATCTGGTGGTCTGCGGACATCACCAGGATTTCTGGAGCAAGCTGATGTCATCCGCGCGTCAGCTGATCAATACCGTGCATATCGATATGCTGATTGTGCCGCTGCGCGACGCAGAAGAAGAATAAAAAAACAGGCCGGGATAACCGGCCTGTTTTATATCTGACGCCCTGCTCTGCCGCTTCAGGTTAGCGGCGGATAGATATCAAAGCGGTGACTTTTTGTCACCACGGCAGACTGTGTCACCACGCCTGCCAGCGGCGGTGCGTAATCAGGACGCTTGACCACGATACGCTTTTTCGCCAGACGCCGCGCAGGCTCCAGCAGCGCATCGGCATCCTCATCAGCCCCCACCAGCGACTGAAATACGCGCATCTCTTTTTTTACCATCGCACTTTTCTGCCGGTGCGGATACATGGGGTCGAGATAGACCACATCCGGCGCGGGCGCGATATCGCTCAGCGCCTGCTGGCTCGCCACGTGCAGCAGCGTCAGCCGCTCGCGCAGCCAGCCGCCGATTTCGCTGTCGGCGTAGCCACGCTGCAGGCCATCCTCAAGCAGCGCGGCGACCACCGGGTGGCGCTCCAGCATCCGCACCCGGCACCCCAGCGCGGCAAGCACAAACGCATCGCGTCCGAGACCGGCCGTTGCGTCGACCACATCCGGCAGATAGCCGCCTTTGATGCCCACGGCTTTGGCCACCGCTTCGCCGCGTCCGCCGCCAAATTTGCGCCGGTGCGCCATGGCACCGGAGACAAAATCGACAAAAATACCGCCCAGCTTAGGCTCATCGCGCTTGCGCAGCTCAAGATGCGCAGACGTGAGCACCAGCGCCAGCGGCGCGTTCTCATCCTGCTCAAGGCCCCAGCGCGTTGCCAGCTGTAATAAGGCGCCGTCTCCGGCGCCTGTTTCATCCACTAAACCGATTTTCACAAGCCGGTTTATCCCTGGATGCCGTAGCTTTTCAGCATGGCATCAAGCTGCGGCTCGCGGCCGCGGAAGCGTTTGAACAGCTCCATTGGCTCTTCAGCACCGCCGCGCGTCAGGATATTGTCAAGGAAAGCCTGGCCGGTTTCGCGATTGAAAATGCCCTCATCGCTGAGGCGCGCCCACGCATCTGCTGCCAGCACATCGGCCCATAAATAGCTGTAGTAACCGGCGGCATATCCGCCTGCAAAGATATGGCTGAACGCATGCGGGAAGCGTCCCCACTGCGGCGATTCCACAACGGCAACCTGCTTCTTGACGGCATGCAGGGTATCCATAACCTTCGGCCCCTGCTGCGGGTCAAAACCTGTGTGAAGCTGCAGATCGAACAGGCCGAATTCAAGCTGACGCAGGATAAACAGCGCCGCATGGTAATTCTTCGCTTTCAGCATTTTTTCCAGCAGCTCGTCCGGCAGGGATGAACCGGTTTGGTAGTGACCGGAGATAAAATCCAGCGCATCCGGTTCCCAGCACCAGTTTTCCATAAACTGGCTCGGCAGTTCGACCGCATCCCACGGTACGCCGTTGATACCCGATATTCCCGGGACTTCAACCTGCGTCAGCATGTGGTGCAGACCATGGCCAAATTCGTGGAACAGCGTGATAACTTCGTCGTGCGTAAACAGGGCAGGCTTATCCGACAGCGGCTGGCTGAAATTACAGGTCAGATAGGCGATAGGCTTCTGCAGGCTGCCGTCCGCCTTGCGCATTTTATCAACGCAATTATCCATCCAGGCACCACCGCGCTTATGCTCGCGCGCGTAGAGATCGAGATAGAAACTGCCGCGCAGTTCGCCGCTTTCATCAAACAGGTCGAAGAAGCGGACATCATGATGGTAGATCTCAACGCCCTTGCGCTCTTTAACGTTGATGCCGTAGATACGTTTTACGACTTCAAACAGGCCTTTTAATACGCGGGCTTCCGGAAAATAGGGACGCAGCTGTTCATCACTGATCGCGAAGAGATGCTGCTTCTGCTTTTCACTAAAATAGGTGATATCCCAGGGCTGCATGTTATCAACCCCGTACACCTCTTTAGCGAACTCACGCAGCTGCGCCAGCTCCTGCTCAGCCTGTGGACGGGCGCGTTTTGCCAGATCGCCCAGGAAGTCGATGACCTGAGACGGGCTGTCGGCCATTTTGGTTACCAGCGACTTATCCGCGTAGGAGTCGTAGCCAAGCAGCTGGGCCAGCTCGTGGCGCAGCGCCAGCTGCTCTTCCATTATCGGGCCATTATCCCATTTGCCTGCGTTGGGTCCCTGATCGGAAGCGCGCGTAGCGTACGCACGGTACATCTCTTCACGCAGGGCGGCGTTGTCGCAATAGGTGATAATTGGCAGATAGCTCGGGATATCCAGCGTCAGCAGCCAGCCTTCCTGCTTGCGTAGCTTAGCCTGCGCCTCGGCAGCGGCAAGCGCATCTTCAGGCACACCCGCCAGCTCCGCTTTATCGGTGACAAGTTTGGTCCAGCCCATGGTCGCATCCAGCACATTGTTGCTATAGGCTGAGCCCAGCTCTGACAGGCGCGCCATAATTTTGCCATAGCGCCGCTGTTTGTCTCTTTCCAGCCCGATGCCTGACAGCTCGAAATCACGCAGGCTGTTATCAATAGCGCGCTGCTGCTCCGGGCTGAGTGCAGCAAAGCCTTCGCTTTGCTTCAGGCTGCGATACGCCTTGTAGAGGCCCTCATGCTGTCCAACCCAGGTAGAATATTCAGAAAGCAGCGGCAGCACTTTGTCGAAGGCGTCGCGCAGATCGGGGTTATTTTTTACCGCATTCAGATGGCTGACAGGTGAAAATACGCGGCTCAGACGATCGTCTGCTTCTGCAATAGGCTGAACCAGGCTCTCCCAGGTGTAAGGCGCTCCCCGCGTTACCGCACGATCTACCGTATCACGGCACTCTTCAAGAACCTGAGTCACGGCAGGCACCACATGCTCGGGTTTAATGGCGGTAAAAGGGGGCAGGGTAAAAGGGGTAAGTAATGGGTTAGTCATAAGCGCGATCCTTTCATCGTGGAATTATGGGCGCGAATACTCGCGCTACGCAATTTTACTAAAATGCGGGCGCCGGACATTAAAATCAATGCCGTAAAATGGAATAGAAGTAGGAAAAAACGCTCAAAATTGCATTTCCAGGCGCGATCTGGCAGCAAATTAAGCGTGAGCCTGAATCGGCCTGTCACTATTTTGCCGTGCCCTGCCCGCTTTCCCGCGGCTGGCCCGATGCGTACTGCGCTGCCGCAGCGCCGGGGCGGAGGCCGCAAAAGCCCAGCAATTTCTGTACGGTCCGGCTATAATCGCGCCATATTCAATCGTCAACTCCTTTGATCCAACTGCGGACCCCCATCTTTTATGCTGAGTTATCGCCACAGTTTTCACGCCGGCAACCACGCCGACGTGCTGAAACACACCGTTGAAAGCCTGATCCTCACCGCGCTCATGGAGAAGGATAAGCCCTTTCTCTATCTGGATACGCACGCGGGTGCCGGACGCTACCAGCTGAGCAGCGCGCACGCCGAGCGCACGGGTGAATATCTGGAAGGCATC
Organism: Pantoea sp. Acro-807; assembly: GCF_011752675.1. NCBI lineage: Bacteria > Pseudomonadati > Pseudomonadota > Gammaproteobacteria > Enterobacterales > Erwiniaceae > Pantoea > Pantoea sp. Acro-807. The sequence continues at coordinate 56,529 of NZ_VWXE01000009.1, read as the reverse complement.
GCCCGCATCTGGCAGCAGCCTGACGCGCCTGCGCTGCTGAAACCCTATCTGAACGCGGTGCGTAACCTGAATCCCGGTGGCACCCTGCGCTACTATCCAGGTTCACCGCTGATCGCCCGTTACCTGCTGCGCGAAGAGGATAAGCTGCAGCTGACCGAACTGCACCCCAGCGACTATCCGCTACTACGCACCGAGTTCAGCAAAGATGCGCGCGCGCGCGTGGAACGCGGCGATGGCTATCAGCAGCTGAAGGCGAAACTGCCACCGCCGGCGCGGCGCGGCCTGATCCTGATCGATCCCCCTTATGAGATGAAAAGCGACTACCAGGATGTGGTGAAAGGGATTCAGGAAGGCTATAAGCGCTTTGCTACCGGTATCTATGCGCTCTGGTATCCGGTGGTAATGCGCCAGCAAATCAAACATATGCTGCGCGATCTGGAAGCTACCGGTATCCGCAATATTCTGCAGATTGAGCTGGCGGTGCGTCCGGACAGCGACCAGCGCGGCATGACCGCCTCCGGCATGATCGTCATTAATCCGCCGTGGAAACTCAAAGCGCAGATGGAAGAGCTGCTGCCGTGGCTGCATAAAACGCTGGTCCCTGCCGGCACGGGGCACTATAGCGTGACGCAGGTAGTACCAGAGTAACCGCCCGGCGCGTTAAATCTCCACAACAGCAAAATCGTGTGCCAGTTCGGTTGCCGCAAACACCGACTGGCACTCCGCCAGCAGCTTGTCCCGATCTGCAGAGAGATAGCGCGAGCTGAAGTGCGTCGCGATCATACGCTTAACCCCCGCCTGCTGCGCCACGGCTGCCGCCTGCACCGTCGTTGAGTGACCGCGCCCGTTGGCCTTCTCCGCCATTGCTGCCTCAAGCGTGGTTTCATGCACCATGACATCGGCGTTGGCCGCCAGCGCCAGCGCGGCGTCGGTCGGCGCGGTATCGCCAAATATTGCCAGCACCTTACCTGGCGTCGCGGGCCCCAGATAGTCTGCGCCGTTAATTTCGCGCCCATCCTCCAGCCGGATAACTTTTCCCTGCTTTAGATCCTGATACCAGGGGCCGCGCGGCACGCCCTCTGCTTTAAGCCGTGCGGCATCCAGAAATCCGGGCTTATCATGCTGCTCAATGCGGTAGCCGTAGCACTCTACGACATGATTCATCGGATAAGCGGTCACCCGGAACTCGCCGTTATCCAGTACCAGACCCGCCTCAATCTCCACGATTTCCAGCGGATAAGTGGTCCATGAACTGCTCAGGCTCAGCGCGTTTTCAACAAATGCCTTCAGCCCCTCAGGGCCATACAGCGTCAGCGGATCGAGCATGCCCGCCATCGAGCGGCTGGTAAGCAGGCCCGGCAGGCCAAAAATGTGATCGCCATGCAGGTGCGTAATGAAAATCTTCTCCAGTTTGCCAGGGCGAAGCGCCGAGCGCATAAACTGATGCTGCGTCGCCTCACCGCAGTCAAACAGCCAGGTGTCGCCACGCTTTGAGAGCGTCAGGGCGATCGCGCTGACATTGCGCTGTAAACTGGGCGCGCCCGCGCCGGTGCCTAAAAAAGTCAGATGCATAATAGCCTTACCTGTAAGCGAAACCTGGATTTCACTCTATCATAATCATAGGCGGAACCTTTGCGCCGCTCCGCCAGGTAGCGGTAAACTTTACGCCATATTTTCTCAACAGACGGAAACAACGGATGACCAGACATTTTGACTACCTCGCTATCGGCGGCGGCAGCGGCGGCATCGCCTCCATTAATCGTGCAGCCATGCACGGCCAGACGTGTGCGCTGATCGAAGCGAAAGAGCTGGGTGGCACCTGCGTTAACGTCGGTTGCGTGCCCAAAAAAGTGATGTGGCATGCGGCACAGATCGCCGAAGCCATTCATCTGTATGGACCCGATTACGGCTTTGATACTACGATGAACCGCTTTGACTGGGCCACGCTGGTAAAGAACCGCAGCGCCTATATCGATCGCATTCACACCTCTTATGACAACGTGCTGGGCAAAAACAAAGTCGAAGTCATCAAAGGCTTTGCCCGCTTTGTGGATGCGCACACGGTGGAAGTTAATGGTGAAACGATCACCGCCGATCATATTCTGATCGCCACCGGCGGACGCCCGGTGCGCCCTGCTGTGCCAGGTGCCGAATATGGTATCGATTCTGACGGTTTCTTTGAGCTGGGATCCTTACCGCGGCGCGTGGCCGTAGTGGGTGCAGGCTATATCGCCGTCGAGCTGGCAGGCGTGGTCAACGCGCTGGGCGCGGAAACGCATCTGTTCGTGCGTAAACACGCTCCGCTGCGCAGTTTTGATCCGCTCCTGAGCGAAACGCTGGTGGAGGTGATGCAGGCGGAAGGCCCGCAGCTGCATACCGAAGCGACGCCAAAAGCCGTGGTTAAAAATGCTGACGGCAGCCTGACGCTGCAGCTGGAAAATGGCAGCGAACAGACCGTGGATTGCCTGGTCTGGGCGGTGGGTCGTGAACCGGCAACCGATAATCTTAACCTTGACGTGACCGGCGTTGCGCTCGATGAGAAAGGCTATATCCGCGTCGATAAGTTTCAGAATACCAGCGTCGCAGGCATTTATGCGGTAGGAGATAACACCGGTGCCGTCGAGCTGACGCCGGTAGCGGTGGCGGCAGGCCGTCGTCTCTCTGAGCGTCTGTTTAACAACAAACCGGATGAGCATCTCGACTACAGCAATATTCCGACAGTGGTGTTCAGCCATCCGCCGATTGGCACGGTGGGCCTGACCGAACCGCAGGCGCGCGAGCAGTATGGTGATGACCAGGTGAAAGTCTATAAATCCTCTTTTACCGCCATGTACACCGCGGTCACGCAGCATCGCCAGCCGTGCCGCATGAAGCTGGTCTGCGTCGGCCCGGAAGAGAAGATTGTCGGTATTCACGGCATCGGCAGCGGCATGGATGAGATGCTGCAGGGCTTTGCCGTGGCGCTGAAGATGGGTGCCACGAAAAAAGATTTCGACAATACCGTGGCGATTCACCCCACCGCAGCGGAAGAGTTTGTGACGATGCGTTAACAAAAAGGCGCCCGGACGGGCGCCTTTTTTGATCGCCGTAGCCGGTTACCAGGAGACGGTAATTTTGCCAAAGTGGCTGGCGCCCTGCTGATGGCGGAACGCCGCCGGCAGATCGTCAAGCGCCGCAAAATGCTCACCAATCACCGGCCGCACCGCAATCTGCTCCAGCGCCCGCACAAACTCCTGCTGCTGCCGGCGATGGCCCACTATCAGCCCCTGGATCCGCGCCTGCTTCGCCATCAACAGCGAGGTCGGGATCACGCCTTCATGGCCGGTCAGTACGCCAATCAGCGCGATATGTCCGCCGATACGCACCGCTTTGATCGACTCTGCCATGGTGCCCGGTCCGCCCAGCTCAATCACCACGTCCGCACCGATCCCATCCGTCAGCTGCTGTACTTCGCTGCCCCACCCGGGCGTGGTGCGGTAGTTAATGCCGGCATCGGCGCCCAGCTCGCGCGCACGCGCCAGCTTCTCATCAGAGGATGAGGTGACAATCACCCGCGCGCCCATCGCTTTGGCGATCTGCAGTGCGGTAATGGAGACGCCGCCGGTGCCGAGCGTAACGATAGTATCGCCCGCCTTGATCTGCGCATCGCCTACCAGCGCCCGCCACGCCGTCAGCCCGGAGGTGGTGATAGTGGCCGCTTCAGCATGGCTCCAGCCGCGCGGCGCCAGGGTGAAGTGATGCGCCGGGCGCACCACGGTTTCCGCGGCAAAGCCCTGCGCGCCATCTCCCGGCGTGCGGGTGAAGTCGCCCACGCGGGCGTAAGGCAGGCCATCCTGCCACTGCGGGAAAAAGCAGGAAACCACGTGGTCGCCGGGGCGGAATTCGCTGACGCTGCTGCCCACCGCCTCCACGACGCCGGCGCCGTCCGCCATCATAATGCGCCCCGCTTCGGTCGGGATCGATCCGTCGGCAACCAGCAGATCGTGATAATTAAGTGAGGTGGCGTGGATACGGACGCGGATCTCGTCAGCGGCGGGCTTGCCGGGATCGGGCAGATCCACCAGCCGCAGATTATCCAGCCCGCCGGGCTGGTTAAGAATCATCGCTTTCATTCGCTTTTCTCCTGTCAGGACACAATAACGCGTTACCAGGCTTTTCGCGGAAAGCCCCTTCCTTTTAGGTAGGGGATGCAGAGCGAAGCGCCCGCAAGGGCGCTAATGAGGGCGGCTCTGATCCTCAATATATTTTTTTATCATTTCAGGGGGCGCACCGCCCACGGTTCCAGCGAAATAAGACGGCGACCAGAGCGCGTCTGACTTCCACGCGGGCTTATGCAATTCAGGATGATGCAATTTCATCTTGCGACTGCTAACCCCTTTCAGGCTATTAACCAGCTTGCTGATCGCCACCTTCGGCGGGAAGTTAAGCAGAATATGAACGTGATCCGCCCCCCCGTTAAACTCCACAACTTCGCATTCAAATTGTTCGCATACGTTGCGAATTATCTTTTCCAGCGTTTCCAGTTGCACGGCGTTAAACACCTTGCCCCGATACTTAGTGATAAAGATTAAATGGCAGTGCAGCACAAAGACACAATGCCGCCCCGTTCGATAAGTTAACTCCATAGACCAACCTTGTAAACATGCTTCAAATTGCGTAGTGTAGCGAACTATGAATGTTAAGACCAAAACCTTATCAGTCAGAGTTAAAGACAAACACGCCGCTTTATTGCGCCAAATGGCGTATGAGGTGAATCAGATCTTTAATCTGGCAAACGAGATAACCAGCAAGGCATATAGCAATGCTGGCGAGTTTGGTGCGCAGGTTCCAAAGTGGCTAACCGCGTATGATGTTCAAAAGCAAACCGCCGGACTCCGCAAGGAAAAAGGCTATCTGATCGATAGCGCCAGCATTCAGGAAGTGATCGCCGTCCACGGCAAAGCCCGCAAGCAGTTTAAACGGGCAAAATTGCGCTGGCGTATCAGCGGCGGATCTAAACGCTCGTTAGGCTGGATTCCGTTTAAAGTCGGTTTTGCGAAGTGGCAAAATGGGCAAGTTAAGTTTGCTGGCAAGCTGTTTAAAGTGTGGGATTCATACGGCTTGAGCGCCTATAAATTCCGCGCGGGTAGCTTCTCCGAAGATAGCCGGGGGCGCTGGTATTTCAACGTAGCAGTAGACTACACCGCACAGCCAACCGAAGGCGTTAGCGCCGTTGGTATCGACTTAGGGTTAAAGGATATTGCCACCACGTCAGACGGTGAAAAGCTGGCGGCGGGGCGGTTCTATCGTGATCTTGAATCGTCGTTAGGCAAGGCACAACGGGCGAACAAAAAGCGCCGTGTGAAGGCTATATACGCCAAAATTAAAAACCGTCGCAAAGACGCATTGCACAAATTCAGTACAGCTATTGTGAATGCGAATGCGGCGATCTTCGTGGGCGACGTGAGCACCAGCAAGCTAATCAAAACAAAGATGGCAAAAAGCGTTTTAGACGCTGGCTGGTCAATGCTCAAAACACAACTGGAATATAAAGCGATTGCGCGATCAGCCGTGTTTCAGGTAGTCAACGAAAGCTATTCCACCCAGGCTTGTTCGTGTTGTGGGGCACTATCCCCCAACAGTCCGAAAGGTAGAGCAGGCTTGCGAATAAGAGTATGGACTTGTAGCGAGTGCGGAACGCTACATGATCGCGATGTGAACGCGTCAAAGAATATACTCGCGGCGGGGCATCGCCGTCTGGCTGTAGAAATCCCCGCCCTTTAGGGCGGGGAGGATGTCAACGGTTACTGAGTGTGGCAGTGCAACAGCATTCCCGCCTGGTAGGGTGTGCGGCAGGTGCGCCGCAGCGATCAGCTCAGTTTATCGAGCCAGCGCACATACGCCTGGTCCCAGAGCGCAGCAGGCGTGCCCGCTTTACCCAGGCCAAATCCGTGCCCGCCGCTGCTGAGCTCAATCAGCTCAACCGGTACGCGCATGCGCCGGCAGACGTCGCGCATCAGTTCGGTGTTGTAAGGATTAGAGGTGCGATCGTCCTCTGCCTGGGCGAGAAACGTCGGCGGATAGGCGCGGGTAACATAGTTTTGCACGGACCAGTTCGCCGCCTGGGTCGCGGTGGCGTGCGCCCCCACCATCATCAGGCGGGTCTGCGTATGCTGAAACGGCGCTTCCAGCGTGATCACCGGGTAGATAAGCCCCACGCTGCTGGCTGAAGGCACGATCTCATCCAGCGCGTCCTGCTGCGGATAAGTGCGAAAGTCAGGTCGCGCGGCGGCCATACCCAGCAGATGGCCGCCGGCCGAAAAGCCGAGCAGGTGCACTTTCGACTCCATCGCGCGCACCATGCGAATGGCGCGCTGTGCATCCTGCAGCGGTGCCAGATTGCCCGCCTGCCACTTTTCACCGGGCAGGCGATAGCTCAGCACATAGGCGGTATAGCCATTGGCATTCAGCCAGCGCGCCACCGGCCACGCCTCCCGGCCCATGCCGATGAAGCGATAGCCACCGCCCGCGGCAATCAGTACCGCCTCGCCGTTGGGGTTTTCCGGACGAAAGCGCTGGATAGCGGGTGAAACGATATTGGTCCATGAGCCTTTAGTATTGACCCTTAACAGGCCGGACGGACCGCCCCCACCCGGCGGCTCATCCGGCCAGAGCGGAATGATGTCATCACGGGCAAACAGCTTGCCGGTGGTCATCGCGAGAACGGTTGCCCCGCTCGCCTGTAAAAAACGACGACGTGTCATCATGTTGCGTGCCAGCCACTCTCAGGAAACACCCGGCCACGGGTCAGATTATTGGTGTGACGAAAGTCTGATTTCTATCCGGCGATAATGTACGCATTCCGCACCAAAAAGCCATAAAAAAACGCGCCATAAAAGGCGCGTATAACGTGATGGCTGTCGCTGCCGCGGTGGCACATACCGCAAAGCGGCGGCTTAATCCTGCTGCTGAAACTGCGTCATGACGGTCTGCTCGCACTGCTGCTGATCGCGGCGCAGCTTACCGCGCTCCTCTTCGCCGAGTTCCAGCCAGCCGTTGATCACTTCCTGCGCGATCTCTTCATCAAATTCAGTCTTGTTCATGGCAGAAGGTGACTGGCTGGCGGCCATTTGCGCCTTCAGCTTGGCGGTATAGCTCTCCATGTCACCGGTTTTCTGTTCGCTGCTGACCAGATGGCAGAGCTGGCCGGCGTAGACATTTTCCTGCGCATCCGCATCTGCCGCCAGCGCGCTGGCGGAAAGGGTTAAGCCCGTCAGGGCAATCAATAAGCGTTTCATAAAGGCTCCTGTTGTTTCCGGAAACTCAGGTTTCATCCTGTTGCGTGCGTGCCGCCTGGCGGGCAGCACGCCAGTTTAAAAGCGGTGTCACCGTGATACCGTGCAGCACCACGCTGCATACTACAATGGTCAGGGCCATATCCACCATCTGCTGCGCTTCAGCGCCCTGCAGGCCGTGCACCCAGGCAAAAGCGATATAGTTGATACTGCCGATCCCGCGAATGCCGAGCCAGCCAATCAGCAGCCGGCGCGCGCGCGGCATTTCGCAGCGCCAGGTGGTGAGCCAGACCGCCAGCGGTCGCACCACGACAAACAGCAGCAGCGCCAGGCCGATGCCCATCGGATTCCAGTGGTGCGCCAGCGTAATGCCCAGCACCACCATCAGCGCGGCAGCCAGCAGGCGCTCTACCGTATCGCCAAATGAGAGCGCATCGCCAATGACCAGACCCACGGACTTAACCATGCCGCCGCCGCTCTGCCGCACGCGCTGATTAGGATTCACCATGACTTCAGCCGGCAGATGCTGCTTCTCCTCCGGCAGATCTTCCAGCGGAAAACAGCGCGTGACGCGCAGTTCAGCGCGCCGCAGGCCGACGCCTGCAGCAAAGGTTGCCAGGAAGCCGGAGGCATCCAGCGCCTGCGAGGCGGCATAGCTGAACGCAATAAGCGCCAGCGCGAGAAAATCGTTTGGCGCCACATCGTCGTGCGCGCTGCGCAGCCGCGCCGCGAGCTGGCCGATAACGCGCCCCAGCAGATAGCCAATTGCAATCCCCCCGCCAATAGACCAGAGCACATCCAGCGTCGCCCACTCCCCCAGGCTGGCGAGATCAAAGCCTTCCGGGCGCATCAGCAGCAGCGCCAGGATCAGCAGCGGCAGCGCCGAGCCATCGTTCATTCCCGCCTCGCTGGAGAGCGCAACGCGCAGCGCATCATCATCGCGCGCATCGTTGACTGAAATCAGGCTGGCCAGCACCGGATCGGTTGGCGCAACAATGGCGCCAAACGCCAGCGACAGTGGCCAGTTAAAGCCGGTGATCCAGTGCACCAGGCACGCCATACCGCCTACCGTCAGCAGCATCGCCGGAAACGCCAGCCGCAGTCCGACCCGCCAGGCGTGCGCTTTCAGCGGCAGGCGCAGCTTCAGACCGGTGATAAACAGCGACGCGGCCATGGTGATTTCGGTGATATGCGCCACCAGCTCAGAGTGACCAACAATATCGATACGCAGCAGGTCCAGCACCCAGGGACCGCAGATAATCCCGGCGATAAGATAGAGGCCAAATGAGGTCACCGGCCCGCGGTGGATCCAGCCGGAGGCCAGTGACATGATCAGTAACAGACCGCCGACAACGGCGGTCCAGGCAAGGAAATTCATAACGCTCCGCTTTTCAAAAACATAACTCCCTTAAGCCTGGCACAGGATTGAAAATTAGTGTCTGAGATGCGCACTGCCCAGGCGTACCAGCAGCGCCAGCGCCGCCGCCGTCGTTGCCAGCGTGACCACGCCGTTCCAGCCAAAATGCGCCAGCGCCAGGCTGCCGAGGGCCGCGCCGGCGGCCATGCCGACAAACACCACGGTAAACATCAGGGCATTCAGGCGGCTGCGCGCCTCAGGTGCCAGGCTGTAGACCAGCGTCTGATGCGCCACCAGCGTCGCCTGCACCCCCAGATCAAATCCCACCGTACTCAGGATAATCACGCCCGGCTGCGCCGCCAGCGGCAGCAGCGGCAGCAGAAACATCAGCGCGAACGACACCATCACCAGCGCAGAGCCATACTGCGTCACCCGCGCCGGACCGATGCGATCGGCTACGCTGCCGGCCAGCGGAGCAGCCAGCGCCCCTGCCGCGCCCGCCAGGCCAAACGCACCCGCGATGGCACTGTCGAAATGAAAGCGCTCGCTCAGCATCAGCGCCAGCGTTGACCAGAAGGCGCTGAATCCCACCGATAGCAGCCCCTGTGCCAGCGCGGCGCGGCGCAGCGTCTGATGCTGACGCCACAGCTGCGCCAGCGACAGCAGCAGGCGCGGATAGCTGACGGCGGTACCGGGTGTGAAGCGCGGCAGCACGCGCCAGAGCGCCAGCGTCATCAGCAGCATGGCACCCGCAGCGATAAAATAGAGCGTACGCCAGCCGGCATACTCCGCCACCAGGCCGCTGATCACGCGCGACAGCAGAATGCCCGCCAGCAGCCCGGTCATTACCACGCCAACCGTCTTGCCCCGGCGATGCTCCGGTGCCAGTACGGCAGAGGCGGGCACAATATCCTGCGCGACGGTAGCGGTCAGCCCGGTGACAAAGCTGGCGATCAGCAGCGCGCCGATTCCGCCGGCAAAGCCACACAGCAGCAGCGAGGCCACCAGCAGTAGACCTTTAATCAGAATAATGGTCCGCCGGTCGTGGCGATCGCCCAGCGGGGCCAGCAGCAGGATCCCCAGCGCATAGCCCGCCTGCGTCAGCATCGGCACCATACCGGTGCTGCTGATGCCGGTATTAAACGTTTTACTGATAATGTCCAGCATGGGCTGACTGTAGTAGATAGAGGCGACGCTCAGGCCGGCACCGGCGGCAAGCGTAAACAGCAGCGGAGCGGGAAGCGTTTCTGCGCGACGGGCAGATGACAATAAAACAGACATAGGTGACTCTCCTGAAAAGTTGCGCCTATTAAAGCGCGCGGCAGCCATACGCGGTAGAGTGTGACAGGACACAACTGTTATGCGTGGTACGTATGAATAACCTGACCAGCACCGATCGTATTGCCCTGATGCAGACCTTTATCCGTATCGTTGAGAGTGGCTCCCTCTCCGCCGCCGCGCGGCAGCTTAATACCACCCAGCCTACCGTCAGCCGCCGGCTGCAGGCGCTGGAGCACTATCTCGGCCTGAAGCTGATACTGCGCACCACCCATGCGCTCAAGCTGACCGATGACGGGGAGCGCTGCTATACGCAGGCGCGCCAGCTGCTGGCAACGTGGTACGCGCTGGAGGATGAACTGACCGGCTCACATGACGAACCAGCGGGCACGCTGCGGGTGCGCGCACCGCACGCTTTCGGGCAGGATCAGCTGATTACGCCGCTGGTCGCCTGGCTGGAGCGTTATCCGCGTCTGAATGTAGAGTGGATGCTTAACGATCGCACGCCGGACTTTATCAGTGAAAACGTGGACTGTGCGATTCAGGTTGGTGCGCCGGACGATCCGGGTATTGTGGCCGTGCTGCTGGCGGAAGTGCCGCGTATTGTAGTGGCAGCGCCGGCGCTGCTGGCCGCCCATCCGCCCGTGACGCAGGCAGAAGAACTGACACAGCTGCCGTGGCTGGCGCTGACCAGCTTTTATCGCAATGAGATTGCGCTGCAGCGCGTCAGCGATAGCGCAATGGTGAACCTGGCGATCGCGCCGCGGCTCGCCAGCGACAGCCTTTATGCGGTGCGCAAGGCCGCGCTGGCCGGAATGGGCGTGGCGCTGGTTTCATCGTGGGTGGTACAGGACGATCTGGAGAGCGGCGCGCTGGTGCAGCTGCTGCCGGCGTGGCAGGCGCCGCCGCTGCCGGTCTGGCTGACCTACCCGTGGGCCAGCTACTATCCGGCAAGGCTGCGCCATTTTTTTACGCTGATTAAAACGGTCATGCCGCAGCTGCTCGGCACCCGCCCCCCGGCACGCTGAGCAGATCAGCCAGCGTGCTTTTTCTCCATTTTTGACATGTTATCCAGCCAGCCCATAACAAACGCGGAGAGCACAAAGGTCAGATGGATGATCACGTACCACATCAGCTTGTCGTTGGCGACGTTGCGCGCATCCATAAAGATACGCAGCAGATGGATAGAGGAGATCGCCACAATGGAGGCGGCGACTTTATTCTTAAGCGAGCCGGAGTCCATCTTGCCCAGCCAGCTCAGCTTCTCTTTGTGTTCGGCTATATCGAGCTTCGAGACAAAGTTTTCATAGCCGGAGAGCATCACCATCACCAGCAGCCCTCCGACCAGTGTCATGTCAACCAGCGACAGCAGCAGCAGGATCAGATCGTTTTCCGCAATGCTGAGGATGTTCGGCAGCAGATGGAAAATTTCCTGAAAAAATTTAACGGTCAGCGCCAGCAGCCCCAGCGAAAGTCCAATGTAAACCGGTGCCAGCAGCCAGCGGGATGAATACATCAGGTTTTCGGTAAAACGTTCCATAAGTTTCCATAAGTTAGCAGCGAAGCTGCCGAGTATACCCGAACTTGTGTGAAGTTATTTAAGTGCGGCCTCGGAAATTTCCGGCGGCGCCGGGAGCGGGAGCGACAGACGAAACTCAGCGCCGCCGCTGGCACGGTTTTCCGCCCAGATGCGTCCGCGATGCGCTTCAGTGATGGTCTTGCTGATCGCCAGCCCCAGTCCGACCCCCGGTACGGCAGACTCTTTATCACCCCGGGCAAACTTTTCAAAAATCTGCGTCAGGCTGTCGCCCGCGATGCCCGGCCCGCTGTCCCAGACGCCAATCTCCAGCCTGCTGCCGTCGCGCCAGGCGCGAATACCGTGCTGCGCCGCGTTACCGGCATACTTCAGGCTGTTCTCAATCAGATTGGAAAATACCCGCTCCAGCATCGCGCTGTCGCCTTTAATCAGTACCAGCTCGGACGGCAGCGCCAGCTCAAACGCGTGACCTTTAAGCATCGGCCCCATGCTGCGCAGCGCGCCATCGATCACCTCATCCAGCGCCACCCACTCTTCGCGCAGCTGCAGGCCGCCGGACTGAATGCGCGCCATATCCAGCATATTGCTGACCAGACGAATCGTGCTCAGCGTCTGTTCACGGATCTGGCCGGCCTGCGCGACAAACGGCGACTGCGCATGCGCCAGATCGAGCATCAGCATCTCTGCCTGACCAAACAGCACCGTCAGCGGCGTGCGTAAATCGTGTGACAGTGCCGATAGCAGCGCATTGCGCAGCTGCTCGCGCTCTGCTGCGAGGCGCGAAGCCGCTTCGCTCTGCGTCAGCGCCATGCGCTCCAGCGCGTTGGCGATCAGCACGGTAAACGTCTCCACCAGCCGCTGCTGCTCCGGGATCATCAGCTGGCGCAGGTTCTCCGGCTCAACCACCAGCAGACCCCGGCACTGCTGGCCGCTCTTCAGCGGAACAATCTGGTAGGGCACGGCCGGCAGCGTATCGGTGCCGGCGCCGGCAGGCTGACCTTTGCTGTAGCTCCATTTTGCGATTCCGGCATCGGGCGGCGTGCCGCGTAAGTCCGGTCCGGTTGCCTGCAGCTCCCCCTGCTCATCGGGCAGCAGCAGCTGACTGCGCGCCTGCAGCGTCACCTCAATCACTCGCTGTGCGGTAGCAGCAATATCCTGCGGCGTCAGCGCGCTGCCGAGCGATTTCGCCATTTCATAGAGATAGCGGGCGCGCTGCTCGCGATAGCGCGCCACCCTGGCCTGGTAGCGCACGCCGGCGGTGAGATTTCCTACGATCACGCCGACCGCCAGCATCACGCCAAAAGTGACCAGATACTGCAGGTCAGAGACGGCGACGGTGCCGGTGGGCGCGACAAACATCAGATCAAACGCGACGATATTGATCACGGTGGCAAACACCGAGGGCCAGCGCCCGTAGCGCAGTGCCACCAGCACGACCGACAGCAGATAGATCATGACGGCGTTGGCGCTATCGAACTCTGCAAGCAGGCCGCGTCCGATAAACGTCACCGCAAGGCAGAGCAGCAGCGCCATGATGCAGCCGCGCAGCCGCAGCCGCCACTTATCGCTGCTGACCGGTTTGCTGCTGGCCGCATGCAGCGCCGGGCGCAGCGGCTCATCCAGCGCCACGATCAGCAGATCGAGATCCGGCCCCAGCTCGCCGAGACGCTGGGCGAAGCTGTCGCGGCGGAAGCGCCGGTGCGGCTGGCGTCCGGCGACAATTTTGCCCAGATTATGCTCCCGCGCGTAGCGCAGCACCGCGCGCACCTCATCGGGATCGGCGAGCGTGGCCGTTTCCGCGCCCAGCTCCTGCGCCAGCTGTAGCGTACGCAGGATCGCACGCCGCTGCGCCTCCGGCAGGCGATGCAGGCGCGGGGTTTCCACATAAACGGCGTGCCAGACGCTGCCGAGCCGCGCGGCCAGACGTGCGGCGGTTCGCACCAGCTTTTCGCTGCCGGTATCATCACCAATACAGAGCAGAATCGCATCCCGCGTATGCCAGACCCGATCGCGTCCCTGCTGGTCACGCCAGGCGCGCATCTGATCGTCCACGCGATCGGCGGTGCGACGCAGCGCCAGTTCACGCAGCGCAAACAGATTGCCTTTGCGGAAAAAGTTTTCAATCGCGCGCTCGGCCCGGTCGCCGACGTAGACTTTGCCCTCTTTCAGCCGCTGACGCAGATCGTCCGGCGGCAGGTCCACCAGCACTACCTCATCTGCGCTGTCAAAAAAGGGATCGGGCACGGTTTCGCGCACCTGAATTCCGGTGATACCGGCTACTACGTCATTGAGGCTTTCGAGGTGCTGCACGTTTACCGTGGTGATGACATCGATGCCGGCATCAAGCAGCTCGTCAATATCCTGCCAGCGTTTGGGATGGCGCGCGCCCTGAACGTTGGTATGCGCCAGCTCATCCATCAGGATCACCGCCGGATGACGCGCCAGCGCCGCATCCAGATCGAACTCCGTGTGGTGCGAGCGACCGGTGGTGCGACGCGGCAGCAGCGTCAGGCCATGCAGCAGCGCGGCCGTTTCTGCGCGATTGTGGGTTTCCACGATACCGGCCAGCACATCCAGCCCCTGCGCGCGCAGCCGCTGCGCCTCCTGCAGCATCGCAAAGGTTTTGCCCACGCCGGCACAGGCGCCAAAATAGATTTTCAGCTTGCCGCGATGGCTGTCGCTATGGCTGAGCAGCAGCGCATCGGGGTCCGGACGAGGCAGTTCATCATTCATGTCGTTCAAATAGTGAATTCCGTACGATCGGTGAAAGGGTCGCCATACATGGCGACCCTGCGTTGCAGGGTGCGCATTTATGCGCACCGAATGTGCCTCATCCCTGCAAATTATCCAGCGCCATATTGAGCCGCAGCACGTTCACCGTCTCTTCGCCGATAAACGGCAGCAGCGGACGCCCGGTGTTACGCGCAATCAGCGCCTCAACGTCTTTCAGCGTCATATTGCGCGCTGCCGCAATGCGCGGTGCCTGCCACAGCGCGGCTTCAGGAGAGATATCCGGATCCAGGCCGCTGCCTGAAGCGGTGACCAGCTCCACCGGCACCGCTGACGGCGCCTGCGGATTCGCCGCCCGCAGCGCGGCCACGCGCGCGGCGACGGCGCTGTCCAGCGCCGGGTTACTCCCGGCCAGGTTGCTGCCACCGGAAGCCTGCGCGTTATAAGGCCGCTCCGCCGTGGCCGATGGCCGACCCTGGAAATAGCCGGGCTGAGTGAACTGCTGCCCAATCAGCGCTGAGCCGCGCACGCTGCCCGCCTGCCTCAGCAGCGAACCGCTCGCCTGCTGCGGAAACCACCACTGTGCCAGCCCGGTGGTCAGCAGCGGATAGAGAACACCGGTAAACAGCATCAGCACCATAAACAATACAACAGCCGGACGTAACTGACTCATCTCTCTTCTCCTTACACCAGGCCTGACAGCGTGAGCAGCAGGTCAATCGCTTTAATACCGATAAAAGGCACCACCAGCCCGCCCGCACCGTAAATCCACAGATTGCGTCGCAGCAGCGCTGCCGCGCTCACCGGCCGGTAACTCACCCCTTTCAGCGCCAGCGGAATAAGAAACACAATCACCAGTGCGTTGAAGATCACCGCCGACAGGATCGCGGAGGCGGGAGAGTGCAGCGCCATGATATTGAGCATGCTGAGCTGCGGGTAGGTCACGGCAAACGCCGCCGGAATGATGGCAAAATATTTCGCCACGTCGTTGGCGATGCTAAAGGTGGTCAGCGACCCCCGCGTCATCAGCATCTGCTTACCGATATGCACCACCTCCAGCAGCTTGGTCGGATTCGAGTCGAGATCGACCATGTTCCCCGCCTCTTTCGCCGCCTGGGTGCCGGAGTTCATCGCCACCGCGACATCCGCCTGCGCCAGCGCAGGCGCATCGTTGGTGCCGTCGCCGGTCATCGCGACCAGCCGTCCTTCTGACTGATACTGACGGATCAGCGCCAGTTTAGCCTCCGGCGTCGCTTCTGACAGAAAGTCATCCACGCCCGCCTCTGCGGCGATAGCCGCTGCGGTCAGCGGGTTGTCGCCGGTGATCATCACGGTTTTAATGCCCATCCGGCGCAGTTCAGCAAAACGCTCTTTGATGCCGCCTTTGACAATGTCTTTCAACGCCACCACGCCCAGAACCTGCGCGCCTTCGGCTACCACCAGCGGCGTGCCGCCCGCGCGCGCGACCTCCTCAACCCGGGCGTTGACCTCCGCCGGAAAGCGTCCATTGCCGGCGTCGATATAGCGGCGCACGGCGTCCACGGCGCCTTTACGGATCAGCCGATCCTGCACGTTCACGCCGCTCATGCGGGTCTGAGCGGAAAAAGGGATAAAGCTGGCGCCCATTGCGCTGAGATCGCGTTCGCGCAGGTTAAACCGCTGCTTCGCCAGCACCACAATGCTGCGTCCTTCCGGCGTTTCATCTGCCAGAGAGGCGAGCTGTGCCGCATCCGCCAGCTGCTCTTCGCTGACGCCTGGCGCGGGCAGAAACTGCGTCGCCTGGCGATTACCGAGCGTGATGGTGCCGGTTTTATCCAGCAGCAGCACGTCAACGTCCCCTGCCGCCTCCACCGCGCGTCCGCTGGTGGCGATCACGTTTGCCCCCAGCATGCGGCTCATGCCCGCCACGCCAATGGCCGACAGCAGACCACCAATCGTGGTGGGAATAAGACAGACCAGCAGCGCCACCAGTACCGTGACGCTGACCGGTGTACCGCCGTACGCGGAAAATGGCCACAGCGTGGCGGTCATTAGCAGAAATACGATGGTCAGTGAAACCAGCAGAATGGTCAGCGCGACCTCATTCGGGGTTTTACGACGTTTTGCGCCCTCCACCATGGCGATCATCCGATCGAGAAAGGTTTCGCCCGGATTGACGCTGCACCGGATCACCAGCCAGTCAGACAGAATGCGCGTGCCGCCGGTAACGGAAGCAAAATCACCGCCGGACTCGCGTATCACCGGCGCCGATTCGCCGGTAATGGCGCTCTCATCTACCGACGCGCCGCCCTCCAGTACATCGCCGTCGCACGGGATCACATCGCCCGCCTCAACCAGGACCACGTCACCTTTGCGCAGCGTATCCGCAGAGACTGGCTGCCATGCAGCACCATAGTGCGCTGCCGCAAGCTTCTTCGCCTCGCTGGTTTTCTTAATGCCTTTCAGGCTGTTGGCCTGCGCCTTGCTGCGCCCTTCCGCCAGCGCTTCTGCAAAGCTGGCGAACAGCACGGTTATCCAGAGCCAGAAGGCAATGGCGCCGGTAAAGCCGGCGCTGCCGCTCAGCCAGCCCGCCAGCATGCCGCCGGCCAGCAGCGACGTCAGCACGCTGCCCAGCCATACCAGAAACATCACCGGGTTGCGAAACTGCACGCGCGGATCGAGTTTTTTTACCGCATCCAGCAGCGCGGTGCGGGTCAGCTGCGCATCAAACAGCGCCAGTTGTTGACGACTCATGATTGCGTTATTCCTGAATCAGTTGCAGATGTTCCGCGACCGGCCCAAGCGCCAGCGCGGGAATAAAGGTCAGCGCACCCACCAGCAGCACGGTGCCTGTGAGCAGGCCGATAAACAGCGGGCCGTGCGTCGGCAGCGTACCGTTACCCGCGGGCTGAACGTTTTTCGCCGCCAGCGATCCGGCAATCGCCATGACCGGAATAATGATGCCGAAGCGGCCAGCCAGCATGCAGACGCCGAGCAGCAGGTTCCAGAACGGCGTGTTGGCGCTGAGTCCGGCAAAAGCGCTGCCGTTGTTATTTGCCGCAGATGAGACCGCATAGAGTATTTCGCTGAATCCGTGAATGCCGGGGTTGGCCATCGCCGCGCGACCGGCATCGGTCATCAGCGCCAGTGCGGTACCCAGCAGCACCAGCGCGGGCGTGACCAGAATCGCCAGCGCGGTCATTTTCATCTCCCACACGTCGATTTTTTTACCGCGATACTCCGGCGTGCGCCCGATCATCAGCCCGGCGATAAACACCGCCAGCAGAACGAACAGCAGCATGCCGTACAGCCCTGCGCCCACGCCGCCGAATACCACTTCGCCCAGCTGCATCAGCCACATCGGCACCATACCGCCCAGCGCGGTAAAGGAGTCATGCATTGCATTAACCGCGCCGCAGGAGGCTGCCGTGGTAATTACCGCGAACAGGCCCGAGTTGAGTATGCCGAAGCGCGTCTCCTTGCCCTCCATGTTGAGCGCGCTGTCAGCGCCCAGCGCCAGGAAATGCGGGTTGCCCCGTACCTCTGCCCACATCACCGCCGAGGCCGCGAGGACAAACAGAATACTCATGCTCCACAGCAGCATATGGCCCTGCCGGCGATCGTTCAGGTGCTGCCCGAACGTAAAGCAGAGCGACGCCGGGATCAGGAAAATGCTCAGCATCTGAACAAAGTTGGTCAGGGCGGTCGGATTCTCAAACGGGTGGGCAGAGTTCGCGTTAAAGAACCCACCGCCGTTGGTGCCGAGCATCTTGATGGCTTCCTGTGAGGCTACCGGACCGAGCGGCAGCGTCTGCTGTGCGCCCTCCAGCGTGGTGAGGGTATGATACGCCGCAAAGCTCTGGATGGTGCCCTGGCTGACATAAAACAGCGCAATCACCAGGCTGAGCGGCAGCAGGACGTAGAGCGTGATGCGCGTCAGGTCACGCCAGGCGTTGCCGAGCGTCGCCAGCGAGCGGTTAGCAAACCCGCGCATCAGGGCAAACGCTACGGCGATACCGGTTGCCGCAGAGAGAAAGTTTTGTACCGTCAGCCCCGCCATCTGGCTGAAGTAGCTCAGGCTGCTCTCACCGCCATACGCCTGCCAGTTGGTATTGGTGACAAAGCTTACCGCAGTGTTAAACGCCAGATCCCAGCTCAGGCCCGGCATCTGCTGCGGATTAAGCGGCAGCGCCCCCTGCAGCATCAGTATCGCCAGCAGCACCACGAAGCCTACGGCGTTAAACAGCAGCAGCGCCAGCAGATAGTGCTGCCAGCGCATCGCCGCTGTGCCGCTGCCCGTCAGCTGCCACAGCAGGTGCTCGGTGCGCGGCAGCAGCGGTTTATCCGCCACCAGCCGCGCCAGAAACCGACCCAGCGGCTGCGCCAGCGCCATCAGCACCAGCAGAAACAGCGCGATCAGTAAGAATGCATTCGCCGCCATCAGAATGCCTCCGCATTAAGCAGGGCATAAACCAGATAGCCCAGTAACAAAATCAGCAGCACAATGCCCGCTATTACGCCCACGCTCACAGCAACCTCCGGAGTAGTCAGTAGTGCGACAAGCATGCGCGGCGCGGCATAAAGAAGGGATAAAAAGGCGGAGGACGGGCGTAAAGAAAGTATAAATATGGCGTAAAATTAAGCGCTTTCCAGCGCCCAGACGCGGTTAAGGTCGATGTTCTGCCACAGCGACCCCTCTTCAGCACCGGTAATGCTGTCGGTACAGAAGCTGTCGCCTAAATCGACAATTTCCGGTTTCACTTCGCGCCGGGCATGCAGCGACCAGAAGACGTGCAGTTTAGGCTTCAGCAGCGATTTTTCACCCGCCTGCACCACCAGCGCGACCCGTCCCGACGCCAGACGTACCAGCGATCCGACCGGATAGATGCCAATCGACCGTACAAAACTGTGCAGCAGCGCGGGATCGAAATGGCCGCGCCAGCTCAGCATATTGTGCATCGCTTCTGCAGGCGTCCAGCCTTTACGGTAGGGACGATGCGAGGTGAGCGCGTCATAGACATCACAGACGGAGGCCATGCGGGCATAGAGCGTGATCTCCTCGCCGCGCAGGCCGTGCGGGTAGCCGCTGCCGTCAAATTTTTCGTGATGATGCAGCGCCACATCCAGCAGATCGTAGCCCGCATCCGCCTCCATCAACATCTGCGCGCCAACAATCGGGTGTTCACGCATGACCGCGAACTCATCGTCGCTCAGCTTGCCGGGCTTATTGAGGATCGCCAGCGGCACGGCCGCTTTGCCGACGTCGTGCAGCAGGCCAGCCATGCCTGCGCGACGCAGCCGGTCGGCCTCCAGCCCCAGTTTCTTCCCGAGCGAGATCATCAGCCCGCACACCGCCATGGAGTGCAGATAGGTGTAGTCATCGTGATTTTTCAGGCGCGCCACGCTGAGCAGCGCTGAAGGCTCACGCGCAATCGATCCCGCTATCTGATCAACCAGATCGAGCGTGAAGCTGAGATCGAGGCGCTGCCCCATACGGGCCTCATTAAACATCGCCAGCACGCGCGGCTTGCCCTGGGCGAAAATCTGCTGCGCCTGATCCAGCTCGCGGAAAAAGGCACTCTCCGCAACCGGCGCTCTGACGGGCTGGCTGTGCGGGATCGGCACCGACTTATCGAGATCGATCCAGACCTGGCGGATCCCTTCACTGCGGATCATGGCGATCTGGCGGCGGTCAGTGATCAGCATAAGGTTGCGAATGCGCCGATCTTTCAGCCACCAGACCTCAAGTTTGTGGATAAACATGCCCTCTTGCAGTTCGTCCACGGAAATCAGCTTTATCACACGTACTCTCCTGACTCGCTGTGGATGGTCAGGAGGGGTATCGGCAGCTGATCAAAAAATCTTCAGAGGCGTTTTGTGCGGCTGTGAGCCCGCCGGTAAAGCGCACATTTTCCCGCGGGTGCCCTTTACCGGTGGCGGTGAACAGACTACCGGCTCAGAGCGCCTTCGCCCTGCTCACGGTGCGGCGTGCGCGTCTGGCCCGCAGGCGTCTGGCTCTCTGCGCGCTGAATCGGTCCCATCACCAGCAGAAACAGCAGGGCCGCGATAATACAGTGCGCGCCAACAAACAGCAGGCCGACGCTGTAGCTGCCGGTCAGGCCGACGATAATGCCAAACAGCAGCGGCGTGATGAAGCCAGCCATATTGCCGATACCGTTGAAGATGGCACCCGCCAGCCCTACCGCCTCTTTTGGCGCGGTATCGCTGACAATGGTCCAGGTGCCCGCCCCCGCCGCCACGCCCTTGCCGAAGAACGCGAAAGACATGATAGCGATAATACCGGCGTTGCTCGGGATCACCGCGGCCAGCGTCAGCGAAGCCGCCATCACCATACCGGCGATAAACGGCCCCTTGCGCGCCCAGGAGAGGCTCCAGCCGCGCGCCAGCAGCCTGTCAGAGAGGAAACCGCCGCTGATGCCGCCAAGAAATCCAAACAGCGCCGGCGCAATGGTGGCAAAACCGGCATCCATGATATTCATGCCGCGCGCCTGAACCAGATAGATAGGGAACCAGGTAATGAAGAAGTAGCTGAGTGCAATCGTGCAGTACTGCCCCAGATAGGCGCACCACAGCATGCGGCTGCTGAGCAGCAGTTTAAACATGCGTTTATCGACCGGAGGACGGGCTTTCAGCGTCTCTGCGGCATCAATATCCACCAGCGCACCGCCCTGCTCAATGTAGTCCAGCTCGCTTTTTGTCACGCGCGGATGCTGACGCGGCGTGTGCATCCACGCCATCCAGCCAAACACGGCCAGAATGCCGATGGTGCCCAGCACAAAGAACGGCCACTCCCAGCCAAACCGCATGACCAGCCAGCCTGAGATGGGCGAAAAAATGGCGACGGCAAAATATTGCGCCGAGGCAAACAGCGATGAGGCGCGGCCGCGTTCGGCTCCGGGAAACCACATAATGACCGCGCGGGCGTTGGCGGGAAAGCTCGGCGCTTCTATCAGCCCCAGCGCAAAACGCAGCGCAAACATCAGCGTCAGCGTCATGGTTACGCCGGCGGAGAACTCACCGACAAAGCCCATCAGCAGCGTGGAGACCGACCAGAGCACCAGCGTCGCGCCGTAGACTTTTTTGGTGCCAAAGCGGTCGAGCAACAGGCCGCCGGGGATCTGACCAATCACGTAAGCCCAGCTGAAGGCGGAGAGGATCAGGCCAAGCTGGATCGCTGAAAGACCAAACTCCTCTTTAATTGCGGAACCGGAGATCGACAGGATCGAACGGTCAGCATAGGCCACCACCGACAGAAACAGGATCAGACACAGGATCCAGAGGCGCACACGGCTGGTTTCACTGCGGGTTTGACGTTGCAACATAGGCTCAGTTCCTTGAAAGGGGAAGCGTCCTGTCGCGATGCGACAGGGATCAGCAATACCGCGCAATCTTTACTGTTCAGCAACTATAGAAAGCGGGCTGGTGCGCGGTCATTGTGCGGTTGCAGGGATCGGCAGGTTAAAAACGGTCCCGCTTTCAGCGTTTGGCACAATGCCGCGTGCTGTGCCGCACAGATTGCCGATCTTTCTCCGGTGACCGCCGCAGAGTGTGCGCCAGGCGAAAGAAAAGGCGGCTGGTGCTGGCTATGTGGGAGCCGATCTGTGCTCCCGGCAGCAAAACGCGCACCGGCAGATTGTCAGGCTTGCGCGCCGATCGTAGTCTCAAATGGTTGCAACAGGTCATTTTTAATTTTACTGAAACATTTGTTCCATCCTCTCTTCTCTCATGCTCTGGAGTACGCAATGAAAACAGTAAAAGCGGTGCTGCTGGTGGGATTGCTTTCGGCTTCTGCGTCGTCGCTGGCGGATAAAATCGGCGTGTCGATGGCCTACTTTGATCAGAACTTTTTAACCATCATCCGCCAGTCGATCGATAAAGAGGCGAAAGCGCGCGGGCTGGCGGTGCAGTTTGAAGATGCACGCGGCGATGTCGGCCGTCAGACCGATCAGGTACAGAGTTTTATCGGCGCGGGCGTGGATGCCATCATTGTCGATCCGGTGGACTCGGCCAGCACGCCGCAGCTGACCCGTCTGGCACAGCAGGCAAAAATTCCGCTGGTGTATGTGAACCGTACGCCGGGCGATAAAACGCTGCCGCCGGGAGTGGTGTTTGTTGGCTCAGATGAGCGTGAGTCAGGCACGCTGCAGATGGAAGCGCTGGCTAAAATGGCCAATTACAAAGGCAATGTGGCGATTATGATCGGCAATCTCACTGATGCCGGCGCCCTGCAGCGCACCAAAGATGTGGAACAGGTAGTAGCGAAATATCCCGGGATGAAAGTGGTGCAGAAACAGCCGGCTAATTATGCGCGCAATGAAGGCATGGATTTAATGCTTAACTGGCTTGGCAACGGCGAGTCGATTGATATTGTCGCGGCGAACAACGATGAGATGGCGATTGGCGCAGCCATGGCGCTGGCAAAAAGCAACAAAAAGCTGCTGATTGGCGGCATTGACGCCACGCCGGATGGTCTGCAGGCGCTGGCGCAGGATAAAATTCAGGTCACCGTATTTCAGGACGCCATCGGCCAGGGCAAAACGTCCGTTGAGGTCGCGCAAAAGCTGATTGCCGGTGAAAAAGTCGCTTCTCACGTCTGGATCCCGTTTGAGCTGGTCACCAAAGAGAATATGCAGAACTACGTTAAAAAGAGCCAGTAGCCCCGCCTGAGAACGCAGCAGAGCCGTACGGTGCGGCGGCTCTGCTGTCAGCTCTTCTTTTCGTGCACTTCAGAAGGCGCGCGCAGCGTCACTGAGGGTCGCGCAGTTTCGCCATCACCACAATATCGTGATAGTCGCCATCGCGCAGGCACGCTTTGCGCTTTACGCCCTCATGCTCAAAGCCCAGACGCGTATAGAGGCGCAGCGCGCGCGCGTTGTCATGAAACGCTTCCAGCTCCACGCGGATAATCCCCATCCAGTTAAAGGCGTAGTCGAGCCCGGTGCGGATTAGCTGCTCACCGATGCCGCGTCCGGCAAACGCCGGATCAACGCTGATGCCAAAGCTCAGGCTGTGGCGGGTGCGCAGCCGCTGTTCGGTAAACAGCGTCAGTTCGCCCACCAGCTGCCCCTCCAGCTCAGCGACAAACGCGATATAGCCTTCAGCGTCCATGCGCTCAAATTTTTTCTCCCACGTGGCCACGCTGGGAAAGGGCAGCTGCGTGGTCCAGCGATATACCTCTGGCTGACTGTAGAGACGCTGGTAAGCCGCGGCGTCGCGCGGTTCGCGGCCGCGAATCTTTATCTCCATATCCGTGATCTCCGTCTGATTGCACTAAGCTGTTAACTCTGACCTTCCGGAAAGAGTGACCCTATGTTGTTTCGCCGTTTTGAACGTTTTATCAATATTTTTCAGGATGCACCAACGGATTCTCCCCCCGCCACCCTCGGCGCGTTCTATCGCTACTATCTGCGTCAGGTATGGCCAGGTTTCGCCGCGCTGCTGGTAGTGGGCCTGGCGCAGGCGCTGATTGAAGTGGCGCTGTTCAGCTATCTCAGCCGCATTATCGACCTCGTCAGCCATGCCACGCCGGCGACGCTCTTCAGTGAACACTGGCCGACTCTGCTCTGGATGGCGGCGGTGGCGCTGATCCTGCGGCCGGTGGTGATCGCCCTGCACGACCTGCTGGTTCACCAGAGCATCAACCCCGGCATGACCAGCATGATCCGCTGGCAGCATCATAACTATGTACTGCGCCAGAGCCTGAACTTCTTTCAGAACGATTTTGCCGGCCGCATCGCCCAGCGCATCATGCAGACCGGCAACGCGCTGCGCGATTCAGCGGTACAGCTGGTGGACGCCATCTGGCATGTGGTGATTTACGCCGGTACCTCGCTGGTGCTGTTTGCAGAAGCGGACTGGCGGCTGATGATCCCGCTGGTAATCTGGCTGATCGCTTACAGCCTGTCACTGCGCTTTTTTGTCCCGCGCGTGAAGCAGCGGTCGGTGGTCTCTTCAGAGGCGCGATCGCGCCTGATGGGCACCATTGTGGATGGTTACACAAACATTGCCACCATCAAGCTGTTTGCGCATACCGATCTGGAGAAGCGCTACGCACGCGAGGCGATTCAGGACCAGACCGACAAAACCCGCCACGCCAGCCGCATGGTGACCAGCATGGACATCACGCTCTCTGCGCTCAATGGCCTGCTGATTGTCAGCACCTCCGGGCTGGCGCTGTGGCTCTGGAGCCAGTCGCTGATCAGCGTCGGCGCCATTGCACTGGCGACCGGGCTGGTGATCCGGCTGGTGAATATGTCAGGCTGGATCATGTGGGTGGTGAACGGTATTTTTGAAAATATCGGCATGGTGCAGGATGGGCTGGGTACTATTGCGCAGCCGCTCAGCGTCCAGGATGCGCCGGCGGCGCCACCGCTGCGGGTGACGCGCGGTCAGATCCGCTTTGAAGATGTGCGCTTTGATTATGGCACTAACCGTCAGGTGATTAACCGGCTGAATCTGACGATTAAACCGGGTGAAAAAATCGGCCTGATTGGCCCTTCCGGTGCCGGTAAATCCACGCTGGTGAATCTGCTGCTGCGCCTGTATGACCTCAACGGCGGCCGCATTGCGATTGACGATCAAAACATTGCGGATGTGACTCAGGCGAGCCTGCGCGGGCAGATTGGTATGATCACGCAGGATACCTCACTGCTGCACCGTTCCATCCGCGACAATCTGCTCTATGGTCGTCCCGACGCCACAGAAGCGGAGCTGCAGGCGGCCATCACGCAGGCGCGTGCCGATGAGTTTATTCCGCTGCTCTCTGATTCTCAGGGGCGCACCGGGCTGGAGGCGCACGTCGGTGAGCGCGGCGTCAAGCTCTCCGGCGGTCAGCGACAGCGTATCGCTATCGCCCGCGTGCTGCTCAAAGATGCGCCGATTCTGATTATGGATGAAGCCACCTCGGCGCTGGACTCTGAAGTGGAAGCGGCCATTCAGGAGAGCCTGGAGAGCCTGATGCAGGGCAAAACGGTGATCGCTATCGCCCATCGTCTGTCGACCATTGCGAAGATGGACCGGCTGGTGGTGCTGGAGCAGGGGGAGATCGTGGAGATGGGCAATCATCACGAGCTGCTGGCGCAGAACGGTCTCTATGCCCGCCTGTGGCAGCATCAGACCGGCGGTTTTGTCGGCACCGATTAATCGCCACGCCGGAACGGCAGGGCTGCACGCGCCTCATCGGCCCAGTCGTGCACCCCTGCCCGTTCCTGCTGCAGAAAATCCTCCACCGCCGCGCGCAGTCCCGGATGCGCCAGATAGTGCCACGAGTGCGTTATCACCGGCTCAAAACCGCGCACCAGTTTGTGCTCACCCTGCGCTCCCGCATCAAAGCGCTGCAGCCCTTCTGCGATAGCAAACTCCATGCCCTGATAGAAACAGGTTTCAAAATGCAGGCGGTCAAACTCTGCCAGACAGCCCCAGTAGCGGCCATAAAGCGTGGTGCTGTCGCACAGGTAAAAGGCCATCGCGGCAGGCCGCTCATCCAGCGTGGCGATAACCACGCGAATCGCCTGCGGCATACGCTCTGCCAGCAGACTGAAAAATGCACGCGTCAGGTAAGGACGCTGGCCGCGTACCGCATAGGTGCTGACGTAGCAGGTGTAGACAAAATCCCACTGATCCTCCCGCAGTTCATCACCGCGATACCAGCTAAAGACAAAGCCGCTCTGCTGCACCAGCTCCCGCTCTTTGCGCAGCTGCTTGCGTTTACGCGACATCAGCGTATCAAGGAAGTCGGCAAAGTCGCGGTAGTGACGGTTGTGCCAGTGATACTGCAGGCCGAGGCGCATCAGCCAGTCGGACTGCTCTGCGATCAGGGCATTGGCGGGCGGCGTGGTGAAGTTGATATGCGCCCCGCTTATCTGTCGCGCCAGCAGCGCGTCCGGCAGCGCGGTCAGCAGCTGAGTGATGGCGGACGCTTCGCCCAGCAGACGCTGCCCCGTTACCGGACTGAACGGAACGGCACCGAGCCATTTGGGGTAGTAGCGGATCCCCGCGCGCTGGCACGCCTCGGCCCAGGCCTGATCGAAGACATATTCTCCGCGCGAGTGGGATTTAACATAGCCCGGTAGCGCAGCGACGGTTTTGCCCTGCTCCCGCCAGAGCAGGTGTGCCGGCTGCCAGCCCGTTTCAGCGCGCACGCTGCCGCTCTCCTCAAGGGTGGTCAGAAAGGCGTGGCGTAAAAAGGGCTGATCGTCAGGCAGCAGCGCGTCCCATTCAGCAGCCGCGATCTCCGTCAGTGATGATAGAAAATGCAGTGACATGCAGCTCTCCCGGCCAGGGGCGCCCTTTATGACGCCCGGATGAATGCGTATACGATACGTCACGGCGCCCTTTCCCGCCATGATGCAATGCAGGGGCGGTGCGAGCTGCGGCCAGGGGCGCATTAATGCACCCCCTGCGATGCCCCCGCAGGGGCGCCATTAATGGCGCCCTGGGTTAATGCGCGGGCGGAACGTGATGACGCCATTAATGGCGCCCGGGTTAATGCGCGTGCGAAACGCGATGACGCCGGCGCAGTGCGCGATGCGGGCAGGGGCGCATTAATGCGCCCCCTACAATGCCCCGTAGGGGCGCCATTAATGGCGCCCTGGGTTAATGCGCGGGCGGAACGTGATGACGCCATTTATGGCGCCCGGGTTAATCCGCGTGCGAAACGCGATGACGCCGGCGCGGTGCGGGCTGCGGCCAGGGACGCATTAATGCGCTCCCTGCGACGGAATTCCCGCCCGGGGGCGCCGGTTGATGCGTATACTCTGGCTTTGGCCTGCCTGGAGAGAAGATGGATCGACTTGATTGTGACCGGATGTTTGTCGCTGTACTGGAGACGGGCAGCTTTGCCGCTGCGGCGATGCGCCTTGGCGCCAGCAGCGGGCAGGCGTCAAAGCTGGTGTCGCGGCTTGAGCAGCTGCTGGGCGTTCAGCTGCTCAAACGTACCACGCGGGCGCTCTCTCCGACCGATGCGGGCCGCGCTTACTATGAACGCATTAAAACGCTGCTGGATGCGTTTGATGCGCTGGATGACGCTATGCGCGAAAATGCCAGCCTGCCCTCTGGCCGGCTGCGTATCAGCGCGCCTGGCACCTTTGGAACGGCGGTACTGGCACCGGTGCTGGTCGCGTTTGCCCGTCACTATCCGCTAATCGAGCTGGACGTCAGCTTTTCCGATCGCGCTGTCAATATCGTGGATGAAGGGTTCGATCTGGCGGTGCGCATCGGCCGCCTCGATGACAGCAGCCTGATCGCCCGGCGACTGGGTGACGTGCCGGTACATATTGCCGCATCGCCGGCCTACCTGCTCCGGCATGGCACGCCACAGCACTGGCGCGATCTCGCCCGACACCAGTGCATCAGCGACACCAACTTTCGCGATCCGTGGAACTGGCCTTTTGTCACGGCTGCAGGCGACAGCGCCACGGTACCGATCCGCGGCCGCCTCTGTTTTTCCAACACCGAAGCGTGCCTGCACGCTGCCGTCGCCGGGCTCGGTATCGCCCGCCTGCCCGGCTTTATCGCCACGCCCGCTCTGCAGCGTCAGGAGATTGTTACGCTGCTGGCGGAGTTTGCGCCGCCGCCCATGGGGCTGTTTGCACTTTACCCCTCTGCCCGTTTTCTGGCGCAGAAAACCCGGCTGCTGATCGACTTTCTGGCCAGCCACTTCCTCCATCAGCCGCCCGCCTGATTACTTCCATTTCGGAAAGAATGAAAGCCGTTTTGCCTGGATTATCACCAGGCCCGCGGCGCGCTACTCTCTGCGCCCTGATTACACAGGAGCAGCGTTATGTTAGTGAATGGCAAATGGAGTGAAGCCTGGCATCCGGTACAGGCCACCGATCGGCAGGGTGGATTTGTACGACAGACCTCGCAGTTTCGTCACTGGATCAGTGCTGATGGCACAACCGAATTTGCCGCAGAGCCGGATCGCTACCATCTCTACGTGGCGCTGATCTGCCCGTGGGCATCGCGTACGCTGATTGCGCGCAGCCTGAAAGGTCTGGAACAGGTGATTACTGTTTCCGTGGTTGAACCGCAGCTGGGCAGCGCCGGCTGGCGCTTTGGCGATTATCCGGGGGCGCAGCGCGACACGCTGAACCAGGCTGAGTATCTGCATGAACTCTATACCCGCGCCGATGCCGCTTTTACCGGACGCGCCACCGTCCCGGTGCTGTGGGATAAAAAGACGCAGACTATCGTCAATAACGAGTCGGCCGATATTCTGCGCATGCTGAACAGCGGCTTTGGCGATCTGGCTGACGATCGCCTGGATCTCTATCCTGCCGATCTGCGCACGGAGATCGATGCGCTGAATGAAACGATCTACACCCGGTTAAATAATGGCGTTTATCGTACCGGCTTTGCCACTACCCAGGTAAGTTATCAGCAGGCTTTCAGCGACGTTTTTGCGCAGCTGGACGAGCTGGAAGCGCTGCTGAAAGATGGCCGTACCTTTGTGCTGGGCGAACGCCTGACTGAAACCGACATCCGGCTGTTTGTCACGCTGATTCGTTTTGACGCCGCCTACTATGGCCTGTTCAAATGCAACCTGCGTCGTCTGTGCGACTATCCGCTGCTGGATCGCTATCTGAAAAGCGTTCTGGCGGTCTCGGGCATACGACAGACGGTGAACATGGACCATATCAAACAGGGCTACTATTCGATTAACGCTCTGAACCCCAACGGCATCGTGCCCGCCGGGCCGGATATGGCAGCGTACGGTTTTTAAGGAGCAGGCATGGCAAAAGCACTGGTTATTTTTCTGCATGGCGTTGGCAGCAGCGGTGACGATCTGGCGGTGCTCGGGGAGCACTGGAGCGGGCTGCTGCCCGACGTGGCGTTTGCTTCCCCCGACGCGCCCTGGCCATTTGAGCATGCGATGGGCTATCAGTGGTTCAGCCTGACCGGCGTTACGCCGGAGAATCGTCCGGCGCGCGTGCGTGCGGCGCGCGATGCATTTGATGATACGCTGCAGCGCCTGATGGCGCAGCACGGCATGCCGGATGCCTGGGAAAACGTTATTCTGGTCGGCTTCTCGCAGGGATCGATCATGGCGCTGGATGCACTGGCTTCAGGACGCTACCCGCTGGCCGGCGTGGTGGCATTTTCCGGCCGGCTGGCATTCGACGAACCGCTAACCCCGCAGCCCTGCGCTTCCGCGCTACTGATCCACGGCAAAGCGGATGAGGTGATCCCCTTCAGCGAAACAGCGTCCGCCGTCAGCCGGTTACAGGCGGCAGGCGTTAACGTAACGGCCGCTTTCGAAGCCACCACCGGCCACACCATCTCGCCGCAGGGCGCAAGAGAGGCGGTAACCTATATTGCGCAGTGCCTGCAGGATTAGCGCCAGCAGCGATTCAGCGCCTGCCAGGCGCGCCGTGCGCTCTCTGCCGCCGGCTGCGCTTTCAGCTGGTCATTGAATACTTCAATGCCAACCGGACCAGCATAACCGGCTCGCTGCAGGCGACTGACAAAGCTGGCCACATCAATAATGCCGTCGCCCGGCAGCAGCCGCTGGTGACGCGCATAGTCGCTCAGCGCCTGATTATTCTGCGGCGGCTGTTCAGCCATATCGCACAGCTGGACTTCATAGATACGGCTGGCCGGGATGCCCTCAAGGTGCGACGCGTCACCACCCAGCGCGCAGATATGAAACAGATCCACCACCAGGCCAACATTAGGCAGATCAAGACGCTGCAGGCGCTGCCAGGCAAGCGGCAGCGTATTGTCCACGCTACTCCACGCCATAGGCTCATACATGATGCGCATCTCATGGCGCGCCGCTTCCGCCGCCAGCCAGCGCAGATCGTCATCAATGCGTTCCGGGATGCAATCCTGTCGCGTGGTGGCAGGCGCCTGGATGGTGTCGCAGCCAATCGCACGCGCCAGCCGGATAAACTGCTGCAGCTCCTCACGCTTTTGCTGGCGCTCGCTGTCCGGCGCGCCGGTAAAATCGCGCAGCACCTGCAGATTAGTGAAACGGATCGCGGAGTGCGCTAAGTGCGCCGTCTCCATCTTTTCTACATCCTCGCGCCAGATTTCAGCCTGATCAAACCCTGCATCCTGCGCCGCGCGCAGCTTTGCTGCAGGCTCGCCCTGCAGCAGGACCAGATTAAGAAAAAGTGGATTGCCCGGCATGGTTACGCTCCTTTGCGTCTGAACAGAATCCTCCCTGACGGGCCGCTGGCGGGCGCTCAGCCGAGCAGGTTAACCACTGCAAAGCCCGCAAAGGTCATCAGCAGCGAACCCACGACATGCACCAGCACGCTCGACATTGCCCACAGGTATTTACCTGATTGTAGCAGGCTGACAATTTCTGCTGAGAAGGTAGAAAACGTGGTCAGGCCGCCGCACAGACCGGTAACGATCAGCAGTTTCCATGCCGGATCGAGCTGTGGGTAACGCATAAACCACGCCAGAGCGGCGCCAATAATGAAACCGCCCACCAGGTTGACGATCAGCGTGCCTGGCGGCAAATCAGGAAACAGCGCGTTAAAACGTAGCGAGATAAGCCAGCGCAGGGTGCAGCCAGCAGCTCCGCCGACGATTACGGCACACAGCGACTTCAGCATAATTTGATCTCCGGAATGAAGCGCGCGTAACGGCAGCAGGAAACGAAAAACGCCTGACCCGCCGCCCTCTCCGCGCAGGGATAAGCGCATAGTCAGGCGTCATCAGCCGTCTGAAAACAGCGGCGGTTGGATCGGGTGGTACGCCATCACCCGTGCTGAGATAATACGCTATCGCCGGTAAACGATCACCCTGCCGGCAGCAGCGCCGGGTTACGGTCAGACCACCCGGTGACGCAGACGACCGATTTTTTCAATCTCCACTTCAATCTCATCACCCGGGAACATAAACAGCGGTGGCGTACGCTTTTTGCCGACGCCGCCGGGCGATCCGGTAATAATAACGTCTCCCGGCGAGAGTGGGCTAAACGCAGAGATATACTCAATAATTTTCGCCACCGGATGCACCATACTGGCCGTGGTGTCGTTCTGCACTTCGCGCTGGTTAAGCCAGGTTTTGATCGCCAGCTGCTGCGGATCGGGGATCTCATCAGCCGTGGTCATCCACGGGCCAAAGCCGCCGGTCTGCTGCCAGTTTTTTCCGGCGGTAAACCAGGTAAACTGCATATCGCGGACAGTGGCATCCATAAAGCAGCTATAGCCCGCCACATACGCCAGCGCGTCGCTTGCCGACACCTGCGAGGCGGCTTTGCCGATAATCACGGCCAGCTCGCCCTCGTAGTCAAATTCTGCGGTAGTCGCAGGCTTCAGCAGCGGCTGTTCGTGCGCCGCCAGTGAGTCAGCGAAACGGACAAACAGCGTGGGCGCTTCCAGCGTTTCCGCAAACTCTTTACGTTTATCGGCATAGTTCATGCCGACGCAGAAAACTTTTCCCGGCTGCTCAATGACCGGCAGAAAACGAATGGCACTAAACGCATGATCCGCTGGCAGATGCTCAAATGCGGCCAGATCGCTGATACCACCGCGCGCCAGCAGGGTTTTCAGGTCGGGACAGACGTCACCGAAGCGCAGCCCCAGATCGACCACACCCTCTTTCTGCACGATGCCATAGCTTTTGCGTGCACAATCAATCAGATAAAAACTGCAAAGCTGCATAACCGCCTCGTTATAATAAGAAATGGCGCGCAGCGTATCAAAAGCCAGCCAGAAATGCGGTATGACCTGCAAAGAAAGTGGTGAAGGTTTGTGTCAGTCTGCGTGCGGGAAAGGACAAAGATGAGAGGTGATAATCATCCTTCGATCCCTGAAGGCGATTATCGAGGGTAACTCTGGACGCTTAAGAAAGCGCGCCCGGCGGTACGTGTTTAAAGGTTGCGACATAGGCGCGAAACACATAACGGAAAAAAGCTTTCATGAAACACCTGACTCAAATATTGTTGAAAAATTACGCGCAAATTATAGCGGTAGCGCGTTTTTCATGCAATTTTATTTGAGCCAGATCACAAAATTAACGTTCAGCTCATCAATCCCAGATGCTCGATCAGAATCGTGCTGCCGATACAGATCAGGACCACACCCCCCAGCACTTCTGCCCACTTGCCCAGCACCGGGCCGATAAAGCGTCCCACCAGCACACCGGTTGTCGCCATCAGCGTGGTTGCAGCACCAATGGTCAGCGCGGTGAACAGGATATTAACCTGCAGGAAAGCGAGACCGACGCCGACGGCCAGCGCATCAAGGCTGGTGGCAACCGCCGTCAGCGCCAGCACCATAAAGCCGTGCTGCTGCGGCGCTTCGCAGGGCTCATCTGCTGTCTGGCGGAAACCTTCCATAATCATACGGCCGCCCAGTACGCTAAGCAGACCAAAGGCCACCCAGTGATCCCACGCCATGATGTAGTGACTGGCCGCCAGGCCGATTGCCCAGCCGATCAGCGGCGTCAGCATTTCGATGGCACCAAAAATCAGGCCAGTGCGTAAGGCTTCTTTTATTCCCGGACGGTGCAACGACGCACCTTTACCCAGTGCAGCGGCAAAGGCGTCCATTGACATGCCAAAAGCCAGGATCAGGGTTGCGATGAATGTCATGGGTTTTTAGCCAGTTAGCGAACAAATGCGTAAATCCTCTGCTTTGTTCGTATTAATAAGTCAGTCATAAAAAAGTGCGCGCAGTCTAGCATGCAAACACCCCAAAAAAAAGACAACAAAATCATGGGTTTAAGTATAGCAAAGGCTATAACTCTTAACTGCCGCTATTTTTAACGCTAAGTTGATGGAATCGCAGAAATTTCCTGGCGTCATCTGATTCACAGATTGCACTGCCCGCCCCTTTTATGCGCTAATGCACGCGCAATATTGACAGGAAAAGAGCGATGAAAAACCCTTTCGAAACACTGATTATTCCAGGCGGGATCCTGCTGCTGGGCTTTCTTTCGGCGCTTCTGCTGCCCGCCCCCTCTTTTGGTCTGATATGGGCGCAGCGACTGCAGCAGAGCTTACACCTCCAGGATCTCAACCAGCTCTATACGCTGGTATTTTGCCTGTGGTTTTTGCTGCTTGGCACGCTGGAGTTTTTTGTTATCCGTTTTATCTGGCGTCGCTGGTTTCAGATGCGCTGACCCTTCTCTCAAACGCTTCGCCCGTTAAAATCAGAATCACAGAAATGTAACACTATTTTTACACAAACGGGCGACATATCACGCAACAAAAAATCCCCGTTTCCAGCTCACCATAAATATTTCTTATTATTCAGAATGTTATTTTGTGATACCTGTCACCGTTCAACTTTTAACCTCTGCAACCTCATCACAATTACATAACATTGATATCTGCATAACCTGCTGATTAGCGGATAAAAATATCTTATAAGCCGCCGCTCAGGCTGATTAATTCTTATGCTGAATCATTTCGGCATTTAAAAAATAAACAAACGTTTAATTCCAATACGAGAATGTTATATTCAGAAGCATATGCATAACGTGTAGTTAACCGTTATCGCCCCATTGGCTTAACCTGAGTCTTAACCCTTTGAGATAGCGCAGCGCGCGTAAGCCGCGCGGCTATTTTGCCTGCCAACCTGTTGAGCTTCAGGTCAACAGAAGAGGAGATGTCGCCTCATGAGCAACACTGCGGTAAACCTGGCGCTGAGCAGCGCTGCAATGGATGGTGCAAAACGTCAGGAACGGAAAGAAGTTGATGTCCTGCTGATTGGCGCAGGCGTCATGAGCGCTACGCTCGGCACCTGGCTGCAGGAGCTGGAGCCAGACTGGTCCATTGAAATGGTTGAGCGTCTGAATGACGTCGCAGTGGAATCCTCTAACGGCTGGAATAATGCCGGTACCGGTCACGCCGCGCTGGCGGAGCTTAACTACACGCCGCAAAAGGCGGATGGTTCGATCGATATCGCTAAAGCAGTAGCCATCAACGAATCTTTCCAGATGTCGCGTCAGTTCTGGGCGCATCATGTGCAGAAAGGCAACCTGCAGGATCCCAAAAGCTTTATCCATACCACGCCACACATGAGTTTTGTCTGGGGTGACGCTAACGTCGACTTCCTGCGCAAGCGTTTCCAGGCGCTGCAGAAGAGCACGCTGTTTCGCGGTATGCACTATTCCGAAGATCGCGATCAGATTGCGCAGTGGATCCCGCTGGTGATGAAAGGACGCGATCCGCAGCAGAAGGTAGCCGCCACCTGGACCGATATGGGTACAGACGTCAACTTTGGTGAAGTGACGCGTCAGCTGATCGCCGCCCTGGAGAAAAAAACGCATTTCCGCCTGCGTATGCGGCAGGAAGTGCGTGACCTGGTGCGCCTGAACGATGGCCGCTGGCAGGTTACGCTGATGAACTTGGATACCAGTGAACAGCGCACCCTGATTACCCGCCAGCTGTTTATCGGTGCCGGCGGTGCGGCGCTGCCGCTGCTGCAGAAGTCAGGCATTCCTGAGGTCAAAGGTTACGCCGGCTTCCCGGTAGGCGGCTCTTTCCTTGTCACTGAAAATTCGGATGTGGTCGCGCAGCATATGGCCAAGGTCTACGGCAAAGCCAGCGTCGGCGCACCGCCTATGTCAGTGCCGCACGTTGATACGCGCGTGCTGGATGGCAAACAGGTGCTGCTGTTTGGCCCGTTCGCCACCTTCTCCACTAAGTTCCTGAAACAGGGTTCGCTGCTGGATATGTTTGGCGCGATGAACACCAGCAACCTGCTGCCGATGATGCAGGTCGGCCTGAAGAGTTTTGACCTGGTGAAATATCTGGTTGATCAGGTGCTGCAGAGCGATGCCGATCGCATGGAGGCGCTGCGCGCCTATGTGCCGCAGGCGAAACAGGAAGACTGGCGCCTGGTCACGGCGGGCCAGCGCGTGCAGATCATCAAAAATGATGAGCTGGAAGGCGGCGTGCTGCGCCTCGGCACTGAAGTGGTGACGTCTGCTGATGGCTCTATTTCTGCGCTGCTGGGCGCCTCACCAGGCGCATCGACCGCGCCACCGATTATGCTGGAGCTGATGGCAAAAGCTTTCCCTGAGCAGATGCGCTCACCGGAGTGGCAGACTAAAATCCGGGCCGTTATTCCATCATGGGGCCGCAAGCTCAATGGTGACGTGGCGCTGACCGAGAAAGTACTGGCCGATACCAGTCGCATACTGCAGCTGGAATATGAGCCGGTGATCACCTCGCATGCGGCAAACGACGAAGCGCGGATCACCGCTCACGTGGTCGGCAAATAGCTGACTGCTCAGGTGCGCCGCCCGGCGCACCTGCTCTATATTGCGCTCAGCGCGTCATACCCCATCCAGCCGGTCGT
The DNA here is from genome assembly GCF_011752675.1 of Pantoea sp. Acro-807. Taxonomy (NCBI): domain Bacteria; kingdom Pseudomonadati; phylum Pseudomonadota; class Gammaproteobacteria; order Enterobacterales; family Erwiniaceae; genus Pantoea; species Pantoea sp. Acro-807. The sequence goes on along the minus strand of NZ_VWXE01000009.1, from coordinate 21,087 downwards.
TGCCAGCAGCGATAGCGCCATCAGCGTGTTAAACAGGCGCCGCTTCCAGTGCGTCTGCAGGTACGTCCGCAGCCGATCGCCCAGCGCTGCCCAGAGCAGAATGCAGGGCAGATTGAGCGCGGCAAAACCGGTCAGCACCAGCCAGACGTTGCTGCTGCTGGCGTAAAGCAGCGCAACGTTTGTGACCATCAGCCAGGCCTTGGGATTAACCGCCTGAAAAGCCACGCCGCCCAGCAGCGTCATCGGACGCGGACGGGCGCTGGCCTGCGGCGCACCGGCGCGAAAAATTTTCCATGACAGCCACAGCAGATAGCCGCAGCCCGCCAGCGTCAGCGGCAGGCGTACGGCTGCCATCCACGTCAGCAGCAGCTCCAGCGCCACGCTTGCCAGCAGCATCTGCAGCGCGCAGCCGAGCAGTATACCGCCCAGCACTGGCAGCGTGCGACGAAAGCCGAAATTGACCCCTGATGTGGCCAGCAGCAGATTGTTCGGGCCGGGCGTAATAGACATGATGGTGACATAACTGAAAAAGGCGGGATCGAGCATAGACGTTCTCCGGACTGAATAAGCTGACTCCATCGTAATGCCGTCACCGCAATGGCAACAGAGACAGTAATTCAGTATTGTAATGGGTACAGTCACACTTTTTCTGCTTTGTACCTGTCACTTCCGGAGGCCATTGTGTCCCTCGCGTTTACTGACGATCAACCGCGCTACCAGCAGCTGGCAGCAAAATTTGCCGACGCTATTCATCAGGGTTCGCTGCGGCCGGGCGCCCGCCTGCCCGCTATCCGGCGAGTGGCGCAGTCGCACCAGCTCAGCGTAAATACCGTGATCAGCGCCTGGCAACTGCTGGAAGATCGCGGCCTGATTGAGGCGCGGCCGCAGTCAGGTTATTACGTTCGCGGCGTATTGCCTGCCGTTACGCTGCAGCCGCAGCCGCCCACCGCAGAGAGTGGCGATCCGGATGCACAGAAGCTGGCGCTGATTGAACAGGTTTTTGCCGCGCAGAATAATCCCGACTACACCAATATTTCGCTGGCCTGTCCGCAGGACAGTGAGCTTTTTCCTTCAGCGAAGCTGGGCCGTATCACCGCCGCGCTGATCCGGCGCCAGGGCGACATTATCGGTCGTTATGCGCTGCCTCCCGGCAGCGAGCGGCTGCGCGAGGAGATCGCCCGGCGCAGCGTGCATACCGGACTGAACCTTACCGCTCAGGCGATTACCCTGACCCACGGCTGCATGGAGGCGCTGCAGCTGGCGCTGCGCGCTGTCACGCAGCCCGGCGACTGTATCGGACTGGAATCCCCCACCTATTTTTTCCTGTTTCCGCTGCTCGCCTCGCTCGGACTGAAGGCGCTGGAGATCCCCACCGATCCGCAGCGCGGTCTTTCGCTGGACGCGCTGGAGATGCTGCTGCAGGAGCAGCGCATTCAGGCGCTGATCGCTATGCCGGGCGCGCAAAACCCGCTGGGCTACGTGATGCCGCTGGAGAACAAAAAACGGCTCGCTGCGCTGATGAATCACTATCGCATTCCGCTGATTGAAGACGGGCTCTACGATGAATTGCAGTTTGACTGGCCGCTGTCACCGCCGGTTAAGGCGTTCGATCGCGATGGCTGGGTGATTTACTGCACCAGCTTTACCAAAACCGTGGCGCCTGATTTTCGTATCGGCTGGACCGCCGCGGGCCGGTTTCATGCCAGCATTGCGCGGCTGAAAGCGGTCTCGTCGATGACTGAATCGCGGCTGCTGAGCGAGACGCTGGCAGAGTTCCTCGCCAGCGGGGGGTACGATCATCATTTGCGCTCGCTGCGCCGGCGCTATGCGGCAAATCTGGATGCGGCGCGGGGCATTCTGGCGCGCCATTTTCCGCAGGGAACACGCGCCACGCTGCCGCGCGGTGGCTTTGTCTTCTGGGTCGAGCTGCCGGGTAAGATTGATACCGTGCTGCTGTTTAATCGTCTGCTGCAGGAGCAGATCTGCGTCACGCCAGGCGCGCTCTACACGCTGAGCGAACGCTACCGGCATGCGCTGCGCCTCTCCTGCTGTTATCCGTTCGACGCGCGTTACACCCGTGCCTTAGCGCGCACGGGTGCTCTGGCGTGCGAGATGAGCGGCATTGCCCCTGCTGCGTCTTAAGGCGTGCCGTTGCGTCCCCAGGTGGTAAATCCGGGGCGCTCGGTCAGCCGCTCATAGTAGGTCTGTATTGCCGGAAAATCGGGGTGATCCAGCGGCGTTTCAAACCAGCGGTTTACGGCCAGTCCAATGGGAATATCCGCCAGGCTAAAGTGACGCCCGGCCACATAGCGGCCCGATTTTTCCAGCTGCTGATTGAGTATCCCCATGGTGTGCGTCCAGCCTTTCACCGCTGCTGCGAGCAGACGGGGATCCTGATGCGCTGGTGAATTTCGTACCAGCGACATAAAGGCGTAGCGCCAGGAGGTGTTAAGCTCGGTAGCCTGCCAGTCGATCCACTGATCCACCGGCGCGCGTAAGCGCGGCTCCTCCGGATAGAGCCATGCACCACCGTAGCTGTTGGCCAGGTAGCGCAGAATAGCGTTGGATTCCCATATCACCAGCCCGTCGTCGATGATGACCGGCACCAGGGCGTTGGGGTTCAGCGCCATAAACTGCGGTGCATGCAGCGACAGACCCTCGTCGCCCCAGGCTTCATGCTTATAGGTGATATTCAGCTCAGCGCAGAGCCACAGCACCTTGCGCACGTTGATTGACGTTTTACGGCCTAAAATTTTTAACATCGCGGACTCCGCCTGCAGAATTATTAATCTATTCATAGCCCTGTTAGCGCGCTTTTACCATGCGCAGGGTATCATTCCACATATTGGCTGACAGAAAAGGAATTGTTATGAGAGTGGCGTTTAAACAGGTGGATGTCTTTACCGCAACGGCATTTCGGGGAAATCCGCTGGCCGTGATTATGGATGCACAGGGATTAGCTGACGAACAGATGGCAGCGATTGCGCGCTGGACCAATCTGTCAGAGACCACGTTTGTGCTGCCGCCAGAGAGCAGCGCGGCGGACTATCGCATCCGCATTTTTACCCCTTCGGGTGAGCTGCCGTTTGCCGGTCACCCGACGCTGGGTACAGCCCATGCGCTGCTGGAAGCGGGCTGGCCGCGGAAAAACGCCGGCTGTATTGTTCAGGAGTGCGGCGTCGGACTGGTTGAGGTGCGTATCGCCGCCGATGGCGCACTGGCATTCGCTGCCCCTGCGGCAACCCTGACGCCGTTCAGCGATGCGCTGATGAGCCGCGCGCTTAACAGCGAGGCCTTTGATCTGACGCAGTCGCCTGCCGTAGCGGATATGGGTATTCGCTGGCTGCTGATCCCGCTCAGCAGCGCGCAGGCGGTCGTCGACGTCACGGCTTCCGTGGCCGATCTGCAGCAGCTGCAGCAGCGGGCGGGCGTCAGCGGCGCGCTGATTTTCGGCGCGCTGCCGCCGGGGGAACCGGAGCAGTATGAGGTCCGCGCGCTGTTTGTGGAGAATGGCAGCCTGACTGAAGATCCGGTCACCGGCAGCGCCAACGCCTGTCTGGCTCGCTACCTGGCGGCCCAGGGCCAGACGCGCAGCTACCGGGCGCGCCAGGGCAGCGCGATCCAGCGCAACGGCCGTATTGACGTTACCTATACGGAAGAGGCGATCTGGATCGGCGGCCAGACGGTAACGGTTATCGACGGTACCATCACGCTCTGACGCGCCGCTCTTACGTCAGCAGGTGATCACAACGCCTGACCGCCCGATGCTTCAATGCGCTGGGCGGTGATCCAGCCGCTCTCCTCGCTCAGCAGCATGCAGATAGCGTCCCCGATGTCGTCCGGCAGCCCGACCCGCCCCAGCGCGGTGACGGACGCAATCTGCGCGTTAAGTTCACGCGTATCGCGCACCCGTCCGCCGCCAAAGTCAGTCTCAATGGCGCCCGGTGCCAGAATATTGACGCGAATGCGGCGCGCGCCCAGCTCCTTCGCCTGATAGCGCGTCAGCACCTCCATGGCGCCTTTCATTGCGGCATAGGTTCCGGAGCCAGGCTGCGTGATACGGGTCAGCCCGCTGGAGATATTCAGAATACGGCCGCCGTCGTTCAGCAGCGGCAGCAGCGCCTGGGTCAGAAAAAACGGGCCTTTCAGGTGCACATTGACCAGCGCATCAAACTCCGCCTCGGTGGTATCGGTCAGCAGCTGATAGTGACCATGACCGGCGTTATTCACCAGAAAATCGAACCGGTCGCGCTGCCAGACGCGCTGCAGCGTCTGCGTAAGCTGTTGTGCAAAGGCAGCGAACTGGCTGCTGTCGCCAACGTCCAGCGGCAGCGCAGCCGCCTGCACGCCCAGCGCTTCGATCGCCTCTGCCACTTTCTGCGCTTCATCAGCGTGACTTCGGTAAGTAAACACAATATGCGTGCCGCGTGCGGCCAGTTTCAGGGCTGCATTACGTCCCAGGCCGCGGTTTCCGCCGGTAATCAGCGCTATTTTGTGACTCATAACTCTCTCCTGCTGAAAAAGTGAACTCCTGATAAAGATATTCAAACCGAAGTGTTCTATAAACGCAGATAACTGCGCAGCACTGTTTCAATAACAACAACAATCGGTGAACAATATGGATAAAATTCATGCAATGCAGGTTTTTGTACGCGTTGCGGAGATGGGCAGTTTTACCCGGGCCGCTGAAAGTCTGGGTTTACCAAAAGGCAGCGTGTCGCGTCAGCTGCAGGCGCTGGAGAACCAGATGGGCACGCGCCTGCTGCATCGCACTACCCGGCGCGTGCACCTCACCCAGGATGGACTGGTCTATTACGATCGCTGCCTCGATCTGCTGTCGATGATGGAGGATATGGACAGTCTGTTTCAGCATGACCCGGCGACGCTGAGCGGCAAGCTGCGGGTCGATATGTCGGTGGCGATGGCCACCAGCTTTATTCTGCCGCGCCTGCCGGAGTTTCTGCAGCACTATCCCGGCGTTGAGATTGAGCTGAGCAGCAGCGATCGCCAGGTGGATGTGATTCGGGAGGGATTTGACTGCGTGGTGCGCGTGGGCGAGCTGAAAGATTCCGGTCTGATTGCGCGAAAAATTGGCACCTATGCCTTGATCAACTGCGCCAGTCCCGACTACCTTTCCCGCTTTGGCCGTCCGATACGGCTGGAGGAGCTGTCGCAGCACGCCATGGTGCACTATACCCAGCAGCTGGGTCAGCCTGCGCCGGGATTTGAATATTTCGATGGCCGCCAGTGTCACTATGTGCAGACCGGCGGCGTGGTGACGGTAAACAGTACTGAAACCTACCGTGCCGCCTGCCTCGCCGGGCTGGGGATTATTCAGGTGCCGGCAATGGGCGTTCAGCCGCTGCTGGAGTCGGGTCAGCTAGTGGAAGTGCTGCACGCTTTTCCGGCAAAACCGATGCCGATTACGCTGCTCTATCCGCACCGCCGCAACGTGGCGCGCCGCGTGCGGGTGTTTATGGAGTGGCTGAGCCAGGTGCTGCAGGAGTATGTCACCTGACACATCCGCCGCCGCCGTTATTTACGGTATATAATTTCAGTTTCGCAGTGAACAGGATGCCTATCGTCTATGACAGACAAAACAACCCAGGAGTCAGCCGCCGATTCAAAGCCGCTGATCGATATCCATACCGGTAACAAAACCGTGGATGGCTCAATTCGTCGCGTGTCGCGCTTCGCCACGTGGTTTCAGTCTATTCCGGCCGTCGCGCACTTTATCCGGGCGCTGGATCGCTTTAATGACCGGCTGGGCAGCCAGTTTGGCGCGGCGATCACCTACTTCTCCTTTTTATCGCTGATCCCGATTCTGATGGTGTCGTTTGCCGCCGTGGGGTTTGTGCTGGCCTCTAATCAGGATCTGCTGTCAGAGCTGATTAACAAAATTGTCAGCAGCATCAGCGATCCTACGCTCGCCACCACGTTAAAAAATACCGTGAACACTGCGATTCAGCAGCGCGCTACCGTGGGTCTGACCGGTCTGCTGCTGGCACTCTATTCCGGTATCAACTGGATGGGCAACCTGCGCGAAGCGGTCCGCGCGCAGTCGCGCGATGTCTGGGAGCGAACGCCGGATGATAAAGAGGTGTTCTGGAAAAAATATCTGCGCGATCTCTTCTCACTCCTGGGGCTGATGCTGGCGCTGGTGATCACCCTTTCGCTGACGTCGATTGCCGGTGCGGCTCAGGCAGCGATCGTCAGCGCGCTGGGGCTGGATGGCATCGACTGGCTGCGTCCGGTAATGACAATTATTGCCCTCTCCATCTCCGTGCTGGCGAACTATCTGCTGTTCCTGTGGATTTTCTGGATCCTGCCGCGCCATAAGCCGCGTAAAAGAGCGCTGCTGCGCGGCACGCTGCTGGCAGCTATCGGCTTTGAGGTGATTAAATTTGTTATGACGCTGACGCTGCCGAAGCTGGCGACCTCTCCTTCAGGCGCTGCCTTTGGTTCAGTACTCGGCCTGATGGCATTTTTCTACTTCTTTGCCCGCCTGACGCTGTTTTGCGCCGCGTGGATCGCCACGGCGAAATATAAAGGTGATACGGAGATGCCGCAGCCGCGCCAGCCCTCCTGACAACGGGCACAGGGCAACCACCTGAACAGTAAAACCTGTTTCCTGCTGGCGAATTTTAGCGCTCCCGCCAGCAGGAAACGCCAGCCAGTCACTTTTATTTAGCGGTTTAGCAGCGATTCACGCCAGAAAAACGTTTCCTGCCGCTGCCATTCGCCACCATTCCGCTTAACTCAGACATTATCCTCTTTTTCGCCGAAAATCGTCGTTTTGCGACGCTTTTTGCTCATTGAATGCCGCATACCAGGTGCGTAATATTTCTGGTTTACATTTACAATTAAGAAACATTTATGCAAGCCTCCATTACAGAAACACCTGACGCGCTGCACGACGAAGCGCCGGTCAATTCACGCGGTAAAGTTGTCGTAGCTTCTCTGGTCGGTACGGCTATCGAGTTCTTCGATTTCTATATTTACGCCACCGCAGCGGTTATCGTCTTTCCGCATATTTTCTTTCCTCAGGGGGACGCCACGGTTGCGACGCTGCAGTCGCTGGCAACCTTTGCCATCGCCTTTGTCGCGCGGCCAATCGGCTCAGCGGTGTTTGGCCACTTTGGCGACCGCGTTGGTCGTAAAGCGACGCTGGTCGCTTCACTGCTGACGATGGGCGTCTCAACGGTGCTGATCGGCCTGCTGCCTGGCTATGAAACTATTGGCGTTGCCGCGCCACTGCTGCTGGCGCTGGCGCGCTTCGGTCAGGGGCTGGGACTGGGCGGCGAATGGGGCGGTGCCGCGCTGCTGGCAACGGAGAATGCGCCGGCGAAAAAGCGCGCGCTGTATGGATCGTTCCCCCAACTGGGCGCGCCGATTGGCTTTTTCTTTGCCAATGGTACGTTCCTGCTGCTCTCCTGGCTGCTGACCGACGAGCAGTTTATGCAGTGGGGCTGGCGCGTGCCGTTTATCCTTTCTGCAGTACTGGTGCTAATCGGCCTCTACGTGCGCGTCTCGCTGCATGAGAGTCCGGTTTTTGCCAAAGTGCAGAAGGAGCAGAAGCAGGTGCGTATGCCTATTGGCACGCTGCTGAGCAAACATATGACGGCGACCATACTCGGCACCTTTATCATGCTGGCGACCTACACGCTGTTCTATATCATGACCGTCTATTCGATGAGCTACGGCACCGCCCCGGCGCCGGTCGGACTGGGCTACTCGCGCAACAGTTTCCTGTGGATGCTGATGGTGGCGGTAATCGGATTTGGCGTGATGGTGCCCATTGCCGGTCTGCTGGCCGATCGTTTTGGTCGCCGCAGAACGATGATCACTATTACGCTGATGATTATCGCTTTTGCGCTGATGTTTCCGCTGCTGCTCGGCTCCGGCTCGCAGATTCTGGTGATGGGCTTTCTGCTGCTGGGCCTGAGCATTATGGGCCTGACGTTTGGCCCGATGGGTGCGCTGCTGCCGGAGCTGTTCCCGACCGAAGTGCGCTATACCGGTGCCTCTTTCTCTTATAATTTGTCATCCATTCTGGGAGCGTCCGTAGCACCCTATATCGCCACCTGGCTCAATGCAAACTATGGCCTGCAGGCAGTGGGTTTCTATCTTGCCGCCATGGCGGTGCTGACGCTGATTGCCCTGATCGCCTGTAAAGAGACGCGGCACCAGACGCTGTATGATGCGGCGTAAACGCGTATCCTGATGCAGCATAAAAACCCGGCCAGTCCGGGTTTTTTATTGCGTAATGCCGCGGGACGGTGCGGCGCGGGGTATATCGTACAGGGGCCGCATTTATGCGGCCCTTTGTACCAGGGCGCCATTAATGGCGCCCCTACAGGATATATCTCGTAGGGGCCGCATTTATGCGGCCCGTTGTGCCGGGACGGTGCGGCGTTGGGCGCCATTAATGGCGCCCCTACGGGAGGTGTGGCGCAATAAAAAACCCCGGCAGGCCGGGGTTTGATAAGGCTGAAAATTGTCGGTGGGAACTTAGCCAGCTACCGCGATACGTTTCATATCGGTCATGTAGCCACGCAGCTTGCGACCAACGGTTTCAATCGGATGCTGACGAATCGCTTCGTTAACGTCGCGCAGCTGTGCGTTATCAACCTGAGTGCCTTCTGTCGCTTTGCCCAGATCGCCCGGCTGCAGCGTGGTCATAAACTCCTCCAGCAGCGGTACAGCGGCGAATGAGAACAGGTAGTTGCCATACTCAGCGGTATCGGAGATCACCACGTTCATCTCATACAGGCGCTTACGTGCGATGGTGTTAGCAATCAGCGGCAGCTCATGCAGCGACTCATAGTATGCAGACTCTTCAATGATGCCGGCATCTACCATGGTTTCAAACGCCAGCTCAACGCCCGCTTTTACCATCGCGACCATCACCACGCCTTTGTCGTAGTACTCCTGCTCTTCGATTTTGCCCTCAAACTGTGGCGCATTTTCAAACGCCGTTTTACCGGTCTCTTCACGCCAGGTCAGCAGGTTTTTATCATCGTTCGCCCAGTCAGCCATCATACCGGAGGAGAATTCACCCGAGATGATATCATCCATATGCTTCTGGAACAGCGGAGCCATGATCGTTTTCAGCTGCTCAGAAAGCGCCCAGGCACGGATTTTTGCCGGATTAGACAGGCGATCCATCATCAGCGTAATACCGCCAAACTTCAGTGATTCAGTGATGGTTTCCCAGCCGAACTGGATCAGTTTTTCGGTATAGGCGACATCGTGCCCTTCAGCCACCAGCTTGTCGAAGCAGAGCAGCGAACCCGCCTGCAGCATACCGCACAGAATGGTCTGCTCACCCATCAGATCCGATTTTACTTCCGCTACAAAGGAGGATTCCAGCACGCCTGCGCGGTCACCGCCGGTAGCCGCAGCCCAGGCTTTCGCGATAGCCATGCCTTCGCCTTTCGGATCGTTTTCCGGGTGCACGGCGATAAGCGTCGGAACACCAAAACCGCGTTTATATTCTTCACGCACTTCTGTACCCGGGCACTTCGGTGCCACCATCACCACGGTGATGTCTTTGCGGATGGTTTCGCCCACTTCAACAATGTTAAAGCCATGCGAGTAGCCCAGCGCAGCGCCATCTTTCATCAGGGGCTGAACCGCCTTCACAACAGAAGAGTGCTGTTTGTCTGGCGTCAGGTTAACCACCAGATCCGCCTGCGGGATCAGCTCTTCATAGGTACCGACTTTAAAACCGTTTTCTGTTGCTTTGCGGAACGAGGCGCGCTTCTCTGCAATCGCTTCTGCACGCAGCGCATAGGCTACATCCAGCCCGGAGTCGCGCATATTGAGCCCCTGGTTCAGGCCCTGTGCGCCGCAGCCCACGATCACTACTTTTTTACCTTTCAGGAAGCTGGCGCCATCGGCGAACTCATCGCGCGCCATAAAGCGACATTTGCCCAGCTGCGCTAACTGATTGCGCAGGTTTAATGTGTTGAAGTAGTTAGCCATGGGGTACTCCGCATCAATGTTGTGTTTGCATTATTGTCTGATAGCGGCGCCTGTTTCAGCGCTGCGAATGACCCCATCATATGACAGGAAATCCATTGCTTAAATTGATATATTAACAACGTTACGTTGCAATTTTTGCAATACGAAATGTCAGGAGATCCCGGATGGATTTACGCGATTTAAAACTCTTTCTGCATCTGGCAGAAAGCTGCCATTTTGGCCGTACGGCACGCGCCATGCACGTCAGCCCCTCTACGCTGTCGCGCCAGATCCAGCGGCTGGAAGAGGATGTCGGCCATGCGCTGTTTCTGCGTGATAACCGCACCGTGACGCTGACGGAAGCGGGTGAGCGGCTGCGCCAGTTTGCCCAGCAGACGCTGCTGCAGTATCAGCAGCTGCGTCACGTCATGGATCTCAACGGCCCCTCGCTAAGCGGTGAGCTGCGTCTGTTCTGCTCGGTGACTGCCGCTTACAGCCATCTGCCGCCGATTCTCGATCGCTTTCGCGCTGAACATCCGCAGGTGGAGATCAAGCTCACGACCGGCGACGCGGCGGACGCCATTGAGATGGTGCAGTCTGGCGAGGCGGATCTGGCCATCGCCGGCCGGCCGGAGTCGCTGCCCGCCAGCATCGGCTTTACACCGCTGGGGCTGATCCCGCTGGTGCTGATTGCACCGGCGCTGCCCTGCCCGGTACGCAGCCAGGCCACGCAGACGGAGCCCGACTGGTCGCAGATCCCGTTTATTATTCCGGATCAGGGACCGGCGCGGCGCGGCATCGATCTCTGGTTCCGGCGCTATCGTCTCGCTAATCCGCAGATCTACGCTACGGTGGCGGGCCATGAGGCGATCATCTCTATGGTGGCGCTGGGCTGCGGAATTGCGCTGGTGCCGGATGTGGTGCTGGAGAACAGCCCTGAGCCGGTGCGAAACCGGGTTATGACGCTGGAGAACGTGGAGTCAGTGGCGCCGCTGCAGCTGGGCGTTTGCGTACAAAAAAAGCGGCTCGGGGAGCCGCTGATTCATGCATTCTGGCATCTGCTCTGATTACTGGCCGGCGAGAAAGAAACGGAACGCCGGATTATTCGCCTCATCGTGCCACTCGTAACCCAGTGCCGTCAGGTGAGTTTCAAAATCGGGTTCTTTATCATTCACTTCAAATGCCGCCAGCACGCGACCAAAATCGGTGCCGTGGCTGCGGTAGTGGAACAGTGAGATATTCCAGTGCGCGCCCAGCGTCTGCAGAAACTTCAGCAGCGCGCCCGGCGCCTCCGGGAACTCAAAGCTGAACAGCCGCTCGCGCAGCGGTTTTGACGGACGCCCGCCGACCATATAACGCACATGCAGCTTGGCCATCTCATCATCAGAGAGATCCACCACCTGGTAGCCCCCTTCAGTAAGCTGACTGATGATCTCGCCGCGCTCTTCAAGGCCGCGCGTCAGACGCACGCCGACAAAGATGCAGGCGCTGTCCGCATCCGCATAGCGGTAGTTGAATTCCGTGACCGATCGGCCGCCCAGCGTCTGACAGAACGTCAGAAAGCTGCCCTGCTGCTCAGGAATGGTCACCGCCAGCAGCGCTTCCCGCTGCTCTCCCAGCTCGCAGCGTTCGGAAACATAGCGCAGGCCGTGGAAGTTGACGTTGGCGCCCGACAGCACGTGTGCCAGGCGCTCGCCTTTGATGTCGTGCTGCTGGATATACTTTTTCATTCCCGCCAGCGCCAGCGCACCTGAGGGTTCCGCCACGGCCCGCACATCCTCAAACAGATCTTTCATCGCCGCACAGATGGCATCGCTGTCAACGGTGATGATGTCGTCGAGATACTCCTGGCAGAGCCGGAAAGTTTCGCTGCCGATACGTTTCACCGCCACGCCCTCGGCAAACAGCCCGACGCGCGGCAGATCCACCGGCTCGCCCGCCGTCAGCGCAGCTTTCAGGCAGGCGGAGTCTTCAGACTCCACCGCGATGACTTTGATCTGCGGCATCAGCTGTTTAATCAGCACCGCCACGCCGGCTGCCAGCCCGCCGCCGCCAACCGGAACAAATACGCGATCAAGATGCGCATCCTGCTGCAGCAGCTCCATCGCCAGCGTGCCCTGCCCGGCAATCACCGCCGGATGGTCAAACGGCGGCACAAAGGTGTACCCCTGCTGCTGCGCCAGCTCAATCGCTTTGGCTTTCGCCTCATCGAAATTTGCGCCAAACAGAAAGGCTTCGCCGCCAAACGCCCGCACCGCATCGACTTTGATATCCGCCGTGGTGACCGGCATGACAATCAGCGATTTAATTCCCAGCGTGCTGGCTGAGAGTGCAACCCCCTGCGCGTGGTTACCGGCAGAAGCGGTCACCACGCCGCGCGCTTTCTGCTCTTCGTTTAATCCGGCGATCATCGCATAGGCACCGCGCAGCTTGAAGCTGTGCACCGGCTGCCGATCTTCACGTTTCACCAGAACGGTGTTGCCGAGCCTTGATGAGAGTTTCTCCATCTTCTGCAGCGGCGTTACCTGCGCAATTTCATAAACCGGCGCACGCAGAATGGCACGCAGGTATTCCGCGCCGCCAGGCGACGCAGACAGGGGTTGAGACTCAGCCATACCATCAGCCTCCCAGCTTCGACTTGTCGCGCACTGCGCCTTTATCCGCGCTGGTCGCCAGTGAGGCGTAAGCACGCAGCGCAAAAGAGACCTGACGTTCGCGATTATGCGGCGTCCAGGCGGCTTCTCCGCGCGCAGCTTCTTCTTCACGACGGGCGTGCAGCTCATTATCCGGTACCGCCAGCTTAATGCCGCGATTCGGGATATCGATCTCAATCAGATCGCCATCTTTTACCAGCGCAATGGTGCCGCCGCTTGCCGCTTCCGGCGAGGCGTGGCCGATAGAGAGGCCGGATGTGCCGCCAGAGAAGCGCCCGTCGGTGATCAGCGCGCAGCTTTTGCCAAGGCCCATCGACTTCAGATAGGTCGTCGGATAAAGCATCTCCTGCATGCCCGGCCCCCCTTTTGGCCCTTCGTAGCGAATGACGACGACATCACCGGCCACCACTTTACCGCCCAGGATCGCTTCAACGGCATCATCCTGGCTTTCATAGACTTTAGCCGGCCCTTTAAAGGTCAGGATCTCTTTATCGACGCCCGCCGTTTTAACGATACAGCCATCTTCTGCCAGGTTACCGTACAGAACCGCCAGGCCGCCATCCTGTGAGTAGGCGTGTTCGCGCGTACGGATACAGCCCTCAGCGCGATCGTCATCCAGCGTGTCCCAGCGACAGCTTTGCGAGAAAGCCTGCGTGGTGCGGATGCCCGCCGGACCGGCGCGGAACATATCTTTTACGGCCTGGTCCTGCGTCAGCATGATGTCGTACTGATCCAGCGTTTCACGCATCGTCTGCTGCAGAATATTGCGCGCGCTGGTGTCAATCAGGCCAGCCCGATCCAGCTCGCCAAGAATACCGATTACGCCGCCGGCGCGGTGCACATCTTCCATATGATATTTCGGAGTGCTGGGCGCCACTTTACACAGCTGCGGTACTTTACGTGACAGGCGGTCGATATCGGAGATATTGAAGTCGATCTCGCCCTCCTGCGCCGCCGCCAGCAGATGCAGTACGGTATTGGTGGAGCCGCCCATGGCGATATCCAGCGTCATGGCGTTCTCAAATGCTGCTTTGGTCGCGATATTACGCGGCAGCATATTGGCGTCATCCTGCTCGTAGTAGCGTTTGGTCAGGCTCACAATGCGTTTACCGGCATTGATGAACAGCGCTTTACGATCGGCGTGGGTGGCCAGCAGCGAGCCGTTGCCCGGCTGTGACAGGCCCAGCGCTTCTGTCAGGCAGTTCATGGAGTTAGCGGTAAACATTCCGGAGCAGGAGCCGCAGGTTGGGCAGGCTGAGCGCTCAATCTGCTCACTGTCGGCGTCGCTGACGTTGGGGTTCGCCCCCTGAATCATCGCATCTACCAGATCCAGCTTGATGATCTGGTCGGAGAGTTTGGTTTTCCCCGCTTCCATCGGGCCGCCGGAGACAAAGATCACCGGAATGTTGAGGCGCAGTGCCGCCATCAGCATGCCCGGGGTGATTTTGTCGCAGTTGGAGATACAGACCATCGCATCCGCGCAGTGGGCGTTGACCATATACTCTACGGAGTCGGCGATCAGCTCACGTGACGGAAGTGAATACAGCATGCCGCCATGTCCCATGGCGATACCATCATCTACCGCGATGGTGTTGAACTCTTTTGCCACACCGCCCGCTGCTTCAATCTGCTCTGCAACCAGCTTGCCGAGGTCGCGCAGGTGCACGTGCCCTGGTACAAACTGTGTGAATGAGTTCACTACCGCAATAATCGGCTTGCCGAAATCATCATCGGTCATTCCGGTGGCGCGCCACAGGGCACGGGCACCCGCCATATTACGGCCGTGGGTGGTGGTGGCTGAACGGTACTTAGGCATGCTCTATTTACTCCAGTCTGAAAAATGACGCGGGCGCTGCTGCCCCCGCGCTGATCTCTTGTTACGGATTAACCTGATCCAGCCAGCCATATTTATCTTCGGTTTCGCCGGTAAACAGGCCAAAGAACGCTTTCTGAATTCGGGTGGTCACCGGACCACGCTTGCCTTCGCCGACCTGAATGCCGTCAACGCTGCGCACCGGGGTGATTTCAGCAGCGGTGCCTGACATGAAGATCTCATCGGCCAGATAGAGCGACTCGCGTGACAGCACCTGCTCGCGCACTTCAATACCGAGATCGTGCGCCAGCTTGATAATTGCATCACGGGTGATGCCTGGCAGAGCGGAAGAGGTAAACGGCGGCGTAAACAGGATGCCATCTTTGACTTCAAACAGGTTTTCGCCTGCGCCTTCAGAGATGTAGCCCTGCGTATCCAGCGCGATCCCTTCCTGATAGCCGTGGCGGCGTGCTTCGCTGCCCACCAGCAGGGAGGAGAGATAGTTACCGCCCGCTTTGGCTGCGGTAGGCAGTGTGTTAGGCGCCACGCGATTCCACGAAGAGACCATGGCGTTGATACCCTGCTCCAGCGCTTCCGGACCGAGGTAGGCTCCCCACGGGAAAGCCGCAATAATCACGTCAGTGGTAAAACCGTCCGGCGGGTTAACGCCCAGGCCTACATCGCCGACAAACGCCAGCGGGCGGATATAGGCACTCTTCAGATTGTTAACGCGGATCACTTCGCGGCAGGCTTCCATCAGCTCATCGACGCTGGCTTTGATGGGAAAACGATAGATTTTTGCGGAGTCGTGCAGACGCTGCATATGTTCACGGTGACGGAACACTACCGGGCCTTTGTGCGAGTCGTAGCAGCGTACGCCTTCAAACACGGAAGTGCCGTAATGCAGTGCGTGAGACATAACGCTGACCTTGGCGTCTTCCCACTTAACCATCTCTCCGTTGAACCAAATAAAGTCTGCTTTCTTCGTACTCATCGTTATGTCCTTTGGCGACTAAGCGCGGATTTGTTGTGTTGTCTGCTGCTGGATCTCGACACAGGCGACATCCAAAAGTTTGCGTAACTGAGAAGACAGTAAATCGACTGAGCGCTGGCTGGCAACGGTCATTTCGATATTAATATTGTCTGCGTTGCTGGCGGAGCCCATATTCATCGCGCAGACCTGAAAGCCGCGGTGGCGAACAACGCGTAAAATGCGCTCCAGCACTTCCGGGCGAAAACGGGCTTCAATTGATAACTGATGCTGATTCATATGCTCTTCTCCATCATGTTTGCGTTGCTGGCACCCGGCGGGACCAGTGGCCAGACGTTTTCATGCTCATCAATCGAAACATGCAGGAAATAAGGTCCTTCGCTGTTCAGCAGAGCATCAATCGCGGCGTCAACTTCATCTTTACGGCTGATACGCTGGCCTGGAATATCAAACGCGCGGGCCAGCATCAGAAAATCGGGGTTATCGGTCAGGATGGTCTCGCTATAGCGGCCATCGAAAAACAGCTGCTGCCACTGGCGCACCATGCCCAGCCGCTGGTTATCCAGCAGCAGAATTTTTACCGGCAGCTGTTTGCGTTTAATCGTGCCCAGCTCCTGAATGTTCATCATGACGGAACCATCACCGGAGACGCAGATTACCGTATCATCAGGGCGGGCAATCTGCGCCCCCACGGCTGCCGGCAGACCAAATCCCATGGTGCCGAGACCGCTGGAGGTGATGAAATTTTCCGGCGCGCTGAACTGCATATGCTGCGCGGTCCACATCTGATGCTGACCCACATCGGTGGTCACAACCGTACTGTCCGGTTTGCGATCGGAAACCTGCTTCAGCAGCAGCGGTGCGTAAATAGCGTCACCGGGATGATCGTAGCGCCAGCTAAACTCCGCTTTCATCGCGCGGACTTCCTGACGCCATGCATCGATCTGCAGAGGCATACTCAGCGCGGGCAGTATCTGCCGGAGGTCGCCCGGCAGCGAAACATGAGCACGGCGCAGTTTGTTCAGCTCCGCCGGATCGATATCGATATGAATAACGCTGGCATGCGGGGCGAAGGTATCCAGCTTGCCGGTCACGCGGTCATCAAAGCGGGCGCCTACTGCAATCAGCAAATCGCACGACTGTACGGCAAGGTTGGCCGCTTTAGTGCCGTGCATGCCCAGCATCCCGAGATAAAGCTCGCTGCTGCTCTCTGCACAGCCAAGCCCTTTCAGGGTTGAGACGACCGGGATGCCGCTTTCTTTTGCCAGCGCACGCAGTGCCGGTACCGCCTGCGCCATACCCACGCCACCCCCTACATAGAGGATGGGTTTTGCCGCACGTGCCATTAAGGCGCGCGCGTCATCAATGTGCTGCGGCGAATGGGAAAGGGTCTCCTCAACCGGCAGCAGATGGGGCGTCAGTTCCGCGCTGGCAATCTGGATATCTTTTGGGATATCAACCAGTACCGGCCCCGGGCGTCCCGACTGCGCGATAGCAAAGGCTTCGGCCATCACTGAAGGCAGATCGTCAAGCGATTCAACCAGAAAACTGTGTTTGGTGCAGGCCAGCGACAGCCCAAGGACGTCAATCTCCTGAAAAGCGTCGGTTCCCATCACAGCGGATGAAACCTGTCCGGTGATGGCTACTACGGGAACAGAATCCATCATCGCATCCGCCAGGCCAGTGATCAGGTTAGTGGCTCCCGGACCAGAGGTTGCGATGCAGACGCCGGTTTTACCCGTAGCACGGGCATAGCCGATAGCCGCTATCACCGCGCCCTGCTCATGACGGCACAACAGATGTTCTACGCCGCCATCATATAGCGCATCGTACACGGGCATGATAGCGCCGCCAGGATAACCGAACACGGTATCAACGCCCTGCGCGCGTAATGCCTGAACTACCCATTGTGCACCTGTCATGGTTATTCTCCTGTAATCCTGTGAGAACAACAGAATTTTATGCTACTGCTCATAATCTGCTCCTCGCTAATCAGCTGATAGTTTGTCTGGTCAAAAAAAAACCCCCGGACCTTTCGGTGCGGGGGTTTTTGGATTTCAGACTTGATTTTTAAGCCTTTCTTTCTCCAGACGCAGCCCCGCACGGTGGGTTAATAATCACCACCACGCTAATCACGACTAGGCTAATCACGGATAGAAGGGCTTTCATACGTTGTCTTTTTTTCACTTGTTCGAAGTAATGCCTACAGAGTTATCATAGTTACCGGGTCATTTACAATAATTTTCATCAGCCAATTTTTCGCGGTTCTGATGCAATCATCGTTATCACCTTGTAAAAACTAGGTTATTCAGATTTGTGATAAATATTCATCACGCCCGGCGCGTAATTGCAGAATGCTTAGCGGAAGAGATCGCTCATTTTTGACGAAAACAGTGAAACAATAGAGAAAAATATGGAATAAGGCGGGCAAAATGGCACAACCGGGATCGCAGATAGCGCGCTGAGGAGCAAGGATAGAGGCAACAAGGAGGGGTGATGTCTTTATCTAAAGTTCTGACCCGTGCGGCACTGGGAATCGAAGCGCCGCTGGTAACCGTCGAGGTTCATATCAGTAATGGATTGCCTGCGCTGACGCTGGTCGGCCTGCCTGAAACCACGGTTAAGGAGGCTCGCGAACGGGTACGCAGCGCTATTATTAATAGCGGATTCAGCTTTCCGGCCAAACGTATCACCATCAATCTGGCGCCTGCTGACCTGCCTAAGGAGGGTGGTCGCTACGATCTGCCGATTGCTATCGCGCTTCTCGCAGCCTCAGAACAGCTGCCAGGGGATAAACTTACGCGCTATGAGTTCCTGGGTGAGCTGGCGCTTAACGGCGCGCTCTGTGGCGTGCAGGCCGCAATTCCGGCCGCTATGGCAGCGCTCAGAGCCGGCCGCCAGATGATTGTTGCTGAACAGAATCAGCAGGATGTGGGATTAATTCAGCAGGGCGAAACGCTGACTGGCGTGCATCTTAGTGAAATATGCGCTTTTCTGCACAATCAGACCACGCTCAGAGTGGCGCAGACCGTTGCCGAAGAGGCCACGGACTCACCGCAGGATCTGCGTGACGTTATTGGTCAGCAGCAGGGACGACGCGCGCTGGAGATTGCAGCAGCAGGCGGACATAATCTGCTGCTGCTCGGACCACCCGGTACAGGCAAAACGATGCTGGCGACGCGTCTGCCGGGCATTATGCCCCCGCTGGACGACGGTGAAGCGCTGGAGTGTGCGGCAATTGCCAGCCTGGTCAGCAATGGTGAACAGCGCGCTCAGTGGCGCAAGCGCCCTTTCAGGGCACCTCATCACAGCGCCTCACTCTATGCGCTGGTTGGCGGAGGCTCTATACCCCGCCCGGGTGAAATATCACTGGCACACAATGGCGTACTGTTTCTGGATGAGTTACCGGAATTTGATCGCCGCGTCCTTGATGCGCTGCGTGAACCTATTGAATCAGGCGAAATTGCGCTCTCCCGTACGCGGGCTAAAGTGACTTATCCTGCGCGCTTTCAGCTGATAGGCGCAATGAACCCCAGCCCCACCGGGCATTACCAGGGCAATCACAACCGCTGTTCACCACAGCAGGTACTGCGTTATCTCAGCCGGTTGTCAGGGCCCTTTCTGGACCGCTTTGATTTGTCGCTTGAGATCCCGCTGCTGCCAGGCGGTACCCTGAGTCAGCAGGCTGTCACCGGCGAGAGCACTGCACAGGTCAGGGAACGGGTGCTGGCAGCCAGAGCACGACAGCAGGCGCGCGCTGGCAAAATTAATGCCCATCTTACTAATGCGGAGATCGCGCGCGACTGTGCGTTGTTACAGGCTGATGCAGAGTGGCTGGAAGGAATACTTAATACGCTGGGTTTGTCGGTGCGTGCATGGCAGCGCATCCTGAAAGTGGCCAGAACCATCACCGATCTTGCCGGGGAAACACAGATAGTACGGCCACATCTGCAGGAAGCGGTGAGCTACCGCAGTATCGATCGTTTAATGATTTATCTGCATAAGACGCTGGAATAAAAACGGGGCCGTTCATAGCCCCGTTTTATCAGTCATCACTGTCGCTGAAATCTTCAACCGTATCCATCTGCGGCTTGCCACCCGAGAGGGTGTGAAAGCGCTTAGGACGCTTGATGCGGGCGATATACTTAGACCAGACGCGCTCTGCTTCGGTCAGCGGCTCACGTTGTCCGCGGCACACTTCAAGAAACGACCGCTCTTCTTCTGTTACCGGTTCGCGTTTTGCCAGATCAAGCTCATTAAAAGCGTATCCGTGACGCTCCAGAAGCTGGGCTTCTTTAATGGTGAAATCACCGTGACGTGAAAATCCACGTGGATAATGTTTGTTATCGAAGAAACGATTTGTTGTTGCGAAGCTTTCCGCCATTTTACACGCTCCTGATTCTCATATGGCCGTGCTATTTATGGCGCGGAGTATTAGATAGGCTTGACAGAGTGTAAAACAAAACATTTAAATCAGTACGACAAACAAATTTTGGGAGAATAGTGTGGATACGGAATTACTGAAAACTTTTCTGGAGGTGAGCAGAACGCGTCATTTTGGACGTGCTGCGGAGGCGCTGTACCTTACGCAATCTGCTGTCAGTTTTCGCATCCGTCAATTGGAAAACCAGCTGGGCGTAAATCTCTTTACCCGCCATCGTAATAACATCCGCCTGACTTCAGCAGGTGAGCGGTTATTACCTTATGCGGAAAGCCTGATGAGTACCTGGCTGATGGCAAAGAAAGAGGTTTCGCATACGCAGCAGCATCATGAGCTCTCAATCGGTGCCAGCGCTTCCCTGTGGGAGGCTTATCTCACGCCCTGGCTTCAGACGCTCTATGAGAACCGTGAGAGCCTGCATATGGAAGCCCGTATTGCCCAGCGTCATCTGCTGGTTAAACAGCTGCATGAGCGGCAGCTTGATCTGCTAATCACCACGGAAGCGCCAAAAATGGATGAGCTGACCAGCCAGCAGATTGGTCATATTTCACTTGCTCTGTTCCGGGCGCGTAAAACGGAAAAACGCGAGAAGTATGATTATATCAAACTGGAATGGGGCGCAGATTTTCATCAGCATGAGAGCTATTTGTCGAGTGATGATGTTCCGGTGTTAACCACGACATCGGCACATGTAACGCGGGAACTGTTACACACTACCGGGGCCTGTGCTTTCTTACCCGATTCCTGGCAGGGGATATATAACGATATTGTGCCGATCCCCGATACACCGGTAGCGGTGCGCCCGCTATATGCCGTCTGGCTGCAGAATAGCGATCAGCAAACGCATATTCGTCAGCTGCTTAAATTTCCGGTTCTGACGCATTGAGATAGCAGATTGAGAAGGGTCTGAAGCTGTGAAAGCGGGCGCAGACTCTTTATTTTTTGAAAGGATGCAAAAAGATCCTGAATTTCAGGCAAAAAAAATCCTTTGCCGAAGCAAAGGATTGTTTTCTGGCAGGGGCGGAGGGACTCGAACCCCCAACACCCGGTTTTGGAGACCGGTGCTCTACCAATTGAACTACGCCCCTAATTAGGGTGGCGGAACGGACGGGGCTCGAACCCGCGACCCCCTGCGTGACAGGCAGGTATTCTAACCAACTGAACTACCGCTCCACCGATTCTTTACTGCCCTCAGGACCGCGCCTGAAGCCAGGTGTTTCGC
>NZ_VWXE01000008.1:0-165006 GCF_011752675.1 Pantoea sp. Acro-807 | reverse complement strand
ATGGACATTCAGTCTGTTATGAATGTGACTGGTCTGACTGAGGAAGAGCTGAAGCACTCTTGTCGCTGAGTATTTGATCTTGACGCCTTCCATACCTCAGCTCATGCAAAGCGGCTGTAACATGAGAATCAACTCCTGCCGATTTTGCCGTTGCCTGATAAGCTTCCTGAACTGCGATACATGGTCATAATCAGCCAAAGCGGTTTAACAAAAAAAGTGCTATTAAGTTCGCATAATCATAATTATGTTAAATTAAGGCTTGAGCTATGACTGTAAGCGAGTAGATTCAGCTTGCTGCACTCATACTCCTGACGCGATTGAGCCATAAATTTGAAGAAAATCATATTAATATCAGAATGCTCTTTACGTTGGGGCTAAGCTCAAAGAGTCAGGCAGTGAATTAACGCTCCTCTCTATCAGGCAGAGGCCTGGATCGCGAACCTCTGCCCGACCGCCCTATTTTTTATCCTGTGACCAGGTCGCGCTGCGGATATCGACCTTTACCGGCAGCAGGCCAATCCGCGTAAAGGTATCAGCCAGGGCCTGCTGCTGCGTAAAGACTTCAGGCGTCATGCGCTCTGCGCCAAAGGGCATCCTTGCCAGCGCGCGCTGCCAGATGGGCTGCGGCAGACCGGTCGAGGTGGACATGATTTATGCCGCTTCATCCTGATGCTGATTGGCCCAGGCGCTGAGTGTGTCCAGCTCATCTACCACCTTGCCGGCGATTGCCGGATAACTCTCCGCAAATTTGCGGCTGGCCAGATAGAAGGTGTAATGCGGCACCAGCCCTTCAGCGTTGCTGATTAACCGGGCGTGGGCGTTGGTTTCAACTTCCGCGTAGTAAGGGTCCCAGATAACCCACGCATCGACCGCGCCACGCTGGAAAGCCGCCCGCGCATCGGCGGGCGGCAGATAGACCGGCGTAATATCCTTATAGCTTAGCCCTGCCTTCTCCAGGGCTGTGACCAGCATATAGTTAACGTCAGACCCTTTGTTCAGCGCCACGCGCTTACCCCTGAGGTCCGCCACACTTTTGACAGGTGAATCGGCCGGAACGACAATCGCTTCGGTTTTCGGATTAGCTGGCGAGTGCGCCAGATAAACCAGATCGGCCTGTGCTGCCTGGGCAAACGCAGGTGGCGTAGAATTTGCTGCCGTTGAGGACGTTGTTACAGATCGCTGTGGTACGCTGATGCGCGGCGCGGGCTGAAAATTCTGCCAGCGCATTTCCCAGATGGACGCCAGCCAGCACTTCACCGTAAAAGCGTTGTTTCTGAGACTCGCTGCCGTTAAGGCGCAGGACTTCCAGCGCGTAGAAATGGTTCTGCGGAACCTGACCCACTGCCGCATCGGCCTCGCTGAGCAGGCTAATCACCGAGGTCAGCGTGGCTGTCGACGCCGCGATACCGCCATAGGCTTCGGGCACGGTAATCGCCCCTAATCCGGACTGAAACAGTGCCCGCAGCGGATGATGCGGTAACTCACGTTCGCGATCCCGGGTTGCGGCACCTTCACGGAACTGCTGCGCCAGCTGTGCGGCGACATCCAGCGCCTGCTGTTCGCTGCGCACGCTCTCCGCAGGCTGTTTCGGCTGAACCTGACTCATACTTTCTCCTTAAATCCACGCATGACGCGCGGGATAGACTGCATTCAGGTAGTAGTTGCCGATAGCGTGGGTTTTCCAGCGCACCGGGTCGTGCAGGGTGTGGGTGCGCGCGTTGCGCCAGTGGCGATCCAGACCATGCTGTAGCAGCGTGGCGCGACTGCCGCCCCACTCCAGGAGCTTTTCGCTGGCTCGCAGGGCGATCTCCGTGGTCAGCACTTTGGCTTCTGCCACGGCAATTGAGGCGGCTGCGCTGTTTTCGGCTGTCAGCGCGGCCGGGTCTGTGGCGTCGAGCACGCGGGCCGCCCTTCGCAGCAGGGCATTGGCGGCGCTCAGTTCGGTACTGATGCGACCGATATCGGCAAGGATGTAAGGATCGTCCGTGTTGCGCACCACGCCGGCATCGACCCAGGGACGGGAGTGATCGCGAACGAACGCCAGCGCATCGTCCAGCGCGCCCTGCGCGATGCCGGCATCGATCGCCGCCTGGATGAACTGTGAAACGGCACCGCGCAGCGTCGGTTTCTCCGGCGACGGTAGCGGAATAATCCAGGCCGGATCGACCGCCACCTGATGAAGCCTGACCGTGCCGCTGGCCGTGGTACGCTGCCCCATGCCAGACCAGTCATCGACAATCTCTGCGCCTGGGGCAGGCAGCGGGATGAAAGCCATCACAGGCCTGTCATCATCCTGAAGAGCGGTGGTAACCAGAATGTCGGCAAACAGCGCGCCGGTTGAATAAAACTTCTCTCCCGTCAGAAACCGCGCGTTCCCATCTCCGCTCAGTCGGGCCTGAACATCACGCGTATGACGGGTATTTTTTTCAGGACCACCGTTACCCAGTCGGTTGCCGTTCACGACGGCCTGCAGCAGCGTTTGCTGCTGTTCCGGTTCGCCTTCGCCCAGGATGAACTGAATCAGCCCAAAGTGGTTCTGCGGGATCTGGCCCAGAGAGGGATCGCTGGCGGAGATAATGCGAAAAACCTCCGCCAGGGTCTGATAGTCCAGCCCGCCTCCGCCAAAACGACGCGGAACGCTGATACTGCCCAGACCAAGCCGGGTGAACTGATTCAGCAAATCAACGGGATAAATCCGCTGCTGATCGCGCTCAACGGCACCGGGCTTCGCCTGCTCAGCCAGCGATTGCGCCGCCTGAATAGCCTGTTCGCGTCGGGTGATGACCGCCGCCTGACAGGTTTCGGGTACAGTAAAAGAGAGATTCATGGCGTTTCCAGTAAAAAAAGGGCGTCAAAGCATGCAGGCTGAATTAAGCCCGTTACATTTATTAACAGAGTGAGAGCGATAATAGTCAGTTGTTCAAAACGAAGTAAATAGCGTGGTTATTACAATATCCGCAAAGCTAATCAGTAATTGAGCTTTGATTTTTATAGCGTCCCTGAGGGGATTTAATGGAAGTTTACCGGCAAACGCCTCTGAGATATTCAGAGGAAAAATATTCATTCCTGTTTAATTATGCTTTATTGACTCTCATTTTCTGGCAGTGCTGCAGAAGGGTGAACAGATATTTTCCAGCCCCTGTCATCCCACACGTAATAGAACAGGTAATCTATTTTGACGTGTGGGCCATATTTGAAGGCAAAAATATAAACGCCTTTGTCTGTCGCTTTATTACTGGCGTGAAAATAGTTTCGGACATCTGATGAAAATGGTTCCAGGCACAGCGCTTTTGCTGTCATGATATTATATTCTCGTTATTTGATGAGTCAGCACGGATGAAGAAGAAAAACAGCACGCCCACGCCTCACGACGCGACTTTCAGGCAATTTCTTACGCAGCCGGAGATTGCCCGGGACTTTATCAATTTGCGCGTAAGACCTCGCCCAATCGGGCGGGGATATAAGCGCGGTAACTGCGTAACATCCCTTGACCTTCTTACATAATGCGCCGTAATATGTAAATCATGAAACGCGCATATAAATACAGATTCTATCCAACACCCGATCAGGTTGAGTTACTGGCTCAAACGTTCGGTTGTGTGCGTTTTGTCTATAACAGCATCCTGCGCTGGCGCACCGATGCTTATTACGAACGGCAAGAGAAGATCGGCTATACACAAGCCAGCGCACGATTAACCGCACTGAAAAAAGAGCCAGATTTTGCCTGGCTCAATGACGTTTCCAGCGTGCCGCTACAGCAAGCCCTGCGCCACCAACAAGCCGCTTTTTCTAACTTCTTTGCAGGTCGGGCAAAGTATCCGACATTCAAAAGCAAGCGCCATAAACAGGCCGCTACGCTGACGGATGCCGCGTTTAAATACCGCGACGGCAGGTTGTACATGGCAAAGAGCAAAGCGCCTTTAGACGTGCGCTGGAGTCGCCCTTTGCCGTCCGTGCCGTCTACCGTCACCGTGTCCAAAGATTCAGCGGGGCGCTACTTTGTTTCGTGCCTCTGCGAGTTTGAACCTGTATCACTGCCGATCACCGCGTCCACGGTCGGCATTGATGTTGGTTTAAAAGATTTGTTCGTCACCGATACCGGATTCAAAACCGGCAATCCCCGCCATACCGCTAAATATGCGAAGCGATTAGCCCTGCTACAGCGACGTTTGAGCAGGAAACAAAAAGGCTCAAAGAACCGCGCCAAAGCCCGCGCCAGAGTCGCCCGCATTCACGCGAAAATTGCTGATTGCCGCCTGGATAACCTGCACAAGCTATCCCGCAAACTCATTAACGAAAACCAGGTTGTTTGCGTCGAATCCCTGAAAGTGAAGAACATGATCCGCAACCCTAAACTGTCCAAAGTGATAGCGGATGCGGGCTGGAGTGAGTTTGTTCGCCAGCTACAGTACAAAGGCGAATGGGCCGGACGTTCTGTTGTCGCGATTGACCAGTTTTTCCCGTCAACGAAGCGTTGCAGCAGTTGCGGCTACACGCTGCCGAAACTTGCGCTTAACGTCCGTGCATGGCGCTGCCCTGAATGCAGCACCGACCACGACAGGGATATAAACGCCGCAAAGAATATCAAAGCTGCCGGGCTGGCAGTGTTAGCCCACGGAGCGACTGTAAACCCTAAAGCCGCGTAATGCGGCTCAGGTAGGTTGCGTTGAAGTGGGAATCCTCGCCCTTTAGGGCGGGGAGCAGTCAAGGAGCTTCACCTCCCGACAGAGCTGCGCTCGCTCTGCGATCTCAGCACCCTGAAGCTGGAGTCTGGCTCTTTCGTGGAGGATAATCTGCGGCAATACTTCAGCGATGTTCTTTACAGCCTGAAGACCACCGCCGGAGACGCTTACGTTCACGTGCTCATTGAGCACCAGTCTTCCCCGGACCGGCATATGGCTTTTCGCCTGCTGCGCTACGCCGTGGCCGCCATGCAGCGCCACCTTGAGGCCGGGCACAAAAAGCTGCCACTGGTGATACCCGTGCTCTTCTATACCGGAAAACGCAGCCCGTATCCCTATTCCACCCGCTGGCTGGATGAGTTCGACAATCCGGCAGTCGCGGAGAAACTATATGGCGGCCCCTTTCCGCTGACAGACATCACCGTTATCCCGGATGATGACATTATGAATCATCGCAGCATGGCAGCGCTTACCTTACTCCAGAAGCACATACACCAGCGCGATATAGCCACGCTGACCGACCGGCTGGCCACACTGCTGATGGCGGACTATCTTTCTTCATCTCAGGTGACAGTGCTGATACACTATTTACTGCAGGCAGGAGAGTCGGCCGACTCTGAAGCCTTCGTTCGCGAACTGGCACAGCGTGTGCCGCAACACGGAGATGCACTCATGACCATCGCACATCAGCTCGAGCAGAAGGGCATTGAGAAAGGCCGCATGGAAGGCCGCATGGAAGGACGCCAGGAGGGGATTCAGCTTGGCGAGCAGCAAGGCATTCGCGCAGCAACCCTGAAAATTGCGCGAACCATGCTACAGAGCGGTCTTGACCAGAATATGGTTATGCAGATGACCGGCCTGACTGAGGATGAGCTGGCGCAAATTCACCACTGAGCAGCCCGGCCATTTCTGAGCGATCTTTCAGGTATCCAGATATGTTTTCTGAAGCTTCCGGTTCCTTTCAGGAGAAGATGTTTCAGCAATCATCGTCGCTCTCTTTTTCTTTTCAGTTTGGCAGGAATATAATCCCTGGCGATAACGAATCCCGCAACACGGAGATGCACTCATGACCATCGCACAGCAGCTCGAGCAGAAGGGCATTGAGAAAGGACGCATGGAAGGCCGTATGGAAGGTCACCAGGAGGGGATTGAACTTGGCAAACGCGCAGCAAGCCTGAGAATTGCGCGAGCCATGCTACAGAATGGCTTCGACCAGAATATGGTCATGCAGATGACCGGCCTGACTGAAGATGATCTGGCGCAAATCCGGTACTGACTGCTACGCAGATCGTTCTTACTTATCGCCAGGCCGTCAGATTTAGCCTCACCCCTGCTTTGCTGGCCGGATCTCTCTTTTTATCGCAGATGATACTGCCGATCCGCCACATTGGGCTTTCAGTAATCAGCCTCCGTTAATCGGGATTCAGCCCGCCATAACGGCTTGTTCATCGTCTGATTCAGAGCCGCATTGCTGTATATCTGTATGTAAACTGTTCTCTGCACCAGATATCCACTATAGACAGTAAACTCGCTTTTCGGGGTCCGCTGAAAAGAGGTTTTGCCGCGCAGATTTGCCGTTGTTGTTGTTTTATAAGTGTTTTTGGCACTCAGCCCATAAAGCCCTGAAGGCTCACTAACGCCCCTCTTCCCTCTACAGTGGTCAGTCGCACAGCTTCCTCCGCAGTCATACATCGCGCTTCACTGGCTGTTCATCCTGCTGGCAGATATCCAGAATGGCGAGCAGATAGATGCGTACCATATCAAGATATTCGCTTATCTCGACGCGCTCGTCAGGCATGGTGTTGTACTTTCCGCCGGGTCCGCAGACGATACCTTCCATGCCCGCATGCTGATAAAAGTGTGCTGCATCGGTACCATAAAAGGCTGGCGGTGTGATCGCCCCGGTGGGCTGCTCGGTGCCGCGCACGGTTTTCCAGGCGCGGTTTACCGCCTGCACAATCGGTGACGCCGGTGAGACTTCAAAAGGCAGCATGGTGGGCTTGTCGCGGATACCGTCATCAAACAGCTCCGCTTTCAGGCCTGGATACTGCTGACAGAGCCTGTCGAGCAGCGCCTGAAGATCGGCCAGCACGCCTTCAACGGTCTGGCCGGGTGCAAAACGCGCCGATCCTTTCAGACGGACAAAATCAGCAACCTGCGGCGGACGCCACTCCTCCAGCTCTCGCCCCAGCGCACCGTGCACCGTACCGATATGGCCGCGATTAATTTTCCGATGTTCGTCGCTTTTAGCGCCGCTGAAAATCATGCCGTTGATTTGCGGAATCAGTTCAACTGCGGCGCTGATAGCATCGACCGCCTCTTCCCGCTTTGAAAGGTGACGCGTATTACCGGTTAGCTCGATGGTAAACATCAGCGAACCGGCATGCATGGTTAACGCCTGTAAATCAGTGGGTTCAGCATTGATAAAGTAGTCAGCGCGCACGCCCTGCTCTATGGCTGCCAGCGTTCCTATCCCGCCCTGCAACTCGCCCACAACATACGTGAGGATCACATCTCCTTTGAGCTTTACGCCGGCATCAATGAGCGTCTTCAGCGCGCAGAAATAGGCGGCATCGCCTGCTTTCATATTGGAAACACCGATACCGTAAATGAACCGATCGTCAATTTTGCCGGCCCAGGGATCGACGGTCCAGCCTTCGGTAACCGGGTTGGTGTCAAGATGCCCGTTAAACAGCAGGCTGTGACCGCCGCCGCTGCCTGCCAGACGCCCAATCGCATTAAGACGATCGCCCGGCACCTTCTGCAGCTCTGTTTCCAGCCCGAGCTGCGACATCTGTTCAGCCATAAAGCTTGCCAGCGCGCGTTCGCCGTCGGTGGCACTGTAGCTTTTGTGCTGCACCATTTTGGCCAGGAAAGAGAGACAAAACGCGCGATCGATATGATGGATTAACTGTTCAGGATTCATGTGCTTCTCATTAAGCGACGGACGGAGACAGATCGGGAACATGTACAGCGTCAAGGAGCGCACGCGTATAAGGGTGTTGCGCCAGTGACGACATATTCCCGCCGGGCAAAACATCGACCAGATCGCCGCGATACATCACCGCCACGCGGTGGGCAATCTGACGGATCAGGTTGAGATCGTGGGTAATAAACAGATAGGCCGTGCCATAGCGACGGCGTAGCGTCAGCAGCAACTCAATGATGGTGGCCTGCACTGATACGTCGAGCGCTGCGGTGATCTCATCGCAAATCACCAGGTCCGGAGGATTGGCAAAGGCGCGTGCAATGGCCACGCGCTGTTTCTGTCCGCCCGAAAGCGCATGGGGATAGCGAGTGGCAAACTCCGCCGGCAGACGCACCTCTTCAAGCAAACGTGCTACCGCCTGCGCTTCCGTTTCGCCAGGCGGCAAGCCGTACAGACGAAGCGGACGCGCAACTATCTCACCGATGGTCATACGGGGGTTGAGTGAGGCATCAGGATGCTGAAATATCATCTGTACGCGGCGGCGATACGCTTTGTCCATCTGCGCAGGGCCCTGCATTCCCGAACCACAGAAATTTAACTCGCCGTGAAACGGCACAAGTCCGGTAATGGCTCTGCCCAGAGAAGATTTTCCGGAACCCGATTCGCCGACCACACCCAGAATTTCCCCCTGATGCACGGTCAGCGACACCGCATTTGCGGCGCGGGTGGTATTGGCCTCGCGCTTCAGCAGGCGATCGATAAAGCCGTGGTGGCCATAATGGATGGTGAGGTTATTCAGCGTCAGCAGCGGCTGCGTGCCCGCAGCATCCGCGATCAGCCGGTGCTGTGGATTCGGCACCGCCGCGATAAGCCGGCGGGTATAACTGTGCTGCGGTGCGGTGAAGAGCGTTTGTGTCTCTGCCTGCTCGACGATACGGCCTTTTTCCAGTACGCAGACGCGGTCGGCCACTTTTGTTACCAGTGCCAGATCGTGCGAGATATAGAGCGATGCCACGCCCGTCTCCTCGCGCAGGCGTTCATAGAGATCGAGAATTTGTGCGGAACTGATCACATCCAGGGCCGTGGTTGGCTCATCAAAAATCATACAGGCTGGCTGACAGGCAAACGCGGTGGCAATCAGGATACGCTGTTTTTCCCCACCCGAAACCTGATGCGGGTAGCGTCGCATCATACGTGCCGGGTGTTTGAGTTCTACATCATACAGCAGGGATTCAGCCAGCTCCTGCGCTTCACGGGCGCTCAGCCTGCGGTGGCGCCGGAGCACTTCTGTGACCTGCTCGCCCAGTGTTAACGTCGGATTAAGCGATGCGCCCGGATCCTGAAAGATCATGCCGAGCTTCGCCCCACGCAGCGCCATCAGTACCGGCGCCGCTAAATTCAGAAGGCTGTCACCATTAAGGCGGATATCCCCGCTTTTCTCCTGCGCGTTGTTCGCCAGCCAGCGCATGATTGCCCAGCCAAGGGTGGTTTTCCCGGAGCCGGATTCCCCTACCAGCCCCAGCACTTCACCGGGCATCACCTGTAAATTGATATCACGCAGTACGGGCAGCGCCTGCCCGTTTGTGAGCCGGTAATCGAGGCTGTAATTTTCTACCGACAGCACCGGTGCAGTTTGTACAATCATCCGTGGCTCCGTGGGTTGAGAACATCACGCAGGCCGTCGCCCAGTAAGTTAAAGCCAATGGCCACCAGTGCAATTGCCAGGCCTGGAATCAGCATCATCCACGGCGCGCTGAAGAAGTAGGTTCGCGCTTCTGACACCATTAAGCCCCACTCCGGTTCAGGCGGTTGGGCGCCTAAACCGAGAAAACTCAGGGTGGCAAACAGCATGATGGCAAATGCCACGCGGATGGTGGCCTCAACAATGATCGGTGCCAGAATATTTGGCAGCATCTCGCGCAGGATGATGTAGTGGGCTGCTTCGCCGCGGGCGATAGCCGCATTAATGTAGTCCTGCTGACGCGCAGCCAGCGCCACGCTGCGTGAAATGCGCACCATACCGGGTACAAAGGCGATGGTAATAGCGAGCACCGCATTCATGCTGCTCTGCCCCAGCGTGCTGACAATCAGCAGCGCGAACAGCAGACTCGGGATAGCCATAACGGCATCCATGGTACGCATCATAAATTCGTCTGTTTTGCCGCCCAGATAGGCACTTGCCGTACCCAGCACCGAGCCAATTACCATAGCGAGTGCGGTCGCCAGCAGAGAGAGCAAAATCGTAGAGCGCGCACCCACCAGCACCCGGCTAAAGATATCGCGCCCCATCTGATCGGTGCCAAACCAGTGTTCTGCACCTGGCGGCTTGTAGCGTGTCAGGATTGAGATGGACTCGGGATCAAAGGGCGCTACGTGCGCGCCGCCGGCCACCATAAGTAATGCCAGCAGGATGATGAGAACGCCCGCTGCGCCCTGCGGTGAACGGAGTAAACGTTTTAAAATGTCAGGCATAGGAAATCCGCTTATCCAGAATGACGTAGGCCAGATCGGCAAGAAAGTTAACCACCGAATAGGTTGCGGCAAGGATCATGACGCCAGCCTGAATCACCGGCAGGTCACGCGCCTGTACTGCGACGATCAGCTCACGACCGATGCCGGGGATGGCAAAAATCTCCTCCACGACCACAATACCGCCCAGCAGGTAG
Organism: Pantoea sp. Acro-807; assembly: GCF_011752675.1. Lineage (NCBI taxonomy): Bacteria > Pseudomonadati > Pseudomonadota > Gammaproteobacteria > Enterobacterales > Erwiniaceae > Pantoea > Pantoea sp. Acro-807. The sequence goes on along the minus strand of NZ_VWXE01000008.1, from coordinate 154,729 downwards.
CCCACATCCAGCGCCACAATGGTAATGGTGGGCAACAGACCGTTGCGCAGCGCGTGACGCCAGAGGATACGCCGGCGCGACAGTCCTTTAAGCCAGGCGGCACGGATGTAATCGGTATGCAGCACATCCACCATTTCTGAACGCACCATGCGCGAGACGTGCGCCACCAGAATCAGGGCCACGGTGACAGCGGGAAGGATCAGGTGCTGTATCCCGCTTACAAAATCCTCGCTGAGCGGCACATAACCCGTCGCGGGCAGAACCTGCCAGACGTCGGCAAACAGCAGTAGCACCAGCGTCGCCGTAACAAATTCGGGAAAAGAGATACCCGCATAGGAAATGACGCTTACCAGCACATCGGCGGTTTTTCCGCGTCGCACGGCCGCCCAGATGCCGAGCGGAATAGCAACGATCAGCATGAGTATCAGCGCGCAGGCCGCCAGCAGCAGCGATCGCGAAAGCGCCGTCAGCAGTGCGGGAGCCACCTCCAGCCCGTTGCGCATGGAGACACCAAAATTACCCTGCAGCGCCTGTGTCAGCCAGTGCCAGTATTGCAGCCATGCAGGGGCATCCAGCCCCAGGCGCTCACGTACTGCCGCCAGCGCTTCCGGCGTCGCATTCTGCCCCAGCAAGGTAACAGCCGCGTCAGCCGGCAGCAGCTGTGTAATACCGAAAACCAGCAACGACACCACCAGCAGGGTGTAGATCATCAGCAGAAGGCGTTTAAGCAGATAGCTTGCGGTCACGATCTCTCCTTAAACGCTGCGTACGGGCGCTTTGCCGGTGAGCCAGACATGATCCAGACGGAACACCGCGCCGCGAGGATGCAGGTGATAGCCCGCCACATAGTCGCGACCTGCGGCCAGCAGGTCGAAGAAGGTGGGGATTACTGAAGGCACGTCGTCATGCATAAGCTGCTGTGCTTTGGCATACAGCGTGCTGCGCTGAGCCTCATCGCGGGTTTCCCTCGCAGCTTTGATCGCGCCATCAAAGTCAGCGTTATTCCAGCGGGTTTCATTCCATGCGGCAGTTGAGGTATAGAGCAGCGAAAACACGGCATCCGGGGTGGGCTGCATATTGTAGAAACCCACGTAGAAGTTGCCCTTTTTCCACACCTGATCGAGATAGGTGCTGTGCGCCATGGTTTGCACCTTAATGCGAAAGCCGCCAGGCCTCGCCATTTCACGCAGCGCGATGCCCAGCTGGGTTCGCGTCGCAGGTTTATCTGAGGCAACCAGGGTTAAATCGAGGCCGTCGGGATAACCTGCCTCTGCCAGCAGGGCTTTGGCTTTACTGTAATCCACGGCCTTACGGGCCAAATCAGCGTACCAGGGGTAAGCGGCATTAATGGGGGTATCATTGCCGGGTGAACCCAGTCCGTCAGCGACAAAATCCACGGAGGCCTGGCGATCCACACACAGCGCCAGCGCCTGACGCACGCGCGCATCGTTAAAGGGTTTCTGATCGCAGCCCATGTTCACGTTTAAAAACTGGCCTGACGCTACCCGCAATGGCAGTACGCCGGATGATCGGGAAAGGCGGGCAAATTCGCTTGATTGAGCGCTCAGCATCAGATCGGTATCGCCGGAGATCAACGCGGAGCTCTCTGCAATGCCATCGGGATAGACCACCACTTCAACGCCGTCGAGATAGGGGCGCGCCGGGTCGTAATAGTGCGGGTTACGCTTCACCACAATTTTGCGTTCAGGATCGTATGACACCAGCTGGAACGGACCCGCGCCCAGTGAACGCTTACTAAGTTTGTCTATCTGGCCCTGAGCAATACTGGCGGGAATGATTTTGGCGTCCGGATAGGCCAGCATGACCGGCAGATCGGCGTAAGGCGTATCGGTTTCAATCAGTACGGTGCTGTCGTCTTTCGCACTGACCGACCTGATGGGGCCAATATTATGCAGCGCAGGCGACGCGTTCTTTGGGTCGAGCAGCGCCTGCAGGCTGGCGACTACGTCAGCGGAGGTGAGCGGAGTGCCATCGCTGAACTTCAAATCGGGGCGCAGCGTAAACGTCCACTGCGTGAGATCGGCGCTGGCCTGCCATGACTGCGCCAAATCCGCCTCCGCTTTCATCTCCTGCGTCAGGCGCGTCAGCCCGCTGTAAAGCAGCTCGGCCACCAGATATTCCGGATTGACGCGTACCTGATGCGGGTTGATCACGCTAATCGCCTGGTCAACACTGATGCGCAGCACGCCCCCCTTGCGAGGTGAGCCGCCGGGTGTGGCGCTCGTCACCGGCGCGGCGCTGGCAGAGAAAGATCCGGACAGCGCAGCTGCACCCGTCAGAACCGCAGAACCGGCGATGAACTGCCGGCGGTTTACTGCTTTCATTGCGCACATTTTCTCTTCCTCGCTGGTTTAAATACCCTGGGTTGGCTGAAAATCACTGGCGAGATACGCCAGAATGGACTGCGAAAGTGCGATGATATCTGCCATCGTTGTAAACTCGTCGGTGGCATGAATACGGTTGTCGGGGCGGGCTAAGCCACCCAGTAAAATCTCCTGAATACCTGCACGCTGCACCCAACCCATATCTGAGCTGGTGGATGATCCCCACGGTTTAAAAGCGTTATCAGGAAAGCCAAACCCCTGGCTCAGCGCAGCCTGCCAGCGTGGCCAGTGCGGTCCATAAGGATCGGCTACCGGTGCCAGATGCCCAATCAGCTGCACGGAGACATCCAGCGCGCGGCTCTCCGCCATTGCCTGACTGATGCATAATGTGAGCTCTTGCCAGACCTCATCAAACGCCTCTTCAGGCGCATACCGGCGGTTAATAAGCAGTTCAAAACGTTCGGGGATTGTGGAGCCTTTGCTGCCGCCGTGTACCGCGGCGAGCGTCAGCAGTGACGTAAGAGGTTTTCCCTGATAATGCGGTGGCGGCGGCATGGCAGACGTGCGCTGCTCAACCTGCCCTTTCAGTTGATACAGCGCGTTCATCAGGGGAAGCGCTGTTTCAATGGCATTGATGCCCGCGACTGGATCGCCGGAGTGCGCGGATCGCCCGCTCACAATCACTTTGAGGTCAATGCTGCCAAAGCATCCGGCCCAGATGCGCGGTACCGCACCGCCGTTGAAGCTCAGCAGATGTCCGGAAAAAAGCTGTTGCTCTGCCAGATAGCGAATACCCGGATAGAGACCGCCCTCTTCGTCGGTGCACAGTAGAAATACCGGATTGAAGCGCAGCGGCAGGCCGCAGGCCTGTGCTGAGCGGATGGCGGCAATCGCTGCCACGATCGTGCCTTTCATATCGGCTGCCCCGCGACCGTAGAGCCTGCCTTCTGCCACGGTCAGCGCCAGCGGCGGAAAGCGCCAGCCATCACCTGCAGGTACGGTATCGGTATGAAAATAGAGATTGCAGTTTTCAGCTGCCCCGCAGTTGAGCGTCGCCAGCAGATTTACACGCTCACCCTGTGCACTGCCGTCAGGGACCTGCCAGAGCGCTTCCGGAACAGACACGCGCTGAAAAGCAAACTGCATCGGTGCCAGCATCTGCGTCATCAGGTCTGCAAACGCCGCGTAACCGCTGCCCGGCGGAAAACAGGTATCCGCGGCGAGCATGCGCTGAAGATCCTCGGTGATACGTAAGGTATCCTGGCTAATGACGTCTAACGCATTGTTAAAACGATTATTTTTATCCACCGGGCGATTACCTGTTGTATTACTATATAGTTTATAGATAATGCAATTTATCAACACGGGTCAACCGGTAATCGCAGCTATGCAAAAAAACTATGACGCAGGTAACACCGTGCCGTTTACACGGCTGAATGCAGGCGAAGGTGCCCCGCTGCATGACGTGATCAAGCGTCACATCAGTGAGTCCATCCTGCAGGGAGAGCTGCCAGCCGGCACGATTCTGCCAAGCGAAAGCAGCCTGGCGGCCAGATTTGGTGTGTCGGTGGGCACAATGCGCAAAGCGTTAAGCGCGCTTACCACGGAGGGGATGCTGATGCGCCGGCGAAAAACCGGTACGGTGGTCACGGGCTGGGCCCCGCTGCATAACCTGAGTCACTTCTTCCAGTATTTTCGTCTGCACGATAAAACAGGGGGATTGCTGCTGTCTGAAACCCTGCTGCTGGATTATCAGGAAAGTTTGGCAACAACCGGGGAAGCCGAAAAGCTTCAAATTGCAGCGGGTGACAAGGTTTATCGTTTAAAGCGCCTGCGGCGGGTCAACGGTATTGCGGCGATGCATGAGACGCTCATTCTGCCAGCCAGTCGCCTGCCAGCATTTCCCGCCGCAGAACAGCTGCCTCCTCTGCTCTACCGGTATCTGTTTGAGCAATTCGACATTCGTCTGGCCGCGGTACGCGAGCAGATCACGGCATCTCTGGCTAATGAAGAGGATGCCACCCTGCTTGAGCTGACGCTCCCGCAGGCCGTTATGGTGATAGATGAAGTCTCCTTCGATCAGAGCGCCATCCCCGTGATTCTGGCGCACCATCGCTACAGCACTGAGCACTTTATGTACGTAAATGAGATAAGATAGCGGTGAAGAGAGCCAGACGATTCAGTGTCCTTATGCTTAGCTGCAGAGGCTCTGCCGCTTGGATCGCCACGGGTTTATAGGATATAGCCTCGGCTTGATTGTCAGTTCTGGTTTGCTCTGACAAATGCCTGTCAGTCAGCAGGCATTATACTGAAGATATTTATGACTTTTCAGATAATCTCACTACTCCACCCTGAGGGAATGGCTGACATCGGGTGGAAACGTCTTTAAGCTTTAATGCCATACGTTTATCATACTCACGGTCCCATGGAACAAATCGCAGCATATTTCGGTAGTGCTGTTGTACAGAATCCGGACATAAGAGCTTAGCGTTATTGAGTGAATATACTAGCATGCCCTTTACGCTATAGCTTTTACCTGAAACCATGACGCTGGTCTGCCAAACTTTACTCCCAAAATGAGATGACGGAATTTTACTCTCGTCAATTTGATAATACCTGCTTTTCCAGTCTGACACCCCTCCAAAAGACAACGTTTTATCCACCAGCATGGGGAAGAATGACGGCACGAATGTACTGATAAGCATGGGCCATAGTAAGATCATCGCAGCAGATATTCGGATAAACCATACGTTATCAAGTTCTTTCTCTTCTAAATTAGCATAGATGACACCTGGCAAAATAAGAAGGATCCCTAACCCAGTGGCCAGTACGGCAAGCTTAAGCATCACAGCCAGACTGTCTCCTGCTGTTTTTTTGTCTACCCAACTAATAATGGTACCGAAAGAGAATGAAAAACTCAGGGCCACAATGAACAGAATGAAAACAGGGCACCCTCCAAGCAGGATAAAATAGGTCTTTCGACGAAGCTTTATAGGCTGATAGCCCTGTGCGTTTCTGACAGGTTGAATCATAAAAAAATAATTTACTAAAAAAACCAGGGTTACCCACGCTATAAATGCTGCCCAAGCTATCAATGACCCGAACGCAGGGTAAAAGGTGGAAAGGTAAGCCCAGCCAAAAAAGAAAAGTACAATCAGTGGAATTGAAGACAGTGTTGTTACCGTAATTTTAATTTTCACTTCTCGATAATTATGTATCGTTGGTGATTTTTTTGGTATGAAAAGAGCAAAAAGTATTGAAGAAGAAAAGAAAATTATCGAAAATCCTGCCGTGGTCAGGATCATAAAAATAAAGACAAAGTTAAATATACCAGCTACCGTCAGGTTTTCAGTAAAGAGAGATACATTGTCAAAATATCCAAGATAAGTTCTTAAAATGATGATGGCTAGCAAAGGTGGCATCAGGCTGAGAAACCAGGAAAATTTATTCATTACGACTCCTTAGTTATGAATCCAAAGGCTGTTTGCAATCGATCTGAAAATGGACTCTTTAATTAATCTTCGTAGAATAAATAAAGCGCACATTACTTTTCTAAAACTTCTGCATGTGAGATACTTTAGACCTTTTTCCGATGATTTTTAATTTCAGTAGGATTGTTATCTGGTTCAGCATCTAATGACAATGCCAGAGAGCAATTATTTAATTTAAAATCTACTGACCATGCCGTTTCCTTACTATATTTTTTTGTCAAATGATAGTGTTCATGTCGTCCTTCAGGCATTAACAGGCTGTTATAGCTCCTGTAATAAATAAGGCTTCAAGTATGTTATCCTACAGCTATTATGCTGATAGTTCAGCGAGAGAGTGTTATCTTCCGCGTGTGCATCAACTGCCAGTTTCGCTTGAATTTTGTGCGCCTATAGAGGTCCGAGCGAGACAATTTGTCTCCGATAGTAAATTATCCCCTGGTAAAGTCGCACTGGTTTTAATTGCCATTTAATTAAGCTTGGATCTTAAAAAACTGCCGTTTACCTTCTGAGTTACTCCCATATCTCTCAATATTTTTAAATGGCAACCCAATGATTGAGTGCCATTTAATGGCTATCATTTCCGTATTACTTAACAGGATAATTATAGTGCGAAGGTATTTCGTAATCTTCAGGGATATCCGGCCAGTCAGAGGACTTCAGCAAAGCATCAGCATCTTCTTTAAATGCATCAAAAAAGCTTGATAAATTCATTGAGTGCACCCGGATATAAACCAGCGCTACTTGCATTGCAATCTTATCATCATTCACTCGGGCCTTTTCCAGAAACGCCTTAGCATTCCCAAGCAACTCAAGGCCGCGATGAAATGAGGCACATTGTTGCGCACTATAATCTATCAAAAGATCGTTTTCATTTATTGGCTGATTTGGCATCGCCTCAAGCAACTGAAGGTAAATGTCTTTTAATTCGTCAAAGTTAATTTCTTTCGTCATTTGGGTAATTTCCGCCCTTCAGCAGCAGCTGCTTTTGTTTTAATCGGATTAACGGAGCCATCTAAGTTCAAAACAACTCTAAAGTTACCCTTACTGTCAAACACTTCAAGATGATTTTTATGGCTGGCATCAAGATAAAATTGATCGCCTTTGCGAACTTCATCACTGAGGTTGCCAGAGGCTTTATAGACAGATTGCCCTTGATAAATTTTGCTGGTTTTCTGTGAACCATCTTTTACCAGGCTACCAAAGCCTTGTTGCCTAAAGAATTCGCCCATATTCCCTACAGCACCTTTGTTCGGTTCATAACCGCCTGCCAGATACGCTAGCTCTTCTTTATTTTGTTCAGCAATCGGTGTGGCCGTTGTATTAACACTGGTGTCCGGTGCACCACTCACGCTACCAGTGTGACTGCTGCTGTTCTGATCCCGTTGGTCAGGTGACGTCAGAGACGTTCCGCTATTCATATCCTGAACTGGATTAACGAGCTTACCACCCGCTGGATCCTGTTCCGGCACAGGCAATACCGTAATCAGCCCTTTCTGTTGCTGTAGTTCATCATAGGCTTTACGTTCAGCGGACGACAGTTTTTCTACCAACGCCGGATCGGCGGACATAGCCGCCAGCATGACGTTTGTTTTCTCAGTGAATGAGAGTTGCTCAACGGCTGAGGTTGCAGCAGAGGCCCCAATAAGCGCTCCCAGACCGCTCTCGATCAACTGGTTACGGCATGCCGTAAGCTTTAAGCAGCCCTCAACCGCAAGTTGACCGCCGCGCGCAATCACTGCCAGAGAATTATTCTCTACTGCATTTTTACCTGCCATCGTGCCGGCGCCAGAACCCATTAACGAATCTGACGCGATGCCACCAGCAAATCCTCCTGCCAGCTGGCTCAGGGTGCTGATGGTCTGCTTCTGGCTCTCAGTCAGTTCGCCAGGCCGCGTATCCGGATACATGACCTTGATGATTGCCTGCGCAGTGAGTTCTCCGCCTGCCGCGCCGGCAGCTGCGCCAGTACTGTCCCCGCCTCCCATTCTGGCAAGTACACCGGCTGCCACAGCGTGCGCCATAGTATTGGCCAGCAGATCGATATGCTCCTTACCGTCTGCATCATAAGTTGTGGTGGCCTTTTTAATCTGATTTGCGATAAAAGGTGCCATGGCGCCGCTGGCAGCCGCTCCCGGATTATTGGCGCTGAGTCCTCCCAATGCGCTGGCTACCGCCGTCGCCACCATAGAGTAAGTGCCGCCTGTGCTCCACTTATCTGCGACCGCCTTATACCCCGGGTCATGCTCTATCAGCGTGTTCATTTCATCCGATGATTTGCCGGCATAGTCAGGGTGCTCCTTCAGCAGGCGCGCTTTGGTTTCTTCAGCTGCCGCGTCCAGTTTGTAGGCTTTAACGTCGCCGACTACTTTACCGGCCAGCTCCTGTACGCCCTGCGCAAAGGCCAGCTGATTACCGACTTTCTCTTTATCAAAGATCTTATCAATGTGACCGTTGGCATTGTCCGTATCGTGGCTCAGCCCGCTGACATCCTGTATCTGCTGTGCTTTATCACGTATGACCAGCGTCCCGTCTGCAACAGCAGATCGCGTGGTACCGGAAGCGCTGCCGCTCATATTCACCAGAGTCGGGAGAAGAGAGGGTTTAGTCCCGTCATTGCCGCCACTGATCCCTACAGAGGTGCTGCTGGCGTGATATTCCGCGTGGTTCTCAATGTTGTCCCAGCCCAGCGTACCTGTGGAAAGCCTGTTGTCTGCCGCATCTGCAGTCGAGGCAATCACCGCGCCGTTGAGCTGCGTATGATGGCCGGCAAAAATGTCATAGCCACCGTTACCGGCAAACAGCCCGCTCTGATCGCCGACGCTGGCGTACTCGCTGTTGACCTTAGTCTGGCTCAGGCTTAGCCCGAATGAGCCATTCATAGTGCCAAAGGTGAAACTGAAGCCGCCGCTGGCGCTCTGCTGCTTACTCTGGTAGTTATCCGTATCTTGCAGGCTGGAGAGGGTGAGATTATTCCCCGCGTTCACGCTGATACTATTGCCCAGTGCCTGGGCACCAGAGAGCAGCGTGTCATTACCGCTGCTCAGCGTCAGGTTTTCTTTGGCGTTGACGCGACTGTTGACGTATGTGGTGCTGCTGCCGTTCTCCGCGCCGCTGGCCATATAGCCGCTGGCCTGTACGCCAATACCGGTTTTTTGTCCGATGGCCACGTGCACTCCGGCGCTCCAGCCGGAGGCGTTGTTACTGCTCTTCTGTTCGGTATTGTTACTGGCTGCGACCAGATTAAGGTCATGCGCGGCAGCGAGCGTAACGTTTCCGCCGGTGATATTGCTGCCAGCCAGGGTCAGGTCGCCGCTGGTGCCTTTGGCGCCCGTGGCCACGACCGCTACGTTGCCACCGCCGTTAAGCGAGCTGCCGATCACCACATTTGTGTTGTATTCAGATGAGGATTTGCTCTTGCTGGCGCCTACGTTAAGCGCAATCTTAATGCCGGCTTCGCGTACGTTGCCGTTAGCCAGCGCGGTCGCGGATTGCGTGGCGCCTTTCGACATTGCCCAACCGCTTTCCAGCATCTTCACGGCATTAAGCGCTTTCAGACGATCGTCTCCCGCCTCACCAGCAGCTTTGGCCTGCGAACCGAGGCTGAGCAGCGCGTCGGTAATGGGACTGGTGAGCTGCAGCGTCAATCCGCTCTGCTTCTGCTCAAAACTCTGACGGCGGGTAAGCGTATCGTTGCCCGGATCGATGGTCACGGACCCGCCAGCCAGACTGATATCCTGCTTCGCAATCACATCTGAACCCGCCACGCGCGCATTCTGCCCCGCCACCATTGTAACGTTGCCGCCGGTGCTGCCGATGGTGCTGGCGCTCTGGCTTTCGGTTGTTCCGTTTTGTTTCAGCTCCTGTTTTGATGATGCGCTGCCGAAGGTCACGCCAATACCGCCGCCGCTGAACATGCCGCTTTTTTTGGTCTCGCTCAGGCGATAGCGTGTCTGGGTATCGGTGGCGGCAGTAATGTTGAGATCGTTACCTGCCTTCAGCCCGACGTCACTTTCACCCACAACCGATGAGCCCTTCACCAGCAGGTCATTGCCGGCAATAATTGAAACGCGATCGCCACTCAGGCTGGAGGCTTTTTCTGCCGTAGCGCTCTCTTCACTGAGCGTATGCGTGGTTTTTTTGCTGAAGTGCTTTTTCCGGGTTTTGGTCTCTTCCCGGTAGGCGTAATCACTTTCAGTTACCGTAGTGATATTGACGTCATGTCCGGCCTGCAATGCCAGATCTTTGTTGGCTGTGAGCGTCGAGGCCTGGCTGGTAATGTCATTCCCTGCCAGCAGCGTGGTGCTGCCACCGCTGACGATTTCGCTACCCTGCTGGCGTACCGTTTCGTTGACGATCGTTTTCCTGCTGCCGCGTTCGCTGTTACCCGATATGAACTCTTCAGCGTTTAAGTTAATATCGCGGCCCGCTTTCAGTCCGATATCATCTTCTGCCACCAGCGCAGTCGCCTGGCTGGTGATGTCCTGTCCGGCTACCAGCGTCAGTTTTCCGCCGCTGGAAACGGTCGTGCGTTCGGCACCAGAGCGATGACTTTCTGTATTACGGATATAATCATGGGTGCCAGACTGCTGAGATAATAGAGCCAGATCATTACCTGCCGTCAGCGACATATCCTTGCCTGAATTAAGCTGGCCTGACACAACGGAAAGGTTTTTGCCGGCATTAATCGTTAATGCCGAACCAGCAGATAGCGTGCTGCCCACCGCGGCGGTGGTGGCGTTGTCACGATAACGATTAGTAAAGCTGCTGTTAACTGTATTCGCGCCGAGCCAGACATCGTTCACCGCCTGAATCTTCAGGTCATCGTTAGCTTTCAGCAGAGAGGCCGTGTTGAGAACGCTGTCTCCGGCTACAAGAGAGAGATTACCTGTTGAGATAATGGCAGCCTGATTTCCCTGCTCTGTCAGAGCGTAGCGGCTCCAGATTGAATTATTATTGATGCTGGCAGTGCTGGTCAGGTTAACAATATTGCCACTGACGCTTTCAAGCGCCACCTGCCTGCCACTGATCGTCGAACCGATGTTATTAATATTCCCTAAGGCACTCAGATTTACGCCCTCGCCCGCCTTAATTAAGCTGCTGTTAATGTTATCAATCTGCGCCTGGCTGGTTAATGCGACATTCTGCTTCGCGCTGATGGTGCTGCCGTTATTGCGGATATTATCTGCCGTCAGCGCAACATTATTGCCAGCAATCACGCTGCCGTTGGCCACGGTGGCGTCATCAGGTGACAAATAAAGTTTTGGCACCATCACTGTCTGTCCATTGATGGTCGCTTGTTCCCACCACAATATACTGTGGTCAAGTGCAGCAATCTGGTCAGCATTCAGTGATACACCGAACGCTAATCCCAGCGATTGCTGCGCTTTCGCTGCGTTATCCATCAGCCAGGACATCTGTTGCAGATCGGAACCCATGCCGTTGATATAACGATTCCCGGTCTGGCTCAGGAGCGCATTGCTGACATAACGGGTATCAAATGCCGCATCGCCAAGGAAGCGATAATCCTGCTCCGGTTTGAGCTGCAACCGATCCAGCAGATAGGAAGATCCCAGAAATTGACGGGTATCGGTATAGATACCGCGCGTCTCAGCCGGCGCGGCTGAAGGCTGGCGATGAAGCAGGGTATTGAGATCGCTAAACAGGCTCTGATCGAGAGCCCCTAAGCCATTGAGCTTCGGGTTGACGGTGATTAAATAGGGGCTGGCAGGATCCTGCGAGACCGTAAAATAGCCATTCTGTGTTAACGGAATCGGCCAGGCGCTGATATCAACTTTTTGCCCCTCGGGCAATCTTCCGGGCTGCGGTATAAATGCACCCTCAGCGCTTTGCACCAGAGCAATTTTTTGACCACCTGTTTGCAGCGCTACCGTTTTATCAGTAATGATATTTAGCCCCCTGGTCGTCGTATCGGGCGACACCAGCGATCCTGCACCATTAACGGTTTGCACCGCACGGAATACCTCATCAACCCACTCAGGGCTACCCACAGTAAAGGCTGAAGCTTGCTCAAGTCCAAGGCGTTGCGAACCGTTGCCGATCCCGGCGTTAGCCAGACCGGCTATCGCAGGTGCAGCAAGCGTTGGCGTAATGGTGCCACGAACATCATTCGATTCGCTGTTGTTAACGATAGCGGCAAAATTCGCGCTGACGTTCCCATTCGCCTGAATAACGCCGCGAATAGACGTGCTGCCTTCTGTGCGATAATTTTCTGTGGCAACGTAAGTCACACTTTTTTTAAGCATGACGCCAGTATTGTAGTCATGAAAATAGATGGCATCGCCTTTATAAATTAAATCATCTAAATTATCCCGGAGATATTGCGAGCTGCCACCGCTTTCAAGTACCGGCTTATATTTATTGTAAGCATCTGAAGGAGTGTAGGTTCTCCAGACAGATTGCGTGCCTGACAGATAAGATTGGTTATTTAATGTTTGACCCGTAAGCGAGAGGTTCCCGCCAGCAAGAATATAACTGCCGAGGTTATCTAAAGTGGTGGCCTGGCCATTTAAATTATGGCCAGCCGCTATTCTTCCTGCTTGCCCACTGACCTGCGTGCTGGATGTGGTCCGGGCGACCAGTGCCTCATGACTTTTCGATAAGTCAGTGGGAATCGGGGTGACATCGAAAATTCTAAAATTAGGTCCCGGCGGAATCGGGTGATCCGTAAAATAATATTTTAATTCTCCTGGCTGAAATGCATCCAGAGGGATTTCCACGGTGCCCGGCGTTTCAGACGCATAACTATTTGCCACATTCTCCGTTGTCACTGGCCCCACTGAGATGGATTCCCATTGATTCAGCAGGTGCGCGGTCTGCAGGGTAATATCCCCCTGCTGCGACTCTATATTGCCCGATGTATTGATTATCTCGCTATTCGCATTCCCCGCCGCGTCGCGCTGCATCCACAGGTTGTTACCCGCGAGGATATCGCCGCGCTGGTTTTGAATGCGGTCAGCGTACAGATAGAGATTCTGACCAGCATACAGCAGGGCTGTGTTCACAATGCTGCCCGGTGAGGAGAGGGTAAGGCTGCCACGCGTACCGGTAAAGCCGCTGAGCGCCACATCGCTGCGGCTATTCAGCGCGATATTTCCCCCGCCCTGTAACGTGCCTGCGCTGTTCATCGTTATACGCTGACCGCTCAGGCTACTGTCGCCGCTTCCGGTGGTGAGCTGGCCGTTATTAATCAAATCGCCGTCCGCGCTCAGCGTCAGCGCCTGCCCCTGCAACGTGCCCTGATTGTCGATCGCACCCTTGCTGCTGATGGTAAGGCGGTTTCCTGCGGCCAGGGTATTGTGTGCGGTAAAACTGTTAATTAGTTTCAGCGTGGCGTCTCCAAGCGCCACCACTTGTCCCAGCTGATCAAATCCCGTGCTTTCAAGCAGCAGGCTGCCGCCGCTGAACAGTTTACCCGCCGCCTGCTGCGTGACCTGTGCAGCGTTGATATTCAGTTGATTTGTACCCAGCAGCGTGCCGCTGTTCGTGAGCTGCGCGTAATTTACCGTCAGGTTTGCGCCCTGTGCGCTGCCCTGGTTCTGCAGGCTGGAGCCGGTGAGAATCGCCTGCTGATCTGCCATCAGCGTGCCGCTGTTGCTGGCACTGGCCGCATTGAGCATCAGCTGCGATGCCTGCAGCCAGCCGCTGTTGACCAGCTGTGGTACATTCAGCGTGAGATCTGCCGAAGAGAGTAGTTTGCCGCTGTTACTGGCCAGGCCGCTGGTGGTAATACGGCTGGTGGCTCCCTGAATCACACCATAGTTATAGAGTTCGGGCGCGGTCAGCGTCAGGCTGTTCTGGCTCAGGAATGTGCCGCTGGCGTTATTGATAAGGCGTCCACTGGCGTTGAGCTGCAGGCTGCTGTCGCCCTGTATGTAGCCGCTGTTCGTGATGCTGCCGCTGCTGAGCAGCAGATCCCTGCCCTGCATCCGGCCTGCGTTATCTACGGTAGCAGCATGCACATCCAGCGTACCCCCGCTCAGCAATGCCGCCCCTGGCTGCTGCGTCAGTACGCCCGACAACGTTGTCGTCACTCCTTCAGCGCCTGAGATCTCGCCGCTGTTGTTAAGCGCGGCACCCTGCAGCGTAAGGTAACGGGCAATCCACTGCCCCTGGCTGGTGAAACTCCGCGCATTGAGCGCGGCGCTGCCGCTGGCAGTAATTTTGCTGCCGGCAGTGGACGTGAGGGTATCGCTCAGATTCAGCTGCATGTCGCCGGCGCTCTGAATAGCGCCGCTATTAGTGAGGCTGGTGGCATCCAGCAGGATCTGCTGCCCCTGCCAGGTGCCGTTATTCGTCACGGTGTCGCCACTGATATGCAGCGCACCCTGCGTCAGAAGCTGGCCGCCTGCACTGTTAATCAGCGCGCGTGCGGGCTGCGCCTGTGCCATAAACAAACGCAGCCCGCTGGCGGGAGCCGGTCCGAGCGTCAGCGACCGCAGGCCAATCAGGCTGCCCTGGTTGGTGACGCTGGCGGGATAGATGGCGAGCGTATCGCCCTGTACCGTACCGCTGTTACTCAGCGCACCGCCGCGGAGCGTGACAGCTTTTTCTGCCAGCAGCCTGCCGCTGTTAATCAGGTTCTGTGCGTCAATCTGCGCTGCACCCTGAGACAGCAGATCGCCCTGATTATTCAGATCTCCGCTGACCGATGCCGTGAGGTCACTGCTGCTGAGCAGCGATCCCTGATGCTGCCAGCTTCCTGCGCTGACATGCGTGCTTTTACCCTGCAGCGTACCGGAAGTCTCCAGCGTGCCCGCACTCAGCAGCAGGTCTCCCCCGCTCAGAGCCTGACCGCCTGCGGACTGTTGCAGATGGTCAGTCGCCTGCGCATCCAGCGCCGTCGTACCCTGCCACAGTCCCTGATTATTCAGCGCATCACCGCGAAGCGTGAGGCTGTCTGCCATCACCTTTCCGCTGTTCGTCAGGCTACCGGCTGTCACGCTGGCGTGTCCACCGGAGAGCAGGCTGCCGCTATTGTCCAGCAGCGTATCTGTGGTGCCGCTGAGGGAAGCGATGCCGTTGATCGTGCCCCGGGTGGAGAGTGAGGTGAAGTGATAGCCGAGGTGTTGACCCTGCCACACGCCTGCATTGCTGGCCGCCCCGCCCCTGAGGGAGAGCGCATCACCGCTGATAAGCTGCCCGTGGAGAAGGTTATCAAACTGGCTAAACTCTGCGGTCAGCAGCGAATCACCCTGCAACAGACCCTGGTTCTGCAGCTTTACCCCTGTGGTTTTTACCTGCTGTGCGGCGATAGTGCCTGCGTTATTCAGGGTGTTAGCCTGAATAACTGCCTGTTGCTGTGCCAGCAGTAGCCCATCCGCATCGTTATCAAGTGAACCATCCAGCATTGCGCTCAGATTTGTAGCTGTAATGCGGCCTTTATTAGTGACGCGCTGCCCGGTCAGACTCAGATCACCCGCCACCTGCAGCAGGCCGGCATTGGTGAGTGTCACTGGCGCAAATGAGAGGGAATCACCGGTGATCAATTTACCCGTAGCGGTATTGGTGACGTTCGCGCTGCTGAGCGAGAGCGCGCTGTTACCCTGAAGCAGGCCTGAATTAGTCAGCTGTGGCGAGTTGATGTCCAGGCGGTCTGCTGCCAGCGTACCGCCGTTACTGAGTTCGCTACTAAGCAGGTTTAGCGTCTGTTCGCTTATCAGCGTACCGCTGTTATCCAGCACGCCATTCACGCTGGCGCTAAGCTGGCTGGCTGCCCGGCTGCTGCCAGCGTTTTGCCAGTTTTCCAGTTTCAGGTCGAGCTGGTCCGCCTGAATACTGCCCTGATTGTTCAGCGCTGAGCCCCGGATGTCTGCTTTGCCTGCCGTCAGCAGCTGTCCGTTTTCCTGATTGACGAGCGTAGCGCCCTGTAATGCGAGGGCATCGGTACCCTGTATCAGCCCGCCGTTGACCAGATCGCCCTTCAGCGTTAGCGCCTGTGCAAGCAGCCAGCCGCTGTTGTCGGCGTTTCCCGTAATCTCAATGTGCTGCTGGCCCACTATTTTACCGCTGTTAGCGAGCGTGCTGGCAGCAATCGTTGCGTCGCCTTCACTCAGCGCACTACCGCTGTTCTGCCAGTCGCCTGCCCTCAGGTCAAGCTGCTGACCCTGCATCTGCCCGCGATTATCCAGCCGGTCCTGCTTCAGCGTCAGCTGCCCCCCACTCAGCACCGTGCCGCTGTTCGTCAGCTGCTCTCCTGTTGCCTGCAGCGTCTCTTTACCCTGCAGCAGGCCGCTGTTCCCGGCGGTGGTACTGCTGATATCAAGCTGACTGGCGGCGATCTGTCCGGCGTTGAAAAGCGTGCCACTGTTTAGCTGCATGGCGTTATCCGCCAGCAGCACTCCTCCCTGCTGATTACTGACGCTACCGTTGTCTGCGGTAAGGCTGGCAGCGCTGATTTCTCCGGCGTTGATAAGGCTGCCGCCGCTCAGTGTCAGGGCCGCACCGCTGGAGATCAGCCCGGCGTTATTCAGCTCCGGCAGATCGAGCCCGAAGCTGTTATCTGAGCTGACGATGCCCTTTGCCTGATTTGTGAGGCGCTGACCGCTGAAGCGGAGCGCCGTTGTCCCCTGAAGCAGGCCATTATTAATGGTTTCGCCGCTGTTTACGTCCAGTGCCTGCTGACCGAAAATAGTGCCGGTATTGGTCAGGCTGCCGGTCGTTAAGGTGCCTTCCGCCAGGCTCAGCGCTTTCCCGCTGTTCAGCCAGCGATCTGCATTAACATTAAGCCGCTGGCCCTGAAGTGAACCGGCGTTGCTGAGCGCAGCGGTATCCAGCATCAGCTGGTCTTCACTGAGCACGCTCCCGCTGTTGGTAAACTGCTGGCTCTCTGTCTGCAGCATCTCTTTGGCCTGCAGCGTACCGCTGTTATTAATGGCGTCGCTGTTGAGGGTAAGGCGAAGAGCCGCTAATTTCCCGCTGTTGGTCAATTCCTGGTTATTCAGCTGCAGCGTTTGTCCGGCAAGTAGCGAGCCATCCGCGTTATTCAGGATTGTATTATTCAGCGCAGTAAGATTCCCGGCGTTGATCTCACCTGAGTTTGTCAGGCGCTGACCGCTCAGCGTCAGCGTGGTGCCACTGCTGATCAGCCCGCTGTTGTTCAGCGTCGGAAGATTCAGTGAAAAGGCGTTATCAGAGCTCAGGGTGCCGCCGTTGAGATTGTTCAGGCTGTCGCCGCTGAAGCTTAATGCACCGGTTCCCTGCAGCAGCCCGCTGTTTTCAGTCTGCGCGCTGCTGATATTCAGTGCCGGTGCAGAGAGCACGCCCTGGTTAAGAAGTCTGTCGCTCACCGCTATCAGGCTGCGGGTCGCGGCGACGCTTGCCTCCTTGTGATTCTGTAAGCTATCCGCTTTTACCTTAATAGCACTTGCGGCCAGCGCGCCGCTGTTGTCCAGCTGCCGGGTATCAGCGGTAAGGCTGTCAGCCGCGGTAAACTGACCGCTGTTACTGATTTGGTTCTGAGCCTGAAGCTGAATGTTACGAGCGGCGTTGGCGCGGGTAGATTGATTCGCTGTCAGAGTAGATCCCTTCAGCCGGATATCGCCGCCCGCCGTCAGGGTGGTGCCGTTGCTGGTCAGGTGACCTTTAGCGGTTACGGCGATACCGGCGTCGCTGACAAGAGTACCCTGCCCCAGCGTGGCATCCTGCTGTGCACTGACGGTAATTTGCCCGGTGGCTTTGTTATCACCGTTGAGCGCAACCGATGCGCCACTGGCCGTCAGGGCGCCGCTGCTCAGGCTGTTACTGAGCGTCAGCTTACCGTTTGTATCCAGCCTGATATCACCCTGCTTCGCAGCCAGATTGCCGAGGTTGATCCCCACGCCTTTCTCGCCCGACACCAGATGAATACGATTGGCATACATGCCGCCGAGCGCGCCGGTATCGACCGCGACCGACGGTGCGGGACCCTCTCCGGCTATCGGAGTGACGGAGCCGTCTGCGCCAACGCGGTTGGCCCCCACGGTGACGGAGAGATCCTTTGCGTAGATCCCGGCGTTGATTTCGGTCGCGCGCGCGACGATCGCTACCGCGTCGGCGCTGCTGCCGTCCAGCCCTTTGCCCTCAACGATGACCGATCCTTTCGTCACCTCCAGCGCGGAAAGCTTGCCGCTGACATCAAGTTGCGGCTTGCCGGTGGTAAGCGTAACGTTCGGCGTGTTGATAAAGCCGCAGCCGTTACAGGTGATGCCGTACGGGTTAGCCACCATGACGTTGGCAGCCTTACCCGCGACTTCGGTATAGCCCCGCAGCTGCGAGCGGCTGGCGCCCGTGACCTCATTGATAATCGCCTGCGCTTCATGGCCCGCTTTCAGATGAGGGTTATTCTGGATCAGCCCGCCAAGCTGCGTCCGGTTGAGCTGGCCGGTGGCGTTGTTGAGGATCACGCCTTCCTGGCCAACGTTGTACTGCTGATACTGATTGTGCGAGATACCAGCGCCGTTTGGTGTGGCAATGTTGACAACCGGCACACCGTTACCTGCTTTGTCCATCTGCGTGCCTGGCGTCACCGGGGTGATTTGCGCGGCTACAGCCGGCAGCACGGGTTGCATGGCCACCAGAGAGCAGATGAGATAGCTCAGTACACGACGGGCGAGGGAAACGGGTTGGCGATCGTCCATAATCTTAGCCTCTTAGAAAACCAGCCCGACGCGGGCGTAAATGCTGACGCGATCCGGCTGCAGATGGCCGGGATAGCTGAGCGGAATGCCCAGGGTGTACTGGGTATAGAAAAAACGGTTGCGGGTGCTGATACCCGCCGCGCTGCCCCACAGCGTGCCGGTGAACTCGCGGTTCTGCGCATCGCTCTTCAGCCAGCCGCCGTCGATTGCCGCCAGCGCGCTGACTTCGCCAATGACCGGCAGCGTGAACAGGTTGTAGTTCAGTTCGTTACGCAGATACCCCCCGGTGTCGCCGGAGAGATACTGCTCCTTAAAGCCGCGCACCGAACTTTCACCGCCGAGCGTCAGGCGCTCGCTGGCGTATAGCCGGTCAGGCGACCACTGACTGTAAACGCTGCTCAGCCACCACAGGCGGTTCGTTAGCGGACGCTGAAAGCTGCCGCTGAGGCTCCACTTGCGAAATTGCGCTTTCGGCAGGTCGCCGGTTTTGCCCGCATCACTTTCAGCGTCAAACCACGACATGCCGCGACTGAACGACGGGTTAAGCGTGGCCACGCCGCCAAAGATTTTCTGCGTATGATCCAGACCCGCCTGCAGGCTGGTGATTTTCCGGCTGCTGCCGGTGAGCAGCGTGTTATTGAGGAAGTTGTGGCTGCTGTAGTGGTTCAGTCCAAACCGGACGCCGGTTTTGATCTCGCCGTTGCGGAAAAGTACCCAGGAGCCGTTCAGGCGGTGTGCGACGTTGTCACCGTTGCTCAGCCAGGTGAAATCATTGTTGATGAAGCTGCTGTGATATCTGCTCCAGCTGTAGCTATAGTCAAGCAGGCCATAGCCGTACGGTACGCTGAAGCCTGTCTGCAGACTCTGCGCATCGCGCCACTGGCTGAAGGCGCTGCTGCGCGCGCCGCTGATAAACCAGCGATCGGCGAGACCCAGCAGGTTATTGCCGGTAAGCGAGGCGTTTATCTGACCGGTACCGGTGCTTTTCTGTCCGCTGTTGTCAAAACCCAGCGAGGTACTGAGCGGAAATTCCGGCTTAGCCGTGAGGTTCACCACCGAATAACCTGCTTCAGGAGAGGGCTGAATTTCGATCTGCACCGGCATTGCGCGCACGCGGTTGATCTGCTCCATGCCCTGCTCAATATCGCGCAGATTGAGTATCTTTCCTTTCAGGCCGGGAAAAGCCATTAACAGCGCACGTGGGTGCTCACCGTCCAGGCGTATATCGTCGAGCTTCCCTTCCAGCACCGGAATAACCAGCTCACCGGAAGATAAATCCTGCTCAGTTAAAAACGCTCTGCTGGTAATATAACCGCGCTGCATATACCAGTCAGAAATTGAGTGGACCAGAGAATTAATATTGGTTAAGTTCAGGCAGCGATGGATATAGGGGGCGGTGATATTCTGCTGCTGGCTCTGCGATAATAAAGACGCGTTACGGATAACGATATGATGAACAGGGAAGCACGGACCGGATGTGCCTGACTCCCCGGCTGGGGCGGCCAGAGGCGACACCGCGTTCCACAGCGCATCGCGCTGATGCTGATCCTGCTGTAAACGTTGCTGCTGCTGATTCTGAATATAATCACGGTCGCCCGGATTCAACGGTGCCGCTGCTGCTGAAGCAGTTAATAAGCTGACGCTCAGCGCCAGTACCATCCCTGTATGTGCCATTATAAAGACTTAAGTTAAAGTGATTGTCTGTTTCCTGTCAGTTTGCCTGCACAGAATATCACCTTAACAATCAGAAAGTTCCTGATGGCGCTATAAAACGAGAATGCAATCGTAATATTACTTAAAGCATCGTTCCGGTCTGGCCTAACTCAAATATAAAGAGAGATATTTGCGAGTGCGGATGCAATCGGGAGTGTTTTCCAGATATATCGTCTTTTTCTCATTAGCGTTTGCACTGTGATTAAACGTAAACCCGCTCTGATTGGTTAATAAAACCGTATCAGGAGCCCGCTTAAAGAGAGCAGATATAGCTTATTTCGCCCGGTGCAGGGTGGAATGCGTAATTACCATTGCAAATCTAATGCTATCGCATTCTCTCACTGGCAGGATGATACACATCGCTGCGTTCGCGCTTTCCGACTGCGATGATCAGCTGATCGTCGATCACCTGATAAACCAGCCGGAACCCCGACGTTTGCAGTTTGATTTTATCCCGCGCAGTCTGGCAGATGCGCTATGGGGGTTATCGCAACACTTCTTCAGCTTTTTCGCAAACTGTTGCCTCTGCTCCGATCACAAGCGCCGCTATGCGTGACGCAGCCGGAGTGTGGCCGGCAGCACTCTGCGGTTACTGGCAGGCTCATCGCCAGCAATCAGCGCGCTCAGCAACGCAAAGCACTCCTGCGCCAGTCGCGGTACATCCTGTTCGACGGTATCAATCGCTACCGACAGTGAATCATAGAGATAGTGGTCATCAAAACTGGCGATGCGGATGTTGCTGTTGAGCAGATGATGCTGGCTCATGTAACGCAGCACCCCTTCCATCAAGCCGCAGGCGGCGGTGAAGATCGCCTGTGGCGGACGACCGAGTCGGGCGCAGAGCGCGGCAAACATCTCATAACCGCTGCTGGGGTGATAGTTACCATGAATAATCCACTCCGGTCGGGGCGTGACGCCCGCCAGCTCCAGCCCCTGCAGAAAGCCGGCAAGGCGATCGCGCGTCGGAGAGAGGCGCGCCTGACCGCCAAGGAAATAGATCTCTTCCGGATTAGCGCGCGCCAGTTGCGCCACTAATTCGGCAGTAGGCGTAACCGCATCCGTGATCACCAGCGGCAGCTGCGTATCATTCATATAGCGGTCAAACAGTACGACCGGCAGCTGTTCGCTGAGTTTTACATAGTCGCTGTCGCCGGACATGCTGGAGGCGACAATCAGCCCGTCCACCTGGCGGGCGACCAGGTTATCCACGACAACCCGCTCCTGGCCGGCATTTTCATCCGTACAGGAGATCAGCAGCTGTAGTCCCGCTTCGCGGCAAAGGTTTTCCAGTGCGTCTGAGAATACGGCAAAACCGTGATTGGTGATCTCCGGCACCACCAGACCCAGCGTATGGCTGCGATTATCGCGCAGCAGACGCGCATGAATACTGGCCTGATAATGATGCTCACGGGCCAGGGAGAGCACGCGCTCGCGCGTCTCTTTGGCGACGCGCAGCTCTTTACCCCGGCCGTTCAGCACCAGGCTGGCGGTCGCTTTCGAGACGCCAGCCAGCGCGGCGATATCGGTAATGGTTACGCGTTTGGTTTTTCTCACGTCATGGCATCAGTCAGGGAAACAATAACTTATTGTACCACGCAGCGTCGCAGCGGCCAGTAGCGCGCGGTAACTTCTGTGTCCCCGATCAGCCTGAGTTGCGCCTCCGCTGCCGGAAAATAGCGGCTGCTCATCACGCCCTCGCCTTCGTTGATAAAAATCTCTACGCTGGAGTGGTCGCATAAAATCTGCAGCCGCGTCACTGCTCCCTGCCAGTAGCGATAGTGCCACTCCCCGTTCGACAGGCTGCGACGCGCAAGACGCAGTCCGCTGCTATGCCACTCCAGCAGCAGCGTGTTGGCAAAATCAAGCGTGATACCGCCCGTACCGGTCAGCTCCAGCTCAAGCCGTCGCGCGGCAATAAAGGGGGCATCTGCAGCCAGACCCTGAAAAGCGTGCTCCTCACCGCGCAGCGCCTGCAGCTCAGCTACCGGCCGCTGGTAGAGTTTGCCGTCACGCGTTCCCAGCTCGCGGATGCAGGTCATCTGGTGGATCCAGCCGCGGGCGATAGTAGGCTGATATCTCTCTTCACCGTCCGGCACCCCCATCCATGCTACCAGCAGGCGACGGCCATCGGCGGTCAGTGTGGTCTGCGGTGCGTAGAACTCAAAGCCGGCATCCAGCTCATGAAAGTCGCCGTGCGTAAAGCGGGCGGTGTCATAGTCCAGATCGCCTGCCAGCCATGCACTGGGATGCGCATTGAGAAAACGCTGTTCTTCAGGCGTGATCCCCTGCGGACAGCAGATAAGAAACGTACTGTCGCCCAGCGTGAAGAGATCGGGGCACTCCCACATATATCCTGCCGCACCCAGCCCGTTAAGGCCGCTGCCGGCAATCTCCCCGAGCCTGTGCCACGTGTGCATATCGTCAGAGCGCAGCAGCAGAACTTTGCCCTGCAGCGCATTGTCCTGTGCCCCCAGCACCATGTACCAGCTCTCACCATGCCGCCACACTTTTGGATCGCGGACGTGTCCGGTATACCCTTCAGGCAGCGCAATAACGGGTCCCAGCTTATCGAAACCTCCTGCTTCATTCTGTACCGCCAGGCACTGCCACGCGGTACGGCTGCCATCGTCAAACTTCACATTACCGGTGTAAACCAGCGTGAGCGCACCGTGATTGTCCACGGCGCTGCCGGAGTAGCAGCCGCTGCGGTCATACTCTTCATCCGGCATCAGCGCGATCGGCTCATGCTGCCACTGCAGCAGGTCCGCTGAACTCCAGTGTCCCCAGCATTTATGCTGATGCTGGCAGCTCAGCGGGTTCCATTGGTAGAAGAGGTGATAGCGTCCGTTAATGTGGATAAAGCCGTTAGGGTCGTTCAGCAAACCCGTTACAGGCGCAAGATGCCAGCCGGGATAGTGCGCATCGTTTAGCGCGCGCGGCTGACCGCGCATGACCGCCTGCAGGATAGCGGGGAACAGGTTTAATGAGGCCATTATTCTGCGTCCGTTTTGTATTTAAGCAGGTAAGAGATAACAAAGGCTGCGCTGAAAGCGATCACCATACCAATGGCGTAATTGAGCAGCGAGCTGGCCTGCACAATCGCCATGCCCGGAATACCGGTCAGGCCTACAGCCGTCATATAAACATGCACCGAGACAACCCATGCACCTCCCAGCGCACCGCCAATCAGCCCCGCTACGAAAGGTTTCATAAAGCGCAGGTTGATACCAAAAATGGCTGCTTCGGTAATCCCCAGCAGCGCCGAGAAGCCGGAGGGAAGCGCGATAGCTTTAATCTTAATATCTTTTGATTTTAACCATACCGCCAGGCACGCCCCGCCCTGTGCGACGTTAGCCATCGCCCAGATCGGCAGCAGGAAATTCACGCCGATAGACGGGTTGCCCAGCAGCCCCGCTTCAATAGCGTGAAAGCTGTGGTGTACGCCGGTGATCACAATGACAGAGTAGAGACCGCCAAACAGTAATCCCGCCAGCCAGCCGGCGTGGGCGATCAGCGTGCTCAGGACAAAGGAGATCCCGTCACCCAGCGCGCGCCCGGCCGGACCGATAATCAGCAGCGCTACAAAACCGGAGATAATCACCGTCAGGAATGGCGTCAGGATCAGATCCAGCGCGTCGGGGATCACCCGGCGTAGCTGTTTCTCCAGTACGCTCATGAACCATACCGCCAGCAGTACCGGGAACACCGTGCCCTGATAGCCAATCATCGCGACTTCGATACCAAAGAAGTTCATGGTATGGAAACCAGCCGCCACGCCCCAGGCGTTGGTCAGCGCCGGATGCGTCAGGATCCCGCCCAGCGTCGCCCCGAGAAACGGATTGCCGCCAAACTCACGTGCGGCAGTGAATCCGATCAGGATTGGCAGAATGATGAATGCCGCTGAGCTGCACATATCCAGCATGATATAGAGTGCATTTTCCGGATTAACCCAGCCGTAGGTTTTCACCATGCCGAGCAGCCCCATCAGCAGACCTGAGGCGACAATGGCCGGAATAATCGGAACAAAAATATTCGACAGCAGACGCGCAATACGCTGAAAAGGATTGAGTTTACGTGCAGCGATATCTGCTGCTTCTGACTTACTGGTTTCGCTGATGCCGGCTTCGCGGATAAAGGCAGCATACACCTTATTCACCACGCCGGTGCCAAAAATGACCTGCAGCTGTCCGGCATTGCGGAAGCACCCTTTTACGCCATCGAGTTTACCGATCGCGGCGGTATCTGCTTTGGCATCATCCACCAGTACCAGACGCAGACGGGTAGCGCAGTGCGCCGCGCTGGCAATATTTTCCCGGCCTCCCAGCAGCGGCAGCAGCGCGCGGGAGATCTGTACAACATCCATAGTAACCTCTGTTTTTCGTTGTTATGCCTGCCAGAATGTGGCCCCCGCAGGGGCCGGAGAATCAGAACCAGGTTTCCATCTGCACGCCAAAGTTCCACTCGCCGCCAGCTTTAAAGCCGCTGCTGCCAAAGGCGTCATCGCCCGCATAGTTATCCAGACGGTGATCCCAGTCCATCCAGCTGGCAAACAGACGGATTTCAGGGCGCTTGAGGAAGTCGCCGACGTCGCTGGCTTTCAGCGTCGGCGCTACGGTGAGCTTGTAAAAATTGCCACTCACGGCATTGCGGCTGTTGTAGCCTTCAGGCCGCAGATCCATGTACTGATATGAGCCTTCATACTGCATCTCAAAGTTCTGCGTGAATTCCTGAATCAGGCGCAGGTTCGCGGTCGCCCATTCATAGCTGTCGCCTTTGACGTAGCGATCTTTGCTGCTCTGTGCCAGCAGTGCTGGCGCAATATGCCAGCCGCCGCCCAGCGGCGTAATGCCGTAGCTTGCGAGGCGCCAGGTATCGGCTTCCGGCAGCAGCGCACCGTCAGATCCCAGCGTTTTCACTTCCGCGCCCAGACCGTGGCCGTAGAGCAGGGCCGTTTTAGCCGAGCCTTCGCGCAGGCCGTAGAAAGTATCGTTATGGATGCCCGCTAATACGTGCACGCCGGTGTTAGCCGCGTCGCTTTTCACGCGATTTCCTTCGATATCGGTGCGCTGGTCATTATCTTTAGCGCGCATGCCGCTGAGCATCAGCTGCAGCGGTCCGGTGAAGTTATTCAGTGAAAGAATGTAGTTCTGCGCGGTGTTTTCATTATTTTCGATATCACCAAAGGTACGTCCGTAAAGTGACAGGTTACTGCGTGTGGTTTCGCCCCACTTCATGTCGTAGATCCCGGCACCGGTACCCGCAAGAAACACGACGTCGGAGTCGATCCAGTGAATATCAAAGTTATCGCGATCGAAGCGTTTACCCGCCCAGACGGTAGAGTCTTTGAAAGCGCCGGAGAAAGTGGGCAGCTGCCCCAGCTCAACAAATGCCTGACGCAGGTTGAGATCGCTGCTGGCCGCTGTCCAGTCATTGTAAGTACGCTGCCCGTCCGCCAGCATCGCTTTAAAGCGGGTGGTGGCCCCGTTTGCCAGCGTCTGTTTGTGCTCCAGATTCAGTTCAACATAGGTGTCAGGCTCGTTGCCCAGCCGGCCCACATGTCCTCCGGTCTCGCCAGCCGGCGTAACGGTCGGACCACCCTGCGTTTTGGCCGCTGAACTGTTCATCAGCAGGCCGGAGCGGGCATAACCATGAAACTCAAATCCGCTATCCTCGCTGCCTGTCGTCGCGGGTGCGGCTTTTGCCGTACGCTGTTCAACCCGGGCAATCGCCGTCTGATTTTTCTGCTGGGCGGTGGCCAGCATTTGTGCCTGTTTTTCTGCTGCTTTTGCGCGGGTTTCTGCAAGGTCAGCACGCTGTTCTGCCGCCGCGAGACGTTTTTCCATTGCTGCAAGACGCGCTTCAATACTGCTCATATCGGTGGCGGACCACGCTGTTCCTGAACTTAATAAGGCGCTGAGGGTAAGGGCGAGGATGCTTTTTTTCATGGTATGGCGTCCCTGAGAGGTAGCTATTATCAGATATTTTTTTTTGCTAAACCGTTTTAGTAGCTGAATCCTGATGAACTTTGTTACTGTGCGCAACTGATTTTGCTAAACCGTTTTAAGTGATGTGAAGTACATCGCAAAATAGCGCAGGAAAACGTAAAGGGACGTCTCAGGTGGGTAATACATGGGGGAGAGAGAAGCAGGAGAAAGAGGGAAAAAAGAGCAGAGCCAGGCTCTGCTCCATGCGGTTACTCTTTAGCAATCGGCGCCTGATCTACGGTGACTTTTTCATCGCCCTGAATCTGCCCGATACGCTGTTCCGTTTTGCTGACGGCGTCAGCATCTTTCAGCAGCGTGTAAGTCAGCTCAAACGTGGTGCTCTGGCCCGGCTGTAGCTGCTTAACCCTGCCCTGCTCTTTTTCAATGGTGACCGGATAGGCATAGCTGGTACCGGGTTCAATACCGGTAACGTAGCCCTGTTTAAGCGTGTCGGTGTTTTTCCACATGGTCAGCACCGGCAGCTGGCGGGTATCAAACTCGATTGATGCCCCTTTATCGCCTTTGCTGTTAACCACCGCCGCCAGCGTTTTTCCGTTGCTGTCCGCTTTCGGCACCAGGTTAAATACCATCTCATCAAAATCTCTGGCGGGCGCATCATAGACGTTCCAGCTATTCAGCCCTTTCTGCGCGTAGTCGTTAAAAGGCGAGACAGATTTCAGCGGTGCGATAAAGCGGGCATCTTTCTCCAGAATCGGCGTGCCGAAATTGCTGTGATAGATGATCTGATAATCCTGCGGATAATCGCCGTGGTTGGTTAACACATCATGCAGTGTGAAGGCATCTGTACCCGGCACGTAACGGAGCTCTGTCCAGGTGGCGAGGTTCGATTTTTTGAACGTATGCTCTTTCAGCAGGCCGCGAATGTGGATTTCATGCGGGGCTTTATCATCCACGGTGACTTCAACCTGCGAAGCGGGTGTGTTGCCCGCTTTACCGTGCAGCGTATAGATGCGGCCATCTTTAGTGACCGGATGCCCGGTCCACTCATAGCCGCAGCGCACCATCATTTCATTAAAGCCATCAAGCCAGCCGAGACCGTTGCGGCTCTCCAGATTGATATAGGCCGGGTTGACCACTTCATCTACCGGCGAATCCCAGCCCAGACGCACGCCGTGTCCCCTGACGTACAGTAAATCCATCCCGCGCGTCGGGCTGAGCGCGATGGTCAGGCCCTCCGGACTGGTAATCGTAATGACTTTCGAACCTTCCTGTTTGCCGCCATGCAGCACTTTTTGTTCGATGCTGAACGGCTGGCCGCCCAGCTTCAGCGTTTTGCTGTCGATGTGCCAGTTTCCCTTCTCTGTACTTGCTTCAGCATCTGTCAGCACCCATGTCTGTGCTGCTGCCTGAACGCTGATCCCCGCCATGACCACACCGGCCAATAATGCTAATTTCATAATGATGCATCCTTTGCTGAATTGATTTAGCTAATGTCAGCTAAGCGTACAAACATGAGGAAAATGAAACCGTGAGGTGCTTCACTTCGGTCGGTTATACCGTCAGTAATCTCTGTAAATTTGGGTTAGATCACATTTTGA
Organism: Pantoea sp. Acro-807; assembly: GCF_011752675.1. NCBI lineage: Bacteria > Pseudomonadati > Pseudomonadota > Gammaproteobacteria > Enterobacterales > Erwiniaceae > Pantoea > Pantoea sp. Acro-807. The sequence goes on along the minus strand of NZ_VWXE01000008.1, from coordinate 127,002 downwards.
GAGGTTAAGACGGCGTTTTTAGACGCACAGAGAGAGAAATCAAGCTGAAATGGTGGTGTTTGATTTAATCGTTTCAGCTTTAAAGGGGTAGGATAAATAAACGCGTGCTGCCTGATGCTCAGTTGCGAAAACAGCCGGGTTGCGGAATGGTGTCGTTTAAGAGGGTTTGAAGTCTGATGGAACGAAATAGTTTTAGCAACAACTCCGTCAGCATCCTGTCAGGCCGGTTATCACATCCGGTAAGCAGCGTTACAACCACCACGACAACCACGTTTTTACTGAGGAATTTTAACTTCTTTCTCAGCAACGAAATTAAAGCGGGCCAGGGCATGCTCCCCGCCCGGCAGTTTCCGGGTCTCTGTCAGATAATCTTCCACCAGGGCATGTTCAGATCGATGAATACATGATCACTTCATTAAAAGTAATTTTGTATAGTCAGGTGCAATACCGCGAATCTTTTCGGTCGAACCATCAGGGTATAACACGGTCATCCCTGGACTATCATTACGGCTTTTAGGGCTTTCAAGCCTGACAACTTTTTTAGAATATAATGTTGGTTCAACGCGTATTTTTTTTGTGCCACTAATCCTGTAGTACCTGTTCCATTTCCCATATTTTATATTCCCGGCAAACAGCTGAGCATATGTCTCATGGAGCATATTATTGGTAATAATCATCGGGAAAAACTCAGTTTTAAATATCAGGTCACCGCTGACAAACTTTGGTTTACCATGACCAAATGCGTTGCTGTACCCCTCATCATCAAAGTCGAATACATAGTTAGCGGGAGTCGTATCCTTCCCTTTTGCCAGGGCTGAGGTTTTGGCTAACCGAATCCCGACCCTGACACCACTGAGCGCCCAGCCACACTTTGTTCCCCCGTCAAGCGCGATGCGAATCTGGCGGAAACCATTCCCGTCGGCTGGACTGAGCTCCATCTGCATGGGATTCAGCCCCCTTTCCTTGCTCACATGTGACTCAGTGGACTGATCATAAACTTTCCGCCTGCAGGTCTCTGAGCGGTAGAGAACATCCAGCGGCAGCACTTCCGTGTCAGGTGGCAGCTTCACCACCACCGTTAACCATTCCGTACCCGCCGGAGGATTAAGGGTATAGTCGGGGCGGCTGGCGCACCCGCTCAGAGACAGCACTACCATCGCTGCCAGCAGCGCATTGCACTTTTTATCTGGACGGTTCAACTTCTTCCTCCGCAACGAAATTAAAGCGGGTCAGGGCATGCTCTCCGCCCGGCAGCTTCCGGGTCTCTGTCAGCGAAATGCCCAGCATATCCTGCAGGGCGAGGAACATCCGGTTTCGCTTCAGCTCCTGCGAGGGAGAATGTTCGCCGTATTTTTCCATTTGCTCCCGGAAATTCTGACGGTTCGTTTTTCGGCTCAGCTTCCGTTCCGGGCCTGCCAGCTCGAGCAGCTGGTTATTCAGGAAAGGCAGATACTTACTCGTCATCGAGTGCTGAAACGGGCTGGTCATATGATCGAAGTCCGGATTGGTATTCCGCGGGAACACTTTCCGGATATCTTCAGCCGGGAACTCACGCACAAATGCCTCCTGCGCTTCTTTAGCCTCCACATTCTCTGTCTCAGACAACGACGGGACGAGGAAAAGTTTAACTTTGTGCATGTCACTGGAGCTGAGGCGGCGGCAGGAGTAGTTGTTGATCGCTTTGCATTCCAGCCAGGTTCGGGTCTGTGTGGTGCGGAAAAAAACCACCGGCTTGCCGTGATGCCAGTAGTGCTCTCCGATGTAGGCTCCCGCCATCTGCGCCGGCAGCCCGGCCGTCAGCGTCCAGAAAAAGCCCAGTGTGGTGCCGAGAGGGCCAAACTTACCGTACAGCCAGTTATCCAGATTGGCATCAAACGGCACGCTGGGAATGGTGTCGCTGTCGTTGACGTGCCGGTAGTGAATGATTTGGTACAGGTGCCCCACCGCGTCAGCGGTAAAGGTTCTGGGCATTCCATACGTGTAAAGTATCGGCAGAAATGCCTTCATCTCCGCCGCATAGGTCAGCCCCAGCGCCCCGCCCAGACTGTGTCCGGCGATAAACAGCTTTTTTGTTTCATTAGCTTCTGCGAGATCATTTTTTATTTGAGTAAATTGATCCTCAAACCGCTCCTTCGCCAGCTGATATGCTTCCAGAAACCCGCCGTGAATACGACCGGCTTTGGCCAGCTCTTTCGGGCACGGCTGCGGCGAATACCAGCCGTCGGAAACCCAGTCTGGCACCTCCTGCGTTCCCCGCCATGCCACAATCACATGGTTCACATTTTCCACGTAAAAAAGCTGAGTGCTGTCAAGCCATAGCCGGGCAGGAGCTTTGTCATTCAGGCGGGAGGAGTCCAGAAATTCTGCAGTGATATATCGCTCACGGAACGGTACATCCATAACCAGTGTGTAAAAATATGATGGAAATTCTTCATATCTCGGTGTCATGGACAGATCCAGACACTTTTCCAGGAAAAAGTGTTTAATCACCGTATTCCCGCCTTTCGCATAGGCCATGTCAGCCATCAGGCCGAGATTATAACCGTTCGCCAGGTCATACTCTTTCGTGTCATGCAGCACCAGCGACCACGCCCGGAACGGACAGACTTCGAAGACGTGCCGCCTGTCCAGCGCCTCCCGCGCTATTTCCGTGCCTTTCAATGCCTTTCCCGGCGGAAAATGAAACGCTGGCGGCTCAGGCTCAGTCCATCCTTCAATTTCCGGCAGCCGGTCACAGAGCTGGCCGATAGTTACGTAGTGATGCGCATATCCCGCCGCGTCGGCTTTTTCCTTCACGTCCGAACGCCATTCCGGGTCGCGGGTTTCCGGCCGGAAGATATTATTACTCACCGGCTGGCTGTTCGGGTTGCGGCGCAGGCCCAGCGGACGCTGCTCCATGACGTCGGCCAGCTGCTGCCCGTCCGTTTTCACGTCAGTCGCTATCCAGTACAGGTCGTCAAAGCGTACCACGCCCTGTTCGTTGGTGACCCCTGCCGGAGGATGGGGCGGCGGCGTCGGATTATAGTCGTAGCCAGATTTACGCCACATCTCCACATCCTTTGCTGATGCTAGCGGATGGTACTCCAGCCTAACGTTCAGCCCGGTAACCGGGCTATTGTTCTCATCCACGAACTGAAGCTCAAGCCAGTGCTTCCGCTGTTCGCCGCGACACTGAACGGTTTTGTATGTGCCTCTGAGACTTGTGACCAGAGTATTGTCACCGATGATTTCCACGCCAATTCCTTTTGAGCAGTAAGGTTAACCAGCGCGCATCATACCCTGGATAGTTTCCCTGCTAAATTATTAAGCTGAGAAACGGACCTGAAAATCGCGGATTCAGGGCGGGTATGCTTACCCATGAACTGTTAGCTATGAAAATATGAAGGCGGGTATTTATGGATCTAATGGACAGGATCTGCGACGGGTGTAAACTCACCTAAATCACCTTTTAGCGGCTTCACTGACTGGCGCGGATCTACCGAAGCAGCAATGCGTATGTTCATAAAATCCACTATTCGTCGCACATTTTGCTTATCCATTTTACGCAACACTTTCAGTGCACGGTCAGAGTAATTAATCGTCCAGACCAAGTGACTTCCTCACGTCTTCGGACGAATGCATGGATTCCTCTCCACGCCTGATGCGCTCAACTGTTTCCGCTGCTAAGTAATAATCCTCAAGATCTTCAAGATGCGTAAGGATAGCTTCGCGTGCATAGAACGTCTTTGTTCTACCGGTTTTTTTCGCCAGCGAGTCCAGACGGGACTCAATGTCATCAGATAAACGGATAGCAAGCATAACGGCCCCTGAATTTAAGTGCTGTACATGGATAGCAAAAATCATAACCCTGTCAGGATGAAAAAAAACCAATCACTGGTTGAAACAACAGCATTAAACATGACATGTCCCTGCTATGTTTTTCCTCGCTGTAATCTTACATCCTGCTTACCGGCCGGCCTGCTGCTCCCGGCACGGTGCTAATGGCCTTCAGGCCCCCTTAATCAGGCAAGCTGCTGCTGCAGCTGATCAAGATAAGGCAGCGCGGTCATTGCGCCTTTCGCCGTGGTTGCCAGCCCGCCGCAGATCTGCGCGCGCTCCAGACACTCTCTGAGCTGCACGTCATCCTGCGGCAAACCCTGACCGGCTAAATGCCACAGCAGCCCGGCAACAAAAGCGTCTCCGGCGCCGGTCGTATCCACACTGACAACCGGGCGCGTCGGATAGTGCTGCAGCGTGCCACGGGACCATGCCTGCACGCCCTGGCGGCCCTGGGTAACCAGAATAAGCCTGATAGCATATTGCTCAGCCAGCTGCTGCATACCTGCCGCGATATCGCTGGTGTTACAGATAAAGGTCAGCTCTTCTTCTGAAAGCTTTACTACGTCAGCAAGAGCCAGCGCGCGGGCAAGCGCGTCGCGCAGCTCCGCTTCATCTGCCCATAAATCGTGCCGGATGTTGGGGTCAAAACTCACAAAGCCGCCCGCTTCATGAAGTTGCTGCATCGCCGTCAGCGTGGTGTTTCGTGAGGGATCTCTGAGCAGTGCAATCGAACAGCAGTGCAGCCATTCGCCCGCCCGGAAAGCTGGCAGCTCGTGCGTTTCGATAAACAGATCTGCTGAAGGACGCACCATAAAAGTAAAGTTGCGCTCACCGTCTGCGTCCAGCGCCACCACGACAACCGAGGTGCGCTGCGTGTTATCTGGCTGCATAAACTCGGTGTTTACCTGCTCGGCATTAAGCGTATCAATCAGGAACGTGCCAAAGGGATCGCCGCCTACTTTACCAATAAAGCCGCTGTTGCCCTGAAGCCTGGCGATACCCACCGCCACATTGGCGGGCGCACCGCCGGGACACTGAATCAATCTGTTATCACACTCCGGCAGCAGATCCACAACTGCATCGCCCAGACACCATACCCGTTTGACCATTTCACTTCTCCTGATCGCAAGCTAAATCGGTTTAGCAATAACATATTATTATGCACAAACGGAGGGGGTTAGAAAGGTTCAGGCCACTATTTTGCGAAAGTGTGCGGGTGATACCAGATTTTATGGGTGCAGAAGTTGATGGGCAGAGTGTTCAGAGGGTGGCTGAAGGCTAGCCGACAGGTACAACCCGGCAGCCAGCCGGGTTGTAAAACTTTATCAGGCTGCAGTCAGCAATGTGCGATCGGGGCCGCTTAGCATCACCGGTTTATCGTTGCGCAGTTTTTCACGATAGTTCCACTGCATCAGCTGCGAGATCCCTGCTCCACACCACATCATATGGTGATCGTGCCGATAAATTGAGGTGGCCGGCAACCCGGTCACATTCTCGGAAATCTCGACCCGGCAGCCCTGCCCGGTCAGGCGAATAGCTTCCAGCCAGATTTCGGTTGCGTCTGTCACGCTGATAGCTTCCAGAAAAACAGGGACAGTTTTACGACGCTCCGATGCACGCATGATACAGCGTGCGTGAAAAACCACGGCATCATGAAAGCGTGATTGCTTTATAACCGAATCTGCGCTGTTATCACTGCGCAACAGCAGGTTCAGCGGCTTCAGATAAGCGTTAACAAAATCATCACCGCTGTAGTCGCTGCCCATCTGTCGCATGCGCGCCTGCAGCGCTAAATCCGAGCTGTCGCGCAGCTGGTCCGTCATCTCTTCCTGCCGGCATTGCCAGCGATTTTGCGGCAGCGGTGACCTGCCCTGCAGAAAGGCGTAAATTTCAGGCAGCGTGCTGCCGGTAGCCGTCAGGTCCAGCACGCTATAGATACGCGTTAGCTGTCCGCTGGTGTATTCACCATTATGCTGTGGCTGGGTAATCAGGCCTGCGCGCTTCCAGTTGCGTAAGGTGGCGGGTAAAAGGCCGGTGAGGTCGCAGATGGCCTCGACAGAATATAAACTCATTACAGGTCCCCCGATATCGGGTGTGGGTCAGTAGCTCAGAACGCTGCCGACGAACCCCTATTGTGCGCTTAGTTATCCGCAATTGATACCGTATTGACATTGATTTGCATAAAACTTGCAGCGTTCTGACTGTAAACCGCAGCGGCAGGAAAAACGCTCTGCCGTACCTTATCGCAGAATACGTTTTTGCTTTGCTGCATCCAGCCAGTCACGAAACTCCACCAGCAGCCAGTCGTAAAGCTGCTCATCGCTGATATTTCCGACATCATCAACCGGAAAAAAATGTGTATTGTCGATCAGGCGATCGGTAAAGGTATCCAGACGCTCCAGCACGCCATAATTATTGCCGCCCAGGCCTAAGAATTTATAAAAAACTGGCAGTGTGGCGGACTCTCTGAGTTTCTCTTTGATAAGGCGTGTTTTATTGATGCCGCCATCGGTAATAAAGACTACATACACCGGTAGTGTGGCGTCGCGATAGGTATTGTTAATCGCTTCCAGTACCGGTGGCTCATTGTTCGTGCCGCCCAGACCCGGCAGGATTTCCCACATCGTCCGCCTGCCGTCGTTGCGAATACGATCGATGTAACCCTCAAGGTTATCCAGTGACACATCCGCGTACTGACGAAATTTTTCGCCAAACGCCCAGACCGGCATGCTGCCGTCATCATCAAACTGCACGGCCAGCGCCGCTACCCGCTCCAGCACCTTCTGCACATTACCGCGCTTAAACTGTGCCGTCATGGAGCCTGACGCATCCAGCACAAAGGCGACCTGCGCTTTAACTTCTGAGAGCCGGTGTTTCTCCAGACTGACGCGGATTGGTTTTGCCAGGCTGACCAGTTGCGGCAGTTTTTCAAGCTTCTTCTCCAGGCTAACTGCGGGTACTGATGCGATCACAGGTTCTGCTACATCCACGCCAAAATGCAGCGCCAGCGGATGAAGGCCTCCATCAAATCCCTGCCCGACCGCTCGCAGTTTCCACTGTTCGTTATGACGATAGAGATGGCAGACAATCAGGGCTTTCTCGCGTCGATCGCCGGGTGCGATATCGTAGCGATGTTCACCACACTGCAGAGTAAGCTGCTGTAAACCCCCTACTGTATCGCTGCCATCGATAACCAGCGTAACAGCAATACGCATGACGGCAGCGGGTAGCGCGTGAAGCTGAATCTGAAAACGCGCCTCTCCGGCATGGCTGTGCATGACAATACTGCGGTTTTCGTTATGCGGCTGGTTGAAAAAAATCATCGACGAATCACCGAGGACTTTTTCATTTGCGCCGAGCAAAAACGCTGAAGCATCAATGTCGCTGCTGAATCCAGGCCTGGTTTTCCAGGTCAGGCAGAGTTCAGGACACGTGCTATTAAGAGCAATATTCTGTCCGGTGGTCAGTTCCATATTTCACTCCCTGTGGGTGGTTAACAGACAAAAAAAAGCCCCTTCACGGGGAAGAGGCTCTTTTGCAGCAGTCCGTTACACGGATACGCCGTGCTGAGCTGCCAGCGCTTTCAGGCCGCCGGCAAAGCCCTGGCCCACCGCTTTAAATTTCCACTCACCGTTGTGACGATAGAGCTCGCCGAAGACCATGGCCGTTTCGGTGCTGGCATCTTCTGACAGATCGTAACGGGCGATTTCGCTGTTGTTGTCTTCGTTAACAATACGGATGTAGGCATTAGAGACCATACCGAAGTTCTGCTTACGCGCTTCCGCATCGTAGATGGTTACCGCAAAAACGGCTTTCTGCACGTCGGCGGGCACGGTAGCCAGCGAAATTTTTACCTGCTCATCGTCACCCTCGCCTTCACCGGTGCGGTTGTCGCCCTGATGCGCGACAGAGCCGTCCGGGCTGGTGGCGTTGTTGAAGAACACGAAGTGCTGATCGGATAACACTTTGCCGTCTGCGCCGACCAGAAAGACCGATGCATCCAGGTCAAACGCCTGACCATCGGTGACGCGTGAGTCCCAGCCCAGACCAGCAATAGCTTTGGTCATGGTTGGGGCTTCTTTGGACAGGTTTACGTTACCGCCTTTTGTCAGATTAACTGCCATGGTGAAATCCTCTTTGCTTGTGGCTGATGCCCGGCCAGACCGGGCAGATAATGGGTATGTAACTGCGGATCAGGACGCGTTGATACCATACTGCGCGCAGACTGAGGCCAGGCCGCCTGCATAGCCCTGACCAACGGCGCGGAATTTCCACTCGCCCGCGTGGCGATAGAGCTCGCCAAACAGCATTGCGGTTTCCGTGCTGGCATCTTCAGACAGATCGTAACGCGCGGCTTCCACGTTGCTGTCGTTGTTGACCAGACGGATAAAGGCGTTTGCCACCTGCCCGAATGACTGGCGGCGGGTTGCGGCATCATGAATGGTGACCACAAAAACAATTTTGGTCACGTCCTGCGGTACGCGGTCCAGTTCAACGATCAGCGATTCGTCATCCCCGTCACCTTCACCGGTACGGTTGTCACCGGTATGGGTCACGGAACCATCAGCCGATTTCAGATTGTTGTAAAAAATGAAGTCGTGATCGCCACGCACTTTGCCTGCATCGGTGAGCAGAAAAGCGGAGGCGTCAAGGTCAAAATCCTGACCGTCAGTGGAGCGGGTATCCCAGCCCAGACCAATTTTCACATTTTTCAGTGAAGGGTCGACTTTTGCCAGGGAGACGTTGCCGCCTTTAGAGAGAGTCACTGCCATGTTATTTTCCTCACGTCGTGCATACGCTGTATGCGGTATTCAATAGCGCGGCTGGGCCGCGCCCTGACTTACTCTGCCTGCTCTTCTTTTTTACCCGGGAACAGCAGGCTCGCGATAATCCCCAGTGCCAGCACGCCCAATACAACATAGAGGCTGGTGGTTGCGCCGATAGCGTAACCGTGATGGAAGAAGTGCTCGGTCGCGTTCAGGCCCAGCTTGAAGGCGATAAAGAACAGCAGCACGATCACCGCTTTTTCCAGATGCACCAGATACTGCTTCAGTCCTTCCAGCACGAAATAGAGTGTACGCAGACCAAGGATAGCGAACATCATGGCGCTGTACACAATCAGCGGCTCGCGGCTGACCGCGATCACGGCCGGCACCGAGTCGAACGCAAACATCACATCTGAAAGTTCAACCACAGCTAAACAGAGCAGCATCGGCGTAGCGTAGCGGGCCGCTTTGCTTACGCGACCTACCTGCACATCCGCGTTCTCCGGCTTAGCGAGTTCAGCATCGACCTCTTTCTGGCTCAGCACAAAGGCGCTGCCTTTGAGTTTTGGCCAGATCGGATAGAAACGTTTCACCATGCGGTAAGCGAAATGCTGAGAGTAATCTTCGATCTCATCATCGTCGTCGCCGCTTTTCAGCATCATCACCGCGGTCCAGCCTACGATAACGGCAAATACCACTTCCACCCACGGACCGAGCGCCAGCAGGCCGGTACCGATGGCAACAAAAACGCCGCGGAATACGATGGCACCGATAATTCCCCAGTAGAGCACGCGGTGACGGTAGTTATTAGGAATGGCAAACCAGGAAAAGATCGCCATCATGACAAACAGGTTGTCTACCGACAGGACTTTTTCCAGCGCATAGCCGGTCACAAACAGGCTGGCCACTTCCGCGCCGTGATGGACATACAGGAAGCCTGCAAAGGCCAGCGCCATCAGGATCCAGAATACTGACCAGCCCGCCGCGCTTTTCAGCGAAATAGGTTTGTCATGCCGGTGCATGAACAGGTCGATAAAAATAGCTCCGACAGAGAGCAGTAAAAACACCGCTACCGTTTCAATCGGAAACCCGATATGGGTCGATTCCATCTATTAGCTCCAGAAAAGTCAGTAACGGTTACAGGCCAAATTCAGCGGGCTGAAAGCCCAGCGCCTGAATAATTTCGCGGGCGTTAGCCTGCTCAGTGGCGTCAAAGTCACCGTCGCTTTTGGCCACGGCAATACCCACCCGGACCGCAAGCTGCGCCTGTTCCGGTTTATTTTTTAAGGCGAGGATATATTTCATTGTCTCACCCTTGCCCACTTCCATATCGAAAGAGAATGAGGTCACCAGCTTTTCAAAAAACTGGATCACCTCATTGGTATCAAAAATACTCAGCTCCGGAGAGGCGCGCAGAAATCCCATCATTTTCTGCTTCTCTTCGCTGCTGACGCCGTCGCTGGCAACAGCAATACGGGCACAGACGGCCACGGTGCCTTCGAGAAAGGCGCGGTTTTTGTAGCGGCTTACCTGTTTTGTCAGCTCGTCGCGGCCGGCGTTAAATTTGTCTTTAAGAGAGTTAAAAAAGCTCATAATTACTCCTGATTACTTGGAACCGGCGCGCCAGTTAAAGCCCCAGCCAAACGCCTGATCGAGTTCCTGATGGCCGCTGAAATAGCGGTTGATACGCTCTACGCGGATTGCGCCGTTGTCGTTAATCAGACGGGCAATCGCACACATGTTTTGCCGGTTGTTGCCTTCAGTAAGCGCGGTTTCCACCGGCGGCTGTCCCGGAACCTGAATGGTCACCATGCCGTCAGTGTTTTCCCAGCTCGGCACACCTTCATAGATAAAGGTAAAGATCAGGACTTCTTTGATCTGCTTCCATTCGCTGCCGTTGATATGGATCCACTCACCGTCGCTGACGGCGCCGGTACGGTCATCGCCCTTCAGCTCAACGAAGGGTTCGCCGCGGAAGCTGCCAAATTTGTTGCCCAGCGCCTGTACGATAGTGCGATAGCCATCTTTCAGCTCCACAAACGCAGCCAGATCAAGGTCAACACCTTTGTTATTGTTAAAGATGCCCTTCAGGAAACCGCCGCCGCTGTTGCCGGCAGCGCGCTGGTTCCAGTTCAGGTTGACGCGGATCTGACCATAGTCATCCTTTTTCGTCAGGCTGATGGAGGGCTTCTCTTTTGTCAGACTGACTTTGCTCAGATTTACGACGGGCTGTGGTGCTGGTGCCGGAGCCGGTGCGGGCGCAGCGCTGCTCTCATCCACTTCTATACCAAAGTGTTCAGCCAGCGGCTGCAGGCCGCCGTTAAAGCCCTGAGAGACAAAGCGGAACTTCCATTCGCCGTTACGACGATAAAGCTCGCCCAGGATCAGCGCAGCCTCACTGCGTCCGGTGGTATCAACATCACACTGCACCAGCACGCTTCCGCCGGCTTCGACCTGAATGGCGAGACGCGCCAGTGACGCAACGGTTTTGCCGGCATCACAGGTGGCGGTAAAGGCTATTTTCTGCACATCGCTTTTCAGCGTTGCCAGATTAACGGTAAACATGGTTTCGTTGCCGGACGCGGAAAGACGCACTGTACTGTCATCATTTTCGCGCTGACCATAAAACACCATGTCCGAATCGCCGCGCACTTTGCCTTTGTCATAGAGACGAAACGCTGAGATATCGACCGGTACGCCAGAGGAGACACGCACCACCAGCGATTGATTAGGTACGGGGGCATTGCCCCCTGGCGTCAGGTTCATCAGTAGAGTACCGCCTGAATATCGGGGATCATGTCCTGAATGGTGCGGGCACGCGAAGCGTTGCCGTGCGCAGTAAAGTTCCACTCGCCGCCGCTGCGGCGCAGTGAAGCTATTACGACCGCCGTATGCGAGCCCTGCTCGGTCAGGGTAAATTTCGCCAGCTCTTTGCCCTGCTGATCAACAACGCGACAGAAGGCATTCGCTACATCGTTGAAGGTTTGCCCGGTAAAGCTGTTTACCGTCAGCACCAGGCTTTCAATGCTGGCTGGCAGACGCGACAGATCGGCTTTGATCACCTCATCATCGCCGTCGCCTTCGCCAGTACGGTTATCGCCGCTGTGGACTATTGAACCATCATTTGAACGAAGCTGGCGGAACCAGACGGTGTCCACCACGCCACCGTGCGCGTCAAGCAGCACGCAGCTGGCATCAAGATCAATGCTATCGCCCCCGCCGAGAAGTTTGCCAAAGAGTCCTTTCTTTTTGGCAGGATCCCAGCCGAGTCCGAACTGAATTTGAGAAATCGCACTGCTGGATTTCGCCAGCGAAATTGTCTGATTCTTACTTAAAGATACCATCACTTCTCCTTAATGAGTGGTTAGCTGCTGCAGTAAAAACGCCGATCAATTTAACAGCTCAGCAATCATAACATGAGTTTTATCCTGCGCAAGAAAACAATCATCATATGATTACTTTCAGTTGTGAATGTAATGTTTTATAAAGAATTATCTATTTTTATTGGTAAGGCGGTAACTGTCATTAATCTGTAAATGAAGCGAGGTGCTTTATTAGTTTATTCAATCATAATATGATTGCCTGAATGTTCTGGCGTTCACCTGACGGCGCCAGCAGGCCCTGCGCTGCAAAAATAAGGAATACAACACGATGAGTCAGCCGGATGCGATCTGGTTTATGGAAGGGGTTTCTTCCCAAAAAGATATTCTTGCGCTGGTGGCGCAGGCGCGACGTGCGGGCCGGCATGATTTCGTGCTGATTGCCTCTCACCGCTCCTCCCGCCCGGAAATTCTGGCGGAAGCAGATGTTGCTTATCTGGAACCTGAGGATGACGGTGCCCTATTCGCTTTTATCCGGCATGTCTGTCAGCAGCACCGGGTACGTGCCATCCACGCCGGCAAACGCGGAGCGTTGCTGGAGCAGCAGCGAACGGCTATTGAAGCGCTGGGTGTCAGGCTGGTAACAGGCGCTCGCGAGCGCGCCACCTTTACGCTCGCTGATAACAAAACCCGTTTTAGCGCGGAGATGAGCGCGCACGGTCTGCCTGCCGTACCTTCAATTGAAGTGCGCACGCCGGATGAGGTAGCGGCTGCGATAGCGCAGGTTGAGGCGCAGGGCCATCGACCCTGTATCAAACCGGTGCACGGCATCTATGGCATGGGGTTCTGGGTGCTGCGACGCGATGCGCATACCCTGAGCTTTTTTAACAACCCGGACAGCCGCCAGATCCATCCTGACGTGCTTATTGAGAGCCTGCGTCGTGCACAGCAGGCCGGTGAGTCGCTGCCGCTGCAGATTGTCATGCCCTGGCTTGCAGGTCCGGAACGCTCGGTAGATATGCTGGTGGAGAATGGCCGGGTCATTGCAGCCGTCGCCCGGCGCAAAGAGGGCTCAGTACAGGTTTTTGAACAGGAGACGCCCGCCTGGCGCCTGGCAGTTGCCTGTGCAGAGACGCTGCATGTGGATGGCCTGATTAATGTCCAGACCCGCAACGATGCTGAAGGCCATCCGGTGCTGCTGGAGGCTAACCTGCGTCCTTCTGGCGGTATCGGTTATACCGCGTTCAGCGGGATTAACCTGCCCGGCCTGTTTGCACTGCGTCAGCTGGAACTGATTTCCGCAGCGGACGCCATTGCGCAGCGTGCCGCGTTTAATCCGGTGCAGGTCATCCCGACCAATGCCGTTCAGCCTCTGCCACAGTGTGACCCTGTCACATGGTCTGCCAGCCCGGATGAGGAGTGCCGCTGATGACCGCTGCCTTACAGATCTATCAGCGCGAGCTGCCTGGCGGCACGCTGCGTGTAGAAACGACGAGCGAGACGCCACTGGAGACGCTGTTTGATATTGCCGCACGCCGCAATCCCAAACGGGCATTCCTTTTTGTCAGCAAAATACTGGGACGTCATATCCCGGTCAGTCCGGCCATCATGCGCGCCAGTTATGAGACGCTGGCAGCAAAACTGCCGCATGACCTTCCGGGGCCGGTGCTGTTTATCGGTATGGCCGAAACCGCCGTGGGTCTCGCCGCTGGCGTATTCCGCGCGGCCAGAGAGCAGATCGCTGAGCCGGTGTTCCTCACCAGCACCCGTCATCCGGTAGAAGGTGATTTGCTGTGTGAATTTAAAGAGGATCACAGTCACGCCACCGATCACCTTATCTATCTTCCGGCTGACGCTACGCTGCGCCGCCGTGCGCTGCAGGCGCGTACGCTGGTACTGATTGATGATGAAGCGACCACAGGCAATACGTTTCTGAATCTGCTGCAGGCGCTGCGCGAAGCGGGTCTGCAGGCGGTGACGCGTGTGGTCACCGTCACGCTCACCGACTGGAGCGGTGATGCCGTGCGTCATCACTGTCCGCTGCCGGTGGAGCCGGTTTCACTGGTTGCGGGCCGGTGGCACTGGACCCCACGCGCAGGGGCACCGGTACCGGTAATGCCTGCGGTAAACGTGACGGCGAAGGGCGCAGTGGCCCTCTCCGCCCGTCAGGACTGGGGACGGCTGGGGATGGCGGACGCTCACTGCCGCTTTGCAGACGATATGCACTCTGAGCCGGGCGAACGTATTCTGGTTCTGGGATCGGGAGAATTTATCTGGCCACCTTTTCTGCTGGCAGAGCGTCTGGAGCAGCAGGGTGCCTGCGTGCGCTTTGGTTCACTGACGCGCTCGCCGATCTCAGAAGGTCTGGCGATTAGCTCCATACTCGCTTTCAGCGATAACTACGGTCTTGGCATGCCAAATTTTGTCTATAACGTGGCGCATCAGCAGTTTGATCGGGTGATTATCTGTGTTGAAACGCCCGCGGAGGCTGTCTGTCCCACCCTGCTGGCAGGATTACAGCAGACGGCCCCCCGCATTGAGGTGATCGCTTATGAATAAGCCGGTTGTGCTGTGCGATCTGGATGACACGCTGTTCCAGACGAAAAGAAAAATGCTGACCGAAACCCTGCAGATCCCGGTTGAAGTGGGCGCCTACGATCGTGAGCTGCAGCCGCGCAGCTTTATGTCGCAGGAGCAGTCGATGCTGGTCTCCTGGCTGCTGCAGAGCGCAGAGCTGATCCCGGTGACCGCGCGCGGTACGGAAGAGACGGCGCGCGTGGCGCTGCCTTTTACATCCTGGAAAGTCATGACGCACGGCGCGGTTATCGCGTCACCTGACGGCAGCCTTAACCGCATCTGGCAGGATCGTATTATCAGCGAGCTGTCAGCCATGCGGGCACAGCTGGTTAGCTATCGCCAGCAGCTGAGCGATGCGCTGGATCGCGCTGGCCTTAATGCCTGGTGCCGCATGAACTATGAGTATGATGGTGTCCCGATCTATTTTGTGATGAAACATCGCGACAGCACGCAGATTGCCGAACTCTATGCGTTCAATGCGCAGATGCAGCAGCAGCTCGATACGCGGGGCTTTTATATCCATGCCAATGGCAACAATATCGCCTGGATCCCTGACTGCATTCAGAAGGGGCATGCGGTGGCGTGGCTGTTGCAGCAGCTGCGCGACACGCGTGGCCCGTTCCCGGTAATGGGGCTGGGCGATAGCCTCAGCGATTTCAGCTTTATGCAGCACTGTGACTGGTTTGGCATGCCCGCCCGCAGCCAGTTTACTGACGCCATCCGCCGCCATATTTTTGACAAGGCCGACGCCCATGAAAAACCCTGAATTACAGCAGCTGCATGGCACCTACCTGCCCTCGGACGTGCAGTTTTTGCTGAATCCGGTTCAGCTTGAGATGACGCCGGTCGATGAGAAAGAGCGCCTGATCCAGTCCGGCCAGAAGCACTATTCCGAGATGCTGAGCCAGGAGCCGGCGCCGTCTGCGGCGCATCTGGAGATATTTAACTGCGCGCTGGAGATGGGCAGCGCCCGGCTTGCACGTGACGTTGTGACGCTGGCTAAAGGGCTGATAGCTCAGGCCGCCGGGCAACCTGTGATTCTGGTTAGCCTGGTACGGGCCGGCGTGCCACCTGGCGTGATGCTGCAGCGCGCACTGCGCGATATGGGCGTGGTATCGCATCACTACGGTATCAGTATTATCCGCGATCGCGGCATTGATGAAACCGCGCTGAGCCTGATTGAGGCGAAGCACGGCACAGAGGGCATCGTATTTGTGGATGGCTGGACCGGTAAGGGTGCCATCACCGGCCAGCTGATTGAGAGCCTGCGCGACCGGCCCGGCTACCCGCCGCTGCCGCGACTGGCGGTGCTGGCCGATCCGGCGGGCAGCGCCTGGCTTGCCGCCTCCGATGACGACTGGCTGATCCCGTTTGGCATTATGGGCGCGCCGGTTTCCGGCATGGTGTCACGTTCCCTGTGGAGCGCCTCTGGCCTGCACGGCTGCGTGCTGTGCGATCATCTGCTGGCGTATGACTGCAGTCTGCGCATGGTGGACACAGTAGACCGGTTCCGGCAGCAGCTGGATACGGCACAGATTGCTGCAGCGGTGCCTTACGCTACCCACCTTCGCAACCAGCAGGCGATTGCTCAGGCAGTGATTAATCAGCTGGCGGCGCAGTATCATATTCTTAACCGCAACCGTATCAAACCCGGCATTGCCGAAGCCACGCGCGCGGTGCTGCGCCGCGTGCCCGATCACGTCCTGGTCCGCAGTAAAACCGATCCGGATGTCGCCCTGCTGATGCATCTGGCCGCGCAAAAAGATATTCAGGTAAAAGAGATGGGCGATACGCTGGGGCAGTATCGTGCCGTAACCATTATCAGGAAGGTGTCGTGATATGAGCCTGCCACTCTCCCCCTGGATGCTGGGTGCCACGCTCTATATGCCTGCCACCCGCGGCGATCTGGCTGACGTGATCCTGCATGGAAAGATCCCCCAGCTGCGTTCGCTGGTGATCTGCCTGGAGGACGCCGTCAGCGAGCGGGATGTGACTCTGGCGCGGGATAACCTGCAGACTTTACTGCGCCAGCTTCAGCAGCAAACCCCCACGCACACCCCGCCGCTGGTGTTTATCCGGCCGCGCGATGAAGCCATGGCTGCCGCGTTGCTGCACGATAGCGAATTGTCTGGTATCGACGGGTTTGTTTTACCGAAGTTTAATCAGGCTAACGTACTCTCCTGGTGGCGTCTGCTGGCGCCAACGTCGCTGCTGCTGATGCCGACACTGGAAACGCGCGATGTTTTTGACAGTACCGCGATGCAACAGCTGGCAAGCCTGCTGGAACAGCACCCGTGCCGCGAGCGTATCCTGGCTCTGCGCATTGGCGGCAACGACCTGATGTCGGTTCTGGGACTGCGGCGCTCGCGCCACCTTACGCTCTATGAGGGGCCGCTGGGTTACGTGGTGAAAATGCTGGTGGCGACCTTTGCGTCGCGCGGGTTTGCGCTAACGGCCCCGGTGTGTGAACGCATCGAAGATGTGGCGCTGCTGGAGCGTGAGCTGGCGCTGGATGTGGCGCACGGGCTGGTCGGGAAAACGGCTATCCATCCGGCGCAGCTGGAGATCATTCAGCGCGGTCTGATGGCGGAGCAGAGCGACTACGAAGATGCGCTGCGCATCATGAATTCAGAACAGGCAGTATTTAAATCGCAGGGCGCAATGTGCGAACCTGCCACGCATCGCAACTGGGCTGCTGCTATGCTGGAGCGGTCTGCACACTGCGGTATTGTCAGCGCGTATACCGGCGCGGTTTACGCCCAGCGTCAGTGATCGCTATCTTTACTCTTTTAACGGTGTGCTATGCCTCTGAGCGCAAAACAGTACAGACAGTATCAGCTGGTCGCCTTGCTGAGCACGGGTAAACCCGTAGAAAAGGCGCTTTTACTGCAGCAAATGGCGTGCTCTGAGCCGACGTTTGTGCGCGATTTACGTGAAATCCGCACCAGCTATCAGGCAGAGATCAGGTTTAATAAATCCGCCGGTAACTATCAGATGACCGGCGCCGGATCGCTGACGCCTAAAATCGTTAAAATGATGCGTGAAAGTCTTGCGTTACATGACAGCGCGGGTGCAGGACAGAATCTCTCTGCGTCAGTGATACTCGACAAAGAGGCCAAAAAGTCGGTTTCTCTCTCCCTGCGCCTGTCGGTATTACGTAAAATTCAGCTTTACGCTAACCGCCATAATCTTAATCGCAGTCAGGTGATTGAGTGGCTGGTTGAACAGAATCTGGGTAAGGGAGGCAAGAAGTCTTAACGCACGGAAGTCAGGCCATTTGCTGAACAGTCCGGCGTTTTTCAGCCGGCCTGAGTCAGCCTGAAAACAGTAAAAAGCGAACAGCAAGTTACCCGCCAGATTGATAACCACTTCTGAACAGATTGTGGCTGATGTATGATGCCTGCCTGATTTCTGCCGCCTGCTCAGAACCGACTCTATGCGAAAAAACTCACTCAACGCTTCAGGCTCTTCACTGCTAAAAACCTCGCTCGGAAAAAGCATGATGCTGTTTCTGGTATTGATTAGCCTGTTTGTGGTGGCAATCAACGCCTGGTCGCTGTGGAACTCCTGGCAGCAGATCATGAGTGAGAAGAAAGATGATGCGCGCAATCTCTCTGTATCGCTGGCCAAACATGCTGAAGATTCGTTTCTGCAGGTTGAGATCACCTTAGCCGATGCGGTCAGGCAGTTGCGTCAGCGCGGCAATGAGTACGCGGCGACGCCGGCGTTTTTGCACCAGCTCAAAGAGCAGCAGAGTAAACTGCCGCAGCTGCATGGCCTGTTTGTCTATGATACTGACGGACACTGGATCGCCTCATCCGGTAACTTTGTGCCGACCAATGCCAGCAATGCCGATCGCGCCTACTTTTTATGGCACCGCAATCACAATGACACCAATCTGCTTATCAGCCGCGTTATCCGCAGCCGCTCTACCGGCGATCTGGTTATCCCGGTTTCAGTACGCCTGAACGACAGTCAGGGGAACTTTGCCGGTGTGGCGCTCGCCACGGTGCGCGTGGACTATTTCCGCCAGTATTACAGCTACTATGCGCTGGGCGATAAAGATACGCTGGGCCTCATTCTTGCTGACGCATCGGCCCTCTATATTCGCCCTTTCCCGGACGCCTATATTGGCAGAATGCTCTCCGCCAGCCCGCTGTTTAAAACTGAACTCAAATCTGCGTCCAGCGGCAACGCGACCTGGCGCTCCTCTCTTGATGGCATCGTGCGCGTTTACGGCTATGCGCGTCTGGAGCGCTATCCGCTGATTGTTACCGCCGGGTATGACCTTGCCGCAATACGCAAAGCGTGGCTTACCGGTAACCTGATTAATCTGCTGCTCAACCTGACGCTTCTGTTTGCCATTGCCGGCATGGGGCTTCTGGTGCTTCGCCAGGTAGGAACTAACGTCAGAAATCAGATTGAGCTGACCTTTGTGCGGGATGAACTTACCAGCATTAACCATACGCTGCAATCGCTGGCACTGGTGGATGGTCTGACCGGGCTGGCCAACCGGCGACAGTTTGACGCCCTGCTCGACCAGGTGCTGCTGAAGTCATATAAAAGCGGCGATCCGGTGGCGCTGATCATGATCGATGTCGACTGTTTCAAGCATTATAACGATACTTACGGTCACGTTGCTGGCGATGAATGCCTGCAGGATGTGGCGCAGGCCCTGAAGAGCTGCGTGCATTATCATGGCGACGTTGTGGCGCGCTACGGTGGCGAAGAGTTCGCCATCATTCTGCCGAACACCGACTTTTCAGAAGCGCAAATTGTCGCCGGACAGGCGGTTAAGGCCGTAAGAGAGCTGGGGATTGCCCATGAGAGCAGCCTGGTCGCCGCAGGCGTGGTAACCGTGAGCGCAGGCTACTATTCACTGGTCTCTGCCGGGGAAGCGTCAGAAGCGGAACAGCTCAGACGCGAAGCGGACCAGGCGCTTTACCAGGCGAAACGCAGCGGCCGCGATCGGGCGTGCGGGCCGGTCTGACAGCGCTGAGCCAGGTAAAGAACCGTCAGATTCTGGCAAGTGGTTAATGCTCTGTCCAGACTTAGCCTGTTATTGCCAAAAAGGGGCCGGCTTATGCCTTCTGCATCGCGATTACGCTTCACCCTCAACGTTGTGCTGTTTACCCTGGCGCTGAACGGTGCGGCGCAGGCTGCCCGCCAGCCAGAACCGCTGTTTCAGACGCTGCAGCCAGCGCAGAATTCGCTGGAGAATTATCGCTGGCATAAGCGGCTGCTTGTGATCTTCGCCCCTTCTGACCGCGATACGGATTTCATACGGCAAATGGCGCTGTTGCAACAGCAGCAGGATGCGCTCAGGGAGCGTGATATCGTGGTGCTGAGCGATGTCCGCCCGGCGGACGGCGGCGCGCTGCGTGCGCAGCTTAATCCTGCCGGATTTGAAATTGTGCTGGTGGGTAAAGATGGTGGCATGAAACTGCGCGAGACCCGGCCGGTAAGCGCGGAGGCCCTGCTCTCACTGATTGACCGTATGCCGATGCGTCAGGCAGGCCAGAATTAGCGTAATAAAAAAGCGGGGCACTCAGGCCCCGCTCTGTTTACCGCTGCATATGCAGGATCACTCTTCCGGAAGGGCGTAAACCACAACCTGATCGCCGACCT
This sequence comes from Pantoea sp. Acro-807, assembly GCF_011752675.1. Taxonomy (NCBI): domain Bacteria; kingdom Pseudomonadati; phylum Pseudomonadota; class Gammaproteobacteria; order Enterobacterales; family Erwiniaceae; genus Pantoea; species Pantoea sp. Acro-807. The sequence continues at coordinate 106,892 of NZ_VWXE01000008.1, read as the reverse complement.
GATCTTTCAGAATCGTATTACCACCCGCCACAAAGGCGACATACTGACGCCCTTTATACTCATAGACAGACGGGTTAGCAACGGCAGGTGCTTCTACCTGATCGGCCCACAGCTCTTCACCTGTGTCCACGGAGTAGGCGCGGACTTTGGCATCCATTGAGGCACCGATAAAGATCACGCCGCCTGCGGTGACTGCCGGACCACCAATCGTCGGTGAGCCCCAGCTTTCCGGCATAAAGAAGCCGTACTGCTGCGAAGCACCGACCGGACGACGCCACTTCACGTCACCGGTATGCATATCGATCGCCACGATTTCGCCAAACGGCGGCTGCCAGCACGGCATGCCCAGCCAGTTGTTTGCGACCATCAGACGCAGACCATACGGGGCACCTTCCTGAGGTGCAAAACCGCTTTCATTGCCCGAGCCGTTATCCGCTTTCTCATAATCTTCACGGCTGTAGAGCTTGATATACTGCACAATGTGCGAGGTGTTGACGATAGCGATCTGCTTCTGCGGATCGAACGCCACGCCACCCCACTGTACGCCGCCAGCGCTGTCAGGATAGGTCAGCACACCTTCGCCTTTGGTTGTAGGCGGCGAATACATGCCATCGTAGCTCAGCTTGTCCCACAGGCGGGAACACTGACCTGCTCCTACGATGTCAGCCAGCTTCCAGATAGCCGGCTTTTTCGACTGATCCAGCAGCGGAGCGGGTTTGGTCGGGAAAGGCTGCGTAGGGGCCAGTTTTTCACCCTGTACTGAACCATCGCCCTGCGGCACCGGGCGCTCTTCAATTGGCCAGACATCTTCACCGGTCAGGCGATTTACCACAAACAGGAAGCCCTGCTTGGTGGCCTGAACCAGCGCCGGGATCTGCTTACCATTTACGGTAATGTCCATCAGCGTCGGCGCAGAGTTGATATCGTAATCCCACACATCGTGATGCACCCACTGGCGCGACCAGACAACTTTACCGGTTTTGATATCCAGCGCGGTCGTTGAGGTACCCAGCGGAATAGACTCCGTGCGGTTGCCGCCCCAGTAGTTAGGCGATGGGGATGAAACAGGCAGATAGACCAGACCGTTGGCCTCATCTGCTGACATGTGAGTCCAGACGTTGGCGGTACCGGTGCGGGCGCGAACGTTTTCCGGAATCGCTTCAAAGGTCCATTCCAGCTTGCCGGTCTGGGCGTTTACGGTAAAGACCGTGCCTGGAGGGGCTTCTGCATATGCCCAGTCTTTACCTGCCCAGCCAATCATTAAATGATCGCCCACAACCGTAGGCGGCTGCAGAATAGAGAGCGGATACTTCGCGTTAACGGTATTCCACTGATCGATGTCTAACACGCCTTTATTGGCAAAGTTTTCGCACGGTTTGCCGGAGTCGGCATCCAGCGCCCAGAGCTTAGCGTCAACGGTGCCCATATAAACAATCTTCTGACACGCTTCGCCTGCTACCGGATTTTTAGCCTGCCAGTATGACACGCCGCGGTTTTTCAGGACCGGTTGCGTCAGTGCTTTACGCGGTGATTTGGTATCGTAATGCCACTTCTCTTTACCGGTACCCGGATCGAGCGCAATTAACCGATCGAACGGCGTGCCGACGTAAATAGTCTCATTGGCAAAAATTGGCGTAGCGGACCAGACCGTGGCAGGCGTATCCCCTTTTCCGTCTGAGACATCACCGGTATGAAACTCCCAGATCTTCTTCAGTTTGCTGACGTTTTCCGTCGTGATCTGCTTCAGCGGGCTATATTTCTGTGCGTTCAGCTGACCGTGAAAGCTGTCCCAGGTTGCGCCTGCCGGCACCAGTGGTGTAGCCGGGTTAGCAGCGGATTCCACTTTCTGTCCATCAAGCTTGCCGGTGGATGCATCATCGGTGGTTTTTGTGGTTCCCGCATCCTGCTGATCGGCAGCATCCACATCCAGTTTTTGACGCGCGCCCATCGACGCTTCGGTGGCTTTATCTTCTGCGTGCAGTGAAAATGAACTCACCAGCAGCGCAAGTGCCGTCATACTGACTTTCATCAGCGGCGAATAGTTAGTGTTTTGCACAGGTGACTCCTCAGACTCTGACGCGTTGGGCATGGCGCCCTGTTTGTTTACTCAGCGCGATAAGCCCAATCAGGCCGACCACCATGGCTGCAGTAATGATGTACTGGTGCAGCAGCGCAGCGGAGAAGCCGATACCAAACAGCACCGCCAGCGTCACAACGATCCAGAAAACGCGCGCGCCGCCGGTGCTGCCGCGCAACAGCAGAGTCAGCAGCGCCAGTACCACGCTGGCAATAGCCACACCGAGTGCACCGATGGTGCCGGTTACGCCGGTCAGCGGCGTGAGCCAGGCCCAGAGCGCTACGCCAAAGCCAATAACGGCTGCGATGAGCAGCAATATGCTGCCCAGCCGTGAAGATTGAGAATGCAACATAGCAGGAGATCCCCCTGTTGAAAGACGTCATGTAAACCCACAGGCCGTGCGCAACGCTGAGCACAATAGCCTGCAAAAAAAGATAGCGCCGCTGCCGGATCGGGAGCCAGCAGCTGGTTTATCTAACGCAGTGAGTATAGATGAAGGAAAATAAAGTGCTCAGGTAAACAGGAGATAAATTAGCGCTGAGGCTTAGCTTAATTAATGCAAGATACACCATGCAGGATATTTTAATTTTTTTCTTACAAGCTGCGCGCCCTTAATTGCCCTGATTTGATTCAGGAGTAAATAAAGATAATCGGCCTGAAATTATGGCATGATAGCAGTCATTGTTTTTTATTAAATGGCTAACAGCATTGCTGTCGTGCATATCATATGCTGTTGCTTATGGGGCAGCGTCAGGCACGCAATGACAGGTGCTATTTCCGAAGAAAAGGCTCTAAATTAGCGGCGTTAAATGATTGCAGGAGTATTTGGTGGCGGGTAAGAAAAAAGACAGATCGTCGATGTTTAAATAATTTGATTCTATAAAACACCTAAAATCAATGACATAAATTTAACTTCATCTGAATGTTACTTGTTATTATTTGTCATGTAATGAGTTCACAACAATTTTATATCTTTACGCTTTCTTTAATAACATATCACATAATATATGCGCGGTTTCACTTATTAAATATATTTATTTTAAATATCAGGGCTGGTGATAGCTATGCCTGCAGATGAAAACATATTATTTATAAATTAATTATAATGTAAAGCATGAGCATAAAAATCTTTGTCAGAGATTTTATATGCTCATATCGTATGGCATTATTTTGGAAATTTATAGCCTGCCGGACGAGTTGTATCCGCTCTGGAGCGGTTCAGAAAAGCCCTGATTCTGCATTTATCCGCCGCTTCCGGTTTCACTTTCACAGGCACGGTACAGACGTGAAGCCTGTCGCGGCTATCTATCCTGACTTCAAACAGCATGCGATCGTTGTCGGGCACAGGCAAATAGATCACCCGTTCCTGCATTAACTTTGCCTTCAGTTCAGGGGTTAAATAGCCTGAATGCATCAGGGAATTGGCAAAAGACTCAAGTAACTCACCGCCATTAAATGCCGGTTCAGCCATAACAGACTCCTTCTTATCGCATCGGTGATTGTTTTTTCACTACGCCCTGAAGCACGTCGACAGGATAATTGTCAACGCAAAACAGAAGTGTCGCCTTCGGTGCGAAACAGAGATTTCATGCTTTGATTCAGAGAATGCGTTTGACCGCCTCGCTATATACTTCCGAGCGTTCTCTTTTCCCAACAGAAATCACGAAGACAACAACTTTCTCGTCTATAACCTAGTATACAAGGCGATAGCCTGAAGACCGGAGCTTAATCTTGTAACAGTCAGGCATACCACGGAGCTTGTTCGCTTCAATCCGGGGTGACTCAAGTACTTCAGCCAACTTCTTTTTCAACTGTTCACGTACCGTCGAGCCCAGCTTTCGCCATTCCTTTAGTGCCCGCTCGTCAAAATCCAGTAAATACGCCATCAGAGCTCATCCAGCGTCACGCGTACTGGCTTAGGATTGCGAAGACGCTCTTTCACTATCTCCACGAGTTCAGCGTCTTCATCACTAAGGAGTGTCTGTTTGAACGGCAAACGTTCATTTTCAGCGATATATTCAAGCATGAGGCGAAGCGCTTCAGAGGGAGTAATACCCATTTTTTCAAGCGCGGCGTAAGAACGCGCTTTAAGTTCATCGTCAATACGCAGGTTTATGCTACCCATGTCTTACACCTCTTGTAATTACAAATGTCATTACAATTATTGCACTACAACATGCTTAGGGCAAGTCACGATGGACGTCAGAAAAGTAGCTGTAAGAACGCCGATCACAATCCGCTTTGTGCCAGAAGCGGACATTGTCAGTTCAACTGGTGCGAAGAGAGGGCTCTTCGAATATCTAAAATAACCTTAGTAAAAACAGTAACTGTCTCTTTGATCATGAGAAATTCCCCAGAAAATCGCCAGGGAACATTACAGCTTAGCGTTAACATCGACAGGATAAATATAGCGTATAACCGTCACGCTTTTTGATTGGGTTTCCTGATGCATGATCCCGGACAAATTAAATATGCATATCGGCGCAACAGAGATGTTTTTATAAATTCATATAATACCCATTATATGAGGTTACTTTCATGGCGCTATTCACGTTAAGATAAGTGTCAGAGAATGCAGCCGATCGGGCTCAGCGAGCCGGCCAAATCGTTCAAAATTCAGGCGTCGCTACGTCGATTCTGCAAATACTTGCGGGGTAATTCCTCTGCAGAAATCGCGTAGCGCTGCCGTTAATCTGAGCAGAAAGAGTATATATGAGTGAAATAATTCCGGTTGCAGGCCTTATCGCTGCCGCCGATGAAGAGATAACGCAGCGGCTGAAAGAGTTTGTCAGTGATAAAGATGCTTTTTCTGACAACACGTGGCGTCAGCTGCTGAGCGTGATGCGTAGCTGCAGCCGCTGGGCTACTGAGCATGGCCGCTCATTTTTACCCATGTCTCCTGCCTGCCTGCGGGATTATCTGCTCTGGCTGCAGAGCAGCGGCAGAGCCTCTTCAACTATTGCAACGCACGCCGCGCTGATCTCTATGTTACACCGTAACGCCGGTCTGATGCCGCCTAACAGCGCCCCGCAGGTGTTTCGCGCTATCAAAAAAATCAACCGCACGGCGGTGATTCAGGGGGAACGCGCGGGTCAGGCGGTACCGTTTCGCATAACAGATTTGCTGACGCTGGATAGACTCTGGTCAGCGTCAGAGCGCCTTCAGCAGGTGCGCGATCTCGCTTTTCTGCACGTTGCTTACGCCACGCTGCTGCGTATCAGTGAAGTGGGCCGGTTACGCGTCAGAGATATCACGCGCGCGGCTGACGGACGCATTATCCTTGATGTGGGCTGGACTAAAACTATTGTGATGACCGGCGGCCTGATTAAAGCACTGGGGGATCTCTCTTCAGAGCGGCTTACGACGTGGCTGCAACTTTCCGGCCTGATTAATGAGCCTGATGCTTATCTTTTTGGCCCGGTTCATCGTACTAACCGCGCCGCAGTCGCGAGCGTAAAACCGCTGTCAACGCGCGCGCTGGAAGATATCTTTGTTCGCGCCTGGCAGCAGGCAGGGCCGGGCAAAGACGCCGCCCCTAATAAAAATCGCTATCGCGGCTGGAGTGGCCACAGTACCCGCGTAGGAGCCGCTATCGATATGGCGGCGAAAAAGTACAGTACTGCGCAGATCATGCAGGAAGGAACGTGGAAAAAGCCGGAAACGGTTATGCGCTATATTCGTCACATCGATGCACATGATGGCGCAATGGTTAATTTTATGGATAACCACTTTTCACGGTAAGTTTTTTAGCGCGATGACTGACTACACTGGCAGAGCCACTATCAGCACAATATAAAATGGAGAAGACGTGATGAAAAAGTTCATACTTGGTGCGCTGTTAATGCTGCCTGCCGCTGGCACAATGGCAGCAGACTGCGACAAGGCTGAAACACAGATGGAAATGAATGCGTGTGCGGCAGATGCGTACAGTGTCGCTGATAAAGCGCTGAACAGCAGCTATCGTCAGGTGCTGAAGCGGATGAGCGGCGATCAGAAAACGCTGCTTCAGACTGCGCAGCGGCGCTGGATAGCTTATCGCGATGCCGACTGCGATTTTATGACCTCCTCCACGCGCGGCGGCTCGATTCATCCTATGCTGATATCGCAATGCCTGCAGAACAAAACGGAGCAGCGAACCAAAGAGTTGCAGTCGCTGCTTAACTGCGAAGAGGGCGATCTCAGCTGCCCGCGCTAAGAAATAGTTACTTACGGTTGAAAACCGATCCCGCCTGAAGTTCTGGTCTGTCATGCCGATAATGTAGCAACAGGCATATGACGCTATACATCTCCTGTTTGCTGCTATCGGCAGCGTTCTGACAAAAAAAACGCCTGTCTGAGTTAATTCGCTCGGGCAGGTATGCAGGACCTTTCTTCCGGCGACAGGCTATCTGTCTGACTGAACGTGTCCCCACTCTGCTGTGTCAAGCCGGCCACAGCATTCACAACAGGGGACTGACATTGCAACCCACACCTGACGCCGAAGCGGCGCGCCTTGAGGCGCTGGCACAGTATCAGCTGATGAATACGCCACCTTCTGACGCGCTGGACCGCCTTACCATGCTGGCAGCGCGGCTCTTTCGCGTACCCGTGGCGTTTATTTCGCTGATTGACAGTGAGCGGCAGTTTTTTAAATCGCGTCACGGACTCTCAATCTGCGAAACCTCACGCAGCGTCGCGTTTTGTCATTTTACCCTTGAACAGGACGATGTACTCTGCGTGCCGGACACCTGTCTGGACGCCCGTTTCAGCCAGAACCCGCTGGTGCTGGGGTATCCCCATATTCGCTTCTATGCCGGTATTCCACTTACTACTCCGGGTGGCCACCGCATTGGCACCGTCTGCCTGATCGATACGCAGCCGCGCGCCGCGCTGAACGCAACCGATCGCCGGCATCTGGCCGCTATCGCCTCGCTGGTTATGGACCAGCTGGAAGTGCATCGTCTGGAACTGCTGCGGCATAGCAGTCAGCAGCGGCTGGAGGCGATCTCTTCAACCTCCTCTGATGCCATCATTTGCACCGATATCCGGCAGGGGGTCATATTCTGGAACCCCGCCGCGACCCGGCTGTTTGGCTATAGTGCGCAGGAGATGCTGGGTGAATATGTCGCGAATCTGGTTTCAGAACGCTCACAGACCGCCTACCGTCAGGAGCTGGCGCGCATGATGGCCGATCGGTCAGTTATCTCACAGCCGCGCCGGGTGCAAATCTGGGCCATGCGGCGCAGCGGGCAGGCGTTTCCGGCAGAGGTCTCGTTCTCCGGCTGGCAGGAAGATCGCGAGCGCCTGGTCGGCATGATCATCCGCGATGTTACCGATCGTCATGAAAGTGAAGCGCGGCTGTGTGAACTTGCGTCACTCGATATGCTCACGCGGCTGGCCAGCCGCAGTGCATTTATGGATCAGCTGGAGCAGCTGACGCGGGCGGACGTTCCGTTCACGCTGCTGATGGTCGACCTCGATGGCTTTAAAGAGGTCAACGATATGCTGGGGCATGCGGCGGGCGATGCGCTGCTGTGCCACGTCGCCGGACAAATCCGCACGGTCTGCGCTCAGGCAATCATGGCTGCCCGGCTTGGCGGGGATGAGTTCGTGATTCTGCTGCCCGGAGATAGCCAGGCCGCGCAGCAGACCGCACTACAGCTGATAGAGGCGGTGCAGAGTCCCTTTAGCTACCAGGAGACGCCGGTGGTGGTAGGTGCCAGCCTGGGTATCGCTTCCTGGCCGCAGCATGGTCGCGATGCGTCGGCGATGATGTCTGCTGCCGATCTGGCACTCTACCAGGCGAAAGCAGCCGGTAAAGGCTGCAGCGTAGAGTTCGTCCCCGCGTTTCTTGAGGCGGAGCAGCAGCGACGTCGCTTTGAGCGCGAGCTGGAGGTCGCAGTGCGGCAGCACCAGTTTGTGCTCTATTATCAGCCACAGTTTGATGCAACAAGCCATGCGCTTACCGGCTGCGAAGCGCTGCTGCGCTGGCAGCATCCGACGCGCGGCCTGCTGCTGCCTGAGGCATTTATCGGCATGCTGATGAAAAGCTCGCTCTCGATAACGCTGGGTGAATGGGTGCTGCGCAGCGCGCTGCAGCAGGTCATGCTGTGGCAAAAGCGGCATCCGGCGCTGCGCGTCAGCATTAACCTGTTTCCCCGCCAGCTGGATGATATCCGGCTGGACAAATTACTGCGGGAACTCACCGGCAGCGATGCCAGTTTTGTTGATCTGGAAGTGGATGAGTCGATGCTGACAGCGCTGGTACAGGAAGTGCCGGCGCGCCTGAACGCTATCAGACAAACCGGCGCCAGTTTTATTATCGATCACTATGGCCGCGCGCTGGGTGCCATCAGTTTGCTGCAGCATGAATTTGTCACCGGCCTGAAGCTGGATAAGTCACTGACAGCGCAGCTGACAGAGAGTGGCCGCATCCGCATGATGTTCAGCGCGCTGGCGACGCTGGGAAAAAGCCTGCAGCTCAGGGTGCTGGCTGAAGGGGTGGAAAACAGCGCGCAGCGTATGCTGGTTAACCAGGCAGAATGCGATACGATTCAGGGGCATGCGCTGGGCGAACCGCTGAGTCCGGATGCCTTTCAGCAGCTGCTGCCCGGCAGCGCGGAGGCTCTGTGCTAATCGATTCTGCTGATGATGAGAGCCTGCGCCGTCGTGCCTTACAGGCGCTGCGCGAACCGGATGAGTGTCGTGACGATGTACTGGGTAAATTTGCCCGGCTGGCCAGTCAGGTGCTGGGGATCCCGGGATGTTTTGTTTCAGTACTGGATGAGCGCGATCAATATATCCGGGCGGCGCGCAATTTTACGCTGAAGCAGACCACGCGCGAAGAGTCGCTCTGCCGCTATGTGGTTGATGATGACAGCCCGATGGTCATCCCGGACACCTGGCTTGACGCCCGTTTTGTCACGCATCGCTTTGTCACCGGCTCCCCCTGGATCCGCTTCTACGCCGGCGTGCCGCTGAAAAATCGTGAAGGTATTGTCTTTGGTACCCTCTGCGTTACCGACGTTGAGCCGCACCCCTTCGGTACGGAGCAGCTGGAGACGCTCCGGCTGCTGGCAAATCTGGTGATCTCCTTCCTGGAGGCGTGGCACGCAGCCGGCTTCACCGACCCGGTTACCGGCCTGCCAAACCGGCAGCGGCTGATCCGCGATCTGCAGCATCTTGCCACGTCTGGCGATATTACGCCCCGGCGTCTGGTGCTGATTGAGTGTGTCGATATGCCGCGCGCCTGGGAGCTGGCGCGTTCAATGGGCGTCGGCCCGGTGGAAAGCCTGCTGAAAGATGTCGCCACGCTGCTGCCGCTGCGCCTGCGCCCGTCGCTGGGCGAACTGCTTTATACGGTCGCAACCGGACGGTTCGCGCTGCTCACCCGCACCAGCAGCCGCCTGAGCGCGGAGTGGATTGCCGGGCGGATGGAAGGAATAAGCGCTGATTTAGGCGAAGGGCTTTCCGTCGCGCTGACCACCCATACCGGTCAGGCAGATTTTACCGCTGGCTGCTTTAGCGGCAGTGAAATTCTGCGCCGAGCGGTCAGCGCGCTGCATGAAGCTATCGGGCGTAACCTGCCTTCCGTGGCATACAGCGCGTCAGCAGAGGTGCAGCACAGCCGCGACTATACCCTGATGCATGAGTTCGCCGCCGCGCTGCGCAGCGAAGGCGGGCTTTATCTGGTTTATCAGCCAAAAATATGTCTGCAAACCGGCGCGCCGATTGGTCTGGAGGCGCTGATCCGCTGGCGTCATCCGGTTCATGGCGAGCTCTCTCCGGTGGCATTTGTCCCGCTGGCGGAGCAGACCGAGCTGCTGCAGGCGATGACCACGTGGGTCATTGACCAGACAATTGCGCGAATGGCGCGACTGCGCAATCACTGTACGCAGCTGCCCGTTACGGTCAATGTCAGCCTCAACGATTTTGCGCGTGAGGAGTTTGCCGCCGTGCTGGAGGAGCAGATGCAGCGCCACCGCCTGCCGACTTCTCTGCTGGGTATTGAGTGTCTGGAAACCGAACGCATTATCGAAAGCCCGATGGCAATGGCCGGGCTGATGCGGCTGAAACAACGCGGCTTTGGCATTTCGCTGGATGATTTTGGCACCGGCTACAGCAACATCAGCTATCTGCGGCGTATGCCGCTGGATGTCATCAAGCTCGATCGCTCTCTGATCAGCGATCTCTCTTCAGATATGGCATCGCGTATCATCGCCCGCAGTATTATCAGCATGCTGAAAGAGCTGGACTATGTGGTACTGGCAGAAGGGGTCGAGAATGCGGAAACCGTCGATACTCTGACGGAGTATGGCTGCGATCAGGCACAGGGATACTTCTATGCCAGGCCCATGGCCGATCGGGAACTGGATGCGTGGCTGCTGTGGAAACTGCGTGAACAGTGCCGCTGAGCGAACTGCGCATGATTGGAGAGTAAGCGAAAACTCGCGTTAAGGGGTTTTAGCAATGCGGCCACAAAAAGCTATGTAACAAACAAGGATCTCAGAGAGATCCTTTTTTCGGTAAAAATATTGCCTGTTTCATTGACAGCTGTTTGTCATAGTCGGGGAAATATTCGGTATATCTTCACGACTGCTATCCGGATAAGTTGCTGTCAGATTTCCTGGATGATCTGGTGGGTTTAATACAACAACTTTCATAAGATGAATAACAGGTTCAATAGCTATATGCTGTGTATTGCTCAGGTTAACCATGTTATCGATGTGATTAGCAACCATAGGGAAGAAATCTGTATTCAGAACCAATATTTTTTCGCTGAACACCTTCGCCCGACCGGTCCTGTAGCCGTCACTGGCACGAGCCACCACCCTCCTCGGCATCTCACAGACGGCGCATATTATCACCATCGGGCGCGCTGACATGTTCACAAGACAGCCATTACTCCACTGCTTCACGCCGCCTTTCCACTAAAAGCATCGCGAAAAAATCTTTAGAGTACGCTGCTCTTTGCACCCTACCAGTCGCCATACGGATAGGTTTTTCCCTTGATAAAATCGCGCATAAAGGGATCGTAGCCATTAGCCTCGATGTAACTAAAATCAATCCGGTTGGGGACGTTTTTGCATATCAGCATGTCCTTCCCCGTCAGGGTGAGTTGCCGGGCAGGTTGCTGGCGTACAGATGGGTTCCCGTTATCTTCCAGCCAGACCCGTACTGTACCGCCGGGAGCCAGACCAACAGCCATTCTATTCCGGTAGTAAGGCTTACCCGGATGGTAGGGATCAGGAAATGCTGTAGTCATCTGCTGCCACGTCTCCTGTCCAAACCAGATCTCCGTTTCGTACGCCTTTTTATCGATAACCGAGTCCCAGCACACCGTCATTCGTACCGGCACTGCTTTGCCCCGATTAAAATACCCGCCATATCCCCCCATCACATCATGCCAGCGCCCGACGCTCAAATCACTGGAGTCCATAGGATCTAACCGGCGGAAGATACTCTCCCGGATATCACCATCCTCCAGGTACACCATGGTCACCAGTGCCGGCAGGTTTTTCGGGTATATAAAACTGAAATTCCAGTTATCGTAAGGCAGTTTTTTCCCATACTGCTCTACGCCTGCGCGACGGTCATGGCAGCCGGCAGTCAGCGTCACGGCCAGCACGGCCACCATCAGCGGTAATCGTCTCATCCCTGCCTCCTCAGAAAAGCCCGTCCAGCGCGTCCGCGTTCACCCGCGCCCGATCTTCCCACTGCTGCTGGTCGTCCATCCGCCACACCGTCCGCACCCAGCCTTTGCCCGGAGCCATCGCCCACACGAACGAGCGCTCGTCCGTCGGCGCATAGTGGTTTCGCAGAAAAACCTCGCCCGAGGACGGACTTACCCACAGGCTCAGGTCCGAGTCGATGTTCCAGTTCGCCGAACAGTGCAGGTAACGCCCGATGGTCCGCATCTCCTCCGCCGTGAAGCCCGCCGGCTCCGCGCCCCGCCGGACCGCCCGCCCCTGCACGATTGCTTTATCACACAGGGGAAGCAGTTCCGACGGCAACGCCAGCTCTTCGTTACTACTGAGTATCGGTGCAAACATCACCCCGGCGTCCTGTGCCGCATCCAGCATCACCCGCATGCACACCTTTTCCCAGTCGTTCGGCACCGCCCTGCGCGTCATAAACACCGCCGCGCCGGCTTTCTTCTCAAAAATAAACGCCCGCGCTTTGTCCCGGTTAACCAGCGGCCACGAAATCATTTTCGTCTCCACCTCACCGTGCGGCATCAGGTACTTCAGCGACGGCAGCGAGTACAGCGCCTGACGCATCTTCTCCGCACGGCGGTATACCGCCGTCTGCGTCTCGTCCGCGTTCTCCGGTATCACCTCAAAGTCCGGCATCGTCAGCAGGGAGATTTCATCCTCTCCCGCGTTATAGCCCCCGCCAATGTCCGAGTGCGCCCCCGGCAGCGCCAGCTCCGGCCACATCCCCGCGATGCTGTTCAGGCTGAAGTTGTACCGGCACTCGTGCATCGCGCTTATCTGAAACACCTTCTGCGCCACTGAAGGGCGCAGTTCGAGATTCACCCCGGGGTTGCTGCGCCCGTTAACGCCGTAGAAGTTCAGCAGGCTGCCGATGGCGGCTACCGTGTCAAACAGCCCCAGAAAGCGCACCTCACCTGCCGGTTTTCCGTGGTGCCCGGTCAGATCCAGCCCCTTGTCTATCGCGGCCGCTATCGCCGCGTCCTGGTGCATCACCCGGTTGGCAAAGTGCCGCGCCGCCGCCGCCCCGCGGCTGAACCCGAACACGTCAAACTGCACTTTTGCGATCGCCACATTGTTGCGGTTACGACTAATAAATGTTTTTAGTGCGGAAGCAATTTCTTCAAGAGCTTCATCCGTCTTCGTCACCACACCTTTAAACAGCCAGATAAGGCTGCTGCCCAGCCCCATACCCAGCACCGAGTCGCTCTCTCCATCTGCCGTCCCGATGCCGCTGACGTAGGCTTTGATCTGCGCATCTATCTGCTCTTCAGCCAGGACAGTATCAGATTTGTAAAGGTCATTAAGCCGCGAAATATTAGTGATTCCCCCCTGCCAGCTGGCATTGCCCAGCTTCGCTCTGGCATGCTTTTCATACTTTGCGCACGCTTTGGCCCGCTCCTCGCCGATGAGCCCGGCACAGTGGGCATACGCCAGTCGCAAATCGTTGGCGTTGGCCCGGTTATTGCCCGTTCCGTCAAAGAATATTCCCACCGTCAGCGTGATTCCTCTGACCGGCACACGCCGGCATCGGATGACTTTTTCACTGCACAGAACATCGGTATAGTGCGTATTGTCCCCTGCAATTTCATACCGGTGATAGCCAGTGTTGGCCGACACGTTCTTTCCATCTGCAGCCATGTAATATCCTTATAGTTTACCTGGGTAACAAACTGCCATCATACACCATGATGTTCTATATCTGTGGCATAGAAATTTACGTCTGGAGACACCACAGAACGACATTATCTGAGCGGGATTTAAGAAAACAGCGGGCGCTGGCGCATCCTGACTTAACTTAATCGTCACGAAGTCGCCATGCTGTTGCCCTGAGGCATCTGCAGAAACAGAGTGAAGCTGTAAATAAGGAGGATATTGCACGTCTCTCACCGCTATGCTGTGGGCATATCGATATGATGGGTTTTTAGAGTTCCATGCTGGCAGAGTGGGTGACCAGTAGCCGGTGGCTGCACCCATAAAAGAGGCGTCAGAGAAATAAAATATGGCTTAACGTGGATTCTCGCATCGCTAAGCTTCAGACCTCATCCGCCTCCGGTAACATATTGTGTTTCAGCAGAAGTGAATTAAAGTCGCAACTACATGCTGATGCAAGAATTCTCCACCGCACGGCGCGACGCCTCTTTGGTCTTAACTGAACACCATACCGCCATCAATCAGCAGCGACTGCCCGGTCATATAATCGGAGTCGGGGCCTGCCAGAAACGCCACGCAGGCGGCAACGTCTTCCGGTTCTGACAGGCGGCCCAGCGTGATGCGTTTTGCAAATTCCTGGGTGCCATATCCCTCCGGCTGGCCTGCCGCAGCGGAAATTTGCCGATCGATAGCTTCCCACATCGGCGTTTTCACAATTCCCGGACAGAATGCGTTTACCGTAATGCCCGCCGGTGCGAGGTCGCGCGCGGCGGTTTGAGTCAGCCCGCGCACGGCAAATTTGCTGGAGCTGTAGACCGCCAGCTCCGGATTACCGGTGTGTCCCGCCTGCGAGCAGGCGTTGATAATTTTGCCGCCGTGCCCTTCTGCCGCAAAGGCCTGGACCGCCGCCTGAATGCCCCAGATCACCCCTTTCACATTGATGTTATAAACTTTATCCACCACCTCTTCGGTGATCTCCGCAATTGGCGTGGAGGGAGCGACCCCCGCGTTATTCACAATGACATCAAATCCGCCAAGCGCCTGACGTGCCTCCTCTGTTGCGCGAAAGACCTGGTCGCGCTTTGCCACGTCAGCCTGCAGCGCGATAGCCCTGCCGCCAGCGCTGACGATCTGGTCAGCCACCTGCTGCGCGGTTTGCGCATTGTAATCGCTGACCGCTACGGCAAACCCGTCCTGTGCCAGCCGCCGCGCAATCGCCGCGCCAATGCCCTGACCGGCCCCGGTCACAAATGCCACTCTGGTTTTCATCGTGTTCTCCTTTTTGAGATTATTAAAGCAGCTGGCTGAGGTGCAGCTGACCCATCAGCAGCGGGTTATCGCTGTAGTCGACCGGAATGGCGACCACGGCCGGACCGTTCACGTCCATTGCCCGGCGCAGCACTGGCTCCAGCTCTGCTGCGCTGTTAACGGAGAAGCCGGCAGCGCCAAACGCTTCAGCGTAGGCTTTGAAATCTACCGGGCCAAAGTTCACCCCGGAAACGCGCTGATATTTTTTCTCCTCCTGAATGGCCACCATGTTGTAAGCGTTATCCACCCAGATGATGTGCAGGATATTGGCGTTGAGCCGCACCGCCGTCTCAAGCTCCATGCTGGATTGCAGGAAGCCGCCATCGCCTGAGACCGACACCACTTTACGGGCAGGATCAACCAGCCAGGCCCCAATCGCCCACGGCAGCGCAACGCCCATAGTCTGCTGGCCGTTAGAAATCATGATTTGCCGTGCGCGGAAACTGTAGAGATAGCGGGCGATCCAGATATGAAAGCTGCCCATATCCACCGTCAGACTGACATCGCTGTTAATGATGTCCTGCATTGCACGCACGATACGCAGCGGATGCAGCGCAAACTGATCGAGGCTTGCGCCCTGCAGCGCCAGCAGCTGCCGCTGGTGCTGCCGGTCATCAAGAATGGCTGCTGCAGCGGCGCTGAGCTGCAGCGGCGAGTCAATACGTGCCGCGATGTTGCGTACGGTTTGTGCAATGTCTCCCACCAGCTCCGCATCGGGCAGATAGCGATTATCGGTCTCGGCGGGCAGCACATCGATATGCACCAGGAGTGCGTTGCCGCAGTTCCACATCGCCGGTTCATACTCTACCGGGCTGTAGCCGATGGTAATGATCAGGTCAGCCTGCTGCAGCAGACGATCGCCCGCCTGGTTATTAAACAGGCCGATTCGCCCGGCAAAGCGCGAGAAATGTTCCTGCCGTACCGCGCCCGCCGCCTGATAGGTACTGGTCACCGGAATATGGCTTCTGCTCAGCAGCTCATGGATGGCCGCGCTGTTCTCCGGCTGACTCGCCATCAGTCCCAGCAGGATCACCGGATTTTTTGCGCGGGCAATTTCGCGGCTTACTGCATCCACCAGCGCATCTGGCGCGGCGCCAAGCGTAACGCGTGCCTTATGCTGCAGCAGGCTGCCGGTAACCGGCTGATCGACGATATCCTGCGGCAGGCTAAGGAACGCCCCGCCGCCGCGCCCGTTTTCCGCGTGACGAAACGCGTTAGACACGCATTCTGCCAGGGCGGAAGCGTCGGTGACTTCGACGGCAAATCGGGTGACCGGGCGAAATATCGATACCGTATCCATGCTCTGGTGAACCTGTTTTGCGCTGTCCGACCGTTTTACCGCGCCGCCAATCGCCACCACCGGATCGCCCTCGCTGGTGGCGGTTGCCATACCGGTTACCAGGTTGGAACAGCCAGGCCCGGAGGTGACCAGCGCGACGCCTGCGTTACCGGTGAGCCGCCCGACCGCTGCAGCCATAAAAGCGGCATTTGCCTCATGACGCACCGGGATCAGTTCAATGCGCGAATCCACCAGCGAATCGAAGACTTTGTCGATTTTCGCACCGGGAATGCCAAACACGTGTTTTACGCCCTGGGTTTCCAGCTGCGCGACGACCAGATCTGCCCCGCTGCGCCAGCTCGTTTGGGTTTTATCTTCTTTCATCATTACCTCGGTTATTAACTCTCAACGGAGCGGATAGCTTCATCCAGGTTGTCAGGGTTCAGGTTGGCCTGCAGAAAGTCGCGATCCTGCGGTAAGTCGATCACCAGTTTGCTGATTGCGCCAAAGGTCAGCGTGCCCTGCGCCAGCACATAGTCGAGAATGTGGCCACCGCCCTGCCGGTCATCGGTAATAAAATGCTCGTGATAGCCCGCGACATTGATGCCCTGCATATATTGCGGCGTGCGAAAACCGATCAGTTCGCCGGTGCGCTGACGAAAATCAAACGTGGGCTGATTGCCCAGTACGTCAGGCATTGAACGATAGGGGCGGCACTGGCAGGGCACGGTGCGCGTCTGCACCGAGACAAAGTCGCCGCTGATACGCAGCGCGCAAAAATGATTATCCGAGGTAATCACGCTGTCGATGACGCGGTGTACCTCTTCACGACTGCTTTTTTCGCTGAAATGGTGCTGATGTTCCGGAGTGAAAAAGGTCATGACCGCAAACGGGGATTGCTGATCCGGATGGGCCGGGCGGGCGCTGCCGTCAGCACGTAGCTGCCAGACCTGGCGATCAAAGGCGACCAGTTCACCATCAAGCTGATTAAAGGTGCCGAGACCAAAGTCGCCCTTCTCCAGCAGTCGGGCAACGGTCGTCGTGCCGTCATAGACGCCGTGCAGCAGTGCGCTCATCAGCGAGGTCTGATAGATAACCTTTTCTGCTGATTGACTGGCCAGCTGATCAGCGGTTTTCCTGAGCTGTTCTTCACATGAACAACCAGATACAAAATCATACATTTACTGCCTCGCAAACTGATAGTTAAGCCGTGTTAATATCAGAATGAGCCAGCCTGCTCACAGAATCCAATAGCGAAAGCTGCCAGCTTTGAGACGTTTTTGATATGGAACTGCGCCATCTGCGTTATTTTGTTGCCGTTGCCGAAACGCTGCACTTTACCCGTGCAGCTGAGATGCTCGGTATTTCTCAGCCACCGTTAAGTCAGCAGATCCAGCGTCTGGAGCATGAGATAGGGACGCCGCTGCTGAAGCGCCTGACGCGCGGCGTTGAGCTGACGGAAGCGGGGCGCGCATTTTTGCCCGATGCGCTGCAGATTGTGCAGCTGGCAGACCACGCGCTGGAGAAAGCGCGCGGCGTGGCGCGGGGAATGAGCGGTCAGATGTCGCTGGGTTTTGCCAGCTCCGTTGCGTTTGGCACGCCGGTGTTTGAACTTATCGGGCGCTTCAGAGCGCGCTATCCGGCGATGGAGCTTATCACCCGCGAAGAGAATATGGCGCTGCTGATGCAGGATCTGCGTGACGGCCTGCTGGATGCCGCGTTTATCCGTCTGCCGTGCGAAAGCAGCAAAGCCTTCAATCTGCGGGTTATCTCGACTGAACGTATGATGATTGCGCTGCCGGCCGGGCATGCGCTGAGCCAGCAGGCAAGCCTGGCGCTGACGCAGCTGGCGGAAGAGACGCTGATTATGTTTCCGCGCGAGGTGGCGCCCAGCCTCTATGAGCTGATTGTCAGTACCTGCCTGCGCGCCGGCTTTTGCGCCAGTCGCTTTCAGCAGGCGCCGCAGATCGCCTCTTCGCTGGGTATGGTCGCGGCCGGCAGCGGCATTGCGCTGGTGCCTGCCTCGCTCTGCTGTATCAGCAATCCGCAGCTGCGGTTTTGCGAGATCGAAAACAATACGCTGTTTACGGATATCGCGTTTGCCTGGCGGCGTAATCACCCCAGCAGAAGCGTGCTGCATCTGCTGAGCCTGGTCAGCGAAGGGTGACGGATCAGACCTGACCGCTGTTTACCCGGCGTCCAATATCCTTCAGCTGAGAATATTTTTCCAGCAGCTGAGGAGCGTCATCAAGGCTCATGGCAAACATCCACATATAGGTCATGACAGAGTAGACGTGACCCGCCTCCACGCCGCCTCTCAGGCTCATCACCATGATGGTACTGCCAAACAGCAGTGCGGCTACGCTGCCGATGGCCAGATAGCCGAACGCTTCGCGATCGGAGAGGCAGATCCGCAGCCGGGCCAGGACGCGATAGTGCCGTACCAGCGGTGAGGCGGACGCGTGACTCACCATATCGACCTCTTTTTCCAGCCGGTTATTCAGGCGCAGAAACAGCTGCTCATTCTTACGTGTGAATCCTTTCAGGAACAGCGCAAAAAACAGCAGAATGCCGAGGCACGCCACGCCTGACCAGAACTCAATCAGCAGCAGCATACCCGCCGCGCCGGCGATGGAGGCTACTGAGGTGATCAGCACCGGCAGATGCTTTTCAAAAAAGTCGACAAACTCACGTGACAGCGTCACGCGCGCGGCCACCATTGAAGCGCGGTTATTTTCACGTCGCTGAGCGAGGATCACCGGGACGGCCATTTCTGCATAAATGCGGGCAAAGGTGCGGGTATCAACGCTGCGTCGTGCGGCACCAATCAGCCACATAACCAGTACCATCACGGCATAGAGCACCGCATGCAGCGCTTTACCCGCCAGAATGGCGTTGACGGCAAAACCCGCCAGTAGCGGGTAAAGCAGATAGAGTGCGTTTTCGGCAACCACCAGCCCGAGTGTAATAATCAGTTTTTTACTGTGGCGCATTCCCAGCATTTTAAGCATGGCGGCCGCGCCTGTCGGAGCCAGCTGAGGATGTTTTGCACTGAGGGTTTTCATAGATTCATCTGAGGTTATTAAATGTTTGAGCGGTTGCTCAAATTGAGAGTGAGTCTATTTGAGCAACTGCTCAAAGTCAATCTGCTGTCAGGCTGAAACCGGAAAAATCGGGCGCAGCCAGTCGTGCGCCCGGGGGAAGACAGATTAACGTTCGGCCGAAAGCTTTTGCAGCACTTTCAGTTCGTCAACGGCGGCCTGCATCGCATCCATACCGGCCGTCATCGTGCGCAGGCTCTGCAGCTGTTGTGAGATGTCAGCCCGTTCACTGCGCGTCTGCTGGCTCATGGCTGCGATAGCATCCGCCGCGTGCAGGCTGCGATCGGCCATGTCACTGGCGGTCTGCACCGTATGGCTGGCCACGCTGCGGATGCGGGAAATAGTGCCGACGGCGTCGCTGATATTGCTGGCGGTCGCTTCCGCCTGCTCTTTTGACGAATGCGCCAGCCGCCGGACCTCGCCGGCGACCACGGCAAAGCCGCGCCCTGCTTCGCCTGCGCGTGCGGCCTCGACGGCGGCGTTCAGCGCCAGGATATTGGTCTGAAACGCGATGTTGCTGATGCCGTGTGTGATGACATTAATGCCATCAGAGATCCGCTCCAGATCGTCCAGACCTTCACCCAGCTGACTTTGTGCCTGCTGACTTTCGCTGGCAATAGCGCTGATTGCGCGGATGCTATTCTCTGCCATGCTCAGCGTTTCACTCTGGCTGTGCGTCGCCGCTTCCAGCGCCGGCAGCGCCTGTACAATGGGCGCCAGCTCCTGCTGATAGCTGACCACGCGCCCCAGCACCCGGGTCTGAATGCCGTTCAGCGCCTCCCAGCGGCGCAGCGCGCGCTGTGCGTAGTGCGCGGCATATCCGGCATACTCTACCGGAAACTGCGCCATCGCCTTCACGTCGCGGTTGAAAAATACCAGCGCCGAGAGCGTCTGATTAATCGGCACGCCGAGAATTTCACCAAAGCTGGAAAACCCGGCCGCCGGGATGCCTTTAAAGAAATGTGCGCTCTGCAGGGCGTTCAGATTTCCCTGCCGCCGCAGAATGCAGTCATTCATCATCACAGCGGCGGGCCTGCCGTGGCGTGAGACAAACTTTTCCCAGTCCTGCAGCGTCGTCGCTTTGAAGTCGCGCTCCTGCATCAGCCAGAGGCGGTCGCCAAATTCCAGATCGCAGAAGAAATACACCCGCCCGGCCTCGATTTTCGCAACCGAGCGTATGAAATATTCATCGCCGGCTTTAACAGCAAACGTCAGCCCCTGCAGACGCTGACTCAGCTGCTGTTCACTGCAGCCAAGCTGCTCTGCCAGTGCGGCAGTGAACGGCTGCTGCTGTCCCTGAGAGGTAAAGACAGAGGTCACGGTACGCGTCAGCGGATCGGCCTCGGCGATCAGCCAGCTTTTATCCAGCGGCGTAAAATTCTGGCTTTTGAACGGCGCAAATGATTTACCGGCCGCCATGCGGCAGAACACCACCACCGCTTTCCCCTGCAGCACCCGTCCACCTGCACCTATCCACGTACCATCAAACGTCACGCGCCCGCCTGCAGAACCGCCGATGGCCAGGCAGGGAAAGCGGCCGCTGTTATACCAGGCCTGCATAAAAAAGCCTTCTGAGGCAGATAAGCCGTCGCAGTAGATCATCGCAAAGGTGCGATCGGCAGAGAGCGGCATACGCAGCTGAAGGGCGGCCAGGTCGCGCTGGATGGCGCTGATACGGTCGGTAACGCTGTGCGTATCCTCCAGATGCAAATCGATGATATGCGTTTCATGCTCCGCGACCAGTGAGTCAGGCAGCCAGAGCCAGCTGCCCTCCTGCCCGTGACCGTCACAGTAGGTGCTGTGCTTACCGCTGGCGCTCAGGGCGCCGTTGGATGACAGCGTAATAACCGTTAAGGCGGCGGAGTTAAAACGTTGCCATGCCTGGCTGACGCGATAAAAGTCCGCTTCCGGTGGCACGAAGGTCAGTAAAATACCGGCCGCGCGCGAGGAAAGACCTATATCACCCGGCGACGCAGGCAGGTTCTGGCAATCAAAGAGACCATCTGAAGGCTGAGATCGTGCGTTAAAACGGGCGCGGCTAAACATCGTCTTCATTAAAGACATATTCTTATATTTCCTGCTGTAAGCTGTTGCGCACTGAAACTGCGCATCCTAGTGTGGTTAAAAGAGGGCTAAAAGCAGGGTCCGTTCGCAATCAGAACTCATCATTGAGTGACCGCTCCTGCACGCTGATCTGTGCAGAAGCGGACCAGGGTTATCGACCTGTCGGGCACAATCTTCAGCAATTGCTGTTATAGACCACACCAATGGTTAAACGCTGCAATCGCCGGCATATCTGCTACCATGCGCCCTGTATTGTGGCCGGAATGCAAAAAGCGCAGATGAAGAAAAATACCGACGAGTTAAAGCACCGTATTCTTGATACCGCTGTGGCGCTGTTTATTGAAAAAGGCATTGCCGGCGTCACGACCCGTGACGTCACCGAGCAACTTGGCCTGTCGCGCAGCCATATCTATCACTACTTCAGTAACTGGCAGGCGCTCTCGCTGGCGGCGCTTGAGCGCTTTATGGCGCAGGAGATCGCACAGTTCACGCGCGAAGCTGAGGAACTGGCACCGGAACAGCAGCTTCTCCGGCTGGCAGAGATCTACCTGCCCGATAGTGTGGATGCAACGTGGAAGCTCTACGATTCACTCTGGCAGATGGCGGCGAACAATGAGGTCTGGGCCGCACTCGCTGAAAAGAATATCGCCAGCTGGAGCGCACTGATTGGCGGCATGATCCAGCAGGGAGTGGAGCAGCAGCGCTTTCACACCGCTGATGCAGCCCGGGTGACCCGCCAGCTCAGCGCTATGCTCAATGGTTACGCTGAGGTGCTGAGCATCACTCCCTCAGCAGAGAAGCATCGGCAGGCGATGATGGATATCACCGCGTTTATCCGGCTGGCGCTGCAGCCGGCCTCAGGGGGCCAGCGCTAACGCCAGCGCCGCTTCGCAGTGGATCTGCGTGGTATCAAAGACGGGAACCGACACATTACGCGGATTAAGCAGCATCCCGACCTCGGTACAGCCGAGGATCATGCAATCCGCGCCCTGCGCTACCAGCCGTTCAGCCACCTGCTCAAACGCCTCGCGGCTGGCTGTCGTGGTGATATCTTTGCACAACTCATCATAAATAATGTGGTGCACTCTGGCGCGATCGTCGTTGTCCGGGATAAGCGGCTGCAGCCCGGCCGTTTCCAGCCGCTGACGATAGAACTGCTGTTCCATGGTAAAGGCGGTGGCGATCAGGCCCGGCGCGCGCAGTCCCGACGCTACGATGCGCTCAGCGGTAGCATCGGCGATATGCAGCAGCGGAACAGCGACATCTTTCATCATGATGTCAGCCAGTTTGTGCATAGTGTTAGTGGCCAGCACGATAAAATCTGCGCCGCCGCGTGCCAGCGCGTGCGCCTCTGCGTTGAGGATCTCTCCGGCCGCCGCCCACTGCCCGCTCGCCTGCAGCTGCTCAATGCGCGCAAAGTCGAGCGATCGAATCAGCAGCTCCGGCGAGTGCAGGCCACCCAGCTGCTGGCGCGTCAGCTCGCATAGCTGACGATAGTAGGTTTGCGTTGAGGCGGCAGACATTCCGCCCAGAATACCAATGGTTTTCATCGTTTGTGATTTTCCTTCTCTGCGCTGCCAGACAGCTATGCACGCTGCGTATATATCGACTATGGTGTTTTATCGCACACTCAAAGCGACGATGTCATTCGCAGGCTCACTTTTTCCAGGATCACCAGCGCTATTCGCCTCTGTGCTGCAGCAAGCCTCCTGATCCCGGCTGAGGTGCGCCTGACGATCGGTGTATAACAACAGAGAACACAATGTCCAAAACACAATGGTTACTGCGCCAGCTGACTAAACAGCTCTGGTTTCGCAGCTCGCTGTTTGCGGTACTGGCGGTGATCACCGCGCTGGTGGCTATTGCGGTGAAACCGTTTATTCCTGCCTCCGTATCGGGCCTGATTGGCAGTGAAGCCGTAGATGAGATTCTGGCTATCCTCGCCTCCAGTATGCTGGCGGTGACGACGTTTTCGCTGAATATCATGGTGACAGCCTATAACTCCGCGAGCAGCAGCGTGACGCCGCGTGCTACCAGTCTGCTGATGGAAGATCGCACCACGCAGAATGTGCTGGCGACGTTCATCGGCTCCTTTCTCTACAGCCTGGTGGGGATCATTGCGCTGGGTATGGGCGCATACGGCACACAGGGGCGGGTGGTGCTGTTCTTTGTGACGCTGCTGGTGATCGCCATGATTGTGATCACCCTGCTGCGCTGGATCCAGCATCTCGCTAATTTTGGCAGCCTGGGCGAAACCTCTCAGCGTGTCGAGCAGGCGACCCGCGCGGCGCTGACTGAACGATTGCAGAACCCCTGTATGGGCGGCTCGGCCTGGCAGGGTGATCTGCCCGCCGCGGCACGACCCCATCCGCTTCTGCCGGAGAGTATTGGTTACCTGCAGCATATCGATTTGCAACGGCTTAACGACCGGGCAGACGCGCAGCAGGTGCATCTCTATCTGGCTGCTCAGCCCGGCAGCTTTGTTCATCCGGGATCGCCTCTGCTATGGTGCACCCAGCCGATGTCTGAAGAAGATCAGCACCATCTGAAGAGTGCATTTACCATCGGTGAGCAGCGCTCTTATGAGCAGGACCCGCGCTTTGGCCTCTGCGTGCTCGCAGAAATCGCCTCACGCGCGCTTTCCCCCGCAGTTAACGATCCCGGCACCGCCATAGATATCATTGGCCGGGCTGTCAGACTATTCGGCCACCCTGTTCCTCCGGCTTCTGATGAAGTAGCCTGGCCGCGCATATTTATCCGGCCCGCCCAAATCAGCGATATGTTTGATGATGTGTTCACCGCCATCGGACGCGATGGCGCAGGATTGGCTGAGGTACAAATTCGTCTGCAGAAATCGCTTCAGGCGCTGGCGCTGATTGCGCCGCATCGTTACGCCGCTGATGCACAGCGCCACTCCAGGCTTGCACTGTCACGCGCAAACATGGCCATGAGCTGCGCAGCGGATAAAACCGCCGTGGAGCGTGCAGCCATCTGGGCGCTTCCGGAAAAAATCTCCTGTGATTAGCCTGGTTTTTAAGCACCTGCTGGCGTTTCGCTTTTACTCTTTCATACTGATTGTTACATTTGGTCTTCATTCACGTTATGCAGGATACTTATGCCAACATCAGAAACAAACATCCAAAAAAAGCGAAGTCAGATTAACCCACCGGTCTTTTTCACTTCAGCCGCCCTGATTTTTATCCTGGTCGCCTTTGCCGCGCTCTTTCCTGAACAGGCGGATACCCAGCTCACCGCCCTGCAGACGTCGCTGTTTGCCAATGCCAGCTGGTTTTATATTCTCGCCGTTGCGCTGATACTGCTGACCGTGATCTACCTGGGGGTGTCGCGCTATGGCGATATCAAACTCGGGCCCGATCACGCTGAGCCCGATTTCAGTTATCACTCCTGGTTTGCCATGCTTTTTTCTGCCGGCATGGGGATAGGCCTGATGTTTTTCGGCGTAGCTGAGCCGGTGATGCACTACATGGCACCGCCGTCAGGCGAGCCGGAAACCGTCAATGCGGCGCGGGAAGCGTTGCGTATCACGTTCTTCCACTGGGGCCTGCACGCCTGGTCGATATATGCGATTGTGGCGCTCATCCTGGCCTTCTTTAGCTATCGTCATGGATTACCGCTGACACTGCGCTCAGCGCTCTATCCGATTATCGGTAACCGCATCTATGGCTGGATGGGTCACGCCGTGGATATTTTTGCGGTGATTGGTACGGTGCTGGGTGTGGCTACCTCGCTGGGCTACGGCGTACTGCAGGTTAACGCCGGTCTCAATCATCTGTTTGGTTTACCGGTCAGCGCCACCATGCAGGTGATTCTGATTGTGGTGATTACCGCCCTGGCGACACTGTCCGTTGTCTCCGGACTGGACAAAGGTATCCGTATTTTATCGGAAATCAACCTCGGTCTGGCGGTGCTGCTGCTGATCCTGGTCGGCACGCTGGGGCCGACGGTCCTGCTGCTGAAGTCGTTTGTGGAGAATACCGGCGGCTATCTTTCCGAGCTGGTGACAAAAACCTTCAACCTCTATGCCTATGAGCCTAAATCGAGTAAGTGGCTGGGCGGCTGGACGCTGTTCTACTGGGGCTGGTGGCTGGCGTGGTCACCCTTTGTCGGCATGTTTATCGCCCGCGTATCGCGCGGTCGTACCATCCGTGAATTCGTCACCGGCGTGCTGTTCGTGCCGGCGGGCTTTACGCTGCTCTGGATGACCTTCTTTGGTAACAGCGCAATCTGGATGATCATGCAGCAGGGTGCCACCGATCTGGCGCAGACGGTGATGAGCGATCAAACGCTCGCGCTGTTTAATTTTCTGGAGCATTTTCCTTTCAGCTTTGCTCTCTCCTGCATTGCCGTCGCCATGGTAGTGGTCTTCTTTGTCACGTCCGCGGATTCCGGGGCGATGGTGGTGGATACGCTCGCGTCAGGGGGCACCGATCAAACGCCAGTCTGGCAGCGTATTTTCTGGTCCGCGCTGATGGGCGTCGTAGCCATCACCTTACTGTTAGCTGGCGGCATGAAAGCGCTGCAGGTTGTGACTATCGCCAGCGCCCTGCCGTTTGCCATTATCCTGCTGATGTCGATGTATGGGTTGCTTAAAGCGCTTCGTATCGATGCCTGGAAGCGGGACAGCAAGCAGATTGCGACCATCGCGCCCACGGCTGCACGCAATCCGATTCCGTGGCAGCGTCGTTTACGTAATATCGCCTATTTCCCGAAGCGCTCGCAGGTGAAACGCTTTATGACGGAAGTGATCTATCCGGCGATGGAGATGGTCGAGCAGGAGCTGGCAAAGCAAAATACCCCGTCGCATACCCGTGCCGATGAAGACGATCGCGTGCGGTTTGAGGTGGATCTGGGACAGGAGCTTAACTTCGTTTACGAAGTCCGCGCGCGTCCCTATCTGCAGCCTGCCTTTGCGCTGGCGGGTATGTCAGCCAGCGATAAGGCAGAAGAGCAGAAATATTACCGTGCGGTGGTCTACCTCAAAGAGGGTGGCCAGGATTATGACGTGATGGGCTGGAATCAGGAGCAGATCATCAACGATATCCTCGACCAGTATGAGAAGCACCTGCACTTCCTGCACATCGTGCGTTAACTTGACGGCATGACCAAAGAGGAGCCTGGCTCCTCTTTTTTGTTGTTCGGCCACTTTTTTTTGCTGCTATGATGGGCCTCTGCCTTTTTCAGGATGAAACCATGAGCAGCACCCTGACCACCCTTCTCCGCTATAAATTATGGATAGATGCCGCCACCCTGCAGGCAATTTCTGACATTGATGCCGCACAGTTTGCGGAGAAACGTCATCTGGCACTGCGCCTGATGAACCACATCTATGTCGTGGACGCTATTTTCAAAGCCAACCTCACCGGTGAGCAACATGGTTACACCGCACTGAATACCCCTGAAACGCCTGCCGTTGAAGAACTGATGCACGCTCTGTCGGAGACCACTCGCTGGTACCTGAAGCATGTCGCCACGCTTAATGAAGCCGATCTTGCTGAAGTGATCCGCTTTCGTTTTGTGGATGGTGGCGCCGGAGAAATGCAGGCTGAAGAGATGATCAACCATATGCTGTTTCACGGCACCTATCATCGCGGTGCCGTGGGCTGGCTCTTATCAGAATGCGGCGTTACGCCACCGAAGGATGTGCTGGCGGTCTTTTTGCGGGATCATAATGCCTAAGATAACTGCTCTTAAAGCGAAATACCCGCAGGCGCTGAGCTGGACGTTTGGTGATTCCCCTGCCCTGGCAGATACGCTGGCGAAACTGATTACCGAGGGCAGGAAAACCGCCACCTGCAGTTCGCTGGCTGCTTTTCAGAACGATGCTGAAGCGCCAACTGTGGGCCGCTACAGCATCGTCCTCGACGGCCGCAATCAGCCGGTTTGCGTGGTCCGCATCGTCAGTCTGCAGCTGATACGCTTCTGCGACGTTACCGAAGCGTTTGCCCGTAAAGAGGGTGAAGGCGATCTGAGCCTCCGCTACTGGCGTCAGGAGCACCAGCGCTTCTTTGAAAACAGTGGCGTTTTCGATGAACGTATGGAGCTGGTGGCTGAAGAGTTTGAGCTGATTGAGGTAGTCGCCTGTCAGGCCAGCATTGAGCGCATCTAGATCTTTATTTTCTCCGCGTAATCTATCTCCAGCATCAATCAGCAGGGATTATTCAACCTGTCCGGCCCCCTGCGTATCCAGCAGCGCGTAACCCTGGTTCTGCAGCGTGGTCAGCGTCGTCAGCGCTGAGGGAGTGCGGATCACGGGGGACGTGACCCAGCGCGGATCGTAATGATGCCAGGCCAGCGCCTGACTGCACAGCGTCACTTTTACACCCGCATCGTTCAGCGCTTTTATCAGCTGCAGGTTAGGATTAGCCGCGCCAAACAGCTTCCGGTAGTGCTGCTCATCCAGCATAGCGGGCGTGGCACCGCCGTTAACTGCCACCACGGCGTCCAGCTGATTAGCCGGCACGCCGGAACGGCCATAAAGATTGATGACGCGCGCCACCTCATTCAGGCCGGGATTGATATCTGCTGCATTGCTGGCCGCCTCGCTCACTTTAAAAACCAGTTTGTAGTGCTGCGTACTGTCGGGCTGAAAAGCCGCGTCAGGGGTGTCATAAAGCTTACCGTAGCCGGCAACGAGCGGCGCCCTGGGCGTATCCGCATGCGCCCCCTGCGTTGCGTAAAGATAGGCGAGAACAATAAGCGAACAGAAAGAGAAATATCGGGTCATGTGCGTTCCGCATAAGCAAATGGCGGGGTCAGCATAAATTAAAAAACGCCGCTGCAAAGCGGCTGGCCTGTTTTTAAGAGTAATGCACATCCCGTGCCGGTCCTGCTGTTGCAACAG
This sequence comes from Pantoea sp. Acro-807, assembly GCF_011752675.1. NCBI lineage: Bacteria > Pseudomonadati > Pseudomonadota > Gammaproteobacteria > Enterobacterales > Erwiniaceae > Pantoea > Pantoea sp. Acro-807. The sequence goes on along the minus strand of NZ_VWXE01000008.1, from coordinate 78,856 downwards.
CAAAAAGTGCGGTGGCCGCTGAATATTCGCGCGCTTTTCCATTCCCGCTCCATAATTCTTTTGACTATAAACGGAGCCCGGCGATGAAAAATCCAACCCTGTTACAGGCATTTCACTGGTATTACCCCGAAGGCGGCCAGCTCTGGCCTGAGCTGACCGAACGGGCAGCGCATATGAGCGAATCGGGTATCAATATGATCTGGCTGCCACCAGCCTATAAAGGTGCTTCAGGCGGCAGTTCAGTCGGCTATGACACTTACGATCTGTTTGACCTGGGTGAGTTTGATCAGAAAGGCACCGTTGCCACGAAATATGGCGACAAAGCGCAGCTCCATACGGCGATTGAAACGCTTCATCAGCATCAGATTGCGGTGCTGATGGATGTGGTAGTTAACCACAAAATGGGCGCGGATGAGAAAGAACGCATTCTGGTTAACCGCGTCGACGAGCAGGATCGTTCACAGATTCATGAAGAGGTAGTGGAGTGCGAAGCCTGGACCCGCTACACCTTCCCGGTTCGTGCCGGAAAGTATTCAAAGTTTATCTGGGACTATAAGTGCTTCAGCGGCGTTGATCACATCGAAAATCCCGATGAAGATGGCGTGTTCAAGATTGTGAACGACTATACCGGCGAGGGCTGGAACGACCAGGTTGATAATGAGCTGGGCAACTTTGATTATCTGATGGGCTCCAATATCGATTTCCGTAACCGCTCGGCGACGGAAGAGATCAAATACTGGGCGCGCTGGATGCTGGAAACCACCCAGTGCGACGGGTTCCGCCTGGATGCGGTTAAACATATCCCGGCCTGGTTCTACAAAGAGTGGATTGACCATGTGCAGGAGGTCTCTGAAAAGCCGCTGTTTATCGTAGCGGAGTACTGGTCGTTTGAGCTGGATAAACTGCAGCAGTATATCAATCAGGTTGAGGGTAAAACGCTGCTGTTTGATGCCCCACTGCACATGAAGTTTCATGAAGCCTCTAAGCAGGGCAGCAGCTACGACATGAGCCAGATCTTCTCCGGTACGCTGGTAGAAGCCGATCCGTTCCACGCCGTCACTATTGTTGCTAACCATGATACTCAGCCGCTGCAGGCACTTGAAGCGCCGGTGGAAGCCTGGTTCAAGCCGCTCGCCTATGCGCTGATTTTGCTGCGTGAAAATGGTGTGCCGTGCGTGTTCTATCCGGATCTTTATGGTGCCAGTTATGAAGATACCGGCAGCGATGGTGAAACGCATAAAGTTGAAATGCCGGTAATCGATAAGCTCGATCGGCTGATGATTGCGCGCCAGCGCTTCGCTCACGGGGTACAGACGCTGTGGTTTGATCATCCTAACTGCATCGCTTTCAGCCGCAGCGGGACTGAAGATGAGCCAGGCTGCGTGGTAGTGATGTCTAACGGCGACAGCGGAGAAAAAACGCTGACGCTGGGAGAAAACTACGCCGGTAAAAACTGGCGCGATTTTCTCGGCAATCGCGATGAGACGATTACCACCAACGAACAGGGTGAAGCAGTCTTCACCTGCAACGGCGGCAGCGTTAGCGTCTGGGTTATTGAGTAATACCCGCGCGGGCTGCGTCTCTGGCAGCCCGCGCGTTATGCTCTGCAGCAATACGTTTAATGCAAAAAAGGTACGCAGATAATAATGAAAGAGACCACTGTGCTGGTATTTGATGTTAATGAAACGCTGCTCGATCTGACCTATCTGGATACTTTTTTTCTGGATACCTTTGGCGATGCGCAGGTGATGCGTCAGTGGTTTGCGGAACAGATCCTCTACTCCCAGACGCTTACCTTAAGCGGTCGCTATGTGCCGTTTGGTGAACTGGCAGTTGCCGTATTGAAAATGGTAGCCAGCATCCGCAGTACAACCCTCACTTCAGCACAGATAACGCGGTTTCAGGAGGAGATGGCGGCGTTACCCGCTCATCCTGATGCGCTGCCCGCACTGGAAAAACTCCAGGCTGCGGGTTTTGAGATGGTGACGTTTACTAACTCATCGGCAGACGCCGGCAAAAAAGTGCTGGCGCAATCCGGACTGGCGTCGTTTTTTTCACAGCAGTTCTCCGTTGAGCTGAGCGGCTGTTTCAAACCTGCCGCTGCCGCTTATGGAAGTGTCAGTCAGGCGCTGGATCGGCCTCCTGCTGCGCTCAGAATGATAGCCACACACGCCTGGGATATTATTGGCGCCATGGCCTGTGGCTGGAAAGGCGCCCTGCTTACCCGCGCCGGTAACGCGCCGCTGTTGCTGGGCGAACAGCCCGATATCTGCGGGCCCGATTTACAGGTAATAGCAGAACAGATTATTGCGGCAGACAGTCGGAGATAAAACAGCGATCATAATTACTGAAATGTATCGATGAATGCAGTAATTCGGCGCTGACCGGGCGCGATCTGCAAATGTGTACAAAGCGTATCCCGCGTTAAAAATTTGTCTGGCAGAGAAACATCAAGAGGGCCCTGGCCCTCTTTTTTATTTCTGACGCTGGTTATCGATAGTCAGGCTAACGCGGTTGGCGCGGCAAAACAGTTCCGAATAGTGCACCGGTTTCGCGTTTTGATCGAAAGCGATTTTACTGATGCGAAACAGCGGCTCGCCCAGTTCACATTTCAGCCTCTGAGCCTCGGCTTTAGTGGCCATAAAAATATCTATAGTCTTCTTATCACTCACCACGCGAGTGTCGAATTTTTCCTGAAGCAGCTTATAAGTAGAAGCGCCTGCGGTATAAATTTCGTCAAAGGCTGGATAACGGAAAAGCGGTATCCAGGAGCTGTCGATAAACAGCGGCTCATCGTCAAGATACATGACCCGCATCAGGCGAAAAATGTCGCTGTTACCCGGGATATTCAGCCGTTCGCAGAATGGATCGGCATTTATGCGCTCCTGTTCGATAACCTCTTCCCGGGTCGGCTTACCTTGGGACACGCCAAAGTCAGTGAAACCACTTACCGTCAGCAGCGCATTCTCAACCTTTTTACTTTGCACAAAAGTGCCTTTGCCCTGCCATCGCTGCAGCACGCCGTCATTGACCAGATCGCTGATTGCTTTGCGGATAGTGATGCGGCTAACGTTATAGAGCGTGCATAACTCGCTTTCAGTCGGGATCTGCTGGCCAGCCTGGTAAACTCCCTGCGCAATATCATCAAGCAGGCGCTGGCGCACGGTGGCGTAAAGGAGTTGATGTGAGTAGCGCTCCGTAGCTGACATGAATCGACCCTGAAGTTGTTAGAGGAGTAGGGTTGATTATATGGGCCTTTTCCGATGAGTAACAGGCGCTGGCATGGGTAATGTCACGCCAGCGCGGACTCTCACCAGGCACCATGATAGCCAATAGTACGTGCAGCGCACCGGGTACCCTGTTTCATCGCATCCTGCAGCGGCAGGTCGTTAGCGATAGCGCACAGGAACCCGGCGATGTATGAATCCCCTGCCCCCATGGTATCTACTACGCTGACGCGCTGCGGCGGCATTTTCAAGAACTGTATGCCGTCCCACGCCAGGCTGCCGTTTTCACCCAGCGTGGCGATCGCCACCCCTGCGCCACACTGCACCACGGTTTGCAGCCGGTCGCGCAGCCACGGATTATCGATATTTGCTGAGGAAAAAACATAATCAAGATGTTCCGGCAGTGTGTGCCATAGCGGGCTTTCCCATTTATCTGCAAAATCAAACGACAGGATTTTTCCCGCCGCCTTCAGGGCAGGAAAAGCGGACTCAGCATGTCCCCAAATGGCGGAATGAATAATGTCAAACTTCATCAGCCACGCCAGTTCCTGCTCACCTACGCTGAAATCTGCCATCACGCCTTCGATATAGTCACCGAGAATGCGATCGTTATCGCGCAGTTCCACCTGCGTTTGCGCTGTCAGACCCGGCATCACACGCAGCCGGGAAATATCTACGCCATGTTGCGCAAGATCGCGGCGCAGCATGGCACCATAATCATCGTCGCCCACCCAACTGACGCAGGCGGGCTGCATCCCGTAACGCGTGCTGTAAACCGCCACGTTAACAGCATTGCCACCAGAAAACGCTTTACCCAGCCCGGGATAAATATCCACGCAATTATCACCTACCGTTGCCAGCCGTTTCATTGACCCTCCTGTGACAGCCGCGTGCGCGCCAGCAGTAAATGCTGATGTCCGCAGGTAAACATACCCGTTTTCATTCGTATGTTCCTTGCTGTGATGCCCGGCCTGCATGGAGACCGGGCGGGGAAATTAATACTCGGCGATCCCGCCATAGTAACGGCGATCGTCCGGGTTATGGTCTTTGTAGATGGAGAGGTAGTAACAGAGCCACTCCATCGGGACGAACATCAGGAATGGGGCGAGCCACGGGTGCAGTCCCTGAGCGATTTCGGCATAGTCGATCACGATAACGTTATCGGTACGCTCGCATACAAAACGGATAGCGCGCTCGGTGGTATGACGGCTTTCGTCATTACCCAGCAGGAACAGAAACGGTACGCCCGGCTCTACGATTTCCAGCGGGCCATGGCGGAACTCGCCGCTCTCAATTACTGAACCATGGGTCCAGGTAAACTCCATCAGCGTAACAATTCCCTCTTTGTAACTCAGCGGACGCAGCGGACCAGCGGCAACGGTATAGATCATCGGCCACTGTGAGGCCTGCTCACCGAGCTGACGCCCTTTTTCTTCCCAGGTACGCACCAGATGCCCGAGCGCCTGCGGAAGTTTATGCAGATCGTTTTTGATTTTGCCGATTTCGGTGTGCGGCGCGAGGCGCGTAATCATCTCCAGCACCACGCTGTAACACAGCAGCAGATGAATTTCCCAGATGCAGTCTGCTTCATATGCCACTACATGCTGCGCAGCCTGATTGATAGGGCTGTCCGGGCGTTTAGTAAAGGCAGCAGTTAGTGCGCCGCAAGCCGCACCCAGCTCCAGTGCCTTTATCACCTCTTCGGTTTTGCCGTAATCAGAGACGCCTATTACCGCGCAGCGCGGATCCAGCCGATGCGGGGTGTTATCGCAAAATTCCCAGCCGGAAAGCGCATAAACCTGAAGGCCGGAGAAACGATCTGCCAGATGCTTTGCCGTCTGCGCAGCATTCAGCGGGGAGCCGCAGGCGACAAAGTAGATGCGATCGACGCCACGTTTGATCATTTCATCAACAATGGCATGCACGCGGGGAACGTCATTCGCAAGAACCTTCTCCACTTCGCTGACCATGTTTTCGGTTACCAGGAAATCCACCGTGTTTTTATCAATATTCAACATGCAACAACTCTCCAGACAGGGTTAAGAAACGTGAGCCAGACGGCGGTTGCGCTTTTCCCAGAAGGCGTAAGCGGGCAGGCCGGTGGCGATAACAATCAGGGCGCAGATCAGCCCCGGGACAGGCGCCCACACAAAGGTGGATGCAACAAGAATTAAGCTTGAGGTGATAGCGGCAAAGGTCATCAGGCCGAACGCCGGTGTGCGCCACAGTGGTTTATAGTCTTCACGTTTGCGACACCAGATAATCGAGCCGAAGGTGAGGGTGTTTTTGAAGCACATGACCAGCGTGAAATAGCCCAGCAGGCTGGTCAGGTCAGAGACAAAAATAAAGAAGATGCCGAGGGCACATTGCAGGATAATGGAGACATCCGGCGTGTTGTATTTTGGATGTACATGCCCGAAGCTTTTGAAAAACAGGTTATCTTTCGCCATCGCATATTCGAGACGCGGCTGATACATCACACAGCTGGAAAGCGAGCCCAGGATCACGATGATGGCAGTAATAGCGACAAAGATACCCGCTACGCTGCCGAGCGCCGGAATATACGTGAGTGCGTCGGAAATTGGCGTTGCCGAGACGGCAAGTTTGTCGAATGGCATCAGCCCGGTGATCACCAGCGCCAGCAACGAATAGAGCACCAGCACCAGTAAACAAGAGCCTATCAGCGCACGCGGCATGGTTTTGCCGGGGTTTTTGATCTCTCCGGTCATATAGCAAATAGAGGCCATGCCGGTATAGGACCAGCTGGTAGCAGAAATTCCGGCCAGCAGCGCCATTATCCCTGTCGTCATGCCGGTGGTTGCGGTTGCCGGTGCGTTAAAATTATCCCCTTTTAGCCAGAACACGCCGATGCCGATGACAATGGCAAACGGGATGATTTTAGCGATGGTGATCAGCGTCTGAAATGTCGCGCCGCCTTCAACTGAACGCAGATGCAGCAGCATGAACGCCAGAATCAGACCGGTGGCAATGAGCTTCCCGATGAACGGGTCGATCGGTATCAGAAAGGCCATATTACCGACAATCGCCAGCGCCATAATAGAGAGTGACGGCGCATCATTTGCCCAGAAGCTGGCCCAGCCGGAGAGAAATGCCAGCGGACGGCTGCCCGCGTTTTTCAGGTACACATAGTCCGCGCCATTTTCGGGATACGCGGTAGAGAGCTCCGCATACACGCACATCTGCGGAATAACAATCAGTCCGCCAATAACAAAAGCAAGCACGGTAAGCCACGTAGAACCTGCCGCTTTTGCTACTTCACCAACCGAAACGAAAATACCGGAACCCACGGTCGTTCCGACGGAAATGGCCAGCACGGCCCAAAAGCCGAGTTTGCGTTGGAGTTCCTGGCTTTCCATATCGTTACCTTTTTAATGATTAAATGGAGTTGTAGGGTTAGGTGCGCCTGAATGAGGCAGCAGATCACCGCACTATCTGTAGAAAAGATGGCGTAAGTGCGCTTTGCTGTTTTTCATCATGAGATGACGCATAATGAATATAACAACACATAATGAATTGTATTGGCGAGGCAGATCACAAAATCGTTACTTGCGCTAAAGCTGTTACGCGCTTATCGATTAAACAGCTGATAACGCAGGTTTTTTAACATCTGGCACACGTGTGGACGGTCAAATGCAGAAAGTGGGAATGGCGGAGATTGCTGTCTGTATTCCTGAAAGCTGGCTCTGGTGGTAGTGGACAAAACTTTTCTGTCGCAGGTGCGTCCAGAAGCGTAACGGTCAGGCTAAATAAGTGACAAACACTTTTCTGCCAGACGATTTTTTAGTTACAGCACTCTTTTACCTGTTCTACTCATTCCGGCCCTATGGGCCGGGCGCGGCGGCGAGTCAGGAGGGGCAACCCTGTTTCAGATCTGTACCTGAGGTTGAAAGGGTCAGAGAGGGGCTGTGTGTGTCAGACCGGCACCGATTAGTATTTCATGTTAAGGAATGCTGTAACTATTTGGGGAGTATATTCATAGTCATTCCGTTGCGATCTGCCGCCAGCCGGAATGCACCAGCGGCATCCGTGCTTACATAATACCTGCCACGGATTTCGCCAGCTGCGCTTCCAGCACCGGCTTCGCTTCTTCAAACTTGAGATTGACCTTGTTGGCGTTGGACACTACACGCGTCTGATACTTCATGCGGTTGCCCTCTTCGCTGCTGGTCTGCAGCTTAATGCCTGATGTGCCCTGACGCAGCGCGGCAATGTTGTCAGTGGTCACGGCATTTTTGCTGCGTTCGGAGATCTGCAGATCGGTCACCATGGTGAAGTTAACATCTTCAATCAGCGCATCGGCCGCCATTCCTGCCAGGCCTGCGGCCAGGCCGACGCCAAGCATCGCACCACCCGAGTTACTGTTATAGGCCGTAATGCCGGCACCCAGCGCTGCACCGGCAACCGCGCCTTCATAACCGGTAGCCAGGAAGCCCTGCGACTGGCGCAGATCCATTTTTTCCGCTTTCAGCACGTTAGCCTGAATCCAGTAGAACGCAGTATCAGGCGAGGATGTAACTGTATACCCTTTAGCCTGCAGGTCCTGCGCCAGCAGCGACTGCAGATCGCTCATATCTTTGTCAGAGGTATTACGCACCTGCAGATAGACCGTTTTCTGAGTGGAAGGCTCAAGCCATACCGTCTGGCTCATCTGCGTTTTAACTTCAAGATTGCGCTTTTTGATGGCGGTAGTCATGGCGCTGCAGCCGGAAAGAACGATGCAGGAGGCGACGACGGCCGCCACCAGGGGTTTACGATGGTTCATTTACTGCTCCCTGAGAAGAATTAACTGCGGCGCACTCTTGCCCGCAGCACACCCGTAAAGCAGGCGCAAACGTACCGGTTTGCGCTAAGGTGGCAGGGAGGAATATCGGCAAAGCGTAAGAGAAATTTACGCTTTGATGAAAATAAATATACTAAAAACGAACTATCATACTTAATACATTGAAATAATGGCTTTTTATAGATGAATTTTCAGGAGTGCTCTTTTAATCATTAATAGTGGAGCAGTGATCATTAAGGCCCTGTATTGCGGTCTGAGAGATTGCCGGCTCCTGAAAAAAGAGCCGGCACGGGGCGCTTATGCCAGATGGAAAGTGGAAACCGAACGGGTCAGATACTGTACCTGCTCTTCAAGCGATGCCGACGCAGCCGCTGACTCCTGTACCAGTGCGGCGTTCTGCTGCGTCACAGAGTCCATTTCAGTCACCGCTTTCTCAATCTGACCGATGCCGCGACTCTGTTCACCTGACGCCACAGAAATATGCTCCATCAGGAGATTAACGCGGCTTACGGACGCGATAATAGCGCTCATCGCCTCCCCGGTGCGGCTGACCTGCTCCGAGCCGGTGTGAATAATCGCTACCGACTCTGCAATCAGCGTCTCTATCTCTTTGGCTGCCAGCGCGCTGCGCTGTGCCAGATTGCGGACCTCTCCGGCAACCACAGCAAACCCCCTGCCCTGCTCACCCGCTCGCGCTGCTTCCACAGCGGCGTTCAGCGCGAGGATGTTGGTCTGAAACGCGATCCCGTTGATCACCGAGATGATCTCTTCGATTTTTTTCGAGCTGGCGTTGATCAGGTCCATCGACACAATCACCTCACGCGAGACTTTTTCACCTGTTTCCGCATTTTGCACCGCTTCGCCGGTCAGGCGGCAGGCTTCAAATACGTTGTCAGTGTTCTGCTTCACCGTAGCACCCAGCTGCTCCATGCTGGCCGCGGTTTCCGTCAGCGCCGCAGCCTGCTGCTCAGTGCGCGAGGCCAGGTCAACGTTTCCGGCGGCGATTTCGCCGGAGGCGGTGGAGACCGAATGCGCGGAGTCACGTACCTGCATGATGATTTGTGTCAGGGCGAGACGCATCGCTTCCAGCGAGCCCATCAGACTCTGAATTTCACTGCGCGATGCGCCTTTTACCGGAACAGGGCGGTTAAGCTCGCCGGCGGCGATCAAATCGCAATGCTGTTTTGCCATGCTGAGCGGCAGCAGCACAAAGCGATGCATCAGCAGTGAAATCACAACAATGATGCCGACAAACAGCGCACCAAACAGCACCAGCAGCATCAGGCCGGAGTGAAAGTGACGCTGTGCATCATCATTGAGCTGGCGTGCGTAAGCTTCATGCTGCGCCAGTACCTTATCGAGGATAATTTCATACTGACGATCGAGACGGACGACGGTCGGGATCTGCGCTTTGAAGCGTGCCTGATCGTGCGCCTCAGCGGCAGCCACCAGCGGCCGGATCCCTTCATCGCGATAGCTGAGATAAGCCTGCCGGTAAGCTTCTGCTTCTGCTGCCTCACCGGCCAGACGCGGGGCATCCATATAAGCCTGAAATGCCGCGTCTGCTTTAACCGCCACCGCTTTAACGCTCTCAAGTGACGCTGCTGATGCGGTATCGTCCCCCTCGCTCGCTTTCATAAATTCCATCACCCTGACGCGCAGCGTACGGCTGTGGTTGATAGGATCGATAACGGAGAGCACTACGCGGATCTCTTTGTTAACGGCGGTCAGCGAGGCGTTACTGCGCACCAGCAGCCAGCTGCTGACGGCCACGCTGGCCAGAAACAGTACCAGCATAGTGAGGAACACAAGCAGTGAGGATTTTTTCAGCGACATAATTAACTTCCGGTTGAAGATGGAGAGTTAGTTATATCGGCCTGGCGGCGCAACTCATTAGCCGTGAAAGTGTCGCAATCGGCTGATTGCGACAGCATAATTGGTAAGTGCTTAACCGTTATCGCGAAAGCCAGGATAGAGACTCATCCCGCCATCAATAAACAGCGTGGTGCCATGCACGTAGTCAGATAAATCACTGGCCAGCCATACCACCGCGTTACCCACATCTTCCGGATCGCCCACCCTGCCATAGGGAATAAGCTGCAGCAGCTTTTTCTCTGCGTCACCCTCGGTGGCTTCGGTATTGATTGGCGTTCTGATGGCCCCCGGCGCAATCGCATTAATGCGAATACGTTCCTCACCCACCTCCTGCGCCAGGCTACGCATCAGCAGATCGACACCCCCTTTAGAGGCGGCATAGTTGATATGACCAGCCCAGGGGATGAGCTGATGAACCGAGCTCATATGAATGATTTTTCCGGCAGCGCGGCTCACGTCCGGACGCTTCTCCTGACGGCGGAACTGACGCAGCGCCGCCCGGGCACAGAGAAACTGACCGGTGAGATTGACCTGGATAACCTTATTCCACTCCTCCAGCGTCATCTCGCCGGCTGGCGCATCGCGCTGCAGTCCGGAGTTCGCGACCAGGATATCCAGCCGCCCAAAGTGGTTGATGGTTTCAGCAAACAGCGCCTCTACGGCTTTTTCATCAGAGACATCACCTCCTATTGCCACCGCCTTACCGCCGCGCTGCCGTATCGCTTCTGCCAGCGCCTCGGCAGGCTCCTGCTGGCTGTTATAGTTGACCACCACCGCTGCACCCGCCGCAGCCAGCGCTTCGGCGCAGGCGTAGCCAAGCCCTGAACTGGCGCCGGTAACCAGCGCAACCTGTTTCTCCAGTGATATCTGCATGCTGTTAATTCCCGTTATGAACAGAGAGGAGGCTGGCGGCGCGCGCCGCCAGCGGCTACAGGAAATCATAGTCGGCGCAGCAGAATTGGTCGCGTCACGGTTCGCCTAAATATTTCATTCTGTAAATTACTGGAAATCTGCGGATTAATAACCAGACTTAAGCAGTCCGGCAGCAGAACTGCTGCATTTACATTCACAGAACGGAGGCAATATGGTAAGCAAATCAGAAATCCTGGATCACGCACAGGTTGTTGACGTCAATGGTGAGCACGTGGGCATTGTCGATCACTTCGAAGGCGAAGATAAAATCAAACTGGCAAAAAGCGATCCGGAAGCGGGCGGCCAGCACCACATCATCCCATTCAGCTGGGTAAAAGAAGTCGATGATAATAAAGTCATTCTTTCCAAATCAAAGGATGACGTTGAAGCCGAATGGCAGAGCGCATAATCTGTTGTCGGACCGCAGCAGCCCTGCTGCGGTCTTTTTTTACACGTGTAAAGAGCCCAATACCGGCTGATTCAAAAAGCATTGCTTCTGATACGAAAAGAACCCACGATCCGATCCCATATCTCCACCAGCTCCGCATCGCTACAGGCCGGCGCAGGCAGGGCGTGGTTGCTCATGGTCAGATCGATAATCGGATGCCGGAAATCCACCCTCTTTTCATTGGCGATGGCGTTAAACAGCAGCTGTGCTGATGCATGACCGGGTGATTTTTCAGAGGGCGCGGTGTTGAGCCACTCATCCGCTTCAAAGCCCGCTATTTCCGTTTTATTCTTGCGCAGGGTCCGCGCGTTGAGCGAGGTCAGCCAGGGCTGTATTTCATGGCTCCGCTCCAGCATGCTCTTTGGGTCGCCAAGATAGGTGTTGGTGGCAACCGACAGGGAAAATACCTGGCCGTGCGGATAGATTAAGGTAATGTTCTCTCTGGGTTTTGCGCCTCCGTCGCGAATAAACCCTTCTGCAATACAGCTGCCAGGCTGCACCGGGATTTCGTCATTTTTTCGCCCGCTGAGGCGGGACATCAGGTCCTGCAGCTCCGCCAGTTTTGCCGGTTTGTCATTTAGGGTGCTGTCATTAAATCCGGCATTGATAAATGTTTGTTTGTCTTCTTCATACTTACTGTCCGATACATCAAAGATCTCCTGAGTAAGAATAAATGCCACTCCATCAGTATACAGATGCGCTTCCAGCACACGACCAAACCCGGCGGCGCTCTCATTTTTATTGCGATCGAAAATTACCGCGCTGTCACTTATCCGGTAGACGTCTTTGAGATAAGGCCGATCTAACTCCCTTACCGTATAGCTGTTTTTCAGCGCCTCTTCCCGCAGACGGATACGCTGTTCAAACGCCGGCCGGTAGAGCCGCTTGCTGCTGATGCGGACTTTATTAATCAGGGCACGATCCGGCAGGCTGTTTTCGAAAGAGGCCGGAACCTCAAACACGTAACGCCCCACGCACTGAGGTTTAGTGGTTGCAAACAGGGTATCGACCATACGTTTTTCCTTATCCGTTAACGCCGCTGGCGCATGCACAAACGTCACATAGTTATGAAGATAATACCCCGCCGCCAGCAGCACGAGCGTCAGCGGGAACAGCAGGGTCAGCGGAGGCTTTTTCATGGCGCAGGCACCTGCTGTACGATTTTCATCACTGAACGGACGGTAAATACCATCGCATCAGATAGATCGCGGTAGACCGAGCGGGAGTGGTTAACGGGATCAACAGCGTAGGCACTTTCGTGATCAACGTCGGTTGCCAGAACTCCACGGATCCGTGAAGAGGCAGTCCGGATAGCCGTAACCGGCACCGTGCCGTCGCCGGGTGTTGCGGCAGAAATCAGCTGGTGGGTTCTTAGCGGAGAGAGTTCGGGAGGTGCACCGAAACTATTATGGAGCCGCTGCGCCTCCCTTACTCGCGGTGGGATCTGCTCTTTCCACGTTAAAAACGCGTCAGACTGGTTGTCTGCGCTTGCGCCATAAAACAACCAGGTCTGCGGATGATATCTGCCATGCAATTCTTCAATGAATAATTCAACATCACGCGGTATGCGTCTAACAAAATCTTCCCATTCACTGTTTGTATCATCCAGCAGTAAATCCTGATCGCACAGCCGCCACCAGTCTTTCTTATTAAGATAAATTTCCTTATACGGATCTTTCAGCGGCAGTGATAGTCGGGAATGGCTTCCTTCAATTTTCAGCCAGCCCGGAGGATAAGCTTTGCCCGGCAGCAGCTGAAGCGGGCCAGGAGACCGGGCCAGCACCGGCATCAATTTTTCTGCGCTGTTCCCGATAACCATCCCGACAATACCGCGTTCGCCGGTTTTCATTCGCCGGTACGCTGCCGGTGAGCCGAGATCGGGCATTACCCCGTGTATAATGCCCAGGATATTTTCCTGCCCGTTCATGTTTTCAGAGTAGTGCCGGGCAACCAGTCCACCCATGGAGTGGGTGACGAGGATAACTTTGTTCACTGCCAGACGACCGTGATAATCCCCCAGTACTTTTTTGATATAGGTTTCCAGCTGAGCCGCCGAGTCCGCGTTAGACTGCAGCCAGTTATAACCAAACACGTGAAGCGGGTATAAAAACTTGTGGCCGTGTGCCGTCTCTTCCTCCGTCAGCACCTGTTCTTCCGGCTCATCGCCTATCCTGACGCCGGTAAAACGCTGTCGCGCTGTCTGAAGCTGCGCTTCCCTAAAGTAGTTATCCATCAGGATGTCGTCATCGCTGAGCAGATACTGCAGCTTGTCGAGTGCTTTGCCGTAACTCTTGTAAAATGCGCTGCCCCAGCCCCGTTTTCGTCGTGAGGGGAATTTTTTTCCGTCCGCGTCGTTATTAGCAATCTCACCACTGTAATCAACCATGGTGGTGGCGGGATCCAGCAGCTCTTTTCTTTTTTTAGCGTTGGCAAGCGGCCATTTGGTTAACGACGTAATGCTGAACTGCCAGACCTCACCGTCTCCGTTTTTTAGGTTTGAACCCATAACTCCCGGAATAAAAATTATCGGGATCACCTGTTCAGGCGGTAAAAGGCAAAATGATACATGTTTCTTCTCTTTCGCCTGTGAAACGAGCTCGTAATGAAACTGTCCGTTGTCATCCCATACCGGCCGATGGTAAGAACAGCTTTTCTTGTCATCCATGCGCGAATACTCCTCTACTCTCCCTGTAAAGATAAAGACTTTACAATACCCCGGACCTGACTTAACTGAAATTTTTGTGAAAATACAGAATGCCAGCGTAGTAAAGCTCCCTCCCGCTGCTCTGGCCTCTGAAAAGCCCAATGGCAGGATCCGGCTTTTCATTTAATAGATCTGCTGCTTTCACGCTTCACAACATCCTGCTGTGTGCATCACAACGTAACGCAGCCTTTGGTTTCCGCCACGCTTCTGGCTATGATGACATCCAGTCACGACGTAGGTAGAGCCGTAAAGCGTCAGAGCAATACAGGAGGCAGCGATGCTTAGCGACGAACGCCTGCAATATATAGCAGGCAACCCTGATAATAATTCACCAGAAGCCGTTGAAATGGCGCGCGAAATATTGCGCTATCGCCGCGCCCTGGCAGAGCCCTATGCCATTATCGAGCCTCTGGGTATGCAATATCTGGGGGATGGTAACGGCGCCATGGTATTTCCGCCCCGTTATCGTGAAAGAAACGATATCAATCTTTATCGTCTGGATGAAAATGAGATGGCTGACTGAGCCTGCCAACGCCTCAGCGTCCTGAAAGAAAAACGGGCAAAAATAATGATAGCGCTGCATCTCACACGGCAGAAGATAACGTGCATTAAAGCAGCGTGCCTTAACTGCAAAAACTCACATCAGAATTATCCTTTTGTCTCTTCTGCTCCAGGCAGATCGCGTAATCCGTGCCAGGCTTATTTAATGTTAAAGCCGTTACTGATAGGGAGAAAATGATGATGATGAAGGTGTGGATTGCTATTACGTTGATTGCTGCAGCGAGCTGCTCAGTATGGGCTTCAAAAGGTGGTTTTGAGACCTCAGCAGCCATTCCTGCCGCACAGAGCGTGCAGCAGGAATAAAAATCTTAGATACCTTCGTCGTCCGGTGTGCGTCCGACCACTATCTCCAGCGCATTGCGCAGTACATCAAGGTGTACAACGTCTGATGTGCTTTCCAGCTCGGCGATAAGATACAGGATAATGGTTTTGCTGGTGACGCGTTTACCGTGCACAACAATATCGCGGATGACCGCATCCAGCACGGCTGTTTCAGCAGCCAGCTTATCGCCAGCGTGACGAAAATGGTGAATGATGTCGGCTTCGGTCGTTTGGGTGTGCTGCATTTCTTGCTGCATAGTCTTTCCGTTTAATTCCGCACCAGCGGCTGAGTTACCAGGCTAAATACCTGAAATAAAGACGGCCATCCGCAGATGGCCGCATCCTGCGGGCTTATTGCCACACTTCGCTTGCGCGAATATATCTCTTAATGCTTTTTACTGCCTGCCTGAACCGACTGTAGCGCCATCACCGGCATATCCTGAGTCTGCCGCGCGCGCGGAAACTCCTTTGCTACTTCATCCAGTGCACACTGCAGTGCCGCCAGCCGTTCAGGATGGGACTCCAGCGCTGCCATTCGCTTCAGAGTAGCAACCAGAGCGGTTGAATTGATGCGGCCGGCATCACCGAGCAGTAATGTTACTGCTTCGCCGATAACGATATCAGTCAGTCTTTCCAGGTTACTTCGTTGCATACCCGCTTCTTATATTTGCGTGCCTGCTCCGGCAGTGATATCTGGCTGCCAGTCCGGACAGCCCTGAAAGTGCTGCAGGATAAACTGAACACGCGGTTGAAGGCGTCTCAGCGATCAAACAGCAGCCCGATAAGCGCCTGGTAGTGACGCTCCTCTTCCACACTCGCTGCGACCTCCAGACGACGTAAGAGCTTTGAACAGATCGCTTTGCGATTAAGATTTTTACCCGCACGCAGGATTTCTACCACAATCTGGCCCAACGTTTCCTGCTGTCCCGGTACGGAAACCTTGCTGAAGTAATGGGCAATATCATTTGCTGTAGTTGGATAGTTCGCAATGTCCTGGCGCATGGGGAACCTCTGTAATGGTTGAAATATACTCATCGCTCAATGAGCGTAAAGTTATACAACATTGGTAAACTTGTACAGCGATTGTGTATATCCCCTGGCTTGATTTTTTTGCAAAAAATGCTAAGCGCTATTTATCATGGGGTTATAAATGAGAATAAGGCTAAGTAAGTTGTACAGCTATATCAGCAGCTTCGATAAAAAAGCGGTAACTGATGCAGAAAGCTTGTAGGCAATGCTTTGTCTTCAGAAAGAGGATGCTATCCCTGCGTGAATTGTTAATCATCAGGAAAATAGATTGTATAGGTGACTGTAACTTATAGATATTTATTAGATCCAGACCAGTCTGAGGCCGCTCTTACAAATCAACGCTGTACACATCGCTACGCATCGTTTACTTTGCGCACGCCCCCTCTATTAACTTTCAGGTATTTCAATGCGCCAGGACGGACTGCCTTCTGAAAATACAATCGGGCTGACTGGCTACTTCAGCAGGGTAACGCATCCCTGCCAGATTGAAATGCTGGGCAGGATCACCGTCGAAATCCTTCGTCAGGAGCGACGTCTTACCCGAACTGCAGTGTGCCTTAAATTGATCGGCTGGCTGGACAGCACCGAGGATGCCGCAGAGGCTGCGCATCTGCGCGAGCTGCTCGCCATGCTGTTTGGCCGTTAATAGCATTAATCATGCTGCCAGCCCGCTTTTGCGGGCTGTTTTGTATTCACTTTTTTCCGCCTGCCCTTTGTTAACGGGATAAAAAAGTCATTCACTCCGCTGAATGCCTCCTGGGGTTGCCATACACTCGTGAGTAGGTAGACTAGTCTACCTACTCACAACGCCATTGGGGCTGACAATGACGCAACAGTCTGCAAATTCAGAAACGGCTTATGAAAAGCTACTCAACGCCGCACGCATTCTTTTTTACAACCACGGAATAGGCGGCACAGGCATTGATGCGATTGTGAAACGGGCTGGCGTCGCAAAGAAAAGCCTGTACAACAACTTTGCCTCTAAAGATGAACTGGTAGCGGCTTATCTCAGGGTGCGGCATGAAGAGTGGCTGGCGCTGTATGAAAAGCGGCGTCAGATCGCTACGACGCCCCGGGAGCGGGTTCTGGCCGTCTTTAAAGCGTATGAAGATCACGCTGAGTATGCTTATGAACACGGCTTTCGCGGCTGCGGGCTGCTGAATGCCGCTGCAGAGTTGCCTGCCGGAGCACCGGGACGCCAGGCTGTACGTGAACACAAAGAGGAAGTTGAAGCGATTCTGGCTTCGCATCTGGCTGAGCTGATACACGGAGAGGAAAAAAATGCCGGCCTGGTGGCAAAGCATTTCGCCTTCCTGCTGGAAGGCAGCATCTCCCGGGCAGGCCTGGAAGGGAGCAGTCACTGTGTGGCACAGGCCCGCGCGATGGCTGAACAGATGATGGAGGCGTACTGATGCTTTCATCGGGACAACGGCTGGGCGGCATAACGGGCGTGCTGGTGGCCGCCATCCTCTGGGGTACCACCGGCACGGCGGCTACCTACGCCCCTGAGCTGAGTCCGCTGGCGATTGGAGCCGTAGCGATGGGCATCGGCGGTTTATTACAGGGACTTATTGCGGCTGGCACACTTCTTCGTCAGCGCCAGCTTATTGCCGCACAGTGGCACTTTCTGGTCACCGGCGCGCTCGCGGTTGCCGTGTATCCTCTTGCCTTCTATGCCTCCATGCGTTATGCGGGCGTCACAACTGGCACGGTGATTTCGATTGGTTCGGCTCCGCTTCTTTCAGCCCTGATTGAGTATCGCTTCGACGGCGGGCGCCTGACAAAGCAGTGGCTGTGCGGCGCAGTGCCGGGGATCGCCGGAATGATACTGCTCTGCCTGGCGCAGAGCAGCGGAGAGGCTGCCGGCAACGAACACGCCCTGAGCGGTATCGCTCTGGGTCTGCTGGCAGGGTTTACCTACGCGTTCTATTCGTGGTCGGCGCGACGCCTGATGCAGGCGGGTGTGGCGTCCGGCGCGGCCATGGGAGCAACGTTTGGTGCGGGCGGCATCCTGCTGATGCCCGTACTGTTTATGACGGGTGCTCCGCTACTGGCGAGCTGGAACACTGCGGCCGTCGGGATCTACATGGCCCTGATCCCGATGTTTGTCGGCTATCTCTGCTACGGCTATGGCCTGGCGCGTATCCCGGCCAGCCTGGCAACCACCATTACTCTGCTCGAACCGGTCATTGCCGCTTTACTGGCTGTCCTGGTAGTGGGTGAAAGACTGCCTCCTGCCGGATGGATTGGTGTCGCTCTGATAGTCGCCTGCCTCGGTGTTATTACCGCGCCAGTGAAAAGGCGCTCGCCTGTGCCGGCACGGCAGCTCTGACTCAGGTAAATGATCAGTGTCCGGCATTTGAGCGGTGGCAGCCCGGAGATTGCGCCGGGCTGCTATGGCGCGCGAAGCAGACTCTGTATCAGACAGAATCACTGACCGCGTGTCTGCAGCCCTCACTAATCATCAGCAGGCATAAACAGAACTGCTCAAACAGTTAAGCGTTATCGGTCGCTGGTGATGAGCTCCGGCTTTTTTCTGGCTGCTGAAGAGCCAGTGATAAAAAACAGTGAATGCGAAAAATCTGTAAAGCAAAATGGCATCTGCTTGCCAATTAACATCTTAACCGCTCTTTTTCCGCCGCTTCGTCATTTCCCTCTCATTTAGACCGGCCCTTTGCAATTATAACTTTTTCAATGGCTTATACTTTTTTCCGTTGTGCAACTTTTATACATCCAGGAGTGCATCATGACAGAAACATCTGCTATAGCCTCTTCATCTGCGCCGGTCCCGGCCAGCATTCTGCACCTCAATGATATCGCCGCCTTACGCGCTACCGAGCCCTTGGTAGCGGGCCAGCTGGCGGTGGTGCTGGAATATACCAAAGATACGCGGATGGGCGGCGGCGTGTTTATACACGATCCCGTCGATACCGCGTCCGTTGATGATGGCGGCATAATCTTTGTCACCGCCGGTAAAAAACGCTGGAAACGCGTGGTGCTGGACTACAACAGCGTAACCGTGGTTGATTTTGGCGCGGTCTCTGACGGAAGGACCGACTGTATTGAGGCGGTGAAACGTATGTTTGCCTGGTCGCAACGCGTGTTGCCTTCAGCGGGCATTCGCTTCACCGCAGGTGAATTCAGTATGTCGATGTTTGATATCTCAGACAAAGAGATCAACCGCTTCAAGGTCAGCGGTGCGCCGGTTAATTTTGGCTACTTCCCTACCACAACGCTGCTCTTCAACTGGGACACCCGGCCGCGCGGGCTGCATTTCTTCAAAGTTAAGGCGCGCTACGTTGAGATCTCCGGCTTTGTTATCAAAGGCAAAAGCTCAAACAGCGGGGAGGATGGCGGAACCGCCTTTAACCAGGTCGGTTTTTACGCCAACACCATTACCGGCGGTCAGTTTCTGCGCGTCTCCAGTATGGAGTTTCGCTATCTGGGCGGACGCGCGCTGGACCTGATCGATACGCTGGATTGTAAAATCGATCAGTTCTATTCACGCGGCTGTCAGGACAGTATCGTCTATGCACGCTGGTCCGATCGGGAACTGGGCGCATGGGACCACAGCACCGCCATCGAGCTCTCTAACTTCAACCTGCAGCGCGGTACTAAAAAGCCGGTGCTCGACCTTCCCCGCTGTACGCAATCTTTTATCCGCAACGGCTGGATTGAGCACTCTGAGTACGCGGGCGATCTCACTAACGGACAGTGGACAATTGAGGGGCTGGTGATTGAATCCACCGCCAATCCGATGAAGATGGGCTACTGCCGCGCCATGATCATCCAGAAAAGCGTGCACCGGGACAGCGCCGGCTTTGACTTCAGTAAAGAGGGCGTTGAGCCCTGGACGCTGCTGGCGGAAGGCGATCGCGGCGTGATGGAGATTTCCGATCTCGGCGCGGTTATTCAGGGGTCGCTAAATTACGACTTTATGACCTCGCAGCACCATATGGATAACCGCACCGATAAACCGCGCTGGTTTTACATTGGCGAGTTTAATTTCTCTGACGCCGCCTCGCAGATCCACATCCGCGTGCTGGGCAGCGCGCAGTTTCTCTCGCAGAGTGAGACGCAGACCGATCACAGCGGCAGAACGCCTGAGGGGGTAGCTCACATCTATCTGCAGGCGCGTGATAAAGCCGACACCATCGGTAGCTGGTACAGCGAGGGCTCCAGTCCAGTCATGAAAGTACACGTTGAAGGCGGCGGCGCGCGCACCAAACTCTTCGTTAAGATCCCGGACTACACCGGCTACTCAATTGCGCTGGTGGAAACCAATGGACGCGATCGCTACACCTCCGGCCAATGTTTTATCTTCCGTAAAAGCTTCACGGTGTGCGATGCAGAGGAGAGCGCGCGACTTGAAGCCGCGCCGGTTGTGGCGTTTGAACAGCGCTGGACCGGTAACAAATCGGTTGGTTTCGGCTATAACGACAATAAGGAGCTGCTGGTGCGCGGTCCATACTTCTTTAAAGATGTTGAGCATCAGCCGGGCAAATGGAAGCGCCGACATTTCCTTAAAATCAGGGTAAACGGTACACCCCGCAGCATTGAACTGCTCGACCCGGAGGATCCGCTGGGTTAAACGCAGAGGGAGCCAGGTCATATTGCGGCCTGGCATCCCGCTGGCCATTCCGGTCGGGTGCCAAAAGAGAGCGCGCTCAGATAACTCAGCATCAGCTGCAGGTCGTTGCGGGCTTTCAGCTTGCTGCGCGCGGAGAGCTTCTGCGTACTGAGCGTTTTGATACTACGCTGCTGAAACCGGGCCAGTTCCGACAGCGTATACCCCAGGATCAATCCCTCCACGACACCCATTTCTGCGGGCGTCAGCAGCTGCAGCTGAATCGGCATGATGTGATGACA
The DNA here is from genome assembly GCF_011752675.1 of Pantoea sp. Acro-807. Classification (NCBI taxonomy): domain Bacteria; kingdom Pseudomonadati; phylum Pseudomonadota; class Gammaproteobacteria; order Enterobacterales; family Erwiniaceae; genus Pantoea; species Pantoea sp. Acro-807. The sequence continues at coordinate 58,109 of NZ_VWXE01000008.1, read as the reverse complement.
GTGCGAATTGCGCCGGAGCGCCTGCATAATTTCGTGGCGGGACGCCGTATCGGGAAACACACCGTAAGCACAGACGCGAAACCAGCGGCGCACTTCCGTGGACTCCTGATTACTCATGCTGAAAAACAGACGCGCATTTGCCCGGCGGATATACCAGAGGTTAGAGGCGATAAACAGCCGCACCGCTTCATTTGATCCCTCAGCCAGAATAAAGCGCGGCTGCAGGTAAAAAATATCAGCCAGTGAATCCAGCACGACCGGGATATCGCTACTGAATTTTGCACTTGATGATTTTTTATCAACCAGGAGTGTTTTTATATGCCGGATAAATTCAGCGGAAGATCCCAGCACCAGAATGCCACAGAAATGGAGGCTGAAGATTTTATTATCCTGTGAACACATTAGCACGATGCTCTCTTATCTAAGATTTTGGAGCAGCTACTTTACCTTACCGGGTTGATTAACCTCTGTTAAAGGAGATTAAAATAGGTTATCAACGCCTTATGACGCTGATTTAACAAGCCTTAACATTTAATCGCAGCCTGCTGCCGAAAAATTCTCATGTTCACGGCTAACGCCTGCAGTACCACGAATAATCTGTCACTCTGCGTGATAAAAATGATTATACTGGATGTAATAATATGCAGCGGCAGCGCTCAGCATGAGCAAGAGGTATATTGATAACGTTGTTAAACGCCGGCCAGCAGCCATGCTGACGCTGGATCAGAAAAGGCGGCTGTCATTTTTTGCCGCCGTCGCTTTTTGGTTTATTAACGGCGCTGAGATAGCGGCAAAAAAACCGTTCTGCACGGCAGACCAAAATGGAAATCACGCAGTATGGAAAAAATTCACATCGGCAAAAACGTTATTTTTGCGCCCGATACCCGGGTGCTTGCCAACACTGAGAACAGAAAAACCATTGCGATTGGCGTATCGCCGGCAAACTGCCTGAAAGGTCTGCTGCAGGCAGAGGGGCGCGTACTTTCGCAGGATACGCTGATCGATATCGGCTGGCGTCAGGCGGGTATCGAGGTGACTATCAGCAGCGTGCGCGTGGCGATGAACCAGCTGCGCCGCGCCTTTGCACATCTGCAGGTGGAAAAAGAGCTGGTGATCATCACCGTTCCGCGTGAAGGTTACCGGCTGGTGGTCACCCATCCGCACAGCGACTCTCCCCTGCTGGCGGAAATCTCACGCCCTGCCGATCTCTCCGCGCAGGAAGACGCAGAGCATGACGCCCTGCTCTCGGCGCAACCTGATACCCCCGAGGTACCGGCGTCTGCCGGCTGGAAGCGGTTTGCGGTCGTGGCGGTTATCGCTCTGGCGCTGGGTTGCGCGCTGGCGTGGGGCATTAAAGAGGCGCTGCTGCCGGAACCCGTACCCATCAGCTACCAGCCGGTAAACAGCGCGACTGCCGGAGCCGGTCCGGAGCTGCATATTTTTGCCGTTCAGTCGCCGCGCGTTACCGATGAGCTGGTGCGCAAAACCGTGCGTTTCTGGCGCGAATATCCTGACGCAGCAGGAAAGGAGACGTTTCTCTATGTGCACGGCGGCAACGATGCGTTTCATTACGGCTTATTTGCCTGTGCCAGACCGATTGAGGAGAATAGCAGTGGATGCAAATCGTTTGTTTTTAAGACCAACTAAATGGCTGATCGCAACCGGCGTTATCGCCTTTGCTTTCCCGCTGCTAGTGCTGTTCGCGACCCTGCGCAGCCAGCCGCTGCTGGCGGGTGAATGCGCGGCGCCGTTTACCTTTGTGGAGTATTTTCATAACGGTGAAAAAACGGTGGCCAGCGGGGAGTACACGCTCTATACCGGCACCGGCAAACCTAACCGCACAACCTATACCGGCGCCATCATCTATTACGATGCGCAGGGGGAGAAAAAACGCATTGTGCGCGTTAACCGCGAAATTGCCTGGGATGTCTCATTTCGCCACGATCAGATCATCAGCAAAATCACCAATAATGGCCGCCGGATGGGCGATAACAGCAGTGACGCGGAAGTGATGCAGTATATTTTCCCTAACTACCGCCCGGATGAAACCATTCACGCCACGCTGTTCCAGCTCGGCGGATCGGTGCTGGCGACCGGTCCCCACAACGTACCGCGCATTCTGTGTGAAGAAAAATAGCCGGCTCCGCTCTCCGGAGCCGGCCCTGGTGCGGCGGTACGCTGCCGCATCGCACCATCAGAAGCGGTAGCTGACGCCCAGCGTGGCCGCGGTGTCTGACCAGCCTTTGTCGCCCATCTGCTGCCCGACTGCCAGTGATACGCCGAACCCGTTGCCGAGGTTGCCCTCAACCCCCGCGCGCAGCTCGCCCGCGTCGCGGCTGCCCTGCTGCGACACCCGCACGCCGTCCATCTGCGCCGCATAGTCTTTAGTGTTGTGGATCCAGTTGGCTTCCACGAAGCCGGTAAATTTCTGCCCGGCGCGGCCCGGTAACGTATTGCCTTTTACAAACGTCTTCACGCCGACGCTGCTGCGCACGTTATCCTGCCCGCTGCTGCGCACCCGCGTGCCGTTCGCCTCGGTGTGCTCGTCCGCCCGCACCCCGGACCACGCCGCCCGCGCCTGCGGCTGCAGGAACACCCGCGTCCGCTCCCCTTCTCCCAGCGGAATGACGTAGCCCGCCTCCAGCGACGCCGTCAGCCCGGCTGACTTCCAGGACTCGCCGGCCTGGCCCTCGCCGCTTACGCTGTTGTCAAAGCGCCCGTACTGCAGCGTCCCGTCCGCCCACAGCCCGCGCTCATCGGTGCCCGCCGCCTGCCAGCTGCCGTAGATACCCGCGCCGTAGCCCTGCACCTCGCCCCGCGCCCGGTAGCCCGTCAGCGACGAGGCGCTCCGGTTGCGGCTGGTGCCGTAGCCCGCCATCACCCCCAGCCGCGTGGTCTCCGTCACCCGCAGGTCGCTGCCCAGCTGCGTCACCGCGCTGTTTGCCCGCGTCTTCAGCTGCCCGTCGCCCGCGCTCAGCCGCCCGTGGCTGCCGCCGGTGCGCAGCCACAGCGAGGTATAGCGCGTCTCGCCGGTCTGCGGATCGGTGTACCAGGTCCCCTGCCGGTCGCTCATGCGCGTGTCGAACAGCGTGGACGCCGCCGCCAGGTTCGCCGCGTAGGCGGCCCCTTCCGGACGCAGCACCATCATGCCACCGCCGTTGTCTGGGTTACCACCGTTGCCGGGATTACCGCCATCCCCCGGATTGCCGCCACCCGGGTTTTCACCGCCGCCATTGCCCGGATCTTTACCGTCGTCATCGCCGATGATCGGCAGGCCGGTCTCCTCGTCGATACGGTTAGTGAGATACCAGTTCCGGTCGCCGCGTATCAGCCGGTAGTCATAGGCGCCCGCCACGATGCGGCCATCCTGCCGGAACGCGTTGCTGTCCGCGCTGCCCTGCACCTCAATCAGCTCGATGCCGTTCAGCGTCGCGGCGCCCCTGCCGCCCAGGTTATTCACCCGCACCTTTGTGGTGCCGGAGACGTCGCCGGTTACCACGAAGCGATCCGTGGCGGAGGCGTCTCCCGCCAGTGCGGTGCCCATCATCAGCGTGCCGTTGTTGCCCGTATAGTTGCCATCCACCGTCAGCACCGCGCCCGCCGTTTTGCCCGCCAGGTTCAGGGTGCCGCCGTTGACGATATCGCCGGTGCGCTGGCTGAAGCCGCTGAGGTCCAGCGTGCCGCCGGTCAGAGTGTAGGTGGAGGCGGCGCTGAAGACGTTGTCCGCCCCGGCGCGCAGCGTGCCGCCGCTGAGGCGGGTGTCACCGCGATAGTCGTTCCGCGCCAGCAGGGTGGTGATGCCGGAGGAGACGTTGACGTCGCCGTCGCCGGTGATGCGCGGCGCAAAGCGCAGGTCGCTGCTGCTGTGCGCAAAGTTTACCGAGGCGCGCGAAGAGGCGTTCGAGGCCAGCGTCACCGCGTCGCTTAACACCGTGCCGCCGCTGCCGGCCAGGGTCAGCGTGGAGTCTGTACCTGTGCTGCCGGCCCGGAGCAGAATGGAGTCCGCGGCCAGCGTGGCATCGTTTTCCACCACCAGTGTATTACTACTGGTGAGCTGCCCGGCTACCTCAAGACGCGAATCCTCATCGGAGACAAACAGGGTGCCGCTGTTGGTCAGACTGCCGGCGCGCACGAGCGCCCCCTCTTTTATCGCAAAGTCAGTGTCATTGTTTAATGCGTTATTTACCGTCAGCGTCGTGCCCCGGTAGATTGCCACTAAAATGCCGCCGCTGCGGTTACTCAGAGCATCTGCCACTATTTTGCCGCCATTGCTGAGCATTACCCGACCGCTGCTGATAAGATTGCCCGCCACCGTCAGCAGCGAACCGGTACCAGCCACGTCAAGGTATGTAGAGTTGTTATCCAGCAGTACACTGGCAGCACTGACCGTGGCGCCGGGTGCGCCGCTAGCGGTGTAAATATTAAGCGCAGCGTAGTTGCCACTGCCGCCGCCGCTACCGCCGAGTGTCAGCATCTGGCCGATATCTACCTGGCCGCTATTTTCCACCGTCAGCGAAGCGCCTTCGTTTGCGTCGCCCTTTATCGTTAAATCCGTACCGGTTTCCAGCCGCGAGCCGGTACCGCTGACCCTGATGCTGCCCCGGTCAATAGCAATACCATTTTTGATCTCAGCCACTGCCCCATCGAGGATATCCAGCATGCCCTGGTAAATAGAGAGCCCATTGTTAACGCCGGGAGCACTATCCACCTGTAACCGCGCACCGGACGTTAGCCGAGCGTGCGCATTTGGGCGTATCTCAAAACTTTCTGTAGCGCGAAACAGTGCGCCATCGCTAACAGTAAATACACTACCCTTCATGCTCCAGATATTGGCATGCCCAGCCAGTACCTGAGTTCCTGCCCCAGAGACGGTAACGCTGGAACTGCCTGGCGGTACACCATGGTAAGAACCAACACGAAACCTGCGAACCCGTAATGACGCACCGTCAATTATTTTAAGCGTGCCGGTATTGCTTGCAATAGAAGGCACATCAACGCCCTGGATATTATCAGATCGATCAACGCTTCCGGAGTGATAGCCATCATCCCAGGAAGCGGCACCCTGAACCGGCTTTGGTGAAAACGGACTACTAAAATAAGTACTTCCGCCATAGTAAATCCCCGCCCAGGCCGAACTGCCGAGCGTTAACGCCAGCGTGATGGAGAGTGAAAGGGTGGTTTGTTGCAGTGGTCTCATACATTTCCCCGGCGCGGCACGCGCATCTGTTAACTGAAATAGTGTGCGCGGCCTGCCGGAGTGCAGCCTGCCGGAAACGTCCCCGGCAGAAGTAAAGGTGTGACAGCAGCCCGCGATAAACAACTGGCGGCATTCTCAGGCAGCGGAAACGAGGAGTGAAATAATCTTATATTAAAAAGGGTTATTACATGCCGGGCGGAAAGCGATAATCCGCCGCAGAAAATCATATAAATTACTGTAAAATAAAGTTAATAATATTAACTCCGCCGGTTACACACGCCTTTTTTCGTCCGCAGGCGTTAATGTTTACAGGTGGAGTCTGCTGACGGCGTTAAGCGTTTTTTACCCGCTGCGCGGCGTTTCAGAACGAGGTTTACCCGCCGGCGGGTGGTGGTCTCAGCCGCTCTGGCGGCAGGGGAGCGGCGCAGCGCGCAGAAATGCGGCTGTATAAGAGCTGATAAAACAGCGGCGGGCAGATTGCGGGCGGGCAGCGCAGGAAACGGACTGGCTGATCGCGGCATCATCTGAATCTGCCGGGGTAACATCTGACATGCGGGAAAGGCATAAAAAAAGCCGGCTCCGCTGGACGGAACCGGCTCTCTGTTACCCGTTAATTAAAAGCGGTAGCTGACGCCCAGCGTGGCCGCGGTGTCTGACCAGCCTTTGTCGCCTATCTGCTGGCCGATGGTGCCTTTCACGCCGAAGCCGCCGCTCAGCGCCCCATCGACGCCGACGCGCACTTCACCGATGTTCCGGCTGCCGCTCTGCGCGACCGCCACGTCGTCCATGCGCACGCCCCAGGCTTTCGTATTGTGGATCCAGTTGGCCTCAGCGAAACTGGTAAACGTCCGTCCGGTCTGGCTGTCCGCCGCCGCGTGACTCTTCATAAACGCCTTCACGCCGACGCTGCTGCTCACATTATCCTGCCCGCTGCCCTGTACCAGGGTGCCGTTACGCTCCGTGTGATCATCGGCTTTGATGCCCGACCAGCCTGCCCGCGCCTGCGGCTGCAGGAAGAATGCCTTACGCTCGCCTTCACCCAGCGGGATAACGTAGCCGGTAGAGAGCGATGCGCTCAGCCCTTTTGATTTATAGGACTCGCCCGCCTCGTCCTCGCCGTCAACGCTATTATTGAACCAACTGTACTGCAGCGTACTGTCCGCCCACAGACCTTTTTCGTCAGTCCCTTCTGCAAACCAGGTACCGTACAGGCCGGTGGTATAGCCGTTTATCTGCCCTTTCGCCCGGTAGCCGGTAATGTCTGACCGCGTATTGCTTTTGCTGTTGCCGTAGCCCGCCATCACGCCGAGGCGCGCCTTATCGGTGGCCATGACGTCGCCGCCCAGCATCGTGACCACGCTGTTGGCGCGGGTAGAGAGCTGACCGCTGCCCGCGCTGAGCCGGTTATGGTCCCCGGATACGCGCAGCCACAGGGAGGTGTGTTGCTCTCTGCCGGTGAGCGGATCGAGATAGCGGGTGCCCTGACGTTCGCTCATGCGCGTGTCGAACAGCGTGGACGCCGCCGCCAGGTTCGCCGCGTAGGCGCCGCCCTCAGGACGCAGCACTATCACGCCTCCGCCATTGCCCGGATTGCCGCCGTTGCCCGGGTTACTGCCATCACCCGGATTGCCGCCGCCAGGGTTTTCACCGCCACCCTCGCCCGGGTTTCCGCCGTCACCCGGATTTTCACCTCCGTCGTCGCCGATAATCGGCAGGCCGGTCTCCTCGTCGATACGGTTGGTGAGATACCAGTTCCGGTCGCCGCGTATCAGCCGGTAGTCATAGGCGCCCGCCACGATGCGGCCATCCTGCCGGAACGCGTTGCTGTCCGCGCTGCCCTGTACCTCAATCAGCTCAATGCCGTTCAGCGTCGCGGCGCCGCTGCCGCCCAGGTTATTCACCCGCACCTTCGTGCTGCCCGAGACGTCGCCGGTTACCACGAAGCGATCCGTGACGGAGGCGTCTCCCTCCAGCGCGGTGCCCATAATCAGGGTCCCGTTATTACTCGTATAATCACCGTCCACCGTCAGCACCGCGCCCGCCGCCTGGCCCGCCAGATTCAGGGTGCCGCCGTTGACGATGTCGCCAGTGCGCTGGCTGAAGCCGTTGAGGTCCAGCGTGGTGCGACTGTCCAAAGTATAGGTGGAGGCGGCACTGAAGACGTTGTCTGCCCCAGCACGCAGCCTGCTAAAGAAATTGAGGCGGGTGTTACCACGGTAGTCGTTCTGCGCCAGCAGGGTAGTGATACTATAAGAAACATTGACATCGCCGTCGCCGGTAATGCGCGGCGCAAAGCGCAAGTCAGTATTAGTATTGGTTTGCACAAAGTCCACCGAGGCGCGCGAGGTTGCAGTTGAAGCAAGCGTCACCGCGTCGCTCAACACTGTGCCGCCGCTGCCGGCCAGAGTGAGCGTTGAGCTCGTACCGGTGTTGCTGCCCTGAATCAAAATCGCGTCCGCGGCCAATGTGGCACCGTCCGACACATTTAGGGTTTTACTGCTGGTGAGCTGCCCGGCGACCTCCAGCCGTGTATCCTCTCCTCTAACAATTACCTGACTATTATTGGTCAGGCTCCCGGCGCGTACGATCGCACCCCGACTGACTAACAGGCTATTATCATTGGTTAAGCCGTTTGTAACCGTCAGCACCGTGTCGCGGTCAGACACATCCAATGAAGCGGCGCTGCGGTTAGTCAGGGTATCTGCCACAATTTTGCCTCCGGCGCTGAGCCCCACTACACCGCTGCTAACAAGACTACCCGCCACCGTCAGCAGTGAACCCGCACCGCTAACGTAAAGGCGCGCGTAGCGGTTGTCCAGCAGCACGCTGCCAGCGCTGACTATGGCATCTGCCGCGCTACTATTGGTGCGCGCAATATTTAAAATGGCAAGGTTGCCGCCGCCGCTGCCGCTCAGGGTCAGCGCCCCACCAATCTCTGCCCGGCCACCGTCTGCTATTTGCATCTGGCTGTAATTTGCGCTGCCGCCGTTAAGCTGCATGTCATTCTGTACATTCAGCTGCGCGCCATCGCTGACAGTCATACTACCGCTATTTGAGAAAGTTGCTGCAACAATCTCTGACCCTGCTCCGGAAAGTGTGGTGGTGCCGTAACTACCTGTCATAAAAGTATTAACATCGATAGTTGCGCCATTGTTAATCTGCAGATCGCCGTTGAGAGTGGTTCCTACATTAATTGTACTACTATTGCCGCCGCTCCAGCTGCCCGCTCCCGGAGCAGGCGGCGGACTTCCGGTAAATATTGTGTCGCCGGTGTAGTTAATTCCGGCCCAGGCGGTCTGGCCCAACGAGAGAGCAAGGGTGATGGAGAGTGAAAGAGTGGTTTTTTGCAGTGGTCTCATGGATTTCCCCGGCGCGGCACGCGCATCTGTTAAATAAATAGTGTGCGCGGCCTGCCTGAGTGCAGTCTGCCGGAAACCTCGCCGGCAGAATGGCAAATAATGACAACAGTCCGCGATTAATGACTAAAGGCATTCTCAGGCAGCGGGAATGAAGAGTGAAATAATCTTATATTTGAAAAATATTATTACATGCTAACCATAAACCGTCAAACTGCGGAGAAACATATTTAAATCCATGTAATATAGAGTTAATTATATTAATCGCTTAGTTTGCCCTCTTATAAATAATAGCCTGAGACTGATTATATAAAAGGTATATAAGAGATATAAAGCAGCCGGCTCCGCTGTGCGGAACCGGCTCTTTGTTACCCGTTAATTAAAAGCGGTAGCTGACGCCCAGCGTGGCCGCGGTGTCTGACCAGCCTTTTGCCCCCATCTGCTGCCCGACCGCCAGTGATACGCCAAACCCGTTGCCAAGCTTGCCCTCAACCCCCGCGCGCAGCTCGCCCGCGTTGCGGCTGCCCTGCTGCGACACCCGCACCCCGTCCATCTCCGCCGCGTAGTCTTTGGTGTTGTGGATCCAGTTGGCCTCTACGAAGCTGGTAAACTCGCGTCCGGTGTGGTCATCCGCCGTGGCGTGGCTCTTCATAAAGGTCTTCACGCCCACGCTGCTGCGCACGTTGCCCTGCCCGCTGCTGCGCACCCGCGTGCCGTTCGCCTCGGTGTGCTCGTCCGCCCGTACCCCGGACCACGCCGCCCGCGCCTGCGGCTGCAGGAATACCCGCATACGTTCGCCCTCACCCAGCGGGATCACGTAGCCCGCCTCCAGCGACGCCGTCAGCCCCGCTGACTTCCAGGACTCGCCGGCCTGGCCCTCGCCGCTTACGCTGTTATCAAAGCGCCCGTACTGCAGCGTCCCGTCCGCCCACAGCCCGCGCTCATCGGTGCCCGCCGCCTGCCAGCTGCCGTAGATGCCCGCGCCGTAGCCCTGCACCTCGCCCCGCGCCCGGTAGCCCGTCAGCGACGAGGCGCTCCGGCTGCGGCTGGTGCCGTAGCCCGCCATCACCCCCAGCCGCGTGGTCTCCGTCACCCGCAGGTCGCTGCCCAGCTGCGTCACCGCGCTGTTCGACCGCGTCTTCAGCTGCCCGTCACCCGCGCTCAGCCGACCGTGGCTGCCGCCGGTGCGCAGCCACAGCGAGGTATAGCGCGCCTCGCCGGTCTGCGGGTCGGTGTACCAGGTACCCTGACGGTCGCTCATGCGCGTGTCAAACAGCGTGGACGCCGCCGCCAGGTTTGCCGCGTAGGCCGCGCCTTCCGGGCGCAGCGTCAGCTGCCCTTTGCCCGGCGTGCCTGTGCCGCCGCCGTTATCACCGCCCGCGCCGCCGCCAGAGCCGCCTTCACCCGCGCCCTCCTCCACGCTGTCATCGATGACTGGCAGCCAGTGCTCCAGATCGTCAAACGAGGTGATCTTCCACGTCTTGCCGTCGCGGTAGAGGCGATAGTCGTATGCGCCCGCCACGATGCGGTTCTCCTGAATAAAGTTGCCGTCCGATTGTCCCTGCACCTCCACCAGCGTGATGCCGTTCAGCGTCTCCGCGCCGCGCCCGCCGAGGTTGCTCACGCGCAGAAAGGTGTCACCCGCGGTGTCGCCTGTCACCACCATCCGGTCGGTCGGCGAGCCGTCGGCGCCGAGACGGGTGCCAAAGTGGATCAGCCCGCCGTTACCGGTGTAGTTGCCGTCCACGGTCAGTACCGCGCCCGCCGTTTTGCCCGCCAGGTTCAGGGTGCCGCCGTTAATGATGTCGCCGGTGCGCTGGCTGAAGCCGCTGAGGTCCAGCGTGCCGCCGGTGGTGAGGGTATACGTGGAGGCGGCGCTGAAGACGTTTTCCGCCCCGGCGCGCAGCACGCCGCCGCTGAGGCGGGTGTCGCCGCGGTAGTCGTTCTGCGCCAGCAGGGTAGTGATACCGGAGGAGACGTTGACGTCGCCGTCGCCGGTGATGCGCGGCGCGAACTGCAAATCAGTATTTGCGTGCATAAAGTCAACCGAGGCGCGTGAGTAGGCGCTTGAGGCCAGCGTCACCGCGTCGCTTAACACCGTGCCGCCGCTGCCGGCCAGGGTCAGCGTGGAGTCAAGTCCGGTATTGCCGCCCTGGATTAGCAGCGTATCTGCGGCCAGCGCGGCACCGTTCTGCACCACCAGGCTGTCGCTGCTGGTAAGCTGCCCGGCGACGTCCAGGCGAGTATCCTCTCCGGAGAGGTTTACGCGGGCGTTATTGGTCAGGCTGGCGGCGCGCACGGCGGCGCCATCGGTGACCTGCAGGATATTGTCGTTGATTAAGGCGCTGGTGACCGCCAGCGCTGTGCCGCGACCGTCCGCCAGCAGAATGGCGCCCCCGCGGTTTGTCAGGCTGTCCGCCACGATCTTACCGCCGGCGCTGAGCGCCGCCACGCCGCTGCTGACAAGACTGCCCGCCACCGTCAGCAGCGAGCCCGCGCCAGAGACGTTAAGGCGCGTGTCGCTGTTGTCCAGCAGCACGCTGCCGGCACTGGCCGTGGCGTCTGCCGCGTTGTCGCTGGTGCGGGCAATATCCACAATTGCGAGGTTGCCGCCGCTGCCGCTCAGGGTGATCGCCCCGCCAATCTCTGCCTGACCGCCGTCTGCTACCTGCAGCTGTCCGTTCTGCGTGCTGCCGCCCGTGATCTCGAGGTCATTCTCTACTTTTAACTGAGCGCCATTCTCATTTACCTGCACCGCGCCGCCGCTGATGAAGGCTCGGGTTAGGTCCGCTATCGCGCGGTCGTGAATAACCAGTGAAGCGTTTTCCTGAACACGGGTAGCAGCATAAAATTTTAATTGCGCACCCGACGTTAGCAGTGTATTGCTGCCGGACTCCAGTGAACTCAAGAAGAGAGTATTAAGCTGCGCGCCATCGCTGACAATCAGGCTACCGTGGTTGTTGAAAAACGATGTATTAATCACCGATCCCGCTCCGGAGAGCGTAGTGGTGCCGTAACTACCTATCGTGAATGTGCCGATTCCGTTTTCGATAGTTGCACCACCCGTGACCTGCAGCGTGCCATTACGTGTTTCTCCTACAGTGACCGATCCACCTGCGTTTCCACCATTCCAGCTGTCCGCGCCCTGTGCCGGCGGCGGATTATCCCCGTTGAAAACGGTGTCACCAGTGTAGTTAATGCCGGCCGAGGCGGTCTGGCCGAGGGTAAAGGCCAGAGTAATGGCGAGCGAGAGCGATTTCTTTTTCAATGGTTTCATAGTCTGTCCCGGCGCAGCGCGCGCAGCTGTTAACGAAAGTGAGTGCGCGGCCTGCCAGGGTATATGCTGCCGGAGGGGAACCGGCGGCGTCAGCGCAATAAAAGCAGCCCGCAATAACTGACGGACGGCATTCTCAGACAGCCGGAACAAGGAGTGAAATAATCTTATATTAAAAAGGGTTATTAAGCGGTGACTGAGCGTGACGGAGAGATGTGACGATTTTATCTATGCTACTGAATTTGCAGGTTAATAATATTAAACGGACTGATTTTGGTGATACATCCAGGCTGTACAGCTGCGCCCTCACCTGCGCAAACTGCGGCGAAAGATAATTAACTTTTTACAGATGTGAGGCTGTTTCTGACGCCAGCAGGGTGCAAGGCTGCAAACTGCAAGTAAAAAGCCCGACCGGTAATCAACCGATCGGGCTGCGCAATTACACTCTGGCTTCAGTTCAGCGCGGCTTTTGGCTTTCCGCTGGCTTTTGCGAACTGTCCGATGCGACGGGAGAATCTTCCTGCGCTTCCAGGCTGGCAAAATATTCCTGAAGGTTTATGCAGCGGTTACCGGGGCGTGCGCGTGCACCTGAATCTATATCTTTATATTCAAAACGTGGTGCTCCCGGCAGGACAGGTACTGACTTTTTGACATCTTCAGGCGTGTGATACCCCTCCTCAATGTCAAAGTCGCTGTCTGCCGGCGGTGACAATGTTGCATCAGGCTTCAGCTTTTTGACAGACAAAGCCGATGCCTCACTTTTCTGTAGCAGCTGCTTTTTTGCTTTAGCATTGAGCGCCTGCAACATCTCTGGCTTTTCAGGCACTGATTCCTGCGATGCCGGCCTGGCAGGCGTTTCGGCAGAGTTAGAGGCGTTATTTACCGGCACCGGTGAGGCTGCAGACGGTTTGCGCAGCATAATGTCAAAAGGATCGTTACAAATAGAAAGACGTGGGTTTATTTTGTTATCCATAATAATAACTCCGTGTTAACGCTGAGAAAAAGTTAGCTTGCTGACACACAACCGTGGCAGGTATCAAACCGCAAAGATAAAGTTATAACTGGCCCTGAAATTATGCGATCCACTAATTCATCAGCCAAAGAGTTTTTTCCAAAAATCAACTTTATGCACAAATATTAACGCTGGGATAATTCTGATGGCGTTAACTCAGCGCCATTAATCTTCCAATTAAAGGAAAATAATATTTCGATATCAAAAAACGCTCATTTTTAAATAAATTTTGCAGAGTGTGATGCGCCTGATGGCACAACGGCATTACGTAGGGCTATGCTGAGCGGGCTCGTTTATTAAGCCGATAATGTCTGACAGCGAGGTAAGCAGCATGAAAATACAGCAGGCTTCAGCAATCAGCTACGCCACCTTAACCGCGTACGGTGAAAACCCCCTTAGAGAAGCTACCGCTCCGCATTCAATCATTGAGATGATCGTTAACTTCTTCACGGGTGGCGTACGGCGAGCCAACGAGCAGTTCTATCAGCAGTTTTATGATGGGATGAGCCACTATTGCGCCTCGCTCGATCCTGATAATCTCTCCAGCGAGCCGTTTGATTTTTCGTTTCAGACGGACCACTACCGTATAGAGATCAGCAGAACACAGCGCGGCCACATTGCGCCACTTGTCTGGCGTTCACGGATTAATGTTATCGCGCTGAAAGATGGTTCGCCGCTAAGTACAGAGATATCTGATGTCGCATTTATCAGGGCATGCGAGGTGCTTGCAGTAAGAGCGCAGCACAGTAATGTTTGCCAGTATGCGCCAGTGTTCACCGAATCAGGGCTGAAGAATTTTGAAAATCTGCGTATGAAAGCGTTGACACTAAGCGGAAATGTTTGCTCATACGCCAGCTTTAACGGTTCGGTTATTGACCGGCTGACGCTGAAAAACATGCATATTAAAGCGACCACGTTTGACGATATACAAGTGGGTGAAACCCTGCTGATTGAGAACGTAACAGCAATGGGGCTATCGTTTCGTAATGCCACGGTAAGCAATCTGGAATTAACGCACAGTGAATGCCATTGCTGCAACCTTGATGGGCTTGACATCAAGCGGGGATCGTTTTTCTCCTCACATCTTATCGGTTGCTACGGCACGCGCCCCCGCTTGCGGGCTATTTCCGCTGATGAGACCAGACTGCAAAGCTGCTCACTGATTGAGCCTGAATTCAGTAGTCCTTACGGACTGCGCGAGCGTTTCCAGGATTCTTTTATCTACAAAGCTTACTACACAGGCTTTAACGGAGTCAGATTTCCAATAGAGAATAATCTGCTGATCAAAGCCAGCTGATGCGCTGATGCGCTGATGCGCTCCGCTCAATCCACAGAAGCAGGGCCGCCTGAGCGGCCCTGATTTATGAGGTTTGTGCTATGGGTTTCAGGAAAAGACCAGCCTTTTAGCCAAGACAGGGTGAAAATTTTAAAACTCATAGATTTATTATGACTTAAAAACAGAAATCACTCTATTTTTTATCAGCAAGAATTTTGTCAAGATCTATGCGCTCAGGAACATATGTTTTGATAAAAGTTTCTTTGTTATCCAAATGATATCTCAAAGCTTTCAGGATATTGCTGTAGTCATTATAGTGAGAGGAAACCACTTTTTTTAATCTATTTCTCCCTTCAATTTTTTCTTCGGGAAAGAATTTCCCATGCACTTCGTCCAAGGCTTCATTTATAATTTCCTTTTTAACGTTGTAAGCACTACATTTCTGGAGATCACGTAGCTTTCCCTTGATTTTTTCACAATTTTTTTGCGAATATTCTTTATCGTATTTTTTATCTTTTAAATCAATTTCCGCTAATCTTAATGAAATGTTATTGGCCAAAAATCGGTAGGCCGTATCTCTTGGGTATTTTTTTATAATTTCGCCGCCTGTTTCTTTTTCTGGTTCATACAGCTCTTCTACTTTTTCCTTCGCCACAAGATAATTATACACTGGTTTCTTTTCTTTTCTTATTTCAGAAGAAGTTTTAAATGGATAATCGTAATTTTCATAAAAAACACATTTTGGAAAATCATATTTAATATAAACATTTCTTTTAATAAATATTGCATTGCTTGACTCATTTATTTGTTTATTGTTCTTATCAAAAACTTGAGAAGAATTACCTGGTTTACAGCCGCTAATACTATGACTTTTATCTGTATTGCGTTCTGAGGATGTCAGAAAATTTACATTGGGCTGGCTAGCACGAATTTTTTCACTTTCCGCTAAATATGACATGTTTTACTCCTGCTTTTTATTATTGTCTTTTTGACCGTCGCAGAGACAACATACGGGGCCGGGTTTAGTCTGGTGTTGTTAATATCTGTTAAAAAATTGTGCAGCTGAGAATAGCGTCTACCCAATCAGGGAAACACGGGCCGCGTGGCACCTCCTCATTGCAAACAGCTCCTTTAAAGGCAAAACCATAGCAATATCGTTGCCACACTTCTTGCTAAAAGCGCTGATTTTGTCAGAGGGCGATGTGCGAGTTTTTGCCGGCAGAATGAAGTGAGCCGCGCCGGGATCCCGGCGTGCTAAAGCGCGATCGTAAGGCAGCCACGCAACTGCAGGGCAGCGGTGCTGACAACTGACAGAGCCGCAATAACCACTATAGCGAGTAGCAACCACGCAAAAGAGGAGTAACCGTTGTAGCGAGCAGTCGGGGATGAGATGAAATAGCGGGGCTGGCCAATAGCATACCAGGATGAGAGGCCAGGCCCCCTGCCCCGCCCTGCGGTGAGCGGCGCCCGCCTCGCTGACTAACAGCAACCACTATACAGAGCAGCTTTCTCTCTATAGTGGTTGCCATCAGAGTTTGCCTTAATTCACTTTACCTTTACGAATCTTTCTCAGCAGCGCCAGTTCCTCGGGTGAGAGCATCACCATTTTGCCGCCCTGCTCCTCCTGACCAGACAGGCCATCGAGTTCAGCGTCGAGATCGTCATCCGTCAGGCCCGGCAGGCTCAGCGGCAGTTCCGAAGGCTTGAGCTTGGGCCGGCGATAGTGCACCGAGAAGTACACGCTCTTGCCGCGCATAAACTCGGTGTAGTCGAGATAGCCAATCTCCTTCAGCTGCCCCATCGCCTTGCGTACCGTGGCGTTCTGCGTAATTACGCGTGAGGTGAGATTGAGCCTGGCGCGCAGGCGCTGCATAGAGATAGGCGCCGGATCGGGCGGCAGGCTCTCGATGAAGGTGTAAAGCGCCTGTGCTGACTCCTTGCGGGCCAGCTCGTTGATGGCGCGCAGCTGCAGCAGCACTTTTTTGTCGAACTGGTAGAGCTCAAATATCTTGGGATCGGCCTGCAGCGTTACCGTATCGTTCTTTGCGCTGTATTTGGCGGACTGTACGAGGTGTGTAACGTAAAATTCGCCCCCGCTGCTGAAACGGATGGTGTTGGAGGCAATTCGCGTCAGGGACGCATCCAGACGCTCTCTGAGGCGCGCTGACGAACGCGCTGAGGGTATCCCACAGAGTTTCACGAAATCGACGAACGGCAGCGTTACGCTGTCTCCCAGCGTCTTGTATTTGGCAAAGGCGTGGATGATGCCAACCCAGGTCTTGAAATCGTTATCCATGTCCAGCCGCTGACCAATGATCTGAATATTCTCATAACCTTCTGATTTTACGAATGAAAGCTGCTTTAATTCATTGGTAACGTCAGTAGTCGCCATCATATTTTTGCGATTACGGCTAAATGACTTCAGCGTCGGCACAAACAGCCCCAGCCGCATCAACGCAACAGGCTGTACGGTGTTATTGGTGTTGGGCATAAGCTTAACGACTTCGCCTGTCCTGCCATCTATTTCGGTAAAAGCATCTTCTATCTTTTTGATTTCTTCGTCTTTTTTCGACATATCATGTTCCTGGTTTGACAGGCAAAGACCGCACCGCTCTTCATAGTGGATGCTAAGACTCACTATAGCGGTTTCACTACAATCAGCGACAACTATTTACTCGTTATAGTAGTTCTTCTGCTCTCTATAGTGGTTATAAACATCTCTTAGCAATAGTGTTAAGTTATTGATAATAATTCTATTTTACCGGTAACTTACATAAATCGATTACAGGAAAACGTTAGTTGAAAATAACGCTTTTATAGCGGATTTGCTGCTCGCTTACCTGTGGATATCGTGACGATAAAAAAATCATTTTTGAAAGAGAGATGATTAAGCTATTGATTTTAAGTGGCTTTTTAAAGATGCGTTGTTCACAGAAAAAATAGCTGTCTGCTCGTTATAGTGGATGTTAACTGCCTTCGATAGTGGTTGATCTGCTCTTTATAATGGATGTTTTACTCTTTATAGAAGTCAATTTACTCTCTATAGTGGTTTTCAACAGGCTCTCAGCCCTTGTGTACCAAGGCCTGCGGAGGATTTGGGATCTTTTAGGATCTATTGGGGATCTATTGGGGATCGAATAATGGGATCTATCCTGTGAATAACGTGGATAAAAAAACCTCGCAAAATCACGATAATGATTCATCTAACCCGAACCCGTAACGATTCCTCTCCTTGTCAGACCAGTTTAGTTTTTCAAAGGTTGACTGATTTAAGAACTTTGCTTCAGTTCAATAAATTTTCATACAGGATCAACCACTATAGAGAGCAGCCGTTTTCAATCTCTGAAAAGCCAGTTTTGTCTATAAAATAGACAGATCAATTACTGTTCAATCCTGCAATACCAGGGTTGTTATTCTGCATCAACTACTCTTCTAATCACCTATTGCATGACTCTATCGACTAATAAATTCACTGATCTTACAGCGACTAACCTGCTCCTAAGCGTTTATCAACAAAAGTACCAGATGGTGTTTTCATGCTGAAAATTTCAAAATTATCTATTTTATTCATTGAGTTAATTAGCTTTTTCACTGGTGATAGATAAAACTTGTTTTGCCTGCCTGTTCAAAAACTTCAACCTGAGCACACACGATAACTTGCGTGAAAATGCAATTTTCACCGACCACTTTTCATGGTTAAATTATTGTTTTATAAATATTTTTAATACTATTTTCAGACTGAAAACACCAAGGTGTCATCTCTTTTTCAGAGCGGATTTTCAGTTAAAGCTGATTCCTACAATCCTCTGCTTTCCTGCTTGTCATTCTAACAAACGCTATGAAGCACCAGACGACCTGCCAGTTTTATGGCTTATCAGGTAAAAACTGGCAGGCCATTTTTTTTCCTGTATGATGCAAAAAAACATACAGGATGAGGAGCTTATGAAGCGTGATTATGGTGGAGTGCTGGAAATGGCACAGCGTGCAAACGGAATGTTGTACGCGCTGAGCGATCATATTGAGAAGCAGCGTCAGGAGTTTAACCAGACGCAGTTTTATCAAACCTTCTCCCGCAATGCAGTAGCTAACATGCCCTTGCTGAGTAAACATGCTGTGGTAGCGGCAATGGAGGCGATGGAATCACAGGGATATGAATTTGGCAGAAAGCAGACCGGCAGTACGTCGCAATATGCGCTGAGCCTGCAGAACGTTATCGACATTTATCAGCACCGCAAAGTCCCTAAATATCGCGACCGGCACCCCTCGCCTTTTGTCATTTTCGTTGTCAGCCTTAAAGGTGGCGTCTCAAAAACGGTCAGCACCGTTACGCTCGCCCACGGTATGCGGGCGCATCCGGCTATGCTACATAATGACCTGCGCATTCTGGTGATTGATCTCGATCCGCAGGCGTCCAGCACCATGTTCCTTAGTCACACCAACAGCGTAGGCTCGGTACTGGAGACCGCCGCTCAGGCGATGCTGAATGACCTGAGTCGTGAGCAGCTCAAAGAGCAGTTTATCAAGCCTACCGTGATGCCGGGTGTAGATGTCATCCCCGCCTCTATTGACGATGGCTTTGTTGCCAGTGACTGGGAAGCGCTGGTTGCTGAGCATCTGCCTGGCGTTGCGCCGTCAGATGTTCTGCGCCGCAATGTGATTGATCGGGTCGCTGATGATTATGACTTCATCTTTATCGATACCGGCCCGCACCTCGACTCCTTTATGCTGAACGCCATTGCGGCCAGCGATATTCTGCTGACCCCCACGCCACCGGCGCAGGTTGACTTCCATTCAACCCTGAAATACCTGACGCGTCTGCCGGAGATGCTGGAGCGTATTGAGTCCGAAGGCGTAGAGCCGCGCCTCAAAGCGAATATCGGCTTTATGTCAAAGATGACCAGCAAGCACGATCATCTTACTTCACAAAGCTATGCCAGAGAGGTGTTTACCAAATCGATGCTGGATGCCGGCCTGCCGCGCCTGGATGGTTTTGAACGCTGCGGAGAGTCATTTGATACGGTGATTAGCGCTAACCCGACCTCTTACCCCGGCAGCGCAGATGCGCTGAGAAAGGCCAAGCATGAAGCTGAGCAGTTCTCGCGCGCCGTCTTTGACCGCATTGAATATATCAGGAGCACGCTGTGAACAAACCTGTAAACCGTATCGGCCGGTCACTGGGTCAGTCTTCTATTGCCAGCATGATTGATGGCAGCAACCAGGCCAGAACCTTTACGCTTAAGTCGGGCAAGACGGTGACGTTTGTTCGCAAGCTTATTCCGTTTCAGGATATTGAGAGCACCACCTTTGTTGATCCGCAGATTAACGGTCGCGATCAGTCGACGCTGACGGAAGAGTCAGTTAAAGAGATCACCCGTACTATTAAGCTGCAGCAGTTCTTTCCTGCAATAGGCCGTTTGCGTGCCGGACGCATTGAGATCATGGATGGTTCCCGCCGTCGCGCAGCCTGCCTGCTGACGGGGGCCAGTCTTGAGGTGCTGGTAACTTCAGATGAAATCGATGTTGCCGATGCGCGCCAGCTGGCTGCCGATATCCAGACCGCGAAGGAGCATAACCTGCGCGAACTGGGGCTGCGCTTTATGCTGATGCATGATAAAGGCATGAGTAAGAGCGATATCGCCCGGAGTGAAGGGATCTCCAATGCTAAAGTCACGCGCGCGTTTAAAGCTGCTTCGGTGCCGGCTGAGCTGATAGAGCTGTTCCCGGTGGTCTCGGAACTGACGCTGCAGGATTATGAGATATTGCTCGACGTATGGGATCACGCCAATGCAGAAGGCGTGGCGGTAAAACAGATTGCAGATGAGATCAGAGCTGACCTGGCTGAGCTGCAGCTGGCAGCCACGCTCAGCGCTGATGAGTATAAACTGCAGGTCCTGAAGCGGGTGCGCGCGGCTAAACAGCAGATCAAAACGCCAGCCGATCGCAGCCGGGCAGTTATCGAGCATCTTGCGCGCTTCAGCGATCGCAACGCCTACGCCCGTCGCAAAGAGAATGCGGATAAACGCACTATTCACTATGAGTTCAGCCGCCTGCCAAAAGAGCTGGCTGATAAAATCGATGAGTCGATACGGGCAATACTAAACCCTCCCGCATAAAAAAAGCCTGGCGATTTGCCGGGCTTTTTTGTCTTTCCTGCCTGCCGACGCCGTTTTAACGGAAGAGCAGCAGCGACCTGCACGAGTCAGCGTGCAGTGAGATATCATCAGTGCAGGCCAGCGTATGCACGACCTTTCCCTCCAGGTAAGAGAGATAGCTGTAGTAGTGATGTACGGCTACAGATTCATGCCTCAATGCCACTATTGCAGAGCGATCAGTCTCCAGCAGGCTATGGAGAGGAAAGCCGCTAACATATTCAACCAGCAGCTCGCTATCGGTGCTGCGCGGAGCGGCACGTGAGAACTTGAGCACAGCAACGTGGGCCAGCAATGTCAGCACCATAGCCAGAGCAGCGAGCGCCGGATAGCTCGAAGTGAGCCGCTTACGCCACTTTGATTGCGGCGGAGACGGAAGAACTGAAGGGCAGGGCGCCAGGGTGGCAGGGGAATAAACTATCATTCTGACAATGTTGCTTTTGAGAATATAGCCGCGGCGGGGTGAGGTGACTATACAGCGGTTACCGGCATCCAGAGCCTGGATTTTTTTCCTGAGATGGGTCACAACCTGCCGGATAGACGCTTCCGATACCACCACGCCTTTGCATCCCCAGCACGCTTCAAAGATCTGCTGCTTCGAAACCACCTGACCCTCATTAGCCAGCAGCAGCTCAAGGCAGCTGGCCATATTGCTGGTGAGACTGACGCTTTTATTTTTAAACACCAGCGTTAATGTGCGCGGGTCAAAGAGTATGGCAGGCTGATTATTATTCATAAAGTGACTCGATGGTGGGATAAAGTGCGCTGAATAGTTATATAAAAAAGTTAGGCATTATGCTGTTTAATATCAACAGCTAACGGAGGAAATGAGCGGAATATGAAAGCTTTGGTTGCTATCTATTCATGCTGCACCGGCTTTGGCAAAACAGAATCATCAGGAAAGAGCGAAAGGTAGTAGTGGAAAAAGTAACAACGCAGTAGAACTGGATCATCACTCACCTCTCTGGAGAGTTCGTCATGATGATACCCCGCGTTGAATCTCAGTCTCTACAGCCGCACCGGGCAGCTTCATGTCCGGACAATAAACTTTACCTTCCCGCTAATACAGGTAACAGTGATAAAGCGCCGGTGTTGCCGTTTAAACAGAATAATTCAGTTGCCCCTGGCGCCGCTGTGCTGAAGCTTCTGAAAAAGAACTATGGCTCAATACCGATGGAGAAAATGCGCGAACTGGAAAAGCTTATTGAAAAGGGGGAAGTTGATAATAAGCTGACAGAGGGGGATAAAAAATTAATCTATAAATTTGATCCGGGAAAAATTAAAACGATAGACAAGGAGAAAAATATTTCTGTTCCGCAGGATTTTATAAGCGATCTTGGCAGAGGAAAACTATACATTAACTATAACGACAAGCGTGAAAGCATCAAAAATCTGGCAGATTTCAAACGGGTTTATGCGTGTTTTACAGGTAAAAATAGTGCAGTGATGGAAATAATTTCGGTCGCTTGCTGCCAAAGTTTTTTTGCAGATAACTGGTGCTCGCTTGAAAAAATTTTGCCGAAAAGCTTTTTTTCTTCAAATGGAGACCAGGAATATAAACTTGAAGTCTGGATCGACGATCGAAAAGAGAAGGGTAACTGTTTAATCTCTCAACGGGTTCATATACGCGGAGATGTTACATACAAAATCAGCTATGAAACAGAGAGAGGCGACCAGGCAGAGATCAAGAACCTGCAGGTGAAAGGGGCAGTTAACAGAGACTTTTATTATCAGTGTCCGGCGCCTGACACATATACAAATGTTCTGCAGAATGACTTCGAAATTTCCTATATTCCCGATTCAGCAAAGAGCCGCTTAGCTTTTGAGGTAACAGAAAATAATTCATCGGATGGCGTTTCAAACAGAGGACGATCGCACACGCAGCCCGCTATCCCGATAAAAGATAGACACTGGGCCAGCGATACATTCAAAAGCGGTGAAGATGACACTTCTTACTCTACAGAGTCGACGTCGACTATGAGTGATTTTTTAAAAGAGGATGAAGGTAGCATGCCACCGATTCCGAAGGTAATATCGTCTGATACCGGATTTATGACCAGCAATGAGACCATTTCACAGCCATGGCACCAGAATTCAAAACCGGGTACGAAACCGTCATTCTTTGCCCGTATTCGACAGGCATGGTCTGACATAACGGAAACCGTAGTTTCATACTGGCAGCGTCTCAAGACCTTTTTTTCATTCTGAGTCACCGGCTGTGCCTGCAGAAACCACCCGGGATTGCTGCAGGCCTGAACATCCGACACCGATCAACGCACCGCCTCATCCTGCGCTTTACTGGCGATACGCTGCGCTACAATGGCTGAAAGACTCGCTACGGTAGGGTCCGCACCGACTTCGTGATTAACGATCGCGATATCAAATCTACCCTCCAGATGGCAGACAATCTCCGTCAGATTCATGGAATCTGCATGCAGATCCCAGACCAGAGAGTGGTTATCTTCAATGCCGGCTACCGGGGTATCCAGAACGGTGGCAATAATCTGCTTAATTTCCTGATTAATGATTTTCATACTGTGTCCTGTAAGGGCAGGGGACCTGGACAGTCCCTGCCAAACTGTGAAAAAAGATGCGGTTGTAATTGAGTTTTAAAATACACTATTGGCCCGTAAACGAACTGCCAGAGTTTGAGCTTCATCAGCATATTCTGATAGAGTGACTGACTTTGTTATGGGTTTTACATTAATTTTCTGATCAGGTTTCACGTTAACAGCTTGATTGAAATCAGGCGTAAAAAGATATTCAGGAATATATTTCATCAGATCGCTGGTTTCATCAATTTCACCAGCTTCCAGCAGAGCGATAACTATTACTTTTCGATAATTTTCGGATAAGCCATGAACATACTTTTCTATTTCAGCTATTGGCATGTTAGCAACATCTAATATTTCCTTTTTAATAGGCCCTGCTGCTTCTGAAATATTCTCCGAACGAATTCTGGTAACATGCTGAGGCTGAACAACCTGCCGTTTAAGTGGTGAGGAAGAACTTTTCTTAATAGAAACGATTTGTTCAGGCGTTTTCAGCTGAAGTTGAGGTGAGGCGGTATAAATCCAGCTTTGCGGAATAGTATCATCAGGAATTAATGCTGGGTTCTCCGGCAATTTTTTCTCAATAGAAATTATCTTATCTTTAATTTCTGTTGCAGGCTCAACAGAAGCAACAATACCATGCCGATGAGAATTAATATTTTTAGATATGACCTGATTATTACTGCGCTGTGTGGGTTTAGGTTTTATTCTTCCAACATTAATAGTATAATTTTTATTACCATTACCTATTGTTAGAATTCCACTGACATTACCGATAGAACTATGATTACCATGTCCGTAAATTAAGGGTGTTTTTTCATTATCTGCAGAGCGCGGACCTTTTGCATCGCCATTATCATCATTATTTATTTTCTTATCAGAATTAACATTCAGGATATCACGCAGAACGAATGATTCTGCTATCATGCCAGTTATTTCTTTTAATAAGTTATGATTACTGAAATCATTTAATCTTTTTTGAATGGCATTCATAATATACGGCCCGCCGCCGTTAAATATTTTCTCTTCATTATTTTTAAGCCAACTGATATGCTCTTTATGACTTTTATTAAAAACTTCTTTATCAATAAAATCAGTCAACTTTTTCTCCAATGGGTTTTTATCTGAATCCAGATAAGTCTTTAAATCTTTATTAAGGTTATTTTTAAAAGCGTCATCCATTTCAGAATAAGTTGAACAATATTTTTTTTCTACTTTGCTAAGCTTATATAGCTCTTTTACTCTGTTGTTGAGATTAGATGCATATGAAGTCAGTGTTTCTTTGCTAAAAAGACTCAGGCTGGTAAGAAAATATTCAAGCGCACACTCGTTATCAATACATTTTTTTTCGTCTTTTAACAGCGCATCAAATTTTTCTCTGTTAGCTTCGTTAAGAAGATTTCTGACTTTCTCAGCATTTTTCTGAAAGTTTTCAGCAATGCCACGATCGCCTGAATCCAGAGTGTCAGTACAATGTACCGGTTTATTTTCACTGGCTGTTTTCTCAATGAGTGAATCAAATGCAGCGGCAAAAATACTTTTTTTGGGTTGCTCATTGCTATCAAAAACAAGTTCATTAATGGAAATGTTATCAATATTTTCTTTCCGGAGTGATGCGGTTGGTTGTGCATTTTCGGTAAGAGTATACTCCGCAGGGGTGTTAGATACAGCTTGCAAATTTCCTATCATTGAACTGCTGGCGATTTCAGCAGGAGATATGCCAGCAGATATGTTTTGAGTTGCGTATGTAACCAGAGTGCTCATGGATTACCCTTTACAATGTTATAAAAATTACGAGAGGTACAGTAAACATATTTAACTAAATCAGCTGAAGCGAGCAGCTTTTCATTTTCATGAGTTTGTAGCTCAAATTCTTTTGCTTTTTTAAATGATTTAATAGCTCTTTCTCTGATCTTGTTGTCTTCCATTTTTTTATTTCCAAATTGCTCCTTGAGGGGTGTTATTACCAATTCTTCAAAAAGGTGAAAAGCCTTCTTTTCATAGCGGTCAAAATTATCACCTATGAGTTCTTTGTATATCTTATTGGATTCTGTCACGCAGGCATTTCTTAAATCAGAGAGTGATTCCTGGGATGTGTTATATTGCCGATGCTCGACCACCATATCCAAAAAACTGGAAATGGTAGCCGAATGTTTTGTAAGCTCCTTTTCAGTATATAAACTAACTGTTATCAGCAATGAGCATAGCAACCTGTTAATTGTATTATTTTCTTGTTTTAAATTAAATTTTTGAGCAAAAACTTTTAGTTTTTCTGCAGGTAAAATAGCGCGTAGTTTTTCATATCCTATGTGTTCGACTCGAAAATATATTTCATCGATAGATCCATATCTTAATGAGTCAAGGAAATTTTCAGGGCCCTGAGGGCGCTGTCCATTTGTTTCTAAAAGCGTATTATTTTGGGGAAGGTAGCGGACACCTTTATAATCCCCACTTTTTTCCGATTTACATCGGATGGATGCTTCTCTATTTACAGGAACAGATTTTTTTTGCTGAGAATGGGTAATCGGTTCATTATGCACCTCTTTTAATTGTTGAGAGTAAGAATATTGCGAATCACTATCACTCTCATTTTTACAAGCTGAAAACGAAACCCTTTTTACTCCTGGTTCTTCACTTTCAAAACCATAATGACGACCTTCACTCTTGACGTGATTGGAGCTAGCGGGGCCGGGCGTCCCCTGATCACAAAGCGGAATTGGACTAATAATCACGCTTTCTCCTTGCTTAAAAATTCAGATAGCCTTTGGCAGCACCTAAGTCCTGCTCAATAAAGCTGCTGAAAATTTTTACCAGGTTGTCATAAAGTGAATTAGCACTGGTCATTTTCTGCGTAAAGGTTTGCATGGTTTTTTGAAGATCTTCGGATTGCGCTTCAAATCCAGACTGCCAGTTAGCTAGTTCCGTAGCGGTTAAACTTCCAAAAGGTACCTGTTGATACATGCTTTCTAAAATAGATGTGTCAATGTGAACGCTATAGCCCTTTAAATCATCTCCTTTTAGATACCCTGCAGGTAAACCCATTTGTCTTATCCATCTTTCGCACTCTTCTTTAGATGCAGTTTTATTTGTATCTGGAAAAAGATGTCCTGAAATATTAGGATATTCATATTTTTCCCATAAAGGGCGAAGATCACCTCTGAATTTTCCATACTCAAAATTCATTTTCCCATCTTTATCTGGTGAGCCTATATATAAATGAATTTTTGATCTAAATGATGCAAACTCAGAAAAGAAACTATTTAGTTTTTCAAAAGATTTCAGGAAAACTTCAAGATAGTTATCACGTGTTGCGCCAATCGCTTCCCAGTGCTTTTGCGCCAGGTCACGTCCCCATGAGTTATCATCTGCGTTCAGGCTGACGAGATCAGTTTCAAACCGCAGCAGATCGAACCTCTCCTGAATCTCTTCCGGACTATCCTGTTGGATGGAAGGGTGGTAAAAATCGGCCATCAGCTGATTTATATTACGCTGCCTGGTGTTACCTCCTGCTACCTCACAAGCCTGCTGCTGGATATTCAGCATCTCTTCTCTTGATAATGGGATAAGTAACCCGCGGATTTTTTCAGCGCTATTTTTCAGCAATTCTGCATCGGAATGGCATGCGTGCGTATTTGCCTGCAATACCTTGATCTGGTGGCTAATTTCCTGGTTTTTTCGCATAACATTAACCAGTTTATTATTGTGCTGTTCAGCTTGTTTGATTGAAGATAGCTGATTATTTTCCGCTACTGTTACTACGTGACGCGCATCCTCTTTATCTGGTGTCGATGTAATATTTACCGTAACCTCAGCTTTAGCCTGCTTTTCTGCCGCAGGCTGAGTGTCATCACTATTACTTTTTTTGAAGTGCAGCGGTTCAAACTGCGTATAACTTAAAGATGTGCTTAGCATGTTTCTTCCTTATTAATTGTTAGTTGGCGCGACTGATAACTGCTGAGTTAGTGCTAATGTTGTTATTAATGTACTGCAGTACACTGTCCAGCACGAACTGCTCAACTTTATGATTTCGGCTTTCCATTTCCGCACTGTTTTCAGCACTTCTTTGATGTACCGCGCGATCATTATCCAATAGATTGGAATCTGCCTGCTGGGACGTTGACTTAACGTTAAAAGATGACAGTACTAACTGATGTAAAGGGGTTGCCAGGCTCAAAGCCGCACTTTGTTTACGACGTTCTTCACTATAAGATTCATTACCATTATAGAGTTTCTGATCGGTTTTATGCTGGAGCGCTTTGGTTGAGGTCTTGTTTTCCGCATTTTTACACGCCGCTGCTGCCTCCGCTTTCTCGGCAGGCGTTTGTCCTTCTGTTCTGCCCGGGTTACTGCGCGCATTATTTATTTTATTTTCATCCTGCTTAAGCGCGAATTTGTCATCCATTTGCTTGCTATGCTCTGTAGTATGTTTATGAGTCGTGTGGGCAGATTTTGCCAACACGCCCACAGTCAATCCTGTAGAAGCAGCACCTGCTACCGCAGCACCGGTTAAGGAGGATTTTGCTGAATTTACGAGTTCTTTTGCGCTACTTTCCGCTGCAGCTGTTTGTCTGGTTAATCCTGCATTTTTATCTTCAGTACTTGCTCTTTTAAATTTCATTAATAATTCTATTTGTTTTATTAGATTATTAATTATTTTTGATAGCCAGCCGGAAAAGTTAGACCAGTCTATTTTTTCATGAGCGTTTTTTTTGTTAATTATTAAGCCGTTATCCTGTCCTTCTAGCGCCGAGGTTGGCGTATTTTGCTGATGGCCAGCAGGCCTGTCAGTATTATAATCCTGCATTGCAATTGATGCATATTTGAAAGCTTCAGCATGTAGCTCTGCGTTATCTTTTGTTATCTTCGGAGTCCGAAGTAATGGTGCTCCACCCATTATCTGCGACGAAGTGGAACCTGAACGGTCCAGGATGAGCGCATCTTCCGGCAGGATGAAATTAACGGGGTTACAATTTAGTGCATGACCTTTTAACCGAATAACTTCACTGCTGTTTTCATGATGCTGCGGCCGGGTATTGTACTGGCTGTAGTCAATTGGCATTAAGCCTGGCATCAAATTCTGAATATTTCCGCTCATAGTTTTTCCTTATGCAGTAATAGTGCGAATTTTTTGGTTAATAAATATTGAGGTTGCGTGATTGTTTTTTATCAATTCACTGCTTTTTATTTTTAAATCGTCAGTAAATTTTTCATTCCGGGCTGTCTTTTCGATAATTTCTCCTATGTTTTTAGTCAGGATATCCAGATCGTTTTCGGCTAATTTGGCTTTTGCCTTATAGCGCTGTGCCTCTAGCTTTATAGCTGCCGTAATGATTTCGCTACCGGACTGTACCGTGGTATTGACGGCGGTCATTGCCGTCTGAAAAACATGCACTCTTTTTATCAGCGTATCGCGCGTGCTCTCTTTTATTTGGATCGTTAAAAGGTCGTCAAGGAATTTAAACGCTTCCTTTGCAGTTGCTGATAATGCTTTAACAGCATTCTTTAAAAATTGAGGGACAAGCTTTTTAATTAATTCAACTATATTTTTTACAATTACCGTTTCGAGTAATTTAGATGCCTGTTTGGAAATCGCTTTGGCAGCAGGACCGGCAAAAACAATGGCGGCAACTGCCACGGCTGCCGTAACGGCTACTGTTACGCCGGTTTTTACACCGCTTGTTATCTCTTCAGCCTTTTGCATGCCACACTTTGCAATCAGAGCACTAATTATTCCGATCTCCTCCATAAATTCTTCAACCAGCTTACCAAGCTGATCGGTTAAGGGTTTAAGAAGTTTGTCGGTTACGGCTCCTACGCCATGTTCAAGTAAAGATTTACCATCAACCGGAATTTCATCTGCAGCAACAGTAGCGGTTGTTATTGTTACACCAGCAGCAGCAGTTGCGCCCCAGTCAAAAAGCGCAGTAGCTATGCCTACGATGGCCAGAGTAATGCCAACACCTTTTCCGGATTTTCCAAATATCTTTTGAATTTTTCTTGCTTTCTCCATCTTTTTTTCATTTTCTCGCGTCTGCTCCAGGGCATGCTGGCGGCTGGCCTCCATGCGTTTTTTATTGAGTTCAAGGTCGCTCTGCTGTTTGACTGCATTAGCTTCATTCAGAAGCTCAATTATTTTATTGAGGAGCAGAATCATGCGCTTTAAAAAGGTGTCATTTTGCTGCTGGACTGCTTTCAGAGCCGTTGCCTCGACAATAACCTGCCCCCGCTCGTTGCTCACGGCCCGCGCGCTCTCCTCCACTTTTGCCGTGTGCTTGTTTACTAGCGCCTGCGTTTTGGCTGCCAGTACTTCTACATGCGTCATAGCACTTATTACAGCCTGATGAGCGGCTTCAGCACCTGCTTCTGCTGCGGCTACGGCAGCTGCCGCTGCGATAAAGCGCGGGTCGGTCTCTTTGACGCCAGCTTCTTTCAGATCACGTAATGCCTGACGCACCTCGCTTAGCTTCTGTCGCGCCTCTTCCAGCTGCTGTTTTAAAGCATCCAGATCGCCAATGCCCTTATCGAGCGCATCCTGCGCCTCTTCAATCTCTGCCTGAATCTGCTTCAGCTCTGCGCTCAGCTGTTCAAACATGATTTTGCGCGCTTCCGCGCCACTAACGGTAATGTGTTGTGTGAGTTCCAGGGCGGCCAGATTACTCTCTGCATTCGTCAGAAAACTGTCAGCCCAGCATTTCAGAATGCGTGCTTCTTTTGGCTGACGCAGGACTGGCGCACTGCTTTCCTCAGGCAGCAAGCTCTCTCCCAGTGCCTCCGCGATGGTTTCCTGCACCGCTATTTTATTTATCGTCAGGCCGGCAAAGCGGTTGGCGACTTTTTTTCCATCCTCAATCACTCTCTCTGCGGTAATACGTGAGGAAGCCCGGTTCCTTACGACGCTATCCTGAATGATGCCTGCACTACTCATCGTTGTTCTGCTCCTGGTTATGTTGTTTTTCTTCCGCGCTTTTTTGCAGCTCCGGGCGGTTTTTTAAAATGGTGTCGACATACACCTGGCTTTTTTTCTTCAGCTTCAGGTCAGCGCTCTCCTTAATGACCAGCCGGAAGCACTGCAGCGCTTTTAACGCGTTGCCCTGCATCAGCTGACACTGGCCGCTGTAGAACATAGGAGCCAGGTCGTTGTCCGCCATGATGTAAGCGAGCGCATAGATATCGCATGCTTTCTGGTAGTTGCCCCTGAGCTGATTAACGGCTGCCAGCCCGGTGAAGAAATCGGGGTTGTTGAGGTCATACATACAGAGCATGCTGAAGTAGCGTTCCGCCTCATCCAGCTTGCCCTGACGATAAAAGTGGTATGCGTGAGCGTACATCCCCTCCATCGCCTCTTCAGAGATGCCCTGAATGTCCTTGAGCGATACGCCTTCAGCGGCGTACTGCATCAACATCCCCACCACTTCTTCTTCAGTTACCGGCTTGTTGTCATCTTTCATCATGTTTCCTGAGCCATCTCTGGCGTGTGTTATTGAATCAAAAGCGTGCCGGCGCAGGCTCTAACAGAACGCTCAAAGCGATCGGTTTAACCGGACGGCGGGGCGCTGTTATGTGGTGCTGACTCCTCGGGTGGATTGCTGTTCTCCGCCGCGGCGATCGCCTGCCAGCGTGCGTCAATGCCTTCCAGCCAGAGCAGAATGTCCATCACCGCTGCGAGCTGCTGCGCGTTAATAAAGGTGTGCTTTTTGTGTGAGCGGAACAGGGCGCGTGCCAGCGGAATATCCTCCACTACCGGCACGTTGTGTTTGCGGGCGTAGCGCCGGATAGCCAGCGCTTTGGCGCCTTTCTCCATCTCTGAGATAAAAGGAATGGGCGTGATGGCTTTATTGACGTAGATACAGATAGCGATATGGGTCGGGTTGACGATCACTACGTTCGATTTTTTGATGTTGGTGCGCGTTTCGTCAGAGAGGATCTCGCGGTGGATCTCTTTGCGTCTGCTTTTGATTTCCGGGTTGCCGTTAAGCTCTTTGTTCTCGCGCTCGACCTCTTTTTTGTCCATTTTGAGCTCTTTCTGCCAGAGAAAGAATTCGCAGACGGCATCCAGCAGCACAATCACGATAATGGCGGCGACCATCAGGATCACAAAGCTGTGCAGCAGCGTGCCCCAGAGCGTGAAGATATTGACCGGCTCCGCATGCGCCAGGCTGAAGAGCAGGCTCTTATTCATGCTCCAGAAGAGCCAGGCGGCAATAAAAAAGGCGGAGAGATAGAGCAGCGCTTTAACAAACTCTTTTACGGTGCGCAGGCTGAAGATTTTCTTCAGCCCTTTAACCGGGTTAACGGCGGTAAAATCAATTTTCAGCGCTTTGGTGGCCATCTTCATGCCGGACTGCATCAGCCCGGTTATTACGCAGCAGGCCAGGCAGAGCAGCAGAAAAGGCAGCAGAATTTTCAGGCCGGCAACCACCACTCCCCAGAGATAGAATTCCGCGTTCAGCGTGTAGTGGCGGGAGACGATCGTCCCCAGCACGTCCCGCAGCGGCTTGAGTGAAAACCCCCGCAGGAGAATTTCAACCCCCACCAGCAGCAGGCAGCTGGTGAGCAGATCTTTGGCGCGAAAGATCTGCCCTTTTTTGGCCGCGTCGCGGATCTTTTTTGGCGTGGGTTTTTCTGTTTTAGACGTTGACATACACAGCTCAGAAGAAAGGGCGCAGAAACAGCTTTTCAATCCGCAGCAGATCGGAGGAGAGCGTCGGACCGAGATAGATCAGCAGGATTAAAAAGCCGATAAAGCTTTTCAGCACCAGCGCCAGCGAGAAGGCGTTCATCTGCGGCGCATAGCGCGACAGCAGGCCCAGGATCACTTCTGTTACGAGGAAAACGGTGATCACCGGCGCCGCAATTCTTACCGCGTTAAGCAGCGTGGTCCCGGTAAAGCGCAGGATATCGCTGAGGAATGGCAGCTGAGTCTCCAGCGGCGGCAGTAGCTGATAGCTGTTATGCATCACCTGCACAAAGGTGAGCGCGCCGCCCGCCTGCAGAATCAGCGCCACCGCGAGCAGGTTAAACAGGTTGGCCAGCTCGGAGGTATCGACGCCGGACATCGGGCTGATAGTGCTGCTGAGCGTCGCGCCGCGCTGGTTATCGATCAGGCTGCCGGCGGCGTGCATTACCCAGAACGGAAAGCAGAGAAATATGGCGAGGATCAGGCCGATGACCACTTCTTTGAAGATGAGCAGCAGCAGATAGGCTTCATGCAGCTGATAGATTGCCTCGCCGGGAAAGGGCCACAGTGCCGATGCGAGCAGCAGCACCAGCGGGAATTTGATTACGCCCGGTACCACGCTGCTGTTGAGCCACGGCAGCAGGATAAAAGCGGGAAAGAGCCGGGCAGAGGCGAGCGCAGTAGAGTAGAACCCCATATGAACAGCGTCGAACAGCGGCATCACGTTCATCGCGTCAGCGCCATCGCGTAGACTTCACGGGTGAAAGCGATCAGTGATTCGCCCAGCCAGCCGGAAATAATAAACAGCGTCAGGCAGACCCCCAGCAGCTTGAGGCCAAAAGGCAGCGTCTGCTCCTGCAGCTGGGTGACGGTCTGAATAAGGCCAATTGCCAGACCAATGAGCGTGGCGACAATAACCGGCACCGCAGAGAGTACCAGCACCAGATAAATAGCTTTATTACCGGCGAAAACTATTTCATTCATCTTATTTGGCTCAGGGCGCTATAAACAGATACTGTTCAATAAGCCCTTTTGAAATGATGCTCCATCCGTCAATGACGACAAACAGCAGCAATTTAATCGGCACAGATATGGTTATCGGACTCATCATCATCATGCCCAGCGTCAGTAATACGCTGGAAACCAGCAGGTCAATAACGACAAACGGCAGATAAATATAGAAACCAATTTTGAACGCTTCTTTTATTTCCGTGAGCGCATAGGCCGGCAGCAGTGCCAGAATCGATACGTCGCGCTCTTCCTCGTCGATATCCGCCCGCTCTTCGGCAGAGATATTGCTGCGCGCGTTATCAAACCACTGCGCCAGGTCTTTATCGGTATATTTAATCAGGTACTCTTTGTATCCGGTAAATCCCTTTTCAAGAAATGTTTCAGTGGACTGCCGGTCGCGCAGGTCAATATTATTCTCAATGTAATAGTCATATCCGCCTTTCAGCACCGGCGTCATTACGAACGCGGCAAGTACTAACGCAATGCCGTTCAGCGTCATATTTGACGGGATCTGCTGCAGGCCAATGGCATTACGCACCATAATAAAAACAATTGAGAACTTGATATAACAGGTTCCGCAGGCGATTAAAAACGGGGCCAGAGAAGAGATGGCCAGTATGGCAATCAGCCAGATATCATTATCGTTCATATTATTTAACGGAGGTGATTTCCACACCCAGCCTGTCGTCGATCACAATCAGTTCGCCGGTGGCGATCGCTACGCTGTTGGCGTAAATATCCACCTGTTGCTGCCTGTCATCCGCAAAGGTGAAGAGCTGGCCCGGCTGCAGCGCCATCAGTTCATCCAGGGTTAAGGTCGTTTCATGCACCACAAAGTGCAGCGTGACCGGCACCGCGCCAGCGCCGGTCTTCCGGGCGCTAAAGGTGGCGGAAGGGGGCACCTCCTCTGAAGGTTCTGCTGCATCATCTTCCGGCAGTGTAAAACCCTCTTCTGTGTGCAGATAGCGGGAAAACTCGTGGTCATCGATCATGATGGTATTGATCTCATTGTTAATCAGAAGAACATCGCCCGTCTTCAGGCGCCGGAGATAGCGCGCACTGAGCTGGCTCTCACCCAGCGTAAAGCGCAGCGTAAAAGGCAGGGCAGCAAGGCCTGACGGAGGGAGAAAAGGTGGCTGCGAATCAGCCGGTGCGCAGCCAGAGGGCATCCGATCAAACCAGTAACAGAACCCGTCAAGCTCCACCGCCAGCGCATAACACAGCGGCGCAGGACAGGCGGTGAAACCGGACAGCGTTTCGCTGAGTCCCGGCAGCGTAAGAGCGAGTTCAGGACGGGCATAGGTGAAGTAGCTGGTTACCGTGGCGGCATCCAGGCAGTCAATGCGCAGCTGGCTGACTTCCGGCAGCGCCTGCTCCAGCCAGTGGCGCAGGTCAAAACTGACTTTTGTGCCGTCATGAAGCGTGCTCTGCATCAGCACCGCATCCGGCGCGGGCGCGGAGTCGTGCAGCTTCACTCCCTGCTGCTGCCAGTAGGTGACCACGCGATCGTGATAGCGCTGCTGCGCGGTCAGTTTACGAAGCGGCGGAAAATTCATGCGTCACTCTCTTCGTCATCTCGCTGCTGATGCTGCCTTTTATGTTGCGAGTCTTCATGCGCCTCTTTAAAGACCGTATGGCCCTCTACCGGATTAAGCGCCAGTTCGGTTCGCAGCTGTTGGCCAAGGTGCGCACTGGAGGGTTGCATAAAGAGGGTGCGCTGCTCTCCGACGCCCGTGGTCTGAATATTGACAGCATGTTTTCCTTCACCGTGTTGAAAGACGTAGTGCAGGGTCTGCGTATCGCTGCCGGCAGCAGAGGCGGCAGGTGCTGATGACATATGCAGCGTCGCCATGTTGATGGCGGCCAGCCGCGATGAGGTATTTGCCAGCGGAGGTGATTTGCCCGCTTCAGCCGCTGCCGGAGCGTTTTGCATAAAGGCATTCTCAGCGGTGGTTTTCAGTGGATGAGCAGCGGAGGCGTGCTCATTTTTCAGGCGCGGCGATGTTTCAGCGAGACGTGACGATGTTTCAGAGGGCAGGGAGGAGGCCTGATGCTCTTTCTCCGGATTCAGAAGCGGCTTAGCTTCTTTGGCTGATACCTCTTTGGTTGTTGCCGCTTTCTTTGCCACACCGGTAACCTGAACCGATGATGGCAGCTGCTGCGCTAATTTCAGCGGCAGCGGTTTAAATAACGGCTGCGGCATCACCAGTGCTATTTCAGGTTTTATTGTCTGACCGGCGGGAGAATCCAGCGTCTCTTTCATTTTTTCATCAAGCGTGCTTTCTTCTTTATTTTCACGCGGCGGCTCATTCCGTGCTGCTTTATCGCTCGCGGTTGCCACATTCGGTACTTCCATAACTCATTTCCTCTGTTTCATTATCAGCAGCAGACAGGGCAGCGTTGCGCTGTTTAAATGATTGGTCTGCAATGCGCATCAGATATTTCTCTTTCTTTTTATTCAGTGCCGCTCTTTCCGCACGGGCCGTTTCCAGCTTTTTCTCCAGCAACATTATTTCAGCCTGTGCGTCGTTAATCCTGATTGAAATATCGGCAATTCTGCGGCGCACCCGGCCCATGGTGCTGCGCATCTCTCTGAGCGTTTCAATATTCATGCTGCCGCTGCGGGCGAGGGCGCGCAGGTTTAATTCAAACAGGGCTTTATCCTGTTCCAGGGCAGCAATGGAGTGCTGATAAGCGGCAACAGAGGATTGCAGGGTGGCTATTCTGGCCTGATTGTTGTTGATCTTTTCCTCATATAACCTGAGAACACTACGGAGCGCTGTTAACAATCTCTTTCATATCCCGCAGCAGAGTTTCTTCTGACGTCTGTTCATCATGAGCCTGACGCAGAAATTCACTGACACGTGCTTTGCAGGCGAAGAGCCGATCGTTTTCCGGGTTTTCGCCAGGCCGGTATTCGCCGAACATAATCAGCGTGTCCAGCTCTTCAAGCCGGGCGAGCAGATCCCGCAGGCGGGTAGCGAGCGCCTGATGCTCGCCTGAGGCGACGCGCGTGGCCACGCGGCTGACGCTGTTCAGCACATCGATTGCCGGGTAGTGATTTTTGCGGGCCAGTTTACGGCTGAGATAAATATGACCATCGAGTATCGAGCGGACCTCTTCGGCCACCGGGTCAGCTTCATCCTCCGTTTCCAGCAGCACGGTGAAAAAAGCCGTGATACTGCCTTTCTGTGTGGCACCGGGGCGCTCCAGCAGCTCGGGGAGACGGGCAAAGACCGAGGCCGGAAATCCGCGCCGCGCCGGCAGCTGTCCGGCCGACAGCGCAACGTCGCGCAGTGCACGTGCATAGCGGGTTACGGAGTCGAGAAACAGCAACACCTTTAATCCGCGATCGCGAAAATATTCCGCGATGGTCATCGCAACGTGCGCGGCGTTGACCCGGTCGGTGGCGCAGAAATCGGAGCTGGCATAGACGATGGTGCACTTGTTGCGTTGCGGCGAGGAGCGGACCGCATCGATAAATTCAGTGACCTCTCTGCCGCGTTCGCCCACCAGCGCCACTACGCAGATATCGGCGTCAGCATTCTCGAGCAGCATATGCATCAGGGTGGTTTTTCCGCAGCCGGCTGCAGAAAAAATACCGATGCGCTGCCCGACCCCGCAGGGCAGCATGCTGTCGATGGCGCGAACGCCGGTGCTGAAGCGCGCATCGATACCTTTGCGTTCCTGATAGCCCGGCGGCGGCGATTCAACGTCGCGCCGTTGCGCTGCGCCCGGCGTGGCGATTCCGGAAAACGTTTCTGAGACAGAGCCGTCCGGCAGCACAACCGCGCCTCTCAGCGCATCTGAAAGCAGGAGGGTAAACGGCTGTCCGGTGGGGCAGATAACCATCTCCCGCGTTAGTCCCTGCGGTGAGCCGATCAGGCTCAGAATGGTGAGATCGTTGTTAAACACCATCACCTGCGCCCGGGCAACCAGGGTTCGATCCGTTGCGCTGCGGTAGATGTGGCATACTTCACCAATACTGACATCCGTGAGACGCGCTTCCAGGGTCGTTGCCGTAATGCGGCAGGGATGCGCCATATGCTGCAACAGATCTGAACGCGCAATCACCGCAGCGCCTCACGGCAGGCTTTCATCTGCCGGTAAAACTCTTCCAGCGCCTCTGAAAAGTCTTCTGCATTAAGGCTGGCGGGCTTAACGTAGCACTCAAGCGTGGTCATCCCCTCATTTTCAGAGAGCTGCAGATGGCCGGTGGCCGCGTGAAAGCAGGGTGCCATAACAATAGCCAGCAGCGCGCTGGCGCACTGCGACAGAATATAGGGATCGTGCGGTTGTATCTGGGTCCACAGCACCACAAACCCTTCTGTCTGACTGATTAATAGGCTGCTCTCTTCTTCAAAATCCAGAGAGATCGTTGAGTTGCCATCGAAATTATTCAGCAGACGTTCATCGCATCCATTTTTGCGTAGCGCAGACCTGACCAGTTCAACTAAATCGTCATTCATTTTTATTACTCCGTTAATTGAATTGTTTTAATCACATCCAGTGAGACACTTTCTGCTATCTCTGAAAAAGAGAGCACTTCGAGATTGCGAAAACGATTTTCCAGGAAACGCTTCATAAAGCGCCGGATATCAACCGAGCACAAAATGACGTAATCCTTTTGCGACATCAGAATTTGCTGCAGCTCGACGGTAATAGTGTCCATCAGCAGTTCAGCTTCTGCAGGAGCCAGGTTGAGAAACGCCCCACCCGATGTGGTGCGAATATTTTGCCGGATGGTGTCTTCAATCTCGCTGGATAACAGCACCGCCCGGATAGTGTTAACCGTGGCAAACTTATGGCTGATGTAGCGGGCAAGGGCACCGCGTATGTGCTCCACCAGCATGATGACGTCTTTTTCCCTGGCGCCCCAGACCGCCAGGGATTCCATGATGAGCTTGGTGTTTCTGACAGAGATCTTTTCACCGAGTAAGCGCTGCATGACTTCTGAAATGCGCTGTATCGTCAGGTGGCGCGTGACCTCTTTAACCAGGTCCGGGAAGCTGCTTTCGAGCTTGTCGATATGGGCTTTGGTTTCCTGCACCCCGAAATACTCATTCACGTTCAGCAGCAGGCTTTGCGTCAGCGAAAAATAGATCTCGTCAACCGCGGTACGGGTCAGAAATCCCAGCCCGGTCAGCTCTTCCCGGTTTTCGGGCGGCGTCCAGAGCGTGTTGTAATCTTTGATGTAATGAATGCCCAGCGTATCAAGCTCGGCTGAGCCATTGATGATTACAACCTTATCAAAATGAATGGAATACTCATCAGCGTGGATTTCATTGATCAGCAGGCTGACTTTAACCGGATTTCCGCCCTCGGTTTTTCTGATCACGATATGCGGCAGATGAATGCCGTAATCCATAAAAAACTGGCTTCGGAAGCGTTCAGAGGCGTTTACTTTTTCCAGCAGCGTGTAAAAGTCCGGGCTGACCAGCAGAATAATCGGCACGGTGACCGGCGTGATTTCATCAAGATTTTCAATCAGGCCCAGCTGGGTATCCGCTGAAAAGTCGGGCTGCCGCACCTCTGACGGGTGGAGATAAGTCTCATTGGCGCTGGCCGGCGTGCTTTTCTGCTGCTTGCGCGTCTGCAGATGTTTATGCAAAAACAGCCCGCCGGGAATAAGGGCGAGCAGAATAAAGATTGGTAACGGAAAGCCCGGCGTCAGGCCGATCAATAATGCCAGCAGGGTAGAAATGGCCAGGACATACGGGTTATGCAGCAGCTGCGTCATCATGGTGACGCCCATATTGTTTCCTTCGCCACTGACGCGGGTCACAATGAAGCCGGCGCTGATAGCGATCAGCAGCGACGGGATCTGCGCCACCAGACCATCACCGATGGTCAGCATCGTGAACGTAGAGAGCGCCGTTGACATATCCATGCCCAGCTGACTGACTCCTACCGCAATACCACCGATAAAGTTGATAAAAATGACGATGATGCCGGCAATCGCGTCACCTTTAATAAACTTCATCGCGCCGTCAAATGAGCCGTAGAGCTGGCTCTCTTTCTCCAGCACGGTACGCCGCAGTGAGGCTTCGTCATTATCAATCGACCCGTTGCGCAGATCCGCATCGATACTCATCTGCTTTCCGGGCATACCATCCAGTGAAAAGCGGGCTGCCACTTCGGCGACACGCTCTGCCCCTTTGGTGATCACCAGGAACTGCACGATGGTGACAATTGAAAAGATCACAAAGCCGACGATCAGATTGTCACCAATAACAAAGAGCCCGAAGGTGGCGATGATTTCACCAGCGTCGGCGTCATTGAGGATCAGACGGCTGGTGCTGATTGATAGCGCCAGACGAAAAAGCGTAGTGATCAGCAAAACGGCCGGAAAGGAGGAGAAGTTCAGAATGCGGTCGATATAGAAAGAGGAGAGGAAAACCAGGGCAGAGATAATAATATTCAGCCCGATAAGAAAGTCGACCAGCGCTGTCGGCAGCGGAATAATCAGCATAGTAATAATGGTGATCACCAGCAGCAGGATGAACAGCTCGGGATGTTTTTTAATGTGGTTAAATACGCTCATAAGATGGTCGCCAGAATTAAGGGTGGCCTTCGCTGTTGATCTCGGTTTGATAAAACGACGTGCTTAACTCCGACAGCCGGTCGATAAGCAGTGAACGGTGTTCCGCGCTGTGGTAACAGGCGTGTGCAAACATCGCCAGGCAGCTGCGCAGCCAGCTCAGCGTTTCTGACTGCTGGCGCGGCGTTAGCGCCGAAAATGTGTCGCCTGCGGCATCGAGAAATGCCAGCCGGAGAAGATCCGGCGTGCGCATGATGGTAAACAGGAAAAAGAGCCAGCGCTCTTCGCTGTGCCCGAGCCGTTTCACCGCGCTGCCGGAGAGAAAGCGCCGCATAAACTGACTGTCCGCTGAGCGGATATGCTTAAGCTGCACCAGCTTGCCCAGCAGCACTCTGAACTCATCGCTTTTGCAGCTCGGCTCGCTGGCGTCCATATCGGCTGTCAGGGCGGCTTCCATAAAATCCACGATCAGCCCGCGTTTAGCGGCACCAAACAGCGCTACCCACGACTGATAGAGCATCAGTTCATCGGCATCGCTCTCCAGAAAATCGCGATACGCCTGACGAATGATGGCAGGCGAAAGCGCGAGTTTTTTTCCGAACATTTTCGCTTTAAGCGCAACGTTGATACCGGCCTTAAGCTGTTTTTCATCTGCTTCTTCTTCCGCCAGCGCCAGCGTCTCCTCCAGCCTTTTTCTTCGGGCGCGGGAGAGCTGTCTGTTGTGCAGCATCTGGCGCAGAACCATGACCAGATCGCTGGGGTCAGGAAACAGCATGCGCATCTGCTGCAGTAAAGCGCGGGCGTTGCTGCGGGCATCCGTATTAAGAATTTTAAATATCTGATCGATCCGGCTGACGTGCTCTTCTTCATCGTCGCCGGTGCTGGCGTCCTGCATTACGGCAGCAGCGTCTTCCTGATTGCCGCGACTGCGCAGCTGCCGGTAACGATTAACCGCGGCAGAGGCTTCATCCAGTGACTCATAGACGCTATCGAGCGTCGCCAGGACATCCTGTGACTCTTTTACGTCGGCAGAGGTGGCGTTATTCTCCACGCCGCGCAGCGAGGCGCCCAGTAAGGCACCCTGTGCAGAGCGACGCGCGGGATTGAGAGACGCGGTAGCGGACCGTACGGCGACGCTGAGCTGATCGGCACTCATCTGTTATCCAGAAAATTGTTCATCCAGTCAGTGAGTTCGCCGGTATCGCCTTTTTGCCGCGCTTTGGCAAGCAGCGCATTGTCATTTTGCGCGCCATCTACTTCCCGCGGCTGGATAAGGAAGATGCGTACCAGGTTGGCGTTTTTACTGGTGCTGTACTTCATCAGATTGCCAATAAGGGGGATATGCTGCAGCACCGGAATCCCCTCTTTTTCCGCCGACTGCTCATCGCGGGTATAGCCGCCGATCACCAGGCTTTTACCCACCGGCACGCGGGCAATGGTGCTGATATTGGTGCGTCCCACCTCGGGCAGCATTTCGCTGTCCTGCTCGCGATACTGATTGCCATCTTCGACATTCAGCATCATTTCAATTTCATTTGTGCCGGAGAAACGCGGTAATACGCTGAGCGAGGTTCCGTAGGTAACGTGCTGCAGCTCTGCGGTTCGCTCGCCCACCACCTTGGTGTAGAAGGTGCGGTTGTTGTCAAAAATAGCGGGCACATTTTCCTGCGTCAGGATCATCGGGCGCGAAACAATGTTCGCTTTTTTGTTTTGCGAGAGTGCCATGATGCGCGCCACAAAACTGGCGCCATCTACAGTGCTGGAGATGCCGCCATTAAAACTGGCGCCAAAACTGTTGCCCATGGAAAGCGAACCGCTCCATCTGACTCCCAGCTGATCCAGCTGCTCTTTCTGGATATCGATGATCCAGACAGACATTTCGACATGGCGTTTAGGCTTATCCAGTGCATTCACTACCTGCCTGATATGTTCAACCAGCTCGGGTGCTCCTTTTACCAGTACGCTGTTGGTGTCGGGATTTGAGACAACCTGAAACTGACGCGATGCAGTGGCCGAGGCGGGGAGAGAAGCAGAGGCGGGCAGCTCACCTGGAAAAGGCGGCATAACACGCGCTCCTGCGCCAGGTTCTGTCGCAGAAGGCGAGCCGGGTGCTGACGCGCGCGTGCTGAGCAGTTGCGGTACGGTGCTGCTGTCATTGCTGATAAGGGCACGTATGACGCTGGCCATGCCGGGGATAATAAGCGTTTGATCGCGATATTTAAAGGTGCGATCTTCAGAAAAGCTGTGGCGCAGGGGAATGATGGCCATGCCCGACATATTGCCGCTGGGTACGTCTTTCACATCCATTTGTGCGGCAGCCTTAGCAATGATATCGAGGTAAACTGGCGGCCCGGAAACATAAAATGTCCGGGTCCCCTGTCTGGTCTGTAACGGGAAACGGCGGTCGTATAGCGAAGACTCAATCAGGAAATTTCTAAATTCGTTTACGTTGATCGATTTTAAGGTAATGACGACATTTTTTATTTCGCTGGCGTCATAGATATAGAACGTCTGGCCATCCTGATACCACACCAGCCCCAGCTGAGCAGTAAGCG
This sequence comes from Pantoea sp. Acro-807, assembly GCF_011752675.1. Taxonomy (NCBI): domain Bacteria; kingdom Pseudomonadati; phylum Pseudomonadota; class Gammaproteobacteria; order Enterobacterales; family Erwiniaceae; genus Pantoea; species Pantoea sp. Acro-807. The sequence goes on along the minus strand of NZ_VWXE01000008.1, from coordinate 16,509 downwards.
ATTTGAGTAGCTCAAGGGGATTCGCGAGATCAAAGCTGCCGGTAATACGCTTTTTTGATGCCAGCGCAGAGAGCACAACCGGCTTTTTTAACCGGGTCGAGAGCGTTTCAAAGAAAGCCCGCGCATTATCTTTATTAGAAACATATTTTTCACTGGACGTTGCCGTCTGCCCGGAATAAGTCTCTGCTGCAAGTGTGCAGGAGAGCGGCAGCAGCAGCATGAAAAGCATACTCCTGCTGAATAACGGAGATTTCATTTTATGATCCATTTTTGATGATCTTGATTAACTCTTTGGGCGGCTTGTTAAACGTATGTTTTACTGCGCTGGAGAAGTGAGAAAGCGAAGAGTAACCGTGGTTAAAGGCAACCATGGTAATGTTTGTTTCGCTGTCAATCATATCCAGCACCGCGCGAATCATGCGCCAGTTAGACATTTCAACTTTTACGGCCTGACCCAGAGCAGCACGCGACAGGCGTCTGAAATGCGCCGTTGATAAGCCATATTTATTGCCTAACTCGATCAGCGTTTTATGCGAACCCTGCTGATTCAGTAAATAATTTACTAACCGGTAACTCTCATGATAGCGAAACAGGTTCGCAATACAGTTTATGCTCTCAGGGTGATAGGTATTCTGATACAGATACCAGCTCTCAAATGTACGACTATTAAATGTCGCCTTATCATCCAGCTGTTTTACGCCATAGCAGACTTCAGCATGATTTTTTTGCGTTTTCAGCATGCTCGCCGCATCGATAAACGCCTGGAGTTTACTGAACTTTCTGAAATCAAGATCCCGCACAAACACCGTGCCGGATAAGACCGTAATGCTGCAATTTATCGCATAAAAAATTACGGGATAATCCTGATTGAAAGAAAATTTTTCCGCATCGGCATGACCAGGTTTAATCTGCAAAGCAGCAGGCTGTGTCGAAGCCTGCACCATCCAGAAAAGACATGGACCGGTTGCATGAATAACCTGACCTGAAAAGTATGAGACGCCGGAGTTATCATTAAACGCTTCGGAAGAGTGCTGTGACATTTTGTTCATATTTCACCTCATATTCTCTTCATAGGCTTGCCAGACTTTATAGGCATATCTGAATCTGAGCAGGCGTCTTTTTTCTGAGGTTCCAGCGTTGTACGCGCCGACGGCCTCCCAGGTATAACCATATTTATTGATCATATGTTGTAAAATAGAGGCGCCCGTCATGACTGACAGGCAGGCATCAGTCAGTAATGCCTCTTCTGATATTCCCTTTTTTTTGAGTTCGGGCAGATGAATGCTATTGATCTGCATCAGGCCTATATCGTATGAGCCATTAGCATTGATATTGAAAGCATTTGTCTTCATGCCTGACTCAACCTGTGCAATCGCTTTGAGCAGTGCAGGTTCAATACGATATTTTTCGGCTGCCTGGTGCCAGCACATAGCCTGCGCACTGCTGCAGCAGAAAATCAGACCGGGTAATATCAGGCTTAACAAGCCTTTCATAATAAAAAGGGACCAGGTAGCTAACAGAGTAATAGTATGGCAGAGGCAGTAACAGGGACCATGATGGCAATATAATCAAAAGATAACCATTGCTGATGCTGATTGAATGCGTCAGTCATCAAACTGCGCCAGAAGCACCGCCTTATCCGTAGAATGATGAAAGGTTATGCGTGCATTTACGTCGATATCGTGTAAAAAATCGAAGTTGAAAAAGTGGCCCTTTTGATCCTGTGGATTGATGAAATTATCCGGAACACCATGTGCCGCCATCTTCTGAGAAAAATCGCTGAATATATCCTCTGCATCCATATCTCTCTCATCCAGAAGATTATCGTGATTAATAAAATTAAGGATCTCCTGACGGTCAAAAACAAAGTTCATCAGGCAGATAGCCAGCCTGCGCTGAACGTTTGAAAGCGGCACGCTGATGCTGAGATGATGAATGATTAGCGTACTGGATACCAGGTCCAGCGTCATAAGCGGTAGCGAGTTGCACTGTATTATTCTAAAATTTTTCAAAATAGACTCCTGCCGTTGCAAACGTTAATCCCTGCCGGTTTTCCATGGTTACGATACAGAATAGAGATACCTGACTTTCCCCATCAGATATGAGTTTTGTGGTGCATTGAAGTGTTCCGGGCAGTAGGTCGCCCGGGTCAGCGCCGCTGAAATCTGGTTCGATGCCTTAACGTAACATGAATTGACAAATGAAGATTTTCTGTGCTTTTCCAGCTGTTTCAGGGTGGAGCTTGCCGCCAGCAAATTCCCTGCTTCTGAAAACATCTTGATACGCAAACATTTGACAATGACTCTGCACACCGGATCGTCACCCATAAGATCAGGTTCTGTTTTAATAGCCTGATCAAATTTACATTGCTTATAAAGAACAATCATTTTCAGAACGCGATAAACAGGGTTGTGCTTATCGAGCATAATAGCCATGTCGATAGATTGCATTGCCGGCGCATACTTTTTAATTTTAATTAACAGGCATGAGTAGTAGAAGTAGATATCTGCAGAGCAGGCATCAAGCATCATGGCAACTTCAAACAGTGACTCTTTTTGACAGTCAGATATGTCACTTCTGTGAATGGTTTTGATTGCCAGCGCCAAAGCATTCGTGGCGTCGCTTTCCAGCAGGCGCTGTGCATAATCGGTAATTTTCTGTGTGACATAGGCGTTTTCCGGATTTTCAATGAACTCCAGCAGTGCGTACCGGTTCGCCAGAAAGTAAAACTCCTTCGGAGAAAGATCGTACTGAGTATCAAGTTTTTTGACGAGATCGTTAAATGAGAGAGAGAACATATTGATATTGGAGAGCGGAGAGGGGCAGGCTGAATAATATGATCCTGCTTCCGGCCGCGATGCGATGTTTAGTCTCTTCAGCATTCTGACAATGCCCCGGCTGACGTTAATCAGATTTATCGTGTTATCCATGCTGAGTATTACCGTTCTGCGTGCCAGCACAGCCATCGTCGCACTGTCTATCAGTTCAACGCGAATAATTGAAACATCGTTGGCGATAATTTCATTGCCGGTAATAAAATAGTTTACGCCAGCCTGTTTGAGGTCGGTAAATGTGGTATTGATATTTTTACTGTTGATAGTCAGTGCGGAGGGACAAAATGTCACACCGCACTCGCTATTAAAATATTCATGCTGGCTCATCAGGTAGTCAAATATGATGAAGGATTTATCGCTGCTCTGCATATTAAAAGGAAAAACAGCCAGTGTAAATTCATCCGCAGTAATATTATCTTCAGGAGTGGCTGGCTGCTCCCGGCTGACTCTGGAAACAGATTTTACAAAACGATAGCCTTTGCCATAAATTGTGCTGATAAAGATATTGTCAGTTGTTTCTCCAAGAATCCTCCTTATTACATAAATACATCTTGCCAGCGATTCATCTGACACACATCCACCAAACCATACATTAGCTATAATCTCATCTTTGGAAATTATCTCTCCGGTATGCGTAACTAAAAGGTGCAGCACTGCCAGCTCTTTTGGCGGAATTGAAACGGGCTTTCCTCTGATAAATAATGAGTCTTTGTTAATTGTGAATTCATCAAAATGATAGTTGAACATGACGTTTACCTGACAGCATAGAGTAGTAAATCAAGCATTTAGGGATAATAGTGCCAATGTATCATGCTGATATTTACCAATACAGAGCAGTGCCGCAGTGAAAAACGTCATCTGGTTTTGTTAACAGACTAATACATTGCTTAACAAACCAATTTCTGAGGCCTTAATAATATCTTTTAATATCGATTTCACAAAAATCATCGTTTAATAATATCTTTAAAGCGCGGCTGCATCGACTATCATCGGACAATGCAGATAACTGGCCATTGCAATTTGCCACTGCAGGTTACTGGCGCTGCCTGGCGCGCGGGACTCGACGCGGCTGCACAACAGACGCAAATCCGCCGGATTTTTCATCCAGGCGTTGACTGCTTTCCAGAGTTCAGTTTTTTCCTCGGGCTGCAGCTGGTTCAGTACATTACTCAGTAACGTCTTATGCCGATGCGTGCTCGCTTCGCCAGGGTGTTTTTGAGCGTCATACCAGGTTGTTGTGCCGCCCAGGCCGTATAACAGTGAAGCTTCAGTATAATTCTTTGCATGTACGCACTTTAGCATTGCATCGTAATAAGCCTCTGCACTTACGGCAGCCGATACAGTACTGCATGTGGCGCGATCGCTTTTATTGTTTATAAGGCTGCATCCGGTGAGCAGCAGTAAAAATCCCATCGTCAGTATCAGTCGTATCGCTGATTGTGTCCGGGTTACCATTCTGCATTATCCTCTTCAGTCAGCCCATCTGAGCTTAAAACGCGACTGCGCCATTCATTCATCATCAATTCGAACATAAATTCTTCGATTGCAGAGTGGGTAGCATCCTCTTTTTCCAGGGGAACGGTGGCTGCTGCAGGCAGGTTTTCAATCTTCATCTTCTTCTCCAGGGGTAAGGCTTGAATGAAGCGCGTTAGATTGCTCGTTCATCGTTTGGTTAACCTCTTCAGCTTTTTCATTTACAGAAGCAGAGGCGTGTATAAATTCATCAATCAGCTTTTCGTGAAATCGGACTAAATCGATGCAAAAAATCTGATCGCCACTTTCGGCGATAATCGTGTTGTCATCATGACAGGCTACCGTCAGTTTTTTATTCTCCTGCTGCAGCTTTTCCTGAAGGTCATGAGGTTGCACCTCCAGCGACGCCGGGATTAGCAGACGGATAGTTTTATCTGTCTGTTGATTAGCCCAGCGGGTTAACTGCTGCGTGATGATCTCTTCCGAACCCACTATTTTGCTCAGTGTTTCACTGAGGTCATGTTTAAGCGTGCTGACCAGGTGCGCTTTCGCCATTTCAAGGCTGCAGAGGTAGCCACCGATGATATCCAGTGAAGCGGTAATACCTCGGTTGTAGCCATCTGTTAACGCCTGCTGAAAAGCAGTGTCAGCCGCTTTATCTGCAGCCTGTATCATTTTCTTTGCTCTGTTTTCAGCCTGCGAAACAATGTTCCGGCTTTTTTGCAACTGATGAATGTACTCCGCTGTAAGCAGCGTTCCCTCAATCGCTTTATCATGACGGTAATTATCTTTGCTTAATGACATGTTGTTGCGCCAGAATAAAAAGTTGCATGTTAAATTCAACGTCCGGAAGCAGGCACGCATTTTGGCGCTTAGCAAACAGCAGCGTAATCATATTTACCTGCTCTTCCGGAATAACCCTTTTCAGTGACAGCACTTCGCTATATGTCAGATCGTCCAGCGTTAAGCGGGAGGCTAAATGCTGCTTCTCTGCTGAGATTATTCCGGTGCTAAGCTTCATAAATGAAGTGACAACGCCAGGTATTGTCCGGTAATCAGTTTGCAGGAGATAGCGGCGATTGCGCTGCGCAGCCATACAGGAAAAGATTACCGGCAGCGCTTCCCAGTGTCGGAATAGCTGTTTCTCAAACGCTGTTAAATCAGGTGTTTCATGACAGGCGTTAATGTCGTACGTGGCCGCCAGCCAGCTATTTATTATTCCCCGGCAGGTAGCAGAAGCGGGAAGGGGATCCCGCGGTCGTTTATCGTGATGTATCCAGCTGAGCGGGTTAGAATAGATCGCTTTGATATGTTTCAGCTCAGTATGGTTCATTGCAGCGCTCTGGACTCTTTACGTTTTTTCAGCAGCCACAGTCCGGCCATTATTACAATCAGCATTATGATGAGCATCGCTCCGCTGGCAGCTGAGATAATTTTAAAGCCTGTCTTACGCGGCGTTGGCGATAGCGGACTGATCTCCTCTATTTTCGTAAGAATGACAGAGATGTTGTCATAGCTGACTTCATTAAAACTGTTTTTAAGAAGCCTTTTCGCGTTTGTTAACAGCACCTCTTTATCAGCTATATCCTGATCGTGTTTCAGCAGTGCTGCAATATGCACCGGCACAGGCTTTGAGGTGGAATCAATATTACTGACGTTGTAAGAGACATGAACACTGGCTGAAACAATGTTTTGCATCTGTGCCAGCGTGTGTTCAAGCCTCTGTTCTATCGCTGAATAGATCTTCGCTACTTCGGCTCGCGGAGATGAGACGAGAGAGTCGGACGGAAAATAGTCCGCTATCTGATTTCGGGCGCGCGAAGGAAGATCGTATTGCGTGACAATATCGACGGCGTAAGAGAAATCCTCATTGCTGACCAATACGCTAAAGCCTTCCTTTTGCTTTGGGCCTTTCTTCACGTCGATATTGTTTTTCTGCAATACGGCAACAACTTCGTTTGCCTGTTCCTGATTAAGGCCTTCGAGTAACGTCTCTTGCTTGCACCCGGTGATTAAAAAGGTAATCGCAATTAGAAGTAACGTAGATTTTTTCATTTTTTATGAGCGCAACAGTGTATCGACGGTGTTAACAGCTTTGCGCGTCAGCGCTGAGATCATGGAGATGTCAATGTTATATTGCTGAACCCGTTTCTGATATTCAAACAGCTTTTCCGGATCCGTACTGTTTACCGGATTAGCAATGCTTTCCAGCACGTCGCTTTTCTCCAGATAAGATTCAGCCATGAGTTTAGAAAGCGCGTTCTTCATCACATCGTCAATCGAGGTGTTGAGGCTTTGTGCATCAGTCTCAGCAGAGAATGAGACCGGGCTGATTTTGGCAATGTCCATGTTTCACCTATCGATAGTTGGCCACAATGGCTGCAGCAACATCTTTATATGTTTTGACAACGTTCGACTGTGCATTTCGGTACAACGTATATTCCGATAACGCAGCCTGATACGCAGCAAGGAGCTGGGAGTTGGACGGGTCTTTCTGCAACTCTTCCAGCGCTTTGGTCAGTCGTGCATTCAAATCGGTTACTCCGGTATCAAAAGAGCCTGACAGGTCGGTCAGAAAACCGTTCCAGTCGGGCAAGCTGTGCATACTGTTATTAAAATCTTTCATTTTTTCTCCATGAAGCTAACTGTTTTGTGGGGTAATTTATTGGCTTTTATTCGGGAAAAACCAGTGGGAGGTTGACATTTTGACAAAGCCCTCCTTGCCATAAATATATGATTTATCCCGAAGCCATTCATCGCTTAGCGTAATCACAATCTGAACGTAGTCAGTTTTCCAGCGCTGATTAAAATCTTTAATTTGCGTTTGTAGCAGCAGCAGCTCATTGTCATTTCGCTCGCCATAAAGACTGAGCGAAACATTATCTTTATTGTTTATTACGTCATACTTTTGCGTGACTTTGCTGACAGCGTCTATCGCATCCTGAACCACAGCCTGATCGCTGATATAGTGAAAACTGACATTTTTAATATAGGAAAAAGCGTCTGTTGCCCGCAGCGTTACCTTTTCACTCTGTTGCGGAGAAATAATCTGGCTACGTTCGCTGCTGGACGTGATGCGGACCGTGCCTGCGTTATCAAGATTCAGCGCATGAACTTTTTGATCTGGACTGTTCGTTTTAAACCATAAGTATATTTTTTCTTCTTCTTTATTTTTGTCCAGAACAAACAGCTTTTGCTCAAGGTCTGTTTTTTTGCGTAGCGCCTGCGTGAGCCACACCTGATGCTGATGACTCCCGGCAAGGATATAATGCTGTTTGTCTTTACCCTCTACGACCACGACTTCAGGGAAATCCGCAGCAACGACGGCTCGGATTTTTTTACTCCGTCTCTGATCGTTGTCCATGCTGAACAGCATAATGCTAAGCGCGATGATGGAGAGCACCCCTATGCTCAGCATTGCGGTAACGGCGACGCTGCGCTTCTTTAGGGCAGGCTTTTTTTTCAGCGCTTTGATATCCCACTCTTCGCCGGGAAGCTTAATCGCAAACCTGACGCCGCAGGCTTCCGTTTCCTGATTACCGGACAAGGGCTGTTCGCTGCCTTGTTCGCTGGTAAAAAAGATTGCGCTTTTGGTTTCGTCAACGCGAAGAAGGAAATGACTTAGCGTATTACCGTACGGTACAACGATCTGATCATATTCACTTTCGTTATCGAAAATCTCCTCCTCCGGACCAACAAGTATCCGGGTGATGCCCGCTTTTAGCTCATATTCACAACCCGAAAGAGGGGTATTCAAAAAGCGAAGGGTACATTCCGGATGTGTATCGGCCAGGTCGCCTGTTTCATTCTGATATGCCATGATCACCAACTGAATTACTTTTCTGTTTACCAGCCTAAGTCTGTTTACGATTCAGTGATTGATGGAATTATAATGAATGTTGATTTTGAGCGGTCACCCGTTGATGGCTGAGGGTAAAGCGCAGGCTTTTTCAGGTAATGAGCGATTTGTTGTAGCAGAATCACTAATAAGTCATTCAGAGTATTCGCGTCTTCTCTCTCCCCCAGCCTTAGTGACGACATGAATGATAAAACGTTATTCCGAATCGAGCTGGTTAAAATCTTCATTTCTATTGCGGTGCCGGTGGTGATCTGTCTGCTGGCGTGGTCATTTCAGAACGCGCTGTTTGAGAAAAAGCTCAGTAATCATATTGAATATAAAAAAGAAATCTCAGCGCTGATGCTGAGAACAGAGGTGTTCAGCCAGGTTAGAGAACCGCTCAACACGATTTATGCGTATATCGAACAGGTGGGCGACTGGGATCAATACAGCGCGCAGGAGATCAAAGACGCGCGCAGATATATACATAAGATTATGTATCCAAACCGGCATGTCTGGTCGGAAAACACCTTTGATCTCTATCTGAAGTATATGGATAACACCGCCTTTTACTCTGCCGGTAAGAGCGGAGCAAAAATTAACGCCCGGATCAACGAGCAGCGTACCCATGCTGCCGGATGGTCAGATGCAGATCGGAAACTGCTTTCAGGCGTCAGGCATCCCGAGCATAAAAAAGCGTATGGCAGGCTGATGAATGCGTTTGCCTGCGATATGGCGCTGCCGGAAGTTAAGCAGATGCCGTGAAGCAGCCTGCATTACGCTCATCCTGTTGATAAGACCACGCAGGGCGCCAGCAACACACTTGAAGCTGGTCACAAAGCTGATGTGTCACCATTCAGCCTGAATATTCCTGACATGATGCTTACATATATTTAACAACCTAATATATAAACTGATTTTCAGCTTCGGGTCTGTATTAATGCATGTAACGCATCAGTGCATGAGTTTATTGCGCTTATTAACTCTATTTTTCTGATCCAGTCTTTCGTGACAGGCGCAACGATAAAGCGCCCATGACAACTGGAGATTCTGATGCATTCCTCTACCTCACCCATGACTACCCGTTCGCGTATCAGTGCCATACTGCGCGTGACATCCGGTAACTTTCTGGAGCAGTTCGATTTTTTTCTCTTTGGCTTCTACGCCACCTATATCGCCCATACCTTTTTTCCGGCCAGCAGTGAGTTTGCCTCACTGATGATGACCTTTGCCGTCTTTGGCGCCGGTTTTCTGATGCGTCCTATCGGCGCCATTGTACTTGGCGCGTACATCGACAAAGTGGGCCGTCGTAAAGGGCTTATCGTCACGCTCTCTATCATGGCGGCGGGCACATTCCTGATTGTACTGATCCCCTCTTATCAGAGTATCGGCCTCTGGGCACCCCTGCTGGTGCTGACCGGCCGTCTGCTGCAGGGTTTTTCAGCAGGCGCTGAGCTGGGCGGTGTTTCGGTCTATCTTGCTGAAATTGCCACGCCGGGCCGAAAAGGGTTTTACACCAGCTGGCAGTCTGGCAGCCAGCAGGTTGCCATTATGGTTGCAGCCGCAATGGGCTTTGCCCTGAACGCTGCGCTGGAGCCGGGTGAAATCAGCAGCTGGGGCTGGCGTATCCCGTTCCTGTTTGGCTGCCTGATCGTGCCGTTTATCTTTATTCTGCGTCGCAAGCTGGAAGAGACGCAGGAGTTTACCGCGCGCCGTAAACATCTGGCGATGGGTGAGGTATTTAAAACGCTGCTGAGCAACTGGCCGGTTGTGATTGCGGGCATGCTGATGGTGGCGATGACCACTACCGCGTTCTATCTGATCACGGTTTACGCGCCCACCTTCGGCAAAAAAGTATTGATGCTCAGCGCATCAGACAGTCTGCTGGTCACGCTGCTGGTGGCCATTTCTAACTTTCTCTGGCTGCCGGTGGGCGGTGCCCTGTCTGACCGCTTTGGCCGTAAGCCAGTGCTGGTCGCGATGACGCTGCTGGCGCTGGCAACCGCTTACCCGGCGCTGACCATGCTGGCGGCGGCACCGAGCTTCTCTATGATGCTGACGGTACTGCTGTGGCTCTCCTTCATTTACGGCCTCTATAACGGCGCTATGATCCCTGCTCTGACCGAGATCATGCCGGCCGAAGTGCGCGTGGCGGGCTTTTCACTGGCTTATAGCCTGGCGACCGCGGTCTTTGGCGGCTTTACGCCGGTTATCTCCACTGCGCTGATTGAGTATACCGGTGATAAAGCGTCGCCAGGCTACTGGATGAGCTTTGCCGCAATTTGCGCGCTGCTCGCCACGCTCTATCTCTATCGTCGTCGCGCACTGACGCTGCAAACCGCACGCTAACAGGGAATGAAATAATGCATAAACCGATTCTGAGCCTTACTGCAATCATGCTCGCTTCGTTCAGCACCAGCGTGCTGGCGCAGGATGTCAGCGTGATGATCTCCGGCGGCTTTAAAGCTGCACTGGAAAAACTGGCACCCGTCTATGAAAAACAGAGCGGTAACCATCTGGTGATTATCCCCGGCCCCTCAATGGGGAAGACGCCGCAGGCCATCCCGAACCGCCTCGCACGTGGTGAACAGGCTGATGTGGTGATTATGGTCGGTGATGCGCTGACGCATCTGCAGCAGGATAAGCGCATTGCCGCCGGCACCCGCCAGGAGCTGGCAGACTCGCCGATTGGTATCGTGGTAAAGCAGGGCGATCCGCTGCCGGCGATTAAAACCGATGCTGAGCTGCGTACGACACTGCTTAGCGCAAAGTCTGTCGCCTATTCAGACAGCGCCAGCGGCCGCTATGTCAGTAATGAGCTGTTTAAAAAGCTGGGGATCGATCGGGAGATGCAGACAAAAGCGCAGATGGTGGAGCGCATTCCGGTCGCCTCGCAGGTGGCGCAGGGACGTTACGCCATTGGCTTCCAGCAGGTCAGCGAGCTGCTGCCGGTGCCGGGTGTCAGTTTTGCCGGTGAGCTGCCGGCAAATGTGCAGTACATTACCCGCTTCGCCGGCGCGGTAACGGTAAACGCGCAGCATCCCGATGAAGGTAAAGCGCTTCTGAGTTTCCTGGCCTCTCCGCAGGCGCAGAAAATTGTGACCGCAACCGGTATGCACAGCGTAACCGCGACCGCTAAGCAGGGTGATACTGTTCAGTAATGAGCTTCTCCAGCTCGGCGGCAACGTATGACTGAATACGGCCACGACGGCGAATCAGACCCACGGATCGGGTCACCACCGGATGCGTCAGCGGTATCTGCGCCAGTAAGGAGTGCCCTGAGGAGGGCATCGACATCGCCGGCACTGCCGCAATACCAATGCCCGCCTCGACCATGCCTAACAGGGTAGTGACGTGGCGCGTTTCACAGATGCTGGGCCGGGCCGGAATGATATGCGCCAGCGCCTGGTCGAGCAGGGAGCGGTTACCTGATACCTTATCCAGCCCGATATACTCCTGCTGAAAATACTCCTCCCAGCTCAGTGATGATCGGCGCGTCAGCGGGTGTTCGTGCCGGCAGGCCGCAACATACACATCCTCTTCCAGCGGTAAAAATTCAATGGCCGGCGGCAAGCTTTTCGCAAAACAGATCCCGAAATCCGCCTGGCCGCTGCTGACCGCCTCAATAACATTGCCCACGCTACTGTCGATAATTTTGACCCGCACCCGCGGATAGCGTGCGCGAAAGCGCCGGATCACTTCAGGCATAAAGTAGTACGCAGCCGAAGGCACTGTCGCGACCGTCACCAGACCGGTGCGCTCCTGGCTTACCTGATTGATGTCAGCCAGTACCGCTTCCACGTTTGCCAGCAGCTGTTCAGATCGCTCAGCAAAGCTCTGGCCATAGAGCGTCAGCGTAACGCGACGCGTTGTGCGGTCAAAAAGCCGCGTGCCGAGCGCCGCTTCCAGTTTTTCAATCCGGCGGCTCAGCGCAGATTGCGACAGGCAGATCGACTCTGCTGCCAGGCGAAAGTTGCCATATTCCACCAGCGCGCGGAACGCATAGAGGTCATTAAGATCAAAATTCACGGGCATCAGGCAGCATCCTTTCAGGCAGTGCAGGGTAAGGTATCGGCCGGCACGGGCGTACCGGAAACGGATACAGCAATATGATTGCGCCCGGCTTACAGAGGCATACGGCATACCTTACTGGTTTAGTACCGGGGACCCGCTGCTTTTAACGAATTATGTGATTCAGATCCCATTCCGAAAATCGCTCCTATACTCATACCTTTCTTTACACAGCAACGTGCTGTGTGTGCCATTTAAACAGGGATGCAGCTATGCAAAACTCTTCTCAGGACTCGCCGGACGACGGCGGCGCGCTTAATTTCACCGTTCAGCAACGACTGTTTTTTGTGGTGCTGGTGGCCACAATGGGAGCCCTCGCATACGGCTATGACACCGGAATTATTTCCGGCGCACTGCCCTATATGACACTACCTGCCGCACAGGGCGGGCTTAACCTTACGCCTTTTACCGAAGGGCTGGTGACATCCTCACTGACGTTTGGCTCCGCGGTAGGTGCGTTTCTCAGCGGTTACGTTTCCGATCGCTTTGGCCGCCGTATTACGCTGCGCAGTCTGGCGCTGCTGTTTGTCGCCGGCGCTTTTGGTACCACGGTGGCGCCCGATATCGAAATCATGGTGGTGATGCGGTTTATACTCGGCATCGCCGTGGGCGGCGGTTCATCGACCGTGCCGGTGTTTATCGCTGAGATCGCCGGACCCAAGCGTCGTGCGCCGCTGGTAAGCCGCAATGAGCTGATGATTGTTTCAGGCCAGCTGCTGGCTTATATCGTCAGCGCGGCAATGAGTCTGCTGCTGCACGATCCGAAAATGTGGCGCTATATGCTGGCGCTGGCAATGGTACCGGGCGTACTACTGTTTATCGGCACTTTCTTTGTCCCGGCGTCGCCGCACTGGATGGTCGCGGAGGGCCGCCTCAGTGAAGCGATGCGCATCATGCGTAAGCTGCGCGAAAACCCGCGCGAAATTAAAGCTGAAATGAAAGAGATGCGCGAAAACGCCCGTATGGCACGACAGGGGCCGGCGGCGCGTGAACTGCTGAAAGAGAAGTGGATTGTCCGTCTGCTGCTGATGGGCTGCGGCATGGGTATTGTGCTGCAGTTTACCGGCGTAAACGCCTTTATGTACTACACGCCGATTATCCTGAAGAGTACCGGCATGGGAACCAGCGCCTCGATTGCTGCGACCATTGGCAACGGTGTGGTTTCCGTACTGGCGACGTTTGCCGGTATCAAGGCAATCAGCCACTTTGGCCGACGCAAAATGCTGATGACCGGGTTATGTATTGTGATTGCAATGCAGCTGGCGCTGGGCGCGGTGCTGGTGTTTATGCCGAACAGCATGACGCAGAGCCTGCTGGCGCTCGCCTGTATCCTGGTATTCCTGTTTTTTATGCAGATGTGCATTTCACCGGTTTACTGGCTGCTGATGTCAGAACTCTTTCCAATGCAGGTACGCGGCGTACTGACCGGTTCGGCGGTGGCTTTTCAGTGGATCTGTAATGCGGCAGTGGCCTTTGCCTTTCCGCCTCTGCTGTCGCTGGTGGGTAACAACGCCTTCTTTATTTTTGCCGCTATCAATGTCGGATCGCTGATTTTTGTCGCGCTGGTGCTGCCGGAAACGCGTGGCAAGTCACTGGAGCAGATTGAAGCGCATATGCGGGAACGGTTTGGTGACAAGCGCCAGGAAACGGCGCCTGCAAACTAACCCCTTATGACTCTGCTGCTGTCCGTGCCGCTTTCGCGGCGCGGCGGCAGCGTTCAGAGCAGTACTGTACCTCGTCCCAGTTTTTCTCCCACTTTTTGCGCCACGTCATGGGTTTGTGACACTGTTTACAGTAGCGCACAGGCAACGCCTGTTTGTTACCTTTAAAATCTTTCACGCGTGATCTCCCCGTAATCAACCTCAACTTCGCTGACAGCTATTAATCCGACCTTTAGCCAATGAAACGTCAGATATATTTAATTTTTAATCATAGTAACCATGACTGCAAATGCGAATCTTTGATTGAATTTTGAAAGAAAATAAAGAAGGGAGGTGATTAAATCATTCTTTTAATCAGGAGCGAATATGTCAATCGTCAGTAGCATTAGATTGAGAAGTGAGCAGGGCATTAATCTGCCTTATTCCGGTTCTGTCGAGTTTGCCGCAAAGTGTGGTGATATTAAACACATTTCAAATGAAAGAAAAGCTCCAGGATTAAATGCAGGCCCTGTCGCCAATCACTATGGAAATGAAGTTTTAAACCCAATTTTTAAAAGTTGCAAAAAAGAGACGGTGTCATCATTGTATGATGGTGATCCTGTAGAAAAATACCGTAATATACATAGTGAATCTCGCAAATATAGTGAAATTAATACCATAAATAGAGAGATTGAAATCAATAGCTCAAAAAAAGAATTAAAAGAAGTGTTGAAAAAAATAGATGAGGATTATGAGTCTGTGCCTAGTGTCCATTATATCGCACCAGGTTTACTTGAAGGGAAATATCTAATTGAAAAAATAACTAATGGCGAACGGGTGTTTCCCTCACCGCCGAACCCTGTTAAGGAGTCTGCTGAGATAAGCGACAGAAGCTCTATTGCTATAACTGATTCATATTTGCATAGATTAATGGATTTCGTCAAAGAGTATAAGATAGATTAATCGAATTTAAAATTTTATTTTTATTGATGATAGATTTTAGTGGTAACTGGCAGGCCGAATAAGTAAACCAGGCCTGCTAAATTCAGTGCCGTGCGCTTGCCTTCTATTTTGACAGAAGATTTATTTCCCTTGCGTAGAAAGCTGGCTTGAGGGGTGTTATACGGGAAGCTCTAATCTAACGAAATAGCTCATGTTTTATTAAACGGAATATTTATGGCAGCGTAATTAAGACTTTTGAAGAATGTATCAGGTTCAGAAAGTCTGCTTTGATTCAGGCCTCGTTAATATTATAGAAGCTCAGGGAAAATGCTCAGGTGACGCAATGAAGAATAACAGCACGCCTACACCGCATGATGCGGTCTTCAAAACATTTCTCTCCCACCCGCAAACCGCGCGGGACTTTATGACGCTACATCTGCCGCCTGCGCTGCTCGCGATTTGCGACCTTGCGACGCTCAGGCTGGAGTCTGGAAGTTTTGTTGAAGATGACCTGCGTTCTTACTATAGCGATGTACTGTACTCGCTAAAAACCCAAAAAGGTGACGGGTATGTCCATGTCCTGATTGAGCATCAAAGCTCGCCGGACAGACATATGGCGTTCCGCCTGATGCGTTATGCCGTAGCAGCGATGCAACGTCATCTTGACGCCGGGCATAACGCTTTGCCGCTTGTCATTCCTGTATTGTTTTATCAGGGTAAGCGCAGCCCCTATCCTTACAGCATGAACTGGCTGCAGCTTTTCAGCGAATCAAAGATAGCAACAACGCTCTATAGTAGCGGATTCCCGTTGGTGGATTTAACTACAATCCCTGATGAAGAAATTATGCAACATCGGAGTATGGCCGCACTAACCCTGCTACAAAAGCATATTCGCCGGCGCGATTTGAAAGAGGTGCTGAACCAGCTGGCTCTGCTAATGGCCGCGGAATTCATGACCGGACAGCAGATGCACGCGCTGGTAAACTATATGCTCCAGGCGGGTGAAACCGCCGATGCAGGCGCCTTTATCCGCGAGCTGGCGCTGCGGGTACCACAACATGAGGATGAACTGATGACAATTGCACAGCAGCTTGAGCAGAAAGGCCGTCAGGAAGGACGACAGGAAGGCCGTCAGGAAGGACGACAGGAAGCCAGCCTTAAGATCGCCCACAATCTGTTAAAGAATGGCATGGACATTCAGTCTGTTATGAATGTGACTGGTCTGACTGAGGAAGAGCTGAAGCACTCTTGTCACTAAGTGATTTAAAAGAGGCGCCGAACCAGCTGGCTCTGCTAATAGCGGCGAAATTCATGACCGGACAGCATATGCACGCGCGGGCCAACTATATGCTTCAGGCGGGTGAAACCGCCGATGCAGGTGCCTTTATTCGCGAGCTGGCGCAGTGGGTGCCACAACATGAGGATGAACTGATGACGATTGCACAGCAGCTTGAGCAGAAAGGCCGTCTGGAGGGATGGCAGGAGGGATGGCAGGAAGGATGGCTGGAGGGACGAGAAGAAGGTTTACGGGAGGGCATACAGGAAGCGAGCCTCAGGATAGCCCGCAATCTGTTAAAGAATGGTATGGACATTCAGTCTGTTATGAATGTGACTGGTCTGACTGAGGAAGAGCTGAAGCACTCTTGTCGCTGAGTATTTGATCTTGACGCCTTCCATACCTCAGCTCATGCAAAGCGGCTGTAACATGAGA
>NZ_VWXE01000007.1:0-169746 GCF_011752675.1 Pantoea sp. Acro-807 | reverse complement strand
AGTCTGGACCGTGTCTCAGTTCCAGTGTGGCTGGTCATCCTCTCAGACCAGCTAGGGATCGTCGCCTAGGTGAGCCGTTACCCCACCTACTAGCTAATCCCATCTGGGCACATCCGGTGGCGTGAGGCCCTAAGGTCCCCCACTTTGGTCCGAAGACGTTATGCGGTATTAGCTACCGTTTCCAGTAGTTATCCCCCTCCACCGGGCAGTTTCCCAGACATTACTCACCCGTCCGCCACTCGTCACCCGGGGAGCAAGCTCCCCTGTGCTACCGTCCGACTTGCATGTGTTAGGCCTGCCGCCAGCGTTCAATCTGAGCCATGATCAAACTCTTCAATTTAAGTTTGATTTGCTTAAACAAGTTAAGCGGTGCTCTGTGAATTAAACTTCGTAATGAATTACGTGTTCACTCAGCAAAGACTTGATATTTTTTAAAGCCCGTAGGCTTGTGATATCAATCCTGCGAGTGCCCACACAGATTGTCTGATAAATTGTTAAAGAGCGGTGCAGCCAGCGCCTCAGGCGTCTGCTGCGAGGTGGCGTATATTACGCTTTCCTCCTCCGGAGTCAACCACTTTTTTCAGCGTTTTTCTCCGGCGGGGTGAATCGCTTCACGCCCTGCTGAGCCCGTCTGCGTTGCCGCTTTGCCGTCTCAGTGGTGGCGCATTATAGGGAGTTCTCGCCGGGTGACAAGCACTAATTTCAACTTTTTTATCACCCGGTTAATGTTTGCGCAAAACCGGTTATTTATGCCTGTTTAATGCGCGCCGGCAGCTCTGCCAGGCTATTTAACACCCAATCTGCTGCTGCTTCACCTTCAGCGGTAACCGTTTTACCGCTGCGCACCAGCACACGGGTGCCGACGCCAGCGGCCTGCCCTGCCAGCATATCTTCCAGCTTATCCCCTACCATATATGAAGCGGCCATATCGATGTTCAGCTCTTGCTGCGCAGACAGCAGCATTCCAGGCTGAGGTTTACGGCAGTCGCAGTTTTGACGGTAAGCAGGCACGGTGGCATCCGGCAGGTGAGGACAATAGTAGATGCCGTCCAGGTCGATATCGCGATCGGCCAGTGACCAGTCCATCCACTCCGTCAGCTGCATAAAGGTATCTTCCGTAAACATCCCGCGGGCAATACCCGACTGGTTAGTGACCAGCACCAGCGCGTAGCCCATCTTTTTCAGCGCCTGCAGCGCTTCAATGGTGCCTTCTATAAACTGAAAATTGTCGATCTCATGAACATAACCGTGATCAACATTTAATGTGCCATCACGATCGAGAAAAATAGCCGGGACTGGGTTCGCCACGTAAATACTCCTGCTGCAATTAATAGTGCTAAGTATTGCATGATTGGGCATAGCGAGAGAATGGCAGATTGCATTACGTCGATTGATTTAGACGTCTGGATGCCTTACCATCCATTCAGCTTTCGTCCAGCTTCGCTGATCGAATATTGATACACCACGGATAACGTCAGACGATAATAATTAACTAATGATTAAACTCGAAAATATCACCAAAGTGTTCCAGCAGGGTTCACGCACAATACAGGCGCTCTCCGGCGTCAGCCTGCATGTGCCGGCGGGACAGATTTATGGCGTCATCGGTTCGTCAGGCGCGGGCAAGAGTACGCTGATCCGCTGCGTCAACCTGCTTGAGCGCCCTACATCCGGTCGTGTGCTGGTCGACGGGCAGGATCTCACTGCACTCTCTTCCGGGCAGCTGACGCTGGCACGTCGCCAGATCGGCATGATTTTTCAGCACTTCAACCTGATGAACTCGCGTACGGTGGCCGGCAATGTGGCGCTGCCGCTGGAGCTGGGCAATCTGTCACGCGATCAGATCAAAGCGCGCGTTAGCGAGCTGCTGGAGCTGGTTGGCCTGAATGACAAGCATGACAGCTGGCCAGCTAATCTCTCTGGCGGGCAAAAACAGCGTGTGGCTATTGCGCGTGCGCTGGCCAGCAATCCCAAAGTACTGCTGTGCGACGAAGCCACCAGCGCGCTCGACCCGGCGACCACCCGTTCGATACTGGAGTTGCTGAAAGACATTAACCGCCGCCTCGGTATTACTATTCTGCTTATCACCCATGAGATGGATGTGGTTAAGCGCATCTGCGATCAGGTTGCTGTGATCAGTAACGGCGAGCTGATTGAAAAAGATAGCGTCAGCGAAGTTTTTTCTCATCCAAAAACGCCGCTGGCGCAGCAGTTTATTCAGTCGACGCTGCATCTGGATATTCCGGAAGATTATCAGGAGCGCATGCGCGCGCAGCCTGCCGCACAGGCTGTGCCCCTGCTGCGCCTGGAGTTTACCGGGAAATCTGTTGATGCACCGCTGCTGTCAGAAGCTGCCCGCCGCTTTAATGTGAACAACAACATTATCAGTGCGCAGATGGATTATGCAGGCGGAGTCAAGTTCGGCATCATGCTGGCAGAAATGGATGGCAGTGAAACAGATACGCAGGCCGCGATAAGCTGGCTGAAAGAACATCATGTGAAAGTAGAGGTATTAGGTTATGTCTGAAGCGATGCTGTGGTTACTGACGCGCGGCGTCTGGGAAACGCTGATGATGACCTTTGTCTCTGGCTTTTTCGGGTTTGTTATTGGCCTGCCGGTCGGCGTACTGCTGTATGTTACACGCCCTGGTCAGATTCTGGCGAACAGCGCGCTTTACCGCGTGCTCTCTGCTATCGTCAATATCTTCCGATCAATCCCGTTCATTATACTGCTGGTATGGATGATCCCGTTTACCCGCGCAATTGTCGGCACCTCTATCGGCCTGCAGGCGGCGATTGTCCCGCTGACCGTTGGCGCCGCGCCGTTTATTGCCCGTATGGTTGAAAACGCCCTGCTGGAGCTGCCGACCGGCCTGATCGAAGCCTCCCGCGCGATGGGTGCCACGCCGCTGCAGATTGTCCGCAAGGTGTTGCTGCCGGAAGCGATGCCGGGCCTGGTTAACGCGGCCACCATTACGCTCATTACGCTGGTTGGCTATTCTGCTATGGGCGGTGCCGTGGGCGCGGGTGGTCTGGGCCAGATTGGCTATCAGTATGGCTATATCGGGTATAACGCTACCGTAATGAATACTGTACTGGTGCTGCTGGTCGTGCTGGTATATCTGATTCAGTTCTGCGGCGATCGCATTGTTCGCGCGGTGTCGCATAAATAAGCCAATAACATCAATACTTCTCTATTAAGGAAAGGATATGTCTTTCACATTTAAAAAGATTGCCGCAGCAGGTGCTCTGATTGGTGCTATTGCTCTGGCCGGATGCGATCAGCAGGCAAAAGATCCCAACCATATCAAAGTGGGCGTGATTGTCGGTGCTGAACAGCAGGTTGCTGAAACTGCCGTTAAAGTGGCTAAAGATAAATATAATCTCGACGTCGAGCTGGTGACATTTAACGATTACGTGTTACCTAATGAAGCGCTGAGCAAAGGGGATATTGACGTTAACGCTTTCCAGCATAAGCCCTATTTGGATCAGCAGATCAAAGATCGTGGCTACAAGCTGGTACCGGTTGGCAACACCTTTGTTTACCCGATTGCCGGCTACTCCAAAAAGATTAAGTCGCTGACCGAACTGCAGGATGGCGCGCAGATCGCCATCCCTAACGATCCAACTAACCTGGGCCGCTCCCTGCTGCTGCTGCAGAAAGCGGGACTGATTAAGCTGAAAGAGGGTGTTGGCCTGCTGCCAACGTCGCTGGATATTGTGGAAAATCCAAAGAACCTGAAGATTGTTGAACTGGAAGCGCCACAGCTGCCGCGCTCGCTTGACGATCAGCAGATTGCACTCGCGGTTATCAACACAACGTATGCCAGCCAGATTGGTCTGACCCCGGCAAAAGATGGCATCTTTGTGGAAGATAAAGATTCCCCATACGTTAACCTGCTGGTGAGCCGTGAAGATAATAAAGACGCTGAGAACGTGAAGAAGTTTGTTGAAGCGTATCAGTCAGACGAAGTGGCTGAGTCTGCGAACAAAATCTTTAACGGTGGCGCGGTTAAAGGCTGGTAAGTTCACTTCTTTTCTCTCCCGAGGGCGGCGCTTGCCGCCCTTTCTATTTCTGCATGTGGCTGCTGACTTGTTATTTGCGGGCGTCCTTGTTTCAATAACGCCACTTTTATTACAGGAGGATGTTGCCATGCGTTTTTTACCGCTCTGCCTGTTGGCGTTGATGCTGACCGGGTGCGTTCGTGAATATCACCCGATAAGCAGCGCTCCGGCTCGTCCGCAGCAGTCATCCGCTCAGCCGCAGCGCAAGCCGGCCCCGCGCCCGGCTCCGGTGAAAATCTATACCGACGCAACCGATCTGGTCAGCAATCCTTTCCGCGATCTGGGTGAAGTGTCTGGCGAAGATTGCCAGAGCAGCACGCAGGATTCGCCTCCCAATATCAATACCGCGCGTAAACGTCTGCAGATCAAAGCAGCGGGTATGAAAGCCAACGCCGTGCTGCTGCACAAATGTGAAATTGTGACCAGTACGCCAGGCTGCTACCGCCAGGCAATCTGCCAGGGCTCAGCGCTGAAAGTTTCCGGTCAATGAGTGAGTTTGCCGTTGCGCAGATTGGCGTGATCCGCTCCCCGTGGAAAGAGAAATTTGCCGTGCCGCGCCAGCCGGGCCTGGTTCAGGATGGCGGCGGTGAACTGCATCTGCAGGCCCCGTATAATCAGCCGGAAGCCGTACGCGGTCTGGAGGCGTTCAGCCACATCTGGATCCTGTTTATGTTTCATCAGACCATGGCCGGCGGCTGGCGCCCTACTGTCCGTCCGCCACGCCTCGGCGGTAACGCGCGTATGGGCGTGTTTGCGACGCGATCAACGTTTCGTCCTAATCCGGTAGGCATGTCGCTGGTTGAGCTGAAAGGGATCCGCTGTGAAAAATCGCAGGTTATTCTGCAGCTCGGCAGCCTTGATCTGGTTGATGGCACACCGGTGATTGATATCAAGCCCTACCTGCCGTTTGCCGAAGCGCTGCCCGACGCGCGCGCCGGGTATGCTCAGGCTGCACCTGAAGCGACCATGCCGGTGCGTTTTTCAGCCGCCGCTCAGCAGCAGATTCAGCAGCAGGCGCATATTCCTCAGCTGCAGCGTTTTATTACCGACGTTCTGGCCCAGGATCCGCGTCCCGCCTATCGCAAAGGTGAATCGCTGGATCGCGAATATGCCGCCTGGCTGCTCGATTTCAACGTGCGCTGGCGCATTGATGAAGCGGGTACTGAGGTCATTGCCGTGGATCCACGCTAAAACAGGCTTTTGAGCGCTGTTTCTCGCTGGTACACTAACGGCCAGTAACGGTCTGCTCTTCTTCTTCCATATAACTGGAATCATAATTAATGCGTACTACTCAATATCTGCTCTCCACGCTTAAGGAGACGCCTTCCGATGCAGAAGTGATCAGCCATCAGCTGATGCTGCGTGCCGGGATGATCCGCAAACTGGCTTCCGGACTCTATACCTGGCTGCCGACCGGGGTTCGCGTGCTGCGAAAAGTTGAAAACATCGTGCGCGAAGAGATGAACAACGCCGGCGCAATTGAAATCTCTATGCCGGTGGTTCAGCCGGCCGACCTGTGGGAAGAGAGCGGGCGCTGGGAGCAGTATGGCCCGGAGCTGCTGCGCATTAAAGATCGTCACGAACGTCCGTTTGTGCTCGGTCCGACGCATGAAGAGGTCATTACCGATCTGATCCGCAACGAGCTGAGCTCTTATAAGCAGCTGCCGCTTAATCTGTATCAGATTCAGACCAAGTTCCGTGATGAAGTGCGCCCACGGTTTGGCGTGATGCGTTCGCGTGAGTTCATCATGAAAGACGCTTACTCCTTCCATACCTCGCAGGCGTCGCTGCAGGAAACCTACGATGCGATGTATCGCGCCTACAGTCAGAGCTTTACCCGCATGGGTCTCGATTTCCGCGCGGTGCAGGCTGACACCGGCTCTATCGGCGGCAGCGGTTCACATGAATTCCAGGTGCTGGCGCAGAGCGGTGAAGATGATGTGATCTTCTCCAGCGAGTCAGACTACGCCGCAAACATTGAGAAAGCTGAAGCGCTGGCTCCGGCTGGCGAGCGTCCGGCGGCAACACAGCCAATGACACAGTTTGCTACGCCACATGCCAAAACCATCGCGGAGCTGGTTGAGCAGCATCAGATCCCGGTTGAAAAAACGGTTAAGACGCTGATTGTGAAGGCGAGTGAAGAGAGCGGCCATCAGCTGGTTGCTCTGCTGGTGCGTGGCGATCATGAGCTGAACGAGATCAAAGCTGAACATCTTGATATCGTTGCTTCGCCGCTGGAAATGGGCAATGAAGAGGCGATCCGTGCCGTAACGGGTGCAGGCTTTGGCTCTATCGGTCCGGTCGGTCTGACCATCCCGGTGATTGCGGACCGTACCGTGGCAAAAATGAGTGACTTCTCCGCCGGTGCCAACATCGACGGTCAGCACTTTGCCGGCATCAACTGGGGCCGCGATCTGCCGGAAGCGCGGGTTGAAGATATCCGCAATGTGGTCGAGGGCGATCCAAGCCCGGATGGTAAAGGCGTACTGCAGATCAAGCGCGGTATCGAGGTGGGTCACATTTTCCAGCTCGGCACCAAATACTCCGATGCGATGAAAGCAGCCGTACAGGGCGAAGATGGCCGCAACCAGATCATGACCATGGGCTGCTACGGTATCGGTATTACCCGCGTGGTGGCTGCCGCAATTGAGCAGAACCATGACGAGCGCGGCATTATCTGGCCTGCGGCGCTGGCACCGTTTGAAGTCGCAATTCTGCCAATGAATATGCATAAATCTTTCCGGGTTCAGCAGCTGGCAGAATCGCTCTACAGCGAACTGCGCGCCAGAGGCATCGACGTTATCCTCGACGATCGTAAAGAGCGTCCGGGCGTGATGTTTGCTGATATGGAGCTGATTGGCGTGCCGCACACCATCGTGATTGGCGATCGCAATCTCGATAACGAAGAGATTGAGTACAAATCCCGCTCCGCAAGCGAGAAGCAGATGATCAGCCAGCATGAGATCGTCAGCTTCCTGGCCAGCGCGCTGAATAAGTAATGGCAAACGCCTCCTGCGGGAGGCGTTTTTTATCGCACTTTGCCGCGCATCGCTTTTACGCTGCTGCGCCGCGATTTCCCCTCCAGCCGCCGTTCTTTTGACGCGCGCGTGGGCCGCGTCGCGCGACGCGCTTTCTCCACCGTGGTTAACTCGCGGATCAGATTGATCAGGCGCTGCAGCGCGGCCTCACGATTCATCTCCTGACTGCGATACTCCTGCGCTTTAATAATGACCACGCCTTCTGCCGTAATCAGGTGATGACTGGCAGCGAGCAGCCGCGTTTTATAAAACTCCGGCAGCGAAGATGCGCGGACATCAAACCGCAGATGAATAGCCGTCGAGGTTTTATTCACGTGCTGCCCCCCTGCCCCCTGAGCGCGGATAGCCGTCAGCTCTATTTCACTCTCCGGGATCTCAACCGTGCGCGACAGCATAATCATCTGTCACCTGCCGGTTCATACGGCGTTCTGTACTGAATTTTCCTGTTCATCAACTTAACCTTTTGTGCGCCAGTCAGCGTCCGGCAGGCCGTGCCAGCCGCTGTTCTGCTGCTTTTCTTTCTCTGTTTCCCCGCTTGCCCTGGCTGATTTCCGGGAAACCCCTGTGTTATAGTCGCCAGGCAACCAGGGTATTTATGCTCTGCTGAGGAGGTGCATGTGCAAACGTATTGTGAGTTAGTTCGCCAGAAATATGCTGAAATCGGCAGCGGTGAGCCGGGATATGTGCCCGACGCGCTGATGTGCGCGCTGAATGCACTCAATGATATCGCCGCTCATTCCGCGCTAAACTCTTCTGTCAGGGATCAGGCAGCCTCGGCTGCTGCAAACTTATTGGTGAGCGACTATGTTGACAAATGAAGCTTATAAACCCATCAATTGCGATGACTACGACAACCTGGAACTCGCCTGCACCCGACACTGGATGCTGTCACTGCAGCTGAAAAATGGTGACCAGCTGAAGGCGAAAGCGCGGGATATGGTTTCGCGCAAAAACGTCGAATATCTTGCGGTTGACCTCTCCGGGGAAACCCGCGAGCTGCGCCTCGATCACATTGCCAGCTTCAGCCATCCTGAACTCGGCACCGTGGTGGTCAGCGAAGACGAGTAGTCTCGCGGCGGGCGGACCCTCTCCGCCCGCGTTTCCTAGGGCTTAAGTCCGCTATAGTAAGCCGCTAAATCCTCAATATCGGTATCGCTTAGTCCCGCCACAAACGCTTTCATCACCTCTGCCTGACCGCCGCTGCGCTCACCTTTCTGATAGGCGTGCAACGCATGCGCCAGATAAGGCGCCTGCTGCCCGGCCAGATGAGGATAGAGGGGTATCGCGCTTTTGCCCTCTGCACCGTGACACGCCATACAGCGGGCTGCTTTTTCTGCGCCCGCGGCCGCATCGCCTTCTGCCCATAGCGGCAGCGATACAAAACATAGCACAGCCGTCAGCCAGTGCCTCATGATACCTTCTCCCTGTCAGGCTGATGCCAGATCGCCTGCCAGCCCCGATCGCTGCAGGCAGCGCCTTCATGGGTAACAAACAGGCCCGGCGCGCAAATCAGCGTATGGTTATAGTAGATCAGTGGGATACGCTCCCGCTGCCAGGGCGGGATCGCCAGCTCCTGCCACAGTTTTTTCATTTCGCGTCCGCCCGCCCGTCCCAGCAGATGATAGTAGCCGCGCGCCTGAAAGCGAACGTGGACCGTTTCATCCGCCGCAGGCAGACGCAGCTCCGCGCGTGAGAAGTCAGCCAGCAGCTGACCCACTCCGCCGGGCAGCACCAGCGATCGGGTAAGCTGCGGCCAGCAGCATGCCTGGTCACGCAGCGACGGCTGCGGCGGCAACCAGTAGAGGGCATCGCGATAGCGGCGCAGCGTAAAATTTCCCAGCTGCAGCGCCGGCTGTGCATCAGTCCGGCTTGCGATAACGTCGGTACTGATGCGCTGCAGCGCCGCACGTGACGGCATCGCCCCGCCCTGCCCGGCGATCCAGCGCCGCAGCAGCGCGTTACGCCGCGCTTCGCTCATGCTCTGCAACGGCGGAAAATGCAGTGCGCCCTGTGGCGTAAGCAGCTGGCTCAGCTCCTGCTGCAGCAGCTCATCCAGCAGCTGCTCCTGCTCTGCGCAGAGCGCGGCGCTGCGGGCGCTGGCAGCGCTGAAGTGCGGCCAGCGCTGATGCAGCAGCGGCATAATCTGCTGACGCAAAAAGTTGCGGTCGTAGCGGCTGTCGTCATTGCTCTCATCCTCAATCCAGCTGAGCTGGTGCTCAGCCGCCCACTGCTCCAGCTGCTCACGGCTAAGGCTGAGCAGCGGACGCAGATGTTCATGCCCCTGCACTGTGCGCCGCGGCGGCATTGCCGCCAGCCCCGCCGGGCCGCTGCCGCGCTTTAGCGCCAGCAGCAGCGTTTCGCACTGATCGTCCAGATGCTGCGCGGTGAGCAGCTGTTCATCCGGCTGCAGCCGGGCGAACAGCGCCTGATAGCGCTCTCTGCGCGCCGACGCCTCCACGCCTCCTGCCCTGGCATCAACCGTTACCGGCAATACGTCGCAGGCGATATGCCAGCGCTGGCACTGCTGCCGGCAGTGTGCGGCCCACCGGTCGGCGTGCGGACTCAGGCCGTGATGCACGTGCAGCGCCCGCACGCTCAGCTGCGAATGCTGCTGCTGCCAGCAGACCAGCTGATGCAGCAGCACGGTGGAGTCGAGCCCGCCGCTGAATGCCACCACGTAGCGACCGGCGGGATCCAGCAGCGCAGCAAGGTGGGAAAAAGACATAGTGCCGTTCCATCTAATGATGCCGCCTGATTGCGGCATTCTGCGGCGGCTATTTTACGCCTGATAAAGCTCCAGCGGCAAACCATCCGGATCGGTAAAAAAGGTGCAGGCTTTACCGGTCAGCGCATCGATACGCACCGGTTCGCAGATCACGCCTTTTTCTGCCAGCGCCGCAACCGACTGCGCCACATCCTCTACGCAAAATGCCAGATGGCGCAGGCCGCAGGCTTCAGGTGCGGTTACGCGCGGCGGCGGGGAGGGAAATGAGAACAGCTCAATGGTATAGACGCCGTGCAGGCCGAGGTCGCCTTTCCATGAATCCCGCTCAGCGCGGTAGTACTCACCCAGCAGGGAGAAGCCCAGCACATCGCAGTAGAACGCTTTGCTGCGCGGATAGTCAGTGGCAATAATCGCAATGTGGTGAATCTGTTTGATCTGTAGCATAGCGGCTCCGAAAAAAAATCTGAGCCGCCAAGCCTACGTGCCGGACGTCAGCGTGACCAGAGGCATTTATCCGAAGTCAGGGCTGCGGCGCGTCGCGCAGTACCCGAACCAGATAGCGCCCATCCTCTGTCAGCGTGGTGCCGTGAATATCGGTTTCAAAGCCAGGGTAGTGGCGCCCGATGGTGCAGAGCATCAGCAGAAAGTCGAGCACGGTCCGGCTCTGTTCTGTGATCATCTCACCGGGCATTACCAGCGGCACGCCTGGCGGATAGGGCAAGATCATATTGGCGGAGGTACGCCCTACCAGCTCGCGGATATCCACGGTTTCAACCTCACCTTTGACCTGATGCTGGAACGCCTGATGCGGCGTCATTTTCATTTCAGGCAGGACATCAAAGGCTTTCAGCATCAGCCGCGGCAGATCGTGCTGCAGGATCAGCTGGTGGATCCCCTGCGCCAGCGTCTGGATCCGCATATTGCGATAGAAATCGGGATCCTCCGCATAGAGATCCGGCAGCATATTTTTCACGCGCAGATTAAGATCGTAGGCGCGTTTAAATTCAGTCAGACCGCGCAGCAGGCTCATGGCGCGGGTTTTATCGATCCCGATACTGAACAGAAACAGCAGGTTATAAGGCCCGGTTTTCTCTACCACCACGCCGCGCTGATCGAGAAATTTCGCCACCAGCGCCGCCGGGATCCCCTCTTCCGCCATCGCGCCCAGTTCGCTCATGCCGGGCGTCAGGATCGTAACTTTAATGGGATCGAGATACATATGATCGCGATCGGCCTGCTGAAAGCCGTGCCACGCCTCTTCTCCCGGCTGGATCGGCCAGCACTCTGCCTCATCCACCTGCTCTGGCTGCCAGATATCAAAAAACCAGCCATCAGACTCTTCACGCAGCCGCTGGATCTCGCGCCGGAAGTGCAGCGCGCGCTCAACCGAACGGTTAATTAGCCGCTTACCCGGATTGCCGCGCAGCATCGCCGCAGCGGTTTCAATCGATGACACAATGCCGTAGCTCGGCGAGGTAGTGGTGTGCATCATATAGGCTTCGTTAAACGTATCGTGGTCGTAGTCGCCTTTGATATGAATCAGTGAAGCCTGGGAAAACGCGGCCAGCAGCTTATGGGTGGATTGCGTTTCATAGATCACCTTGCCCGGGATCCGTTCACCGCTCATGCCGCTTTTTCCGCTGTAGATGGGATGAAAATTGGTATAAGGCACCCAGGCGGAATCGAAGTGGATCGACGGCACATCCAGCGTCTGCTTGATATATTCCGTGTTGTAGAGCAATCCGTCGTACGTTGAATTGGTGATCACCGCATGGACCGGCCAGCTGGCGCGCGGCGTGCTATCCACTTTGCTCTGAATAGCCTCCCGGGTAAATTCACGCTGCGGAATACCGCCCAGAATGCCCAGCGCATTACGCGTTGGCTTGAGCCAGACGGGCACGATGTCGCTCATCATCAGCAGATGGGTCAGCGATTTGTGACAGTTGCGGTCAATCAGTACCGTACTGCCTGCCGGAGCGGCATACATACCGACAATTTTGTTTGAGGTTGAGGTGCCGTTGGTCACCATATAGCTCTGCTCTGCCCCAAAGGTACGGGCAATATACTCTTCGGCGTCGAGATGCGGGCCGGTATGGTCGAGCAGCGACCCCAGTTCAGTGACGGAGATAGAGACATCGGCTTTAAGCGTGTTAGCGCCGAAAAAGTCATAAAACAGGCTGCCGACCGGGCTTTTCTGAAAGGCGGTACCGCCCATATGGCCTGGCGTACAGAAGGTGTATTTACCCTCTTTAACATAGGTAAACAGCGCTTTGGTCAGCGGGGGTAAAATTTTATCGATGTACTCATCGGTATACTGGCGGATATGCAGCGCGATATCGTCTGCGGTGCTGAGCGCATATTCAAAAAACTGCAGCGCCATGCGCATTTCATTAACGCTGACGTCCATCTGCGAATGCGTGTTGATAAAGGCGTAGAGCGGCAGCGACTCATTGAGCTGGTTGATGTCGCTGCAGAGCGCCATGCTGTACTCATCCCAGTCAAATACGACGCCGCATACGCGCGGGTTGTGCTCAATCAGCTTCAGCAGGTCGCTGGCATTGCTGGGATAAACGGTGTGAAAGCCCTGCAGTTTCAGCGCGGCATCCAGTTCGCGAATTGGTTCATCTTTGTAGAACGCGCCGTGCGGTCCCATGATCGCAATAATATTCAATGCTCACCTCCTGTGGTCTTGTGGCACAGAGTAAGGATAGCGAAAAGTGGCCGGAGAATGTTCCGGAATAGCGCCGTTGCAGGCCTGATGTTTTCAGCGAAGCATTTCGGTCGCCATAAATGGCGCCCTTGGGGGATCGCTGCCGCCATAAATGGCGGTCCTGCAGGGAACTCAGGCCCGATCGTGGAAAACAGGCATAAAAAAAGCGGACCGGAGTCCGCTTTTTTGCTGCAGGGCTTACCTTACGCGTAACCGTAGTTCATCAGGCGCTGATAGCGGCGATCGAGCAGCTCTTCCGTGCTCAGCCCGTCGAGATCGGCCAGATCGGCCAGCAGCTGCTGTTTCAGAGAAGCGGCCATATCAACCGGACGACGATGCGCGCCACCCAGCGGCTCAGGAATGATTGAGTCGATCAGCTTCAGCTCCTGCAGACGCCCGGCGGTGATGCCCATCGCTTCTGCCGCCAGCGGCGCTTTATCTGCGCTTTTCCACAGAATTGACGCACAGCCTTCCGGTGAAATCACCGAGTAGGTGCTGTACTGCAGCATGTTCACTTTGTCGCCCACGCCAATCGCCAGCGCGCCACCAGAGCCGCCCTCGCCAATCACGGTGCAGATCACCGGAATTTTCAGACCAGACATCTCACGCAGGTTACGGGCAATCGCTTCAGACTGACCGCGCTCTTCGGCGCCCACGCCCGGATAAGCACCCGGCGTGTCGATAAAGGTGATAAGTGGCATCTTAAAACGCTCTGCCATCTCCATCAGACGCAGCGCTTTACGATAGCCTTCTGGTGCAGGCATACCGAAGTTACGGCGAATTTTCTCTTTGGTTTCACGCCCTTTCTGATGACCAATGATCATCACCGGACGGCCATCCAGGCGTGCGATACCACCCACAATCGCTTTGTCGTCAGCATAGGCGCGATCGCCTGCCAGCTCGTCAAAGTCGTCAAATGCGTTGCGCACGTAGTCCAGCGTATAGGGACGCAGCGGATGACGCGCCAGCTGCGCGACCTGCCATGCACCTAAATCGGAGAAGATTTTACGGGTCAGTTCAACGCTTTTCTCGCGAAGGCGCTGAATCTCTTCATCCAGATTAATATCGTGTTTCTCATCTGAACGGCCAATCGATTTAAGCGAATCGATCTTCGCTTCGAGTTCGGCGATCGGCTGTTCAAAATCCAGGTAATTAAGACTCATAATGTTCCTGTTTTAGTCAAACTCCAGTTCCACCTGCTCCGATCCTACTAACGACCGCAGGTCGTTAAGTAAACGATCGCTGGGCGAAATACGCCACGCTGCACCAAAGCGCAGCTTCGCCCGCGCATCTGCTCTCTGATAATAGAGATGTACCGGAATGGTCCCGGAACGATGAGGTTCCAGAGACTGGCGGAGACGGTTTAAAAGCTGGTCATCAATTTGCCTGTCCGTCAGCGAGATAGCAAGTCCGCGCGCATATTTTTCCCGCGCTTCATCGATATCCATCACTTCCCTGGCGGTCATTTTAAGCCCGCCGCTGAAGTCATCAAAGCTGACCTGTCCGCTGACGATCAGGATACGGTCTTTCTCCAGCAGCTGCTGGTACTTATCTAACGCATCGGTAAATAGCATGACTTCCAGACGACCGGAGCGATCGTCCAGAGTACAAATACCAATTCGGTTGCCGCGCTTGGTCACCATCACGCGGGCGGCAATCACCAGCCCCGCAGCGATGGTGACCTTGCCACGTTCAGTAGGATGCATATCTTTCAGCCGCATCCCGCCGACGTAGCGCTCAATCTCTTTCAGATACTGATTGATCGGATGCCCGGTAAGATAGAGCCCCAGCGTTTCACGCTCGCCATCCAGCTGCACCTGCTCTGGCCACGGCGTAATTGACGCATACGATTTTTCGACCTGCTCCGGCTCTTCAGCCAGCACGCCAAACATATCTGCCTGCCCCGTCGCCTCTGCTTTAGCATGCTGGTCAGCGGCTTTCAGGGCATCGCTCAGGGCGCTCATCAGCGCCGCACGATGGGGTCCGAGCCGGTCAAACGCGCCGGACATGATCAGCTTCTCCATCACCCGGCGGTTAATTTTGCGCGTATCGGTACGCGCGCAGAGATCGAACAGCTCTTTAAAATAGCCGCCCTGATTACGCGCTTCGAGAATCGCTTCAATCGGGCCTTCACCGACGCCTTTGATCGCGCCGATGCCGTAGACAATTTCACCGTCGTCGTTAACGTGGAACGGATAGAGGCCGGCATTGATATCCGGCGGCAGCACTTTCAGGCCCATGCGCCAGCACTCATCCACCAGCCCGACCACTTTCTCGGTGTTATCCATATCGGCGGTCATGACCGCAGCCATAAACTCAGCCGGATAGTGTGCTTTCAGCCACAGCGTCTGATAGGAGACCAGCGCATAGGCTGCAGAGTGCGATTTGTTAAAACCATAGCCGGCGAACTTCTCTACCAGGTCGAAGATTTTCATCGACAGTTCGCCGTTGATACCCATGCTTTCAGCGCCCTCTTTGAACACTGAACGCTGCTTCGCCATCTCTTCCGGTTTCTTTTTACCCATCGCACGACGCAGCATATCAGCGCCGCCCAGCGTATAACCCGCCAGCACCTGTGCGATCTGCATCACCTGCTCCTGATAGAGAATGATGCCGTAGGTAGGCTCCAGTACCGG
Source organism: Pantoea sp. Acro-807 (assembly GCF_011752675.1). Classification (NCBI taxonomy): domain Bacteria; kingdom Pseudomonadati; phylum Pseudomonadota; class Gammaproteobacteria; order Enterobacterales; family Erwiniaceae; genus Pantoea; species Pantoea sp. Acro-807. The sequence goes on along the minus strand of NZ_VWXE01000007.1, from coordinate 154,572 downwards.
CTTCAGACTCTCATGCTGCCACTGGATGTCAGGATAGGAGAGTTCTTCGCGGCCATGCTTACGGTCGATAAAGTTATCCACCATGCCGGACTGCAGCGGGCCGGGACGAAACAGCGCCACCAGGGCGATCATATCTTCAAAGCAGTCAGGCTTCAGTCGCTTGATCAGATCTTTCATGCCGCGCGATTCAAGCTGGAACACCGCGGTGGTCTCTGAGCGCTGCAGCATATCGAAGCTTTTTTTATCATCAAGCGGAATAGCCGCAATGTCGATCGGCGGCAGCCCCTGCTTTTCACGGCGCGGGTTGATCATCTTCAGCGCCCAGTCGATGATGGTCAGCGTACGCAGGCCGAGGAAGTCAAACTTCACCAGTCCGGCATACTCCACATCATTTTTATCAAACTGGGTGACGGGGAACTGGCCGTTTTCATCGCAGTAAAGCGGGGCAAAATCGGTGATTTTGGTCGGCGCAATGACCACGCCGCCAGCGTGCTTGCCGGCGTTTCGCGTGACGCCTTCCAGCTTGCGCGCCATGTCGATCAGCGCCCTGACCTCTTCATCGGCGTCATAGATCTCAGGCAGCTGCGGTTCAGCCTGAAACGCTTTTTCCAGCGTCATGCCCGGATCGGGCGGCACCAGCTTGGAGATGCGATCGACAAAGCCATAAGGATGGCCCAGCACGCGCCCTACATCGCGGATCACCGCTTTCGCCGCCATGGTGCCGAAGGTGATAATCTGCGAAACCGCTTCACGGCCATACATCTCGGCAACGTGATCGATCACCTGATCGCGCTTCTCCATGCAGAAGTCGACGTCAAAGTCGGGCATGGAGACACGTTCCGGATTCAGGAAGCGTTCAAACAGCAGGTCAAATTCCAGCGGATCGAGGTCGGTAATCTTCAGCGCATAGGCCACCAGTGAACCGGCACCGGAACCGCGTCCGGGTCCGACCGGGATCCCGTTATCTTTTGACCACTGGATAAACTCCATCACGATCAGGAAGTAGCCCGGGAACCCCATCTGGTTGATAACGTTGAGCTCAATCTCCAGACGCTCATCGTAGGCCGGGCGCTTCTGCGCACGCAGCTCTTCATCCGGAAAGAGAAACGCCAGGCGCTCTTCAAGCCCCTCGCGTGATTTCACCACCAGAAACTCTTCGGTGGTCATCTCGCCGGTCGGGAACTGCGGCAGAAAATATTCGCCGAGGCGGACGGTGACGTTACAGCGCTTAGCAATCTCTACGCTGTTTTCCAGCGCTTCCGGGATGTCCGAAAACAGCTCGCACATCTCCTCTTCGCTGCGCATATATTGCTGAGGACTGTAGTGGCGCGGACGTTTCGGATCGTCCAGCGTATAACCGTCGTGGATCGCCACGCGGATCTCATGCGCATCGAAGTCCTCTTCATTGATGAAGCAGACTTCATTGGTTGCCACTACCGGTATCCCTTCCGCTATCGCCAGCTCAACGGCGGCATGCAGATAACTCTCCTCATCGGCGCGTCCGGTGCGGAGCAGCTCAAGGTAGTAACGGTCGGGAAAGTGCTGCTGATAAAAGCTCAGACACTGCGCCACCAGCGCGTTATTGCCGCGCAGCAGGCTGCGTCCGACATCGCCGCGTCGTCCGCCCGACAGGACAATCAGCCCTTCGCCCAGCTCAATCAGCCAGTCGCGATCGAGGATAGGCCCGGCAATGCCGTAGCCGCGCTGATAGGCGCGCGAAATCAGCAGTGTCAGATTCTGATAGCCGGTGTTATTCGCCGCGAGCAGCGTAAGCTGCGTAAGCTCATCGCCCATCAGCTCGCTGGCGACCTGGAAATCAGCACCGATAATCGGCTTAACGCCGGCACCGTGGGCGCTGCCATAGAAGCGCACCAGGCCGCAGAGGTTAGTGTAATCCGTAATCGCTATTGCCGGCATCCCCAGCGCCGCGGCTTTTTTCACCAGCGGACCGGTCTTCGCCAGGCCATCGACCATGGAGTAGTCGCTGTGCACGCGCAGATGTATAAAACGAGGTTCAGCCATATCGGTTTCCGGTTAAAACAGCGTCAGGCTTAATAAAGCGGCGCGGGTTGTACTGAGGCGTGCAGTTCGGCATCCAGCAGCGCGTTGCGCACCGGCGCAAAACTGCGACGATGATGCGGCGTGGCACCAAACTGTTTGAGCTTCGCCATATGAAGCGCGGTGGGGTAACCTTTATGCTGCGCAAAGCCATACTGCGGAAAGAGACGATCGAGTTCAGCCATTTCGCGATCGCGCGTCACTTTGGCAATAATGGATGCAGCGCTGATTTCCTGCACCAGACTGTCGCCTTTGATCACCGCCTGCGCAGGCATCGCCAGCGCCGGACAGCGATTGCCATCGATCAGCACAAAATCGGGCGTAAGGTGCAGCCCTGCCACCGCGCGCTGCATCGCCAGCAGCGTGGCATGCAGAATATTGAGCTGGTCGATCTCTTCTGGCTCAGCCCTGCCGAGGCTCCACGCCAGCGCCTTTTCGGTAATTTCATCATACAGCGCCAGACGGCGCTTTTCCGACAGCTTTTTTGAGTCTGCCAGACCAGCAATCGGGTTAGCAGGATCGAGGATCACCGCCGCCGTTACTACGGCCCCTACCAGCGGGCCGCGTCCGACTTCGTCCACGCCCGCAATACGTTGCGCATCAGGATAGATAAATTCAGCCATGAGCAATCTCCAGTACCGCATCCGCCGCCTGCTCATCGGCATTCCAGCGGATCTGCTGATGCAGTTGAGTAAAGGTTTCCAGCAGCGCGTCGCGTTCGGCACCCGCATGCAGCAGCGGCTCCAGCGCGGCGGCCAGCGTCTGCGGCTGGCACTCATCCTGCAGCAGCTCTTTAACCAGCTCCCGTCCCGCCAGCAGATTAGGCAGCGAGACGTAAGGCGTTTTGACCAGGCGCTTCGCCAGCCAGAAGGTAACGGGTTTCATACGATACCCCACGACCATCGGACACTTTGCCAGCATACACTCCAGCGCCGCGGTGCCGGATGCCAGAATAGCCGCATCGCTGGCGATCATCGCCTGACGCCCTTTGCCATCCAGCAGGTGCATAGGCAGCTCAGGCGCAATCTCCGCTTTAATCTGTTCAAACTGCGCCCGCCGCTTTGCGTTAACCAGCGGAACCACGATTTCCAGCGCCGGGTAGCGCTGACGCAGCAGCTGCGCCGCGCGCAGAAAATCGGCGCTCAGCATTTCAACTTCTGCGCCACGACTGCCTGGCAGTAAACCCAGACAGATCGCGTCGTCTGCAATACCCAGCTCGCGACGCGCGGCCTGCTTATCAGGCTGCAGCGGCATCGCATCAGCCATGGTGTGACCGATAAAACGACACGGCACGTTAAAGCGATCGTAAAACGCTTTCTCGAACGGCAGAAACGCCAGCACCATATCGGTATTGCGGCCAATCTTAAAGACGCGCTTCTGACGCCATGCCCAGACGGAAGGGCTGACGTAGTGCACGGTACGAATACCGGCGCGCTTCAGGTTGCCTTCCAGGGTGATATTAAAATCTGGCGCATCGATACCCACAAATACGTCAGGGCGGAGCGCGGTGAAGCGCTGCGTCAGGTCTTTGCGGATGGTCAGCAGGCGTCGCAGGCGGCCCAGCACTTCGACAATGCCCATGACCGCCAGCTCTTCCATTTCGTACCAGACTTCGCAGCCTTCTGCCTGCATCAGCGGACCCGCTACGCCAACAAAGCGTGCATCAGGATGACGCGCTTTCAGCGCGCGGATCAGACCGGCACCAAGAATATCGCCGGAGGTTTCTCCGGCGACCAGGGCAATCGTTAAGGGACGCACTGACATGAATTAACGGATCAATCCACGGGTTGAACGGGCGAAGAAATCAAAGAACGGCTGGACTTCGCTGTGCTGCTGCGCCAGCGCCTCGATTTCAGGCTTTACCTCATCCAGCGTTTTACCACTGCGGTAGAGCAGCTTGTAAGCGTTGCGAATAGCATGCAGCGCCTCTTTGCTGAAGCCGCGACGCTTGAGACCTTCAATATTGACGCCAAACGGCGTGGCGTGGTTACCCTGCGCAATAATGTATGGCGGAATATCCTGCGCCACGCCGGAACAACCGCCAACCATAACGTGAGCGCCGATAGTGCACCACTGGTGCACGGCCGTCACGCCGCCGATGATCGCAAAATCATCCACGGTAACGTGGCCGCCCAGCGTCACGTTATTTGCCAGAATGCAGCGGCTGCCAATCACGCAGTCGTGTGCAATGTGCGCATTCACCATCAGCAGGTTGTCGCTGCCAACTTTAGTCAGTCCGCCACCCTGCGTGGTGCCGCGATGAATGGTCACGCTTTCGCGGATCCGGTTGCGATCGCCGATTTCGGTGCGGGTAGGCTCACCCGCATATTTCAGATCCTGGTTTACCTCACCAATAGAGACAAACTGATAGATCTGGTTTTCTTCGCCGATGCGCGTATGGCCATTAACCACAACGTGTGATTTCAATACCGTACCTGCGCCAATTTCCACGTCAGCGCCCACAATACAGAAGGGACCGATATGAACATTTGCACCCAGTACAGCACCCTCTTCAACGATGGCGGTCGGATGGATGGTGGCGGTTGAATCAATCACTAATTATGCCTCCCGGCTACGGGCACACATCATGGTCGCTTCACAGACAATTTTACCATCCACTGTAGCAACGCCTTTAAAACGTGTCAGACCACGACGGGTTTTTTCGAAGGTGACTTCCATGATCATCTGGTCACCTGGTACTACCGGGCGCTTGAAGCGGGCTTCATCGATACCGGCAAAATAATAGAGCTCGCCAGGTTCCAGTTTGCCAACGCTTTTAAACGCCAGAATACCGGTCGCCTGCGCCATCGCTTCTAAAATCAGAACGCCTGGGAAAATCGGTTTACCAGGGAAGTGCCCCTGGAAAAACGGTTCATTAACAGAAACGTTCTTTACCGCACGCAGATATTTGTGCTCTTCAAAATCCAGCACGCGATCCACCAGCAAAAACGGATAGCGGTGCGGCAGCAGTTCTAAAATCTCTTCGATTTTCAGAGTATGCGTTTCAGTAGTCAAAATACTCTTCCTGTCCTAAAAAATCTGATGGCAACAATAACACGGCCTGCACCGATCAAAATGATCTTTCGCAGGCCGCAAATCAGTTCGGTGGCGTTCGCTTCTCTGCGCTACCTGCCGTCCTTTACCACACTGAAGGGCAAAAGCAGGCAGGCGGCATTATTATGAAAGCGGGTCGCGCGGATGTGCTTAGCTGTTTTTATCAACTTTGCGTTCGATGGCTTTCAGACGTTTGCTTATGTCATCGATATTCATCACCAGCGCTGCCGTTTTACGCCAGGCTTTGTTCGGTTGCAGTGGGATCCCTGAGGAGTAAACCCCCGGCTCTGTAATGGGACGCATCACCATGCCCATACCGGTTACGGTTACTTTATCGCAGATCTCCATATGGCCGTTAATGACGCTGGCGCCGCCAATCATACAGTAACGTCCAATCTTCAGGCTACCGGCCATGATCACACCTCCCGCAACGGCTGTATTGTCACCAATTACAACGTTGTGGGCAATCTGACACTGGTTGTCTATGATAACACCATTGCCGATCAGAGTGTTATCCAGCGCACCGCGATCGATAGTGGTGCAGGCACCAATCTCTGTCCGGTCACCGATGATGACCGTGCCGAGCTGAGGGATTTTCACCCAGTTGCCGCGATCGTTAGCATACCCGAAACCATCTGCACCGATGACAGTGCCTGACTGAATCAGACAATCCTGACCAATCTGAATCTCATGATAAATCGTCACGTTGGCCCAGAGGCGCGTGCCGCTGCCAATCCGGCTCTTTTTGCCGACAAAGCAGCCTGCACCAATCACGACGTTGTCACCCAGCTCAACGCCAGACTCAATCACCGCGTTCGCCCCTACCGACACATTTTGTCCCAGCGAGGCGGAAGGATCGATCACCGCGCTGGGCGCGATATTCTGCGCGGGCTGCGGCGTGGTGTCCAGCAGTTGTGCCATGCGGGCATAGGTAAGATAGGGATTTTTCACTACCAGGGCGGCAGTATTGCACCATTCCAGATCCGCTTCCGTCAGCACCACGGCTGACGCCTGAACGCTGGCGAGCTGCTCGCGGTAGCGACTGTTGGCAAGAAAAGTGATTTGACCAGGGGTGGCGGATTGCATAGAAGCAATGCCGGAGATGACGATATCGCCATCTCCGTGCAATTCTGCATCCAACTGCTGGGCTAAATCAGCCAGTCGAATTGATGACATCGATTATTTAACCTGTTTCAGCACGTCAGCAGTAATGTCTTTCGCATTAGCAGCATAGGCTACGGCGTTAGCATCAATCACGACATCATAACCATCGCTGTCTGCCACTTTCTTCACGGCATCCTGGATACGACTCAGCAGTTTGTTACGCTCTTCCATCTGGCGACGACGGTTATCCTGTTCGAAAGCCTGGGCTTTGCTGGAGAAGGCTTCGCGCTGGGACATGATGTCTTTTTCCATGCGGCTGCGCTCGCTCGCCTTCATGGTAGAAGCATCACGCTGCAGTCTCTGCATTTTGGTCTGCAGATCGCGTTCCTGGCCCTGCAGCTCAGTTGCGCGGCCTTTGAACTCATTCTCGAGCTGTTTAGCAACGGTCGCACGTTGCGGTAACTGCTGGAAAATGCTGGACACGTTTACCACTGCAATTTTGTCAGCAGCCTGAACGCCAGCGGAAACCGCTAAAGCAAGACCCAGACCTGCGGCACACAACAACTTTTTCACTATAAACTCCTTACCATCAACGTTTGTGTCTGCGACACAGTGTTTGGCTCGCTTAGCGCTTTGCTGCGCTAAGCTATGCCGTACTTCGCTTCCGCTTCCCTGCTCAGAACATTACCAGGTTTTACCGATGTTAAACTGGAACTGCTCTGCTTTGTCTCCCTCGACTTTCTTCACCGGCTGGGCATAGGAGAATACCAGCGGGCCCAGTGGCGACATCCACTGCAGCGCCAGGCCTGCAGAGACGCGAATGTTGTTAGGATCGCTATAGTCCGGAATATCCGCAGCGCGGGTGGCTGCCGTATTCTGCCAGTTAGTATCCCAGACGGTACCGGCGTCCACAAACAGTGAAGTGCGCACGGAGTTAGCGTACTTCTCGCTCAGGAACGGCGTTGGCGTGATCAGCTCGAGGCTGGCAATCGCCATTGCGTTACCGCCTACTGCATCATCTGACTTACAGATCCCGTTTGGATCGGTCAGATTACACGATGAGGAGCGATCGTTAAGGTAAGCGGCTTTCGGACCAATAGTATTGGAACGGAAACCACGTACCGTGCTGGAGCCGCCGGCGTAGAAGTTCTCATAGAACGGCATCTCTTTATCCCCGATGCCGTCTCCATAGCCCACACGACCACGCCCCAGGACTACCCAGGTGCCGTCACGGTTCAGCGGCACATACTGCTGCGTATCCAGCGTCGCTTTATAGAACGCGTTGTCTGAACCTGGAATCGTCACCTTACCGTTCAGGTTGGTGCGGTTACCGCGCGTCGGGAAGAAGCCGCGATCCAGCGTATTGTAGGTCCAGCCATAGTTAAAGGTAAAATCATCCGCAGAGAAATCGCCTTTATTATTGAGTCCCTGTGGACGCCCGACCGAGTCGAGGTAACGCCACATTGCCACCTGCGGCCGCATGTTCGACAGATCGTTATGCACATAGCCTAAGCCAACGCGCAGGGTGTTGTTCTCATTAACCGGGAAGCCGAGCGTGCCATCAACACCGTAACTCTTGTTGGTGTAGTCTGACAGATCGGCATCGTCCGCTTTAAAGTCGTTATAGAACAGGCGACCGCCCAGACTCACGCCGTCAACCGTAAAGTAGGGATCGGTCAGTGAGAATTCAGCATAGGTCTGATAATCATTTTTGGTACCGCTGATACTAACGGTATTACCGGTACCGAGCCAGTTATCCTGGGTAACACCCACCTGGAAGCTGACGCCGCTTTCTGTTCCGTAGCCCACGCCAAAGTTAAAGGTACCGGTGTTGCGCTCTTTAACTTTGTAGACCACATCCACCTGATCCGGCACGCCTGGTACGCGCTGCGTATCCACATCAACCGTTTCAAAGTAACCGGTGCGGTTCAGACGCTCTTTACCCTGATCAACCAGATCGCTGCCCAGCCATGCGCCTTCCATCTGACGCATCTCACGGCGCAGTACAGCATCTTTTGAGGTGTCGTTCCCTTCAAAACGGACTTTACGCACGTAATAGCGATTACCGGCATCAACGTTAATATGCAGCTTAACGGTTTTGTCAGCGTCGCTGATTTCTGGCTGCGTCACGACGCGCGGATAGGCATAGCCATAGCGACCCAGCAGCTTTTTGATATCATCTTCCATCTGCGTCACTTTGGTGCCGTTGTAAAGCTCACCATTCGGGATTTTGGTCAGATGTTCAATTTCTGCTGAGTGGCCCGCCATGCTGCCGTTCACAATCACGCCGGCGATTTTATACTGGTCGCCTTCGTTAATGTTGACGGTGATGTAGATGCCTTTTTTATCCGGCGTCAGGCTGACCTGAGTCGAGTCGATATTAAAGCGCGCATAACCGCGATCCAGATAGAAACTGCGCAGCGTCTCAAGGTCGCCGGCCAGCTTCTGCTTCTGATATTTGCGATCGCCAACCACGTTCCACCACGGCACTTCATCACGCAGCTGGAAGCGGGAGATCAGTTCATCAGAGCTGAACGCTTTGTTACCCACGATGTTGATCTGCTGAATTTTGGCAGAGACACCTTCCTGGAAAACAAATTTCAAATCCACGCGGTTACGCGGCAGCGGTGTGGCAATCGCTTTTACGCTGGCGGTGTATTTGCCGACGCTGTAGTAGAAATCTTCCAGTCCCTTCTCGATTGAAGAGAGCGTGGTGCGATCCAGCGCTTCGCCGACGCGAACGCCTGACGCTTCGAGGTTCTGCTTCAGCTGATCCTCTTTCACCGCCTTGTTACCGGAGAATGTGATGCTGGCAATAGTCGGACGCTCTTTAACCTGAACAATCAGGGTCGTTCCGTCACGTAAAACCTGCACATCTTCAAAATTGCCGGTGGCAAACAGTGAGCGAATGGTGTTTCTGATATCATCATCATTCACCGTATCACCGACGCGTACCGGCATGCTGAGCAGAGCCGCGCCGACGGCGACTCGCTGGAGACCTTCGAAATGAATGTCGTTCACCACGAAATCGTCTGCACCGTAAACGGTGGCGCTGCTAAACAGCAGCGACGCTATGAGCAACTTTTTCATCGCCATCGTTGTTATGCGTTTTCCTAACACATCCCGCACCTGTCTGCGTTCCAGACGTTACAGGCGAGAGAAATCATTGAAAAGTGCAAGCCCCATTAACAGCACCAGCAGAATTGAGCCGATGCGATAACTGAAGTCCTGAACTCGCTCGGACACCGGTCCTCCTTTGATCTTTTCGATCGCCAGAAAAAGCAGATGCCCACCATCTAAAACCGGTAACGGAAACAGGTTGATGATGCCCAGATTGACGCTTATCAGCGCCAGGAACATCAGATAATAAATCACCCCGTACTCCGCTGATAAACCGGCACCCTGCGCAATCGAAATCGGGCCGCTCAGGTTATTCAGCTTTACATCACCTGTAATCAGCTTACCCAGCATCGACACCGTAAGCTTCATCAGCTGCCAGGTTTTGACGCCTGCCTCACCGATAGCGGCCACCGGCCCATACTGTTTCACCGTTTTATATGCGTCAGGCAGCGGCTGCACGCGCGGAATAACGCCGGCGAATCCCTCTTCAGGCTTGCCCGGCTTCGCGGCTGGCGTCAGCGTCAGAGAGTGCCGGGCGCCATTTCGCTCAACCTCAAGCGCCATCGGTTTACCCGGATTATCCCGTACCTGCCCGGCAAATGCCTGCCACTGCGTTAACGGCTGACCATCGACTTTAACGATCCTGTCGCCCGCTTGCAAACCGGCAGCGCTGGCGGGTGAATCCGCCTGTATTTCTGCCAGCGTGGTTTCAATCTGTGGCCCGCGTGGACGAATGCCGAGCGCTACCACCGGATCCTGCTTGTCTGGCTCAAACTGCCAGTCACGCAGGTCGACCCGCTTCTGCTGGGTTGCGCTTTCGCCAAACTGAGAAACGGTCAGCGTGGTACTCTCATCGCCGATTTTCCCAATCAGGGCCATGCGCACAGCATCCCAGTCAGGCGTTTCGATACCGTCAACTGCGTTAAGTTCCATGCCTGACTGAATTTGCGCTTCCGCTGCGACGGAGCCGCTCACAATTTCGCCAACCACCGGCCGTACGCCGGGCACGCCATGCATAAAGACCAGCCAGTAAGCGAAGATAGCGAAGAGGAAATTGGCAACCGGCCCCGCGGCGATGACGGCAGCACGCTGCAGCACGGTTTTGTTGTTAAACGCCTCGTGACGGCGCTCAGCGGAAACGCTCTCTACGCGCTCATCCAGCATTTTGACATAGCCGCCGAGCGGGATCAGCGCAATAACATACTCTGTCCCCTGCCGGTCAGTCCGTCGCCAGAGCGCCTTACCGAAACCGATAGAAAAGCGTTCGACATAGATGCCGCACCGGCGTGCCACCCAGAAGTGGCCAAACTCATGCACGGTGATCAGCACGCCCAGCGCGACGATGAAAGCAGCAAAACTCCAGAGAATGCTTAACATAGTTGCTGCTCCTAGAGGGTATGAAACACCAGCAGCAGCAGGCAGGCAAATACCGGCACGGCCGCTGTGAGGCTATCGATACGATCGAGGATACCACCGTGGCCGGGGATAAGATTTCCGCTGTCTTTAATGCCCGCTTCACGCTTAAACATACTTTCAGTGAGATCGCCCAGTACTGAGGCGAGCGTGGCAACAACGGCACACGCAATCAGCGTGCCCGGCGCCACCGTCAGCGGAGCCAGCAGCGCAAACAGCCAGGCGATGATAGCGGAGGAGAGCAGCCCGCCAAAAAAGCCTTCCCAGGTTTTACCCGGCGAGACTTTAGGCGCCAGCTTGTGTTTGCCGAACAGCCGACCAAACATATAGGCACCCGAGTCCGCGCCCCATACCAGCAGCATAACGAACAGGAGCCACCAGGCGCCGGCGAAGTGATCAATGTCGTAGTGATACTGGCGCAGCGCGATCATGCCACAGAAAAACGGGACGATAGTCAGCACGCCAAACAGCAGACGAAGCGGACGCGAGCCGCGCCAGAGTGCGGCAGAGGCGGGATAGAACAGCACCAGAAAGAGAGCAACGACCCACCAGCCAAGTGCGGCCCAGAGCGAGCTTTCCAGCTGAGGCTGATGCGCATCGTGAGAATAGGACGGTAAGGTAAACAGCATCGCTGCCAGCAGCAGGCCACAGAGCAGCGCCAGCCAGACGCGCTGCTGACGGGTAGCCATACCGGCCAGCTGCCCCCACTCCCAGGCGGCGAGCATGCAGATAGCAATCGTGGTAATCGCGAAACCAGACAGCGGTAACCAGAATAGCGCAGCGATCACCAGCGGAATCAAAATAAACGCAGTGATCAGACGAGACTTCAGCAAAGGTTACCCCCAGGTAGCTCAGGCGCCGCCTGGTGCAGCGCCGCCATAGCGTCGCTCCCGCAGAGAGAATGCATTCAGTGCACCTTCAAAAACATGTTCATCAAAATCAGGCCAAAGAACATCGGTAAACCAGAACTCAGCATAGGCTATCTGCCACAGCAGGAAGTTGCTGATTCGATGCTCTCCCCCGGTCCTTATCACTAAATCCACCGGCGCCAGCTCCTGCATACAGAGGTAGGGAGCAAGGCTTTCTTCGGTTATCTGGTCAGGACGCAGTAGCCCTTCCTGAACCTGTTCGGCCAGTTTCCTGGCACCCTGGATAATATCCCAACGGCCGCCATAGTTGGCAGCAATGTTGAGGGTCAGTCCATTATTTTGTTGAGTCAGTTCCTCGGCGCGGCGAATGCGTTCCTGAATACGACCAGAAAAACGGCTGATATCACCAATAATGCACAGACGTACATTATGCTTATGCAGGCTCTTTACTTCACTGTCGAGAGCCCAGATAAATAATTCCATTAACGCCGTCACTTCCTGCGGCGGTCGGCTCCAGTTTTCACTGCTGAACGCATAGAGCGTTAACGCTTCCAGCTTGTGGCTGACCGCAAAGCTGACGGCACGGCGAACCGATTTTACCCCGGCTTTGTGGCCTGAAATACGCAGTTTGCCCTGATTTTTTGCCCAGCGACCATTACCATCCATAATGATGGCCACGTGACGTGGTGTGCAGTACGACCCGTCATCGATTGTATTGTGATTGTTGGACGACATAACGCGTAATAATTCCTTTCATCAGAAATGCTGTGTTTTCTGAATACATTGCGCCTGCGGCAAAGGCCGGCCCGTAAGCCGGATGACATCGAAACAATGTCGTGCCGTAAAACGCGAGCGACTATACCATTTTCAGCCAGAGCGAACAAATAGCGGGGCTATCAGCCAGCCAGAGTGACGCGTGACAGCAGTGCCTTTGCATGCTGCCGCGCCAGTCGATCGATTTCCAGCACCTCATCAATACTGGCTGGCTCCGGCGAGCTGAGCGTAGCCAGTACTTCGCTGTTGAGGGCGGCAATATCGGTAAAGCGAATCTGATGCTGCAAAAACGCTGCTACCGCGATTTCATTTGCTGCATTCAGCGTCGTCGTGGCCGCCTGCCCTGCAGTACACGCATCGATTGCCAGCTTCAGGCAGGGATAGCGTACGTAATCGGGTTCAGCAAACGTCAGCGCTTTCATTCGGGTGAAATCAAGCGGCGTGACGCCAGCGGCGATACGTGCAGGCCATGCCATGCTGTGAGCAATCGGTGTGCGCATATCAGGCGATCCCAGCTGCGCCAGCACGCTGCCGTCACAATAACGCACCATAGAGTGGATCACCGACTGCGGGTGCAGGATGACCTCCATTTGCGCGTCAGTGGCGTTGAACAACCAGCGGGCTTCAATGTATTCAAGACCTTTATTCATCATAGTGGCCGAATCAACGGAGATTTTGCGCCCCATTGACCAGTTCGGATGCGCACAGGCCTGATCCGGCGACATAGCAGCCAGATCTGCCAGTGGCGTGTCACGAAAAGGACCACCCGATCCCGTGAGGAGAATCGAGTCGATCCCGTTCTCCCGCAGATCAGCGTACCCCAACTGATGCTGTATGGAAGCGGGCAAACTCTGAAAAATGGCATTATGCTCGCTATCGACCGGCAGCAGCTGCGCCTGATGCTGACGCACTGCCTCCATAAACAAGCGGCCGCACGTGACAAGTGACTCCTTGTTAGCCAGCAGCACGGTTTTTCCGGCACGAATCGCTGCCAGCGTTGGCTGCAGGCCCGAGGCGCCGACAATCGCCGCCATCACCTGATCAACCTCATCCAGCGCCGCCAGATCGCAGGCTGCCTGAACGCCGGAGAGCACTTCGGTATCGACGTTGAGTGCTCTCAGTCGCTCACGCAGGTCGGCAGCGGCGGTCTCATCAGACATCGCCGCATAGCGCGGCCGGAACTGCTGGCACTGCTCAGCCATCAGCGCAGCATTCTGCCCTGCGACCAGCGCCGTAACCTGATAGAGATCGGGATTCGCGGCGACAACCGCCAGCGTACTGGTGCCAATTGAGCCGGTGGATCCCAGAAGAGTTAATTGCTTCATCATGCTATCCCTGTGAAGTCATCATAGGTGCCCGCAACGGCGCCAGGCACAATGTAAAACGCCGCCAGAGTGCATTCGGTACGAATACGGCTCTGAACGGCGTTTTATATCTGTTACAGGCAGGTGCTTACCTGCCTCCAGCAGATACAGATCGGGCTGACAGACTCAGAAGTCCATCAGCTCCTTCTCTTTTTCTGCCAGCGCAGCATCAACATGCTTGATGTGAAGGTCGGTCATTTTCTGGATATCATCCTGTGAACGACGTTCGTCATCTTCGCTGATCTCTTTATCTTTCAGCAGCGCTTTGATCTTATCGTTGGCATCACGGCGAACGTTACGCACGGAAACACGCCCCTGCTCTGCTTCGCCACGAACGATTTTGATCAGATCTTTACGGCGCTCTTCTGTCAGCGCTGGCAGCGGAACACGGATGTCGGTGCCGGCTGAACTTGGATTCAGGCCGAGGTCGGACGTCATGATCGCTTTCTCAACGGCCGGACCCAGAGAGCGATCGAACACGTTGATTTTCAGCGTACGGGAATCTTCTACCGTTACGCTGGCGAGCTGACGCAGTGGCGTAGGTGTACCGTAGTATTCCACCACAATGCCGTCGAGCAGTGAAGGTGAAGCACGACCGGTACGCACTTTGCTGATGGTGCTTTTGAATGCTTCCACGCACTTGTCCATGCGTGTTTCGGCATCTTTTTTAATATCGTTAATCACGTTAAAACCCTTGGATTCGGTTTGACCTGGCCATTTCCGCACGCGTCGGAACTGGTATCGATAAACATCGATCATCCTGCTACCTGCTGCTGACGTACAAGCCGCCTGCAACATCGATTATGTCAGGTAGTGGCGCAGCGTCAGGCACTGCGCTATCAGAATATACCTTATTTTACCTTGCGTCGGATATTAATGCGTAATCAGGGTGCCTTCTTTTTCACCCATTACCACGCGACGCAGTGCGCCAGGCTTATTCATGTTGAAGACGCGAATCGGCAGTGCGTGGTCACGCGCCAGCGTAAAGGCGGCCAGATCCATAACTTTCAGCTCTTTTTCCAGCACTTCAGCGTAGCTGAGCTGATCGTACAGCGTCGCGTCCGGATTTTTCACCGGATCGGCTGAGTAGACGCCATCTACTTTGGTCGCCTTCAACACGACGTCCGCTTCAATCTCAATGCCGCGCAGGCAGGCAGCAGAATCGGTAGTAAAGAACGGGTTGCCGGTACCGGCAGAGAAGATCACCACGCGGTTATTACGCAGCAGGCTGATCGCTTCAGCCCAGCTGTAGTTGTCACAGACGCCGTTAAGCGGGATGGCAGACATCAGGCGTGCGTTCACATAGGCGCGGTGCAGCGCATCACGCATTGCAAGGCCGTTCATGACGGTCGCCAGCATACCCATGTGGTCGCCTACTACGCGGTTCATACCCGCCTGAGCGAGGCCTGCACCACGGAACAGGTTACCGCCACCAATCACCACACCTACCTGGATGCCCAGCTCAACCAGCTCTTTCACCTCTTGCGCCATGCGGTCAAGCACGCTCGCGTCGATACCAAAACCTTCGGCACCCTGCAGGGCCTCGCCGCTCAGTTTCAGTAGGATACGTTGGTATACAGGTTTTGCGTTGGTCGCCATGGTCAATTCTTCCTGGAGGATAAGATGAATGAGAAGTTAAATCTGGTGGATCATCCGCTTAGCGCGTCAAAAAAGCTATTGGGATGAGACTGAAAATCACTGCGCCAAAACGCAGACAAAAAAGAACCGCCTCGCGGCGGTTCCGGTCACTCATTAAGACTGTTTGGACATCGCAGCCACTTCAGCTGCAAAGTCGGTTTCAACTTTCTCAATGCCTTCGCCCACTTCAAAGCGGATGAAGTTGATGACATCTGCGCCTTTCTCTTTCAGCGCCTGACCCACAGTTTTGCTTGGGTCGATAACGAAAGCCTGACCAGTCAGAGAGACTTCGCCGGTGAATTTCTTCATACGGCCTTCAACCATCTTCTCTGCGATCTCTTTTGGCTTGCCAGACTGCATCGCGATATCCAGCTGTACCTGGTACTCTTTCTCAACCACGTCAGCAGAAACATCTTCTGGCTTAACGAACTCTGGCTTGCTTGCCGCAACGTGCATTGCGATCTGCTTGCTCAGCTCTTCATCAGCAGCGGTGGTAGAAACCAGAACGCCGATACGCGCGCCGTGCTGGTAGCTGTTCAGCTGAGCGCCTTCCAGTACTGCTACGCGACGGATGTTGATGTTCTCACCGATTTTAGCAACCAGTGCAACACGCTCTTCTTCGAACTGTGCTTTCAGCGCTTCAACGTCGGTGATTTTGCCGGCAGTAGCTGCATCCAGAACTTTGTCAGCAAACGCCTGGAAACCGCCATCTTTAGCAACGAAGTCAGTCTGGCAGTTAACTTCCAGAATCACACCGTAACCATCAACGATTTTGGTTTTGATCACGCCGTCAGCTGCAACGTTACCTGCTTTTTTCGCAGCTTTGATTGCGCCAGACTTACGCATGTTTTCAATTGCCAGCTCGATGTCGCCGTTCGCTTCGGTCAGCGCTTTTTTGCAGTCCATCATGCCTGCGCCAGTACGCTCACGCAGTTCTTTTACCAATGCAGCGGTAATTTCAGCCATTCCAGAATCCTCGGTTCGTTTCCGGGTGCGTGCGCACGCGCAGAAACCTGTTGCGGAAAATTTACTCTGCCCCGCCAGCCCGTAACAGGGAGCGCGACAGACGGAGATAAATAAAAGGGGCCTGTGCGGCCCCTTATACAGATAACATCTGATGTCTAAGGGCTCTCAGAAAGAGCAATCCTTATTAAGCGTTTTCTAAAGACGCGTCTTCAGCCTGCTCAGCCAGGTCCTGTGAACGGCCTTCGCGCACGGTAGTGGCAACAGCAGTCAGGTACAGGCTTACAGCACGGATCGCATCGTCGTTACCAGGGATAACGAAATCAACGCCATCTGGATCAGAGTTGGTATCAACGATAGCAAATACCGGGATACCCAGGTTGTTTGCTTCTTTGATTGCGATGTGTTCGTGGTCAGCATCAACAACAAACAGCGCATCTGGCAGACCGCCCATGTCTTTGATACCACCCAGGCTGTTTTCCAGCTTGGCCAGCTCACGAGCACGCATCAGTGCTTCTTTCTTGGTCAGTTTGTCGAACGTGCCGTCCTGAGACTGAGTTTCCAGATCTTTCAGACGTTTGATTGACTGACGAACGGTTTTCCAGTTAGTCAGCATACCACCTAACCAGCGGTGGTTAACGAAGAACTGGTCGCAGCTCAGAGCTGACTCTTTTACCGCTTCAGCAGCAGCGCGCTTGGTACCAACGATCAGGATTTTACCTTTGCGAGAAGAGATCTTCTGCAGCTCAGCCAGAGCGTCGTTGAACATTGGTACAGTTTTCTCAAGGTTGATGATGTGAACCTTGTTACGTGCACCAAAAATGAATGGCTTCATTTTTGGGTTCCAGTAACGGGTCTGGTGACCGAAGTGAACACCAGCCTTGAGCATGTCGCGCATGGAAACAGTTGCCATGATTACCTCTAAAGTATGTTTGGGGTTGGGCCTCCATGTATCCCATACGACCGACCTCTTTCAAGGCACCCCGGCGTATGTGTCGATACATGTGTGTTTTAGTACACATAATGAGATTTATGCGCTTCCTGCCGTCTCGCTTTCGTAAGACAGCAGAGAATCGTCGGCGCGCTTTATACCATAACAGGTATAAATACGCCAGCGGTTGTTAGCGCAAAACGTGTGCGGCAATCCCGATTTGGCAGCCCATTTGCTGCCTGCTAACATGACTGCCACAGAACTCATTATTGTCGAAAATTTCGGCGATTGCGGAAAAATTCATGGCTATCTCAATTAAAACTCCTGACGAAATCGAAAAAATGCGCGTGGCGGGCCGCCTGGCCGCTGAAGTGCTGGAAATGATCGCCCCTCACGTTGTGCCGGGTGTGACCACCGGTGAGCTTGATCGCCTCTGCCACGAGCACATCACACAGCAGCAGCAGGCGGTTTCTGCCTGCCTTGGCTATCACGGCTTCCCTAAATCGGTCTGCATCTCGGTAAACGAGGTGGTGTGCCACGGTATTCCCAGCGACGATCGCGTCCTGAAAGAGGGTGATATCGTGAACGTTGATGTCACCGTCATTAAAGATGAGTATCACGGTGATACCTCAAAAATGTTTATCGTCGGCAAACCCACTATCCTCGGCGAGCGCCTCTGCCGCGTGACGCAGGAGAGCCTCTATATCGCTCTGCGTCTCGTTAAGCCAGGCATCCGCCTGCGTGAGCTGGGACGCGCGATCCAGCAATACGTTGAGGCGCAGGATTTCTCCGTGGTGCGTGAGTATTGCGGTCACGGTATTGGCAAAGGCTTCCATGAAGAGCCGCAGGTGCTGCACTATGACGCCGACGACAGCGGTGTGGTGCTGCAGGCCGGCATGACGTTTACCGTGGAGCCGATGGTTAACGCAGGCGATTACCGCATCCGCACCATGAAGGATGGCTGGACGGTGAAAACCAAAGATCGCAGCTTGTCCGCGCAGTATGAGCATACTATTGTGGTGACAGAAACTGGCTGTGAGATTCTGACGCTGCGTGAGGATGACACTATTCCGGCGCGGCTGGAAAACGTCTGATCCTCTCTCTGCTACCCACTGAGCCGGCTTAATGCCGGCTTTTTAATGCGCGAAGGGGCATGTTGATGAGCGGTAACGTGACCGAGGCAGTACACAAAATTCTCACCGATTCACCCGCCGGCTGGGCTGACGACGCGCTAACGCGTGAACAGCTGAAAGCCGCGCTGGAGCAGTTTCAGCACGCGCTGAGCCTCGCCTTTGATGCCGGCAGCGACGTGGAGTCGCTGATCGACACGCGCACGCTGTTTATCGATCGTCTGCTGCGACGGCTGTGGCGTTTCTTCGGTTTTGATACGCTAAGTGATATGGCGCTGGTCGCGGTGGGCGGCTATGGCCGTGGCGAGCTGCATCCGCTGTCGGACATCGACATTCTGATCCTCAGCCGTCAGCCCCTTGATGAGGCCGCCGCGCAGCGCACCTCTGAACTGATCACGCTTATGTGGGATCTGCGGCTTGAGGTGGGACACAGCGTGCGCACGCTTGAGGAGTGCCTGCTGGAGGGCTTATCCGATCTCACCGTGGCAACCAACCTGATTGAATCGCGCATGCTGACCGGCGACGTTGCGCTGTTTCTTGAGCTGCAGAAGAATATCTTCAGCGAAGGCTTCTGGCCCTCATCGCGCTTTTTTGCTGCCAAAATTGAAGAGCAGCAGGAGCGCCATCAGCGTTACCACGGCACCAGTTACAATCTCGAACCCGATATCAAAAGCAGTCCGGGCGGCCTGCGCGATATCCATACCCTGCAGTGGGTAGCGCGTCGCCATTTTGGTGCCACCACCATGGATGAGATGATGGGCTTTGGGTTCCTGACCGAAGCGGAGCGCAATGAGATCAACGAGTGTCAGGAGTTTCTCTGGCGCATCCGCTTCGCCCTGCATCTGACGCTGCCACGCTACGACAACCGCCTGCTTTTTGATCGGCAACTGACCGTCGCGCATCGCCTCAGCTACTCCGGCGAAGGCAACGAGCCGGTTGAGCGCATGATGAAAGATTTCTACCGCGTAACGCGCCGCATTAGCGAGCTGAACCAGATGCTGCTGCAGCTGTTTGATGAAGCGATCCTCGCCCTGCCAGCGACCGAAAAGCCGCGTGCGCTGGATGATGATTTTCAGCTACGCGGCGACCTGATTGACCTGCGCGACCCGGATCTGTTTCAGCGCGAGCCGCAGGCCATTCTGCGCATGTTTTATGTCATGGTACGCAACGCCTCAATTACCGGGATCTACTCCACTACCCTGCGCCAGCTGCGTCATGCGCGCCGCCATCTGCGGCAGCCGCTGTGCCAGATTGCTGAGGCGCGCCGCACTTTTATGGCGATTCTGCGTCATCCCGGCGCGGTAAAACGCGCGCTGCTGCCGATGCATCGCCATAGCGTACTCTCCGCCTATACGCCGCTCTGGGGCAACGTGGTCGGCCAGATGCAGTTTGATCTGTTTCACGCCTACACGGTGGATGAGCACACCATTCGCGTGTTGCAGAAGCTGGAGAGCTTCGCCGATGAGAGCACGCGGCCAAAGCATCCGCTGTGTGTGGAACTCTGGCCGCGCCTGCCCCAGCCGGAGCTGCTGCTGATGGCAGCGCTGCTCCATGATATTGCCAAAGGCCGCAACGGCGATCACTCAATACTGGGCGCGCAGGATGCGCTGGAGTTTGCTGAGCTGCACAACCTCAACTCCCGGGAGACCCAGCTGGTGGCCTGGCTGGTGCGTCATCATCTGCTGATGTCGGTCACCGCCCAGCGTCGCGATATTCAGGACCCTACGGTGATCCAGCAGTTCGCCGAGGTAATGCAGAATGAGAATCGCCTGCGCTATCTGGTCTGCCTCACCGTCTCCGATATCTGCGCCACCAATGAGAGCCTGTGGAACAGCTGGAAGCAGAGCCTGCTGCGCGAGCTGTTTTTTGCTACCGAGAAGCAGCTGCGACGCGGCATGGAAAATAGCCCGGATCTGCGCGAGCGGGTGCGCCACCATCGTCTGCAGGCGCTGGCGCTGCTGCGCATGGAGAACCTCAATGAAGAGCGGCTGCACCATATCTGGAGCCGCTGCCGCGCCGACTATTTTCTGCGCCATACGCCTAATCAGCTGGCGTGGCACGCCCGTCATCTGATTGACCACGACCTCAGCCAGCCGCTGGTGCTGGTCAGCCCGCAGGCGACGCGCGGCGGCACGGAGATTTTTATCTGGAGCCCGGATCGCCCCTATCTGTTTGCCGCCGTAGCGGGTGAACTCGACCGCCGTAATCTCAGCGTGCACGACGCGCAAATCTTTACCAGCCGTGACGGCATGGCAATGGATACCTTTATCGTCCTCGAACCCGATGGCAGTCCGCTTTCACCCGATCGCCACCCGCTGATTATTCAGGCATTACAGCAGGCCATTACGCAGCAGGAGTGGGTGCCGCCGCGTACCCGTCGCCAGTCCGCGCGCCTGAAACATTTCAGCGTGGACACTGACGTGAAATTTTTGCCGACCCACACCGACCGGCGCAGCTATCTGGAGCTGATCGCGCTCGATCAGCCAGGATTGCTTGCCCGGGTAGGTGAAGTCTTTGCCGATCTCGGCGTGTCGCTGCACGGTGCGCGCATCAGCACCATCGGCGAACGGGTTGAGGATCTCTTTATCCTCGCCAACAGCGAACGGCGCGCGCTGAATGCAGAAATGCGCGATGTGTTACAACAACGGTTGACAGAGGCCCTTAATCCAAACGATAAAGTGTCCTGAATCACACTGCACAGATAAATTGAATCCTGTCCGGACACGTCCGGGCATCCGTATGACAGACTCAGGAAATAGCTATGCAACAGTTACAGAGCGTTATTGAATCCGCCTTTGAGCGCCGTGCTGACATCACGCCCGCCAGCGTCGACAGTGCCACCCGTGAAGCGATCAATCAGGTGATTGGTCTGCTGGACAGCGGCGAACTGCGCGTCTCTGAAAAAATCGATGGCGAATGGGTAACGCATCAGTGGCTGAAAAAAGCGGTGCTGCTGTCGTTTCGCATCAATGACAATCAGGTTATGGAAGGGGCTGAAACCCGCTTTTATGACAAGGTGCCGATGAAGTTTGCCGGCTGGGACGACGCGCGCTTTAAAGCGGCAGGTTTCCGCGTGGTGCCACCAGCGGCCGTACGCCAGGGCGCTTTTATTGCGCGTAACACCGTGCTGATGCCTTCTTACGTCAACATCGGGGCTTTTGTCGATGAAGGTACCATGGTTGATACCTGGGCCACCGTGGGCTCCTGTGCGCAGATTGGCAAAAACGTGCATCTCTCCGGCGGCGTGGGCATTGGCGGCGTACTGGAGCCGCTGCAGGCTAATCCAACCATCATCGAAGATAACTGCTTTATCGGCGCACGTTCCGAAATCGTTGAGGGCGTGATTGTCGAGGAGGGTTCGGTGATCTCAATGGGCGTTTATATCGGCCAGAGCACCAAAATTTACGATCGCGAAACCGGTGAAGTTCACTACGGCCGCGTCCCGGCTGGTTCAGTAGTGGTCTCAGGTAATCTGCCGTCGAAAGATGGCAGCTACAGCCTCTACTGCGCGGTAATCGTGAAAAAAGTTGACGCTAAGACGCTGAGCAAAACGGGTATCAACGAACTGCTGCGTACTATCGATTAACTTCTCTGAGCGCTTTTCTTACGCATGACGGCACTGGCAACGGTGCCGTCATTTTTTCTTTACACCCCGCCTGATACAACCTGTTTTGCGCCGCAAATTAACTGGTGCGTTTACTTTTCAAACAGTTCATAATCCGCGCCAGTTAACTCCGGACGCGCACTGTCTGACCCGGTTTTTCGTCTAAAGTTTATAAGTATGCCGTAAGCGTTCCGGATCCGACCTGGAACGATTGATGACATGTCTGCGCGCTCACTCACTCTCAGAGGGAATTTAAACGCCATGTATGACAACCTGAAAAGCTTAGGTATCAGCAATCCTGAAGACATCGATCGTTACAGTCTGCGTCAGGAAGCGAACAACGACATCCTGAAAATCTATTTCCGCAAAGATAAAGGCGAATTTTTTGCCAAGAGCGTGAAATTCAAATATCCGCGCCAGCGCAAAACCGTGGTGGCCGAACATAACGGTCAGGGCTTCCGTGAAATTCAGGAGATCAGCCCCAACCTGCGTTACGTTATCGATGAGCTGGATCAGATTTGCCAGCGCGATCGGGTTGAGGTGGATCTGAAGCGCAAGATCCTCGACGATCTGCGCCATCTGGAGAGCGTGGTCTCTAATAAGATCGCTGAGATTGAAGCCGATCTCGATCAGTTGACCCGTAACAGCCGCTGATCCGTTTACACATCGCACTCAGGCCAGCGCTGCTGGCCTTTTTTACGCCCGTTCATCCAGCTGCAGCGCCACATACAGCAGCAGCCGGTCGTCGAAATTGCCGAGATCCAGTCCGGTCAGTTCTGAAATCCGGTTCAGACGATACTCCAGCGTATTACGATGAATAAACAGCGCGCGTGCCGTGGCGCCAGGCTGCACGTTATGGCTGAACCAGGCGAGCAGCGTACGCCGTAATAAACCGTTGGTATCGATGCTTCTGAGTTTTTCCAGCGGACGCGCCAGCTCGCTGGCCTGCCAGCCGCCACGCAGGCTGTCGAGCAGTACCGGCAGCACCAGATCCTGATAAAAAAAACTGCGCTGCTCCGGCATACGCTGCTTGCCCACTGACATAGTTGTGCGGGCAGTACGCCACGAGCGCGCAATGCCGCCCGGTCCGGGGAAATAATTGCCCAGCGCAATCCGCATACGCACCTGACCGCTCTCTTTCATACGCTGCAGCAGCTGGTCAACGCGCCGGCGGTGATCGTCGTGATCGTAACGGCCGTGAGCGTTCAGCGCGGGTTTCAGCACCACCATCTCCGTCAGCGATACGATGGCAATGAGGTTATCGCGATCCGGCGTGGTCAGCAGCGTCTGCAGCTGCTGCAGCTCTGACATTGCGCTGTCTACGCCCAGCTGGCCGCTATCCACTTCCACTACCGCCACCACACGCGGCTGGTTAAGATCGATGCCCAGCCGCTGCGCCCATTCGTTCAGCGTCGGCGAGAGTGTGTCGCTGCGGATCAGGTTAAGCACCAGCTCTTCGCGCAGGCGGCTATCCTGCGCCAGCAGATGCAGCAGCCGCGCCTGTTCCAGCATCATCTCCGCCGTCATACAGACCAGTTCGCCGTAATGCCGCAGGGCAGCAGGTTCTCCGGTCAGCCCGATGACTCCCACGATGCTGCCTTCAATGCGCAGCGGCAGATTGATGCCAGGCCGCACGCCGTGCAGATGCTTTGCTACCGCTTCATCAATATCTACCACCCTGCCCTGCGACAGTACCAGCAGCGCGCCCTCGTGCAGCTCGCCGATACGTTCACGATCGCCGCTGCCGATAATGCGCCCGCGCGCATCCATCACGTTGACGTTGCTGTCGATAATTTTCATGGTGCGCGCAACGATATCCTGCGCCAGACGCGCATCAAGATGAGAGGTTGCCATGGTTCACTTCCTGAGCAAGGGGCAAACCGACAGAATACGCATCCTGCTGACGGCTGACATTGTGCAATTGCACATAGTGGCGGAGAGATTGCGGAAAATGTTACCGGGTGCACAAAAGAAAAAAGGCGAGCCGCAGCCCGCCCGGTTTATGCAGGGAGAATTACTGCATCAGCAGATAAAGCGACGCATCACCGCGCAGAATGTTGAGCGCCAGTACCGGCGGTTTCGTGTCGAGAATTTTACGCAGTTCACCCAGGTTATCGATCGCCTGCTGGTTAACCCCGAGGATGATGTCACCTTTCTTCAGGCCGATACGCGCGGCCGCGCTGCCTGCTTTCACGCTGTCAACGCGCACCCCTTTGTGGCCATTGCTCTCCACGTTGCTGAGATCGGCGCCTTCAATACCGGTGTAAATGGTCGCCGACTGCACTTTATCTTTGGTGCTCTGCTGCAGCTCTACCGTCACGCTCTGGGATTTACCCTCGCGCAGCAGACCCAGCTGAAGTTTGGTGCCCGTCGGCAGCGAGCCCACTTCAGCACGCAGGGCAGCAAAGCTGCTCAGCGGCTTGCCATTCAGTGAAACCACGACGTCGCCGGCTTTCACGCCCGCTTTTGCCGCCGCAGAACCAGGCAGAACCTGGCTGACAAAGGCGCCGCGCTGGGCATCAACCTTCATCGCTTTCGCCAGCTCTGAGTTCAGCTCGGTGCCGAGGATCCCCAGCTCACCGCGTTTAACCTGACCAAACTCCACCATCTGCGCCGTCAGGTTTTTCACCATCGAGCTGGGAATAGCAAAGCCGATGCCGATGTTACCGCCATCCGGTGCCAGAATAGCCGTGTTAATCCCGATCAGCTCGCCGTTCAGATTGACCAGCGCACCGCCCGAGTTGCCGCGGTTGATGGCGGCGTCAGTCTGGATAAAGTTCTCGTAATTCTCCACATTCAGGCCGCTGCGGCCCAGCGCAGAGACGATGCCGGAGGTCACGGTTTCACCCAGCCCGTAAGGGTTGCCGATCGCAACGGTATAGTCACCTACCCGCAGCGTATCGGAATCGGCCATTTTAATCGCCGTGAGGTTTTTCGCATCCTGCAGCTGGATCAGGGCAATATCAGACTGCGGATCTTTACCGATGATTTTGGCCTCATAGCGGCGGCCGTCGCTGAGCTGAACCTGAATTTTTGTGGCGTTGTCCACTACGTGGTTGTTGGTAACCACATAGCCTTTCTCTGCGTTAATAATGACGCCGGAACCGAGTGCGCGGAACGGCTGTTTTTGTGCATTGCCCGGTGCGCCATCATCTGCGCCACCGCCACCCTGACAGAGCGGCGATCCCTGAAAAGGCGATCCATCCTGACAGAAAGGCGAATTATTGCCAAAGAACTGCTGAAACTGCTGCGGCATGCGCGGCGTTTTTACCGCAGTGCTGCCTTCAACGTTGATGCTCACCACGGAAGGCATCACTTTTTCCAGCATGGGTGCCAGACTGGGCAGCTGCTGGCTGGAGGAGGACGCCGTTTCAGCGGCAAATACTGCAGCAGGCGCGCACGCCATACTCAGACTCAGTGCCAGCGCACTCAGCATCAATCTGTTTTTTTTCATTCGTTTTTTCTCTCTGAAAGTTGCAGCCTGACCATTGCTGTGGCCGTCATAACGGAGATAAATTTTATACGCAAAAAAGGCGATAAAGTTTTGCCTAAAGGTAAATATTTATGCGTCGTCTTTACAAAACTGGCCCTATTCTACCGCCATCATCCGGCGATATTCGTCCCACGCATAATTATCCGTCATGCCGCTGATATAATCCTGAATAAGGCGGAAGCGATAATAGCGCTCCCATAACAGCCGCTGATATTTATGCTCAACGACGCGCGCGCGCATCTGCTGCTGGTACGCCTTACGATGTTTACCGGAGAGCTTATGGAACAGGCGCGTCTCAATAGGATGGCCCGCCAGATAATCATCATTCATTAAGGTGGTAAATTGCTCATAATTGAGCTGCATCAGCGACTGATAGATCTCCAGCAGGCCTTTAATTACCCGGTAGCCCTGCAGCTCCAGCTGCTCTACTTCAGGATGATTAAATACCTGCTGACGCGCCACGGTTTTAAACAGCTTCAGCAGCCGCCCTTCATCACCATCATCTTCCAGCAGGGCGTGATTAAAATTGCCGGAGAAAATGGCCGGCAGGTTATCGACAAAGCGCCGCACCGCATGGCCTACCAGCAGATTCTGCACGTTTACGCGCAGCGACATAAAAAACTGATCGCTGATGCTGCGCCGTTTTTTCTGATTCGCCTCTTTCCAGGCCTCACCAATGGTGCGGCTAAATGCATCACCGGGAATCAGCGGCCCCCAGGCTTTAACCAGCGCGTGATAGAGCGTATCCACGGTAAATATCGCTTTTTCAACGGCATCATCCAGGTCGGCAATACAGTATGAAATATCATCCGCCGCCTCCATTATCCAGGTCAGCGGATAGCGATGATGTTCCGCCAGATCGGTGGCGACGCGCAGCTCCGCAATATATTCCCGTTCAGAGAGATAAAAGCCGGGTTTTTTCATCAGGACGCTGAATTCAGCCGGCTTCTCACCCTGCCACCAGGCGGGGGCAGTATATTTCAGAATGCAGGCGACCTGGGCATAGCTAAGGTTAAGCTGCAGCAGCGTATGGACCAGCCGAATCGCCTGTGCATTCCCCTCAAAATTGCACAGATCCTGACGAATCATTGCATTCAGTTCGTTAAAGTCAGCCTGCTGTTCGTCGCTGGCCACGCCGGCGACCAGCGGATCCACCAGCTCTGCCGGCAGATTATCTTCGAACCAGTCATTAATCGCTGCTTCGCCAAAATGTCCAAACGGCGGGTTGCCGACGTCATGCAGCAGACAGGCCATCTCGACCAGCGTCTCTGTAGCCCCTTCAAAACCGTCCAGGCCATACTGCTCCAGCCCGCCGCCCTGGGTTTTCAGGGTATGGAGAATCTCCTTGGTAATGTAGCGGCCGGTCTGCTGGACCTCCAGCGAATGAGTCAGCCGCGAGCGTACGGCTGCGTTGCGCTCCAGCGGGAATACCTGGGTTTTTTGCTGCAGCCGGCGGATAGCGGCGGAGTTAATGATCCGGCCCCGATCGCTCTCAAAATGGCGGGTGATCGCGTATTCGCCTTCCGGCGCTTTACGGCTGGTATAAGGGCGCGTGAAACCGATCTTCTTCCTGAAATTAATCGCCACCATAGCGGGCCCTCTTTTTGGTGAATTCATCGCTCTGAAGCCATGATAGACTATGCCTCAGTTTCCTCTTAAACATCTATAAACACAGCGAGATTCTTTATGAAAGCAGGCATTATTGGCGCGATGGAGCAGGAAGTTACCCTGCTGCGTGACAAAATTGAAAACCGTCAGACGCTGAAGCTGGCCGGATGTGAAATCTATACCGGTACCCTGAATGGCGTTGAGGTTGCCCTGCTGAAATCAGGAATCGGGAAAACGGCCGCCGCGCTGGGCACCACCCTGCTGCTGCAGCTCTGCAAACCCGATCTGGTGATCAACACCGGCTCTGCGGGTGGCCTTGCGCCGACGCTGCAGGTCGGGGATATCGTGGTATCTGATGAAGTACGCTATCACGACGCCGACGTCACCGCTTTTGGCTATGTGCCGGGTCAGATGGCAGGTTGCCCGGAAGCGTTTGTGGCCGACAGCCAGCTGGTGACGGCCGCTGAGCAGACAATTAGCGAGCTGCAGCTGAACGCCGTGCGCGGCCTGGTGGTCAGCGGCGACGCGTTTATCAACGGTGCAGAGCCGCTGGCACGCATCCGCTCACAGTTTCCGCAGGCGATTGCCGTAGAAATGGAAGCCACCGCCATTGGTCATGTTTGTCACCAGTTTAACGTGCCGTTTGTCGTGGTACGCGCCATCTCTGACGTCGCCGATAAAACCTCCCACCTGAGTTTTGATGAGTTTCTCAGCGTGGCGGCCAGACAATCCTCTCTGATGACAGAGCGCCTGCTTGCCCGTCTGACGCATGGCTAAGTGGCTGCTCGCCGGGCTGCTGCTGCTCTGCAGCGGCCTGGTGTTAGCGGCTCCGCGCGTCATTACCCTCGCCCCGCATCTTACAGAGATGGCCTTTGCCGCCGGTATCACACCGGTGGCGGTCAGCGCCTGGTCCGACTATCCACCCGCTGCCCGGACGCTGCCGCAGGTAGCGAACTGGCAGGGCATCGGCGTTGAGCAGGTGCTGCAACTGAAACCAGACGTGGTACTGGCGTGGCGTGGCGGTAACCCGGCGCGTCAGATTGAACAGCTGCAGCACGCTGGCGTCAGGGTGGTCTGGATCGATCCGCAAAGCCTGGATGAGATGATAGATACCGTGCAGTCGCTGGCGCGCTGGAGCCCGCGGCCTGAACAGGCTGTTTCAGCTGCGCAGGCGCTGCGGGCGCAGGAAGCTGCATTGCGCCAGCGCTACCGGCACGCTGCTCCGGTGGCGCTGTTTCTGCAGTTCGGACAGCAGCCGCTGTTTACCGCTTCGCGTAACACGCTGCAAAATGAGATCGTCACGCTGTGCGGCGGGCAGAATATTTTTGCCGACAGCCGGGTTAGCTGGCCGCAGGTCAGCCGGGAGCAGGTGCTGATACGGCAGCCGCAAGCGATTGTCATCAGCGGCGATACCGCACAGGCCGCCAGCATCACCCGGTTCTGGCGCTCACAGCTCAGCGTACCGGTGATTGCCATTAACCCCGACTGGCTGAGCCGCCCCGGTCCGCGCCTGCTGCTGGCCGCGCAGCAGCTCTGCGCTGCGCTGCATCCGCTAAAAAAATAAGCGCCCGCGCATAAAGTTTAGCCCGCATATGTCGACAATGAAGAGAGCAGGCACGGCAGCCACGTAAGCTCCGTGCCCTTTTAGCGCAACGCGCTTTTGACTACACCAGGAATTAATCATGACCCGAGCTGTACTGCTGGCCATTATGCTGGCGGGCGCGGCGTCCGCCATGGCGGCTGGCACCAGCGGCTCGATTGCGGTGTCGCTGACTATCGTGTCACGCTGCACTGTCTCATCCGCCAGTGCACCGGGGCTGCCCGCCGCTGACTGCGCGGGCGGTAGCGGCGCTCAGCCACGTATTTCCCGGCAGACGCTCACGGGCGATGCGCGCCGGCACGACACAACACAATTAGTCACTATTGAGTGGTAGAACTGGCTGCCGGAACGGCAGCCAGACTGGCATCAGATACTGAAAGAGGAACCACAGCCGCAGGTGGTTTTAGCATTGGGGTTGGTAACAATAAAGCGCGAACCTTCCAGACCTTCGGTGTAGTCCACCGATCCGCCCACCAGATACTGCAGGCTCATTGGATCCACTACCAGCGATACGCCCTGCTTTTCGATGGTCATATCGCCATCGTTCATCTGGTCATCAAAGGTAAAACCATACTGGAAGCCGCTGCAACCGCCGCCGGTGATATAGACGCGCAGTTTCAGCGCCGGATTCTCTTCATCCGCAATCAGATTTTTTACTTTATTGGCTGCTGCATCGGTAAACTGCAAAGGCAGCGCTGCTACGTCATCACTCATGTTTTACTCCGCGTAAACGTCCAGGTCAGAAAACAACCTTAATCACGCTATTATCTGCCAGCCGCCCGGTGCAATCAAGTAGCACCCTTGACACTGTGTGCCCCTGAAATGAACTACAGTTTAAACCCTGCGTGCGCGAGGCCCCTGCTGCGCGCCGCGCGGCGGTTCACCGTCGCGGCATCTTCCCGTAGAATGACGGGATGAATTTTTCCAGACAGCCGGAGCCAAACCATGAGTAAGTCAGAAAATCTATACACCGAAGCACAACGTCTGATCCCGGGCGGCGTGAACTCCCCGGTGCGCGCGTTTACCGGTGTCGGCGGCGTACCGCTGTTTATTGAACGCGCCGATGGCGCCTTTTTGTATGACGCAGATGGTAAAGTCTATATCGACTATGTCGGCTCCTGGGGCCCGATGGTACTGGGCCACAATAACGCGACCATCCGCAACGCGGTCATTGAGGCTGCCGCGCGCGGCCTGAGCTTTGGTGCGCCGACTGAGATGGAAGTGAAAATGGCGGAGCTGGTGTGCGAGCTGATGCCGGGTATGGATATGGTGCGTATGGTGAACTCCGGTACGGAAGCGACCATGAGCGCCATCCGCCTGGCGCGCGGCTTTACCCATCGAGATAAAATTATCAAGTTTGAGGGCTGCTACCATGGTCATGCCGACTGCCTGCTGGTCAAAGCGGGTTCCGGTGCACTGACGCTGGGTCAGCCGAACTCCCCTGGCGTGCCGGCTGACTTTGCCCGCCATACGCTGACCTGCACCTATAACGATCTCGCCTCTGTCCGCACGGCGTTTGAAGAGTATCCGGACGATATCGCCTGTATCATCGTGGAACCGGTTGCCGGCAACATGAACTGTATCCCGCCGCAGCCTGACTTCCTGCCAGGCCTGCGCGCGCTGTGCGACGAGTTTGGTGCCCTGCTGATTATCGATGAGGTGATGACCGGTTTCCGCGTGGCGCTGGGCGGCGCGCAGACCTACTACAACGTGATGCCTGACCTTACCTGCCTCGGTAAAATCATCGGCGGCGGCATGCCGGTCGGCGCATTTGGTGGCCGTCACGACGTGATGGAAGCGCTGGCACCTACAGGTCCGGTCTACCAGGCGGGCACGCTGTCGGGTAACCCGATTGCGATGGCAGCCGGTTTTGCCTGCCTGACGCAGATTGCTCAGCCAGGCACGCACGCCACGCTGACCGCGCTAACCACGCAGCTGGCTGAGGGCCTGCTGGCTGCCGCGCAGGCGGAAAATATCCCGCTGGTGGTAAACCACGTGGGCGGCATGTTTGGTCTGTTCTTCACCGATGCTGAAAGCGTGACCTGCTATGCAGATGTCACCCGCTGTGACACAGAGCGTTTTAAGCGCTTCTTCCATCTGATGCTGAGCGAGGGGATCTACCTGGCCCCCTCCGCCTACGAGGCGGGCTTTATGTCGCTGGCGCACACGCCGGAAGATATTGAGCGTACCGTTGCCGCAGCGCGTCGCTGCTTTGCCCAGCTGTAACGCCGGACTGCTCTGAGGAGCGACCCGCCCTGCCCTGGCAGGCCATAACAAAAAGGTGCGCCACGGCGCACCTTTTTTCTGTTACGCGCGGCGCAGCAGCCAGATGAAATAGGGGGCGCCAAAGAAGGTTGCCATCAGCCCTGCCGGGATCTGATCCGGAAACGCCAGCATCCGGCCGCACCAGTCAGCCACCAGCATCAGCCCGGCGCCGGTTACGCCAGCCATCATCATCTGCGGCAGCGCGCGCCGGAAGCCGAGCATACGCACAATATGCGGTGCCATCAGCCCGATAAAGCTCAGCGGTCCGACCGTCAGCGTCGCGGCGGCGGTCAGCGCGGCGGCCAGCAGCAGCAGCAGCAATCGTGAGGCAGTCAGTGACATCCCCGCGGAGCGGGCGGTGGCGCTGCCAAGCGGCAGCAGCGTCAGCCAGCGGCTTG
The DNA here is from genome assembly GCF_011752675.1 of Pantoea sp. Acro-807. Taxonomy (NCBI): domain Bacteria; kingdom Pseudomonadati; phylum Pseudomonadota; class Gammaproteobacteria; order Enterobacterales; family Erwiniaceae; genus Pantoea; species Pantoea sp. Acro-807. The sequence goes on along the minus strand of NZ_VWXE01000007.1, from coordinate 123,186 downwards.
CCAGCGGTGCCAGGGCGACCAGTATCAGCGCGATGACCGCACTCTGCAGCGCCTGCGGCAGCGAGATGCTATAGGTGGAGCCGGAGATCCAGCTCAGCAGCCCCTCCATGCGCGGATCGCCGCTCGCCAGCAGTAGCATCAGCAGCGTGGCAAACGCGCTGTTCAGCGCCATTCCTGCCAGCAGCATACGCTGCGGTGAAAAGCCCCCCCGGCTGGCAACCAGCATAATGACGCCGAGCGTTAACGCTCCTCCGGCTATCCCTGCCGGCAGCAGCCACGCCAGCGCATCGCCCGGCACAAAAAACAGCATCAGCACCACGCCGCACGCCGCCCCGGAACTGATACCCAGCACTTCCGGGCTGGCCATCGGGTTGCCGGTCAGACGCTGGATCAGCGTACCCGCCACGCCCAGCATCATTCCCACCGCCAGCGCCGCCAGCACGCGCGGTGCGCGCCACGGCAGCAGCTGCTGCAGCATGTCACCGCTTACCCATGCCCAGCCCGTAGCGTTACGGCCAAAACTGATACCCGCAACGGTCAGCAGCAGCAGCACCGCCAGCCCCGTCAGCACCCAGCGCAGCACACGCTGACGCTCGGCCGGCACCCGATCCCCGGCGTTCATCTCCGGCGGCTGAGAGCCGGCACGCAGCCGCGGCAGCAGCCACAGCAGCAGCAGCACCCCGGTCAGCGCCGTCGCCGTGCCGGTCGAAATCTCACGCCAGTACACCGTGAGCAACTGCACCGACTGATCGGCCAGCCACAGCAGCAGTGCACCAATCAGCGGAGCCAGCAGAATGCGGCTGAGCAGCCGCCGCGCACCCAGCATTTTTGCCAGCAGCGGCGCAAATAGCCCAATAAAACCGATAATGCCGGCAATGTTCACCAGCTGCGCGCTGAGCAGAATTGCCAGCGCCAGCGCGGCAACGCGTGCGATGGAAAGCGACAGGCCAAGATTTTTTGCCACGCCATCATCCAGTCCCATCAGCGTCAGCGGACGCAGCAGCGCCAGCGTCAGCACAAACGCCAGCAGCAGCCGGGGCCAGAGCAGCGCCACGTTGTGCCCGTCGAGCTGATTAAGCGCCCCGGTGCTCCAGAGGAACATATTCTGCAGCTGATCGTGATTAAAGATGGCAAAGACCTGATTGACCGCGCCGGCATACAGGCTCAGAACCAGTCCGGCGAGGATCAGCGTCACCGGTGAAAGCCGTCTGCCCCACGCCACGCCAAACACCAGCACGCCGACCAGCAGCGCACCGCCTGTCGCCGCAAACTGCTGCGTAAGCTCACCACCCGGCAGCTGCCACAGCGTGGCAACGGTAATGCCCAGCTGAGCGCCGGAGGAGATACCCAGCGTGGCAGGCTCTGCCAGCGGATTACGCAGCACCTGCTGAAACAGCAGGCCCGCCAGTCCCAGTCCGGCGCCGAGCAGCAGCGCCAGTGCCAGACGCGGCAGCAGACTGTAGTGAAAGACCATCTGGCGAATCGCATCGATATCGGGCGTGAAAAACGCCTGCGGCCACTGTGCCAGCGGCAGCGCGTGCTGCAGGTTGATAAAGGTCAGCAGCAGAGCGATAGCAAATATTGCGCTCAGCAGCGCGGCGGGAAAAAGAGAGATACGCATTAACGGGGCTCCAGCGCGCTTTCCAGCACGCGTACAAATCGCAGGGCTGCCAGCGTGGCACCGTAATACCATACGGCCGGCACGCGCCGGAAGCGGCCAGCACGCACAAACGGCAATGCCTGCCACAGCGCGGTGCGGGTCACCTGCTGCATATCGCGCTGATTATCGTGGTCAAAACAGAGCACCTCAACGTTACCCACTTCAGCCAGCCGCTCCAGGCCGATGACCGCGCTGCCCCAGTAGCTGGTTTCACCCTGCCAGGCACTGGTAAGACCGAGCCGCTGCATGACATCCAGAAACAGGCTGTTCTGCCCGAAAACAATGGCGTGCCGGCTGTCGAGCAGCGACATCAGCAGGATTGGTCGTCCGGCCCATCCCTGCAGGCGCACCCGTGCCGCCGCCAGCTGCTGTCCGGTCTCCTGCAGATGCTGCTCCGCCTGCGCCTCGCGTCCAATGTGCGCGCCCAGCTGCCGCAGCGAGTGTTGCGCGGCGCTGAACGGCTTGCCGTCGCCGCTGTGAAGCGAAAAACCCAGCGTCGGGGCGATATGCTGCAGCGTTTCTGCTGACGGACCAAAGCCGCTGTAATACAGGATCAGTGAGGGATCCAGCTGCGTCATCAGCTCCAGATTAGGTTCACCACGCAGGCCAAGATCGACGGTACTGGCGGGCAGCGGCGGCTCGCCAACCCAGATATTGTAGTTGTGTACATCCGCCACGCCGAGCGGTGCCACGCCCAGCGCCATCAGCAGTTCAGCTGAGAGCCACTCCAGCGCCAGAATGCGTGAATTGTCCGGCACGGCAGCACGCAGCGGCGCGCACTGCATAAGCGGCGAGAGCGCCAGCGCCGTCAGCAGACGACGACGGGTCAGTGAGATCATCCCTGCTCCTCAGCGAACAAAACTGACGGGCGCGCCGCCCTGCGGGTGCGGCAGTATGCCCATCGGAATACCGTAGATCGTGCCCAGCACGTCAGCCTGCATGATCGCCGCCGGTTCCCCTTCGGCGATAACCTCGCCCTGACGCAGCGCCACCAGCCTGTCGCAGTAGCGCGCCGCCATGTTGATATCGTGCAGCACGGCAATCACGGTGAGTCCGCGCTCGCGGCTCAGCCGCTGGATCAGCGCCAGCACCTCAACCTGATGCGCAATATCCAGCGCCGACGTTGGCTCATCCAGCAGCAGGCAGCGGCTATTTTGCGCCACCAGCATCGCCAGCCAGGCGCGCTGACGCTCGCCGCCGGAGAGGCTATCCACCAGACGGCCGGCAAAGGGTTTCAGTCCCACCAGCGCAATCGCCTCCTCAACCCGGTTGCGATCTTCCGCGCCGTAACGTCCCAGCGCACCGTGCCACGGATAGCGCCCCATCGCCGTCAGTTCGCGCACCGTCATGCCTTCTGCCGCAGGCAGCTGCTGAGGCAGATAGGCCACCTGACGTGCAAACGCTTTGCTGTTCCAGTGCGCCACCGGTTCGCCGTTCAGTAGCACTTCTCCTGCCGTCGCAGCATGATGGCGCCCCAGCATTTTCAGCAGGGTCGATTTTCCCGAGCCGTTATGGCCAATCAGTGCGGTCACTTTTCCCGGTGTAAACGTAAGCGACAGCGGATGCAGCAGCGTGCGCCCCGGCACGTGAAAGCTGGCACTATCCAGCGCAAAAGTGGTTTCGGCGTAGTGCGAATGCAGCATGGTACTCCCTGGCTAACGGGCGCAGCGCGCCCGGATATCAGTCTCAGAAACGGAAGGTAGCGGTACCCACGATACGGCGCTCAGCGCCCCAGTAGCAGGCGTAGTCGCGGTAGCAGCTGGCGACGTAGTCACGATTGAACAGATTGTTGACGTTGACGCCCACAGTCGAACCCGGCAGGCCGAAGCGACCCAGGTCGTACTTCAGCGCGGCGTCTACCGTGGTGTAAGCGGCGACATCGAAGTTCTGGTTCACGTTGCTACCGCTGGCATACAATCCTTTGCTTTCACCGACGTAACGCACACCGGCACCGATAGTTACGCCCGATAGCGCCGTGTCATGGAAGGTGTAGTCGCCCCACAGCGATGCCATGTGCTTCGGCACCTGCACCGGCGTGCGGCCTTTCAGCAAGTTATCTTCGGTGTATTCCGCATCGGTATAAGAGTAAGCCGCCGTCAGGTTGATGCTGGCGTTCACCGCGGCTTTCGCTTCCAGCTCCACGCCGCGTGAACGGATTTCGCCGCTCTGCACGCTAAACTGCGGATTATCAGGATCGGCCGTCAGGTTTTTGGTTTTGGTGAGCTGATACACAGCGGCCGTCATAACAATCGGACGATCTTTCGGCACATATTTTACGCCTGCCTCATACTGCTTAGCGCGTGAAGGATCGAACGCCTGACCGTTCCCTGTCGCACCAGCATTCGGGATGAACGCTTCGCTATAGCTGAAGTAAGGTGCAATACCATTATCGAATACGTAGTTAACCCCGCCGCGCCAGGTAAATGCCTGATCATTCTGACGGTCTACGGAATTTTCCACCCGATCGGTAACGGAGTTCATCGCGTAATCGTAGCGGCCACCGAGTGTTAACACCCAGCGGTTCCATTCCATTTGATCCTGCGCATACAGGCCAGTCTGGCGCTGCTGATTTAAATGCTGATAAGGATTGGTATAAGGGGTATAGCTGTCATCACCATATTGCGGATTGAATGGGCTAAGACCACTGGCGACACCAAACTGACCATCAATGTCGTTACGGGTGCGCTGGAAATCAACGCCCAGCAGCAAGGTATGAGCTAAATCACCGGTAGCAAAGTTAGCCTGGGCCTGCGTATCAACCGCGAACTGGTTGAGTTTCTCTTTCGAGAATGCCGCATTACGGGTAATACGTTGATTATCAGGGTTATAACCGAAGCCATAAATGCTGCGGTAATCCGTACGCAGTTCGGCATAGCGCAGGTTCTGCCGCACCGTCCAGGTATCGCTGAAGCTATGCTCAACGCTGTACCCGACCATTTTGGTGTTGCGCGAAATCTTGTTGCTCTCTTCGCCTTCATCAAAATGGGTCGGCAGTTTGTAACTGCTGCCGTCCGGGCGGGTGATGCCCACCACCGTGCCTTCGCGCGGCAGCCAGCCGTAATAGCCGGTTTCCGGTTCATTCTGGAAGTAAGTCAGCAGGTCAAAACGCGTATTTTCGTCCGGACGCCAGCTGAATGAAGGCGCAATGGTGTAGCGCTTCTCTTTGTTCATCGCCTGCTGCGCATCAGCGCTGCGCGCGAGGCCGGTCAGACGATAGCTGTAGACGCCTGCGTCATCGAGCGCGCCGCCGAAATCGAAACCGGTTGAGAACAGATTGTCATTGCCCATCTGGAACTGCACTTCACGCAGCGTCTCCTGCGTGGGGCGCTTGCTGACCAGCGCCACTACGCCGCCCGGATTACTTTTTCCATAGAGCACCGATACCGGGCCGCGCAGCAGCTCCGCACGCTCCAGGAACCAGGGATCGAGGGCGAATTCTGAGTAGTTGTCGCCCTGCAGTTTCAGGCCATCCAGATACTGATTGGTGTTGGTTTCGCTGAAGCCGCGAATCGAGAGTGCATCAATCACGTCCGAACTGCCGCGGTTACCGGTCAGTACGCCAGGGGTATAGTTGAATGCCCCTTTAACGCTGGTGACGGCATGCATCGCCATCTCTTCCTGCGTCACCACCGAAACCGACTGCGGGTTTTTTTCAATCGGCGTATCGGTTTTGGTGCCGGTGGCGCTCTGCTTCGCCGCAATGGTCGGGGCCGGGCCCCAGGCGCTCTCCTGTGCCACCGTGCCGGTATCGGCAGCGGTGACAACAACAGTCTCTTCTGCCAGCGCCTGCGCGCTCAGCGTACCCAGTGTTAACGCAATGAATAAAGCCAGCGGGCGACGAGGCGTCAGCTCCGGCCGGAAAAAAGTAGTTCGCGCACTCATGAAGGAGTCTCTCAACAGATGAACAATGCGGGCGAATGAAAACGATAATGATTATCAGACGCAAAGATTCTAGGCGAAGCTGCGCGCGATCTGCAAGATGTAATCTGCGCGATTGCCGCAATTACTGCCCGATTGCAGCATCGATTGATCGCGGATAAAAAACCGGAGGCAAAAAAAAGGGCGCCGGAGCGCCCTGTATGAAGGGATGACTTATTTACTGCCGAACATATCTTTGATCCAGCCCGCCACGCCGTCAGAATCCTTTTGCTCATTCTGCGACTGTTGCTGCTGTTGCTGTTGCTGTTGCTGTTGCTGCTCAGGCTGCTGCTGCTGTTGCTGCTGGAACACCTGCTGCTGCTCCATCTGCTGCTGGCAGAGTGCGGCCGGATCCAGCGTCCAGACCGGCAGTGAACGCCAGGTACTGCTGCCAGATCCGCAGACGAAATTACCCGCAGAATCAACGTTCATCTGCGTGATATCCTCCGGCGGCGTCAGGACCAGCGGCATCGGCGCCTGATTATCGAGATAGCGACGGTAAATCTGCATCGCACCGCTGGAGCCATAGAGTTTCGACGTCTGGTTGTTATCACGTCCGACCCAGGTAATCGCCACTTCTTTACCGTCAACACCGGCAAACCAGCTGTCGATCAGATCGTTGGTGGTCCCGGTTTTGCCCGCCAGGTGCGCTTTCGGATAGCGTGCGCCCAGAGCATGGGCGGTACCGCGTTCCGCCACCTGCTGCATGGTATAGAGCGTCAGATAGGCCGCCTGAGCAGGCTCCACGCGCTGCGCCTGCGGAAAGCTCTGGAACAGAACCGAGCCATCTTCAGCGATGACCGAACGCACCGCCGACAGGTCAGCACGGTTGCCGCCGCTGGCGATCGACTGGAACGCCTGCGCCACTTCCACCGGCGTCAGGTTCAGCGCGCCCAGCAGCATCGCCGGCACCGGATGTAGCTGATCTTTCGACACGCCCAGTTTATTCCAGGTATCCACTACCGCATCCAGCCCCAGCGTCATGCCCAGATTAACCGTTGGCACGTTCATGGAGTTAGTCAGCGCATCCACCAGCATCACCTTGCCGCTGAAGCGACGATCGTCGTTCATTGGCTTCCAGACGCTGCCGTTGGGCTGCTTCAGCGCAATCGGTTCATCCGCGATCCAGCTGTTCAGCCGGTAGCTGTTGGGCTGGCTCAGCGCGGTCAGATAGGTAGCCGGTTTCGCCAGCGAGCCGATAGAGCGGCGCGCCTGCAGCGCGCGGTTATAGCCGGCAAACTGCGGATCGGAACCGCCCACCATAGCACGCACTTCACCGCTGAAGCGGTCTACCACCACCATGGCGGTTTCCAGATCTTTCAGCCCGCGCTGTTTTTTCAGCGTGGGGATCCCCTCTTCTACCGCCTTTTCAGCCGCGTCCTGTGAAACCGGATCGAGCGTGGTGAAAATTTTCACGCCCGAGAGATCTTTTACCTTGTCGCCCAGCTTCGCCTGCAGCTCATTACGCACCATCTGCATAAAGGCGGGCTGCGGGGTGATCACGCCGCCTTTAGGCTGTACGCCCAGCGGACGCGCCGAGAGCATGTCATACAGCTCCTGGTCAATCACCTGCTGCTGCTGCAGCAGACGCAGCACCAGATTACGTCGCTCCAGCGCCAGCTTTGGATTCCGCCACGGGTTGTAGAGCGAGGCGCCTTTTACCATTCCGACCAGCATCGCCTGCTGATCGAGGCTGAGCTCATCAACCGGACGCCCGAAATAGTAGAGGCTGGCCAGCGGGAAGCCGCGGATCTGATCGTTACCGGCCTGACCGAGATAGACCTCATTGAGGTAGAGCTCAAGGATGCGATCTTTGCTGTAACGCGCATCCATGATCACCGCCATATAGGCTTCACGCGCTTTACGCCATAGTGAGCGCTCATTGGTCAGGAACAGGTTTTTAACCAGCTGCTGCGTCAGCGTACTGCCGCCCTGTACCGCTTTTCCGGCGGTGATGTTGGCCAGAAATGCACGGCCGATCGAGTAAGGGCTGATCCCGTCATGCTCATAGAAGTGACGATCTTCGGTCGCGATCAGCGTATCGACCAGCAGATCCGGGAAGCCGGCACGCGGCACAAACAGACGCTGTTCGCCGTTAGGCGACTGCAGCATGGTGATCAGGCGCGGATCGAGACGGAAGAAACCGAAGTCGCGCCCGGTATCGAGATTTTTAATACCGGAGAGCTCATCGTTGCTGAAGGTCAGACGCGCGTTGATCTGTCCCTCTTTGCTGTCAGGAAAATCAAACGGCCGGCGCAGCAGATCGATGGTATTGCCCTTGACGCTGAACTCGCCCGGACGCGTAATGCGCGACACTTCGCGATACTGCGTACCTTCCAGCAGCGCAATCATCTCTTTCTTATCATAGGCCATGCCAGGCTCAAGGCTGACCATGCGCCCGTAGACGGCGGCAGGCAGCTGCCAGACTTTACCATCAATACGGCTGCGGATCTCAGAGTCGAGATAGACGCCCCAGGCCGCCATCACAACAACAACAACGAGGAAGAGCTTAATGAGCCAGCCTAACCAGCGGCGCTTGCCGCGCTGCGGGCCTTTACCCCTTCCTTTACTTTTCGGTGGCACCGGAGCGCTCTCCTCATAATCTTCATCAATATCAGTTTGCCCGATGTGGCCATCAGGCTCTTTGCGGTGCCCGCGCCGCGCGGTAGTGCGCGGCGGCTTTGGCGCTTTTCCTTTGCGCCCAATAGGTTCGCGATCGTTCCCAGACATACTCTCTTCTCTCCAGGCATAGCGGTAGCTGCGGCCGTTACTCTAACTGCTTTCTCCCGCGGCGCATGGCAGAACCCTCTGAATTCGATCCACAGGGTTACGGGGAAAACTTTTTGGTGCGCCTTGTTGGCAGGGCGCTGGCCGGATCGTCCGGCCATGGATGTTTGGGGTAGCGCCCTTTCATCTCTTTCTGCACCTCGGGGTACGCGCCGCGCCAGAACGCCGCCAGATCGCGGGTGATCTGCAGCGGACGATGCGCCGGTGACAGCAGCTCCAGCACCAGCGGCACGCGGCCCTCAGCGATAGCCGGATTCTGCGCCTCGCCAAACATCTCCTGCAGGCGAACGGCCAGCGCGGGCGGATTCTCTGCGTGATAGCGGATGGGCAGGCGGCTTCCGGTCGGCACAGTGTAGTGAGTTGGCAGCGCACTATCCAGCCGCTGACGTTGCGACCATGTCAGCAAATGTAATAATGCCCGGCTGAGGTTAATGCCCTGCAGCCCTTTCAGATCGCGCACGCCCGTCATCTCAGGCAGTAACCAGCTTTCCAGTGTATCAAGCAATGCCGTATCGTCCAGCGGCGGCCACCCCTCTTCCGGCAACCACTGCATCGCGCACTGCAGGCGCAGGCGCAGCTGCTCCGCTTCCGGCGTCCAGCCCAGCACCGACAATCCCTTTTCGCGTATCCAGCGTAGCATGGCAGGATGCAGAATCTCAGCGTCTGGCCGCGCCTGCGGCTGCGCGCTGAGCACCAGCTCGCCCAGCAGTTCGCGTTTCCAGGCGCGCAGCGTGCCTCTCTCCTCATCCCATTCCACGTCAACCCGGCGGGTAATGAGCTGCGGCAGCGCTGCCCGCAGCGCCGTCAGGTCCACCGGCAGCGCCAGCAGCATGCGTGCGTCCGCCGCGCCCGCCCCCTGCAGCAGCGCGGGCGCAATCAGGGCGGGATAGCGACTAAGGCCGTGATCCTCATCCAGCATGGCGCCGAGACCGTTTGCCAGCTGGTAGCGTGCGCTCTCGCCGCGCCGCTGCGCAATGCGGTCGGCAAAACCCGCCGCCAGCAGCAGCGGAATGCGATCGGCATCCACCCGTCCACCGCTGGCGTGCAGACGCTGCTGCCACTGCCGCGCCCGCCGCTGCCACTGCGGCTGGGGATGGTTCAGCGCGTCACGCAAATCGACGCTGCCGCCGCGCGGCGGATCTTCGAGAGTGGCCACCAGCAGCGCCGCGCTGGCAATGGCATCGCTCTCCTCCCCCGCCGCGCAGAGTATGGCCGCAAGACGCGGATCGCTGCCGAGCCGCGCCATTTTCCGGCCGGTGGCGTTAAGCCGTCCGGCGCTGTCCAGCGCGCCCAGCTGGTGCAGCAGCGCGTCCGCCGCCTGCAGGTTGCGGGCCGGCGGCAGGTCAAGCCACTGCAGCTGCGCTGCCGTGCTACAGCCCCACTGCAGCAGCTCCAGTCGCAGACCGGCGAGATCGCTGCTTAAGATCTCTGCATCGCTCTGCGCCGGCGCGCGCAGCGCCTGCTCCTGTGCCAGCAGATGCAGACAGATACCCGGCTCAAGCCGGCCGGCGCGCCCGGCGCGCTGCGTCATGGATGCCTGACTGATACGCTGCGTTTGCAGCCGGGTGACGCCGCTGCGGGCATCAAACTGCGCGACCCGCTCCAGCGCGCTATCGACCACCAGACGGATCCCCTCGATGGTCAGGCTGGTCTCCGCAATGTTCGTAGCGAGCACGACCTTCCGGCGGCCGGCGGCGGCCGGCAGAATGGCGCGCCGCTGCGCCTCCAGCGGCAGCGCACCGTAGAGCGGAGCCAGATCGATATCGTCCCCCACCCGTGCGCTCAGCTCCCGCCTGACACGCTCAATCTCCGCCACGCCCGGCAGAAACAGCAGCAGCGAGCCGTGCTCCTCGCGCAGCAGCTGGGCGACCTCGCGCGCCACCGCCTCCTCAAAACGCGTCTGCGGATTGAGGCTGGCATAGCGGCGCGCCACCGGATAACTGCGTCCGGCCGATACAATGGCAGGCGCAGCGGGCAGCAGCGCCTGCAGACGCTGATTATCCAGCGTGGCGGACATCAGCAGCAGCTTCAGGTCATCGCGCAGCCCCTGCTGCACATCCAGTAGCAGCGCCAGCGCCAGATCGGCCTGCAGGCTGCGCTCATGAAACTCATCAAGGATCACCAGCGCTACGTCCTCCAGCATGGGATCGCGCTGCAGCATGCGCGTCAGGATCCCCTCGGTGACCACTTCGAGTCGGGTATGCGCACCGACGCAGCTCTCACCGCGCAGCCGGTAACCCACGGTGTCGCCCGGCTGCTCGCCAAGCTGCTCCGCCAGCCGCTGGGCCACATTGCGCGCCGCCAGACGACGCGGTTCCAGCATAATAATACGCCCCGGCAGCGACGCCTGCTGCAGCAGCTGCAGCGGCAGCCAGGTCGATTTTCCTGCGCCGGTAGGGGCCGCCAGCAGCACCTGGGGCGAACGCTCCAGCGCCGTCAGCAGCGCAGGCAATACCTCGCTGACCGGTAATTCACTCACGCTCTTCTCCTGCTCTGCCTGTGCTAATATGGCGCGCATTGTACACCACCCGGCGCAGATTACCGGAGCACGCTTATGACCACGCAACGCCTGTTTTTTGCTCTTGAACTGCCTGCTCCGCTTCAGCAGCAGCTGGTGCAGTGGCGGGCGGATAATTTTGCCGCTGAGGCCGGTACGCCGGTTGCAGCGGCCAACCTGCATCTGACGCTGGCGTTTCTGGGTGAGGTGAGCCGCGAGACGCAGGAGAGCCTGCAACAGCTCGCCGCGCGTATTACCCAGCCCGCTTTTACGCTTGACCTGGATGATGCCGGACACTGGCCACGCCCCGGCGTAGTATGGCTCGGCTGCCGCCGCGCGCCGCGCGGACTGCTGCAGCTGGCGTCGCTGCTGCGCGCTCAGGCGGCACGACACGGCTGCGCGCAGAGCGCACAGCCTTTTCATCCGCACGTTACCCTGCTGCGCCACGCCACACAGCGCATTATGCTGCCGCCGCGCGGGTTTCACTGGCAGATGGAAGCGACCCGGTTTGCGCTCTGTTCATCGCTCTTTTCCCGCGGCCGTACGCGCTACAAAACCGTGGCGCGCTGGCCGCTCACTTCAGCCTGAGGATCCACCATGCAGTTTACTCTGCCGCTTAAGCCGGCTCGTCTGGTGGCGCGCTACAAGCGCTTTCTGGCTGACATCGTGACGCCTGAGGGCGACCTGCTGACCATCCACTGCGCCAACACCGGCGCCATGACCGGCTGCGCCACGCCCGGCGACACGGTGTGGTACTCCACGTCAGCCAGCACGACGCGCAAATATCCGCACAGCTGGGAGCTGACAGAGACGCAGTCGGGCCACTGGATCTGCGTTAATACGCTGCGCGCTAACCAGCTGGTGCAGGAGGCGCTGCAGCAACAGCATATTCCGGAATTATCCGGTTACACCCACTGCCGCAGCGAAGTGAAATATGGCACGGAAAAAAGCCGAATTGATTTCCTTCTGCAGGCAGAGGGCAGATCAAACTGCTATATTGAAGTCAAATCCGTCACCCTTTTACAGAATGGTAAAGGCTACTTTCCGGATGCGGTGACGGTCCGCGGACAGAAGCATCTGCGCGAACTCAGTGCAATCGCGGCAGAAGGTCATCGGGCCGTTTTGTTGTTTGCTGTTCTGCACACGGGGATTGAGGACGTTTCCCCGGCGCGCCATATCGACGCGCACTACGCAGAACTACTGGTACAGGCACAGCGCCGTGGCGTAGAAGTGTTTGCGTATCAGGCCACGCTTTCTCCTGAGCAGATGCAGCTCTCCCGACCGCTGCCGGTGGCAGCCTGCGCTGAGCTGTCATAATAGTGGCGATAAACTGTGTCAGGATGGAGCCGGAGGCGCGCTAAATACGCTTTTACTCACAGGCTTGTCAAGGTGTGTTCAGGAATAATTGCCAACCTTGATTGCTTCTGCTATTTATAGCGGCCTGTTTTTTTCCCTGATGGGAATCGATAAACCCAGAGCAGACAGGCCAGCCGTGCAGCAATCCTGCCGGGCAGTCTGAATCGCAACGGGTAGTGCGTGTTATCCAGGAGAAACAACATGCAAGAAGGGCAAAACCGTAAAACATCGTCCCTGAGTATCCTCGCCATCGCAGGTGTGGAGCCGTATCAGGAGAAACCGGGCGAAGAGTATATGAACGACGCCCAGTTAGGCCACTTCCGTAAGATTCTGGAAGCCTGGCGCAACCAACTCAGGGATGAAGTAGACCGTACTGTGTCACACATGCAGGACGAAGCTGCTAACTTCCCCGATCCGGTTGACCGAGCAGCGCAGGAAGAGGAGTTCAGCCTGGAACTGCGTAACCGCGATCGCGAGCGTAAGCTGATTAAGAAGATCGAGAAGACGCTGAAAAAAGTGGAAGATGACGACTTCGGCTACTGTGAATCCTGCGGTGTTGAAATCGGTATCCGCCGTCTGGAAGCGCGTCCGACTGCCGATCTTTGCATTGACTGCAAAACGCTGGCTGAGATCCGCGAGAAGCAGATGGCTGGCTGATGTCCATCCGCCTGTTCTCACCGCACAGCAGGGAAAATCAATCTTTCCCCGCCGTGCGGTGTATCTTCCAGTGACACCCTCTGCTATGTCCTCCTGTATTGGTCGCTTCGCCCCTTCGCCCTCCGGCGATCTTCATTTTGGTTCCCTGATTGCTGCACTCGGCAGTTATCTCAGCGCTCGTGCGCAGCAGGGCCGCTGGCTGGTGCGTATTGAAGATATCGATCCGCCACGTGAAGTACCGGGTGCTGCCACGCGCATTCTGCAGCAGCTGGAGCATTACGGGCTGGAGTGGGATGGTGAAGTGATGTGGCAGTCACAGCGGCATGATGCGTATCGGGCGGCGCTGGCCTGGTTGCGCACTCATCGTCAGAGCTATTTCTGCACCTGCAGTCGCCGGCGTATTCAGCAGCTGGGTGGGTATTACGATGGTTACTGTCGCGATCGCCAGCTCCCGCCGGATAACGCGGCGCTGCGCCTGCGCCAGCACGCGCCGGTCCGGCATTTTACCGATCGGCTGCGCGGGGAGCTGCTGGCGGATCCTCAGCTGGCGGAAGAGGATTTTATTATCCATCGCCGGGACGGGCTGTTCGCCTATAACCTGGCGGTGGTGGTCGACGATCATGACCAGGGCGTTACCGAAATTGTGCGCGGCGCGGATCTAATCGCCCCGACGGTGCGTCAGATTGCGCTCTATCAGCAGTTTGGCTGGACGCCGCCGGCATACCTGCATCTGCCGCTGGCGATCGCCGCTGACGGCAATAAACTCTCCAAGCAGAATCACGCCCCTGCCCTGCCCGCTGGCGATCCGCGTCCGCTGCTGGTGCAGGCGCTGCGCTTTCTCGGACAGCCGGCAGAAGAAGGCTGGCAGGATAGCCCGCTGGCGTTGCTGCTGAGCCAGGCCATTACGCGCTGGGCACCGGCGCAGATCCCGTTACATGACGCGCTAAAGCCGGATGAAATGACAACGCCATTCCTAAATGGTTCGCAACAGGCTATGATTAGCCGCTGATTTTATTACCACCCATTTTTTGTCACTGTCGAGGTGTCCCATTTTTACCCGAGTCGCTAATTTTTGCCGGAGAGTCCTCAAGCGTGACGAGGAGGTGCCTGAAGAGGTGGAAGCTGAAAACCAGATGACCATCATTCCCCGGGAAAACCATAACATCTCACGCAAAGATATCAGCGAAAACGCCCTTAAGGTGCTCTATCGCCTGAATAAAGCAGGCTTTGAAGCTTACCTGGTCGGCGGCGGCGTACGCGACCTGCTACTGGGCAAAAAGCCGAAAGATTTCGACGTGACGACCAATGCCACGCCTGAGCAGATGCGCAAACTGTTCCGCAACTGCCGTCTGGTTGGCCGCCGTTTCCGTCTGGCGCACGTGATGTTTGGGCCGGAAGTGATCGAGGTGGCGACTTTCCGCGGCCACCATCAGGAAGAGAGCGAAGACGATCGCAACAGCTCGCAGCGCGGCCAGAACGGCATGCTGCTGCGCGACAATATTTTTGGCAGCATCGAAGATGATGCGCAGCGCCGCGATCTCACCATCAACAGCCTCTACTACAGCGTGGCAGACTTCACGGTCCGCGACTATGTGGGTGGCCTGCAGGATCTGCAGGAGGGCGTGGTACGCCTGATTGGCGATCCGGAGACGCGCTACCGTGAAGATCCGGTACGCATGCTGCGCGTGGTGCGCTTTGCCGCCAAACTCAATATGCAGATTGCGCCGGAAACCGCCGAGCCGATCCCGCGCCTGGCGACGCTGCTGAATGACGTTCCGCCCGCCCGCCTGTTTGAAGAGGCGCTGAAGCTGCTGCAGGCTGGCTATGGCTACCGCACCTGGCAGATGCTGTGTGAATATCAGCTCTTCCAGCCGCTGTTCCCGACCCTGGCGCGCCACTTTACCGAGCAAGGCGACAGCATGATGGAACGCATGCTGGCGCAGGTGCTGAAAAACACCGATACCCGGCTGCACAACGATTTGCGTGTCAATCCGGCGTTTCTGTTTGCCGCAATGTTCTGGTATCCGCAGCTGGAATCCGCTGAGCGTATCGCTCAGGAGAGCGGCCTGACCTACTATGACGCGTTTGCACTCTCCATGAATGATACGCTGGACGAGGCGTGCCGCGCGCTGGCGATCCCGAAACGCATTACCACCCTGGTCCGCGATATCTGGCAGCTGCAGCTGCGTATGTCGCGTCGCCACGGCAAACGCGCATGGAAGCTGATGGAGCATCCGAAATTCCGCGCCGCTTACGACCTGCTGGCGCTGCGTGCTGAAGTAGAAAAGAATCCGGAACTGCAGCGTCTCAGCCAGTGGTGGGGTGAATTCCAGGCCGCCGTTCCGGTCCAGCAGAAAACCATGCTGAACACGCTGGGGGACGATCCGCAGCCGCGCCGTAAACCGCGCCGTCCGCGCCGCCGCTCCACCGGTCCGCGTCGCGAACAGGGCAGCAGCAGCAACGCATCATGAATCGCGTCTATCTCGCCCTGGGCAGTAATCTTGCCGATCCGCTGCATCAGATTGATGCAGCGCTTGCGGCGCTCGATACGCTGCCGGAGACTTCCCGCGTGGCGACCTCATCGTTCTATCGCACGCCGCCCTATGGTCCGGCGGATCAGCCCGATTACCTGAACGCGGTAGTGGCGCTTGATACAGCGCTGCTGCCCGAGACGCTGCTGGATCACACCCAGCATATTGAGCTGGAACATGGCCGCGTGCGCAAAGCTGAGCGCTGGGGGCCGCGTACGCTCGATATCGATATCATGCTGTTTGGCAATCAGGTGATCCATACGCCGCGTTTAACCGTACCGCACTATGATATGCACAACCGGGCATTTATGCTGCTGCCGCTGCTGGAGATTGCGCCGGGTCTGCGCCTGCCCGATGGCCGTCCGCTGAGCGGCGTGCTCGCCACGCTGGACTGCAGCGAAATCACCCTCTGGTCCGTCTGACACGCGATAATTTCCTGCCGGTCATATCCCCCCTGCAAGCAATCCAGTACACTGCGCGCATCAGAAACGCCGGAGATTGCGATGAAACCAACCACTATCTCTCATCTGCGCCAGCTGAAAGCCAGCGGGCGCCGCTTTGCCACTCTTACCGCTTATGATTTCAGCTTTGCCCGCCTGTTTGCCGACGAAGGCATTCAGGTGATGCTGATTGGCGATTCACTGGGGATGACGGTGCAGGGGCATGACTCCACGCTGCCGGTCACGGTGGCTGATATCGCCTATCATACCGCCGCCGTGCGCCGTGGCGCGCCGCAGGCACTGATCATGGCTGACCTGCCCTTTATGAGCTATGCCACTCCGGAGCAGACTTTCGCCTCTGCCGCGCAGCTGATGCGCGCCGGTGCCAACATGGTCAAACTGGAAGGGGGTGCGTGGCTGGCGGAGAGCGTACGCATGCTGACCGAGCGCGCCGTACCGGTCTGTGGCCATCTGGGCCTGACGCCGCAGTCGGTAAATATTTTTGGCGGCTACAAAGTGCAGGGCCGTGATGAGGCGGACGCTGAACGCCTGCTGGCCGATGCCCTGGCGCTGGAAGCCGCTGGCGCACAGCTGATGGTACTGGAGTGCGTGCCGGTCGCGCTGGCGGCGCGCATCACCCAGGCGCTGACCATTCCGGTGATCGGCATCGGCGCAGGTAACGTCACCGATGGCCAGATTCTGGTCATGCATGACGCCTTTGGCATCACCGGTGGCCACATTCCAAAATTTGCCAAAAATTTCCTCGCCGAAACCGGCGACATTCGCGCGGCAATTCGCCAGTATATTGCCGACGTTGAGGCTGGCACCTATCCTGCCGCCGAACACAGCTTCTTCTGAATCCGGAGATTTATCGTGTTGATCATTGAAACGCTGCCGATGCTGCGCCGCGAGATCCGTCGCTGGCGCCAGGCGGGCAAACGTATCGCCCTGGTGCCCACAATGGGCAATCTGCATGATGGCCACCTGACGCTGGTTGATGAAGCGCGCCAGCGGGCTGATGTGGTTGTGGTCTCGGTGTTTGTTAATCCGATGCAGTTTGACCGCGCGGATGACCTTGCACGCTATCCGCGCACGCTGCAGGACGATTGCGAAAAGCTTAACCGTCACGGTGTGGATCTGGTATTTGCACCGGCACCGCAGGCGATCTATCCGCAGGGTACAGAGAACCAGACGTTTGTTGAGGTGCCGGTGCTCTCTGCGCTGCTGGAGGGTGCCAGCCGGCCGGGCCACTTCCGTGGGGTCGCTACGATCGTCAGCAAACTGTTCAACCTGGTGCAGCCTGACGTCGCCTGTTTTGGCGAAAAGGACTTTCAGCAGCTGGCGATCATACGCAAACTGGTTGCGGATATGGGCTTTGATATCGACATCGTTGGCGTGCCCACCGTGCGGGCGAAAGATGGGCTGGCGCTGAGTTCGCGCAATGGCTATCTTACTGCCGATGAACGCAGGCTGGCACCGGGTCTGAGCCAGGTTATGCAGAGTATGGCGGAGCGCCTCAGCAACGGCGAACGCCACATTGATGAGATTATTGAACAGGCGAATGCCGCGCTGCAGGAAAAGGGGTTTCGTCCTGACGGGCTGGCGATCTGCGATGCCAGCACGCTGCAGCCGCTGACGGTGGAGAGCCAGCGCGCGGTGATCCTGATGGCCGCCTGGCTGGGCAACGCGCGTCTGATTGATAATCAGCAAGTGGATCTGATGGCGTAAGCCGTCGTTTAAACAGCAGCTTAAGGGTATACCGCGATGATTCGTACTGTTCTGCAGGGCAAACTGCACCGCGTCAAAGTCACGCAGGCCGATCTGCACTATGAAGGCTCCTGCGCGATCGATCAGGATTTCCTGGATGCCGCCGGCATTCTGCAATATGAAGCGATCGATATTTACAATGTGACCAACGGCCAGCGTTTTTCCACCTACGCCATCGCCGCCGAGCGGGGATCAAAAATTATCTCCGTAAACGGTGCTGCCGCGCGCTGCGCCTGTGCCGGAGACATCATGATTATCTGCTCTTACGTGCAGGTAGAGGATGAAGTGGCGCGCAGCTGGCAGCCAAAGGTGGCCTATTTTGAGGGCGATAATGAGATGAAACGTCTTGCCCGGGCGCTGCCGGTTCAGGTTGCGTAGCGTTCAGCCATATTACGCTGAGCTGCCGGAAACATCAGGGGCGCCCTTCCGGCGCCCCTGTTTATTATCCCGCTCAATAACATTCAGGTGCGTAAGCCGCGACCGCGCTGGATCAGCGTATACACCAGCACATAAAACACCACGATAAACGCTAACAGCACCGACAGCGTAAACACCAGCGGCACATCGTTAATGCCGAGGAAGCCGTACCGGAAGCCGCTGATCATATACACCACCGGATTCAGCTTCGAGACTGCCTGCCAGAACGGCGGCAGCAGCGCCAGCGAATAGAAGACGCCGCCCAGATAAGTCAGCGGCGTCAGCACAAAGGTCGGGATCAGGCTGATATCATCAAACGTGCGGGCGAACACCGCGTTGAGCAGACCCGCCAGCGAAAAGAGCACCGCGGTCAGCAGCAGAGTGATGGCAACCATTGGCCAGGAGAAAACGTGGAACGGCACAAAGAAGAGCGAGACCGCCGTCACCAGGATCCCCACGCAGACGCCACGCGCCACGCCGCCGCCGACATAGCCGGCAATGATGATGTGGGTCGGCACCGGTGCCACCAGCAGCTCTTCAATATTGCGCTGAAATTTTGCGCTGAAAAAAGAGGAGGCGACGTTAGCATAGGCGTTAGTGATCACCGACATCATAATCAGGCCCGGCACGATAAACTGCATATAGCTGAAGCCGTGCATGTCGCCAATGCGTGAACCAATCAGGTTACCGAAAATAATAAAGTAGAGCGTCATGGTGATCACCGGCGGGACCAGCGTCTGGATCCAGATGCGGGCAAACCGGTTAATCTCTTTGCTCCAGATACTCTTTAACGCGACCCAATAAAGATGCGTCATGCTCTGCCTCCTGCTTTACCCTGTGTCAGTCCCACAAACAGCTCTTCCAGCCGGTTTGCTTTGTTACGCATGCTCAGCACCTGTACGCCCTGCGCGCTCAGCTGACTGAATACGCTGTTAAGCCCCTGCTCACGCATCACTTCTACTTCCAGCGTCGAGGTATCCACCAGGCGATACTGAAAGCCCTCCAGCTGCGGCAGCGCGCTGCGCGGGGCGAGATCGAGAATAAAGGTTTCCGATTTCAGTTTAGAGAGCAGGCCTTTCATGGAGGTATTCTCCACCAGTTCGCCGCTCTGAATAATGCCGATATTGCGACACAGCATCTCTGCCTCTTCCAGATAGTGCGTGGTGAGGATAATCGTGGTGCCTTTCGCATTCAGCTCTTTCAGAAACACCCACATGGAGCGGCGCAGCTCAATATCCACGCCGGCCGTCGGCTCATCCAGAATCAGCAGCTTGGGCTCATGCATCAGCGCACGCGCAATCATCAGGCGGCGCTTCATACCGCCTGAAAGCATGCGGGCGCGCTCATTGCGTTTGCCCCACAGATCGAGCTGGTTAAGATACTTCTCCGCACGTTTGTTCGCCTCTGCCCGCTCCACGCCGTAATAGCCTGCCTGGTTTACGACGATCTGCATCACGGTTTCAAACGGGTTAAAGTTGAACTCCTGTGGCACCAGCCCGAGCTGGCGCTTGGCATTGACCACATCTTTTTGCAGGTCGTAACCAAATACCCGAACGCTGCCGCCAGATTTATTAACCAGCGAGCTGATAATCCCAATGGTGGTCGATTTACCGGCCCCGTTTGGTCCCAGCAGAGCGTAAAAGTCGCCCGCCTCTACGTTCAGATCGAGACCTTTCAGCGCCTGTACGCCGCCGGGATAGGTCTTGGTCAGCCCGGAAAGTTCCAGTGCATAAGTCATTGCGAGTCCATATCCTGTTGTTGTGACATCAAAGCCTGATGAAAATGATAGTGCGCCCGCGCCAGACGTGCGGCGAATTCAGCAGAATTTGTGTTGAAATCAGACGTGGTGCGCCTGCGGGGAGCGCATGACGCGCTGTATCGTGCAGAAAAGTGCATCAGGCCCGCAAGTCAGTCACTTACGGGCGGCTGATTCTATCCCGGAACGGCCAAAATGACCCAGGTAGATTGTGCGGTTATGCGTCCTGCATGGTGACTTTGCCGATATAAGGCAGATGACGATAGCGCTGCGCGTAGTCAATGCCAAAGCCCACGACAAACTCATCGGGAATGGTAAAGCCCACATATTCGACCGGCACCTCAACTTCACGACGCTCGGGTTTATCCAGCAGCGTGCAGATGGCCAGCGATTTTGGCTCACGCAGGCGCAGGATCTCACGCACTTTGCTCAGCGTGTTGCCGGAGTCGATGATATCTTCCACGATCAGCACATCTTTACCGCGAATATCTTCATCGAGATCTTTCAGGATTTTGACGTCGCGTGACGACGACATGCCGCTGCCGTAGCTGGAGGCGGTCATAAAGTCGACCTCATGCGGAACATCAATCGCCCGACACAGATCGGCCATAAACATAAAGGAGCCGCGCAGCAGACCAACCAGCACCATCTCGCTGCCGCTGTCGCGGTAGGCTTCACTGATCTGTTTGCCCAGCTCGGCAATACGGGTTGCAATCTCCTCCCGGGAGATCATCACATCAACGGTGTGTTTCATTGCGTTCGCCTGGTTAAGGTTTTCAGAAAGCTCCGCAGTCTATCACAATGCGCCTGATGGCTAACCGCGCCCGCAGAACGCAAACGATTACGTAGCAAAATTTACCGCGATGGCATTAACTCTATAGCAGGGTTTACGCGCTTTATCCTGATTCAGCCGGAGCTGCTATGGCAAACTCATCCAGCAATAAAGAACCTTCCGATCGGCGCACGCTGCATCCGGAAACGCAGATGCTTAATTACGGTTACGATCCTCGGCTGTCAGAAGGCGCGGTAAAACCGCCGGTGTTTCTTACCTCAACCTTTGTTTTCAACAGTGCCGAAGAGGGCAAAGATTTTTTTGATTATGTATCGGGTCGCCGTCAGCCGCCTGCTGGTCAGAGCGGCGGGCTGGTCTATTCACGCTTTAACCATCCCAACAGCGAAATCGTTGAAGATCGTCTGGCGATCTATGAGGGCGCTGAGAGCGCGGTGCTCTTCTCTTCCGGTATGTCAGCCATTGCCACTACGCTGCTTGCGTTTGCGCGGCCGGGCGAGGTGATCCTGCATTCACAGCCGCTGTATGGTGGCACAGAAACGCTGCTGAGCAAGACGCTGCACGATCTGGAAATTAAAGCCGTAGGGTTCAGCGAGGGTACGGATGAAGATAAGGTTTATGAGGCGGCGAAGCTGGCGTGGCAGCGTGGCCGGGTCGCCCTGATCCTGATCGAGACGCCGGCCAACCCCACCAACAGCCTGGTGGATATCCGGCTTATTGCGCAGGTGGCGGATGTCATTGCACAGCAGCAGGGTTCGCGTCCGGTTATCGCCTGCGATAATACGCTGCTGGGGCCGCTGTTTCAGCATCCGCTGCAGCATGGCGCAGATATCTCGCTCTATTCGCTGACCAAATATGTGGGCGGCCACTCCGACCTTATCGCCGGCGCCGCGCTGGGCAGCCGGACGCTGATGAAATCTGTGCGCGCGCTGCGCAGCGCGATCGGCACGCAGCTCGACCCGCACTCAAGCTGGATGATTGGCCGTTCGCTGGAGACGCTGGCGCTGCGCATGGAGAAAGCCGCCGCAAATGCGGAACGGGTCGCCGCCTTCCTGCGCGACCGGCCTCAGGTCGCGGCGCTGTTCTGGCTGCCCTATCTTGACGCACAGAGTGCGGCCGGAGAAACGTACCGGCGCCAGTGCAGCGGCGCC
Source organism: Pantoea sp. Acro-807 (assembly GCF_011752675.1). Lineage (NCBI taxonomy): Bacteria > Pseudomonadati > Pseudomonadota > Gammaproteobacteria > Enterobacterales > Erwiniaceae > Pantoea > Pantoea sp. Acro-807. Next base: position 101,459 of record NZ_VWXE01000007.1, on the reverse strand, counting down.
GGCTCGACCTTCTCCTTTGATATTCAGGGCGGAGAACCTGCGGCTTTCCGCTTTCTCAACGCGCTGACGCTGTTTAAGCTGGCGGTAAGCCTGGGCGGCACCGAGTCGCTCGCCAGCCATCCGGCCAGCACCACCCACTCTGGCGTGCCGCTGGCGGTACGTCAGCGCATTGGCATCAGCGACGCGACGGTGCGCCTGTCGATCGGGATTGAGCATCCGGACGACCTGATTGCGGATATCAGCCAGGCGCTGGAGGCGGCAGACGGCGGCTGACGCCGAGCGGCTCAGATGCCGCCCTTGCGGTCGTCTGGCCCCGCTACGCGACCGTGAAGCCGAGCATCATGCCGGTATCTTCGTGCTCCAGCAGATGGCAGTGTGCCATATAGGCATGCTCCGCGCTGGCAGCATAGTCGAACCGCACCACGACTTCACTGCGCCAGCCGTTGACGTTAACCATATCTTTCCAGCCGGCGCGATGCGCGGCGGGCGGCTTGCCGTTTTCTGACAGGATACGGAACTGTGCACCGTGAATATGGAACGGATGCAGCATCGCATCGCCCTCGCCTGAAATCGTCCACTTCTCGGTTTTACCCAGCGGCACGGCAAACATCGGCTTCTGCATGTTAAACGCTTCGCCGTTGATCTTATTGCCGTGGTGAAAATCGTATGCGGCAGCGTCGTGCGCACCGTGATCCATCGGCATCGCGCCATGTTCGCTCTGTTCCATCGGCATGGCATCGTGTCCGCTGTGCGTCTCTGCCGCGCCGTGGTCTGCCGCGCCCCCCATCGCCTGATGGCCATAACGATCCATCAGCGCCTGCATCCCCTGCTTATCCAGCTGCGGATCCATCATCAGCTGCAGCCAGCGGTTCTGTACGCCGTCACTGGCAGGCAGCGGCGGCAGATCCACCAGGGTGTCCGGCAGCGTCCCGCTCGCCATAATGCGCAGCGGCAGGATCTGCACCAGCGGCAGTGGCCGATCAAACGGCGGCAGCGTCATCCCCATCTGCGTCACCGGCAGCGTGACGATATCAAAAGGCTGCCCGTCAGAGGTATCGATCAGCACCTCAAAGCGCTCGCCCGGCAGCAGTGACAGCGACGTCACCTGTACCGGTTCAGCGAGCAGTCCGCCATCGCTGCCCACCACATAGACTGGTCGTTTATCGCTGGTGGCGATCTCCAGCGAGCGGGCGTTACAGCCGTTAAGCAGCCGCAGCCGCAGCCAGCCGCGCGGCACGGCGTGCTGCGGATACTGCACGCCGTTGGTCAGCATCATATCGCCAAACCAGCCTACCGCCGCGCGCATCACATCCAGCTGATAATCGATATGCGTGCCGGCGCTGTTAAGCTGTTTATCCTGGAAAATCAGCGGTACGTCATCGGCTCCCCACTGCATCGGCAGGCGCAGCTTGCCGGACGCTTCATCCTCCAGCAGCACCAGCCCGGCTAATCCCTGCGCCACCTGATGACCGGTTTTGCCGTGCAGATGCGGATGAAACCAGCAGGTCGCCGCTGGCTGATCGGGGGTAAAGCTCACCTGCCGCGTGGCACCGGGCGCGATAATCGCCTGCGGGCCTCCATCCACGTCACCCGGAATCGCCAGGCCGTGCCAGTGTACGGTGGTCGCTTCCGGCAGCCGGTTATGAATATTGACCGTGACGCGCTTCTCGCGCTGCAGGCGCAGAACCGGCCCGAGCAGGCTGCCGTTATAGCCCCAGGTCGGCACCGCTTTACCCTGCCACTGCGTGCTGCCCGTCATGGCGGTAAGGCTGTAGTGACCGCGCGCATCTGGCTCAAGCAGCGCAGGGATCGGCAGCAGCGGCCGCGTAGCCGCCATCAGTGAGCGGCTCCATAGCGGCAGTGCGCCTGCCGCGCTGAGCGCCGCGGTCAGTTTGAGAAAAGTGCGACGTTGCATACGCATATCCTTGTGATAATGAGGCACCCAGCCTAAACCCTGCCCCTGCGGGAGGGTCAAGTGCCGGGCATCAAAATAGTAGCCTGCCCGTTGCCGGGGTAAAAGAAGCGGAATCCGGACGGTAACTGTGCTAACGTCAATGGATTGTCCTTTGCTGAGAACCATTATGACAAAAAGCATTAAGATCCTGCTGCTGGCGGGACTCTTTGGCTTCTCCACCAGCAGTTTTGCGCTGAGCGAGTCTGAAGCGGAAGATCTGGCTGACCTGACGGCGGTCTTTGTCTATCTGAAAAACGACTGCGGCTACCAGGCGCTGCCGGATGCACAAATTCGCAAAGCGCTGGTGTTTTTTGCCCAGCAGAACCGCTGGGATTTGAGCAACTACAGCAGCTACAACATGAAAGCGCTGGGCGAAGAGAGCTATAAAGATCTCAGTGGCATTGCAATCAATAACGATAAGAAGTGCAAATCGCTGGCGCGTGATTCACTGAGCCTGCTGGCCTACGTTAAGTAAGAATGGATCATGTGGCGCGGTGCCGGTTATCTGCCCGCCATAAACTGCCGGTAAGCCGCGATGACCGCCAGAAAGTCCTCCACGCCGCAGAACGAGAGACTCTCTTCATCGTAGTAGGCCATGCCCTCTTCCAGCCCCTCATCCTCAAGCGCCAGCTGGTTAGCGCGGATCATCACCTCTTCTTCATCCAGCCACAGCGTGTACTCATGTCCGATACGCTGCCACTGCTGATGGGTGCCTTTTACCGCACGCGCCGCCGCTTCTACTTCATCCAGCAGCCCGGCGTTGTCGCGGACCTCTTCGTTAAACCAGTGGCCTACCGCTTCGTGATCCATCGACATGCGCACCCTGACCTGGCCGGTGATATCGCGTAAAAATTCATACTCCATTGGGTTACCTCATACCAGTAGCGCGCCGGACTGCACGTTTATGTGCATTCTGAGCGCAGCGCGCGTAATAAAGTGGGATCGCGCTCGCATTATGCCGGGAGTGCCGCCGGTAAAAAAGGCATAAAAAAAGGGGGATGATTTGCATCATCCCCCCCCCGATTTACCCGTCGCGTTATACGGCGGTCTGGAAAATCACGCTGTCCGCTTTCTCGGTATATTGACCCAGCTGGTCAAAGTTGAGATAGCGATAGGTGTCGTCGGCCGTTTTATCCACCTGCACCATAAACTGCTGATACTCGTCCGGCGTTGGCAGTTTGCCAAGCAGCGAAGCGACGGCAGCCAGCTCGGCTGATGCCAGGAAGACGTTGGCGCCGTTACCCAGACGGTTCGGGAAGTTACGGGTCGACGTGGAGACCACCGTCGCACCGTCCTGCACGCGTGCCTGGTTACCCATGCAGAGCGAACAGCCCGGGATCTCAATACGCGCACCGCTTTTACCAAAGACGCTGTAGTAGCCCTCTTCGGTAAGCTGCGCCGCATCCATCTTGGTTGGCGGAGCCACCCAGAGACGCGTCGGCAGCTGGCCCTTATGCGCGTCCAGCAGCTTACCGGCCGCGCGGAAGTGACCGATATTGGTCATGCAGGAGCCGATAAACACTTCGTCAATCTTCTCGCCCTGCACGTCAGAGAGCCAGCGCGCATCATCCGGATCGTTTGGTGCACACAGAATCGGCTCTTTGATATCCGCCAGATCGATCTCGATCACCGCAGCGTATTCTGCATCTGCATCGCCTTCCAGCAGCTGCGGATCGGCCAGCCATTTCTCCATGCCCTCAACGCGGCGCTCCAGCGTACGGCGATCGCCGTAGCCTTCCGAGATCATCCACTTCAGCAGGACGATGTTGGAGTTCAGGTACTCGATGATCGGCGCTTTATCCAGCTTGATGGTACAACCGGCAGCAGAACGCTCAGCGGAGGCATCAGACAGCTCAAAAGCCTGCTCAACTTTCAGATCCGGCAGACCTTCGATCTCCAGAATACGGCCGGAGAAGATGTTTTTCTTGCCCTTCTTCTCTACCGTCAGCAGGCCCTGCTTAATCGCGTACAGCGGGATAGCGTGTACCAGATCGCGCAGCGTAATGCCCGGCTGCATGGTGCCCTTAAAGCGCACCAGCACCGATTCCGGCATATCGAGCGGCATCACGCCAGTCGCAGCGGCAAACGCCACCAGGCCGGAACCCGCCGGGAAAGAGATGCCAATCGGGAAGCGGGTGTGTGAGTCACCGCCGGTGCCAACGGTATCCGGCAGCAGCATACGGTTCAGCCAGCTGTGAATAATACCATCGCCCGGACGCAGCGAGACGCCACCGCGGTTCATGATGAAATCCGGCAGCGTATGGTGCGTGGTCACATCAACCGGCTTCGGATAGGCCGCGGTGTGGCAGAAGGATTGCATCACCAGATCGGCGGAGAAGCCGAGGCACGCCAGGTCTTTCAGCTCATCGCGCGTCATCGGACCGGTGGTATCCTGTGAACCCACAGAGGTCATCTTCGGCTCGCAGTACGCGCCCGGACGAATACCCTCAACGCCACAGGCGCGGCCCACCATCTTCTGCGCCAGCGAGTAGCCGCGCGTGCTGGTGGCGATATCTTTCGCCTGCACAAAGACGTCGCTTGCCGGCAGGCCGAGTGACTCGCGTGCTTTCGTCGTCAGGCCGCGACCGATAATCAGCGGAATACGGCCGCCGGCGCGGACTTCATCCAGCAGCACATCGGTTTTCAGTTCAAAGGTTGCCAGCAGTTCATTGGTTTCGTGACTGCGGACTTCGCCTTTATACGGGTAAACGTCAATCACATCGCCCATGTTCAGGCGCTCAACATCCAGTTCGATCGGCAGCGCGCCGGCATCTTCCATGGTGTTGAAGAAAATCGGGGCAATTTTACCGCCGAGGCAGAGACCGCCGCCCTTTTTGTTCGGCACGTACGGGATATCTTCACCCATAAACCACAGCACCGAGTTGGTGGCGGATTTACGTGATGAGCCGGTACCGACGACGTCGCCGACATACGTCAGCGGGAAGCCTTTCTGCTGCAGCGCCTGAATCTGTTTAATCGGGCCAATGTTGCCCGCCTCGTCTGGCTCAATACCATCACGCGGGTTTTTCAGCATCGCCAGCGCATGCAGTGGAATATCCGGGCGCGACCACGCATCCGGCGCCGGAGAGAGGTCGTCGGTGTTGGTTTCGCCGGTCACTTTGAACACGGTGGTGGTGATTTTTTCAGCCAGCTTAGGACGCTTCAGGAACCACTCGGCATCAGCCCAGGATTGCAGGATTTTTTTTGCGTGGGCGTTACCCGCTTTGGCTTTCTCTTCCACATCGTAGAAGTTGTCGAACATCAGCAGCGTATGGGACAGCGCTTCAGCGGCAATCGGTGCCAGTGCTTCGTCGTCGAGTGCTTCAATCAGCGCGTGGATGTTATAGCCACCCTGCATGGTGCCCAGCAGTTCAACAGCTTTCTCGCGCGTAACCAGAGGAGAGTGGGCTTCGCCCGTTGCGACAGCAGCCAGGAAACCGGCTTTAACATAGGCGGCTTCATCAACGCCTGGCGGGACGCGGTTAACCAGCAGGTCAACCAGAAATTCTTCTTCACCCGCAGGCGGGCTTTTCAGCAGTTCAACCAGCGCGGCCATCTGGGAAGCATCTAACGGCTTAGGTACGATTCCCTGGGCAGCACGCTCGGCAACGTGCTTACGGTATTCTTCTAGCACGACGTTCTCCTCGCTCTCATTGTATAGCTTTCCGGTACACCTTGATGCTGTTAAACAGTAGGGTGAGGTGCCCGGTTCTGCGTCGGCCAGCATAGCAGGATTTCGCCTGATTGTTAATCTGTTTACAAAAAAGCAACATCCAGCCAATTTCCGGCATAACTGTCCGGGTATTCCCCTGCAGACGGAAAAAAAAGCGGCAGATATGCGGCAGGCGGTTTTCAGATCATAACTTTCAGCGTGGCAGAAAATGATCTGGCTAACCTTTAGTTATGCCTGCGGCTGTAACAGCAAAAAAAAAAACGGCCCCCGCAGGAGCCGTTGATCGCAGAAGTGAAACTTACTTCTTCTTCGCTTTCGCGTTTGGCAGATCGGTGATGCTGCCCTCAAAGATTTCAGCGGCAAGGCCAACTGATTCATGCAGCGTCGGGTGCGCATGGATGGTGAGCGCGATATCTTCGGCATCACAACCCATTTCGATCGCCAGACCGATTTCACCCAGCAGCTCGCCGCCGTTGGTGCCGACTACAGCACCGCCGATAACGCGATGCGTCTCTTTGTCAAAGATCAGCTTGGTCATGCCGTCAGCGCAGTCAGAAGCGATAGCACGGCCTGAGGCCGCCCATGGGAAGGTGGAGACTTCGTAGCTGATGCCCTTCTCTTTGGCTTCTTTCTCAGTCAGACCTACCCATGCAACTTCCGGCTCGGTATAGGCGATGGATGGGATCACTTTCGGATCGAAGTAGTGCTTCAGACCAGAGATGACCTCAGCGGCAACGTGGCCTTCGTGCACGCCTTTGTGCGCCAGCATAGGCTGACCCACGATATCACCGATAGCGTAGATGTGCGGCACATTGGTACGCATCTGCTTATCGACACGGATAAAGCCGCGCTCGTCCACTTCCACGCCCGCTTTACCGGCGTCGAGGCCTTTACCGTTTGGCACGCGGCCAATGGCGACCAGCACCGCGTCATAGCGCTGCGCCTCAGCAGGCGCTTTTTTACCTTCCATCGACACATAGATACCGTCATCTTTCGCGTCAACCGCGGTGACTTTGGTTTCCAGCATCAGGTTGAATTTCTTGCTGATACGCTTGGTAAAGACTTTAACCACGTCTTTATCCGCTGCCGGGATCACCTGGTCAAACATCTCAACCACGTCAATCTCTGAACCCAGCGCATGGTAAACTGTCGCCATCTCCAGACCGATGATGCCGCCGCCCATGACCAGCAGACGCTTCGGCACTTCACGCAGCTCCAGCGCTGACGTAGAGTCCCAGACGCGCGGATCGTGATGCGGGATAAACGGCAGCTCGATAGGGCGTGAGCCTGCGGCGATGATTGCGTTATCGAAGTTGATGGTGGTTGCGCCACCCTCACCTTCAACCACCAGGGTGTTGGCACCGGTGAATTTACCCAGACCGTTTACGACTTTGACCTTACGGCCTTTCGCCATTCCGGCCAGACCGCCGGTCAGCTGGTTGATCACCTTCTCTTTCCAGGTGCGGATCTTGTTAATGTCTGTCTGCGGCTGACCAAACACGATGCCGTGCTCTTCCAGCGCTTTCGCTTCTTCAATCACTTTCGCGACGTGCAGCAGCGCTTTTGACGGGATACAGCCTACGTTCAGACAAACACCACCGAGGGTGTTGTAGCGCTCAACCAGAACGGTCTCCAGACCTAAGTCAGCGCAACGGAAGGCTGCAGAGTAACCTGCAGGACCTGCCCCAAGTACCACGACTTGAGTTTTAATCTCTGTACTCATCATGACCTCTTGTTAGATTGCCGGCGGTCAGAGCGACCTTTCCCAGGCTCATGCTACCCTGTCGCCACCGGGACATTTCACCGCGAGAGTTTACAGAATTGTTAATAAACTGCCAACCGCGGTAACAACTGAATGCTTACAACAAGGCCGGCATTTGCCGGCCTTGATTAACTTCACATCACCAGACGGCGAATATCAGACAGCATATTGTTGATGATGGTGATGAAACGCGCACCATCAGCACCGTCGATCACGCGGTGGTCAAACGAGAGCGAGATCGGCATCATCAGACGCGGTGCAAACTCTTTACCGTTCCAGACCGGCTCCATGGCCGATTTGGAGACGCCAAGGATCGCCACTTCCGGCGCGTTGACGATAGGCGCGAAGTGCGTCGTGCCCAGGCCGCCAAGGCTGGAGATGGTGAAACAGCCGCCCTGCATATCGCTGGCGGTCAGTTTGCCATCGCGCGCTTTCTTCGAGGTTGCCATCAGCTCACGCGAGAGTTCAGTGATGCCTTTCTTATTAACATCCTTGAACACCGGAACCACCAGACCATTTGGCGTATCAACCGCCACGCCGATGTTGATGTATTTCTTCAGCGTCAGTTTCTGACCATCTTCAGACAGCGAGCTGTTGAAACGCGGCATCTGCTCCAGGGCCGCCGCAACCGCTTTCATGATGAACACCACCGGGGTGAACTTCACATCCAGCTTGCGTTTCTCGGCTTCCGCGTTCTGCTGCTTGCGGAACGCTTCCAGATCGGTGATATCGGTTTTATCGAAGTGCGTAACGTGCGGGATCATGACCCAGTTACGGCTCAGGTTAGCACCAGAGATTTTCTGGATACGGCCCAGCTCCACTTCTTCCACTTCACCAAACTTGCTGAAGTCTACCTTCGGCCATGGCAGCATGCCTGGCAGACCGCCGCCTGCAGCAGCAGCTGGCGCAGCCTCAGCGCGTTTCACCGCCTCTTTCACGTAAGTCTGCACATCCTCTTTCAGGATGCGGCCCTTACGCCCGGTGCCTTTCACCTTCGCCAGGTTAACGCCAAACTCGCGCGCCAGACGACGGATCACCGGCGTGGCGTGCACATAGGCGTCATTCTCAGCGAACTCACTTTTCGCTTCCGCTTTAGCCGGCGCAGGTGCTGCAGCGGGTTTAGCCTCCGCTTTCGCCGGCGCGGCGGCCGCTTCCGGTTTGGCTGCCGGTGCTGGCGATGGTGCGCCGCCTTCTACTTCAAAGATCATGATCAGTGAGCCGGTATTGACTTTGTCACCGGTGGCCACTTTCAGCTCTTTTACCGTACCGGCAAACGGCGCCGGCACTTCCATAGAGGCTTTATCGCCTTCAACCACAATCAGCGACTGCTCAGCGGTGACTTTATCGCCCGCTTTCACCAGTACCTCGGTCACTTCAACTTCATCACCGCCGATATCCGGTACGTTTACCTCTTTCGCGCCTGCAGCTGCAGCCGGGGCGGAGGTCGCCTCTTCTTTCATCTGTGGTTTCGCGTCGGCAGCCGGTGCGTCGCCTTCTGCGTCAAAGATCATAATCAGTGAACCGGTGTTCACTTTATCGCCGGTAGCGATTTTGATCTCTTTCACTACGCCAGCAAACGGCGCAGGCACTTCCATTGAAGCTTTGTCGCCTTCAACGGTGATCAGCGACTGCTCAGCTTCAACCTTGTCGCCCACTTTAACCAGGATCTCTGTGACTTCGACTTCATCACCACCGATATCCGGTACGTTAACCTCTTTGCTGGCGGTTGCCGTTGCAGCAGCAGGAGCCGGCGCGGCTTCTGCTTTTTTCTCTTCGGCAGCCGGTGCAGCTTCTGCCGCACCTTCAGCGTCAAACACCATAATCAGCGAGCCGGTATTCACTTTGTCACCGACGGCGATTTTGATCTCTTTAACCACGCCCGCCTGCGGCGAAGGCACTTCCATCGAGGCTTTATCGCCTTCCACAGAGATCAGCGACTGCTCAGCTTCAACGCTGTCGCCCACCTTCACCAAAATTTCGGTGACTTCAACTTCGTCTGACCCGATATCCGGTACGTTAATTTCGATAGCCATTACTCTTTACCTCTTAAGCCAGACGCGGGTTAACTTTATCAGCGTCGATATCGAATTTAGCGATAGCGTCCGCTACCACCTGCTTCTCGATTTCGCCGCGTTTAGCCAGCTCACCCAGCGCAGCCACTACCACATATGACGCATCCACTTCGAAGTGATGACGCAGATTTTCACGGCTGTCAGAACGACCGAAGCCATCGGTACCCAGCACGCGGTAGTCGCTGGCTGGCACATAGCTGCGGACCTGTTCTGCGAACAGCTTCATGTAGTCGGTTGACGCAACGGCCGGCGCATCGTTCATCACCTGAGCGATGTAAGGCACGCGTGGCGTTTCTGTCGGATGCAGCATGTTCCAGCGCTCGCAATCCTGACCATCTCGCGCCAGCTCGGTGAACGAGGTTACGCTGTAGACATCAGAGCCGATACCGTACTCTTTCGCCAGAATCTGTGCCGCTTCGCGCACGTGGCGCAGAATAGAGCCTGAGCCCAGCAGCTGCACTTTGCCTTTCTTGCCTTCGACTTCTTCCAGCTTATAGATACCCTTACGGATACCCTCTTCCGCACCCTGCGGCATCGCCGGCATATGGTAGTTTTCGTTCAGCGTGGTGATGTAGTAATAGATGTTTTCCTGCGCTTCACCATACATACGCACCAGGCCATCCTGCATGATCACCGCCACTTCATACGCGTAGGAAGGATCGTAGGAGATGCAGTTAGGGATGGTCAGCGACTGAATATGGCTGTGGCCATCTTCATGCTGCAGACCTTCGCCGTTCAGCGTCGTACGGCCCGACGTACCGCCAACCAGGAAGCCACGCGCCTGCTGATCGCCCGCCAGCCACATCAGATCGCCAATGCGCTGGAAGCCAAACATGGAGTAGTAGATGTAGAACGGGATCATCGGCAGGTTGTTGGTGCTGTAAGAGGTCGCCGCTGCCAGCCAGGATGAACCTGCGCCCAGCTCGTTGATCCCTTCCTGCAGAATCTGGCCTTTCTCATCTTCTTTATAGTAAGCAACCTGCTCGCGGTCCTGCGGCGTATACTGCTGGCCGTTCGGGCTGTAGATACCGATCTGACGGAACAGGCCTTCCATACCAAAAGTACGTGCTTCATCCGCGAGGATTGGCACCAGACGATCTTTGATCGACTTGTTCTTCAGCATCACGTTCAGCGCGCGCACGAAAGCGATCGTGGTAGAGATCTCTTTGCTCTGCTCTTCCAGCAGAGGTTTGAACTCTTCCAGCGTCGGCATTTCCAGCTTCTCAGTGAACTCCGCCTGACGGGTTGGCAGATAGCCACCCAGCTTCTCACGCTGGCCGTGCAGGTAGTTGTACTCTTCTGAGCCTTTTTCAAAGGTGACGTAAGGCAGCTCTTCGATTTTCTCATCAGCCACTGGCACATTGAAGCGATCGCGGATGTAGCGTACGCCATCCATGTTCATCTTCTTGACCTGGTGGGCGATATTTTTGCCTTCCGCGGTATCACCCATACCATAACCTTTAATGGTATGAGCCAGAATCAGCGTTGGCTGACCTTTGGTCTCCTGCGCCTTTTTCAGGGCAGCATAGATTTTCTTCGGATCGTGGCCGCCGCGGTTCAGTGCGAAAATCTCTTCGTCGGACCAGTCTTTCACCAGCGCAGCGGTCTCCGGGTATTTACCGAAGAAGTGCTCGCGCACATAGGCGCCGTCGCGTGATTTAAAGGTCTGATAGTCGCCGTCAACGGTTTCGTTCATCAGCTGAATCAGTTTGCCGCTGGTGTCTTTCTTCAGCAGCTCATCCCAGCGTCCGCCCCAGATCACTTTGATCACGTTCCAGCCAGCACCGGCAAAAATGCCTTCCAGCTCGTTGATGATCTTACCGTTACCGGTGACCGGGCCATCCAGACGCTGCAGGTTACAGTTGATGATGAAGACCAGGTTGTCCAGCTTCTCACGGGTCGCAATGGTGATAGCACCTTTGGATTCCGGTTCATCCATCTCGCCATCGCCAAGGAAAGCGTACACCGTCTGACCAGACGTATCTTTCAGGCCGCGATGCTCCAGGTACTTCAGGAACTTCGCCTGATAGATAGCGTTCAGCGGACCCAGACCCATTGAAACGGTCGGGAACTGCCAGAAGTCCGGCATCAGTTTTGGATGCGGATAGGATGACAGGCCGTTGCCGTGCACTTCCTGACGGAAGTTATTCATCTGCTCTTCAGTCAGACGTCCTTCAAGGAACGCACGTGAGTAGATGCCTGGAGAAATGTGACCCTGGAAGTAGACCAGATCGCCGCCATCTTTTTCGCTGCGTGCGCGGAAGAAGTGGTTGAAGCACACTTCATAGATTGTGGCAGAGCTCTGGAAAGAAGAGAGGTGTCCCCCCAGCTCCAGATCTTTCTTCGACGCACGCAGAACTGAAACAATGGCGTTCCAGCGAATTGCGGAACGGATACGACGTTCGAGAGAGGTGTTGCCCGGATAGTCCGGCTCATCTTCTGTCGCAATGGTGTTGATATAGTTGCTGATCGCTGCAGCAGCACCGCCACCGCCAGCTACTTTTACACCACCTTTGCGGGCAGCGCTCAGGACCTGATCAATCAGATACTGCGCACGCTCAACACCTTCTTCACGGATGACCGATTCGATCGCCTGTAGCCAGTCACGAGTTTCGATCGGATCCACGTCATTCTGTAAACGTTCTGACATGGGGGGTATTCCTTATCTGTGTCTAATACGTTGAATTATCAGGAGCCTGTCTGCTTGTGTTGTGCTTCAGGTTCACAGCACAAGAAGACAGGCCCGTCGTTTATGTCGCACGTTCGTTGCCGTACGTTATTCCTTGCGTTGCTGTAAACGACGCAGGGAGCGTTCACGACGGCTCTGCTCCCGACTTCTGTCCAGCAAGATTTCCTCTATAAACGCCAGATGACGATGCGAGGCTTCGCGGGCCTGTTCCGGCTCGCGCGCCACAATCGCCGCAAAAATACTGGCGCGATGCTCGCTCACTTTCGCCAGCATTTCGCGGCGAGCGTAGAGCAATTCGAAATTCTGACGTACGTTTTGTTCCAGCATCGGGCTCATGGAGCGCAGCAGGTGCAGCAGCACCACATTATGCGCCGCTTCCGTGACCGCAATCTGATACTTCATGACGGCGTCCGCTTCGGCGTCGAGATCGCCGCTCTCCTGCGCCTGCTGAATCTGAAGATGGCAGTCGCGAATACGCTGCAGATCTTCATCGGTACCGCGTAGCGCTGCGTAGTAGGCAGCCACGCCTTCCAGCGCATGACGGGTTTCCAGCAGATCGAACTGAGATTCCGGATGCTGGGCCAGCAGCCCGACCAGGGGGTCGCTTAAGCTCTGCCAGAGGTTCTGCTGCACAAATGTGCCGCCACCCTGGCGACGCAGCAGTAAACCTTTGGCTTCCAGACTCTGAATCGCTTCGCGTAGCGATGGACGTGAGACATCAAACTGTTTGGCCAGTTCGCGCTCGGGGAGCAGTTTCTCACCCGGCTGAAGGGTCCCTTCCATAATCAGGGATTCCAGCTGCTGCTCTATCGCATCGGAGAGCTTGGGCTGGCGAATTTTACTATAAGCCATCTTCCCTTCTTATAAGCCAAACGTCTGGAGTAAATTGGTAATACCAATTGAAAAATGGTGCCCGTAAAGTAACAAAGTATTCACCTTGTGTCTATATGGCCACTCTCCTACTTCCAGCCCGATATAGCCCTGAACCCAGGCATCCTGCCTTAAGCCGCCGTAGTAACAGGAAAAAGAAACAACTGCGCGAAGTTGTTAACAGATTTCACTTTTACCAAACCTTACACTGCAAAAGCGGTCGTTTCTCTTATACGCCATAAGCGAAAGCTATTCGTGTTTAAGCATTATTCATGGCAGAAATAGCGCAAGGGAAACCACAGAGTAAATCGCTGCTTTTTCCATCACTCCTTAGCACAAAAAGCAAAAGCAGGTGCAAAGTCGCGCGCTTATCACTATTCTGGTCGCCTGAATAGCGTCTCGCTACAGAGAGCCAGTCTGAATTCGTAAAGAAAAGATTACACGCAGTATCACAGCCTTAAGTGCGGGCACTGCAGGCGCACAATAACAATACAAAGAGGTTTGTATGGAACAACAGCATGGCGAAGCGCTGCATCGCGGCCTGAAGAATCGCCATATCCAGCTGATCGCGCTGGGCGGTGCCGTCGGCACCGGCCTGTTTCTGGGTAGCGCATCGGTTATTAAATCTGCCGGCCCGGCCGTGATTCTGGGTTATGCCATTGCCGGATTTATCGCCTTTTTAATTATGCGCCAGCTGGGCGAAATGGTGGTTGAGGAGCCGGTTGCCGGCAGCTTCAGCCATTTTGCCTACAAATACTGGGGCAATTTTGCCGGCTTCGCCTCTGGCTGGAACTACTGGGTGCTCTATGTGCTGGTTGCAATGGCCGAACTCAGCGCCGTCGGCAAATATATTCAGTTCTGGTATCCCGATTTTCCTGCCTGGGCCAGCGCCGCTATTTTCTTTGTCGTCATCAATGCCATTAACCTGACCAACGTCAAAGTGTTTGGTGAGATGGAGTTCTGGTTCGCCATTATCAAAGTCGTGGCCGTTATCGGCATGATCCTGTTTGGCGGCTGGCTGCTGTTCAGCGGCAACGCCGGTCCGCAGGCATCCGTCAGCAACCTGTGGGCTCAGGGCGGCTTTCTGCCGCACGGCATGACCGGTCTGGTTATGATGATGGCGATTATTATGTTCTCCTTTGGCGGCCTGGAGCTGGTAGGCATTACCGCTGCAGAAGCGGACAACCCGGAAGAGAGCATTCCTAAAGCCACTAATCAGGTGCTGTGGCGCATTCTGATTTTTTACATTGGCTCACTGGCAGTGCTGCTGTCGCTGCTGCCCTGGACGCGCGTCACCGCTGACACCAGTCCGTTTGTCCTGATCTTTCATGAGCTGGGTGATGCGCTGGTCGCGAATGCGCTGAACGTCGTGATCCTGACGGCGGCGCTCTCGGTCTATAACAGCTGTGTTTACTGCAACAGTCGTATGCTGTTCGGCCTGGCCCAGCAGGGCAATGCGCCAAAAGCGCTGCTCAGGGTTGATCGTCGTGGCGTACCGGTTGCCACCATTATGGTCTCAGCGGTCGCTACCGCGCTGTGCGTGTTGATTAACTATCTTATGCCGGGAGAAGCCTTTGGCATCCTGATGTCTCTGGTGGTGTCGGCCCTGGTTATCAACTGGGCGATGATTAGCCTGGCACATATGAAATTCCGCCGTAAGAAAGATCAGCAGGGTGTCACTACGCGCTTCCGCGCGGTGCTCTACCCGGCCGGTAACTGGCTCTGCCTGCTGTTTATGGCCGCCGTGCTGGTGATCATGGCGATGACGCCTGGAATGGCGATCTCGGTATGGCTGATTCCGGTCTGGCTGGTTATTCTGGCGGTGGGTTACGCCATTAAAAACAAAACGCAGAAAGCCTGATAGTCCCGCGTGCCCGGTTCATCTGACCGGGCACCTCTGCCGATCGTCCTCACACTTTTTTCCCTGCACCCGTTTTGTCCATCTACGCGACTCATTGTTGATCACCCCTGCCTGCCGTTTGCGCTGATACTTTTCGCTCCACTTGTCGCAGGAGACGACGATGAAAAGTGCTGCACTCTCATTCAGAGAAAAACTGGGATATGGCATGGGCGATGCCGGCTGTAACATGATTGGTGGCGCGATCATGCTGTTTCTGAACTACTTCTACACCGATGTTTTTGGCCTGGCACCGGCGCTGGTCGGCGTACTGCTGCTTTCAGTACGCGTGCTGGATGCGGTAACAGACCCCATCATGGGCGCGATAGCGGATCGTACCCAGAGCCGATGGGGCCGCTTCCGTCCCTGGCTGCTCTGGGTCTCAGTGCCATATGTTCTGTTCAGCGTACTGATGTTTACCACGCCGGACTGGAGCTATGAAAACAAAGTTATCTGGGCCTTTGTCACCTATTTCCTGATGTCGCTGACCTATACCGCCATCAATATTCCCTACTGTTCACTGGGCGGCGTTATCACCAGCGATCCGGGCGAGCGCGTTTCCTGTCAGTCTTATCGCTTCGTGATGGTGGGTGTCGCCACGCTGATCCTCTCACTCTCACTGCTGCCTATGGCGGAGTGGTTTGGCGGTGACAACAAGGCGCGCGGCTATCAGCTGGCGATGAGCGTGCTGGCGCTGATTGGCCTGGCGATGTTTCTGTTCTGTTTTGCTAACGTCCGCGAACGAATCCGGCCTGCGGTGCCGACGCATGACGATCTGAAGAAAGACCTGCGCGATATCTGGAAAAACGATCAGTGGGTGCGCATTCTGCTGCTGACCTTCTGCAACGTCTGTCCCGGCTTTATCCGCATGGCGGCCACCATGTATTACGTGACCTGGGTCATGGGCCAGTCGACGCATTTTGCCACGCTGTTTATCAGCCTTGGCGTGATCGGCATGATGGGTGGCAGCACGCTGGCAAAATATCTCACCGACCGCTGGTGCAAGCTGAAGGTCTTTTTCTGGACCAATATCGGCCTGGCGCTCTTCTCCTGCGGGTTTTACTGGATCGATCCACACGCTACCGTCACGGTGGTGGTGGCCTATTTCCTGCTGAATATTCTGCATCAGATCCCCTCGCCGCTGCACTGGTCGCTGATGGCCGATGTGGATGACTATGGCGAGTGGAAAACCGGCAAGCGTATTACCGGTATGAGCTTTTCCGGCAATCTCTTTTTTCTCAAGGTCGGGCTGGCGGTTGCTGGTGCCATGGTCGGCTTTTTGCTGTCGGTTTACGGCTATGACGCGGGTGCAAAACAGCAGTCCGCCAGCGCCGTCAACGGCATTATGCTGCTCTTTACCGTAATACCCGGTGTCGGCTACCTGATCACCGCAGGCGTAGTGCGCCTGATGAAAGTGGATCGCAAGCTGATGCGCACGATTCAGGATGACCTGGCGCTGCGCCGCGCTAACTTTCGCGATTTGTCCGCCCCATCCCCGGCCGCAACCACTCAACCCGGAGAGATCAAATGACCTGGCCTAACCCTTTTATTACGCAGCGCGCCGATCCCTTTATTCTGCGGCACGGCGCTGGCTACTACTTTATCGCCTCAGTACCGGAATACGATCGGCTGGAGCTGCGCCACGCCAGCACGCTTGCGGGACTGCGTGAGGCACCCGCCGTTACCGTCTGGCGCAAGCCGGATCAGGGTGAATACAGTGAGCTGATCTGGGCGCCCGAGCTGCACCACATTAATGGTCAGTGGGTCATCTACTTTGCGGCAGCGCCGAGCCGGGAAATTAAAGAGGGGCTGTTTCAGCATCGCATGTATGCGCTGGTCTGCGATGATGCCGATCCGCTGACCGGCTACTGGCAGCCCTGTCGCCGGGTCGAAACGCAGTTCGATAGCTTTGCGCTGGACGCCACCCATTTCGTCCATCAGGGTAAAAACTGGTATCTCTGGGCACAAAAAGATCCCGCTATTCCCGGTAATTCCAATCTTTATCTGGCCGAGCTGCTTAACCCCTGGACGCTTAAAGGCACGCCGGTGATGCTGAGCCGGCCTGAATATGAGTGGGAGTGTGCCGGCTTCAGCGTTAACGAAGGTCCGGCGGCGATCCGTCACGGCAACCGGCTGTTTGTGACCTACTCCGCCAGCGCGACCGATGAAAACTACTGTCTGGGTATGCTGAGTATTGACGTGCAGGCCGATCCGCGCGATCGCATCGCCTGGCAGAAGTCAGCGCGGCCGGTGTTTACCACCAGCTGGGAAAATCAGCAGTACGGGCCGGGACACAACAGTTTTACGACGGATGAAGCGGGACGCGACGTGCTGGTTTATCACGCCCGCAACTACACGGAAATTGAGGGCGATCCGCTGTGGGATCCCAATCGCCATACGCGCCTGAAATATTTCAGCTGGCGTGAGGATGGCACGCCCGATTTTGGCGTGCCTCCGGCGGATCACACCAGCGTGCCGTAGATAGTCAGGAGCGCCACCACCACCACCAGCACCAGCGAAGTGCGTTTTGCCAGCACCACCGCCACGCGTGGGGTGGCGACTTTATCCGTGTGCGGATCGCGCGCCAGCGAGAACTGCGCCAGGCTGGTCAGCACCTGATACTGAGCGCGATGGAGGTCGCTCAGAGAAGCAAACCAGGCGGGCAGCGCGCGCTCGCCGTGACCCAGCAGCGCATAAGCGACGCCCGCCAGCCGTACCGGGATCCAGTCCAGCACGTGCAGCAGCGCATCAACACCTGAGGCAGCGCGTGCCTGATCTGATGCGTGTCGTGCCAGCCAGCTCTGCCAGGCGCGCAGAAAAGCGTACCCCACCAGCAGCACCGGCCCTCCGACCACGAACCAGAACAGCGGAGCGAGATAGAAACGGAAGTTGATCCAGATAAGCGCATTCTGCAGCTCGCGCAGGAACTCACGCTCGCTGCAGTTTGCCGGCACGCCATGAATGAGCGTCAGCTCTGCAGCCATCGCCTGATGCGCCGCCTCATCATCACGGCTGGCAGCCTGCAGATAGTTATGATAATGCTGTCGCGCAGAACCGGCGCCGATACAGAGCAGTCCGGTCACAATCCAGAACAGCAGCTGCAGCAGCCCGAACAGCAGGCCATGCAGACTCCAGACCACCAGCCACACCAGCAGCATGGCTGCTGCGGTCATCAGAAGCGTGCGCGGCAGCGAAAAGCGCTGCCGGCCACGGAACAGCGGCTCCAGCCGGTGATCCAGCTGCCAGTGTTCGCCCATTTTAAACAGGCGTTCCCATCCCAGAACAAGTAACAAACTAAACAACGTCATAATGGCTCCTGCAGTGTCAGGTATTCTCCTGAGTAGTACCCTGTTTATAGCGTGACCAGTCAAACGCCGGGCCCGGATCGGTTTTACGCCCGGGTGCAATATCGCTATGGCCGGTAATACGATCGGCGGCCAGCGGATAGTGCTGCTGCAGCAGCGCGGTGACCTGCTGCAGCATGGCGTACTGGGCGTCGGTGTAAGGCAGCGTGTCGGTGCCTTCCAGCTCAATACCAATAGAAAAGTCGTTGCAGTTTTCCCGCCCGCTGAAAGCCGAAACGCCCGCGTGCCAGGCGCGCTCGTTTAGTGAGACGTACTGTACCAGCTCACCGTCGCGGCGGATCAGGCAGTGCGCTGCCACGCGCAGCTGCGCGATATCAGCAAAATAGGGGTGTGCATCGGCAGGCAGCGAGCCGGTAAACAGACGATCGATCCACGGCCCGCCAAATTCGCCCGGCGGCAAACTGATGTTGTGGATCACCAGCAGCGACGGCGCTTCATTGTCGGGGCGTGCATTAAAGTGGGGCGAGGGCACCTTACGGGCGCTGCTGATCCAGCCCTGTTCCAGTTTCATCTCTCTCATCCTTAGCAAAATCAGGCCGAGAATATCACGATTCAGAGCAGGGTTTAGCGTCTTCGTGCGATAGCGCGCTTTCTCATCCTCCGGTCATTGCCGCTGCCGCTGCAAAAACAGGCCAGCGTCATAACGCTTCCGGTGGCCCTGTTCTGCCCGGCGTTGTGAGCCCGCCCGGTACTGCAACTGTCGTTTGCTGCAACCGCTAAAAATGGCTGCGCGGCACGCTCCGTTTTTCAGGCGATACGCTTTCATCACCCGCGGGTGCTGCTTATCGTAGCGCTGCAGAACAAAGGAGCCCTGCTATGGAAAGACAACGCGGTTTTACCCTGATTGAACTGATGATCGTCATCGGCATCGTCGCTATTCTCAGCGCAATTGGCCTGCCTGCTTATCAAAATTACCTGCAGCGCGCAGCGCTGACTGACATGCTGCAAACCATGTTGCCCTATAAAACGGCGGTGGAACTCTGCGCCATTGAGCGCGGCGGTCCGGCACAGTGTCAGGCTGGTGAACACGGCATTCCGGCGGCCAGAGGCTCGCGCTATGTCGCCTCGCTCACCGTTACCGGTGGCGTGATTGCGCTTACCGGCCAGGAGAACCTTAGCGGGCTGAGCGTGGAGATGCAGCCCGTCTGGAACACGGCTGAAGGCATGCTTAACTGGCAGCGCAGCTGTACCAGCAGCAGCAGCAGCCTGCGCGATAACTGTCTGAACCAGTTCCGGTTTGCAGATAAGGATGAGACCAATGGCTGAGCATGATCCGACACTGCTGGCGCTGTGCGCCCGCTATCAGGCGCGGCTGCTGCAGCATGATGACACCCGGCTGCGCGTAGCCGTTACCGACTCTCCCCACCCGCAGCTGCTGGAGGCGCTGCAGTTCGCCTGCCAGCGTCAGGTAGAGATTGAGTGCTGGCCGGCTGCCCGCATGGAGCAGGCGCTGCACCCGTCACTATCCGATGAGCGGCTGCCTGAGCAGCGCAGCGCAGCCTCAGCAACCGAGGCGGTAAACCAGATTTTGCATCAGGCCGTACAGCGACGCGCTTCAGATGTGCATATTGAGCCTCAGCCGCAGGGATTGCGTATCCGGCTGCGCATCGACGGCGTGCTACATAATCTGCCGCGCTTGCCGGAGGTGCAGCCGGCAGCCGTGCTGGCGCGGCTGAAGGTGCTCGCCGGGCTTGATATTGCAGAGCGGCGTCTGCCGCAGGATGGGCAGTTTACCCAGGAGATAAACGGCAGCGACGCCGCCTTTCGCCTCGCCACGCTGCCGGTCAGCCACGGCGAAAAAGCCGTTGTACGCTTGCTGCAGGGTGAAAGCAGTGCGATTGCGCTGGATAAACTCGGTATGCCGCTGGCCCAGCTGCGTCTGCTGAAACAGGCTCTGGTTAAACCGCAGGGATTGATTCTGGTGACCGGCCCGACCGGCAGCGGCAAAACCTTTACGCTCTACAGCAGCCTCAGCGCACTGAACGTGCCGGAAAAAAATATCTGCAGCGTTGAAGACCCGATAGAGATCCCGCTGACCGGCATCAATCAGACTCAGGTGCGCCCCCGCAGCGGTCTCGACTTTAATCGCGTACTGCGTGCCCTGCTGCGTCAGGATCCGGATGTGATCATGGTCGGTGAAATCCGCGACAGTGAAACGGCCAGTATTGCGGTAAAAGCGGCACAAACCGGCCACCTGGTTCTCTCCACGCTGCATACAAACTCTACCGCTGAAACGCTGACGCGCCTCAGACAGATGGAGATCCCGGGCTATCTGCTGGGGCCAGCGCTGCAGCTGGTGATTGCACAGCGTCTGGTTCGTCGTCTCTGCCTGCACTGTCGCCAGCCAGCACAGGTTATCGCTCATCTGCCTGCCACGCTCTGGCCCGGCACCCTGCAGACCTGGCGAGCGCCGGGCTGTGACCACTGTTTTTCCGGCTACTATGGGCGCCTTGCGCTGTTTGAAATCCTGCCGGTTAACAGCAGGCTGCAGAACGCCATCTCTTCAGATATGCCGCTGGAACATGTGCTGACGCTCGCCAGCGAGCAGGGAATGAAAACCCTGCTCAGCGCCGGTCTTGAAGCGGTAAGCCGCGGGGAGACATCGTTTGAAGAGATGCAGCGCGTGGTAGGGCTGGATAATGGCTAAACTCTATCACTACCGCTGGCAGGCGCTGGACACCATGGGCGAGCTGCAGGCAGGAGAGTCGCTGCTGCGCGATCGGGCCGCGCTGCTGAATGAGCTCGCCGATCGCGGCATGCTGATCGTGAGCTGGCAACGCGGCCGCTGCTGGCGCAGACGCGACTGGAAATGGCAGCAAAAAATTGAGCTGATGCATCAGCTGGCTACGCTGCTAAAAGCAGGGTTACCGCTGGCTGAAAGCCTGATGCTGCTGGCGCAGGGGCATCCGCATGCCGGCTGGCGCGTAGTGCTCGCGGGTCTGCAGCAGCAGGTGCTGGCCGGAGAGGCATTTTCGCAGGCGCTGCGCACGTGGCCCGATCTCTTTCCGCCCCTCTTTTCTGCGCTGATGCAGGTCGGTGAGACCACCGGACAGCTCGACAGCTGCTGCCTGCGGCTGGCGCAGCAGCAGACAAAGCAGCGCCTGCTACGCCAGAAGGTTGGCAAAGCGCTGCGCTATCCGCTCTTTATCCTGCTGGTGGCGCTGGCGGTCAGTGCCGGTATGCTGTTATTTGTGCTGCCGGAGTTTACTGCCGTCTATGCCAGCTTTGATGCACCGCTGCCCGCCTTTACCGCAGGCGTTGTCGCGCTGTCAGAAGGCATGCAGCAGACCGCACTGCCGCTGCTGCTGATCGCTGCCGGCTGCGCCATCGCAGCGTGCCAGATTGTACGCCGCTCCGCGCGCTGGCAGCGGCGCCTGCAGCATTTTATCCTGCGCCTGCCGCTAATCGCCCCGCTCTGGCGCGGTGCGCAGCTCAGCCAGATTTATGCCATTTTGCAGCTGACGCAGCAGGCAGGGCTTACGCTGCTGCACAGCCTGCAGACAGTGGAGATGACGCTGACGGCGCGCCTGTGGCGCGAAGCTGTTGTACAGCTGCAGGCGCATATCGCTGCCGGCGCCCCGCTGCACCAGGCACTGCAGCAGCATATGCTGTTTACGCCGCTCTGTGCCCAGCTGACAGGAGCCGGGGAAGAGGCTGGCGCGCTTGATATCATGCTGTCCCGGCTGGCAGAGTGGCATGAAACGGAAACCTCAAACCGGGCGGAGGCACTGGCTGCTGCGCTTGAACCGGCGATGATGCTGGTGATCGGTGCGATCGTGGGCACGCTGGTTATCGCCATGTATCTGCCGGTATTTGGTCTGGGAGAGGTAATACGTTAGCGGGCGCCTGCTGCGCCCGTCCGGAAGGTTTATCGGTTGAAAACGCGATTCTCCTGCTCTGCCACGCGGATAAACGTTGTACGCTTGGTCAGCTCTTTCAGACGTTCGGCGCCAACGTAGGTACAGGCTGAACGCAGGCCGCCCAGAATATCTTTGACGGTCTCTGCAACCGGCCCGCGCAACGGCAGCCGTACGGTCTTGCCCTCCGCCGCACGGTATTGCGCTACGCCGCCCACGTGGCGTTTCATCGCCGATTCAGAGCTCATGCCATAAAACAGCATAAACTGCTCGCCCTGCTCTTCCACAAGCGTGCCTTCACACTCATCGTGCGCCGCCAGCATACCGCCCAGCATGACGAAATCAGCGCCGCCGCCAAACGCTTTGGCAATATCGCCCGGCACGGAACAGCCGCCGTCGCTGACAATCTGTCCGCCCAGACCGTGCGCGGCATCGGCGCACTCAATCACCGCCGACAGCTGCGGATAACCGACGCCGGTTTTGATGCGCGTTGTGCAGACCGATCCCGGGCCGATACCTACTTTGACAATATCCGCACCTGACAGGATCAGCTCTTCCACCATCTCTCCCGTCACGACGTTACCGGCGCAGATGGTCTTATCCGGAAAGCGTTCACGCGCACGCTGCAGAAACGCAACAAAGTGCTCTGAATAGCCGTTCGCCACGTCGATGCAGATAAACTGAAGCTGCGGCGAGAGAGCAAGAATCGCATTCAGTTTAGTGAAATCCGCTTCTGAGGTCCCGGTTGACACCATGACGTACTTCAGCA
Organism: Pantoea sp. Acro-807; assembly: GCF_011752675.1. Taxonomy (NCBI): domain Bacteria; kingdom Pseudomonadati; phylum Pseudomonadota; class Gammaproteobacteria; order Enterobacterales; family Erwiniaceae; genus Pantoea; species Pantoea sp. Acro-807. The sequence continues at coordinate 78,551 of NZ_VWXE01000007.1, read as the reverse complement.
CGGAAGCGGGCACGCGCTGGATAAACGCCTGCCATGCATCAATACTATAGTGTTTATGAACTGCAGTAAGCACCTCAAAACCAGCCAGCGCTTCTGCCATGGTGAACGTGCCAACGGTATCCATATTTGCCGCGATAACCGGCACGCCGCGCCACTCCAGAGCGGAGTGCTTAAAGGTAAAGGTGCGTGCCAGTTCAACATCAGAACGGCTTTTGAGCGTTGAGCGTTTCGGGCGGATTAACACATCTTTAAAGCCCAGTTTGATATCTTCTTCAATACGCATAGCAGAGGGTCCTGGTTAGTGAAAACGAACCGCAGTTCGGGTAGCGCTCACGGCTCCAGTGTCGTTATCATACGCGCCATAACGGCGGTGGCAAGGGTGCGAATTTCACTTTACTTACGCTACAATCCGGTAAATTTAGCCGATCGCTAAGTATGTGATCGCCTTCTCACTTTTGTGACACTGCCGCCCTCTGATGCGCTGCATACCGGGAGAAAAATATGCTGTTTACCGTTGCGCTTACCGGCGGCATTGGTAGTGGTAAAAGCACCGTCGCTAACGCCTTTGCCGCTCTGGGCGTGGAGATCATTGATGCTGATGTGATCGCCCGCGAGGTGGTAGAGCCGGGCACGCCAGCGCTACAGGCGATTGTAAAACGCCATGGCGAATCCATTCTGACGGCAGAAGGCACGCTCTATCGCGCTCGTCTGCGGGAGATTATTTTCCAGCAGCCGCAGGAGAAAAACTGGCTTAATCAGCTGCTGCATCCGCTGATTAATGCCCGTACTCAACAGCTCAGGGCGCAGGCGTCATCCTCTTATGTTCTGTGGGTGGTTCCCCTGCTGATTGAAAACAACCTGCAGCGCCAGGCCGATCGCGTGCTGGTGGTCGATGTAGATGAAGCGGTTCAGCTGCAGCGTACGCGTCAGCGCGACGGCGTGTCGCTGAGCCAGGCACAACGTATTCTTGCTGCGCAGGTGAGCCGCGAACAGCGCCTCGCCTGCGCCGATGATATTATTGATAATAGCGGCACACCCGAACAGGTGCTGCCGCGGGTTGCTGAACTTCACCAGCGTTATTTGCGCCTGGCAGCAACCGGACGGGATTAAGATAATGAGTACAGTTGTTCTGTTTGAGCATCCGCTGAATGAGAAGATGCGCACCTGGCTGCGCGTCGAGTTTTTACTCAATCAGCTGCATGAAACGGTACCGGTGAATCATTCCGTTGCCGCACTGGGCGTGTTTCGCATTCTTGCCGACCTGCTGGATATTTTTGAGCGCGGCGATATGCGGACCGAGCTGCTTAAAGAGCTGGAGCGTCAGCAGCAGAAACTGCGCGCCTGGCTGGATGTGCCCGGTGTTGATGAGCAGACGGTAAGCCAGCTCAGCAACCGCCTTAAACAGCTCTCCGCTGAGCTGCTGAGCGCACCGCGTATGGGCCAGCATCTGCGTGACGATCGGCTGATATCGCTGGTACGTCAGCGTCTCAGCATTCCCGGCGGCTGCTGCAGTTTTGATTTACCTGGCCTGCACATCTGGCTGCACCAGGAGCAGACGCTGCGCGATACGCAGGTAGCTGGCTGGCTGGCATCGCTTGAGCCGCTGCGTAACAGCCTGATGATGATCCTCGATCTTATCCGCCAGTCTGGCGTATTTCGTCATCAGACCAGCCTGAATGGATTTTATCAGGACAATGCTGAAGGAGCAGACCTGCTGCGGCTGCGGCTGACGCTGGAAGATGCGCTCTATCCGCAGATTTCAGGTCATAAAAGCCGTTACGCTATTCGTTTTTTGCCGCTGGATAGCGAACAGGGCGCGGTGCCTGCCCGCCTGAATTTTGAACTGGCCTGCTGTTAGAGGATATTATGCCGGAAGAGATGATTACCGTACCCTGCCCGAACTGCGGCAGAGATGTGATGTGGGATGAACTGAGCCCGTGGCGTCCGTTCTGCAGCAAACGCTGTCAGCTGATTGATCTTGGCGAATGGGCCGCAGAGGAAAAACGCATTCCCAGCAGTGGCGACCAGACCGACAGCGATGAGTGGAGTGAAGAGCAGCAATAAAACAGCAGGGGCATCGCGCCCCTGTTTCAGAGTTCGTCCGCCACCAGACGGGCAATCAGCGCATGGTTTGCAGCCGGAAACTCCTCTGCAATAAGATCGCGCTGCGCTACCCAGCGCTGCGGCTGCCCCTCGCGTCCCCATGGCTCACCCTGCCACGCTTCCACCAGAAAGAAATGCAGCGTGACGCGCAGGTCATCATAGGCGTGGTCAGCCTGGCCGATTGCGGTCGCACGGGTCACCTCAATACCGGTTTCCTCCATAAGCTCACGCTTCAGCGCCTGCTCCGCACTTTCATTCTGTTCAATTTTTCCGCCGGGGAACTCCCATTTGTTTGCCATATAAGAGCTGGCTGCGCGCTGCGCAAGGAAAATCTGGCGGCTGGCATTACGGATAATGCCGACTGCGACCTGCAGGTGCTTCATAGAGTTGATCCCGCTTTATTATCAAAGTGCGCAAAGTGTAAAACAGCGCGGCGCGGATGTTAATAACCCGTCCTGAACGGCGTCATAACCGTAAAAAAAAGGAGCCCGCAGGCTCCTTTTCAGGGTCAGGCCAGACGGCCGTGACACTGCTTATACTTTTTGCCCGAGCCACACGGGCAGGGATCGTTACGCCCGGTTTTACGTTCACCACCCTGGGCGGCAAGCGCCTCGGCGGCGGCGGTTTCATCATCCACGTGACTCAGCTGCTGCTGCTGTGCCAGACGTTCAGCTTCTTCGCGACGCTGCTGCTCCATCGCTTCAACTTCTTCCGGCATCCGCACCTGAACCTTGCTCAGCGTGCTGATCACTTCATACTTCAGTGACTCCAGCATTGCCGCAAACATGGCAAAGGATTCGCGCTTATATTCCTGCTTGGGATCTTTCTGGGCATAGCCGCGCAGATGGATCCCCTGACGCAGATAGTCCATCGCCGCCAGATGCTCTTTCCACAGCGAATCCAGCGTCTGCAGCATCACGCCTTTTTCGAAGTTGCGCATCATTTCGGTGCCGACAACCTCTTCTTTCGCCGCATAGCTTTCGCGCGCGCGGGTCATGATCCGTTCACGCAGCGTCTCTTCATGCAGATCCGGCTCTTTATCCAGCCACTCAGCAACCGGCAGATCGAGATCAAAATCGGTGCGCAGACGCTCTTCCAGGCCCGGCACGTCCCACATCTCTTCCAGCGACTGCGGCGGAATATAGGTGTCGATCGTCGCCTTAAACACATCCTCACGAATGCTGTTGATGGTGTCAGACACATCAGAGACATCCAGCAGTTCATTACGCTGGCTGTAGATAGCACGACGCTGGTCGTTTGCGACGTCATCATACTCCAGCAGCTGCTTACGAATATCGAAGTTGCGGCTCTCAACCTTGCGCTGCGCGTTTGCGATCGCTTTGGTCACCCACGGATGCTCAATCGCCTCACCTGGCTTCATGCCGAGTTTGCGCATCATGTTCGAAACGCGATCGGAGGCGAAGATACGCATCAGTGCATCTTCCATAGAGAGGTAGAAGCGAGAAGAGCCGGCATCGCCCTGACGACCGGCACGGCCGCGCAACTGGTTATCGATACGACGTGATTCATGACGCTCAGTACCGATGATATGCAGACCGCCTGAGGCCAGTACGGCATCGTGACGCAGTTTCCACGCCTCTTTAATCGCCTGCACCTGCTCTTCAGACGGCGCTTCCAGCGCGGCCACTTCAGCCTGCCAGCTGCCACCCAGCACGATGTCGGTACCGCGACCCGCCATGTTGGTCGCGATAGTCACCGCTCCCGGCTGGCCTGCCTGCGCCACAATATCGGCTTCACTGGCGTGGAATTTGGCGTTCAGCACGCTGTGTTTAATACCGGCGCGCGTCAGTTCATTAGAGACCACTTCTGATTTCTCAATCGAAATAGTCCCCACCAGCACCGGCTGGCCTTTTGCCGTACAGGTACGAATATCTTCAATGATGGCATCGATCTTCTCTTTCTCGGTCATGTAGACCAGATCGGCCATGTCTTTACGCACCATCGGACGGTTGGTTGGCACCACGATAGTGTCGAGCTTGTAAATCGAGCTGAATTCAAACGCTTCGGTGTCCGCCGTACCGGTCATACCGGCCAGCTTCTCATACAGACGGAAGTAGTTCTGGAAGGTGATGGACGCCAGCGTCTGGTTCTCATTCTGGATATCCGCGCCCTCTTTGGCTTCAATAGCCTGATGCAGACCATCAGACCAGCGGCGCCCCTGCATGGTACGGCCGGTGTGCTCATCAACAATGATGACCTCACCCTCTTTAACGATATAGTCGACGTCACGCGTGAAGAGCGCGTGCGCACGCAGCGCAGCGGTGACGTGATGCATCAGCATAATATTAGTTGGCGAGTAGAGCGACTCGCCCTCTTCCATAATGCCCTGGCTGACCAGCAGCTCTTCAACCTTGACCAGGCCGCGCTCAGTCATGTGCGCCTGACGCGCTTTCTCATCGACCCAGAAGTCGCCTTCTCCCTGAAAGTTGTCAGAATCTTCTTTTTCCTGACGAACCAGGTGCGGGATGATTTTATTGACCTTGATATAGAGATCGGAGCTATCTTCCGCCGGACCCGAAATAATCAGCGGCGTACGCGCTTCATCAATCAGAATGGAGTCGACTTCATCCACCAGCGCATAGTGCAGCTTACGCTGTACGCGCTCTTCCGGGCTGAATGACATGTTGTCGCGCAGGTAGTCAAAGCCATATTCGTTATTGGTGCCGTAGGTGATATCAGCCGCGTAAGCTTCACGCTTGGCAACCGCAGGCATGCCTGGCAGGTTGATACCGATACTCAGGCCCAGAAACTCAAACAGCGCGCGGTTGTTCTCTGCATCACGTTGTGCCAGATAGTCGTTGACGGTAACTACGTGCACGCCTTTGCCGCTCAGCGCGTTCAGGTAAGCGGGCAGCGTGGCGGTCAGCGTTTTACCTTCACCGGTACGCATCTCCGCAATGCACCGCTCATTCAGCACCATACCGCCAATCAGCTGCACATCGAAGTGGCGCATGCCAAATACGCGCTTACTCGCTTCGCGTACGGTGGCGAACGCTTCCGGGATCAGGCTCTCCAGCGCTTCGCCCTTTTCCAGACGCGCGCGGAATTCATTGGTTTTGGCTTTCAGTTCATCATCTGACAGTTTGACGAACTCAGGTTCCATCTTATTGATGACATCTACAGCTTTGCGCATGCGGCGCAGCGTACGATCGTTGCTGCTGCCAAACACTTTCGTTAACAGTTTGATTAACATGTTCAATTTTTCTCTTATCAGCCGGGATATCGCGGCCGGTTAACTCTTAAAAAGGGGAAAAGGGGGCGTAATCAGGCAACGAAAGGTCCGGCGCGGATACCATCGCTGGTAGCCTGCCAGTCAGCAACGGCATGAGCTATCGGAGAGTGATAGCAGGCGTACGGCAGTGTCAGATGCGCGGGCTGCGGCTGCACAGGCGATGTCAGCAGCGCCTGCAGCGAATCAATCAGCGCCAGCTTCTGTACGGCAAGCGGCAGCGCGATTTCAGCTTCAGCTTCGGTGGCCGGTGACAGACTGAATGAGAGGTGGCGGATCACCGTGCGGATAGCGTGCTGATGCCAGTAATCGACATTAGCGCCAGGCCGGCGGGCGCTCTCCTGCAGCCGGATCAGGTGATCAAAGTGAACCACATTGCCGGTGAACAGGCTGCTGACCGGGGAGTCGCTGGCGGAAGGCTCGGCGTTTTGCGCGCAGGCAGGCAGGCCCAGACTGGCCGCCACCATCCCCAGCAGGAGATGTGGCCAGAAATAGCGCCTGCCTAATTGTCGCCAGCGTGAAAAGAGTCCGATCACAATCCGTCCGCAACGTTAATAACACATCCATGCGGCTGACATGCTGTCAGCCCGCTTATATGAGCGCCAGATAATAGCACTTATGTACGGCTTCCACAGCAGAGATCGGGCGGCTTACGGCGGATTTCACGCTTTTCGTACAGCATTTCACCAGACAGGCGGGCATTTTGCGGGCGGGCTTCCACGCCATCAGAGAGGCGAAAAAAAACGGCGGATACCGCTGACCGGAGAGAGTGTCAGGGTATCCGCCGTTCTTATGACCGGCTGTTAAGCCAGGACTAAATTAGGTGCTTTAAACGCCAGCGGCAGCTCAGCTTCATCTTCGAAGGTGGCCCACTCCCAGGCTTCCTGTTTCGCCAGGACAGCCTGCAGCAGCTTGTTGTTTAACGCATGGCCTGATTTAAACGCCGAAAAGGCACCAATCACGTTGTGACCACACATAAACAGATCGCCGATAGCATCCAGCATTTTGTGCCGTACAAACTCATCTTCAAAGCGCAGGCCATCTTCATTCAGCACGCGGAAATCATCAAGGCCAATCGCACAATCTAAACTACCGCCCAGGCACAGGCCTTTAGACTGCAGATATTCAATTTCACGCATAAAGCCAAAAGTGCGCGCACGGCTGATCTGGCGGACAAATGCCTCAGCCGAGAAGTTGAGCTGGTAACGCTGCGAGCTTGAATCGATAGCCGGATGTTTGAAATCGATAGTGAAATCGAGCGAGAAACCGTTATACGGTTTGATCTCAGCCCACTTATCACCATCTTCTACCCGTACCGCCTGCTTAACGCGTACAAATTTTTTCGCGCTGTTAAGCTCTTCCACACCTGCATCCATCAGCAGGTAGACGAAAGGTGCTGCGCTGCCATCCATAATTGGAATTTCTGGTGCATCGACTTCCACAATAATGTTATCGATACCCAGACCCGCCAGCGCGGCGTTCAGGTGTTCTACCGTTGAAATACGTACGCCTTCATCGTTCACCAGGCAGGTACTCAGCATGGTGTCGCGCACGTATTTTGCATCAGCCGGGAAATCAACCGGTGGATTCAAGTCGGTGCGACGATAGATGACCCCGGTGTTAGCCGACGCAGGGCGTAAAGTCAGCGTGACTTTTTTGCCGGTATGTAAACCGACGCCAGTCGCCTGAACAATACGTTTTAGTGTCCTTTGTTTGATCATCGCATTATCTCGCAATATTACCATCCGACCGCCAGTATAAATTACCGGCGGGCGAAGACTTTAGCACAAAGAGCGGGAAATCCCAATTATCAGCTTATTCTTAATCTGCCTGTTTACGCAGGAACGCTGGAATATCGAGATAGTCAGGCTCTTTACCGGAAGCGGCCGGCTGTTCGTTAACAACTTTCGCAGCAGGTTTCTGCTCCTGCGGCAGCGGCGCCATGCCGTGCTGCTGATAGCGGTGATCCATAACCGGTTGCGAAGCAGGTTTATTGGTCACCAGAGTGATTTCCGGACGCTTATCCATACCGATGCCGGTGGCCACGACGGTGACACGCAGCTCATCATTCATCTCTGGATCCAGTGAGGTACCGATAACCACGGTCGCATTGTCAGAAGCGAATGCGCGGATAGTATTACCGACGGTTTCAAACTCATCCAGACGCAGATCGAAGCCGGCAGTGATGTTGACCAGCACGCCACGTGCGCCAGAGAGGTCGATATCTTCCAGCAGCGGACTGGAAATTGCCATTTCAGCAGCTTCTTCAGCACGATCTTCACCGCACGCCACGCCAGAGCCCATCATGGCATAACCCATTTCTGACATCACAGTACGCACGTCTGCAAAGTCGACGTTCATCAGACCCGGACGGGTAATCAGTTCAGCAATACCCTGAACCGCACCTTTCAGTACATCGTTTGCTGCGCCAAAAGCGTCCAGCAGCGAGATACCGCGGCCCAGCACTTTGAGCAGTTTGTCATTCGGGATGGTGATCAGGGAGTCAACGTGCTTGGAGAGCTCAGCAATACCCTGCTCAGCAAACGCCATACGTTTTTTGCCTTCAAAGTTGAACGGCTTGGTCACGACAGCAACGGTCAGAATCCCGAGATCTTTAGCCACTTCAGCGACAACAGGCGCAGCACCGGTACCGGTACCGCCGCCCATACCGGCTGCGATAAACACCATGTCTGCCCCATCCAGCGCAGAACGCAGTGCTTCGCGATCTTCTTCCGCTGAGGTACGACCGACTTCCGGGTTAGCCCCTGCGCCAAGACCTTTGGTGATATTGGTCCCGATCTGGATCGTCTGGCCGACCGCTGTTTTACGTAACGCCTGAGCGTCCGTGTTTACAGCAAAGAATTCCACACCTTCGATACGCTCGCGCACCATGTGCTCTACGGCGTTGCCACCGCCACCGCCGACGCCGATGACTTTAATCACCGCGTCATTGGTTAATTCCATAGGTTCAAACATGATTTCTCTCCGTTATGTGCCTGTTCGCCTGGAGATCATAAACATTGCCAGCATGATCTCCTTTTATCAAAATTAAAACTCTTTCTTCAGCCAGCTGTTGATTCGTTTAAACCAATTGCCAACTGAAGCACGTTTTTCTGTTTCTGCGTCACCGTTCAGGTGTGACTCTTTACCATAGTGCAGCAGGCCCACCGCCGTGGAGTAGTAAGACTCCTGAGCGTAGTCGGTCAGGCCCGTAATATTCAGCGGCTGGCCGATACGCACCTGCGTATGAAACACGCGTTGTGCGCAGGCTGCCAGACCTTCAATTTGCGCCGCGCCGCCGGTTAATACAATACCGGCAGCAAGATGATGCTTCACACCCTGCTGGCGCAGCTGCTCCTGCAGTTGCAGAATCTCGTCGTTCACCAGATTCAGCAGTTCGGTGTAGCGCGGCTCAATGACTTCAGCCAGCGTCTGACGCTGCAGGCTGCGCGGCGGACGTCCGCCTACGCTTGGCACTTCTACATTCTCATCTTTGCCGACAATCGATCCCAGCGCGCAGCCGTGGCGTACTTTGATCGCCTCAGCGTCAGTAGGCGGTGTACCAAACGCATAGGCGATATCGCTGGTCACAACGTTCCCGGCATAGGGGATCACCTTGGTATGACGCAGCGCGCCGCCGGTATACACCGCGATATCCATTGTACCGCCACCGATGTCGACAACACAGACGCCCAGCTCACGTTCATCTTCTGTCAGGACAGAAAAGCTGGAAGCCAGTCCGGCAAAAATCAATTGGTCAACTTTAAGTCCGCAACGTTCAACTGCTTTTACGATATTTTTCGCCATATCGTTGTGACAGGTGATTAAATGTACTTTGGCCTGCATACGGACGCCGGATAAGCCCACCGGATTCTTGATGCCCTCCTGGTAGTCAATGGCATACTCCTGCGGGATGACATGCAGAATGCGATGCTCATCACGTACGCGCACTGATTTAGCCGTATGGACAACGTTTTCCACATCATCCTGAGTCACTTCCTCTTCGGAAATCGGAACCATCCCGATTTCGTTCTGACAGCTGATGTGTTTGCCCGATAAAGCAAGGTAGACCGACGAAATCTGGCAATCCGCCATCAGTTCCGCCTGATCGATGGCGCGCTGTACGCACTTCACCACCGACTCCAGATCGTTTACGCCGCCTTTGTCCATACCCCGCGACGGGCAGCTGCCCACCCCGATAATATTGACCATACCATCAGGCAGAATTTCTCCAACCAGGGCGGCAACCTTCGCGGTGCCAATTTCAAGTCCTACTACCAGTTTTCTGTCCGTTGCCTTGATCATTATGGTTTAGCCTGTGCCTGGTTCTGTTGCTGATTACTGTCCTGTGCCTCAATCGGTGCCGGAACCCAGCCTACTGCGGCGCCAGAGTCATAGCGTAGATCAACATAATCAACACGCTTGCTTTCATTCTGGCCCTGCAGCTGCAGCTCCGGATAGAGCTCAATAAAACGGTTCAGACGCTTCATGGTATCGCTCCGTCCCAGTTCGATGCGGATATCGTCCCCGGTGACCAGCTGCCATGAGCGACGCGCCGTCATCGACGCGACCTTCAGGGTAAACTTGCTGGCCTGGAGCACATCCCGCAGGGAGTGATAACCCGCCAGCACCTCTTTTTCACTGCCTTCCGGTCCATAGAGCATCGGCAGATTCTCTTTGCCGACATGACTGGCCGGAACGCTGAAGGAGACGCCATCGGCATCTACCATGTGCGAGTCGTTCCAGCGTGCAACCGGAACATACTCCACCAGATTTATCTTCAGCTCATCAGGCCACTGCTTGCGCACGCTGACCTGTTTAATCCAGGGTAATCGTTCAATCTGTTGCTGAATGATATCCACATTCTGCGACATAAAGGTCCCCGGTGCGCCCAGTGACAGAATCGCCTGGCGAATATCATCATGCGTGGTGTAGTGGGTTTGCCCCGTTACGACCAGCTTTGATAGCGGCAGACGTGAAGCGTCATTCATCCACTTCAGGACCACCAGGCCACCGGCTATCATGGTGCCCAGCACCAGCAGCAGAAACACAATGCCAAACAGCCGTGCGCCGTTGCTGCGCCCGGTGCGGGCTCGCTCCTGAGGTTCGCGGTTGCGTACGCGTAGCGCTGCCTGAGACATATCAGTCAGCCAGCGCCAGGATACGCGTTACCAGCTGCGGAAAGCTGTAACCCGCCTGCCGTGCCGCCATCGGAACCAGACTATGGCTGGTCATGCCCGGCGACGTATTGACCTCCAGCAGCTGAAAACGGCCTTCGCTATCGGTCATGACATCCACGCGTCCCCAGCCACTGCAGCCCAGCGACTGCCAGGCAGCCAGCACCAGCTTTTGCAGTTCAGCTTCTTTTTCTGCACTCAGACCGCTGGGACAGAAGTACTGAGTATCGTCAGAAATGTATTTTGCTTCATAGTCATAGAAAGCGCTGGCTGTTTTAATTTTAATGGATGGCAGGATTTCTTCCCCGACAATTGCCACGGTATACTCATCACCGCTTAAAAAAGCTTCAATCAGTACATCGTTGTCGTGGCGAAACGCTTCATCCAGTGCCGCTGGCAGATCGTCAGCGCGCTCAACCCGGCTGATGCCTACGCTGGAGCCTTCACAGCTCGGCTTAACAAACAGCGGTAAACTCAGCGCGTCAATAGCGGTAGCGGTCTGCGCATCGATTCCCTGCTGATACTGCTCCCGGGTCAGCCAGATAAACTTGCCTGACGGCAGTCCCCTGCCCTGCCACAGTAGCTTGCTGCGCAATTTATCCATGGTGATAGCAGAGGCCATCACGCCGCTGCCCGTGTAGGGTAGCTGCATAAAGTCCAGCACGCCCTGCAGCGTACCATCCTCACCACCGCGCCCGTGCAGCGCAATAAAGACTTTGTTAAACCCCTGCTCTTTGAGCGTCAGCACCGATACATCACGAGTATCCACACCGTGCGCATCAACGCCCATTTCCTGCAGGCCAGCCAGCACTGCGCTGCCTGAATTCAGTGACACCTCGCGCTCTGCTGAGGTGCCGCCCATTAATACGGCGACTTTATCAGCCATGACGCGCCTCCTGGTTCGGTGCAGGCTGCAGCTGGCTTTCAGCCAGCCGGCGCGCGATTTTGCCGATGTTGCCTGCGCCCTGCACAATCACTAAATCGTCACCTGACAGCAGGGGAGCCAGCGCATCCGGCAGGGCGTCATGCTCAGTCACCAGAATCGGATCGACTTTGCCGCGACTGCGAATTGCCCGGCAGAGCGAACGGCTGTCGGCACCCGGAATCGGTGCCTCTCCGGCCGGATAGACCTCCAGCATCAGCAGTACATCCACCTGGGAGAGCACGCTGGCGAAATCGTCAAACAGATCGCGGGTGCGGGTATAGCGATGCGGCTGGAACACCATCATCAGCTTTTTATCCGGCCAGCCGGCGCGCGCTGCCTTGATCGTGACATCCACTTCGGTCGGATGATGACCATAGTCGTCAACCAGCATCGCGCTGCCCGGCTTGCCGTTTACGGCAGCAGTATCAAACTCACCCAGCACGTCAAAGCGGCGACCAGTGCCCTGGAAACTCTCCAGCGCCGCGAGAATGGCCGCATCCTCAATGCCTTCCTCACTGGCGACCGCTACGGCTGCCGCCGCGTTAAGGGCGTTATGGCGGCCTGGTGCATTCAGAGTAACCTGCAGCAGCGGTTTATCATGCCGGCGCAGGGTAAAATGCCCCTGCGCACCGCGCTGCTCATAGTTCTCTACCCGTACGTCCGCATCGTCGCTAAAGCCGTAGGTGGTAATCTGGCGACCCACGCGCGGGATCAGGTCGCGGATCACGACATCATCCACACAGAGCACCGCGCGACCGTAGAACGGCAGATTGTGCAGGAAATTGATAAAGGTCTGTTTCAGGTTCTCAAAATCGCCCTGATAGGTATCCATGTGATCCGCTTCGATGTTGGTCACAATGGCGACCATCGGCTGCAGATGCAGGAAAGAGGCGTCGCTCTCATCCGCCTCAGCAATCAGGTAGCGGCTGGTACCCAGCCGCGCATGCGTGCCTGCTGCTTTTACCAGGCCGCCGTTCACAAAGGTCGGATCCAGGCCACCTTCCGCGTAGATACTGGTGACCATGGCGGTGGTGGTGGTTTTACCGTGCGTACCGGCAATGGCGATGCCGTGGCGGAAACGCATCAGCTCGGCCAGCATCTCTGCGCGGCGGATCACCGGAATACGCTGCTCGCGCGCCGCCACCAGCTCGGGATTATCCTGCGCCACCGCGGTTGACACCACGACCACGCTCGCGTCGGTGACGTTCTCCGGACGATGGTTAAAATAGATAGTCGCCCCCAGCGAAGCAAGATGCTGGGTCACCGCGTTGGGCGCCAGATCGGATCCGCTGATGTGATATCCTTCATTCGCCAACACTTCGGCAATACCGCCCATGCCGGCACCGCCGATGCCAACAAAGTGGATGTGCCGGACGCGTCGCATCTCGGGCACAATTGAACGCAGTTTTGCCAGTTGTTGTGTATTCATCGCTCTCTGTTACCTGTTTTCCTGTTCGCACCCGCATACGGATGCAGGTCTATTCATCAGGCCCGAAAATTTACTTTGCAGCGCGCGCCACTTCACGGGCAACGCGTTCGGTGGCATCCGGGATCGCAACCTGACGGGCCTGTTCAGCCATGGTCAGCAGCGTCGCGCGGTCCCACTGGCGCAGCGTCTCCGCCACCCCTTCCGCAGTAAACTGCGGCTGCTCAAAAATTCTGGCCGCGCCCGCGTTTTCCAGCGGCAGCGCATTCCAGTATTGCTGGCGATCTTTATGCTGAAACGGCACGAAAATAGCCGGCAGACCTGCCGCAGCAATTTCGCTCACCGTCAGCGCACCTGAGCGACATACCACTACGTCCGCCCAGGCGTAGGCAGCGGCCATATCGTCAATAAATTCTGTGACCTTATGCTGCGGCTGACCTGCAGCCTGGTACGCCTGCTGCACTATCGCCTGGCCGCCTCTGCCGGTCTGATGCCAGAGGGTAATGGCGTCGCCCAGTTCGGCGGCGACCTGAGGCAGCGTCTGGTTCAGGATCCGGGCGCCCTGACTGCCGCCAACGACCAGCACCCGCAGCGGACCGCTGCGATCGCGCAGGCGTTCAGCCGGCGACGGCAGCGCCAGCACATCGGTGCGCACCGGGTTGCCGACAATATCGGCTGCAGGGAACGCCCCGGGAAACGCCTGCATCACTTTGGTGGCAATTTTTGCCAGCCACTTATTGGTGAGTCCGGCGATACCGTTCTGTTCGTGGAGCACGACCGGGATACCGCAGCTCCATGCCGCCAGACCACCCGGCCCGGAGACATAGCCGCCCATGCCCAGTACCACGTCGGGCTGCCACTGTTTCATGATGCGGCGCGCCTGACGCCAGGCGTTGAAAATACGTACCGGGGCCAGCAGCAGCGCTTTGATCCCTTTGCCGCGCAGTCCGCTGATGCGGATGAAGTCGATCTCAATACCGTGTTTCGGCACCAGATCCGCTTCCATCCGGTCAGCCGTTCCCAGCCAGCGTACCTGCCAGCCCTGCTCCATCAGATGATGTGCCACTGCCAGACCGGGAAACACATGTCCGCCGGTTCCGCCAGCCATGACCATCAGCCGTTTGCTACTCATCGGGCACCTCGGGTAAACGCCTGCGCTTTCGCCAGGCGCGTTTCATAATCGATACGCAGTAAAAATACGATGGCGGTCGACATAATAATCAGGCTCGATCCCCCGTAGCTGATCAGCGGCAGCGTCAGGCCTTTTGTCGGCAGCATACCGGCTGCCGCGCCGACGTTAACCAGTGCCTGGAAGCTAAACCAGACGCCAATTGAGCAGGCGAGAAAGCCGGAAAAACGCTGGTCCAGCTCAAGGGCGCGACGGCCAATCGACATCGCGCGAAAAGCGACGAAGAATACCATTAACAGGGCTAAAACCACACCGACATAACCGAGCTCCTCACCGATTATCGAGAAGATAAAATCGGTGTGCGCCTCCGGCAGATACTCCAGCTTTTGCACTGAGTTACCCAGCCCCTGTCCCCAGAATTCACCGCGGCCAAACGCCATCAGCGACTGCGTCAGCTGATAGCCGCTGCCAAACGGATCTTCCCACGGATTCCAGAACGAGGTGACGCGGCGCATACGATAGGGTTCGGCGATAATCAGCAGCACCACGGCAAAGATACCGGAGCCGATGATCGCAAGGAATTGCCACAGTTTGGCTCCCGCGAGAAACAGCATCGCCAGCGTGGTCACAAACAGCACAACCACCGTCCCGAGGTCCGGCTGCGCCAGCAGCAGTACGGCGAGGATCACCATAACGCCCATCGGCTTACAGAATCCCCAGAAGTTGTTACGCACCTCTTCCACTTTGCGCACCAGATAGCTGGCGAGATAGCAGAACAGCGAGAGCTTTGAGAGTTCCGCCGGCTGGATACGCAGCGGCCCCAGCGCAATCCAGCGCGATGCCCCGTTCACCGAGCTGCCCACGACCAGCACAATCAGCAGCATCAGCACGGACGCCACCAGCATGGCGTTGCTGTAGCGCTGCCAGAAATCCATCGGAATACGCAGGGTGACCAGCGCCATACCGAGAGCCAGCAGGATGTAAAACGCGTCGCGCTTGGCAAAATAGAAGGGATCGTCGTTCAGACGCTGTCCTACCGGCATGGAGGCGGACGTCACCATCACAAACCCGATAATAGCCAGACCAAACGTCAGCCATAAGAGCGTGCGATCGTAAAGCACCACCGGTGCGTCGTCGCCATCGCGTGCGCCCATAACCCAGTCGCGCAGACGCACGGACAGGAAACTGGCAATAGCGGTTCCGGGTATACGCATCAGCCAGACTCCTTCGCCAGTTGCGCGAAGAGATCGCCGCGCTGCTCAAAATTACGAAACTGATCGAGACTGGCACAGGCGGGAGAAAGCAGCACCATGTCACCAGACTGAGCCGCCGTTGCAATCTGTGCGACCGCCTGCTGCAGCGTTTCGGTACGTGTCGCGACCTCTGGCCGCAGCGCGGCCAGCGCATCGCCATCGCGGCCATAACAGAACAGGCGGATATTATCGCCCTGCAGATAACGCGCCAGCGGTGAGAAATCCGCGCCTTTGCCGTCGCCGCCGAGCAACAGCCAGAGCGTGCCCGCTACCTGTAATCCCTGCAGCGCCGCTTCGGTACTGCCAACGTTGGTGGCTTTGGAATCGTTGACCCAGCGCACTCCGCGCGCTTCATGTACTAGCTGGAAGCGGTGCGGCAGACCGCTATAGATCGTCAGCGCTTTCAGGCTCGACGCGCGCGGGATAGCCACTGCATCTGCCAGCGCCAGCGCAGCCAGCGCGTTAGTGTAGTTGTGCTGCCCCACCAGCTTCATCTCAGCGGTGTTCAGGATCTTTTCACCCTGGGCGCGCAGCCAGGTACTGCCCTGCTGCCGGGTCAGATGATAATCGCCCAGGTCGACACCAAAGCTGATACAGCGCCGATCGGCGCCGCGCACTGGCATAGTCATGCCATCATCGGCATTAACGACACAAATCGCCGCGTTTTCATAAATACGTAACTTGGCGGCGCGATACTGCTGCATGCCCAGCGGATAGCGATCCATATGATCTTCCGTCACGTTGAGGATCGTGGCAGCTGCTGCTTTCAGACTGTGTGTGGTTTCCAGCTGAAAGCTGGAAAGCTCCAGTACATAGAGCTGAGCAGGCGATTTCAGCAGCGTCAGCGCCGGCAAGCCGATGTTGCCACCCACGCCCACCGCCCAGCCTGCTGCGCGGGCCATTTCGCCCACCAGCGTAGTGACCGTGCTTTTACCGTTGGAGCCGGTGATGGCCACAACCGGCGCCTGCGCTTCGCGGCAGAAAAGCTCAATATCCCCCACGATCTCAATACCAGCGTCCGCTGCTTCGCTCAGCGCCGGGTGCGCCAGCGCAATGCCGGGGCTGGCGACAATCAGATCGGCGGCCAGTAGCCAGTCGCTGTTGATACTGCCGGTATGACACGCTACCTGCTCCGGCAGCTTATCCAGGCCTGGCGGTGAGAGACGGGTATCCATGACGCGTGGCGTAACGCCCTGCCCCAGGAAGAAATCGACACAGGAGAGGCCGGTAATACCCAGCCCGATAATGACAACGTTTCTGCCCCGATAGTCAGCCATGATTAACGCACCTTCAGCGTAGCCAGGCCAATCAGCACCAGCATCAGCGAAATAATCCAGAAGCGCACGATAACGCGCGGTTCCGGCCAGCCCTTGAGTTCATAGTGGTGATGAATAGGCGCCATGCGGAAAATACGCTGGCCGCGCAGTTTAAAGGAGCCGACCTGCAGGATCACCGACAGCGTTTCAACCACAAATACGCCACCCATAATCACCAGCAGAAACTCCTGACGCAGCAGCACCGCCAGCGTGCCCAGCGCGCCGCCCAGCGCCAGTGACCCGACGTCACCCATGAAAACCTGTGCCGGATAGGTGTTAAACCACAGGAACCCGAGCCCGGCCCCGACAATCGCGGTGCAGACAATAACCAGCTCACCCGCGTGACGCAGATAGGGGATATGCAGATATTCAGCAAACTTCACGTTGCCGGTTGCCCAGGCGACCAGCGCAAAACCGGCAGCGACAAACACCGTTGGCATAATTGCCAGGCCATCAAGACCATCGGTAAGGTTCACGGCGTTGCCGGTGCCCACAATGACAAAGTAGGCCAGCACCACATAAAACAGACCCAGCTGCGGCATCACATCTTTAAAGAAGGGCACCACCAGCTGCGTGGCAGGCGTATCTTTGCCAGCCACAAACAGCGCAAATGCCACGCCGAGTGAGATCACCGACATCCAGAAATATTTCCAGCGCGCGATAAGCCCTTTGGTATCTTTGCGCACCACTTTACGGTAATCGTCAACAAAGCCAATGGCGCCAAAGCCGAGCAGTACCACCAGTACACACCAGACATAGGGATTGGAAGGGTAAGCCCACATCAGTACGGAGATGGTGATTGATGTCAGGATCATGATGCCGCCCATGGTCGGCGTGCCGCGTTTGCTAAAGTGCGACTCCGGGCCATCATTACGTACCACCTGGCCAATCTGCAGCTTCTGCAGCCAGGCGATCAGGCGCGGTCCCATCCATAATGAGATAAACAGAGCGGTCAGCAGGCTGACAATGGCGCGAAACGTCAGATAGGAAAAGACGTTAAAACCGGAATAAAATGCGACCAGATGTTCGGCCAGCCAGACTAGCATGTTCCTTTCTCCTTCAGTCCCTGTACTACCTGCTCCATGGCGGCACTACGTGAACCTTTAACTAAAATAGTGATCTCAGGATGCTGCGCGAGCAGCGCCTGCAGATGGGCGATCAGCGCGGCTTTGCTGGCAAAATGCTGGCCTCTGCCGCTGCTGTCGCTGATAAAGTGGCTGAGCTGACCGGTGCTGAGCACGGCATCCACGCCGGCAGCCTGTGCTGCGGCGCCCACCTGACGGTGGCACGCTTCCGCTTCCTCGCCCAGCTCGCCCATATCGCCTACCACCATAACGCGGAAGCCGGGCATCTCACCCAGCACCTGCGCGGCGGCCGTCATCGAACCCACGTTTGCGTTATAACTGTCATCCAGCAGCAACTGTGTCGCCGAGAGACGCACCGGGAAGAGACGTCCCGGCACCGGCTGCAGCATTTTCAGGCCAGACTGGATGGCGGTCAGCGGTGCGTCGACCGACAGGGCCAGTGCTGCGGCGGCCAGCGCGTTGGCAATATTATGGCGGCCCGGCAGCGGCAGCTCGATAGCGATATCTCCGCGCGGCGTGTGCAGCGTAAAGCAGGTCACGTCAGGCCGCAGTACGATATCGCTGGCGCGAAACTCCGCATCAGTCAGCGGCTGCGGCGAAAAGTGCCACAGCGTTCTGCCGGCAAAATAGGGCTGCCAGTTAGCGAGATCGTGACTGTCGGCATTTACAATCGCCGTGCCGTGCAGCGGTAAACCGGCAAAGATTTCGCCTTTGGCTTTCGCCACGCCTGCCAGTGATCCAAAACCTTCGAGATGCGCCGCTGCGAGATTGTTGACCAGCGCGGTCTCCGGCTGTACCAGCGCCGTGGTGTAGGCGATTTCGCCCTGATGGTTAGCGCCAAGTTCGATAACCGCATACTGATGTGCCGCGGTCAGACGCAGCAGCGTCATCGGCACGCCGTAGTCGTTATTCAGGTTACCGGCGGTGTAGAGCGTTTCGCCACACTGGCGTAAAATTGCCGCCGTCATCTCTTTCACTGAGGTTTTACCCGATGAGCCGGTCAGCGCCACGACGCGCGCGGTCGACTGCTGACGTACCCAGGCACCAAGCTGGCCGAACGCAATGCGCGTATCCGCCACCACCACCTGCGGCAGCGCAACCGGTAACTGCCGGCTCACCAGCAGCGCCTGCGCCCCGCTGTTCATCGCCTGCTCAGCAAAGTCGTGCGCGTCAAAACGCTCACCCACCAGCGCCACAAACAGGCAGCCTGCGGTGACTTTACGGGTATCGGTCGTGACTTCATGCAGGGTCGCATCGCTGCCGTGCAGCGTACCGCCGCTGATGTCAGCCAGCGTTTGCAGCGTAATCGGGATCATGCCATTACTCCCAGCAGTCGGGCGACGGTGTCGCGGTCCGAGTAATCGAGACGACGATTGCCGATAATCTGATAATCTTCATGTCCCTTGCCGGCGACCAGCACGATATCTTCAGCTTTTGCCTGCATCACGGCGCTGGTCACCGCCTGCGCCCGGCCAGGCACGACGCGTGCGCGACCCGGATCGAGCAGTCCGGTCAGAATATCGTCCACAATCGCGGCGGGATCTTCGCTGCGCGGATTGTCATCGGTGATCACCACCACGTCAGCAAACTGTTCAGCAATCGCCCCCATCAGCGGACGTTTGCCTTTGTCGCGGTCGCCGCCGCAGCCGAATACGCACCAGAGCTGGCCCTTACAGTGAAGGCGCGCCGCTTCCAGCGCTTTCTCCAGCGCATCCGGGGTGTGCGCGTAATCCACCACAACGGTGGCTTTGCCCGCTGCACTGAAGACTTCCATGCGTCCGCATACCGGCTGCAGGTCTGCAGCGGTTGCCACTAAACTCTCCAGCGGATAGTCCATCGTCAGCAGCGTAGCCAGCGCCAGCAGCAGATTGCTGACGTTAAAGGCGCCCATCAGGCGGCTGTCAAAAGAGCCATCTCCCCAGCTGGAGCTGAAGCGCACGCGTGCGCCACCGTCGTGATACGCGACTTCAGTGGCATGGAGCCAGCGCCCGTGCCAGCCGGATGGCAGGTTGTTTGCCATGGTTACCGCGACCGCATCGGGCAGCTGCTGCAGCCAGCGATAGCCGGTCTCATCATCAGCGTTGATGATTGCGTCACCGATCTGATGTTCAGAAAAGAGCAGCCACTTGGCTGACTCATAGCTTTGCATGTCACCGTGGTAGTCGAGATGGTCGCGGCTCAGATTGGTAAATACCGCCGCAGCAAACGGCAATGCCGCCACGCGGTGCTGTACCAGGCCATGCGACGAGACCTCCATCGCTGCCAGGGTGGCGCCCTGCCCCACTAAGTCGTGCAGGATATGCTGAACCTCAACGGCCGAGCCGGTGGTGTTCTCTGCTGGCAGCAGCTGGCCATACAGGCCGTTACCCACGGTACCCATCACCGCGCCCGTTTCGCCCAGCAGGTTAGCCCACTGTGCAATCAGCTGGGTGGTGGTGGTCTTGCCATTCGTCCCGGTAACGCCTGCCAGCTTCAGCTTGCTGCCCGGCTGCTGATAAAAGCGTCCCGCCAGCGCGGAGAGGCGCTGCGGCAGCTGCGCCAGATAGATCACCGGCACGCCGTGCAGTTCACGGATATCGCCGTCACTGGCCTCGCCTTCCGCTTCGGCAATCACGGCGGCAACGCCCTGCGCAATGGCCTGCGGGATAAAGCGCCGGCCATCAGCATGATGGCCCGCTACGGCGATAAACAGATCGCCGGCCGCCGCCGCGCGGCTGTCCAGCGTCATGTCACGAAGGGGACGCGCCGGCGCGCCGGCCACCCAGGGGGCCAGTAAATCGCGCAGGTTACGATCTGTCACTTGATGCCTCACTTCTGTTCTTCACTAATTCGTTTTTATCCACGACAGGCAGTGCGTCCGGCTCAATATTCATGGTGCGCAATACGCCGCCCATGATGGCGCCAAACACCGGCGCAGAGACTGCACCGCCATAATATTTACCGGCCTGCGGATCGTTAATCACCACGACCAGCGCAAAACGCGGCTGGCTGGCTGGTGCCACACCGG
This sequence comes from Pantoea sp. Acro-807, assembly GCF_011752675.1. Classification (NCBI taxonomy): domain Bacteria; kingdom Pseudomonadati; phylum Pseudomonadota; class Gammaproteobacteria; order Enterobacterales; family Erwiniaceae; genus Pantoea; species Pantoea sp. Acro-807. The sequence continues at coordinate 57,880 of NZ_VWXE01000007.1, read as the reverse complement.
CGGTGTAGGCGATATACTTATTGACGTAGCGGCCATCGGGACCGACCTTTTTCGCGGTGCCGGTTTTAATCGCAATGCGATATCCTTTGATAGCGGCTTTTACCCCACCGCCGCCAGGCAGTGCCACGCTCTCCATCATATGCATTACCGTTCTGACCAGGTTCTCCGGAAAGACGCGCTCACCTGCAACCGGCGGATCCACTTTGGTAATGGAGAGAGGACGATTGATACCGTAGCTGCCAATCGTTGCGTAGACTCGCGCTAACTGTAACGGCGTTACCATTAGCCCGTAGCCGAAAGAGAAGGTGGCCCTCTCTATGTCAGACCACCGTTGTTTTTGAGGGTATAAGCCACTGCTTTCCCCGACCAGCCCCAAATTGGTCGGTTTACCCAGTCCAAAGCGCGCGTAAGTATCTACTAGCGCTGAGGAGGGCATCGCTAACGCCAGACGTGAAACCCCGACGTTACTCGACTTCTGTAAGACCCCGGTCAGGGTCAGTTCGTTATAGCGCGCCACATCTTTGATCTCATGACCGTTTACGCGGTATGGCACGGTGTTCAGTACACTGTTCTCTTTCACCACCCCACGCTGCAGCGCAGTCATCACCACCATGGGCTTCACCGTTGAGCCCGGCTCAAAAATGTCGGTGATGGCGCGGTTACGCATGACATCTTTTGGCGTATTGCTGAGGTTATTCGGGTTGTAGGCAGGGCTGTTTGCCATTGCCAGGACTTCGCCCGTGCTGACATCAACCAGCACCGCCGTGCCCGACTCTGCTTTGTTAAAGGCGACCGCATTATTGAGCTCGCGATAGACCAGCGCCTGCAGCCGCTCATCAATACTCAGCGTCAGATTGTGTGCGGCACGGCTGTCGACCGACGAGATATCTTCAATGACGCGCCCGAAGCGATCTTTACGCACCGTACGCTCGCCTGGCGCGCCCGTCAGCCATTTGTCGAAGCTTTTCTCAATCCCTTCGATGCCCTGTCCGTCAATGTTGGTGAAACCAATCAGATGCGCGGTGACCTGACCGGCCGGATAGTAGCGGCGCGACTCCTGGCGCAGATAAATACCCGGCAGCTTCAGTTTTTTCACATAGTCGCCAATGGCCGGATTAACCTGACGCGCCAGATAGATAAAGCGTCCTTTGGGGTTGGCGTTGATGCGCGCGGCCAGCTGATCCAGCGGGATCGACAGCGCATCTGAGAGCGCTTTCCAGCGGCTATCAAGGGTGACGCCGCCGTGACCAATCAGCTCTTTGGGATCGGCCCAGATAGCATTAACCGGTACGCTGACCGCCAGCGGACGCCCGGCGCGGTCGCTGATCATGCCGCGTGCCGTCGGCACCTCCTGCACGCGCAGCGAGCGCAGATCGCCCTCTTTAACCAGCCGATCGGGCTTGATCACCTGCAGCCAGGCGACGCGCGACAGCAGCCCGCCCAGCGCGAGTAAAATACAGCCGCACAGCAAAGCAAAACGCCAGCTTACAAAGCTGGCCTTATCTTCCTGTTTTTTTAACTTCAGCGTTTTGCCTGCGCCGCTCATTGAGGTCTGCGATTCCTTATTTCTGCACCACAATATTTTCCTGAGAAGGATCAACGTGCCGCAGCTGCAGCTTATCGGTTGCGATCCGCTCTACCCGGCTGTGATCGCCAAGCGCGTTCTCTTCCAGAATCAGGTTGCGCCATTCGATATCCAGCGCATCGCGCTCCAGCACCAGCTGTTCACGCTGCGCCGTTAGCAGGCGCGTTTTGTGCGTTGTGGTCACGACCAGTACCGAAGAGACCAGTACGGCAATCAGCAACAACACCGGGATCTTGCCAAAGCGCAGCAGGTCTCCGCCGATGACGCCGGGGAGACTGTGCCGCTCATTGCCAATCATGGCGCGGTCCTTTCAGCAATACGCAGCACCGAGCTGCGCGCGCGCGGGTTTTCCCGCACCTCTGCTTCGCCCGGAATGAGCTTGCCCAGCGTTTTCAGCTCGCGTCCGCCCAGCGCTTTCAGCTGGCTTTCCGTCATCGGAATTCCCGCCGGAACCTGCGGACCACGGCTTTGATCGCGCATAAAACGCTTCACCAGGCGATCTTCAAGAGAGTGGAAGCTGATGATGGATAAACGGCCACCCGGAGCCAGAACAGAAAGCGCGCCTTTGAGTGCGGTATCAATCTCTTCCAGCTCACTGTTGATCCAGATACGAATAGCCTGAAAGCTGCGCGTTGCCGGGTGCTTAAATTTATCTTTTACCGGCGTCGCGGCGGCAATGACTTCAGCCAGCTCTTTTGTGCGCGTCATCGGCTGCTCCCGATTGCGCTCTGTAATGGCGCGTGCAATGCGCTTCGCGAAACGCTCTTCGCCGTATGTTTTCAGCACAAAGGCGATATCAGCTTCTTCTGCCTGCAGCAGCCATTCAGCGGCAGAGTGACCCCGCGTGGGATCCATGCGCATGTCCAGCGGCCCGTCGCGCATAAACGAAAAGCCGCGCTCGGCGTCGTCCAGCTGCGGTGAGGAGACGCCCAGATCCAGCAGGACGCCACTGATTTTCCCGGTCAGCCCGCGCGCGTCGACATAGTCTGCCAGCGCTGAGAAAGGACCGTGCACAATAGAAAAGCGCGGATCGTTAATCTCAGCGGCGGCCGCAATTGCCTGCGGATCGCGATCGATGGCCAGCAGCTGTCCATTTTCGCCAAGCTGCGAAAGGATCAGGCGTGAGTGGCCACCGCGACCAAAGGTGCCGTCAATGTAAATGCCGTCTTCCCTGATATTAAGGCCGTTTACCGCCTCATCCAGCAGCACCGTGGTATGTTTAAAATTTTCCTGCATAGCTATAGCGATAAGTCCTGCAACCGCTCAGATAGAGGTTCCTGAGCTGAATGTTCTGCGTCAATATCATCCCTGACTTGTTGATACCAGGTCTGTTCATCCCACAATTCAAACTTGTTGAACTGCCCAACCAGCATCACTTCTTTTTTCAGTCCCGCATGCTGCCTTAAGGTATTTGCCAGCAGCAGCCGGCCTGCACTATCCATCTGGCATTCGCTGGCATGTCCGAGCAGCAGACGCTGTACGCGTCGCTCTGCCGGATTCATACTGGATAAGCGAGCCAGTTTTTTCTCAATAATTTCCCATTCGGGCAGGGTATAAAGCAGCAGGCAGGGCTGATGCAGGTCGATAGTAGAGACCATCTGACCCTGAGACTCTGCGAGCAGTAATTCGCGATAGCGCACCGGAACCGCTAACCGCCCTTTACTGTCGAGATTGACTAACGTTGCCCCGCGGAACATGCCAGCCTGACTCCTCAGCTACCGTTTTCACCACTTTATCCCACTTTTTACCACGAAACGAGTTTACGGAGCCGATGAAAACATTGTCAAGCCGCAACGGCAGGTGAATATCACTCTTTACATCCCGGAAAAATAAGCGGAAAGCGAAATAAAAAAGCGTGCGGAATGGCAAAGCAAAATTAAACCGATGAATAACAGTATAAAAATATCTGCTTACTTCAGACATGATTAAATTTGATTCAGATTTGGCTTAAGTACAGCAGCGCAGGGTTATGCGACAGCGGCGGCATTTTAGGGGATTTCTGAACGGAAGCCCAGCGCAAGCGCTTGGTGGCAGGGATTAAAAATGACTAACTTTTATCCAGCAGGATTAAATTGCTCGCTGTTTTGTGAAAATTAATGGCTGTTATTTACGCTTTTTTACGTCAGATAATTAATTGCCCGCCAGATAGTGAATAAATGGCGGGTATCATCGCGTCCGCTAACTCATTTTGTCAGGCGGCTTAACTGGCCACGATGAAATAAGTTACGGCGAATGCGCGTTAATCCGGGTTTGGGTTTGCGCGGCTCATCAAGAGACGCCAGCACCAGTTCCAGAACCCGCTCTGCAACGTCGCGATGACGCTGTCCCACCGCCAGTACCGGACAATCAAGGAAATCGAGTAATTCGTGATCGCCAAACGTGGCGATCGCCAGATCTTTTGGCAGCCGCCCTTCTCGTTTCAGCGTGACATCCATTACGCCCTGCAGCAGACCAAATGATGTGGTAAAAAGCGCATCAGGCATGGGATTTTCGTCCAGATAACGCTCAAACAGGGCAGCGGCGGCCGCGCGATCAAAACTGTTGCAGTAGAGGTAACTGACTGAACGCTCATCATCCTGCCAGGCTTCGCGGAAGCCCATTTCACGCAGAAAACTCACGGAAAGCTCCGGTAGCGCGCCCATAAACAGTACGTTTTTCACCGGGAGCTGACGCAATTCAGCCGCCAGCGCGCGCGCATCATCCTGATCGGCACCGACAACGCTGGTAAAGTGCTCACGATCCAGCGCGCGATCCAGCGCGACAATCGGCAGCGGATCGTTTATCCAGCGCTGGTAGAACGGGTGCTCCGGCGGCAGCGAAGTGGAGACGATGATTGCATCGACCTGACGCTGCAGCAGATGCTCGATACAGCGCATCTCGTTATCAGGCTGATCTTCTGAACAGGCGATAAGCAGCTGATAGCCGCGCTGGCGCGCCTGACGCTCCAGATAATTAGCAATACGCGTATAGCTGGTGTTTTCGAGATCGGGGATCACCAGTCCGATAGAGCGCGTGCGCCCTGCACGCAGGCCGGCAGCGACCGCATTGGGGTGGTAGTTATACTCGCGTACCACCGCCATCACTTTCTCAACCGTTTTGTCGCTGACACGATACTGCCGCGCTTTACCATTGATCACATAGCTGGCGGTGGTACGCGAGACGCCGGCCAGACGCGCAATTTCATCCAGTTTCACGATAACACCTTCATGTCGATAAGCCAGAGCTGGCGGAGATATCCGCAACGTAGCTGTGGATAAAATCTTTGTTACATCTAACCGCAGAAAACCGGCCTGAGCAACCGCTTTTCATCAGCAAACAAAGCTGGCGCATAAAATAAAAAAACCCGGCATTACGCCGGGTTAGAGTAAAGTGCAGTGATAACAGAGCGGGATTAACGCATGATGCGCTCGCCGCGTGATACGCCAACGATACCTGAACGTGCCACCTCAACAATCTCTGCTACTTCGCGTACGCTGTTGAGAAACGCATCCAGCTTGTCGCTGGTGCCTGCCAGCTGAACCGTGTAAAGCGTCGGTGTGACATCAACAATCTGTCCGCGAAAAATCTCCGCGCTGCGTTTCACTTCTTCACGGCCATAGCCGCTGGCCTGAATTTTGACCAGCATGATCTCACGCTCAACGTAAGCGCCCTGCCCCAGTTCAGTGACGCGCAGTACATCCACCAGCTTATGCAGCTGCTTCTCAATCTGCTCAATCACTTTTTCATCGCCCACGGTCTGAATGGTCATGCGCGACAGAGTAGGATCGTCGGTGGGCGCAACGGTCAGGCTCTCAATGTTATAACCGCGCTGGGAGAAAAGTCCGACCACGCGGGATAACGCGCCCGACTCATTCTCCAGCAGCACCGATAGAATACGACGCATAATTAAGTCCTCTCCGTCTTGCTCAACCACATTTCATCCATTGAGCCGCCCCGAATCTGCATCGGATAGACGTGCTCGCTGCCATCAACGGTGACATCCACAAACACCAGTCGCCCTTTTGCCAGCGTATCCAGCGCCAGCTGCAGCTTCTCTTCCAGCTCGGCCGGATGCTGGATAGCGATGCCGACATGGCCATACGCCTCAGCCAGGCGGACAAAATCGGGCAGCGACTCCATATAGGATTGTGAATGGCGTCCGGAATAGATCATATCCTGCCACTGTTTCACCATGCCGAGGAAACGGTTGTTCAGATTGAGCACCAGCACAGGCAGATCGTACTGCAGCGCTGTCGATAGCTCCTGAATGTTCATCTGGATGCTGCCATCGCCGGTGACACAGATTACCGTCTCTTCCGGCAGCGCCATCTTCACGCCCAGCGCAGCCGGCAGGCCAAAGCCCATGGTGCCAAGGCCACCGGAGTTGATCCAGCGACGCGGCTTGTCAAACGGGTAATAGAGTGCAGCAAACATCTGGTGCTGTCCGACATCAGAGGTCACGTAAGCCTCGCCGCCCGTCAGACGCGCGATTGTCTCTATCACCGCCTGCGGTTTGATCTTATCGCTGCTGCGATCGAACTCCAGACACTTACGGCTGCGCCAGGTTTCAATGTTCTGCCACCAGTCGCGCAGGCTGTCGTGCTGCTGCTGCGTGTCGCTCTGCGCCAGCAGCTCCAGCATCTGCACCAGCGTCTGTTTTGCATCGCCAACGATCGGAATATCTGCGCTGACCGTTTTTGAAATAGACGTCGGATCAACATCAATGTGCATGATGGTGGCATTCGGGCAATATTTTGCCAGATTGTTGGTGGTGCGATCGTCAAAGCGGACGCCGATGCCGAAGATCAAATCGGCGTTGTGCATCGTCATGTTGGCTTCATACGTGCCGTGCATGCCCAGCATGCCGACGCACTGACGGTGCGTGCCAGGAAACGCACCCAGCCCCATCAGCGAGGTGGTTACCGGGATGTTAAGCTGCTCAGCCAGCTGGCGCAGTTCCGCTTCGCATCCTGACGTGATCGCCCCGCCACCGGCATAGATTACCGGTTTATGCGCAGCCAGCAGCGTCTGCAGTGCACGCTTGATCTGACCTTTATGGCCCTGCAGGGTCGGATTATAAGAGCGCATGCTGACGCTTTCCGGCCAGGCATACGGCAGCTTGTTCGCCGGATTAAGGATATCTTTAGGCAGATCGATCACGACCGGGCCAGGGCGTCCGCTGGCCGCCAGCCAGAACGCTTTTTTCAGTACAGTGGGGATCTCTTCCGTGCTTTTTACCAGAAAGCTGTGTTTGACCACCGGCCGGGAGATACCGACCATGTCACACTCCTGAAACGCATCATAGCCAATCAGCGATGAGGGCACCTGGCCTGACAGGATGACCAGCGGAATCGAATCCATATAGGCGGTTGCGATACCGGTGATGGCATTCGTCGCCCCCGGTCCAGACGTCACCAGCACCACGCCAACTTCGCCGGTTGCCCGTGCCAGACCATCTGCCATATGCACTGCGCCCTGTTCGTGACGCACCAGTACATGGTCAATTCCACCGACCGTCTGCAGCGCATCATAGATATCGAGCACTGCTCCGCCCGGATAACCGAATACCTGTTTTACGCCCTGATCGATCAACGAACGGACGACCATTTCGGCTCCTGACAACATCTCCATTTTCTGCCTCCAGGCGTCAGAAACAGCCGCGACGGGCAGCGCTGTCCAGCGCACGGTGTCGCATCTGTTCCCTTATCGCCAATTAAGATCAAAATCTTATGTTTATGCTCAGAAGAAGGAATTCATTTCCGCCTTCCAGATATCGGGAATCTACCTGAATGAATTCTTTTGAGAGTAGGACGATTACCATAACCGCAGAGCCTGCGGGCTGCAAACTGCCAGGGCCTGCGACATGCGTTCTCTGACACGCAAGCCTCTGACGTGTCGGGTCAGGGTGCGATGAATAAACTAATCGGCAGGCATAAATTCAGAGGAATATGCTGGTCTGAAGATTATTTTCAGCGAGTTGTAAGAAATATATTTTTGTTATCGCCTGTTGCATCAGCCCACAATGTTTTTAACTTCTTTCTTTGCCGTGTGATTAACGTCAAAAATTGCCAGAGGCATTATATTATTCTGCCTTGCAGCCTGAGATTTGTATTTTCATCTGCCGCATACATTAAAATACAACAATAAAATCAACAAGTTAATCAAAATAATCGCTTTATGATAGCGTACATTACATCTGCCCCTGCGATGCAGCACGCTATTTTTTTCGCGATCCTCCACAGGCGTCAATATTTCCAGCAGATCGCGCTTTTGGCGTAAGAAAAATAGCCGCTGGTTCAGGGTTGACATCACATCGCCAATCCAGTACCAATATGTACAGCACACATTTTATGGGGTCTGATTCATGTTTCGTTCTTTCCGCCTACTCGGTCTACTACTAAACGCATCCAGTTTGCGCGGTAGACTCGTGGGCGAAATCAACAACTGATTCCAACCCGCTGAAAGTTAAAAACCCGCGCCACTGCGCGGGTTTTTTTATGCTCGTTGCACCGGCGAAGTTAATGCAAAAGGAAGATAACCATGAGCCAGCAAGTTATTATTTTCGATACCACTCTGCGCGACGGCGAACAGGCGTTACAGGCCAGCCTGAGTGTTAAAGAAAAATTGCAGATCGCCCTGGCGCTGGAAAGAATGGGCGTGGACGTAATGGAAGTGGGTTTCCCGGTCTCTTCACCCGGTGACTTTGAATCGGTACAGACCATTGCCCGTACGATTAAAAACAGCCGCGTCTGCGGGCTGGCGCGCTGTGTCGAGAAAGATATTGATGCCGCTTACGAATCACTGCGCGTCGCCGATGCGTTCCGTATTCACACCTTTATCGCTACCTCACCGATGCATATTGCAACCAAGCTGCGCAGCACGCTGCCGGAAGTGATTGAGCGCGCGGTGCACATGGTAAAACGCGCACGTAACTACACCGATGATGTGGAGTTCTCCTGTGAAGATGGCGGGCGCACGCCGATTGACGATCTCTGCCGCATGGTTGAAGCCGCCATCAGCGCCGGTGCTACCACCATTAATATTCCCGATACCGTTGGCTATACCCTGCCTGGCGAATACGCCAATATTATCGGGCAGCTGGTTAACCGCGTGCCTAACATCGACAAAGCGATTCTGTCAGTGCACACCCATGATGATTTAGGGATGGCAACCGGCAACGCTATTGCTGCGGTACTGGCGGGCGCGCGTCAGGTTGAAGGCACGCTGAATGGTCTGGGCGAGCGCGCCGGTAACTGCGCGCTGGAAGAGGTGATCATGGCGATCAAAACCCGCCAGCAGATCATGAACGTTCACACCGCTATCAACCACCAGGAGATCTACCGCACCAGCCAGATTGTCAGCCAGATCTGCAACATGCCAATTCCGGCGAACAAAGCGGTGGTCGGCTCAAATGCGTTTGCGCACTCCTCCGGCATTCATCAGGATGGCGTGCTGAAAAACCGTGAAAACTACGAAATTCTGACGCCTGAATCGATCGGCCTGCACAAAATTCAGCTGAACCTCACCTCCCGCTCCGGACGCGCGGCGGTAAAACATCGTATGGAAGAGATGGGCTATAAAGAGGCTGACTACAACCTCGACGCGCTGTATGACGCCTTCCTGAAGCTGGCCGATAAGAAAGGTCAGGTGTTTGACTACGATCTGGAAGCGCTCGCCTTTATCAACAAACAACATGAAGAGCCGGAATTTTTCCAGCTCAACGAATTCAACGTGCAGACCGGCTCCAGCGTCACGGCAACCGCTTCAGTCCAGCTCGGCTATGGTGAAGAGACCAAAGCGGATGCGGCCACCGGCAACGGTCCGGTTGACGCGGTCTATCAGGCGATCAACCGCATTACCGGCTTTGACGCCGAGCTGGTGAACTACAAGCTGACGGCGAAAGGTCACGGCGAAAATGCCCTGGGCCAGGTGGATATCGTAGTGAACTACAACGGACGCAAGTTCCACGGCGTAGGTCTCGCTACCGATATCGTTGAATCCTCTGCCAAAGCGATGATCAACGCACTGAACAACATCTGGCGAGCCCGACAGGTCGAAAAAGAACTGCAGCGTAAATTTAAAGAACAGAAGGAAACGGTGTAACTATGACTCACTCATATCATATTGCGGTCATGCCTGGCGACGGAATCGGCCCGGAAGTGATGGCGCAGGCGATGAAAGTGCTCGACGCGGTTCGCACCCGCTTTGGCATGCGTATCACCACCAGCGAATATGATGTTGGCGGTATCGCCATCGATCGTCACGGTGAACCACTGCCGCCTGCGACCGTAGCCGGGGCTGAGCAGGCAGACGCGATTCTGTTTGGCTCCGTTGGCGGCCCGAAGTGGGAGCATCTGCCGCCGGCTGGCCAGCCGGAGCGCGGGGCGCTGCTGCCGCTGCGCAAGCATTTCAGACTGTTCAGCAATCTGCGCCCTGCCGCGCTCTATAAAGGTCTTGAAGCATTTTGCCCGCTGCGCAGCGATATCGCGGCGCGCGGTTTTGATATTCTCTGCGTACGTGAGCTCACCGGCGGCATCTACTTTGGCCAGCCAAAAGGACGCGAAGGCAGCGGTGCACACGAGCGGGCATTCGATACCGAGGTTTACCACCGCTTTGAGATTGAGCGCATTGCACGTAACGCCTTTGAAGCCGCACGCAAGCGCCGGGGTCATGTCACCTCCATCGACAAAGCTAACGTGCTGCAGAGTTCGGTGATGTGGCGCGAAATCGTGAATGAAGTGGCAAAAGCGTATCCTGACGTGCAGCTGGCGCATATGTATATCGACAATGCCACCATGCAGCTGATCAAAGATCCGTCGCAGTTTGATGTCCTGCTCTGCTCCAACCTGTTTGGCGACATTCTCTCTGATGAGTGCGCCATGATCACCGGGTCGATGGGCATGCTGCCGTCAGCCAGCCTGAACGAAGAGGGTTTTGGCCTGTTTGAACCCGCTGGCGGCTCTGCGCCGGATATCGCCGGACAAAATATCGCTAACCCGATTGCCCAGATCCTGTCGCTGTCGATGCTGCTGCGCTTCAGCCTGAACGCCGCCGACGCGGCGAATGCTATCGAACAGGCGGTCAGCCAGGCGCTGGAAGCGGGCCATCGCACCCGCGATCTGGCGGGCGACGGCCCTGCTGTCAGTACGGATGAAATGGGTAGCCTCATCGCGGGCTTCATTGCCGGAGAAAAATAAAAATGAAAAGCTTATACCAGAAGTTATTTGACGCACATGTCGTTCACGAAGCGCCCGATGAAACGCCGCTGCTCTATATTGACCGTCACCTGATCCACGAAGTGACCTCCCCGCAGGCGTTCGACGGCCTGCGCGCGCACGGCCGTAAAGTGCGTCAGCCGGAAAAAACCTTTGCCACCATGGATCACAACGTTTCAACCCAGACGAAAGATATCAATGCGTCGGGTGAAATGGCGCGGATTCAGATGCAGGAACTGATGAAGAACTGCGATGAGTTCGGCATTCAGCTCTACGACCTGAACCATCCCTTCCAGGGCATCGTTCACGTGATCGGGCCGGAACAGGGCATGACCCTGCCAGGTATGACCATCGTCTGCGGCGACTCACATACCGCCACGCACGGCGCCTTTGGTTCACTGGCGTTTGGTATCGGCACTTCGGAAGTTGAGCATGTGTTTGCCACTCAGACGCTGAAGCAGGGTCGGGCGAAAACCATGAAAATCAATGTGTCGGGCGCCGCTGCGCCGGGCATTACGGCGAAAGATATCGTGCTGGCGATCATCGGTAAAACCGGCAGCGCCGGCGGCACTGGCTATGTGGTGGAGTTCTGCGGCCCGGCGATTGAAGCGCTGAGCATGGAAGGCCGCATGACGCTGTGCAATATGGCGATTGAGATGGGCGCGAAAGCGGGTCTGGTGGCGCCGGATGACACCACGTTCGCCTACCTGAAAGATAAGCAGTTTGCGCCGAAAGGCGACGACTGGGAGCAGGCCGTGGCCTACTGGCGCACGCTGAAGTCAGATCCGGACGCAGCGTTTGACAGCGTGGTGACGCTGAACGCCGCCGATATTGCCCCGCAGGTCACCTGGGGCACCAATCCGGGTCAGGTGATGGCGGTGGATCAGGCGATACCCGATCCCGCCTCGTTTGCCGATCCGGTTGAGCGCGCCTCCGCTGAAAAAGCGCTGGCTTACATGAACCTGCAGCCGGGCGTGAAGCTGACCGACGTGGCTATCGATAAAGTCTTTATTGGCTCCTGCACTAACTCACGCATTGAGGATCTGCGCGCTGCCGCGGCGGTTGCCAAAGGGCGTAAAGTGGCACCCGGCGTAGTCGCGATGGTCGTGCCGGGTTCCGGTCCGGTTAAAGCGCAGGCGGAAGCGGAAGGTCTGGATAAAATCTTTCTTGAGGCGGGCTTTGAGTGGCGTCTGCCGGGCTGCTCTATGTGTCTTGCCATGAACAACGATCGCCTGAATCCGGGCGAGCGCTGCGCCTCGACCAGCAACCGCAACTTTGAAGGCCGTCAGGGCCGTGGCGGCCGTACGCACCTGGTCAGCCCGGCGATGGCTGCCGCCGCAGCGGTCTCCGGCCGTTTTGCCGATATTCGTGAACTGACTCAGGGAGCTTAAGCGATGGCGACTAAATTTACGCAGCACACCGGTATTGTCGCGCCACTGGATGCGGCCAACGTGGATACCGATGCCATTATTCCAAAGCAGTTTCTGCAGAAGGTCACCCGCACCGGCTTCGGTGCCCACCTGTTTCACGACTGGCGTTTTGACGATGATGCCGGCACACAGCCTACCGCCAGCTTTGTGCTTAACAAGCCTGAGTTTGCCGGTGCCAGCATTCTGCTGGCGCGCGAGAACTTCGGCTGCGGCTCCTCCCGTGAGCACGCCCCCTGGGCGCTGACCGACTTCGGTTTCCATGTCGTCATTGCGCCAAGCTTTGCCGATATCTTTTACGGCAACAGCTTTAACAATCAGCTGCTGCCGGTGCGACTGAGCGAAGAGGATGTTGACGCACTGTTCCGGCTGGTTGACGCCAGTCCGGGCATGCGCTTTACGGTGGATCTGGAAGCACAGACGGTCACGGCAGGCGATAAGATCTATACGTTTGAGATCGACAGCTTCCGCCGCCACTGCATGATTAACGGCCTGGACAGTATCGGCCTGACGCTGCAGCATGAAGAGTCGATCGCGCGCTACGAGCAGCAGCAGCCCGCTTTCCTGCGATAATGATTAAACGCCGCTACGTCAGGTAGCGGCACGCTTTACGCGCCGGCGATCTCCGTCGCCGGCTTCACATCGCGCACGCGCGCGACCAGCAGCAGCGCCAGCACGGACATGCCCAGCGCCACCTGATAAACCGATTCATGCCCGAAGCGCTCGCTCAGGATCCCCTGCAGCAGCCCGGCCACGATCAGCCCGGTGGAGATGGAGGTGGTAAACAGCGTTGTTGCCGCGCCCGCCCGGCCGGGCATCAGATCCTGAAACCAGAGCATGCCAATACCGGCGATAATGCCGATAAAAGCGGCGTTAAACAGCTGCAGCAGCATCAGCGCAGTTTTTGAGGTAAACAGCACCAGCCCGAGATAAAAGAGAATTGCTGCCACGCCCGCCACCAGCATCAGCGCACGCTTGCCGACGCGCTTCGCGTAAAAGCCCGCCAGCAGCATAATCGGGATCTCCAGGCCGGCGGCCGTTCCCATCAGCAGGCCCGCCAGCTTTTCAGGCAGCCCCAGCGTGTTGCTCATGTAGAGCGGCATATCAATAAAGTACATGGTGTTGCACGCCCACATGATTACTGAGGCGATAAACAGCAGCATCACCTGCGCATCTTTCCACGGGCTGACCTGCAGCAGCAGCTGCTCCGGCGTCGCCACCACGCGCGGTACCGACGGCAGGCCGCGCCAGATCAGCAACATACTCAGTAAAAACATGCCCGCCACCACGGCGAACAGCGTGACGAAACCGAAATTGAGCGCCAGCGCAAATGAGAGCGGCGGACCGATGACCCACGCCAGCGACAGCTGCGCCCGCATCACCGAACTGAACATCACCACTTCACGCGCTGATGCGTCCGCGTACTCCCGCGCCAGCGCAAATATCTGCGGCATTGCGACGCTGGCCAGCGCGGAGAGCAGCACGCCCAGGCTTATCAGCGTGGCGTAGTGACGGTTAAACGCAAACAGCAGCGCGTTCAGAATAGCCATCAGGCAGCAAAAGAGGATCAGGTGGCGCCGGTCGCCGCGCGTGTCGGAGCGCTTTGCTACCAGCATACTGATCACAATGCCGCCGAGTGCGTTAATGGTGAAAAAGAGCCCGACCCAGAAGGGGCGTACCTGCACTTCGCGGGTCAGAAACAGGCTGAGGGTCGGTGCCTGCAGCGCACCCGCAACGCCCGCCATAAAGGTGACAGCCATAAAAGCGAGATAGACCGGATCGGGGCGGCGCTGCCGCGTTAACAGCGACTTCATGCAGAAATCCCTTTGGAAAAAACAGAAAAGAGTAGCGAAAGAGCGTAGACGATTTCACACCGCTATGAAAAAAGCCAGCAGAGAAAAATCTGCTGGCGGTGTAATTGCACCCTACTCAGAAAAATGTGCCACACGGGCGACACAGCTGGTTGAGCGCCACCCGGATCGGGTGCCTCCCGCTCTTCCATTGAGTGGCAGTATGCCTCTATTATAGGGCAATAAACACTGAGCGAAATCGCCACGGAGTTCCCCTTTTATGCCTTCGGCCCGTCTGCAGCAGCAATTTATTCGTCTCTGGCAGCAGTGTGAAGGTCAGGATCGGGCGACAACGCTTGATGCACTGGCCAGCACTCTGCACTGTTCGCGGCGCCATATGCGCAACCTGCTTCAGGCGATGCAGCGTGAAGGCTGGCTGACCTGGCAGGCTGAGGCGGGACGCGGAAAGCGTTCGCAGCTGCGCTTCCGCTGTACCGGTCTGGCGCTGCAGCAGCAGCGTGCAGAAGCGCTGCTGGAGCAGGACGGTATTGACCAGCTGGTTCAGCTGGTTGGCGACAAAGCGCAGGTGCGGCAGATGATTGCCGCCCACCTGGGCCGCAGCGTGCGTCAGGGAAAACATATTCTGCGCGTGCTTTACTACCGTCCGCTGCAGAACCTGCTGCCCGCCTCGCCGCTGCGCCGCTCGGAAACGCATCTGGCCCGCCAGATCTTCAGCGGCCTGACGCGCATAAATGAGGAAAACGGGGAAATTGAACCCGATATTGCTCATCACTGGCAGCAACTCTCCGCGCAGCAGTGGCGCTTTTATCTGCGTCCGGCCATCCGCTTTCATCACGGGCGCGAGCTGGAGATGGCAGATATTCTTGATTCGCTGCAGCGCAGCGCCGCTCTGCCGCTGTTTGCGCATATCTCGCAGCTGCACTCGCCGGCGCCCTGGACGCTGGATATCACTCTGACCCAGCCTGACAGCTGGCTGCCATGGCTGCTGGGCAGCGTCAGCGCCATGATCCTGCCGCGCGAATGGCCGTCCCTGCCCGACTTTGCCCGTCAGCCTGCCGGCTGCGGCCCTTACAGCGTGGTACGCAATCAGCAGACGCAGCTGAAAATTGCCGCGTTTGATGACTACTTTGGTTACCGGGCGCTGATTGACGAAGTCTCAATCTGGGTGCTGCCGGAAGTCAGTGACGAGCTGGTCTACTCTGGCGTAAAACTGCAGGGCAGCGAGGCGGATGAGATAGCGGAAGAGAGCCGTCTGGAGGAGGGCTGCTACTTCCTGCTGTTTGACCAGCGCTCCGCCTGGGGACGCCATGCCCGGTTCCGCCGCTGGGTCAGCGATCTGCTTAATCCGGTTACCCTGCTGCATCATGCCGATCCCGGCTATCAGCGTTACTGGTTTCCTGCCTGGGGCCTGCTGCCGCGCTGGCACCATCGCCGCGATCTGCGGGCGGCGGACAAGCCGGAAGGTCTGACCCGACTGACGTTAAGCTGGTACAGCGACCACGTCGAGCATGAAGGCATCGCCAGCGCGCTGCGTCCCCTGCTGGCGCAGCAGGGGGTGGAACTGATCACCCGGGTGGTGAGCTACGAAGCGTGGTTTGCCGGCGCCGGAGAGAGCGATATCTGGCTCGGCAGCGTTAACTTCACCCTGCCGCTGGAGTATGCGCTGTTTGCGCAGCTCTATGAGCTGCCGCTGATGCAGCACTGCATTCCGCTGGCGTGGCATGAGGATGCTGCGCGCTGGCGTGAGAAACGCCTGCCGCTGGCTGAGTGGGCGCGCCAGCTGGTAGATCAGGACTGGCTGCATCCGCTGTTTCACCACTGGCTGCTGCTGGAAGGCCAGCGCAGCATGCGCGGCGTACGGCTGAACACGCTGGGCTGGTTCGATTTTAAATCTGCCTGGTTTGCGCCGCCGGCGTTATGACGCTTTCACGCCGTGGCGGAAATGTCTACACTAAGCCGTTCTCAACGGGGTGTCTGCGTCGTCAGGCTGAGAGAAACCCGTCGAACCTGATCCGGTTAATACCGGCGTAGGGATTTGAGATGTGCCAGCCTCAGATCCTTTGCGACTCACTCATATCCTCTCCTTAAGGAGCGCAAAGTGTTAAAGAACGTTCTGCCTGTCCTGCTGCTGTTGTCCGCACCGGTATTCGCCGCCAGACCGCTACTGACCGTCTATACCTATGATTCGTTCGCTGCTGAATGGGGCCCTGGGCCGGCAGTAAAGAAAGCGTTTGAAGCGGAGTGCGGCTGCGAGCTGCGCTACGTGGCGCTGGAGGATGGCGTCTCGCTGCTCAACCGTCTGCGCATGGAAGGGAAAAACAGTAAAGCGGACGTTGTGCTGGGACTGGATAACAACCTCCTGCAGGCGGCGGAGAAAACCGGCCTGTTTGCTAAAAGTCAGGTCGATACCGCGGCGCTGCAGCTGCCTGAGCGCTGGCAGAACGACACCTTTGTTCCTTTCGATTACGGCTACTTCGCCTTTGTGTATGACAAAAACCGCCTGAAGAATCCGCCCGCAAGCCTGCAGGAGCTGGTTGAAAGCCCGGAGAAATGGCGCGTTATCTATGAAGATCCGCGTACCAGTACGCCAGGCCTCGGCCTGCTGCTCTGGATGCAAAAAGTGTTTGGCGATCGCAGCGACGCGGCGTGGCAGAAGCTGGCGGCGAAAACCGTTACCGTCACTAAAGGATGGAGTGAAGCGTACGGCCTGTTTCTCAAGGGCGAAGGCGATCTGGTGCTGAGCTATACCACGTCGCCCGCTTACCACATTATTGAAGAGAAGAAAGAGAACTACGCTGCTGCCACCTTCAGTGAGGGGCACTACCTGCAGGTCGAAGTCGCCGCCCGGCTGGCCGGCAGTAAACAGCCAGCGCTGGCACAGCGTTTTATGCAGTTTATCGTCAGCCCCGCTTTCCAGCAGACGATCCCCACCGGCAACTGGATGTACCCGGTGATCAAAAGCGATTTGCCGGCTGGCTATCGGGCGCTGAACGTGCCGCAAAAAGCGCTGCAGTTTTCACCGGCAGAAGTGGCTGACCAGCGCGCCGCGTGGATCAGCGCCTGGCAGCGGGCTGTCAGCCGCTGATGCCCGGCTGGCTGATACCCGGCGCGCTGAGCGCGCTGCTGCTGTGCGCCGTGGCGCTGCTCGCTCTGGGGGCGCTGCTGACGGCGGCCCCGCTGCCGGACATGCGCAGCCTGCTCAGTGACAGCTATCTGCACCACGTGCTGGCGTTCTCATTTGAGCAGGCGCTGCTCTCGGCACTCTGCTCCGTGCTGCCGGCCGTGCTGCTGGCGCGCGCGCTCTATCGCCGCCGCTTTCCTGGCCGCGCGCTGCTGCTGCGTTTATGTGCGATGACGCTGGTGCTGCCGGTGCTGGTGGCGGTATTTGGCCTGCTGAGCGTCTACGGCCGCAGCGGCTGGCTGGCACAGCTCTGCACGCTGCTGGGTATTCCCTACCACTTCTCTCCCTATGGCCTGCAGGGTATTTTGCTGGCGCACGTCTTTTTTAACCTGCCGCTGGCCACGCGCATGCTGCTGCAGGCGCTGGAGAGCATTCCGCCGGAGCAGCGTCAGCTGGCGGCTCAGCTTGGGCTGCGCGGCTGGAATCTGTTCCGGCTGCTGGAGTGGCCCTGGCTGCGTCGCCAGATCCTGCCGACCGCGGCGCTGATCTTTATGCTCTGCTTTGCCAGCTTCGCCACGGTGCTGGCGCTGGGCGGCGGGCCACAAGCGACCACGCTGGAGCTGGCGATCTACCAGGCGCTGAGCTTTGATTACGATCCCGGCCGCGCCGCGCTGCTGGCACTGCTGCAGCTCAGCTGTTGTCTGCTGCTGGTGCTGCTCAGTCAGCGCTTCAGTAAAGCGATCCCTGCCGGCAGTCAGACGCTGCAGGGCTGGCGCGATCCGCAGGATAGCGGGTTTGCACGCGTCAGCGACACGCTGCTGATTGCTCTCGCGCTGCTGCTGCTGCTGCCTCCGCTGGCAGCGGTGGTGGCCGATGGCGTGCGCGGCGGTGTGGCCGGCGCACTGCAGCAGCCGGCGCTCTGGCAGGCCACGCTGACCTCGCTGCGCATCGCCCTTGGCGCGGGCGCACTCTGTGTGATCCTGACAATGATGCTGCTGTGGAGCAGCCGCGAGCTGCGTCAGCGCCAGCGTCGGGCGAGCGCACAGGCGCTGGAGCTGAGCGGCATGCTGATTCTGGCGATGCCGGGCATCGTGCTGGCCAGCGGCTTTTTCCTGCTGTTTACCGCTACCTCCGGGCTGCCGGCGCGTGCCGACGGGCTGGTGATCTTTACCAATGCGCTGATCGCCATTCCCTACGCCATGAAAGTGCTGGAAAACCCGATGCGCGATATCGCCGCACGCTATGCGCCGCTCTGCGCCTCGCTCGGTCTCTCCGGCCTCAATCGCCTGAAGCTGATTGAGCTGCGGCTGCTGAAGCGTCCGCTGGCGCAGGCGCTCGCCTTTGCCTGCGTACTCTCGATTGGCGACTTTGGCGCAGTGGCGCTATTTGGCAACGCCGATTTCCGCACCCTGCCCTGGTATCTTTATCAGCAGATCGGCGCCTATCGCGGTGCCGACGGTGCCGCGACCGCCCTGCTGCTGCTGCTGCTCTGCCTGTTACTTTTTACTCTGATGGAAAAACTGCCGGGACGCCATGCTGACACTCACTGATCTTACTTACCTTTATCAGCATCTGCCGATGCGTTTCAGCTTCAGCGCTCAGGCGGGTGAACGGCTGGCGATACTTGGCCCGAGCGGCGCCGGTAAAAGCACGCTGCTGAGCCTGATCGGCGGCTTTCTGCCGGTCAGCCACGGCACGCTGCTGATTAATGGCCGCGATCACACCCGCAGCGTACCGGCGTTGCGTCCGGTCTCGATGCTGTTTCAGGAGAACAATCTCTTTCCGCACCTTTCGGTACAGCAGAATCTGGCCCTGGGTCTGCATCCGGGCCTGAAGCTCACGCGCGACCAGCAGCAGCAGCTGAGGGAGATTGCACACCAGACCGGACTGCATGATTTACTGACGCGCTTGCCTGGCGAGCTCTCCGGCGGCCAGCGGCAGCGGGTGGCGCTGGCGCGCTGCCTGCTGCGCAACCAGCCGGTACTGCTGCTGGATGAGCCTTTTTCGGCGCTCGACCCGGCGCTGCGCCGCGAAATGCTGCAGCTGGTGCGCACGGTGTGTGACGCACGCAATATCACGCTGCTGATGGTGTCGCACAGTCTGGAGGATGCGCAGCAGATTGCCGCACGCAGTCTGGTGATTGCTGATGGCCGGATCGAGTGGGATGGTGAGACGGCGGCGCTGCTTCGGGGTGAGAGCAGCAGCGCCGCGCGCCTGGGTATTACGCCAGCTTAAGCGAAGAAGACTTTCCAGAGCAGCTGCAGGAAAACAGGCATCATCGGATGAAACAGCAGCGCGATAAACGCGGCGCTGCCCGCTACGGCCATCAGCGGCGCCAGCCAGCGCAGGCGCGCTTTCGGCAGGTAGCGGGTTGCCCAGTCGCGCGTTTTGTCACTGCGCCACCAGCGCCAGAGCAGCCATCCGCCCAGCCAGAGCAGAATCGTTACCAGCAGCAGCAGCCATTTAAAGCTGTCGCCCTGCGCCTGCGGCACATCAATGGCCACACCGGCGAGGATCCCCGGCAGCAGATAGGCGGGCGGCCACAAAATACAGCCGATGATATTGGGCGGCAGAAACTTCCGCACCGGCAGCTCAAGCATGCCGGCCGCCAGCGGGATCAGCGGGCGTGTCGGGCCGACAAAGCGCCCCACCAGCACGGTAAACATGCTGTGCTGATGCAGCGCATGCTCGGTCTTATCCAGCAGGCTTTGATACTTTTTCAGATACTTCCAGCGGTGCAGCGGCCCCTGAAACTTCCAGCCGATACCGTAGGAGATCCAGTCGCCCAGCAGGCAGCCAATCAGCCCCGCCGCCCACGCCGGATAGAGGCCAATCTGACCGCTGCCCACCAGCGCCCCCAGGCTGGCCATCAGCACGGTGCCCGGCAGCAGCAGACCCACAAACGCCAGTGATTCAAGAAAGGTCACCAGAGCGACGGCGAACAGCGCGTACTCCAGCGATTGCGTAAACAGGTGTTGAATCCAGGCTTCCATAGCTATCCTCTGCGGAATATGAAGGCTGGATTGTCCTGAGCCTGCGTCAGGGCGTCAAGCTTTTCCCGCTGCGCTGCAGAGAGTTGCCGACACTGTATAAACATCCATGATATACTGCGCATAATTTCTACTCCGGAGTCACCGTGACAGAACCGCGCGCAGGCTATCTGCTGACCCGTCACTGGCGGGATACCCCTTCAGGCAGCGAGATCACGCTGTGGCTGGCAACCGATGCCGGACCGCAGCGGCTGGTGCTGCCCGCGCAGGAGTCAGTGGCGTTTATTCCGGAAGCGTTCCGCCGTCAGACCGAAGCGCTCATCCGCGACGAAGCCCATACCCGTCTGCAGTCGCTGACGCTGAAGGATTTCCATTATCGTCCGGTGTTTGGCCTCTATTGCCGCAGCCATCGTCAGCTACAGCAGCTGGAGAAACGTCTGCGTGAGAACGGCATCAGCGTTTATGAAGCTGATATCCGGCCACCCGAGCGCTATCTGATGGAGCGCTTTATTACCGCCCCGGTCTGGTTCAGCGGCGAGCCGCGCGGTGAGACTCTGATCAACGCCCGCCTGAAGCCGCATCCCGACTACCGGCCGCCTCTCCGCTGGGTGTCGCTGGATATTGAAACCACCGAACGCGGCGAGCTTTACTGTATCGGGCTGGAAGGCTGCGGTCAGCGTCAGGTGTATATGCTGGGCCCGCCCAACGGCGACGCCAGCGCGCTCAGCTTTGAGCTGATTTACGTTGAGAGCCGCCAGCAGCTGCTGGAGCAGCTTAACGCCTGGTTCGCGCGGCACGATCCCGATGTGGTCATTGGCTGGAACGTGGTGCAGTTCGACCTGCGGGTGCTGCAAAAGCATGCCGATCGCTACGGCATTCCGCTGCGCCTCGGCCGTCAGCAGCAGCCGCTGGAGTGGCGTGAACACGGCTTTAAGCCGGGCATCTTTACCGCCCAGCTCGCCGGCCGCGTCGTGATTGACGGCATTGAAGCGCTGAAGTCTGCCTACTGGGATTTTCCCTCTTTCAGTCTGGAATCCGTTGCGCGCGAGCTGCTGGGTGAAGGTAAAGCGATCAATAATCCGTGGCAGCGCATGGAGGAGATCAACTGGCGCTTTGCCCATGATAAACCCGCGCTCGCGACCTATAACCTGAAAGATTGCGAGCTGGTGACGCGCATTTTTCACCATACCGCCATCATGCCCTTTTTACTGGAGCGGGCCAGCGTTAACGGCCTGGCGCTGGATCGGCACGGCGGCTCGGTTGCGGCGTTCAGTCATCTCTATATTCCGCGTATGCATCGTGCGGGATACGTAGCGCCCAATCAGGGCGACGTGGCGCCGGAGGCGAGTCCCGGCGGCTATGTGATGGACTCCCGTCCCGGCCTCTACGACTCCGTGCTGGTGCTGGATTACAAAAGCCTCTATCCCTCCATCATCCGTACTTTTCTGATTGATCCCGTCGGGCTGGTTGAGGGCCTGGCCCATCCGTCTGACGCAGATTCTGTGCCTGGCTTTCGCGAAGCGCGCTTCTCGCGCCACCTTCACTGTCTGCCTGACATCGTGGCGCAGATCTGGCAGGGGCGTGAAGCCGCAAAGCGCGACGGCAACGCCCCGCTCTCCCAGGCGCTGAAAATCATCATGAACGCCTTTTACGGCGTGCTGGGTACCAGCGCCTGTCGCTTCTTTGATTCACGCCTCGCCTCCTCCATCACGCTGCGCGGCCACGCCATTATGCAGCAGACGCGGGCGCTGATTGAGGCGGAAGGGTTTACGGTGATCTACGGTGACACCGACTCCACGTTTGTCTGGCTGCAGGGCAAATATAGCGAGGAGCAGGCAGCGGCCACCGGCCAGCGGCTGACGACGCTGATCAACCGCTGGTGGCAGCAGCATCTGCAGCAGACGTTCGGCCTGACAAGCGCGCTGGAACTGGAGTATGAGACGCACTTCAGCCGTTTTCTGATGCCCACCATTCGCAACGCCGAACAGGGCAGCAAAAAGCGCTATGCCGGGCTGACCGGCAGCGGCGCGCAGCAGCGGCTGGTGTTTAAAGGGCTGGAGTCGGTACGTACTGACTGGACGCCGCTGGCGCAGCAGTTTCAGCAGCAGCTCTATGGCCGTATTTTCCGCGGGGAGCCCTGGCAGGATTATATCCGTGAAACTGTCGCACAGCTGATGGCCGGCCAGCTTGACGATCTGCTGGTGTATAAAAAACGCCTGCGGCGACCGCTGCATGAGTATGAGCGCAACGTTCCGCCGCACGTGCGCGCGGCGCGTCTTGCCGATGAACATAACCGCAGGCTGCAGCGTCCGCTGCAGTACCAGAAAGGCGGTTCCATTCGCTATGTGATGGCGACCGCCGGGCCGGAGCCGCTGGAGGTGCGTACCACGCCACTCGACTACGATCACTACGTCAGCAAACAGCTGCAGCCGATAGCGGATGGCATTCTGCCGTTTGTCGGCGACGACTTTGCTACACTGATTACCGGGCAGCTGGGGCTTTTTTGACAGGTGACGAATGCCCTGCCATCCAGTACCATAGCGCCCTTCCTGTATGTCAGCATCAACAACCTGACCAGACATCTGTCTGGCGCTTTGTTATTGCCTGAGAGCAGGTGAACGTCTTTAAGTCATTCAGAGAATCGAGCAAAAAATATATGGTATTTACACTGGGTCAACGCTGGATAAGTGATACGGAAAGTGAACTGGGACTGGGTACGGTCGTGGCGCTGGATACGCGCATGGTCACGCTGATGTTTCCCGCAACCGGCGAGAACCGCCTCTATGCCCGTCATGATTCTCCGGTCACCCGCGTGATTTTCAATCCGGGTGATACCGTTACCAGCCATGAAGGCTGGCAGATGCTGGTTGATGAAGTGCGGCACGAAAATGAGCTGGTGACCTACATCGGTACCCGCGCTGATACTGAAGAGAGCAACGTGGTGCTGCGCGAAGTGATGCTGGACAGCAAGCTGGTCTTCAGCAAGCCGCAGGATCGCCTGTTCGCCGGTCAGCTCGATCGCATGGATCGCTTCGCCCTGCGCTTCCGCGCGCGCAAATACCAGAGCGAGCAGTATCGCCTTGCCGTCAGCGGCCTGCGCGGCATGCGCACCAACCTTATCCCGCACCAGCTGCATATCGCACACGATGTGGGCCGCCGCCACGCGCCGCGCGTGCTGCTGGCAGATGAAGTCGGCCTGGGTAAAACCATTGAAGCGGGCATGATCATCCAGCAGCAGCTGCTGGCGGGGCGCGCCGATCGCGTGCTGATCGTGGTGCCGGAAACGCTGCAGCATCAGTGGCTGGTAGAGATGCTGCGCCGCTTTAACCTGCGCTTTGCTCTGTTTGATGACGATCGTTATACCGAAGCGCAGCACGACAGCGACAATCCGTTTGAAACGGAACAGCTGATTATCTGCTCGCTCGACTTTGTGCGCCGCAATAAACAGCGTCTGGAACTGCTGGCGGATGCGGAGTGGGATCTGCTGGTCGTGGATGAGGCGCACCACCTGGCGTGGAGTGAAGCGGCACCCAGCCGCGAATATCAGGTAATTGAACAGCTGGCGGAGAACACGCCGGGCGTACTGCTGCTTACCGCCACGCCGGAACAGCTGGGGCTGGAGAGCCACTTTGCCCGTCTGCGCCTGCTCGATCCCGATCGCTTTCACGATTTCAGCCAGTTTGTGGCCGAGCAGCAGCACTATCGTCCGGTGGCCGATGCCGTCAGTTCACTGCTGGCGGATCAGGCGATCAGTAAAGATGAGATGAACCTGATCAATGAGCTGATTGGCGAGCAGGATATCGAACCGCTGCTGCAGGTTGCTAACAGCGACCGCGACGGTAAAGAGGATGCGCGCAAAGAGCTGGTCTCAATGCTGATGGACCGCCACGGCACCAGCCGCGTTCTGTTCCGTAACACCCGTAACGGCGTGAAGGGCTTTCCAAAGCGCGAGCTGCAGCAGATCCGTCTGCCGCTGCCGGCGCAGTATCAGACAGCGATCAAAGTCTCCGGCATTATGGCGGCACGCAAGTCGCCGGAAGAGCGCGCCCGGGACATGCTCTATCCGGAGCAGATCTATCAGGAGTTTGAAGGCGATAGCGGCACGTGGTGGAACTTTGATCCGCGCGTTGAGTGGCTGATGGGCTATCTCACCAGCAACCGCAAAGAAAAAGTGCTGGTGATTTGCGCCAAAGCGGCCACTGCGCTGCAGCTGGAGCAGGTGCTGCGCGAGCGTGAAGGTATTCGCGCGGCGGTGTTCCATGAAGGTCTCTCCATTATTGAGCGCGATCGTGCGGCGGCGTTCTTCGCCTCGCAGGAAGAGGGCGCGCAGGTACTGATCTGCTCGGAGATCGGCTCTGAGGGCCGTAACTTCCAGTTCGCCAGCCGGCTGGTGATGTTCGATCTGCCGTTTAACCCCGATCTGCTGGAGCAGCGTATCGGACGCCTCGATCGTATCGGTCAGCTGCACGATATCCAGATTATGGTGCCCTGGCTGGAGAAAACCGCGCAGGCGGTGCTGCTGCGCTGGTATCACGAAGGGCTGGACGCGTTTGAGCACACCTGCCCTACCGGCCGCGCTATTTATGACGCTGAATATAACCAGCTGATTGAGTTCCTGGCGGCACCGGAAAACCCGCAGGGTCTCGATGAGTTCATCCTGAAAAGCCGTAAGCAGCATGATGCACTGAAAGCGCAGCTGGAGCAGGGCCGCGACCGACTGCTGGAGCTTAACTCCAACGGCGGCGAAGCGGCGCTGGCGCTGGCTGATGCCATTGCAGCTCAGGATAATGATACCGAGCTGGTAAACTTTGCGCTCAACCTGTTCGACATTGTCGGCATCAATCAGGAAGATCGCAGCGACAACCTGATTGTTCTGACCCCTTCCGATCACATGCTGGTGCCCGATTTTCCCGGTCTGCCGGAAGATGGCTGTACGATTACCTTTAACCGTAATCAGGCGCTGTCGCGCGAAGATACGCAGTTCATTACCTGGGAGCATCCGCTGATCCGCAATGGTCTGGATCTGATCCTCTCCGGCGATACCGGCAGCTGCGCCCTGTCGCTGCTGAAGAACAAGGCGCTTCCGGTCGGTACGCTGCTGGTTGAGATGATTTATGTGGTTGAGGCGCAGGCGCCGAAACAGCTGCAGCTTACCCGCTTCCTGCCACCGACGCCGGTGCGCATGCTGATGGATCGCGCGGGTAATAATCTGGCGGGCAAAGTGGAGTTTGAGAGCTTTAACCGTCAGCTTAACGCGGTTAACCGCCATACCGGCAGCAAACTGGTCAATGCCGTCCAGCAGGATGTGCATGCCATTCTGACGCAGGCGGAGCAGGCCGTGGTGCCGGAAGCGCAGGCGCTGATTGCCGCAGCAAAAGCGGAGGCGGATGAAAAGCTGAGCGCAGAGCTGTCGCGACTCGAAGCACTGCGCGCCGTCAATCCCAACATCCGTGACGATGAGGTTGAGGCGCTGGAGAGCAATCGTGCGCAGGTGCTGGCCAGCCTGAGCGAGGCGGGCTGGCGTCTCGATGCGCTGCGCCTGATCGTCGTAACGCACCAGTAAGCAGGCGAGACTGACATGCTGATGGAACCCTACAATCCGCCGTCCGAACCCTGGCTGCATATTCTGTATCAGGACGCACACATTATGGTGGTCAACAAACCGAGCGGATTGCTCTCGGTGCCGGGCCGGCTGGAGGAGCACAGGGATAGCGTGATGACGCGCATCCAGCGTGATTTTCCGCAGGCGGAATCGGTGCACCGGCTCGATATGGCGACCAGCGGCGTGATTGTGGTGGCGCTGAATAAGGCGGCAGAGCGCGAGCTGAAGCGTCAGTTTCGCGAGCGTGAGCCGTCAAAGCACTACGTGGCGCGCGTCTGGGGCCATCCGGCAGCGGAAAAGGGCCTGATCGATCTGCCACTGATTTGCGACTGGCCGAACCGGCCAAAGCAGATGGTGAGTCACGAACTGGGAAAACCGGCTCAGACGGAGTATGAAGTGCTGGAGTATGCCGCCGATAACAGCGCGCGCGTGCTGCTGAAGCCCATTACCGGTCGTTCACACCAGCTGCGCGTGCATCTGCTGGCGCTGGGACATCCGATCCTCGGCGATCGTTTCTATGCGCATGAGGCGGCGCTGGCGATGGCAGCGCGTCTGCAGCTGCATGCGGAGTCGCTGACCATTACCCATCCGGTATTTGGCAGCAGCATGACATTTCGGCAGCCAGCGGAGTTCTGACCTGCGTCACCCCGCCCTCTTTCCGGTAAAAAGGGCGGGATGGCCGGGCTATTTAAACCCTTTCTCTTTGCGGATCAGGTCGTATGCGGCCTGAATCTCCTGCGCTTTCTGTTTCGCCATCTCCATCATTTCCGGCGGCAGACCTTTCGCCACCAGCTTATCGGGATGATGTTCACTCATCAGCTTGCGATAGGCGCGTTTAATGGTGGTGTTATCATCACTGCTTTTCACGCCCAGTACGCTGCAGGCGTCTTCCAGCGTGGGTCCGCGCTTCGTCTGCTGCCAGCCGCCGCCTGAGGCCCCGGCGCCGCCAAACTGCTGGCCGCCTTCCATCATGCGCAGAAACTGATCGAACTGCTGGCGTGAAATCCCCAGCTCTTCGGCAATCACATACAGCACCTGCCGCTCGTTCGGATGCAGCGAACCATCCGCAAATGCCGCCTGAATCTGAATTTCCAGAAACATCCGAATCAGATCGAAACGGCCAAAACAGGCGCTGCGCAGCTCACGCAGTTTGTTGCGCAGCGGATAATCGCTCTGTTTCCCTTCACGAAAGGCGCGCTGCGCGGCAGTGCGGGCCTCTCCGTGCAGCTGCATACGATCCATAAACAGCGACGCAATCTGAATATCCGCTTCGGTGACGCGCCCTTTCGATTTGGTCAGATGCCCCATGATCTGAAACGTCGTGCTGAAAAACAGCGTCTGCCGCGACTGATTATTGGCAAAGTATCCCTGCCCTTTTACGCTGCGCACTTTATCAATCAGATGACCAATGATCAGACCCAGGACAATGCCCCAGAACCCCGCGCCTGACATCACGCCAAGCGCAAGACCAATAACTTTTCCCCAGTAGCGCATAAACTCCTCAATTCGCCATGCTTGTGGCTGAAAATTGCATTATCATACCTGTCATTTATCTCCGCGCCTAACGGCAACGCAGACAGAAAAGGATTAACGCTGGCACTACGCCGGGCGGTAAGTTAGTCTCTGTCCGGATTGTCGGCATGATGCCAGTGTCCATGGAATTATCGAAACCGCGTATGAAAAAACGTATACCTACCCTGCTGGCAACCATGATTGGTGCCGCACTTTATAGTCAGCACGCGCTGGCCGACGATTTGATGTCGCAGTGTATGCTGGGCGTGCCAAGCTACAACCGCCCGGTTATCAATGGTGACGCTAACTCCCTGCCGGTAACCATCAATTCCGATTCGGCAAAAGGCAATTATCCGGACGATGCAGTATTCACCGGTAATGTCGATGTGCAGCAGGGTAACAGCCGTCTGCGCGCTGACGAAATGCAGCTGCATCAGCGTCAGCAGGAGGGCCAGACCGCGCCGGTACGCACCGTGGATGCACTGGGCAATGTGCACTATGACGATAATCAGGTCATCCTGAAAGGTCCGAAAGCCTGGTCCAATCTGAACACCAAAGACACTAACGTCTGGAACGGCAACTACCAGATGGTGGGTCGCCAGGGACGCGGTGATGCCGACCAGATGAAGCTGCGTGGCAATAACCGGTATACCATTCTCGAAAATGGCACCTTTACCTCCTGTCTGCCGGGCTCTAACAGCTGGAGCGTGGTGGGATCAGAGGTGATCCAGGATCGTCAGGAAGAGGTAGCGGAGATCTGGAACGCGCGCTTCAAACTCGGCAATGTGCCGGTGTTTTATAGCCCTTATCTGCAGCTGCCGATCGGCGATCGTCGTCGCTCCGGTTTCCTGATCCCGAATGCGAAATATGGCAGTAATAACGGCTTCGAGTTTATGCTGCCGTACTACTGGAATATTGCGCCGCAGGCGGATGCCACGCTGACGCCGCACTATATGAGCAAGCGCGGTACGCAGCTGCAAACGGAGTTCCGTTACCTTACGGTGTTTGGCGCCGGCCTGATGGAGCTGGATTACCTGCCGTCCGATAAGCAGTATGAAAAAGATCGCGCGGCGCGCTCTTCTATTGAAGACGATCAGGACTCTAAACGCTGGCTCTTCTTCTGGCGCCATTCAGGCGTTTACGATCAGCACTGGCGCTTTGCGGCGGATTATACCAAGGTCAGCGATCCCTACTATTTCAACGATATCGACTCGAAATATTACAGCTCGACCAATAACTATGCGACGCAGAAATTCAGCATCGGCTACGCGGATACCAACTGGGATGCGACGCTGTCGACCAAAGATTTCCAGGTCTTCGGCAATACCAGCTCTGCCAACGTCTACCGTGCTGCGCCGCAGCTTGACGTTAACGCCTACCAGAATGATATCGGTCCGTTTGATGGCCGCGTCTACGCCCAGGCGGTGAAGTTTACCAACGTCAGCAACCGGATGCCGGAAGCGACGCGTCTGCATATTGAGCCGACGCTGAATCTGCCGCTCTCCAACGGCTGGGCCAGTCTCGATACCGAAGCAAAACTGCTGGCGACGCACTATCAGCAGGACAATATCGAAAGCTATAACACCCGCTTTAATCCTGACGCCACAAACAACAACAGCGGACGGCTGAAAGATTCCGTAAACCGTACGCTGCCGCAGTTTAAAGTGGATGGCCGTCTGGTATTTGATCGCGATATGGACTGGTCGCAGGGCTATACCCAGACGCTGGAGCCGCGCGTTCAGTATCTCTATATTCCGTATCGCGATCAGAGCAACATCTATCCTTACGACTCTACGCTGCTGCAGACCGACTATACCGGCCTGTTCCGCGATCGCACCTATAGCGGTCTCGATCGCATCGCCTCCTCGAATGAAGTGGCAAGCGGCGTAACAACACGCATTTATGACAACGATCTGGTTGAACGTTTTAACGTTTCTGTAGGTCAAATCTACTCGTTTACTCCGTCGCGTACCGGCGTAAACCAGACGAATAAAGAAGATGATACCGGCAGCCTGGTATGGGCTGGCGACACGTACTGGAAAATCAGCGATCGCTGGAACGTGCGTGGCGGACTGCAGTATGACACCCGTCTCGACAACGTTTCACAGGGTAATACGGTACTGGAGTATCGCCGTGATGCCGATCGCATGCTGCAGCTGAGCTATCGCTACAGCAGCCCGGAATATGTCGCGCAGGCGCGTAACAACGCCAGCCTGATCAATAATCCGATTTATAAAAATGGCATTTCGCAGGTCGGTGCAACCGGCAGCGTACCGATTGCCGATGCCTGGTCGCTGGTGGGGGCGTACTATTATGATACCCGCAACAGCCGTCCGGCAGAGCAGCTGGTAGGCGTGCAGTACAGCTCCTGCTGCTACGCTATTCGTCTGGGTTACGAGCGCAAGATTAACGGCTGGGAAAACAACGACAGTAAATATGACAACCAAATCTCGTTCAACATTGAGCTGCGTGGCCTGAGTTCCAACTACGGCTTAGGCACTAATGAAATGCTGCGTCAGGGCATTATTCCCTATCAGCGCGCATTCTGATGTTGTGATGTTTGACAGGCGATCCCGCAGTGCGGAAACAATAATGGATAAAGTATGAAGAACTGGAGAATGCTGATTCTGGGTGCGGCGATGTCGGCCGGCACCGCTTTCGCAGCCCCACAGGTAGTTGATAAAGTCGCCGCCGTCGTGAACAACGGCGTGGTGCTGGAAAGTGACGTCGATAACATGATGCGCACGGTAAAATCCCAGGCGCAGCAGGCGGGTCAGCAGCTGCCTGAGGACCGTACGTTGCGTCATCAGATCCTTGAGCGTCAGGTCATGGATAACATTATTCTGCAGATGGGTGAAAAAGCGGGCCTGCAGATCAGCGATCAGCAGCTGGATCAGGCGATCCAGAACATCGCTGCGCAGAACCGTATGAGCGTCGATCAGCTGCGCAGTCGCCTCGCCTACGACGGCATGAACTACAGCGACTACCGTGCGCAGATCCGTAAAGAGATGCTGATCTCTGAAGTGCGTAACAATGAAGTGCGCCGTCGCGTTACCATTCTGCCGCAGGAAGTTGATACGCTGGCGACGCAGATTGGTTCACAGAACTCGCAGGGCACCGAGCTGAATATCAGTCAGATTCTGCTGCCGCTGCCGGAAAATCCTACGCAGCAGCAGGTTGACGATCAGGAAGCGCTGGCACGTCAGCTGGTGGGGGAGATCAAAGGCGGTGCCGATTTCGGTAAGCTGGCGGTGACCTACTCAGCCGATCCTCAGGCGCTGAAAGGCGGCAACATGGGCTGGGGTAAAATTGAAGAGCTGCCGACGCTGTTCTCACAGGCGCTGAGCAGCGCGAAAAAAGGCGATGTGGTCGGTCCGATTCGTTCCGGCGTGGGCTTCCATATCCTCAAAGTCAACGATCTGCGCGGTGAGAGCAAGAATATCTCGGTCACTGAGGTACACGCCCGCCATATTCTGCTGAAGCCATCACCGATCCTGAGCGACGATCAGGCGCGTGAAAAAATTACGCAGCTGGCCGCTGACATCAAAAGCGGAAAAACTACCTTTGCCGCTGCTGCCAAACAGTTCTCTGACGATCCGGGTTCAGCTAACCAGGGCGGCGATCTTGGCTGGGCGTCACCCGACATCTACGATCCTGCTTTCCGCGACGCGCTGCTGAAGCTGCAGAAAGGTCAGGTCAGCGCACCGGTGCACTCTTCGTTTGGCTGGCATCTGATTCAGCTGCTGGATACGCGCCAGGTGGATAAAACCGATGCGGCGCAGAAAGAGCGCGCCTATCGCCTGCTGTTCAACCGTAAGTTTGCAGAAGAAGCGCAGACCTGGATGCAGGAGCAGCGCGCCAGCGCCTACGTGAAGATCCTTGATGGCAACTGATAGCTATCGCGTTGCGATCACGCCCGGCGAACCCGCCGGGATTGGTCCCGATCTTACGGTGCAGCTGGCACAGCGCAACTGGCCGGTTGAACTGGTCGTCTGTGCTGACGGCGAAGTGCTGCGGCAGCGTGCCGCGCAGCTTGGCCTGCCGCTAACCCTGCAGCCGTGGCAGCCTGACCGCGCCCCGCAGCCGCAGCAGGCAGGTACCCTGACGCTGCTGCAGATCGATACGGCACAGCCGGTGGTGCCAGGTCAGCTCTGCGTGGCTAACGGTGCGTACGTCCTTGAGACGCTGGCGCGCGCCTGTGACGGTGCGCTTCAGGGCGAGTTTGCGGCGCTGATCACCGGGCCGGTACACAAAGGCGTCATCAACGACGCCGGCATTCCGTTTACCGGCCATACCGAATTTTTTGCCGATCGCGCCGGTGGCGACCGCGTGGTTATGATGCTGGCAACCGAGTCGCTGCGCGTAGCGCTGGCAACCACCCATCTGCCGCTGAAAGATGTCTCTGCCGCCATCACGCGCGAGAGCCTGCGTGAGGTCATCACCATTCTGCATCAGGATTTACAGCAGAAGTTTGGCCTGGCGCAGCCGCATATCTTTGTCTGCGGTCTTAATCCGCACGCTGGCGAAGGCGGGCATATGGGGCGTGAAGAGATTGACACTATTACGCCAGCGCTGGATGCGCTGCGTCAGCAGGGCATCCGTCTGACGGGGCCACTGCCAGCCGATACGCTGTTTCAGCCTAAGTATCTGCAACATGCCGATGCGGTGCTGGCGATGTATCATGACCAGGGATTGCCGGTCCTTAAATATCAGGGTTTTGGCCGGGCGGTGAATATCACCCTGGGCCTGCCTTTTATCCGAACCTCTGTCGATCACGGTACCGCGCTGGAACTGGCCGGTCTTGGACAGGCAGAGCCGGGCAGCTTTATCACGGCGCTTAATCTCGCCATCACTATGATCAAGAGCAGTAATGAATAATCGCGTCCATCAGGGGCATTACGCCCGTAAACGTTTCGGGCAGAACTTCCTGAACGATCAGTACATTATCGATAGCATCGTCTCTGCTATTCATCCGCAAAAGCAGGAGGCGCTGGTCGAGATCGGTCCCGGTCTCGGTGCTCTGACCGAGCCGGTAGGCGAACGCCTGGACGCGCTGACCGTCGTTGAGCTGGATCGCGATCTGGCAGCTCGCCTGCAGACGCATCCGTTCCTTGGTCCCAAGCTGACCATTTATCAGCAGGATGCGATGACCTTTGATTTTGCGGCGCTGGCGCAGGAGAAAGGTCAGCCGCTGCGCGTGTTCGGCAACCTGCCCTACAACATCTCCACGCCGCTGATGTTTCATCTTTTCAGCTATACTGGTTCGATCAAAGATATGCACTTCATGCTGCAGAAAGAGGTGGTTAACCGTCTGGTTGCCGGCCCGGGCAGTAAAGCATATGGTCGTCTCAGCGTGATGGCGCAATATTACTGCCAGGTGATCCCGGTCCTTGAAGTGCCGCCGCAGTCGTTTACGCCGCCACCTAAAGTGGATTCTGCCGTGGTGCGACTGGTGCCTTATGCACAGCCGCCTTACCCGGTCAGTGATGTTAAGATCCTGAGCCGCATTACTACCGAGGCTTTTGGTCAGCGTCGTAAAACGTTGCGTAACAGCCTGGGTCATCTGGTTGCGGCGGGCGCGCTGGAAGAGTTAAATATTGATACCTCACTGCGTGCTGAAAACGTCAGCGTTGCGCAGTATTGTCAGCTGGCAAACTGGCTGGGTAATCATCAGGCAAAAACAGCGGAGAACTAAGTGCATGAGTGATATGGCGCGCGTCTGTGTTCAGGTACTGAGTCAGTATGTGGAATCGCAATCCTCACCGGACGAGGATCGCTACGTGTTTGCCTATACCATCACTATCCGCAATCCCGGGCGCACGCGCGTTCAGCTGCGCAGCCGCTACTGGCTGATCACCAACGGCAACGGCCGCGAAACGGAAGTTCAGGGCGATGGCGTAGTGGGCGAGCAGCCGTTTATCGAACCGGGTGGCGAATACCAGTATACCAGCGGTGCGATTCTGGAAACGCCGATGGGCACCATGCAGGGCCACTACGTTATGATCGATGAAGAGGGCAGCGCCTTTAACGTCGATATTCCGGTGTTTCGCCTCGCCGTGCAAACCCACATTCACTGATCCCCCCCGCCCGGCTCGTCCGGGCGGCGCGTTTTACCGGACTGATATCATGAGTACATATCTGATTGGCGATATCCACGGCTGTTACGATGAGCTGCGCGCGCTGCTGGCGCAGGTAAGCTTTGATCCGCAGCAGGATGAACTCTGGCTGACCGGCGACCTTGTGGCGCGCGGTCCCGGTTCACTCGATGTGCTGCGCTACGTAAAATCACTGGGTGACAGCGTACGCATGGTGCTGGGTAATCATGACCTGCACCTGCTGGCGGTTTTCGCCGGGATCAGCCGTAATAAACCGAAAGATCGCCTGACGCCGCTGCTGGAGGCGGACGATGCTGATGCGCTGATCAACTGGCTGCGGCGCCAGCCGCTGCTGCAGGTTGATGAAGAGAAAAAGCTCGTCATGGCGCATGCCGGCATTACCCCGCAGTGGGATCTCGCGACGGCAAAAGCATGCGCGCGTGAAGTAGAAGCGGTGCTCTCCAGCGACAGCTATCCGTTGTTTCTGGATGCGATGTATGGCGATATGCCCAACAACTGGACGCCGGAACTGAGTGGCCTGGCGCGCCTGCGATTCAGTACGAATGCCCTGACGCGCATGCGTTTCTGCTTCCCCAACGGCCAGCTGGATATGATCTGCAAAGAGGCGCCCGACTCCGCCCCACCGCCGCTGCGGCCCTGGTTCAACGTGCCGGGTAAAATGGGCAGTGACTACACGCAGATTTTCGGCCACTGGGCCTCCCTTGAAGGCAAAGGCACTCCCGATCACGTTATTGGTCTGGATACCGGCTGCTGCTGGGGCGGCACGCTGACGCTGCTGCACTGGGAAACACAGCAATACTATGTACAGCGCTCCCGGCGTGAAGCCGCACTGGCCGCTGAAGGCGCCGCCGCGACTCCTCCGCTAAACAACACGCCATAAAAAAAGCCCCGCGATGTCAGCGGGGCTTTTGCGCAGGGCGCGCATTTATGCACGCCAGGCAGGGATCAATTAACGACGCCGATCCAGGATCTCAAAGCAGTAGCTGTGCGAATTTTGCGCATCCGCATCGTGGAACTCGCTGAACGTCGACTGCCACTCATCTGGCTCGTAATCAGGGAATTGCGTATCCCCTTCCACTTCAGCATCAATATGCGTCAGGTAAAGACGATCGGCGCGGGGCAGCATCTGCTCATAGATACGCCCGCCGCCAATCACCATAATCTCTTCTGCGTCACCGGCTGCCTCGATTGCCGCTTCCGGTGAAGTGACCCAGGTCACCCCTTCGTGCGTACCGGGCTGGCTGCTGACCACAATATTGAGCCGGCCTGGCAGCGGACGGCCAATCGATTCAAAGGTCAGACGCCCCATGATCACCGGTTTATTCAGCGTAGTACGTTTGAACCAGGCGAGATCGGCGGGTAAGTGCCACGGCATGGCGTTTTCCATACCAATAATGCGATCCGCAGCCAGTGCTGCGATCAGACTAATCATGATTTAAAACCTGCTGGAAAAAATTGGCGCAATGATACGTAAAGGCGAAAGTTTCGTCGATAGGCCAGCCGTGCTATTTGCGTAAAGCTCTTTTGCCGCCAGATTCAGGCTGCCGGGCAGAGCTTTACACCGACTTTACTGCGATTAACGGAGAGAGCCGCCATAATCGCCTGCGCAGCTGGCACAACTCAGCGGCATTAGCGGCAGGTTTTCAGAAAGAGTGTAAAGAAAAGCGCACTGAGCGGCTCCACGCGGAGCCGCTGCAGTCATCAGAAGTCGTAACGCAGACGGACCAGGTTCACGTTGCCCAGCGCCTTGCTGGTATCGGAGGTGATGACATATTCATAATCAACGCGGAAGCCGTAGTCGAGCTGCGCACTGATGCCCACGCCATTATCGATACGCTTATAGTGGCGTCCGTTGACGAACTCCAGGCGATCGCCCATCACGTAAGGCTGCAGGGTTTTCACCGCATACTGGCCTACAGCAAATTTATAACCGGCAAAATATTCGATGCCCCAGGCGTCATCCGCAAAGTAGTTTGTTGCGCTTTTCAGGCGGGTTGGCGCAAAGTTCTGATACCAGCCGGCGCCTGCCGCCAGCGTCCAGCTATCCGGCGTCCAGCTTACCGAGGTGCCCCAGATATTCTGATCGTAGCGCTCGCTGTCGCCGTTGCCCGGATTGCGTACGGTGGCACGGGTATAATTCCACGCAGTTCCCCACGCCAGCTCATCGCTGATGTGATAGTTGACACCCAGCGATCCGCCGCCGTTGCGCTTGTAGCGCAGGCCGTTACCCGGCAGATATTCGGTATCCTCAAAGAGATAAGAGGCGTACAGATCGGCGGCGCCGGCACGGGTTTTATACTTCAGCATTTTGCGCGAGCGATAGCTGCCGTCGTAATCGCCGTTGATCCCGACGCCGGAACCCTGGGCCAGCATATCGTAATCCCAGATATCGGTTTTTGCGCCAACTACATCATAATAGACGCTGTTTTGCTGACCAAAATAGAGTTCGCCGAGGCTGGCACTTTTAAAACCGGTATAGAGCTGACGACGTGAGGTATCGCGTGCGCCGCTGGCATAGTGATGGTCCCAGCCCCACCACGCCGGGAAGTTAACGCCCAGCTCATAGTAGCCTACCCAGCTCAGATCTTCTGCGATCGCGTAGTCTGCGCCAAAGCGAAAGCGCGAGCCACCATCGTAGCCGTTACGCTTATAGGATGTGTCATTTACGCCATTCTGATGCATAAACTGCGGGCGAATGCTGCCGCCCACTTTAAAGCCAAGGCGATCGAACGCATTGTTCGCCTGAGGATCCTGCTTCAGCAGAGTAATTTCAGCCTGGCTGGCGAGCGGCGCAGCCATAAGTAACGCAGCCACTGCGCTAAGAGTCAAAGCACGCATGTTCATTTTATATTTTCCGGTGAAGGTAAAGGCTCTATGGTTGAGCGCGCCAGATAGTAAGGTGCCCTCACCGGATCGCGAGTTATAAATTTGTGCGAAAAATCTTAAAAAGTTATTTAGCAGCACCAATAGCTAAAAGTTAAGCCAAATCAGCAGGTTTGCTATAGCTACTCTGTTTCAGGCAAAAAAAACGGCCCCATACGGGGCCGCTGTCTCTTACGGACGCTGCGCTTATTTGCCTTTCAGCTGCGCATGCATCTCCTGTACTGAAGTCACTTTCTCAGTGGGATCCGCATTCAGGGCCATCGCCGTCGCGAAGCCGCCGTTCAGCGTGGTGTCATAATGCACTTTATACTGCAGCGCGCTGCGGCGAATCAGCTTAGAGTCTTCAATCGCCTGACGTCCCGCCGTGGTGTTAACAATATAGGTGTATTCACCGTTTTTCAGGCGATCCTGAATATGCGGGCGTCCCTCATGCACCTTATTGACCAGGCGTGGATTGATACCGGCTTCACCCAGCACCACCGCCGTACCGTGGGTAGCGTCCAGCTCAAAGCCAAACTTCTGTAGCTTCGCCGCCAGATCGACGATGCGCTTTTTATCGCCTTCACGCACCGAGAGCAGCGCACGACCGCTTTTCTTCATGTTGCTCTGCGCGCCCAGCATCGCTTTACCGAAGGCTTCAGCAAAGGTACGGCCGACGCCCATCACCTCACCGGTGGAGCGCATTTCCGGTCCCAGAATCGGATCGACGCCCGGGAATTTATTGAACGGCAGCACCACCTCTTTCACCGAGTAGTAAGGCGGAATGACCTCTTCCGTCACGCCCTGCTCCAGCAGGGTTTTGCCCGCCATGACGCGCGCCGCCACTTTGGCCAGCGGTACGCCGGTAGCCTTGGAGACAAATGGAACGGTACGTGCCGCACGCGGATTCACCTCAATCAGGTAAACCTCGTTATCTTTGACCGCAAACTGCACGTTCATCAGACCGCGTACGTTAAGTTCAAACGCCAGCTTCTCAACCTGCTCACGCATCACGTTCTGGATCTCGCTGCTCAGCGTATAGGCCGGCAGGGAACAGGCTGAGTCACCGGAGTGAACACCCGCCTGCTCAATATGTTCCATGATGCCGCCAATCAGCACCCGCTCGCCGTCGCAGATGGCATCCACATCGACTTCCACCGCATCATCCAGGAAGCGATCCAGCAGTACTGGCGCATCGTTAGAGACGGATACCGCGGTCTGGAAATAGCGCTTAAGATCCACTTCGTCATAGACGATTTCCATCGCACGGCCGCCCAGTACATAGGAAGGACGTACCACCAGCGGATAACCGATACCGGCAGCTTTCTCTACCGCCTGCTCCAGCGTGGCAACCGTGGCGTTAGCCGGCTGTTTCAGTTTCAGACGATCCACCGCCTGCTGGAAACGCTCGCGGTCTTCAGCGCGGTCAATCGCGTCCGGGCTGGTACCGATAACCGGTACACCGGCCGCTTCCAGCGCACGCGCCAGTTTCAGCGGCGTCTGGCCACCATACTGCACGATAACGCCTTTTGGCTGCTCAATTCGTACAATCTCCAGCACATCTTCCAGCGTAACCGGCTCAAAGTAGAGGCGATCGGAGGTGTCATAATCGGTTGAGACCGTTTCCGGGTTGCAGTTAACCATGATGGTTTCATAACCATCTTCACGCAGCGCCAGCGATGCGTGGACGCAGCAGTAGTCAAACTCAATACCCTGCCCGATACGGTTTGGTCCGCCGCCCAGCACCATGATTTTGTCACGATCCTGATTCGGGTTCGCTTCGCACTCCTCCTCATAGGTGGAATACATATAGGCGGTATCGGTCGAGAACTCAGCGGCACAGGTATCCACCCGCTTATAGACCGGATGCAGATTGTACTGCTGACGCAGCTTACGGATTTCGCTTTCTGCCACACCCGCCAGCGCTGCCAGACGCGCATCAGCAAAACCTTTACGCTTCAGCGCGCGCAGGAAGCCGGCATCCAGCGCGTTAACGCCTTCACGTGCAACCTGCTCTTCCAGCCGCACCAGCTCTTCAATCTGTACCAGGAACCAGCGATCGATGTTGGTGAGATTAAATACGCCATCCACCGACATACCGGCACGAAACGCGTCAGCAACATACCAGATGCGGTCCGAGCCGGCGTCTTTCAGTTCGCGGCGGATACGGGTCAGCGCGTCGGCGTCATCCAGATCCACTTTTGGATCGAAGCCGTTAGCGCCGACTTCAAGGCCGCGCAGCGCTTTCTGCATCGACTCCTGGAAGGTACGGCCAATCGCCATCACTTCACCCACTGATTTCATCTGTGTAGTGAGGCGATCGTTGGCGCCCGCAAACTTCTCAAAGTTAAAGCGCGGGATCTTAGTCACGACATAGTCGATAGAGGGCTCAAACGACGCCGGCGTGCGACCGCCAGTGATATCGTTCATCAGTTCATCGAGCGTAAAGCCCACCGCCAGCTTAGCCGCGACTTTAGCAATCGGGAACCCGGTGGCTTTGGACGCCAGCGCGGAGGAGCGCGACACGCGCGGGTTCATTTCGATTACGATCAGACGACCATCTTTCGGATTTACGGAGAACTGAACGTTAGAGCCGCCGGTTTCCACACCAATCTCACGCAGCACCGCCAGCGAGGCGTTACGCATGATTTGGTACTCTTTATCCGTCAGCGTCTGCGCTGGCGCCACGGTGATAGAGTCGCCGGTGTGAATGCCCATGGCGTCGAAGTTTTCAATTGAACAGACGATGATGCAGTTATCATTTTTATCGCGCACCACCTCCATCTCATACTCTTTCCAGCCAATCAGCGATTCATCAATCAGCAGCTCGTTGGTCGGAGAGAGGTCGAGGCCGCGCTCACAGATCTCTTCAAACTCTTCGCGGTTGTAAGCGATACCGCCGCCGGTGCCGCCCATGGTAAAGGAGGGACGAATAATGCACGGGAAACCGACCTCCTCCGCGACCTTCAGCGCCTCTTCCATCGTGTGGGCGATACCCGAACGGGCGGTATCGAGACCGATGCTTTTCATCGCCACGTCAAAGCGACGGCGATCTTCAGCTTTATCGATAGCGTCAGCCGTGGCGCCAATCATGGTCACGCCAAACTCTTCCAGCACGCCCTGGCGCTCCAGCTCCAGCGCGCAGTTCAGCGCGGTCTGCCCGCCCATGGTAGGCAGTACTGCATCCGGGCGCTCTTTTTCGATGATTTTTCGCACCACTTCCCAGTGGATTGGCTCAATATAGGTCGCGTCAGCCATTTCCGGGTCGGTCATGATGGTCGCCGGATTGGAGTTAACCAGAATGACGCGATAGCCCTCTTCACGCAGCGCTTTACACGCCTGCGCGCCCGAGTAGTCAAATTCACACGCCTGACCGATAACGATCGGGCCAGCGCCAAGGATCAGGATAGATTTTATGTCAGTACGTTTTGGCATCGGAGGCTCCTGATTACTTCGCGTTTGAACGGTAGGCTTCAATCAGTTCGATAAAGTGATCGAACAGCGGCGCCGCATCGTGCGGGCCAGGACTCGCTTCCGGATGTCCCTGGAAGCTGAAAGCGGGTTTATCGGTACGATGAATACCCTGCACGGTCTGGTCAAACAGCGACACATGCGTCACACGCAGATTGGCCGGTATCTGGCTCTCATCGACGGCGAAACCGTGGTTCTGTGCGGTGATCATCACAGTATTATTATCGAGATCTTTTACCGGATGGTTGCCGCCGTGGTGACCCAGCTTCATTTTGACGGTTTTTGCACCGCTGGCCAGCGCCAGCAGCTGATGCCCCAGGCAGATACCAAATACCGGAATTTCTGTCTCCAGAAACGCCTGAATCGCGCGGATAGCGTAGTCACACGGCTCCGGATCGCCCGGGCCATTGGAGAGGAAGATGCCGTCCGGATTGAGTGCCAGCACCTCTTCTGCTGGCGTCTGCGCCGGCACCACCGTCAGGCGGCAGCCGCGATCCACCAGCATACGCAGAATATTGCGCTTGGCGCCGTAGTCATAGGCGACCACGTGATACGGCAGTGCGTCAGCTGACTGCTGCTCAGGCAGGCCATCCTGCAGCGTCCAGCTCCCCTGCTGCCACGTGTAAGTCTCCGTGGTAGCCACTTCTTTCGCCAGATCCATACCTTTCAGCCCCGGGAACGCCTGCGCTTTCTGCAGCGCCAGCGCGGCATCCGGCGCGTCACCCGCAATGATGCAGCCGTTCAGCGCGCCCTTTTCACGCAGCAGACGCGTCAGCTTACGCGTATCGATATCAGCGATGCCGACAATATTATTGCGCTGTAGCCAGGCAGAAAGGCTCTCTTCACTGCGGAAGTTGCTGGTAATCAGTGGCAGGTCGCGGATCACCAGGCCCTGAGCGTGAATCTGGTTTGATTCATCATCTGCGATATTGACGCCAACGTTGCCGATGTGGGGATAAGTAAGAGTAACAATCTGGCGGGAATAGGAGGGATCAGTAAGGATTTCTTGATAACCGGTCATTGACGTGTTGAAAACGACCTCACCCACTGCCGAACCCGTAGCCCCGATGGCCCGACCGTGGAATTGGGTTCCGTCTTCCAGAACCAAGAGCGCTGACTTAATCAAAACATCCTCCAGGGAATAAACAGTCACAATATATGCATATTAATTCATAATACTGGCCTGAATCAATGTAAAAACCGCCTGACTGCTCGATTTTTGGCAAATTGCGCGCATTCTAATGATCACCTCTGCTGATGTCTACCCGGAAAGGCTATTTTTTTATGTTTTTCGGAGGCTATAACTAAAATATAGTGCAAACAGGGCAAAAGCAGCATCTTAATAGGGTAATTAATCGGTTGCCTGACAACAATAACCGCCGAATAAGCGGAGCTACGCAAAATATTTGACCAAATGGTCAAATTTAATCTTAGCAGCTGAGAAAAAGATGAGTTAACTTGCAAATAAACCCATTACGAAGATATTTTATGGCGAAGAGGTTATTTTGACAAAAATAAAGGGCAATAAAAATATTGCCCTGCCAATCAATGGACTAGCGACTGAAAAACCACATCACGATGGCTCACAACAATCAATTTTTTGCTAAATTAAGCACATCACGCATGTCATAAAGACCATTTTTTCGCAACTCAACCCAGACTGCAGCCCGAACGGCACCTTTTGCAAAGGTCATCCGGCTTGAGGCCTTGTGGCTAATCTCTATCCGTTCGCCGATATCAGCAAACAGAGCAGTATGCTCACCAATGATGTCGCCGGCGCGCACCGTGGCAAAACCGATAGTGTGAGGTTTGCGCTCACCGGTATGGCCTTCACGCGCGTAAACCGCATGATCCTCCAGCTTCCACTCCATGGCGTCCGCAATGGCTTCACCCATTGCCAGCGCGGTTCCTGAGGGCGCATCAACTTTATGGCGATGGTGCGCCTCAACGATCTCAATATCCGCATACTCCCCCATCACTGAGGCCGCCTGCTGCAGCAGATTCAGCATCAGGTTGACGCCAACGCTGAAGTTGGCAGCAAACACGATGCCGATCTCCTCTGCCGCTGCACGAATTGCGGCTTTTCCGGCGTCATCAAAACCGGTTGTGCCAATCACCATCGCCTTTTGATGCTGGCGGCAAAAGGCCAGATACTCCAGCGTGCCTTCCGGACGCGTGAAGTCGATTAGCACATCGAAATCGTCCACCACCTTTAGCAAATCATCGGTGACGGTGACGCCGGTTTTACCGATGCCCGCCAGCTCACCCGCGTCTGTACCCAGCAGTGAAGAGCCGCTGCGCGCCAGCGCAGCGCCCACCGCCACGCCTTCCGCCTGATGCGCGGCCTGAATCAGATTTCGTCCCATGCGGCCCGGCGCACCAACAATAGCTAAGCGGATATCACTCATATTTATTCATTCCTGATACAAAACTATGCATGCAAAGCGTAAACAGGTTAACCATCAGCTAACTGTCACGCCACAATAAAAAAGGGATATAAGAATTTCAGGACAGCGATAAAACATTATCAGTAAAAGCAATCCCGGCGGCTGGTTGTGGCGAGGCACGCAGCCGTACATAAAGAAAAGGCCGAACAATGTCGGCCTGATACGGTAGCAAATGTTAAACGCTTACTGCACGTTGCGCACGTCAACGCGCAGCTCTTTCGGCACTTCGAATACGATATTTTCTTCGCGGCCGATCAGCTCAATGGCTGCTTCACCACCGAGTTCGCGCAGGCGCTGGATCACCTGCTGTACCAGAATATCGGGCGCAGAAGCACCTGCCGTCACGCCAATACACTCTACGCCGGTTACCCACTCTTCCTGAATATCATCCGCTGAGTCGATAAGCTTCGCCAGCTTGCCTGCGCGCTGCGCCAGCTCAGCCAGCCGGTTAGAGTTGGAGGAGTTTTTTGAGCCGACCACCAGCACCACTTCAGCATCCTGTGCCAGCACGCGCACCGCTTCCTGCCGGTTAGTGGTGGCATAGCAGATGTCATCTTTGCGCGGGCCGATAATGGCCGGGAAGCGCTGACGTAAGGCGTCAATGACGTCAGAGGTGTCATCAACTGACAAGGTAGTCTGCGTCATAAAACAGAGGTTGTTCTCATCTTTGACGGTCAGCTTAAACACATCTTCCGGTGATTCCACCAGATACATGCCGCCATTGGGGTTGCTGTATTGCCCCATGGTGCCTTCCACTTCAGGATGACCGGCGTGACCAATCAGGATCGCCTCCACCCCTTTACGGCTGGCACGCGCCACTTCCATATGGACTTTCGTTACCAGCGGACAGGTGGCATCAAACAGCATGGTCAGATCGCGTGCTTTCGCTTCAGCGCGTACCGCCTGCGATACACCGTGTGCTGAGAAGATCAGAATGGCACCATCCGGCACTTCACCGATCTCTTCGATAAAGATCG
This sequence comes from Pantoea sp. Acro-807, assembly GCF_011752675.1. Lineage (NCBI taxonomy): Bacteria > Pseudomonadati > Pseudomonadota > Gammaproteobacteria > Enterobacterales > Erwiniaceae > Pantoea > Pantoea sp. Acro-807. The sequence continues at coordinate 14,765 of NZ_VWXE01000007.1, read as the reverse complement.
CGCCACGCTCGCGCAGGCTGCTCACTACATAACGGTTGTGCACCACTTCGTGACGCACGTAGATTGGCGCACCATACATCTCCAGCGCCCGCTCAACGATGCTGATAGCGCGATCCACACCGGCGCAGAAACCGCGCGGGTTAGCTAACAGGATTTGCATTGTTATCCTCCAGCACCGGATCGATCTCCAGTACTTCGATATCAAACCGGACAGGCTGCCCCGCCAGCGGATGATTAAAATCCACGGTGATTGAGTCACCGGAAATTTCACGGATCACCCCGGGCATCTCGCTGCCGCCCATGCCGCTGAACAGCATGATTGCGCCGATTTCCGGCTCGCCCGCGTCGATAAAGTCGCGACGCGAAAAGTACTGGATCAGATCCGGGCTGCTGGCGCCAAACGCATCTTCCGGCACCAGGGTAAAGGCGAGCTGATCGCCCGCTTTGCGCCCCAGCAGCTCGCGCTCCAGCGCCGCCGACAGGCTGCCGTCACCCAGACGGAACAGCGCAGGCTTGCCGTTAGCACGGGTGGATTCGGCAGTAGAGCCATCCTCCAGCTTGAGCGTGAAATGCACCAGCAGCGCGCTATCGGGCTGAACTGTCTCTGTCATCGGTTACCCTTACTCTCTTTTTCATCATGCCTGCGCCTGCAGCCGTGACCGGCATGCAGGCAGAAGACGTCAGGATGTTGCTTTTTTGCCGCTGGGGCTGAAGAACCCCTCAAGCACCACCAGCGCCGCGCCGATGCAGATGCCGCAGTCAGCGATATTGAACGTGGCGAAGTGCCAGTTACCGACATAAAAGTCGATAAAGTCGACGACAAAACCGTGCCAGGCGCGATCGAACAGGTTGCCAAGCGCCCCGCCAACAATCAGCGCATACGCAATATTGCTGAGCCTGTTGCTGGCGCGGTTGCGATACATCATCACCAGCAGCGCGACCACAATGGCAATGGCAATACCGGCAAAGAACCAGCGCTGCCAGCCACCTTTGTCTGCCAGGAAACTGAACGCGGCGCCATAGTTATGGGCATAGAACAGGTTCAGAAACGGCATCAGCGGCTGCGTTTCATGCAGCATCATATTGTTCATGACCCACACTTTGCTGGCCATATCGATACCAATGACGACCAGCACCAGCCAGATCCAGCGCAGTCCGGTAGAACTGAGTTTAGTCATCAGGCAAATTTCCGTACTTCACCGTCACCGGCTACGTTTGAGTAACAGCGTCCGCACACGTCGGCGTGCTCCGGATTCTGGCCTATGTCGGTAGTATAGTGCCAGCAGCGCGGGCACTTCTCGCCTTCTGCTTTATGCAGAACGATTTTCAGCCCTTTCAGCAGGTCGCTCTGCTGCGCCTCATCGCTCGCCGTTGCGTAATCGGCTACCGTCGCGCCGGAGGTCAGCAGCACAAAACGCAGCTCGTCGCCAAGCGCCTGCAGCTTCGCGCCCAGCTCCGGTTCCGCATAGAGCGTGACCGTCGCTTCCAGCGCGCCACCGATGCGCTTGTCGCTGCGCGCCTGCTCGATCGCTTTGTTGACTTCGCCGCGGACTTTCAGCAGATCGGCCCAGAACGCATCGTTCATCGGCTCATCCGCCGCAAGACCGAACAGATTGTCATACCACTCTTCAGTGAAGACATACTGCGCGCGTTCGCCCGGCAGGTGACCCCAGATCTCATCAGCGGTAAAGGACATGACAGGTGCCATCCAGCGCACCAGCGCCTCCACAATGTGCCACAGCGCGGTCTGGCAGCTGCGACGCGCCAGGCTGTCGCCCTTCGCGGTGTACTGGCGATCTTTAATCACATCCAGGTAGAACGACCCCATCTCAATGGAGCAGAAGTGCATCAGACGCTGCACCACTTCATGGAAGTCGTAGTTTTCATAGGAGGCAACGATATCCTGCTGTGCAGCCAGCGCACGTCCTACCGCCCAGCGATCGACCACCACCATCTCTTCCGGCGTAACGCAGTCAGTAGCCGGATTAAAGCCCGCCAGGTTAGCCAGCAGGAAGCGTGCGGTGTTACGAATACGGCGATAGCTGTCGGCAGCGCGTTTCAGGATCTCATCCGATACCGCCATTTCGCCGGAGTAGTCGGTAGAGGCGACCCACAGACGCAGAATGTCCGCGCCAAGCTTATCCATCACATCCTGCGGCGCTACCGTGTTGCCGATCGACTTCGACATCTTGCGACCCTGACCATCTACGGTAAACCCGTGCGTCAGAACCTGACGATAAGGCGCTTTGCCTTTCATCGCCGTAGAGATCATCAGCGAGGACATAAACCAGCCGCGATGCTGATCGGAGCCTTCCAGATACATATCCGGCGCGTGTCCCTCAAACTCCGGACGCGCATCGACTACCGAGAAGCTGGTTGATCCGGAGTCAAACCACACATCCAGCGTATCCGGCACTTTCACGTACAGATCGGCGTCGTCACCCATCAGTTCGCGCGGATCGAGATCCCACCACGCCTGAATGCCATCCTGCTCCACGCGCTGCGCAACTTTCTCCATCAGCTCAAGCGTGTCAGGGTGCAGCTGCTCACTCTCTTTATGCACAAACAGCGCCATGGGCACGCCCCAGGTACGCTGACGCGAGATGCACCAGTCAGGACGGTTGGCAACCATCGCTTCGATACGCGCCTGACCCCAGTCCGGGATCCACTGCACGCCTTTAATCTCTTTCAGCGACTGCGAGCGCAGCCCCTGCTGATCCATGCTGATAAACCACTGCGGCGTCGCCCGGAAGATGATTGGCGTTTTGTGACGCCAGCAGTGTGGGTAGCTGTGCAGCAGTTTCTCCACGTGGAGCAGCGCGCCCTTCTCTTTCAGCAGCTCAACAATCATGTCGTTAGCTTTGAAGACATTAACGCCATCAAGCGACGGATAAGTGCCCGGCAGATAGGTACCATCTGGTGCCACCGGGTTAGCGGTCTCGATGCCATACTTCTGACCGATTACGTAGTCATCCGGGCCGTGTCCAGGCGCGGTATGCACCGCACCAGTACCCGCTTCCAGCGTAACATGCTCACCCAGCACCACTTTCGACTGAACCTGCGTCAGGAACGGATGCTGAAACAGCTGCAGCTCCAGCGCTGCCCCCTGGCATTCACCCAGCACCTGCCACTCGCTGATGCCGGCGCGCTTCATCACGCTCTCCACCAGATCTTTAGCGAGGATCAGGCTGCGGCCCTCAATCTGGACCAGCTGGTACTCAAATTCAGGATGCAGGGAGATCGCGCGGTTGGCGGGCATGGTCCACGGCGTGGTGGTCCAGATCACCAGTGAAACCGGCCCCTCTGAGGCGCTGACGCCAAAGGCTGACCGCACCGCGTCGGCATCCAGCGCGTTGAACATCACGTCAATAGACGGCGAGGTTTTGTCGTAATACTCAACTTCCGCTTCCGCCAGCGCTGAACGGCAATCCATACACCAGTGCACCGGCTTCGCGCCTTTGTGCAAATGGCCGTTACCGATGATTTTGCCCAGTGCACGGATGATGTTAGCTTCGGTCGTGAAGTTCATGGTCAGATAGGGACGATCCCAGTCGCCCAGCACGCCAAGGCGGATAAAATCTTTTTTCTGCCCTTCTACCTGCTCAGCGGCATAGCTGCGGCAGGCGGCACGAAACTCTGCCGCGCTGACTTTCTCGCCCGGCTTGCCAATCATCTGCTCAACTTTGTGCTCGATCGGTAAGCCGTGACAGTCCCAGCCCGGAACATAGGGTGAGTCGTACCCTGCCATGCCTTTCGACTTGACAATAATGTCTTTCAGAATCTTGTTAACAGAGTGACCAATATGAATATTGCCGTTTGCGTACGGAGGGCCATCATGCAGGATGAAGGTTTTTTTCCCTTTTTTGGCGGCGCGGATGATGCCGTAGAGATTGTCATCGTACCAGCGCTGCAGCATGCCCGGTTCGCGTTTGGCCAGATCGCCACGCATCGGGAACCCCGTTTCCGGCAAATTCAGGGTAGATTTATAGTCACTCATCAGATTCTCGATTCCGTCTGTCGGTCATTAAACCGGTGTTTGTAGCCCAAAGAATTGGCGGGCTGTCACCACATCTTTTGCAATTTGTTCTTTCAGCGCATCCAGCGAGGAAAAGCGCTGTTCGTCGCGGATCTTCTGTTTCAGCACCACCTCAATATGGCGGCCATAGAGATCCATATGTGTGTCGAGCAGATGAACTTCAAGCTGCTGACGTAAACCTTTTACCGTCGGGCGGGTACCGATGTTGGCGACGCCTGGCACCGGCTCTGCGGTCAGACCCAGCACTTCCACGGCAAACACGCCCTTAACCGGCGTGACCGCGCGACGCAGCGGCAGATTAGCGGTCGGAAAACCTATGGTACGGCCCAGTGCATCACCGTGCACCACGCGGCCTGAAATGCTGAAGGGATGGCCAAGCAGCTGCTGCGCCTGCGCAAAATCATCCTGCGCCAGCGCCTGACGGACAGCCGTACTGCTGATGCGCTTACCGCTGTCGCAGAAGGTCTGGGTGCTGATGACCTCAAAGCCATATTCTGCACCCGCTTTCTGTAATAACAGGAAATCCCCTTCGCGACCAGCGCCGAAGCGGAAATCATCGCCTACCGCCAGAAAACGCACGTCGAGTTTTTCCACCAGCAGCTCGCTGATAAAACGCTGAGCCGGATAGGCTGCAAACTGACGATCAAACCGGATACAGAGCACGGCGTCGACGCCAGCGCGCTGCAGCCAGCGCAGTTTTTCACGCAGCCGCGTCAGACGGGCCGGTGCTTTTTCACCCGCAAACAGCTCCAGCGGCTGCGGTTCAAACAGCATCACCACCACCGGCAGATTGCGCTTACGGCCCTCTGCAATCAGCTGCGCCATCAGCGCCTGATGACCGCGATGCACACCATCGAAATTACCAATGGTCAGAACGCAGCCGCGATGCTGCTGTTTCAGATTATAAATACCGCGGATTAACTTCATGGCTGACTCAAACCGGTGGAAATCGGCGGATTATACCCTTGAATAGCGCTGAGGTTAACCCGTATACACGCCTTTCCTGCGCTGAAGCGCCCTCTGGCCCACCGTCGGGCAACAAATCACCATACCTGCTGAAGAAATTGTTGCGAAATACTGTATTCAGAGCGGGGTTGCTGGTAGAATCTTGCGCCATCAATTACGTAAGCGGGTGTCGTGGTTAAAACGACGCTTATTTGCACAAATCCATTGACAAAAGAAGGCGCAAAAGGCATAGTCCTCGGCCTTTGATTTGTCCATATAGAACACATTTGGGAGTTGGACCTTGGCTAATATCAAATCAGCTAAGAAACGCGCCGTAACATCTGAGAAACGTCGCAAGCATAACGCGAGCAACCGTTCTATGATGCGTACTTTCATCAAGAAAGTATACGCGGCTATCGCAACCGGCGACAAAGCTGCTGCGCAGAACGCATTCAACGAAATGCAACCAATCGTGGACCGTCAGGCTGCTAAAGGTCTGATCCACAAAAACAAAGCTGCACGCCATAAAGCAAACCTGGTGGCTCAGATCAACAAACTGGCTTAATCGCCTGTCTGTTTATCGCTTTGTAGAAAGAACCGGCTTATAGCCGGTTTTTTTATGCCTGTCGTTTGCCGGCAGCGTAAAAAGGAGGCTGACGCCTCCTCTCCGGTTAACGCAGCTTAACGCGCAATAGCGTATAGCCAATCACCGCTGACAGCAGCGAGCCGCTAAGAATACCCAGTTTCGAGAACGTCACCAGCTCTTCATGCGCGGCGTCAAAGGCCAGCGAACTGATAAAGATAGACATGGTAAAGCCGATACCGCACAGCACGCCTATGGCCATGATATCGCGTATCGTTGTCCCGCCCGGCAGCGCCGCCAGACGCAGTTTTACGGCCAGCCAGCAGAACAGCGTAATACCCAGCGGTTTACCAATCAGTAACCCGAGGATAATCCCCAGCGGCTCTGGTGAGAACACATCACCAAAGGTGATACCACTCAGTGAAATCCCGGCGTTAGCAAACGCGAACAGCGGCAGAATCAGCCAGTTCACCCACGGCATCAGACCGTGCGCCAGATGCTCTGCCGGTGAATGCCCCTCTTTCTCCTCCAGCGGTACAAAGAAGCCGACTACCACGCCTGCCAGCGTGGCGTGCACGCCTGATTTCAGCACCGCGGTCCAGAGCACAATTCCGACCAGCATATAGACGGCGATATTCCGCACGCCACAGCGGTTAAGTATGGCCAGCACCACAATCGCCGCTGCCGCCACGCTGAGCGACAGCACAGAGAGATCGCTGGTGTAGAAGAGTGCGATAATCACAATCGCGCCGAGATCGTCGATGATGGCCAGCGCCATCAGGAACACCTTCAGCGCCACGGGAACACGACTGCCAAGCAGTGCCAGCACGCCCAGAGCAAATGCGATATCGGTCGCGGTCGGGATCGCCCAGCCGTTGCGCGCAATCTCATTGTCATGATTGAAAAACAGGAAAATCAGCGCCGGCGCAACCATACCGCCGAGGGCAGCAATGACCGGAAAAATCGCGCGATCGCGACTTGCCAGCTCGCCGCTGATTAATTCGCGTTTCACTTCCAGACCGATCAGCAGAAAGAACAGCGCCATCAGCGCATCGTTGATCCACAGCAGCAGGTTCTTGCTGATATCGAGTGCGCCAAAGCGGATCTGCACCGGCTCAGCGAGAAAGCTCTGGTAGCCAGCGGCCGTTTCCGCATTGTTCGCCAGCACCATGGCGGCGACCGCAGCGAGAATTAATACCATGCCGTTGCTGGCATCGCTTTCTATAAAGCTTTTCAGCAACGTTTTGATTGAGCGGGGCTGCTTCATTACTCCTCCTGAGCAAAGACAATTTGTTAAGGAGTGTAACCGCGTTAACCCTGTGATAAAAGCCGCTTACCGCGTCTTTACGCCAGTTTAAAATCAATAAAAAAGCGGAGAGTCACCTCTCCGCTTTTCGTCTGCAACCCTGGCGCTGAATCAGCGCGTCAGGTCATCAAAGAACTTCTTCACGCCATCAAAGAAGCTTTTTGAACGCGGGCTGTTCTTTTCACCGCTCGGTCCACCAAAGCTCTCTTCCAGCTCGCGCAGCAGCGCTTTCTGCTTATCGTTCAGGCTGACCGGTGTTTCCACCACCACGCGGCACAGCAGGTCGCCAACGGCGCCGCCGCGCACTGATTTTACGCCTTTGCCGCGCATGCGGAACAGCTTGCCGGTCTGGGTCTCCGCAGGCACCTTCAGCTTCACGCGGCCGTCCAGCGTCGGCACTTCAATCTCTCCGCCCAGCGCCGCCATCGCAAAGTTGATCGGCACTTCGCAGTAGAGGTTATTCTCTTCGCGCTCAAAGATAGGGTGCTTCTTCACCGATACCTGAACGTAGAGATCGCCCGCCGGTGCGCCATGCTCGCCCGCTTCCCCTTCGCCACTCAGACGAATACGGTCGCCGGTGTCTACCCCCGCCGGAATTTTTACCGACAGCGTTTTCTGACGCTCTACGCGCCCATGACCATGACAGGCGTTGCACGGATCTTTGATGACCGAGCCGCGACCGTGACAGGTCGGACACGCCTGCTGTACGGTGAAGAAACCCTGACGCATCTGTACCTGGCCTGCACCGTGGCAGGTCGGACAGGTCTGTGGCTGCGTGCCCGCTTTGGCGCCGCTGCCGTGGCAGACGTCGCACTCTTCCAGTACCGGGATGCGGATCTCTTTGGTCACGCCGCGTACCGCTTCTTCCAGCGTCAGCTCCATGTTGTAGCGTAAATCGGCACCGCGTGATGCACGCTGACGGCGACCGCCGCCAAAGATATCGCCAAATACGTCGCCAAAGATATCGCTGAAGTCTGCGCCGCCACCGCCGAAGCCGCCACCAAAGCCGCCGCCACCGCCACCCTGTTCAAAGGCTGCGTGACCATACTGGTCATAGGCCGCACGCTTCTGAGCATCCGTCAGAATTTCGTACGCTTCCTTCACTTCTTTAAATTTTGCTTCGGCTTCTTTGTCGCCCGGATTACGGTCCGGGTGATATTTCATCGCCAGGCGCTTATAAGCCTTTTTGATTTCACGCTCATCAGCCGATTTTGAGACGCCTAAGATCTCGTAAAAATCACTCTTAGCCATTTTGTTCTGCCCTTAACATAGTTGCACGGGCGTGGAGAAACTCCTACGCCCGTGCTGGTTTCAACGGCTGTCAGGCCAGCCGTCGCGCCCGGTCAGGGGCAATTATTTTTTATCTTTAACTTCTTCGAACTCAGCGTCGACCACGTCATCCTGCTGCTGTGCTGACGCGTCGCCGGCGTCCGCTGCGCCTGCCTGACCCTGCTGCTGTGCCATCTCCATTAGTTTGCCGGAGACTTCCATCAGCGCCTGCATTTTCGCTTCGATAGCCGCTTTGTCTTCGCCTTTCAGCGCGGTATTCAGCTCAGTCAGTGCAGCTTCGATAGGTGCTTTGTCTTCTGCAGAGAGCTTATCGCCCGCTTCATCCAGCTGCTTGCGGGTGCTGTGCGCAATCTGGTCACCCTGGTTGCGCGTCTGTACCAGCTCTTCAAACTTGCGGTCAGATTCAGCGTTCGCTTCCGCGTCACGCACCATTTTTTCGATCTCATCTTCGTTCAGACCAGAAGAGGCTTTAATGGTGATTTTCTGCTCTTTACCGCTGTTTTTATCTTTCGCTGACACATGCAGAATACCATCAGCATCGATGTCAAAGGTGACTTCGATCTGCGGCATACCGCGTGGTGCAGGCTGAATGCCGTCGAGATTAAACTGACCCAGCGATTTGTTATCGCCAGAACGCTTACGCTCACCCTGCAGCACGTGAATGGTCACGGCAGACTGGTTATCTTCAGCAGTAGAGAACACCTGACTGTGTTTGGTCGGGATAGTGGTGTTCTTGCTGATCAGCGCGGTCATTACGCCGCCCATGGTTTCAATACCCAGCGACAGCGGCGTTACGTCCAGCAGCAGAACGTCTTTCACATCACCTGCCAGTACGCCACCCTGAACAGCAGCACCGACCGCTACGGCTTCATCCGGGTTAACATCTTTACGCGGCTCTTTGCCGAAGAACTCGGTCACTTTCGCCTGCACCATTGGCATACGAGTCTGACCACCTACCAGGATGACATCGTTGATGTCAGAGACTGACAGGCCAGCATCCTGCAGCGCAACTTTCAGCGGCTCAATTGAACGGGTTACCAGGTCTTCTACCAGAGATTCCAGTTTCGCACGCGTCACTTTGATGTTCAGGTGCTTAGGACCGGTTGCATCTGCCGTGATATATGGCAGGTTAACGTCGGTCTGCTGCGCAGAAGAGAGTTCAATTTTTGCTTTCTCAGCGGCTTCTTTCAGACGCTGCATCGCCAGCGGATCGTTATGCAGATCGATACCCTGGTCTTTCTTAAACTCGGCTACCAGATAGTTGATCAGGCGGCTATCGAAGTCTTCACCACCCAGGTGGGTATCACCGTTGGTTGCCAGCACTTCAAAGGTTTTTTCGCCATCAACGTCGTCGATCTCAATGATTGAGATATCGAAAGTACCACCACCCAGGTCATAAACCGCGATAGTACGGTTGCCCTGACCTTTGTCCAGACCGTAAGCCAGCGCTGCTGCGGTTGGTTCGTTGATGATACGCTTAACGTCCAGGCCCGCGATACGGCCAGCATCTTTGGTCGCCTGACGCTGTGCGTCATTGAAGTAAGCCGGTACGGTAATAACCGCTTCAGTCACCGCTTCACCGAGGAAATCTTCCGCGGTTTTCTTCATTTTCTTCAGCACTTCAGCAGAGATCTGCGGCGGTGCCATTTTCTGGCCCTTCACGTCCAGCCATGCGTCACCGTTGTCAGAACCGGTGATTTTGTACGGCATGATTTTAATATCACGCTGTACTTCTTCGTCCTGGAAACGACGACCAATTAAACGCTTGATAGCGAACAGGGTGTTCTGCGGGTTGGTCACTGCCTGACGTTTAGCCGGCTGACCTACCAGCGTTTCGCCGTCTGCGGTATACGCAATGATTGACGGCGTGGTGCGATCGCCTTCAGCGTTTTCCAGCACGCGTGCCTTGCCGCCGTCCATGATCGCCACACAAGAGTTGGTTGTACCCAGGTCAATACCAATAATCTTACCCATCTAAACGTCTCCCACGTAAATTCTTTGTCAAATTGGGTTGTGATGCAGAGATGTGGTCGTTACCGCCACTTTCAACTGCGACTGCAGGCTTTTTTGCTGCCTCACAACGCCCGATGACAAGTAAATGGGGCCGCTTCGATGCGCATCAAGGGTTAAAAGCAAAAAATATTTCGATTCTTTTAGCCGGACGGGATAAATGGCGGGAAAATGTACAACTTCAGCAGCAGTACGGCGGAGCAGTGCTGCCCGCCGTACCGGGCTCATCAGGATAAAGAGCGCGAGGAGTGCCCCGCTGGCTGACGTGCGTCACGCCACAGCCAGCAGCCGACAGCGGCACCGATCGCCGCCAGCGCCAGCACATACCAGGCCGGTGCCATAGGCGTCAGCTGCATCATCAGCGTTACGCTGACGGGCGTCAGGCCGCCGAAAATCGCGTAAGCAACATTGTATGAGAAAGAGATGCCGGTAAAGCGTACCGCTGGCGGAAAGGCGCGCACCATGACAAACGGCACTACGCCTACCACACCGACGCTCAGTCCCGCCACGCCGTACCAGAAAAACAGCATCTGCGGCGCGCTGCCGGTGTTTTGGAAAAAGTGCCAGCTGCAGAAAGCCAGCAGCAGCGATCCCGCTATCAGCGTACGCGCCGCACCCGCGCGATCTACGATCCAGCCTGCCAGCACGCATCCGACCAGCAGCATTACGGTCGCCAGGCTGTTGGCCTGCAGGCTCAGCGCAGCAGGCACGCCCTGTTTCTGCATCAGTGCGGGCGCCATTAAAATCACCACTACAATGCAGGCGGAGAGCAGCCAGGTCAGCAGCATTGAGATCGCAATACTGCGCTTGTGGTGCAGCAAAATAGCCTGCAGCGGCAGCCGTTCAGACAGCGTTTTCCGCTGCTGCATCTGCTGAAATACCGGCGTTTCATGCAGCCAGCGACGCAGGTACATCGCCAGCAGTCCAAACAGGCCGCCGAGAAAGAACGGCAGCCGCCAGCCGTAATCGCGCATTGCCGCTGGCGAAATCGTGCTGTTAAGCAGCGTCGCTACCAGTGAACCCAGCAGGATACCGGCAGTGAGGCCTGCGGTCAGGGTGCCGCAGGCAAAGCCGGTACGCTTTTCCGGAACGTGCTCAGCAACAAATACCCAGGCGCCCGGCACTTCACCGCCAATTGCCGCCCCCTGCAGCATCCGCAATAGCAGCATTAGCAGCGGTGCAGCGATACCTATGCTTGCATAGGTGGGCAGTGCGCCCATCGCCAGGGTCGGCAGCGCCATCAGCAGAATACTCAGGCTGAACATCTTTTTCCGGCCGACTTTGTCACCAAAGTGCGCCATAACAATGCCGCCCAGCGGTCGCGCCAGATAGCCGGCAGCAAAAATACCAAACGTCTGCACCTGACGCAGCCAGTCAGGCATATCGGGCGGGAAAAAGAGCTCACCAATGACGGCAGCAAAGAAGATAAAAATAATGAAGTCGTAGAATTCCAGCGCCCCGCCAAGGGCAGCCAGCGACAGGGTTTTATAGTCCTGCCGGTTAAGTCGATGCGAGGTGAGCGAGTCCATAACGGTGCGGTATCCAGAGCCGGGAAAGGTAGAGCAGACGTTACTATACCGGCAAACCCGCACCACACCAGCAAGGCTGAATTTTATGCCTGAAAAGCCTTATATTCAGAGGTTTGTCTCACGCCGTGCGCTTTTCGGACGAAATGCTGCTACCACTGCCGCATGCGTCTCGATATAGGGTCCTTCCAGCAGCTGCAGGCAGTAAGGCACGGCGGCAAAAATTCCGGGTACCCTTACGCTGCCATCCTCCGCTTTTACCCCTTCCAGCGTCTCTTTAATCGATTTCGGCTGGCCGGGCAGATTCAGGATCAGCGACTGTTTGCGGATAACCCCTGCCTGACGTGACAAAATGGCAGTGGGTACAAACTGCAGGCTGATCTGACGCATCTGCTCACCAAAGCCAGGCATTTCGCGATCCGCTACCGCCAGCGTCGCATCCGGCGTCACGTCGCGTCGTGCCGGCCCGGTACCGCCGGTGGTGAGCACCAGATGGCAGAAACGTTCATCTACCAGCTCGCAGATCGCCTGTTCAATCATCGGCTGTTCATCCGGCACCAGCCGCGTCTCCAGCTCGAAGGGTGTTGCCAGCGCAGTGCTGAGCCAGCTCTCCAGTGCCGGAATGCCCTGATCCTGATAAATGCCGTTTGCTGCGCGATCGGAAACGGAAATTAATCCAATGCGTAAAGTATCCATAAGAGTATCGCTGTGGTTAGCCGCGTGGCGGCAAAGAAAGATAGATGCAGAAAGGATAATACAAAGCGCAGAGCAGAGAAATGCGTAATGCCGCGGCGGCAGGGCACCGCCACGGCGTCATGCTTACAGCAGTTCGGTCAGCATCTTTTCAAGTTTGCCCTGATCAACGGCAAAGTTGCGGATGCCTTCCGCCAGCTTAGTCACCGCCATAGGATCCTGATTATGCTGCCACAGGAACTCCGCTTCGGTCATTTTCGCCGGACGCTCGCTGATCTCGCCGCTGTAGCTCAGCTTGCGCTCAACGCTGCCTTCGCTCTCAGCCAGCTCTTTCAGCAGGCCCGGAGAGATGGTCAGACGGTCGCAGCCCGCCAGCTCAATGATTTCGCCCACGTTACGGAAGCTGGCACCCATCACTACAGTTTCATAGCCGTGCTGTTTGTAGTAGCTGTAGATTTCAGATACGGACACCACGCCTGGATCTTCATGCGGCGCATACTCTTTTTTATCGGTGTTCTGCTTGTACCAGTCGAGAATACGGCCTACGAATGGAGAGATCAGGAAAACGCCCGCTTCTGCACAGGCGCGTGCCTGCGCAAAGGAGAACAGCAGCGTAAGGTTACAGTTGATACCCTCTTTTTCCAGCTGCTCCGCTGCACGGATGCCCTGCCAGGTTGAAGCGAGTTTGATCAGAATACGATCGTTGCTGATGCCTGCGTCGTTGTAGAGTTTGATCAGGCTGCGCGCTTTCGCGATGCTCGCTTCGGTATCGTAGGAGAGGCGTGCATCAACTTCTGTGGAAATGCGGCCCGGGATCAGTTTGAGGATCTCCAGCCCGATGTTGACAGCCAGTTTGTCAGAGACCAGCGCCAGCTGCTCTTCCTTGTTGCTGCTCTGCTGACGCGCCCAGCCGATCGCTTCATCAATCAGCTTGCGGTATTCAGGAATTTGGGCAGCGTTGAGGATCAGGGAAGGGTTTGTCGTGGCATCCTGCGGCTGATAGAGCTTCATCGCTGCAATATCACCGGTGTCGGCGACCACGGTAGTCAGCTGACGCAGGGAAGTAAGTTTATCCGTCATGGTTCTCTTTTCTCTTTGGTTGACTGTCAGGGTATAAAAGGCTGAATCGATAATATCACGCGCAATCAGCGGCGCAACATCGTGGCGTGCCCTTTACGATAGCGCTGACGAATAGGAGTGATTTGCCGATTGATGCCGCTTTTTTGATACACTCCGCGCAATAAATTTTCCGTTAATGTCCTGATATTTAAGCAGGCGCACAAGGAGACCCGGTATGCTGATGGTGATTTCACCGGCTAAAACGCTGGATTATGAGAGCCCGCTTGCCACCCCCCGCTTTACCCAGCCTGAGCTGCTGGAAAAATCGCAGCAGCTGATTGACGTTGCGCGCGCCCTCTCTCCGGCTGATATCGCTTCGCTGATGCGTATCAGCGACAAGCTGGCGCACCTGAACGCCGAGCGCTTTAACCAGTGGCAGCCGCACTTTTCGCCGGAAAATGCGCGTCCGGCTATTCTGGCGTTCAAAGGGGATGTTTATACCGGCCTGCAGGCTGAACGCTTTAGCGAGGCAGATTTTGATTTTGCCCAGCAGCACCTGCGTATGCTCTCTGGTTTGTATGGCCTGCTGCGCCCGCTGGATCTGATGCAGCCCTACCGGCTGGAGATGGGTACCCGACTGGCAAACCCGGCTGGCCGCGATCTCTATAGTTTCTGGGGCGATACGCTCACGGAAGCGCTGAATCAGGCGCTACAGGCGCAGGGTGACCAGGTGCTGATTAACCTGGCGTCAGATGAATATTTCCGGGCGGTAAAGCCGGCGAAACTTAATGCCCGGCTGATAAAGCCGGTGTTTCTGGATGAAAAGGGCGGCCACTATAAGGTCATCAGTTTTTATGCCAAAAAAGCGCGCGGTCTGATGAGCCGTTTTGTGATTGAGCATCGCCTGACACAGCCAGATCAGCTGAAGCAGTTTGATGCAGATGGATACCGTTTTGATGCGGCAGCCAGCCAGGGGAATGAGCTGGTGTTTAAGCGTCAGGAGCAGGGATAAATCGGTTTATGCCGGGGCGTCATCGCGTTTCGTATGCGCATCAATCCGGGCGCCATTAATGACGCCCCTACGGGACCATCCGATATCCGTAGGGGGCGCATTTATGCGCCCCTGGCATCATCACGTTTCGCACGCGCATCAACCCGGGCGCCATGAATGGCGCCCCTACAGGGGATGGGATATCCGTAGGGGGCGCATTTATGCGCCCCTGGCATCATCACGTTTCGCACGCGCATCAACCCGGGCGCCATGAATGGCGCCCCTACAGGGGATGGGATATCCGTAGGGGGCGCATTTATGCGCCC
>NZ_VWXE01000006.1:0-199281 GCF_011752675.1 Pantoea sp. Acro-807 | reverse complement strand
ACACAGATTGTCTGATAAATTGTTAAAGAGCGGTGCAGCCAGCGCCTTAAGCGTCTGCTGCGAGGTGGCGTATATTACGCTTTCCTCCTCCGGAGTCAACCACTTTTTTCAGCGTTTTCTCCGGCGGAAGTTCTTACCGAATCTTCCTGTCGACGCCGTTTTCCGTAAGCCGGTGTGCCGTGTCGATGGAGGCGCATTATAGGGAGTTCTTCCGGGCTGACAAGCGTTAAATACAAAAAAAGAATCGTTCGCGCTATTTTTCGCCACAACGCTCTATTTCACAACGATTTGCCTGGTAACTGCGCAAATTCATACGCAAATCTGCTCACTGCAGACCAGTCGGTGTACTCGACTTCTTTAGAGGTATCGGTTTCACCACCGGTCATGCGCATAATTAACTGAATCATTACCCGATCAAACCAGCGATAGCGCGGATAACGTAACGCGCCGGCAAACACAGCGCAGCAGTCGGGCTGCCACGGTGACTGCTCAAGAAATTTGCGGGTATAGGCATTGGTTTGCGGGGAACGCTTGTCAGCTTTGCGCGCCGTCAGATTCACGCTAAAAAATCCGCTTACCCGCTGCTGCAGCGACTGCCGGTGCTGCGTGACAAACTTCATCAGCGCCGTATCAAAATGACCATAGCGAATCGAGGCGCCTATCAGTACGCGATCGTACTGCGACCAGTCAATCTGTCTCGTCTCTGCAAGATCCTGCACATCACATAACTGCTGCGGTACCAGAGTCTGAGCAATACGCGCTGCAATTTCGCGGGTTTGTCCGTCGCGGGTGGAATAAAGTATTAATGCTTTCATTACAGGTTCCTGTTTCTCTTATTCACGCCAGAAAGTCGGCGTGAACAGCACCAGCAGCGTAAAGACCTCAAGACGCCCGAACAGCATCGTCAGGATCAATATCCATTTCGCCACATCATTCATGGTTGTGAAGTTGTCTGCGACTACACCCAGCCCCGGCCCAAGGTTGTTCAGCGTTGCCGCAACGGCAGCAAACGCGGAGAAGTCATCAACGCCGGTCGCGATAATTGCCAGCATGCTGAGCAGAAACACCAGCGCATAGGCGGAGAAGAAACCCCATACCGCTTCCAGAATACGCTCCGGCAGCGCCCGGTTGCCAAGCTTAATGGTGTAAACCGCATTAGGGTGCACCAGACGTTTTAGCTCACGTGAACCCTGCTTGAACAATAGCAGAATACGAATAACCTTCAGGCCGCCCCCGGTTGAGCCAGCCATACCACCGATAAATGCTGAGCAGAGCAGCAGCACCGGCAGGAACAGCGGCCAGCGTGCAATGCTATCTGTGGTGAAGCCCGCCGTTGTTGCCCATGACACTACCTGGAAAAAAGCCTGATTCAGCGTTTGCCAGCCGCTGTCATAAACATTATGCAGCCAGAGCACCAGCGTGCAGATCACCACCAGCGTAAACTGCACGCCAATAAACATCCGGAATTCAGGATCGCGCCAGTAAACCTTCAGGTTACGCCCGCTCAGCAGTGAAAAGTGCAGGCCGTAGTTACAGCCGGAAATCAGCAGAAACACCGCAACAATCGTGTTGATCGTCGGGCTGTTAAAATAGCCGATGCTGGCATCGTGCGTGGAGAAACCGCCAATCGCGATGGTAGAAAAGCTGTGCCCGATAGCGTCAAACATCGGCATGCCGGCCAGCCACAGGGCCAGCGCGCAGGCGATGGTCAGCACAACATAAATCAGCCACAGCGTTTTTGCTGTCTCTGCAATACGCGGCCGCATCTTATTGTCCTTCAGCGGCCCGGGCATTTCGGCGCGATAAAGCTGCATGCCACCAACGCCCAGAATCGGCAGTATGGCAACGGCCAGCACGATAATCCCCATACCGCCCAGCCACTGCAGCATCTGCCGGTAAAACAGAATCGCTTTCGGCAGGGAGTCGAGCCCCACCAGCGTCGTTGCACCCGTCGTCGTCAGGCCGGAAAAGGATTCGAAAAAGGCATCGGTCGCGGAGAGGTGAGGCTGCTCGGCAAAGATAAACGGCATTGCACCGACGCTGCCCAGTACCGTCCAGAACAGCACCACAATCAGAAAGCCTTCGCGCGGTTTAAGTTCGGTCTTCTGTTTACGGTTGGGCCACCAGAGCAGCGAACCAATGACAATCGCCATCAGGAACGTCTGACTGAAGGCGCGGCCGGCACCGTCGCGATAAATCAGCGCCACTAAACCCGGTACAATCATGGTTACCGAGAATAAAATAACCAGCAGACCCACAATGCGGGTAATGGCGCGGAAGTGCATTCAGCCGTGTCCTTTGTTCAGTTATCCAGCGGGAGCAGCGCTAGCGCACCCCGGCTGTAGTCAGAGAGGTTTTGCTTAAAGGCCGCTATCTGCGCATGAGGCAGCGCAATGCGCAGCGTGATGCAATCTTCATAGCGGCTCTCTTCGGTAACGCCGTCAAAACGCTGCAGCAGGCGTTCTATATCGCTCATCTGTGCATAATCACAGCGCAGCATAAAAGATTGCATCGGCACTTTGCGCTGACGCGGCAGCTGTTTCAGTCCCTGCTGCACCCCGCCGCCGTAAGCTTTGACCAGCCCGCCGGTCCCCAGCATGATGCCGCCATAATAGCGTACGACTACGGCAGTGATCTCACCAAGGCCGCTCCCCATCAGCTGCGCCAGCATCGGCTTACCTGCCGTGCCGGAGGGTTCGCCATCGTCGGAGAAGCCCAGTAGCTGTGAATCGTCCGGAGCACCGGCAACCCAGGCCCAGCAGTGATGCCGCGCAGCGGGATGCTCGCTTTTGACCCGCTGCACAAACGCCCGCGCCGCTTCAGCACCCGGCGTATGCGCCAGCAGAGTGATAAAGCGGCTTTTTTTGATCATCTCTTCGCTGCTGCTTATCGCCTCAGCCGGAATATCATAAGCGTCCATCAGGCCAGGTGCAGGTCGCGCGTCATGTTCTCAATGCGATTAGGGTGGATCACCACATTATCTTCAATGCGAATTCCGCCATACGGCTTCAGCGCATCAATCGCCTGCCAGTCAAAGTGCTGGGTGTACTTACCCCCGCGTAGCGGCGCCAGCAGCGAATCGATAATATAGAAGCCCGGCTCAATGGTCAGTACCATGCCGGGCTCCAGCACCCGGGTGCAGCGCAGATAAGGGTATTGCGCCGGCGCAGCCAGATGCGTGCCGCGATCGTCCTGCATAAAACCGGCCACATCATGTACCTGCAGCCCGAGGGGATGACCCAGGCCGTGCGGCATGAAAGGTCCGGTGAGATTCTCTGCCACCAGCGCCTCTTCCGTCAGGCCTTTTACCAGACCAAATTTCAGCAACAAACGCGCAATGCGCTGATGCATCTGCAGATGATAATCGGTATAGCGCACGCCCGCTTTCAGCGTAGCGATCAGCGCCAGCTCCTCTTTATTCATTGCCTCCACCAGCTCGGCATAGCGCGTTTTACTTTGCGCCGCATAGCTGCGGGTTAAATCTGCTGCATATCCTGCATACTCAGCGCCGGCGTCAATCAGGAAGCTGTGACGTTTGGCTGGCGGCTGGTGATCGAGCCGGGTGTAGTGCAGCACGGCTGCATGTTCGTTCAGCGCCACAATATTGCCATACGGCACATCCGTATCCCGGTGCCCGGTAGCGGTAAGATAGGCGAGGTTAATATCGAACTCGCTCATGCCGGAGAAAAACGCCTCTTTAGCCGCGCGATGGCCAGCAACCGCCAGCTTCTGCGCCTGACGCAGGCAGGCGAGCTCATAATCCGTTTTGATACTGCGATGATAATGCAGGAAATCGATGACCGCCTGCGGGTTGATCTGCGCGCTGCTGAAGCCCAGCTGCGCAGCACGTTCCGGTACCGGGCCAATGTAGGCGACGTTTTCACGCGATGCTGGCAGCAGCTGTGCAATCTCATCTGCATTTTTCAGCCCGATGACATCAACATCTCCGGTCCAGAAGCTCTCCGGCAGCGGCTCGACGTTATGCCAGTAGTCGACGGGTGAATAGAACCACAGTTTAGGTTTATTGCTGCCGTCGACCCACAGCCAGCAGTTCGGCACCTGCGTGACCGGCACCCAGGCTTTGAACTGCGGATTCACTTTAAACGGATAGGTGTGATCATCCAGAAAAACGGTCTGTAGCTCGCCGGAGTGGATCAGCAGCGCATCCAGTTTGCCGCGCGCCAGAATCTGTTGCGCCCGCTGCTGCAGCGTTTTGATATGCGCCTGATACAGTGTTTTCAGTGAATCCATGAACGAGTCTCCGATGTCGCGAAAGTGGCCGCAGTGTAGCATAGCCGCGCCGCTATTGGCGCGCCAGCCAGCCTGTGATCGCGGTATCAAATAAGCACACTGCCGTTTGCAAAAGAGGGGCAGGCCGCTCACACTCCTGTTCATCTGGTATGACCAGATCACTTTTCGCGGTTTCAGGAGACGGATATGCTCTACCAAGGCGATACCCTTTCATTACACTGGCTCGAAGACGGCGTTGCCGAGCTGGTTTTCGATGCTCCCGGCTCGGTCAATAAACTTGATATTAAAACCGTCGCCAGCCTGGGAGAGGCGCTGAATGTACTGCAGCAGCAGCCCGGTCTGCGCGGTCTGCTGTTAAGCTCCGCCAAACCCGCTTTTATCGTCGGCGCGGATATCACCGAGTTTCTTTCGCTGTTTGATGCCCCTGAAGAGAAACTGAGCGCGTGGCTGACCTTTGCTAACAGCATTTTTAACCGGCTGGAAGATCTGCCGGTGCCGACCATTGCCGCCATTGATGGCTATGCGCTGGGGGGTGGCTGCGAGTGTGTGCTGGCAACCGATCTGCGCGTCGCGACGCCGGAGACGCGTATTGGCCTGCCGGAAACCCGACTCGGCATCATGCCAGGCTTTGGCGGTAGCGTGCGTTTGCCGCGCCTGCTGGGAGCCGACAGCGCGCTGGAGATCATTGCCGCCGGCAAAGATGTGGATGGATTAAGCGCGCTGAAGCTGGGTCTGGTCGATGCCGTGGTCAGCCGCGACAAACTGCGCAGCGCCGCGCTCACTATGCTGCACGACGCCATTACCCAGCAGAGCTGGCAGGCACGCCGGGCGCCGAAGCTGGCGCCGCTGAAGCTGAGTCCGGTTGAAGCCGCGATGAGCTTTACGCTGGCGAAAAGCATGGTGCTGCAGACGGCAGGTAAACACTACCCTGCCCCGCTGACAGCGGTGAAAACAATTGAAGCTGCCGCCGGGCTGACGCGCGATGATGCGCTTAAGCTTGAAACGGCTGCGTTTGTGCCGCTGGCACAGAGCGATGTTGCCCGCGCGCTGGTCGGCATTTTCCTTAACGATCAATATGTCAAAAGCCTGGCGAAAAAACATAGCGCCCGCGCAGAGCTGCCGCAGCAGGCCGCCGTGCTGGGTGCCGGCATCATGGGGGGCGGGATTGCCTGGCAGTCAGCGTGGAAAGGCGTACCCGTTATCCTGAAAGATATCAGTGAAAAAGCGCTGACGCTGGGTATGAATGAAGCCAGCAAGCTGCTGAATAAGCAGCTGGCGCGCGGCAAAATTGATGGTGCGAAACTTGCTGCCGTGCTGACAACTATCCAGCCGGTGCTGGAGTATAGCGGTTTCCGCCGCGCTGATGTGGTGGTAGAAGCGGTAGTGGAGAATCCGGCGGTCAAAGCGAAAGTGCTCGCTGAGACCGAACAGCAGCTGCGGGACGATGCCATTCTCGCCTCGAACACCTCAACCATCCCGATTAGCGAACTGGCGAAAGCGCTGCAGCGTCCGCAAAATTTCTGCGGTATGCACTTTTTCAATCCGGTACCGCGCATGCCGCTGGTGGAAGTGATCCGCGGCGAACAGACCTCAGAAGCGACCATCAGTAAGGTGGTGGCGTGGGCCAGCAAAATGGGAAAAACAGCGGTCGTGGTTAACGATTGTCCCGGTTTCTTTGTTAACCGGGTACTGTTCCCCTATTTTGCGGCTTTCAGCCTGCTGCTGCGCGACGGCGCTGATTATCGCCAGATTGATAAAGTCATGGAGCAGCAGTTTGGCTGGCCAATGGGGCCGGCGTGGCTGCTGGATGTGGTCGGTATCGATACCGCCCATCATGCGCAGCAGGTCATGGCGCAGGGCTTTCCGGCGCGCATGCAGAAAAACTATCGGGATGCCATCGATGTCCTGTTTGATGCGGGCCGGTTTGGGCAGAAAAACGGCCTCGGCTTCTACCGCTGGGAACAGGATAAAAAAGGCAAACCGCAGAAGATACACGATCCGGACGCCGATACGCTGCTGAGCAGCGTCAGTGAACCAGCACGCGCATTCAGCAATGAAGAGATTATCAACCGTATGATGCTGCCGATGCTGCATGAAGTGGTGCGCTGTCTGGAAGAGAAGATTATCGCCTCACCGGCAGAAGCAGATATGGCGCTGGTCTATGGCCTCGGCTTCCCGCCATTCCGCGGCGGCGCTTTCCGCTATCTTGATACGCTCGGTAACAGCAATGTGGTCGACCAGGCCAGACGCTACGCACATCTCGGCGCGCTTTATACGCTGCCGGAGGCGCTGGTGCAGCGTGCGCACGCGCATCAGAGCTGGTACCCCGCCGTTCAACCTATTGATGAAGCGTCGCTGCAGCGCGCCTGAGGAACAGAGATGGAAAATGTCGTCATTATTGATGCCGCACGCACGCCCATGGGCCGCTCTAAAGGCGGCGCCTTTCGTCAGGTGCGGGCGGAAGATCTCTCAGCACATCTGATGCGGGAGCTGCTGAGCCGCAACCCGGCGATCGACCCCGCCTCGCTGGATGATATCATCTGGGGCTGCGTGCAGCAGACGCTGGAGCAGGGATTTAATATTGCGCGCAACGCGGCGCTGCTGGCGGAAATTCCGCACCGCGTGCCCGCCAGCACGGTGAATCGCCTCTGCGGTTCATCTATGCAGGCGCTGCATGATGCTGCCCGGGCCATTATGACCGGCGATGCGCAGACCTGCCTGATTGGCGGCGTTGAGCATATGGGCCATGTCCCGATGAGCCACGGCGTTGATTTCCATCCCGGCCTGAGCCGGACAGTGGCAAAAGCCGCCGGCATGATGGGCCTGACAGCGGAAATGCTGGCGCGCATGCACCATATCAGCCGCGAACAGCAGGATGCGTTTGCTTTCCGTTCGCATCAGCGTGCATGGGCGGCGACGCAGCGCGGCGATTTTGCCCGCGAAATTATTCCCACCTGGGGGCACGACGCCGATGGCGTGCTGAAGCGCTATGAGAGTGATGAGGTCATCCGTCCGGAGACCAGCCTGGAGGGTCTGGCCGCGCTGCGGCCGGCGTTTGATCCGGTGAGCGGCACGGTGACCGCCGGCAGTTCATCCGCGCTTTCTGACGGCGCTGCCGCCATGCTGATCATGAGTGAAAGCCGCGCCCGTAAACTGGGCATCACCCCGCGTGCGCGTATCCGCAGTATGGCGGTAACCGGCTGCGATCCTTCAATTATGGGATACGGCCCGGTTCCCGCCAGCAAAATGGCGCTGAAGCGTGCCGGACTCAGCGTAGCGGATATCGGACTGTTTGAACTTAATGAGGCTTTTGCTGCGCAAACCCTGCCCTGCATCAAAGATTTAGGGCTTATGGCGCAGATGGATGAGAAAGTAAACCTGAATGGCGGGGCGATTGCGCTGGGGCATCCGCTGGGCTGTTCCGGCGCGCGCATCAGCACCACCCTGCTCAACCAGATGACACAGCATGACGTGCAGTTTGGCCTGGCAACCATGTGTATCGGCCTGGGTCAGGGCATCGCCACCGTATTTGAACGTATCTAAAACAGAGACCTGTGAATCGCACGTGTTCCCGCCCTTCCGGGCGGGCTTTTTTACGGCTGCGCCTCAGATAAACGCAAAGGCATCGCCATACATCTGCGCTTCCAGCGCGCCGCGCTCGCTGCAGAAACGCTCACGGGCAATTTTTGCCATCTCAAAGCGTCCGGCGATATAGATGTCATGGCCGCTCAGATCGGCATGATCCTGCATAACGGCGGTCAGTACCGTCCCGCTGCGCCCCTGCCAGCCATCTGCAGGCTGCTCAACCACTGGAATCACCTTGAGATTCGGGTGTTTTACCGCCAGCGCTTCCAGCTCATCCATATCGTAGAGGTGCTGCAGTTCACGTCCGCCCCAGTAAATGGCGATATCACGATCGGGCTGCTGCGCCAGCGCGGTCAGCAGCAGTGAACGCGCGTAGGAAAAGCCGGTGCCGCCGGCGATCAGAATCACCGGGCGCTCGCTCTCTTCCCGCAGCCACGCATCACCATGCGGCATATCAATCGTTACCTGGCGGTCGCTTCTGATGCGATCCATCACGGCCATAGCGTAAAGATTGAGATCGGATGCGCCAATGTGCAGCTCAATAATCTCTTTCTCCATTGGCGTTGAGGCAATGGAGAAAGGACGCTTGTCGCGCTCATCCATTACCACCATCAGATACTGACCGGCGCGAAAGCTAAATTCCGCTTCCGGGATCAGGCGCACGCGATATACGGTGTCGGTAATCGCCTCAACCGAAGTCACTTTGCAGCTTAACGTCGTCATAATTGCCCTTTCTTATGGTTCTCTGCTGCCGTCAGCGCTGCGGCGGTTCGGCAAAGATTGCTAACTCATCCCAGATTGCGTCAATACGCGCGGTGACCGCCGGATCTTTGACGATCGGCGTGCCCCACTCGCGCTGCGTTTCACCCGGCCATTTATTAGTAGCATCCAGCCCCATTTTGGAGCCCAGCCCCGAAACCGGTGAAGCAAAGTCGAGGTAATCGATCGGCGTATTTTCTACCAGTACGGTATCGCGCGCCGGGTCCATGCGGGTGGTAATCGCCCAAATCACATCATTCCAGTCGCGCGCGTTTACGTCGTCGTCACACACAATAACAAATTTGGTGTACATAAACTGACGCAGAAATGACCAGACGCCAAACATCACCCGCTTGGCATGTCCTGCGTACTGTTTTTTAATCGTCACTACCGCCAGGCGGTAGGAGCAGCCTTCAGGCGGCAGATAAAAATCGACAATTTCCGGAAACTGTTTGATTAAGATTGGCACCAGCACTTCATTCAGTGCCACCCCCAGTACCGCAGGCTCATCGGGTGGACGACCGGTATAGGTGGAATGATAGATCGGTTTACGCCGCTGCGTAACGTGCGTAACGGTAAAGACCGGAAAGCTGTCTACTTCATTATAGTAACCGGTATGGTCGCCATAGGGACCTTCCGGCGCCATGTCGCCCGGTTCAATGTAGCCTTCCAGCACAATTTCCGCGCTGGCGGGCACTTCCAGATCGCAGGAGACGCATTTTACCACTTCGGTTTTATTGCCGCGCAGCAGGCCGGCGAAGGCGTACTCCGAGAGCGTATCCGGCACCGGCGTGACCGCGCCCAGTATGGTGGCGGGATCGGCACCCAGCGCCACCGCGACCGGAAAGCGTTCGCCGGGGTGGGCTTTGCACCACTCCTGAAAATCGAGCGCGCCGCCGCGGTGCGACAGCCAGCGCATAATCAGCCGGTTTTTGCCGATAACCTGCTGGCGGTAGATCCCCAGGTTCTGCCGCTCTTTATGCGGTCCGCGCGAAACGGTCAGCCCCCAGGTAATCAGCGGTGCCGCATCGCCAGGCCAGCACTTCATCACCGGAATACGCGACAAATCAACCTCATCGCCGCTGAAGATCTCTTCCTGACAGGGAGCATTGCGCAGACGCTTTGTTGGCATATTCAGCACCTGCTTAAACTGCGGCATTTTGTCAAAGAGATCGCGGAAGCCTTTGGGCGGCTCCGGCTCCTTCAGAAATGCCAGCAGTTTACCGACGTCGCGCAGCGCGCTGACCTCCTCCTGCCCCATACCCATGGCCACGCGCTTTGGCGTGCCAAACAGGTTACACAGCACCGGCATGTCATACCCTTTGGGGTTTTCAAACAGCAGCGCCGGGCCGCCGGCACGCAGCGTGCGGTCGGCGATTTCGGTCATCTCCAGTTCAGGATCAATCTCCTGAGTGATGCGCTTGAGCTCGCCACGCTGTTCCAGCAGCGAAAGAAAATCTCGTAAGTCCTGGTATTTCATGTGGCTTCAGTTTTCCGGCCAGAGTGAATCGGGAAATCGTGCAGATCCGTAATGGTCTGGCAGTCTGATACAGATGCGCCCTGGCCGTCAATTCTCTTGCCGCAAAGCGCACAGATAACGCACTAATCAGAAAATTCGCAGAGAATTTCTCTGGCCGGTACGGTATACGCCAGCCGATGCGCTATAACTCTGACTGCAGGTTTGTTATTCTTGGCATCCATTATTTGGGGGCAGTTATGGAATCCTGGTACTTACTCTATTGCAAACGCGGACAGCTGCTGCGCGCTAAGGAACATCTTGAGCGTCAGGCAGTAACATGCCTCAGTCCAACGATCGCGATGGAGAAGCTGGTGCGCGGTAAACGCACCACTGTCAGTGAGCCGCTGTTCCCTAACTATCTGTTTATCGAATTCGATCCGGAAGCGATTCATACCACCACCATCAGCAGCACGCGCGGCGTCAGCCATTTTGTGCGCTTCGGCGCTATGCCCGCCACGGTGCCCTATGAAGTGATTGAAGCACTGCAAACCGATACACCACAGATTGTTCTGGATCCTGAAACGCCGCAGTCGGGCGATGAAGTGCTTATCACCGACGGCACGTTTGAAGGGCTGCGGGCGATTTTTGCCGAGCCCGACGGAGAAACCCGTTCGATCCTGTTGCTGAACCTGCTGAATAAGCAGGTGATGCGCAGTGTGGATAACAAACTGTTTCGTAAGGTTTAAGCCAGCCTGAACAGCTGACGCGCGTTTGCGTCGGCCTGCGCACTCAGCGCCTCCGCCGTCTCTCCGCGCCAGCCCGCCACCTGCTGTACCAGATGAGGCAGAAAACAGGGTTCATTGCGCCGCGAGGCCGGACGGGGCCGCATATCGCGCGGCAGTAAATAAGGCGCGTCCGTCTCCAGCAGTAAACGCTCCGCCGGGATCAGCGGCAGCATCTCACGCAGCGCCATTCCGCGGCGTTCATCACACACCCAGCCGGTAATGCCCACGGAGAGGCCCAGCGCCAGACAGGCTTCCAGCTCCGCACGCGTGCCGGTAAAGCAGTGTACCACCGCTCCCGTCAGCTTCGGCAGCCACGGCTCCAGCACCGCAACAAAGCGATCGTGCGCTTCGCGGCAGTGTAAGAACACCGGCAGCTGCAGCTCTGCAGCCAGCGCCAGCTGGGCATCGAATGCATACTCCTGCTGCTGATGCGCAGCCAGATTGCGGTTGAAGTCGAGCCCGCACTCCCCTATGGCAACCACCTGTTCGCTCTCTGCCAGGCGGCGCAGCGTGCTGGCTGTTTCTGCGGACCACTCACTGGCGTGATGCGGATGGACGCCGGCCGTAGACCAGCAGTAGCCGGGATGCTGTGCTGCCAGCTGTCGTGCCTGCTGGCTCTCCAGCGCGTTAGTGCCGGTAAGCAGCATGCCGGTGACACCTGCTTCGCGCGCGCGCTTAACCACCTGAGCGCGATCTTTTGCGAATTGCGTGCTGGTCAGGTTTACACCGATATCAAACATCTCTTTCCCCAAATAAAAACCGCCCGGCAGGCGGGCGGTTTGTAAAATGCTTTCACCCCGCGCGCAACGGGGCGTCCTGCGTAAACGCGATCAGGAGTCTTCCTCTGCCGCTTTACGCCCTTTACCCACGTAGTAGCGGGAAAAGAATACGCCGACTTCAAACAGGCAGTACATCGGAATAGCGAGCAAAGTTTGGGAAAAAACGTCTGGCGGTGTGAGCAGCATCCCAACAACGAAAGCGCCGACCAGAATATAAGGCCGTTTTTTCCGCAAATCGTCCGGCGTGGTGATCCCGGTCCAGCAGAGCAGCACGATGGCTATCGGCACTTCAAACGCAACGCCAAATGCCATAAACAGCGTCATGACAAAGTCGAGATAGTTCGTAATGTCGGTCGCAATGGTGACGCCCTGCGGCGCGGTCTTGGCAAAAAAGCCAAACGCCAGCGGAAAGACAATAAAGTAGGCAAAAGCCACACCCACGTAGAACAGCAGCGTACTGGAGAAAAGCAGCGGCATAACCAGCCGGCGTTCATGCCGGTAGAGCGCTGGCGCGATAAATGCCCATACCTGATAGAGGATCACCGGAACCGCCAGAAACACCGAGACAATAAGGGTCAGCTTGATCGGCGTAAAAAATGGCGAGGCAACATCTGTGGCAATCATACTGGCGCCGGCCGGCATCTGGCTGATCAGCGGTGCGGCGACCGCGTGATAGATATCGTTAGCGAAATAGATCAGGCAGAGAAAAATCGCAAACACGGCAATGATGCAGTTCAGCAGACGCTTACGCAGCTCGATCAGATGGCTGATGAGCGGCTGGGTATCTTCAACAGCCATGGTTATCGTTCATCTTTTGCAGAAAGGGGAGTGGGTGAGTGCGCCGCATCAGCCCGATCGCTGACGGTTTCTGCGGCGGCAGGTGCCTGCGCCGGAGCGCTGGCGTGATGCTCCGCCTGCGCCGGCGTGACGGCAGCAGCCGGCGGCACATCAGGTTTAACCGCGGCAGGCTGATGAATCGTATTCGCTTCATCCTCCGCTTTTTCGATATCAATACTCTGCTGAACAGAGCGCTTCATGGAGTCAGCGGTTTTACGCAGCTCTTCCATTGACTGCTTCAGCTCCGGAGAGAGCGTTCCCTTTCCCGCCTCTTCCACTTTCTTCAGGCTGTCCTGCAACTCCTGCAGCTTTAGCTCCTGCGCCAGCTCGTGCTGCACATTAGCCGCCAGCGAGCGAATTGCCCGGATCCAGCCCACTACCGTTTTTACCGCCACCGGCAGACGTTGCGGCCCGAGTACAATCAGGCCGATCACGAACACCAGAACCAGTTCACTAAAGCCAATATCGAACACAGTTACACCTTACTTATCCCGCGGCTGATCTTTATTCACCGGGTCATGCTGTTTATCTGCCAGCGTTTTGGCATTGAAGTCAGCATCCTGCTCTTTAGGCAGATCTTTTTTCTCATCTTCATCACTCATCGCTTTTTTAAAGCCGCGAATGGATGAGCCAAGATCTGAACCGAGGTTGCGCAGTTTATTGGTGCCGAACAGAAGTACAACGATGACGGCAATGATTAACAATTGCCAGATACTGATACCGCCCATGAGATATGCCTCTGAAATACTTAACAAAACGAAAAACTGTAATGTGGCGGGCCGGGAAACCGGCTCCGGCCTGCGACATTACGCGATTTGCACCAGGCAAACAATTAGTTTGTCTTGCGCCAGCCCACCAGCCAGGTCACGATGCCCGCCGCCATTAACAGCGCCGGGAAGAAGTCCCAGTCAGGCCGGCTCAGAAGTACTGCCGTCCCGCTTAACAGCAGCGTGGCCCCCACGCCAAACAGGTAGCGCGACTGGTGATGCCGGGTGCGCTGCGCGTTCAGTTCATTAACCAGTTTATCAACGCTGTGCTGCAATAACTTATGCTGGCGCATGCTGTCGTAAAACAGTTCCGGCAGTTCTGGCAGTTTCTCTGCCCAGAAAGGCGCTTTCTCTTTAACCTTACGTACCAGTGCCGGAAGACCAATCTGATCTTTGATCCACTCTTCCAGAAACGGCTTCGCGGTTTTCCATAAATCGAGCTGCGGATAGAGCTGACGTCCAATCCCTTCAATATAGAGTAGCGTTTTTTGCAGCAGCACCAGCTGCGGCTGCACTTCCATATTAAAGCGGCGCGCCGTGTTGAACAGGTTCAGCAGCACGTGACCAAATGAGATCTCCGCCAGCGGCTTCTCAAAAATCGGTTCACAGACGGTGCGGATAGCAAACTCAAAATCTTCAACGTTAGTATCGGGCGGCACCCAGCCGGAATCCACGTGGAGTTCCGCTACCTTGCGGTAGTCGCGGTTAAAAAAGGCAATAAAGTTTTCGGCCAGATAGCGCTTATCTTCTTTGTTAAGCGATCCCACAATCCCGCAGTCGATACCGATATATTGCGGATCTTCCGGACGATCGTAACTGACAAAAATGTTGCCCGGATGCATATCGGCGTGAAAGAAGCTGTCGCGAAATACCTGGGTAAAGAAAACCTGCACGCCGCGTTCAGCCAGCAGCTTCATATTGACGCCGTGCTGCTCCAGCGTGGCGACATCGGAGATCGGGATTCCGTAAATCCGCTCCATCACCAGCATGGTTTCGCTGCAGTAATCGGAGTAGACCTCCGGTACGTAGAGCATGCGGCTCTGATCAAAATTACGGCGCAGCTGAATCGCATTGGCCGCTTCCCGCAGCAGATTGAGTTCATCAATCAGCGTTTTTTCGTAATCGCGGACCACTTCCATCGGACGCAGGCGGCGACCATCCGGCAACAGGCGCGGCACCCAGCGTGCCAGCCGGTAGATCAGCTTCATATCCGCTTTGATTACCGGCAGGATATCAGGGCGGATCACTTTGATGACCACTTTGCGGCCGTTAGATTTCAGCGTCGCGGTGTGGACCTGAGCAATAGAGGCAGAGGCGAGCGGTTTGATATCGAAATCGTCAAACCAGGTCTCAACCGGACCGCCAATCGAGCGCTCAATCTGCGCTTTTGCTTTTACGCCGTCAAACGGCGCGACGCGATCCTGCAGGATTGCCAGCTCGTCGGCAATTTTAGGCGGAAACAGATCGCGACGGGTTGAGAGCATCTGACCAAACTTGATCCAGACCGGGCCAAGCTGCTCCATTGCCAGACGCAGGCGCAGGCCCATCTCCGCTTCTTTATGCCGGTTGGGGATCCAGAATACGCAGCGGCGCCACAGCCGCAGCGGCAGCGTGATGCGCATGTGCGGTATGAGTTCATCCAGCCCGTAGGTCAGAAAAATTTTAACGATAAAATATAAGCGCCGAAGTTCTCCGAGCGTCATTTCGCCTCCCGCTGTGCCAGACGCGCCTCAAAGGCGTTTAGTGAACGCTCCATCGCTTCAACCTCTTCTGCAAACCATGCCAGCTCCAGCGCACCCGGCGCCAGCCGCCACTCTTCGGTTACCACCTGGCTGAGATAGTCCTGACGGCGCGTTACCTGCTGCTGCGCAAAAGCCAGCGCCCGCCTGCCGGCCTGACTGATACCCTGTGCCGCAATATCACCGGTCCAGGGTGCCAGATACTCTGCCGGATCGAGTTCAGCCAGATCCATTAATGCGGAGAAATGCTGTACCACCTGCAGATCGCCCTCAACGTTCAGCTCGCCGCTGCGGATCAGGCCGGTGAGCTGCTGGCGATCGCGCAGTTTAGGCAACGTACTCAGGCGCAGGCTGACGCTGCAGTCGCTGCTGTCCTGCCAGTCGCCCAGCACGTCCAGTCGCGTTTCGCTGAAGACCAGCACAAGGGGAAAATCGAGCTCCTGCAGCCGCAGCAGCAGCACCTTACCTGCCAGGCGCTGCCGGGCGACTTTCAGGCTACGATCGCGATAAAGTACACGATTCAGCGCGGTTTCAAGCGCGCCGGTAATAAGAGGGGTTAGCGTCATGGTCACTCAGAACTTAAAGCCACGATGCAGCGCGACAATGCCGCCAGTCATGTTGTGATACGTGCTGTTTTCAAAACCGGCGTCGTTCATCATCGCTTTCAGGGTCTCCTGATCGGGATGCATACGAATAGATTCAGCCAGATAGCGATAGCTCTCTGCGTCATTCGCCACCAGCTGCCCGATACGCGGCAGAATATGGAATGAATAGGCGTCATACGCCTTGCTCAGCGGATCCAGCACCGGCTTAGAAAACTCCAGCACCAGCAGACGACCGCCCGGCTTCAGCACGCGAAACATTGAAGCCAGCGCTTTCTCTTTTTCCGTGACGTTGCGCAGGCCAAACGAGATGGTGATGCAGTCAAAATAGTTATCCGGGAACGGCAGAGCTTCCGCATTCGCCTGCACATAGCTGACGTTGCCGGTGACCCCAAGATTACGCAGCTTTTCACGGCCCATTTTCAGCATCGAGCTGTTAATATCCGCCAGAACCACCTGCCCGGTTTCACCCACCAGACGGGAAAATTTCGCCGTGAGATCGCCCGTGCCGCCTGCCAGGTCGAGCACGCGCTGACCGCGACGCACGCCGCTGCTGTCAATGGTAAAACGCTTCCATACGCGATGGACGCCGAACGACATCAAATCGTTCATCAGGTCATATTTTGCCGCAACGGAATGAAACACGTCCGCGACTTTATCGGCCTTTTCACTTTTTGCTACGGTCTGGAAGCCAAAGTGAGTAGTTTCCTGCTGTGATTCATCTGCCATCGGTTTTACCTGTTCCACAAATAATTCTCTCCGAAGTGTATCAGAGTCGCGCGATCCGAGCACGTTGCCGCCGGTTATTCATTGATACGGCGCACTTCCGCTGCCGTTTCCGCATCATCCTCTGCCCAGCGCTCATCCGCTTCATCCGGCAGCGCCTGCTGCACCAGCTGCGGATTAATGGGCCGCTTAACTTCGACTCCCAGCGACTTAAACGCCTCGCTCTGGGCGATAAGATTGCCGCGCCCTTCTGCCAGCTTTTTCATCGCCTGCTGATAGCTCTGCTGCGCCTTGTCCAGATTATGTCCGATGCCGCTCATATCATCGACAAACAGCCGCATTTTGTCATAGAGCCGTGCGGCGCGATCGGCAATCCGCTGGGCGTTGCGGCTCTGATGCTCATAGCGCCACAGATTATTGATAGTACGCAGCGCCACCAGCAGCGTAGTCGGACTGACCAGCATGATATTCTGCTGCAGCGCCTCGCTAATCAGCTCAGGCTGCCGATCGATGGCCAGCAAAAACGCCGGCTCCACCGGTATAAACATCAGCACATAATCCAGCGAGCGTAAACCGGGTAATTGTTGATAATCTTTTCGCCCCAGCAGACGAATATGACCGCGCATCGCCGCAACATGGTCCTGAATAGCCAGCTCCCGTGCGGCATCATCCTCAGCGTTAAAGTAGCGCTCATACGCGACCAGCGTCATCTTGGCATCCACCACCACATCTTTGCCCTGCGGCAGCCGGACAATCACGTCGGGCTGCATGCGCCCCTGCTCCAGCGCGATGTTAACCTGGGTTTCATACTCATACCCCTCACGCAGGCCGGACGCTTCCAGTACCCGACTGAGCACCACTTCGCCCCAGTTACCCTGAATCTTGTTGTCGCCTTTCAGCGCTTTGGTCAGGTTTAACGCCTCCTGCGCCATTTGTGCATTGAGCTGCTGCAGCTGGCGGATCTCATACGTTAACGTATGACGCTCACGCGCCTCCTGACCAAAACTCTCATTGACCTGACGGCGAAAGCCATCCAGCTGATCGCGCAGCGGCGCAATCAGGCTGTTAAGACTCTGACGATTTTGCTCATCAACACGGCGACCGCTGTTTTCAAAAATGCGGTTCGCAAGATTCTCAAACTGGGCGCTCAGACGCTGCTCGCTGCTGGTCAGCAGCCGCTGCTTCTCTTCAGCGGCAAAGCGCGTCTCCTCCAGCCGGATAGTCACCTCGCGCAGCTCCGCTTCCTGTGCGCTGTTGACCTCCAGCTGATTACGCAGCTCGCGGCTGAGCTGTTCACTTTCAGCACGCCAGTAATCCAGCTGCTGCAGGCGCTCCTGCGCCCCGCTCAGGGTGCCATGCAGCTGCCGCAGCTCCTGTTCACGCTGCCGGAGCTGCAGCTGCAGCTGTTCCTGTTCGCGCTGCTGACGCTGCTGCGCCGCTTCCAGCAGGCGATGCTCCGCGGTCAGGCTGGCGTGCTGCTGACCGGCACGCAGCTGCGCCAGCAGCCAGCCGATACCCAGACCGGCCAGTGCCAGTACAAGCGTAATAATAAGTTGCTGATCCATGATCCCCCCGCCCCTCGCGATGCTCAGGGGAAAGGTAAAGTTGGCCTGGAGGAATGTCTACTGAAATCTCTGAACGCCAGGCCGCAGGAGGTCAGCAGGCTCTGACCGTGAGTTCGCCCGCTTTCCAGGCATCGATCAGGAAAAACGGCATCGGCAGCACCCATTCACTCTCATTCACCACGCGCGCCGGATAACACCAGCTCTGGCCGCCACAGGCGAGTTCAACCTGCTGCGCACCGTTGCAGGGGGCAGTGGCCTTACCGGTCATGCTGGCATAGCCGGCGTTACTGCCGACATGAAAATGTTCTGTCTGCCAGCGAACGGGGGCGTGAGCGGGCCACGGCTGCGCCTGATGAAAATGAAAAAGATCGTCATGACTGAGCAGGCTGGCACGAACGGTGGGCCACAGCGCCACTTTGAGGAAATATTGATCGGTGAAGCGCTGATTGCCGGTGTAGCGCGCCATAAAGTCGCGCATCTGCTGCGCAAGGTTGCGGACGACGCCGTGACAGCCGCCCCACATTCCGGCCAGCAGCAGTTCGGTATGGGTAAAGTAATCACGCATATGATGAAACCAGAACGGCGAGTCGAGCCAGGCCTGCACGGCCGCAGCTTCGCGCTCTGACAGCAGCGAGTCGGCGTCGCGAATGATAAAGCGCCTGACCGTGGGGTCATCCATCACCAGAAAGCGCCAGAGCGTAGGCTGAATCTCTTTTTCGTGCGACATATCCACCAGCTGCGCGCCGGCGTGCTGCAGGCGCTGCCAGACATGCTGCGGCACGCTTTCATCCAGATAGACGCGACACTGCCATGCCGGATAGAGCTCGCGCGCCACTTCAACGTTTTTAATCAGCGTTTCGCAGTAGCGCGGCTGGTTGCCATACAGGCTGAACGCAATACTGTTTTCCGCCGGGTTGTGCGGGTTAAACGCCGGCGGCGCATCAGCCGGAAACGGGTGCTTTTGTCCGGCAGAAAAGCGCGCATCGGAGTGCATCAGCGAAGCCAGGCCGTAGCGTGCCACCTCATCCGGCTTATCCAGCCAGCCACAGACCTCGGTCAGGCCATCCAGCCAGGTTTCCGAAGCCTGTGCACGCTGTGCGTCAGGCGCCTGGCAGATTTTCTGATAGATTTTGTACGATTTTTTATAGTCGCCGGTGCGCATCAGCGTCAGTGCATAGTCGCTGAGCACCTGCATATGGTTCGGCATTACCCGCAATACCGCTTCACAGCACTGACGCGCCTGCGCGTAGTCGCCGTCGGCCATCGCCTGGCGAAACTGCGTGGCGGCGTGTTCAACGCGCGCCTGCGCAGCAGCGGGATTATTGACAGCGGCGGAACGGGGAGCGGAGAAGGTTTTGCGCATAAAAGGGATCCCAGAGTTCGCTGAATAGGTGCGCATCCTGATTCGTCAGCGGCTGAGTTCCCTGTGAGGCGGGTCCCGCATCCATTGCCAACTGGCGCGCTACAGTAAGCGACGCGCGGCTTCCACCACAATTTTCACAGCGTCGCTC
Organism: Pantoea sp. Acro-807; assembly: GCF_011752675.1. Taxonomy (NCBI): domain Bacteria; kingdom Pseudomonadati; phylum Pseudomonadota; class Gammaproteobacteria; order Enterobacterales; family Erwiniaceae; genus Pantoea; species Pantoea sp. Acro-807. Next base: position 179,916 of record NZ_VWXE01000006.1, on the reverse strand, counting down.
TCGGTCTGCTTCATGGTTGCCGCGTCCGGGATCTCTTTTTGCGTACGGTTCACAATGACGCCAGCCACCATGCCGGCACGCAGTCCCTGACTGGCGCACATGGTTAACAGTGTAGCGGATTCCATCTCATAGTTAAGTACGCCCATCGCCTGCCACTCCTGCATGGAGCCCTGGAAGCGATTGACCACGCGACCAGAGAAGGTGTCGTAACGCTCCTGCCCCGGATAGAAGGTGTCAGAAGAGGCAGTGATGCCGATATGGGTACGCGCGCCGCACTCTTCTGCCGCCGCGACCAGCGCCGTGGTACAGGCAAAATCGGCCACGGCCGGGAATTCCATCGGAGCAAAGTGCAGGCTGGCGCCATCCAGGCGTACTGAGGCGGTCGTCACCAGCACGTCACCAACGTTAATGTGCGGCTGAATGGCACCGGTGGTGCCGACGCGCAGGAAGGTCCGGACGCCGAGCTGCGCCAGCTCCTCTACCGCAATTGAGGTTGAAGGACCACCGATACCGGTTGAGCAGACCACTACCGGCTTGCCGTCGATCTCCGCCAGCCAGGTGGTGAATTCACGATGCGACGCCAGATGCTGCGGATTCTCCATCAGCGCCGCGATTTTTTTCACCCGCTCCGGGTCGCCCGGGACGATCGCCAGCGTAGCGCCTTTCAGGTCAGCTTTAGTGATACCAAGGTGGAAAACGTCAGACTGGGTCATATCAGACTCCTGCTAATTAAGTATTGTGACGCGCACTCTACGTGAGGCAGCGCGACAAATATGTGATATCTCTCACTTCAAATAATGAAAGTTACATTACCAACCGCACTATTTGTGATTTTTGTCACAATATAACGCGCCGTTTCACACATTTATCCGGCACGGTGCTGCGTAAGCTTCAGCGGCAATGTTAATACAGAAGCCGCATCTGAGAATCTGTTCCTTTTACCCTGTAACCATCCGGCCATCATGACCAGGCTATAGTTACCTGATTGCGCACCTGCCAGCACGGAGAGAACCATGAAAACCACAGAAAATATGGCACAAGAATCGACCCCGGGTGGCTTCGCCTCAGCGGCGCAGCCCGCCGCCAGCAGCACAATCATTACCCAAAGCGATGCGATTCAGTGTGGCGAGACCTCAATTCCCAGCCAGGGGGAAAATCTGCCCGCCTGGTACGCACGACCTAAATCATTCAGCGGTACGCTGCCGGTGGTACTGGTGGTTCAGGAGATTTTCGGCGTACATGAGCATATCCGCGATCTGTGTCGCCGCCTGGCACTGGAGGGCTACCTCGCAGTGGCACCGGAACTCTATTTCCGCGAAGGCGATCCGCAGGAGTATCACGATATCCCGACGCTGCTCAGCGAGCTGGTGAGCAAAGTGCCCGACAGCCAGGTGCTTGCCGATCTCGATCATGCGGCAAACTGGGCTGCACGGCACGATGGCGATATTCGTCGTCTGGCGATTACCGGCTTCTGCTGGGGCGGGCGCATCAGCTGGCTGTTTGCCGCACACAATCCTCAGGTGCGTGCCGCAGCGGCGTGGTATGGCCGCCTGGAAGGAGAAAAAACGCTGAAGCAGCAGAAGCATCCGATTGATGTCGCCGTCGATCTGAACGCGCCGGTGCTCGGCCTGTATGGCGGGCAGGATGAGGGTATTCCGCTGGAGAGTATCGATAAAATGCGTCAGGCGCTGCATGCTGCCAATGCCAGAGCGGAAATTGTGGTCTATCCGGATGCCGGTCACGCGTTTAACGCCGATTATCGTCCAGGCTATCATGCAGAATCGGCCCGGGATGGCTGGCAGCGTATGCTGGCGTGGTTCAAACAGTATGGGGTAGCCCCCAGCGCATAACGTTATCCGGGGCGCTGAGGCGCCCTTTTTCATGCACGTTCTGCTTTTGACGCCCGCGTTTGCTGCCTCTGCGCACAGCAGCCCATCCCATTTAGCCATCCAGATGTTTACACCGCCACAATCTGCGGGTAGTGTATAGCTTACCGCGTTATTCGTTTTGTCCCGCTGTGAAGGATTCTCATGATCGAACTCAAACACCTGCGAACGCTGCAGGCGTTACACAACACCGGCTCGCTCGCCGCCGCTGCGGCGCAGCTGCACCAGACGCAGTCTGCCTTATCGCATCAGTTCAGCGATCTGGAGCAGCGCCTTGGCTTCCGGCTGTTTGTGCGTAAAAGCCAGCCGCTGCGCTTTACGCCGCAGGGTGAGATTTTACTGCAGCTGGCAGAGCAGGTACTGCCGCAGATCCAGCAGGCGCTGCAGGCGTGTCATGAGCCACAGCAGCAGGCCACACTGCGCATCGCTATTGAATGCCACAGCTGTATTCAGTGGCTGACGCCTGCGCTGAATAACTTCCGCAAAAGCTGGCCGCAGGTGGTGATGGATTTTAAATCCGGCGTCACCTTTGATCCGCAGCCGGCGCTGCAGCAGGGCGAGCTTGATGTGGTACTGACCTCAGATATTCTGCCGCGCAGCGGGCTGTTTTATACGCCGATGTTTGATTTTGAGATGCGGCTGGTGCTGGCACCCGATCATCCGCTGGCGCAGCGCACGCATATTACGCCGCAGGATTTCGCTGATGAAGTTCTGATGATCTACCCGGTACAGCGCCAGCGGCTGGATGTCTGGCGTCACTTTCTGCAGCCCGCCGGCGTCAGCCCGGCGCTGAAAAGCGTGGATAATACGCTGCTGCTGATTCAGATGGTTTCGGCGCAGATGGGGATCGCCGCCCTGCCGCACTGGGTGGTTGAGAACTTTGAAAAGCAGGGGCTGGTCGTCACCAAAACGCTGGGCGACGGTCTCTGGAGCCGGCTCTACGCCGCCGTACGCGAAGGCGAACAGCGTCAGCCGGTACTGGAAGCCTTTGTGCGCTTTGCCCGCCAGCACGCCTGCGATCACCTGCCGTTTGTGCGCGACGCTTCGCAGCCGGGCGCGGTATTACCCGGCGCATCCTGATGGTCCGGCGCGGCGTGCGCGCGCCGCGCTGTTATCCCCGCCCCGCCTGCACTATAATGCGCCGCCCTTACTGCATACCCGGAGAGTTTCACCATGACCAATAACGATGTTCTGCGCAGCGTGCGCTATATGCTCGATCTGAGCGATAGCAAAGTGGTGGAGATTTTTGCCCTTGCGGGAAGCGATGTGCCGCTGGAGGATGTGCAGGCCTGGCTGAAAAAAGAGGATGACGCCGCGTTTCGCAAACTGCCTGATGTACTGATGGGCTATTTCCTCAACGGCCTGATCTACTACCGGCGCGGTAAAAGCGACGATGCGCCGGCACCCTCTGTTGAACGCCGCATGAGCAATAACATCTTTCTGAAGAAACTGCGTATCGCGTTTGCGCTGAAAACCACTGATATTCCCGACATCCTGCTGAAAGCCAACTTCAAGGTTTCGCAGGGCGAAATCGGCGCTATCTTCCGCAATCCGGATCACAAGAACTACCGCGAATGTGGCGATCAAATCCTGCGTAATTTCCTGAAAGGATTAACGCTTATCCAGCGTCCGGGAACGCCGGCGAAGAAAAGCTGATCGCACGGCGCAGCCTGCAGGCTGCGCCCGCCACGTGCTCAGGCGTGACGCCTGCCGATCACCCAGCGTTTATGCACATAGAGTGAAGCGAAGATCACCGCAGCGCCCGCAATAAAGCTCGGCCAGTGCGGCTTCTCCTGCCAGATCGCCAGATTTACCAGCAGCCCCGCCGGAACATGCATATTGTTCATAATGCCCAGCGTGCCGGCATCCACCTGCGTGGCTCCATAGTTCCACATAAAATAGCCCAGCCCGGATGCGGCAACGCCCAGCCATATCAGCACGCTCCACTGCAGCGTGGTCGTGGGCAGCTTCTGCGGATTGCCCCACAGCGACCAGGCCAGCGCGGCAATCAGCACCGCTCCGAGATAGAACCAGGAGAACGCCGTATGCTGCGGCATGGGCCGCGTCTCCTGCAGCCGTTTGTATCCCACCATGCCGACAGCAAAGCAGAGATTCGCCGCCTGCACCAGCAGCAGACCCAGCCAGAAATGATCGCTGACTTTGTCATAGCGAATAATGGCTGCCCCCGCTACCGCCAGCAGCGCGCTGAAGGCGTAGCCGATGCGCAGCGGACGCCGGCTCAGCAGGTCATAAATCAGCGTAATATAGAGCGGCGTCATCACCGTAAACAGCAGGAACTCAGATACACTCAGGTAGAGATAGGCTTCAAAACTGAGCAGATACATAATGCCGAGCTGCAGCATTCCCACCAGCATATAAAGCAGCAGCGTTGATGCCCGGTAGCCGCGCCAGCGCAAAAACGGCAGAAAAACCAGCGCGGCCAGGCCCAGGCGCATCAACACGGAAAACCAGCTATCCACCTGGCCGGCCAGATATTCGCCGATCAGGCTAAAAGAAAAAGCCCACAATACAGTGGTGATAATAAGTAACAGCACGGCACACCATTCCCCGATAAACAGAGGCGCTAGTGTAATCAAACCTGCATGAACCAGCTGAATAATCTGGTTTACAACTGATCATATTTTGCCCGCTTGTGGCGGACAGCTGGCGATACGCGCTGGTCAGCTGTTACCTCCTGACACAGGCTCTGGTCAGAATGCGCATGAACACCGGCTTGAAACCTGGCAAAATGCGCGAAATCCAACATTTCCTGGTTTTTTTCGCTCCTGATTGTCATAAAACTGTAACATATGTGTCACACGTCACAGTAACGTGCAGCAACCATCTCTATCCTTTGCGCGATATGGAAACACCAGGTTTCCTTTGCGCTTATGCGTATTTCTGCCCCAACCTGCTGGGAAATTCATAACTATTCTGCGCCCCGGAGGGCCACACTCATGCTGAGTATTTTTAAACCTGCACCGCATCGGCCTCAGGTCGCTGACGATCGTGTTGATCCACTGTATCGCCGGCTGCGCTGGCAGATCTTCCTCGGGATCTTCTTCGGCTATGCGGCTTACTATCTGGTACGCAAAAACTTCGCGCTGGCGATGCCCTATCTGGTTGAACAGGGGTTCTCGCGCGGGGATTTAGGGTTTGCCCTCTCCGGCATCTCTATTGCGTACGGCTTTTCCAAATTTATCATGGGTTCTGTTTCCGATCGCTCAAACCCTCGCGTTTTTCTGCCGGCGGGCCTGATTCTTGCCGCCTCGGTCATGCTGTTTATGGGCTTCGTGCCCTGGGCGACCTCCAGCATTATGGTGATGTTTGTGCTGCTGTTCCTGTGTGGCTGGTTCCAGGGAATGGGCTGGCCGCCGTGTGGCCGCACCATGGTGCACTGGTGGTCACAGAAAGAGCGCGGCGGCATTGTTTCCGTGTGGAACTGCGCGCATAACGTCGGAGGCGGTATCCCGCCACTGCTGTTCCTGCTCGGTATGGCGTGGTTTAACGACTGGAAAGCGGCGCTCTATATGCCCGCGTTTGGCGCCATTCTGATCGCGCTGTTTGCGTTTGCCATGATGCGCGATACACCGCAATCATGCGGTCTGCCGCCGATTGAAGCGTGGAAAAATGACTATCCGCCTGATTACAGCGAGGACCATGAGCAGGAGCTGACCGCAAAGCAGATCTTTATGCAGTACATCCTGCCCAATAAGCTTCTGTGGTATATCGCGCTGGCAAACGTCTTTGTCTATCTGCTGCGCTACGGCATCCTCGACTGGTCGCCGACCTATCTGAAAGAGGTGAAACACTTTACGCTGGATAAATCCTCCTGGGCCTACTTCCTGTATGAGTATGCGGGCATTCCCGGTACGCTGCTGTGCGGCTGGATGTCAGACAAAGTGTTCAGAGGCAATCGCGGCGCGACCGGCGTGTTCTTTATGACGCTGGTGACAATCGCTACCGTGATCTACTGGCTTAACCCGCCGGGCAATCCGGGCATCGATATGCTCTGTATGATTGTGATTGGCTTTCTGATCTACGGCCCGGTGATGCTGATTGGCCTGCACGCGCTGGAACTGGCACCGAAGAAGGCCGCCGGCACCGCAGCGGGCTTTACCGGCCTGTTCGGTTATCTGGGTGGCTCCGTGGCAGCCAGCGCTATCGTTGGCTATACCGTTGATTTCTTCGGCTGGGATGGCGGGTTTATGGTGATGATCGCCGGCTCGGTGCTGGCAGTGGTGCTGCTGCTGCTCACCATGATCAACGAACATAAGCATAAGAAACAGCTCGGATAAGCGAGGCGGGCCGGGAGAGACCGGCCCGTTTTTTTACTCCAGAAAGAGTTTACGCAGCGTGTGCGGCACCGCATCGTCCGCATTGCTGCCAATGATCTCCAGCGACGGCAGCGTATCCTTCAGGCGCTGCTGACCGTTGTGCATAATGCACCCTTTACCGGCCATACTCAGCATCTCAACATCATTCATGCCATCGCCGAATGCGATGCACGCTTTCAGCGAATGCCCCAGCTGTTTTGCCACAGCCTCCAGCGCGTGCCCCTTCGACACGCCGCCCGCCATCACTTCCAGACAGGTTGGCAGCGAGAAACTGACGTTAACGCGATCGCCCCAGCGCGCTTCAATCGCCTGCTCCAGCGGCAGCAGACGAGCCGGATCGCTGCAGGTGAAGAAGACTTTGCTGATGCCATCGGTGGGCAATATTCCCGGCTCATAGAGCTGATACATAAACTCCGACTCCTGGAAATAGTCCTGCTCATCGGGATGGTGACGGTTCATAAACCACTCATCATCGCGATAAACATGGGTCAGAATATTTTCATCCTGATATTCCAGGGCGTAAAGCTCGCTGGCGATATCGCCGTCAAGATTGTGGCTGAAAATCAGCTCGCCTGCGGCGTTATGCACGCGCGCGCCGTTGGAGGTGATCATGTACGCCGGAATGCCGAGCTTGTCGCGCATCTGTCCCACATCGATATGGTGGCGGCCGGTGGCAAAAACAAAATGGATATCACGCGCCACCAGCGCCTGCAGCGTGGTACGGGCAAACGGCGTCAGACGATGTTGCGGCGAGAGCAGCGTGCCATCCAGATCGGATGCAACGATGTGAAACATGGAAACCTCGGGTTGTAATAACGGAAATAACGTCAGCTGAGATGACGGGCAAAAAAATCCACGGTGGCATTGAGCGCTTCGGCGCGCATTGCATCTGATTCAAACAGAATTTCATGTCGCGCGCCTTTAATGACGCGCGGTGCGTTACCTTCACAGGGATGCCCGGCTGCCGCCAGCGCCTGGCAGAAGAGATCCTGTGAACGGTTGTCCACCACATCATCTTCACTCGCCTGCAGCAGCAGCAGCGGCGTGGTGATATTTGCCGCCTGACGCATGATATTGCGTCCGGCCTGCACGCCTTCACGCACCCAGTGATAGGTCGGACCGCCGACGCGAATAGCCGGATCGTCAGCATAAAAGCGCAGATTGCGTCGATAGCGCTCGCGGCTGTGCGTCAGGCGGTTAATGCCAAACGGATGCGCGCGCCAGCGTCCGGTACCAAGGGCGTATCCGTCGCGCAGCGCCGGCCGCTTCTCTGCCCAGTCAAGAATACGGTGCGCCAGAAAGGGCGGCAGCGGTAGCACAATGCCAAACATAGGTGCGCACAGCACCGCCGCATGAAATGCCCGCGGCTGCCGGGCCAGAAACAGCGCGACAATCGCACCGCCCATTGAGTGAGCGAGGACATAGCGCTGCTGATAATGCTGGCTGACAATCTCTTTCAGGTAGAGCGTCTCCAGATCGTCAACATAGTCGCTGAACTCCACCACGTGTCCGCGGTGCGAATCTGCCAGCAGCCGCTCAGAGCGCCCCTGCCCGCGATGGTCAATAATCACCACATCGTAGCCGCAGTGAAACAGGTCGTATGCCAGCTCCGGGTATTTGATATAGCTTTCAATACGCCCCGGCACAATCAGGATCACGCGCGTGTGGTGTGGCGCAGTAAAACGTACATAGCGGAGAGTAAGATTACCCGTTCCGGTGAACTCACACTCTTCCCGCTGCCGCCAGAAGTCGAGCAGCGGACCGGTAGCAAACGCCGCAAAAGCGCGTTCACGCCTGAGCCAGCTCTCTCTGTGATGCTGCATCTGCCCCTCCCGGAGAGTTCAGTTCGCCCTGCTGGTATGCCATAGCGCAGCGCAATTTTCTGGCGTATTGTGTCATACTTCGCTCGCTTCAGGGAATGTCACACATGACGACAGAATGGTGGTTAACCTACCTGCTTACCACAACCATCCTCAGCCTTTCACCAGGCTCAGGCGCTATCAATACCATGAGCACCGGTATCAGCCACGGCTATCGCGGTGCGGCCGTATCGATTACCGGCTTACAGCTCGGACTGGCGGTGCATATTGTGCTGGTGGGGGCCGGACTCGGCGCGCTATTTTCACAGTCGCTGCTGGCGTTTGAGATCCTCAAATGGGCCGGTGCTGCCTATCTGATCTGGCTGGGTATTCAGCAGTGGCGCGCCGCTGGCAGCCTCGACCTGAACGCCGTTGCCAAAGCGATGCCGCGCCGGCACCTGTTTCAGCGCGCGCTGCTGGTGAACCTGACCAACCCTAAAAGTATCGTGTTTCTCGCCGCGCTGTTTCCGCAGTTTATTCTGCCCCATCAGCCGCAGCTGATGCAGTATCTGATTCTCGGCGTGACCACGATTGTGGTCGATATCATCGTGATGATTGGCTACGCCACGCTGGCAACGCGCATTGCGGGCTGGATCAAAGGCCCGAGACAGATGAAGCTGCTGAACCGCATTTTTGGCGGATTGTTTATGGCGGTCGGCGCGCTGTTAGCCAGCGCGCGTAAAATAGCGTAATAAACGGCCGGGTGTGCGGTCAGCCACACCCGGCGCAGCGTCGCCGTTTCAGGCGACCGGGCCTAGCGCGAAATAATCAGGTGAATGCCAAAACCGGCAAACAGCACGCCCGCCATGCCATCCACCCACTTTGCCATGCGCTGATACTTCTCGCGCATCCACGGCAGGGCAAAGATAGCGGCCACCAGCGCAAACCATGCAAAGGTTTCCGCAATAATCAGCAGGAATAGCCCCCAGCGCGTCGCGGCACCGACATCATTACCGACAAACAGCGAAAAGACGCTGCCAAAATAGATAATGGCTTTGGGATTGGACAGGTTTGTCAGCAGCCCTTTCAGAAAGCTCATGCCGCGCTTCGGCAGCTCCACCTCGGGTGCATCACTCTGCGGCTGCTTATGGCGCTGACGCGCCGAGCGCAGCAGCTGCCAGCCCATCCACAGCAGATAGAGCCCGCCGCCCACCATGATAATTTCATGCAGCCATGCCATTTTGGCCAGCAGCAGGTGCAGCCCCATCAGCGCTACGCCCGCCCAGACAACAATGCCCAGCGTAATGCCCAGCACGCCCATCATCGCCTCTTTACGCGAGCGGCTGGCCGCAGTTTGCGACACAAAAAAGAAGTCAGGGCCGGGGCTCATCAGCGCAACCAGGTGCACCAGCGCGACGGTAGCAAATAATATCAGCATGCGTTTAGTCCTTTATTCGTCATTATCAAGATGTTCCCGGATCATCAGCAGGAACGGCTTACCAAAGCGCTCCAGCTTGCGATGCCCTACGCCGTTTACGCTCAGCATATCTGACGCGCTGACCGGCAACTGTTCCGCCATTTCAATCAGCGTGGCGTCATTAAACACCACGTAAGGCGGAATATTCTCTTCATCAGCTATCGCCTTGCGCAGCTTACGCAGCTTGGCAAACAGCTTGCGATCGTAGTTGCCGCCGTACACTTTTGGCGCACTGCTGCGGCTTTTCGCCGTCACGGTGCGCGGTACCGCAAGCATCAGCGGTATTTCAGCGCGCAGTACCGGACGCGCGGCCTCGGTGAGCTGCAGCGCAGAGTGCATAGCGATATTTTGTGTCACCATGCCGAGGTGGATGAGCTGACGCAGTACGCTGATCCAGTGCTCCAGGCTCTGCTCGCGCCCCAAACCATAGATCGGCAGTTTGTCATGGCCGTTATCGCGAATACGCTGGCTGGCTGAGCCGCGCAATACTTCCACAATGTAGCTCATGCCAAAACGCTGGCCGGTACGGTAAATGCACGACAGCGCTTTCTGCCCGTCAACCAGCCCGTCATAGCGGCGGGGAGGATCGAGGCAGATATCACAGTTGCCGCAGGGCTGCTGACGCCCTTCGCCAAAGTAGTTCAGCAGTACCAGACGCCGGCAGGTTTGCGCTTCCGCAAACGCGCCCATCGCATTGAGCTTGTGACGCTCGATATCCTGCAGCGGCCCCGGGACTTTCTCTTCCAGGCATTTGCGTAGCCAGACCATATCCGCCGGATCGTAAAGCATCATCGCTTCAGCAGGCAGGCCATCGCGGCCGGCGCGGCCGGTCTCCTGATAGTAGGATTCGATGTTGCGCGGGATATCAAAATGCACCACAAAGCGTACGTTGGGTTTGTTGATCCCCATGCCAAACGCCACGGTAGCGACCACAATCTGCAGATCGTCGCGCTGAAACGCTTCCTGCACATGCGCGCGCTGTGCGCTGTCGATGCCGGCGTGATAGGCGCCCACGCTCAGACCACGGCTCTGCAGACGCGCGGCGGTATCTTCCACTTTTGCCCGGCTGTTGCAGTAGATAATGCCGCTTTTGCCGCGCTGCTCCTGTACGTAGCGCAGCAGCTGATCGGTGGGTTTAAACTTCTCCACCAGGGTATAGCGAATGTTAGGACGATCAAAGCTGCTGACCTGAATCAGCGGATCGCGCATCTGCAGCAAATGGACAATGTCGTTACGCGTGGTTTCATCGGCCGTGGCGGTCAGCGCCATCACCGGCAACTGCGGAAAGCGCTGCCTCAGCTGCCCGAGTGCGCCATACTCCGGCCGGAAGTCATGCCCCCACTGCGAAATACAGTGCGCTTCATCGACGGCCAGCATCACCGGATTCCAGTGCTGCAGCCCCTCGAGGAAGTTGTCCATCATCAACCGTTCCGGAGCGATGTAGAGCAGTTTGAGCTTCCCGGTACGGCAATCGGCAAAAACCTGCTGCTGCTGTTCGCGCGTCTGCGTCGAGTTAAGACACGCCGCCGCCACGCCGTTGGCCAGCAGCTGATCAACCTGATCTTTCATCAGTGAAATCAGCGGGGAGACCACCAGTGTCAGCCCGTCCTGCACCAGCGCCGGGATCTGATAACAGATCGATTTGCCGCCGCCGGTCGGCATGACGACCAGACAGTCGCGCCCCGAGAGCGCTGACTCGATAATGGATTGCTGACCCGGACGAAACTGCTGATAGCCGAAGGTGTCATGTAACACCTGCTGCGCCAGCGTTTCCTGATTGTGCACTGCCGAAATTGCCACGGTAATCCTGTTTTACTGATTAGAACAGATCGTTAAGCGTTACGCCCACGCCTAAACGGGTCTGACGGTGGTTATAGTCGATAAGCGATTCGCCATAGCCGCTGAACAGCTGCGTATAAAAGCGAACGTGTTCAGTGAGAGGATAGCTCCAGGCGAAGGTTGCGCCGCCGTAGCCGCTGTTCCAGTTATAGTTGCCTTCCACGCTGAAAATGCTGTCGCCCATCATATAGCCGAGCTTCGCGCGGTAATAACCCATGTATTTGGTAATGTCCGGGTTATCGTCATTGCTGGCGCTTTCCGGCAGACGATACCAGGGCTTGATCTCCGCAAGGAAGTTGCCGTTTTCTGCCATCAGGCGGGCGTAAAGGCGGTTCCAGCTGCGGGAAGTGGGATCGCTGCGACCATTGGACTGATGATTAACGCCCAGCTCCACATCGCGCAGCGTCCAGCCTGCCAGTGAGTAGTCCGTTGCCCAGCCCAGAAACAGCTGTGGCTCATAGTTCGTTTCGCGGAAGGGTGACGACGCGCCGCGATTCGACAGCTGCCACCATGAACGCTGAGTATACGAGGCGGCCAGTACTGAGTTATCACCTAAAATGCCGCGCCACAGCGGAAACGCCAGGCTGAGCTGGAATTTTACTTCATCTTTTTTCGCTTTGTCTGCCCAGTTGTAAGAGGAAATCGCCTCTTTATTCATGTCGCTGGTGTAGGTGTAAAGCAGGTAGTTGTTTTCATAGGGGTAAAGCACAAACGGATTGTCATGCTTTTCCAGCAGATTTGCGATCACGCTCCCCTTCACCGCAGGTGCGTCGTGAATATTTTTAATCGTGGCTTCATCTGCCTGCGCCAGTGCAGGAACGGTTAATGCCGCGGCCAGCATGACGTATTGCTTACGCATAGTGTTCTCCAGTGCGCTGCGTGGGAAGGTTTTCAGGGCGGTGGTACAAAAAGCAGGCCATTCTACACGCAAAGCGGGGCGTTGATCAGCGCCGATTTCTGAAACTGGAAAGCAGCGCGGGAGCAGCATAATATACACAACTTCTTAACATCTTAAGGCCGTAACTATGTCATCTCCGATGCTGACTCAGCAGGACGCGCGCCAGCTGATTGGTGAAATTTTTGTTTATCATATGCCGTTTAATCAGGCGCTGGGCCTGGAACTGGAACACCTTGATGCTGATACGGTCCGGCTGGCATTTGCCAATAAAACCATGCTGGTAGGCAACGCCGCACAGCAAATCCTGCATGGCGGCGTGATTGCCTCAGTACTGGATGTTACCGCCGGGCTGGTTTGCGTCAGCCATGCGCTGACGCGGCAGGAGAGCATCAGCGAAGAGGAGCTGCGGCAGCGGCTGGCGCGAATGGGCACTATCGATCTGCGGGTTGATTATCTGCGCCCGGGCCGCGGCGAGCGTTTTATCGCTACCGGCACTCTGCTGCGTGCCGGTAATAAAGTCGCCGTGGCGCGCGTTGAACTGCATAATGAGCAGCACGATTATATCGCTACGGCCACCGCCACCTACCTGATTGGTTAACCCACGCAGCGCAACCGGTGCGCCGCCTTATGGACAATACAATGGACAGCCAGCAAACGCGGGAGGGCATTTTTTATGCGCTCGGCGCTTATTTTATCTGGGGCGTTGCTCCGGCCTACTTCAAACTGGTCAGGGCAGTGCCGCCCGCCGAAATCATGACCCATCGGGTGATCTGGTCCGTGCTGTTTATGCTGATCCTGATCACGCTGAGCCGCAGCTGGAAGCAGGTGCGTCAGGTGGCCGCTCAGCCGAAAAAAGTTCTGCTGCTGGCGCTGACCGCCGTCACCGTCGGCGGCAACTGGCTGCTGTTTATCTGGGCGGTCAATAATCAGCATATGCTGGAGGCGAGCCTCGGCTACTTTATCAATCCGCTGATTAATGTGGTGTTGGGTATGCTGTTTCTGCGTGAGCGCTTTCGCCGTCTGCAGTGGCTGGCGGTTGTGCTGGCGGCGGCGGGCGTACTGGTGCAGCTGTGGCAGTTTGGCTCGCTGCCGGTAATTGCGCTGGGGCTGGCGCTGAGCTTTGCGCTGTATGGTCTGGTGCGGAAAAAGATCCAGGTTGATGCACAAAGCGGCATGCTGATCGAGACGCTGTGGCTGTTCCCGCTGGCGGCGATCTATCTGTTTGGTATTGCCGACAGCGCGACCAGTCATCTCAGCGCCAATCCGCTCAGCCTCAATCTGATGCTGGTGACCGCCGGCGTGCTGACCACCATTCCGCTGATGCTGTTTGCCGCAGCCTGCGCGCGTCTGCGCCTCTCAACCGTGGGCTTTTTCCAGTATCTTGGCCCGACGCTGATGTTTCTGCTGGCGGTACTGTTTTATGGCGAGCGCCTCACCCCCGATAAGCTGGTCACCTTTGGCTTTATCTGGCTGGCGCTGGCGGTGTTTATTTTTGACGCCGTACTCTTCTCAGCCCGCACGCGGATGCGCAAAGCGTGAGATAAAGCGCGCCAGTGCCGGGCCGGTGAGCAGAATGGTAAACAGACGCAGCGTCTGCAGCGCCATAACAAACGCCATATCGACCCGGCTGCCGGCGGCGATAATAGCGACGGTATCCAGCCCGCCCGGGCTGGTAGCCAGATAGGCGGTCATCAGGTCAATATGCAATACCCGCGTCAGCATCCATGCCAGCGCCGCACACAGCACCATCAGCCCGAGGATTGAGGCGAGCATCTGCGGCAGCGTCCGCAGCGCCAGCAGGAAAATCGGGCGCGTAAAGCGCAGTCCGACGCTCCAGCCAATCAGCGCATAGGCCAGCGCCAGCAGCCACTCCGGCACCTGCAACGTCGCGATTTCGCTCCCCTGCAGCGTGGCCCCAGTCAGCGCCGGCAGCAGCAGCGCACCGGAGGGGATCCGCAGGCGCTGCCCGAGCCAGGCACCGGCGATCATCACCACCAGCGTCAGCAAAAAACCGTGGCCGAGCGCCGGAAACCAGATTAGTCCGGTCGCACCGCCGCTGGTATCCAGACCAATACGCGCCACTACCGCCGCCGCCGTGGCGACGAACAGCACGCGCAGATACTGCATAAACGCGACCAGCCGCACGTCAGCCCCGAAATCCCCCGCCATCGCCACCATCGCCGAGGCGCCGCCGGGCGACGATCCCCAGGCACCGGTAGGCCCCGGCAGGTTACTGAAGCGCACCAGCAGAAAACCTGAGAGACCGCTGGCGGCCAGCGTAAGGATCAATACCGCCAGCACCACCGGCCAGTCGTTTAATAAGGGGGTCAGTATGGCGGGCGACAGGCTCTGAGCGATCATGCAGCCCAGCACCGCCTGCGCCAGAATAAACAGCCGCTTATCGATGCGCAGCGTTGCGCCGCTGAGTCCCATTACGGTTCCGGTAATCATCGGGCCAAGCAGCAGCGCAGCAGGCAGGTGAAGCAGCTGGAGAGCAACGCCCAGCGTCAAAGATGCAACCACCAGCAGCATCCATTGTAAGCGGAGAGAGTAGTGTGACATGAGCAAAATCAGACAAAGATAAGAGTTCAACAGGTTACGCAGGTTGCGCCCCCGGAGCCAGCGCAAATCGTTTTTTAATCAGCAGGCGGGGGCGATGTTTGACCAGGGCGCCATGAATGGCGCCCCTACAGAAATGTAGGGGGCGCATTTATGCGCCCCTGGCGTCAGACGGGTGCGGTGTTCAACCAGGGCGCCATGAATGGCACCCCACGATCACAGCCAGTTTTTGCGTTTGAAATAGAGATAAGGTGCCAGGCCTGCCAGCATCATCAGGCAGATTGCGCCAGGATAGCCGAAGCTCCATTTTAGCTCAGGCATAAACTCAAAGTTCATACCATAGCTGGAAGCCACCAGCGTTGGCGGCAGGAACACCACCGAGACCACCGAGAAGATCTTGATAATGCGGTTCTGTTCGATATTGATAAAGCCCATCGCCGCCTGCATCAGAAAGTTGACCTTCTGGAACAGGGATTCATTGTGCGGCAGCAGCGATTCAATATCGCGCAGGATCTCACGTGCCTGCTCCAGCTGGTTACCTGGCAGGCGCGCCTTACGCACAAGGAAATTGAGCGCACGCTGCGTATCCATCAGGCAGAGACGGACTTTCCAGCCGATATCTTCCAGCTCGGCGAGACGCGACAGCGCCTCGTCATACTCTTCACCCTGCTGGCCTTCCATAATCACGCGGCTCAACTTCTCCAGCGCGCTATAGATATTTTCAATCTCATCCGCCAGCTGCTCAATTTTGGTCTCGAACAGATCCAGCAGCAGCTCGTAAGCGTTGCCGTCGGTCAGCTGCTGATTGCGGGCGCGCATGCGGTAAAGGCGAAAGGCTGGCAGCTCGCGCTCGCGCAGCGTATAGAGGCGATCTTCGCGGATTGTAAAGGCCACGGTGGAGTTGCCGGCGTGATCTTCAGCATCCTCAAAGAAAAAGAACGAGTGGATATGCAGGCCATCTTCATCTTCAAAGAAGCGCGCCGAGGCTTCAATATCTTCCAGCTCCGGACGCGTTGCCAGGCTCTGTCCCAGCTCTGACTGCACGCGCTCGCGCTCGCTGTCATCCGGCTCGATGAGATCGACCCATACCGACGTGTTGAGTTTATCGTTGTTGTCTTCCAGCTCGATGCGCGTCAGGCGATCGCGCTCGAGTTTAAATGCGCTCAGCATAGCAATACTCCCCATTGCAGACCAAATGGGACAGGGCGGTGCCCGTCACGTCCGAAACGTAACGGACACGGCAAAGCCTTAACGCGGAAACTTTCGCTTCAGGGTGTGATCAGTGCTGACTCATGCGACGGATAAGCAAAGGAGGTCGCGGATAACCTTTAAGGCTACCTGCGTAAAGAGGTAGCCTTAGATATTCCTGCTAAACAGGATGTTGAGCCAGCATCGACTGGGCGCGTCCAAGGCATTGTCCTCTCATGATAATAGTGCGCGCATGTTACGCTGAGACGAAAAAGTCGTCAAGGTAGCGCAGCCGCGCTACATCGCCTCCAGCCGCGCATACGCGGCGACCAGCCACTTAATGCCCTGCCCCTGGAAAGCGACCTGCAGGCGACTGTGCTCGCCGCTGCCTTCCAGATTAATAATGGTGCCTTCGCCAAACTTCGCGTGGCGCACCCGCTGACCCAGGGTAAAGCCGCTGTCGCTTTTGCTGGTGGGCGTGCCCATGCGCTGATGGCTGACCGGACGGCTGACGCTGGCGCGCAGGCGCACTTCCTCCACGCACTCTTCCGGCAGTTCGCCAATAAAGCGCGACGGGCGATGATAGACTTCCTTGCCGTAAAGCCGCCGCGTCTCGGCGTAGGTGAGCGTCAGCTTGACCATCGCCCGGGTGACGCCAACATAGGCCAGCCGCCGCTCCTCCTCCAGACGCCCGCCCTCATCCAGCGACATCTGGCTCGGGAACATGCCCTCTTCCATGCCGACAATAAAGACCTGAGTAAACTCCAGCCCTTTTGCCGAGTGTAGCGTCATCAGCTGTACGGCATCCTGCCATTTATCCGCCTGACCTTCGCCCGCCTCCAGCGCGGCGTGCGATAAAAACGCCTGCAGCGGCATCAAATCTTCATCTTCATCCTGATAGCTGAACTGGCGGGTGGCCGTGACCAGCTCCTCTAAGTTCTCGATACGCGCCTGGCCTTTTTCGCCTTTTTCCTGCTCATACATCAGCCACAGACCGGAATCTTTAATCACGCGATCGGTCTGCACATGCAGCGGCATCTCTGCGGTTTCATGCGCCAGCGCATCAACCAGTTCGCAGAAGCGCTGCAGTGCCGACGCCGCCCGGCCCGCCAGGGCCCGGTTCTGCAGCAGTTCCCGCGTAGCCTGCCACAGCGTCAGCTGTTTTTCGCGCGCCGTCTGCCGTACCACATCCAGCGTTCTGTCGCCCACGCCGCGCGTCGGCGTATTGACCACGCGTTCAAACGCGGCGTCGTCGTTGCGGTTGGCGATCAGGCGCAGATAGGCGAGCGCATCTTTGATCTCCTGGCGTTCAAAGAAGCGCATACCGCCATAAATACGGTAGGGCATGCTGGCCTGCAGCAGCGCCTCTTCCAGCACGCGCGACTGGGCGTTACTGCGATAGAGAATCGCGCAATCCTGCAGCGCATTGCCGTTCTCATGCCAGGTTTTAATGCGGTTAACCACAAAGCGCGCTTCATCCAGCTCGTTAAACGCGCAGTAGATTGAAATCTTTTCGCCGTCGCTGCCGTCGGTCCAGAGCTCTTTTCCGAGCCGCCCGCTGTTGTTGGCGATCAGGGCATTGGCAGATTTCAGGATATGGTTGGTGGAGCGGTAGTTCTGCTCCAGGCGGATAGTTTCCGCCCCGGGAAAGTCCTGCAGGAAGCGCTGGATATTTTCAACCTGCGCGCCGCGCCAGCCGTAGATGGACTGATCGTCATCGCCGACAATAATTACCCGGCTGCTGTCGCCCGCCAGCATGCGGATCCACGCATACTGAATGTTGTTGGTGTCCTGAAACTCATCGACCAGAATATTGCTAAAGCGCTCGCGATAATGATTCAGGATCTGAGGCTTATGCAGCCACAGCTCATGCGCGCGCAGCAGCAGCTCGGCAAAATCGACCAGGCCGGCGCGATCGCACGCCTCCTGATAGGCCTGATAAATACGCAGCCACGTCTGCTCAACCGGATTGTTGTAGCTTTCGATATGTTTTGGCCGCAGGCCCTCATCTTTCTTGCCGTTGATGTACCACATGCCCTGCCGTGCCGGCCACTGCTTATCATCCAGATTCATTGACTTAATCAGACGCTTCAGCAGCCGCAGCTGATCTTCGCTGTCGAGGATCTGAAAATCCTGCGGCAGTCCGGCATCCAGATGGTGCGCCCGCAGCAGGCGATGCGCCAGGCCATGGAATGTGCCAATCCACATGCCGCCCTGTCCGCTGCCAATCAGCTGATCGATACGATGACGCATCTCAGCCGCCGCTTTATTGGTGAAGGTGACCGCCATGATGGAGTATGGCGAGCAGTTCTCCACCGACAGCAGCCAGGCGATGCGGTGCACCAGCACACGGGTTTTGCCGCTGCCTGCTCCGGCCAGCACCAGCAGATTGCTGCGCGGTGCGGCAACCGCCTCACGCTGTTTGTCATTCAAGCCGTCGAGCAGATCAGAAACGTCCATAAGCACCGTTTTTAAAGAATAGAGTTGCGTACCCTGAGTCATTCGTCCTGCAGCGATGCTGCAGATCTCTGAATGGTCGCGCGCTTACGCAGGTAAGTCGCCAGAGTGAACCGGCACAGCCCGTAAAGCCGTGCGCCGGAGGATACGACTGGATAAATTTACAGCCATTATAGCAGTGAGGTCAGGGATGCCAACCGATGAATTTCAACGTGCGGCAGCAGACGGGCGTCATCAATCTGCATCAGATTGCCGCTGTTCAGGTTGATCCAGCACGCCTGCAGGCCGGCGCGCAGTGCGCCTGCAACATCGGTGGTCAGGTCATCGCCAACGTGCAGGATCGCCTCCGGCGCAATAGCAAGCCGCTCCGCCGCGAGATGATACATATCCTGCCACGGTTTGGCGCGACCGTGCGGACCGGCGCGCAGCGTAAACTGAAAGTAGTGCTGAATACCGAGCTTTTCCGGATCGGCATTGCCGTTAGTAATGGCCACCAGCGGCACGCGCTCGCCGAGCCAGCACAGCGTCTGGTGCGTCTCTTCCGGCATCACAACCTGACTGCGCCAGTGGTGGAAGGTGCGCATCACCTCTCCTGCGCCCGCGGCAGCGTCGGCGGCCGGCAGGCCAATATTCAGCAACGCCAGCTCCACCGAACGGCGGCGCCACTCTGAGACGTCATGATAAATATCGGGTTCGCGCGCCAGCAGCTCATCACGCAGCTGCTGATAATCGGCCGGTGTGAATTCACGCAGCGCCGGGTGAAACGCCTGTAGCGCCGCATGCGTCTCCTGCGCGGTCTTACGGATCACCGGGCGGTTGTCATACAGCGTATCATCCAGATCGAAGGTCAGCGCCTTAACCGGATGCAGGGAGCGGTAAAACTTCATTCTGATTTTCCTCGTTTGGCACGCGGATGCGCGGCATCGTAGACCGAGGCCAGATGCTGGAAATCGAGATGGGTATAGATCTGGGTGGTCGAGAGATTGGCATGCCCGAGCAGCTCCTGCACCGCGCGCAGGTCGCCGCTTGACTCCAGCAGGTGCGTGGCAAATGAGTGGCGCAGCTTATGCGGATGAATATGGCTGGCCACGCCCTGCTTGATGCCCCACTCGGCAAACCGCTTCTGCACGTTGCGCGCGGAAATCCGGCTGCCGCGTGAAGAGACAAACAGCGCATCATCCTGCGGAGCAAAACTGTCGCGCAGCGCCAGCCAGTGCTGCAGCCAGGTCACCGCCGTTGCGCCAACCGGCACGCGCCGCTCTTTACTGCCTTTGCCCAGCACCTGGACTTCACCCGACTCTGCATCAAGATCGCGGCAGTTGATCCCGACCAGCTCGCTGAGACGCAGGCCGCCGCCATACATGGTTTCAAGCATTGCGCGATCGCGCACCGCCAGCGGGTCATTAAGGTCAATCTCCAGCAGCTGCGTGACTTCATCCACGTCCATATTCTTTGGCAGATGGCGGGCGTTACGCGGCGTGGCGATACCTTTCGCCGGATTTGCGCTCAGCATGCCCTGGCTGACCTGCCAGTCGAGAAAGCTGCGCAGGGCAGACATCCGCAGCGCCAGACTGCTCGCCTGCAGGCCATCGCGCCGGCTGCGCGCCGCCAGACTGCGCACCTGCGCCGGCTCCAGCTTTGACCATTCGGTTAACTGCATGCTTTCCGCGAGAGTCACAAGCGCCAGCAGCTGGCGACGATAGTTTTTCTGCGTCAGCGGGCTGAGCTGACGTTCAACCTGCAGGTAGCGCAGAAAGGCGTCGACCGCGGGCAGCAGCGTACTCATACGCGCTCGATCCAGCGCGCCAGCAGCGCCGGCAGCATCTGGGCCAGGTGCTGCAGTAAGAGTGTTCCCATGCCTGCCTGATAGTGCTGATTATCGCGGCTGCTGAAGATGACGACGCCCGCTTCACCCCGCTCGCCCAGCAGCGACATCGCAACCGAGCCGACGGCTTTCGCCTGCGGCAGCAGCAGCAGCAGCTCCGGCCCGTTCAGGCTGCCAAGATAGTGCTGCTGCTGACCAAAACGCTGAATACGCAGCGGCTCAAACGCCTGTCGCGCCAGACCCAGCTGGATAAAATCAGAGGGTGCGCCGAGGCGCCATTGATCGCTGAACAGCCGCACATTGGCGCCCGCCAGACCCAGCTCGCGCGCCCAGCGCTGCAGGCGGTTCAGCATCTCCTGCAGGCTGTCAGCAGCGGCGAGATGCCCCTGCAGCGCCAGCAGGCGATCGAACAGCTGATGATTGGCGTTGGCCTGCTCCATCAGCAGCGTGATCTCCTCTTCCAGCTGACGGATGTGGTTGCGCTGGCGCGCCATATGCCACTCTACCAGCGAGACGCTGCCGCGCACCGCGTGCGGCACCGCCATCTGTTCAACCTGACGTGCGTTGCGGATAAAAAAATCGGGGTTCTGCTGCAGATAAGCGCTGACGGCGCGATCGTCAAGCTGCACCGCGCTGTCAGTCTGCTCTTCCGGGTATTTCATAAATGGATAAATCCGTCATAAACGTGGGTGGCGGGTCCGGTCATATATAGCGGCTGTCCGGCCCCCTTCCAGGCGATATGCAGCGTGCCGCCTGGCAGATCGACACGCACTTTTTCTGCCAGCAGCCCCTGCTGAATACCACAGGCTACCGCTGCACAGGCGCCGCTGCCGCACGCCTGGGTTTCGCCGGCTCCGCGCTCATAAACGCGCAGGCGTACGTGCTCACGGCTGACCACTTCCATAAAGCCGACGTTAACGCGTTCCGGGAAGCGCTCGTGACTCTCCAGCGCCGGCCCCAGCGTCTCAACGGCTGCAGTTATCACGCTCTCCACCTGAATCACACAGTGCGGATTACCCATTGAGACGGCACCAAACATCACGGTCTGCTCAGCGACGCGCTGCAGATAGAGATTCTCCGCCTTGTTAGCGCGCAGCGGCACACGCTGCGGATCAAAATCAGGCTCGCCCATATTGACCCGTACCAGCTCATCGCTGGTCACGCTCAGCACCATACGTCCGGTTTGAGTGCTGACGCGAATGTCACTTTTATTGGTCAGCCCTTTGAGGCGCACAAAGCGGGCGAAACAGCGCGCGCCGTTGCCACACTGCGCCACTTCACTGCCGTCAGCGTTAAATATGCGATAGTGAAAGTCGAGATCCGGATCGTAGGGTGGCTCTACGATCAGCAGCTGATCAAAGCCGATCCCCAGATGCCGATCCGCCAGGCGGCGAATCAATTCCGGCGAAAAAAAGACGTTTTGTGTCACTGCATCCACGACCATAAAGTCGTTGCCGAGACCGTGCATTTTCGAGAACTGCATTTTCTGCTCCGCCGGATTACTCATTAAATTTAGTTTGACTGTACGCCTGATGAGCTGCCGGTGACCAGGCCCCCGGTATCCGCCTGCTGAGCGGCCTGCTGCTGCTGTTCTGTCGGCTTGTCATTCTGCTGCGGCTTATCCGCGGGCGGGAAGTATAACGGGCCTTTCAGGCCGCAGCCTGCCAGGCTGACCAGCATCAGCGCCATGCCCAACTGGCTTATGACTCGTCTCATTTTATCTGCTCGTATTGTCCAATTCTCAGCTGCTTATCATCGCAGCTGATGGTGTAAAAGCAACAGGAAATATCGGACAGGGTGGCCGCACAGGCTGGCTGAAAACCCGCGATCAGTGCACCTGATAACGCGGCATAAAATCGGCGTTGTCGTTATCCGGCGGGGTCGGGCAGAGCTGCGTCAGGGTCTGACTGCGGAACGGGATCACCTGAAAACGGTCGCCGGTGTTCACGATTTGATAAAACTGCGGCAGATTGAAATTGATAAAGCTTGAGCCGTAGGTAAAGCGATCGTGTGATGAAGAGTAGAAACGGCTGACGTCGCGCACCAGCTCCTCTTTACTGCCTTCGCAGTGGTGGTAAATCTCCACGCGATTGCTCTCATCGAGAATATAGATGTTGAATCCGCGATCGTCGCTGGTGTCTTCAAAGAAGAACTGAATAATGCCTTCGCTGGCGTAGCCGTTTACCACCGGCGGCAGCGGAGTCTGATTCGATTCCACCTTGATCGATAACCCATGCAGCTTGTTGTTGGAAATCGCGCCGTAAAACTCTACCGCGTTCTCCAGCTTCTGCACCGAGACGCTCATGCGTTCAAAGAAGAGTCCCCAGGTCTGCCCCGCGACGCGAATCGCTTTGAAGCGGCCCGGCTCCTGCCGCGTACTCGACAGGCGCAGCTCAATGCACTCTGATACCAGCTGCTGTACCCGCGTGCGGATCAGGCCACGCAGATGCTGACTGTAGCAAAATACCTCAACCGTATCGGGCGGCGCCGCATCCTGATGCATCTTGCCCAGAATGGTTTTCAGCGCGTCAATCATCGCCTGTTCACCGCTGAAATGCAGGGTACGTACTTCATTCCACGAGTTGCGGTAGAGCAGATCGACGCTGCCAATCAGGCACTGCTGCTGCTGACCAAAGCTGAATACATCCAGCTTGCGGAAATCAAAGTGCACCACCTGGTTACGGAATGCCGCAGTGGGATCGTGCTCAAGATTGACAATAATCGCCAGATGGCGGATTTCGCACGGGCTGTAGAGCGCTTTTGGCGTAGGCGCCGGCAGGCGCAGCGGAAAGTGGCCGGAGACATCGCTGACCAGCTCCTGCAGACGCGCCAGGTCGCACAGCTCGTTACCTTTAATGTGCAGCCGCGTTTTCTGCGTCAGTAATCCGTTGAACCATGCCCACGCCACCAGCTTGTTCAGATAGCGGTTATATTCCAGCGGCTGATGGCTGATAATCGAACTCATATCCGGCGACTGATTATAGAGATACCAGCCTGGCCGGTTCGCGCGCCCGGCGGGCACGTGAATAAAGGTCAGATTCTCTTCTGACAGATCGGGTGATATTTGCGGGTTGACCAGCGTGACTTTACCCGGCAGCGCTTCAAAAGCGGCATACAGTTTACGCGTCAGTACGCCGATATCCTGCGGGCTGGCACTGACGCTTAAATTGTTCCGGCGCGCAAAGCGGATCAGATTACGATAGCTCTGCATCATCGCATCCAGCAGCTCATTATGCGCCTCGCGCACGCGCTCGATCTTCCACTCCGCCCGATTATCCAGAACGGCGAGTTTCGCTTCGTCCCAGCCCCAGGCTTTTACCAGCTGCAGCAGAATTTCGCGCCGCCAGCCGTTGCGGGCGTGCTGATCGTCACCGGAAAGCTTCTCGCACACTTTCAGATAGAAACAGCGCCGCACCAGATCGAGGCGGGCGTGATCTTCCACACTGGTCAGATAGCGCGTGACCCGCTCCAGCATCATGCAGTAAGGATCCAGCCCGAAGCTGACGATCTCGCCTTCATGCAGACGCTGTCTGATATCCATCGCCAGCAGCTGCGTATTCGGATACTCCCAGCTGTACGCTTCCAGCAGCAGCGTTTTCAGCACCGCTTTATAAGGGGAGTCGATACTTTTATAGAGCTGCCACAGGCTGGCGCCAAAATACTCTTCTGCCGACAGCGTACCGAGGCCGCCTAAATCGAGCCATTCGTTCGGTGTCAGTACGCCCTGTGAATAGAGCGACATGACGTAATCGTCATAGTGATGCTCTTCCTCATTCGGCACCATATTCCACAGGATGCGCTTACCTGCCATACGCACCGCCGTGCGATAGAACTCATCGAGCAGCAAAATATGCTGGGTCGATCCGCAATCCTCACCGCCGAGGCTGCCGCTCTCGTTGTGACGAAAACGGTTTTCATCAATAAGGAAAAAGCTGACTTCCACACCCATTGACACACACCACTTCTGTAACAGCGTACACTTACGCTGCAGGGCCAGACGCTCTTCGTTATCAAGCCAGGAGTGGTGGCACACCCAGATATCCAGATCGGATGCGCTGTTCTGCCCGACCGACGAGGTGCTGCCCATCGAGTAGATAGCGGTAATTGGCCGTTCGCCCCCGGCCGCTGGCGTCAGGTCTGCCGCCGGTTTGCCGGTAACGGTATGCAGCAGCTGCTGTTGCTGTTCATCAGGCGTGAAGAAGCAGACGCCGTGTGGAACGTTACCTTCGAGGTAACCCGGCATCAGAGGATGATGATAGTGCAATAATGTTGGCAGCAGACTGTAGACGTGCTGGAAAGCAGGCCCCATGGCAGCCAGCGCGCGATCTACGCGCAGCTGGTTAATCGCATCCAGTCTCTGTTTAAGTGTCTCAATGTAGAGGTACAAGACGTTTCGCCTGATTGTCCCAGTGTTAAGCACCCTGCTTCCAGCGTTTGCCATTTTAATAATGAGGTATGCAGGCAAATTATTGCTGGAAACGTGATCAATCTAACACCAGAAGGATTGACCGTAAAGAAAGTTGCGCTACATGACAGTTTAGCATCTGCCGCAGAGCAACCCGCTTTTTTTGCGCCACGCCTGCTGAGGTATGGCGAGCCACAAATGAATAGTGCGGCCTTTTCAATCCGTTGAAACTGACAGCATTCCCCTATCGATGATAGGATAATCGATGAACGATCAAAATGGTTAACGGTATGTTAAACAAAATTTTCAGAATTGCTACCCGTCAAAGTCCTCTCGCACTCTGGCAGGCACAATATGTTCAGCAGCGCCTGATGGCAGCCCATCCGGGCCTGCAGGTAGAGCTGGTGCCGATGGTGACCAAAGGCGATGTTATTCTCGATACCCCGCTGGCAAAAGTGGGCGGCAAGGGTTTGTTCGTTAAAGAACTGGAACAGGCCATGCTGGAGAATCGCGCCGATCTGGCGGTGCATTCCATGAAAGATGTGCCGGTTAACTTTCCGGAAGGCCTGGGTCTGGTGACTATCTGCGAGCGTGAAGATCCACGCGACGCCTTTGTCTCTAATCACTATAACGCTATCGATGAGCTGCCTCAGGGTGCAGTAGTCGGCACCTCCAGCCTGCGCCGCCAGTGTCAGCTGAGCGCACGCCGGCCTGACCTGATTATCCGTTCGCTGCGCGGCAATGTCGGCACCCGTCTCGGCAAGCTTGATGCGGGTGAATATGATGCCATTATTCTGGCCGCTGCCGGTCTGAAACGCCTTGGGCTGGAAGATCGCATTCGTCAGGCACTGCCTGCAGAGCTTTCACTGCCCGCCGTGGGACAGGGTGCCGTAGGCATTGAGTGCCGGCTTGATGACAGCGCATTAATTACGCTGCTGCAGGCGCTGAACCACAGTGAGACAGCAGTATGCGTGCGCGCTGAGCGCGCCATGAATACCCGGCTTGAGGGTGGATGTCAGGTGCCGATCGGCAGTTTTGCCGTACTGGAAGATGACCAGCTCTGGCTGCGCGGTCTGGTCGGTGCGCCCGACGGCAGCCAGATGGTAACCGGTGAACGCCGTGGCCCGCGTGAGCAGGCGGAGCAGATGGGCATTTCGCTGGCTGAAGAGCTGCTGAATAAGGGCGCGCGCGAAATTCTGCATGAGGTCTATCAGGGACAGCCGCCGGTATGACTATTCTCGTGACCCGTCCGGAACCGGCTGCCAGCGAGCTGGTTGCGCGCCTGCGCGGCCTGGGCAAGCTGGCGTGGGCGTTTCCGCTGATTGAATTTACGCCGGGTCGCGATTTAGCACAGTTACCGCAACAGCTGACGGCGCTGCGGCCGGGCGATCTGGTGTTTCTGCTGTCACAGCAGGTAGTGAATTTCGCCCATCCGGCGCTGCAGCACAGCCAGACAGCCTGGCCCGCTACCGCTGACTACTATGCGATTGGTCGCTCAACCGCGCTGGCGCTGCATACCGTCACAAATCTCAAAGTAGACTATCCTCATGCGCGGGAGACCAGCGAAGAGCTGGTTCGCCTGCAGCGCCTGCAGCAGGTCAGCGGCAAACGCGCGCTGATCCTGCGCGGCACTCCCGGTCGGGAATTATTAGCTGAAACTCTCATCGAACGTGGCGCAGAAGTGCAATACTGTGAGTGCTATCAGCGCAATGAGAAGCACTACGACGGCGCTATTGAGGGTCGGCGCTGGCGCGACCGCGGGATTACCACGCTGGTGGTGACCAGCGGTGAAATGTTAAAACAACTCCATGCACTGTTTCCGCCAATCGATCGGCGGGAGTGGTTACTGCACTGTCGACTGGTGGTCGTCAGTGAACGTTTGGCTACCCAGGCCGCTGAAGCGGGCTGGCAGGAGATAGACGTAGCCGATGGTGCCGATAACGACGCGCTGCTGCGTGCGTTACGCTGAACTTAACAATGGGATGAGCCACAATGACGGAACACAAAGCTTCCTCCGCCATGGTTGAAGAAACTACCCCAGCGGACACTTCCCCGACGCCAGAAAACCAGCCGCCACGCGAAAAACAGCGCGATGGCCGGGTATTAAGCGCCGTGGCAATTGTGATTGCGCTGGCGATTGGCGCAGGCCTTTACCTCAACGGGAAACACCAGGCCGATGTACAGGCTCAGACTAACCAGCAGCTCAGCGAGCAGCTCAGCGCGCTGCAGCAGCAGCTTGGCAGCGACAAACGCCAGCTGACGCAGCAGCTGACTGACGCGGGCACTGCCCTGCAGGAAGCGCGCACGAAGCAGGATAACAGCGCAAAAGAGCTGGAAACGCTGCGCGAAAAAGTCGCCACTATCTCCGGTAATGACACCCGCACCTGGCTGCTGGCGCAGGCTGACTATCTGGTAAAACTGGCGGGCCGCAAACTCTGGAGCGATCAGGATGTCACCACGGCCGCTGCTCTGCTGAAAAGTGCCGATACCAGTCTGGCTGAGATGAACGATCCCAGCATGACCAACGTTCGTCGGGCGCTGACGCAGGATATCAGCTCGCTTTCGGCCGTCAGCCAGGTCGACTACGACGGCATCATTCTCAAGCTGAATCAGCTCTCTAACGGCGTAGACAATCTGCGCCTGGCGGACAACGACAACGACGATGCGCCAATGGATAGCGACGGCGGCGAACTCTCCGGCTCGCTGCACGAATGGCGGCAGAATCTGGTGAAGAGCTGGCATAATTTTATGGATGATTTCATTACCATCCGCCGCCGTGATAATACCGCTCAGCCGCTTCTGGCGCCTAATCAGGACGTCTATCTGCGTGAGAATATCCGCTCCCGTCTGCTGGTGGCTGCGCAGGCGGTACCGCGTCATCAGGAGGAGATTTATAAACAGTCGCTGGATGCGGTATCGAGCTGGGTACGCGCCTGGTATGACACCAACGATGCGGCGACCCGGGCGTTTCTTGCACAGCTGGACGAACTGAGCCAGCAAACCATCTCAATGGATGTGCCGGATTCGCTGGAAAGTCAGCCGCTGCTGGAAAAACTGATGCAAACGCGCGTGCGCAATCTGCTGGCGCAGCCATCGGTTGCGGCTGAACAACAGGGAGGCTGACCATGCTAAAAGTACTGGTACTTTTCCTGCTGTTGCTGGCTGGCGTCGTGCTGGGCCCGATGGTAGCCGGGCATCAGGGTTATGTGCTGATCCAGACTGATAACTGGAATATTGAGACCAGCGTGACCGGGCTGGGGATCATCCTGGTCCTGAGCCTGCTGGTGATTCTGCTGGCAGAGTGGATCCTGCGTCGTCTGTTCCGCACCGGCGTCCGTACGCGCGGCTGGTTCACCGGCCGCAAACGTCGCAGCGCGCAGCGTCATACGCAGCATGCGCTGATGAAGCTGGCTGAAGGTGACTATCAGCAGGCAGAGAAGCTGCTGGCGAAGAATGCCGATCACGCCGATCAGCCGGTAGCAAACTATCTGCTTGCGGCTGAAGCGGCACAGCAGCGCGGCGATGAAACCCGTGCTAATCAGCATCTGGAACGCGCTTCTGAACTGGCAGAGAACAATACTATCCCGGTGGAGATCACCCGGGTCCGGCTGCAGCTGGCGCGCAACGAAGATCATGCGGCGCGTCACGGTGTTGACCGTCTGCTGGAAGTTGCGCCGCGCCATCCGGAAGTGCTGCGTCTGGCGGAGCAGGCCTATATTCGTACCGGTGCCTGGGGTGCCCTGCTGGATATTCTGCCGGCGATGCAAAAGGCCAAAATTAACGATGATGCGCAGCGTCATGCGCTGCAGCAGCAGGCGTGGCTGGGGCTGATGAACCAGGCGATGGCCGATCAGGGTAGCGAGGGCCTGAAGCGCTGGTGGCAGAGTCAGAGCCGCAAAACGCGGCAGGAGACTGCGCTGCAGGTCGCCATGAGTGAGCATCTGATCGAGTGCAACGATCCCGACACGGCTCAGGATATCGTGCTGGACGGTCTGAAAAAGCAGTATGACGATCGGCTGGTGCTGCTGATGCCGCGCATTAAAAGCGGCAATCCTGATGCGCTGGAGAAAGCGCTGCGTCAGCAGATCAAACAGCATGGGGCAACGCCACTGCTGCACAGCACGCTGGGGCAGCTGCTGATGCGCCACGGCGAGTGGCAACAGGCGGCCGATGCGTTTGAGCAGGCGCTGGCGCAGCGTCCTGATGCGTTTGATTATGCCTGGCTGGCGGATGTCTACGATCGCCTGCAGCGTCCGGAGGATGCGGCCAGCATGCGCCGCGAGGGCCTGCTGCTGACGCTGAAGAACAATCCGGCAACCTGATTTATGCTTGTTGTTTGTCTGCCGGGCTTGTCCCGGCTTTTTTTTGCCTGAACCGTGCCATCCCCGCCGTAAGCAGATAAAAAAACACCTGCCAGAAGCAGGTGTAAGATCAGGTCGTAAGACAACTGATGGTATCCGACTCAACGTAATGTCCGTCTAACTACAGTAGCGCACAGCGTTACTGCCAGGCTGGACAACGGATACCGTAAGGGGCTCTGCATCATTCCCAGGTTTATGTCGCCTGAGCGGACATAAGAGGTGGAATGAGCATCTACGACAGGAAGTATTGCACAAGATGTGCCAGATTGGCATTTTTCTTAAAAAGCTTTTCTGGTTCAGAGAGTTAACGCTGCTGTTCTCTTATCTTAAAAGCGACATGCCGCAGGCAGTATGCCATTGTGGTCATTTCCGTCGCAAAACAGCGACAAATAGTTCTCTTATGGAACAAATTCAATTTATTCAAAGCGTTATCTGTCGCAAAAATACGACAAAAACTGTAGCGGTCGAATGGCGGGTTTAAACCAGGGCGCCATAAATGGCGCCCCTACGGTTTGGTGGGGGCCGCGCATCGTATCGCGGATTTTTTTGCAGGGGTCGCATTTATGCGACCCTGGCCGCAGACCGTATCGCGGGTTACGTCATTGCGTATCGTACCCGCCCTTAACCAGGGCGCCATAAATGGCCCCCCTACGGTTTGGTGGGGGCCGCGCATCGTATCGCGGATTTTTTGCAGGGGTCGCATTTATGCGACCCTGGCCGCAGATTACACGCAAACGAAAAAAGCCTGCTTTTTCAAGCAGGCTTTTCGAATATGGTCGGCGAGAGAGGATTCGAACCTCCGACCCACTGGTCCCAAACCAGTTGCGCTACCAAGCTGCGCTACTCGCCGATTTTTTACTTCTTTACTTCTGTTACTAAAATTCTGCCTGGTGCGAAGAGAGGGACTTGAACCCTCACGTCCGTAAGAACACTAACACCTGAAGCTAGCGCGTCTACCAATTCCGCCACCTTCGCATGTCCCAGCAAAATCTGGGGTGGCTAATGGGACTCGAACCCACGACAACTGGAATCACAATCCAGGGCTCTACCAACTGAGCTATAGCCACCATAATTCTGGTGCGTAAGCTGTTACGCTTACTATTCACTGCATAACGCGGTTAAAACCAACCACCGAAGCTCTTGCGCCCAAAAGAAAATGGCGCGCCCGACAGGATTCGAACCTGAGACCTCTGCCTCCGGAGGGCAGCGCTCTATCCAGCTGAGCTACGGGCGCGTAGCGCCGTTGCGGATGGGCATACTACGTATTTGGCTTCACCCTGTCCAGTGCTTTTTAAAGAAAAAAACGCGTTTGGTTATGCTTTGTGCATTCCGTCGATAAATAGCGCAATTTCACGCTTATAAGCTAAAAAATTGCTGGATTAATCAGCAGCCTCAGAGATCGCCCCTCCAGTGATAGCGCAAATATTTCAGCAGCTTTAACTGCCGGCGCCAGCGTGAAGGCTGCCGGATCAGCCGATAGAGCCACTCCAGCCCCAGACGCTGCCAGAGACGCGGTGCACGGGTAACGTTGCCGGTAAAAACATCATAGGTGCCGCCTACTCCCATATAGAGTGCGTCGGGCCAGTGCTGGCGGCAGTCACGCATCAGAAGCTCCTGACGTGGTGAACCCTGCGCTACGGTAACGATTTTTGCGCCGCTCGCAGCGATACGTGCAAACAGCGCCTCGCGGTCAGCCGGGGCAAAATAGCCGTTCTGGCTGCCGACAATATTTACGTTCCACTGACGCTGCAGTTTGTCGCAGGTCTCCTGCAGTACCTGCTCGCGGCCGCCAATTAAAAATACCGGAATCCCGGTGCGTCCGGCGCGCTCCATCAGCGCCTCCCACAGATCGGCACCGGCAATGCGGCTGACCTGCAGCTGCGGATACTTTTTGCGCAGCGAGCGGACAATACTGATGCCATCCGGATATTTAAACTCAGCTTCGCTAATCAGAGCGCGCAGCTGCGCATCTTCTTCCAGCGTCAGCATCTTTTCAGCATTGATTGCAATCAGCGTACCGCGCCGGGGCGTGTTATCAGGCAGCAGAAAGCTGACAAAGCTCTCCATATCGTTAAACGCGTGCAGATCAACGCCGCGTATCGCGTAATGCGGCTCAGTGGTCGTCATGGTTTTCATCTTCCGTTTTGCCCGATGATCAGGAGGAACCGCGCAGCGCCTGAACACGACGCGGACGAATAAGCCCTGCGCGCGCCAGCAGCCAGCTGAGCAGCTTTGCCAGGCCTGTACAGGCGGCAAAAATGATGCAGAAAAACACCACGCGCGAGCCGAATGCGTCCAGCCCCTCGCGAGCGAGAACGATCATGTTAAACACCGCACCGAAGCAGAAACTCTGCAGCACCGCGCCGCTATAGCGGTTGTCGCTGTCACGTCCCTGCGTATAAAGCGCGTCAAAGCCTTTCATCAGGAGGCCCACCGCTACCGCACCCAGCGGAATAAACAGCACGCCACCCATGATCAGCAGCGAACCGATCAGCGTCGGCGAAATGGCCAGGCCGGAGTGGTTATTCAGCACTTCCCAGGTAAAGTAGTTAGCGCTGTTCAGGATCGCAGAGGGACGATCGGGCCACAGCCAGCCCGGAATAAAGACATAAAAGTCGCGCCAGAGCGGCGCCAGCCCCTGAAAATCGATTTTGTCATAGTTCTGCAGCAGCAGCGCCAGGTTCTCCCACGGCGAGAACGTATCCCGCGTCAGGTAGAGAAACGTATAAAAGGCCTCTGCCCCGGCCACATCCAGGTTGTAGCGCCGCAGCGCCAGCCAGAACATACCGCAGATTGCCATCGCGCCTGCCCCTGCCAGCATCCAGAGCGTGATCCAGCCGCGCGTAATACCAATAAACAGAAACAGCGCAAAGGCGATGATGATGTTCGCGCGCGTACCGCCCACCAGCGCATAGGTCAGCAAGCCAAACGCCACTGTTACCAGCAGAAACAGCAGCCACTCCCGCTGTGTCGGATGCAGAAAATAGCGGATCAGCATCGCCGGAATAAAGAAATAGAAGAAGCGCTTGAGCGCCACGCCAGAAACCTCACTCGAGAAAATCTGGTTATAGGCCGAGAGCCGGAACAGCAGCAGCCCGTTGTGCATGAAAAACACGGTCACCGTGCCAATCGCCACCAGCGCCAGCAGCAGGCAGGTGAGATGCGTCTCCACCCGATCCATTACCAGCCACGGCTTGCGCGGCGCGGCGCTGGCCGGTCGCAGCCGGACTTTATAACTGACGTAGTAAATAGCGTAGAAGCTGGTGGCTGCCAGCAGCGCCTGCAGCAGAAAGGCGGGCGGTACCACGGCCACATCAAAGCGGAATACCAGTACGCTGGTCAGCGGAAAACCAAAGTAGAAGGTCAGCAGAAACAGCAGCGTAAAGAAGAGATGAAAGTTAAAGCGCACGCGCCTGAACTCACGCCAGGTCAGCGTCAGGATAAAGCCCAGCGAGCAGAGATAAACCACCAGCAGACCACTAAACTGCAGCAGACTCATGATGCACTTCCTTCACTCAGGCTGAGCGCATGGCGCCAGCCGGCAAGATAGCCCGGCGCAAAAAAAGCGATGGCCGGTTTGTCGCACGCCGTCAGCTGGCGCTGCGCTTCCGCGATGCGGCTGGCATCAAGTTCGTCACAGCTGAACAGCACCGGGATGCCCTGCTCGCTGAGATCGCGCCAGAACGGATTTTTACGGTTCAGCACAAAGGGAATGTTAGCCTGAATCAGCAAACAGAGCGTGCCAATCCCCTGCTGCCGCTCAAACATAAAATAGCCAAGCTGGCAGCGTCTGAGCAACTGCAGGTAGGCTGGAAAATCGAGCCTGTCGCGGATCAGCGTAACCTGCCCGGCCGGAAACAGACGCTGCGCCGCCGCATCGATCTCATCAATATAGGCATAGTTGTTGGCCGGGTAGCCGAGCGGAACCAGCACGCTGACCTGCTCGCCAAACTGCCGGCGTATCGCCTGCAATCCTTCAATGTGCCGGTTGCTGCGGTCGCCGGAGTTGCCCAGCAGGATCGTCAGCGCACTGTCTGATGCTGTGGCGGCAGGCAGCGCAATATCAGGCATGCGCGTCGGAAAATAGAGCAGTGACGCCGGCACCTGCGGATGCCGCTGCTGATAAAAAAAGAGATCGCCGCGCGTAGCAAACACCTGTGCCATACGCCCCTGCGCGATGCGGCGCAGCAGATAGAACAGACGATATTTCAGCCCGGCACCCTCTTCATACAGGTCAGCTCCCCAGACATGCCAGAACGCCTGATGGCGGCGGATCTTTCCACTGAGCAGCGCCAGCCAGATACGCGGGTTAAACTGTCCGTGAAAGAAAAAGCGCCGGGAGCGATCGGCGGCGCGCGCTATTACCGCCTGCGCCAGCGCGGCTTTAGTAGCGAAAGTTTCGATCTGCAGCTGACTACAGGCGGGCAGCGAGCCAGGCGCAGCAACCACCATAAAGCGGCGCGGCGCGGCGGCAGGCAATTCAGTGCCTATAACGTCATTAAAGAAACGCAGCACCGTCTGATTGTGATGCGGGATATCAGATCCCAGCACATGAAATAACGTCATTTTGTCCGGCAATAAATCAGGAAAGCGCCACAGCAAAGGGCAAAATAGAGTATATAGGTCGCCATATACGCCTGCGCTGCGCCAGTCGCGCCGTGAAGCGGGATCAGCCAGCGCGAAAACAGCGTCAGCAAAGCAAACTGGCTGATCTCGGTGAGAATATAGAAGCGCAGCGACGCTTTGGCGATCACCAGATATCCGAAAACATAGGCGCCGACTTTAAAGAGATCGCCACATAACTGCCAGATAAAAAGATCGCGCATGCCGCTAAACTGCGGGGAAAACAGCAGCCAGATCGCCATGTCGCGCAGCAGCCAGACCGCGAAACTGGCGGCCGCTACCGCCGGCAGTACAAACCGCAGCGCGCGGCCTATCTCCCGTGCAATCTGCGGCTTATGCTCCAGGCGTGCCAGCGTCGGCAGCAGCCAGACGCTGAAAGTAGCGGTAATAAACTGCAGATAGGCGTCAGAGATCGTCGTCACGCCCTGCCATAATCCCACCTGCGCCCAGCCCTGCTGTTCCGCCAGCAGATTACGCATCATTACCCACGCAACCGGCAGCGTGATCGACGTTATCAGCGCCATCAGCGTATATTTTGCCAGGTTGCGTGCCAGTTCCGGCTGCCATACTGGCCTGAGCCAGCGCAGCGGCAGCACCGCACGATGGCGCCGCAGCATAATCAGCGCCGGTATCACCAGCAGCGCCGGGACCAGCGCCAGTCCCGCCAGCGCCCCCTGATAACCGCCCAGCCACCAGCAAATAATATAACCGGCCACCCCTGTCAGGCTGCCGGTTATCAGCGCCAGCGCATTGCCGCGCGCATCGCGAAAGCCTTTCAGCAGCGCCAGTGCCAGATTCGCCCAGGCGATGCCAAACTGCAGAAACGCCACGATGCGCACCACGCTCTGGTAGTGCTCGTGCCCAAACAGCATCCGGCTGACCGGTGCCGCACCCAGCAGCAGACCCGCGGCCAGCAGCGCCGAAAAGCCCAGCACCATCGCAGAGGCCGTACCGGTCAGCGCCCGCAGCTGCGCAGGTTCATGCTGCAGCTGCGCCACGCTGGCGGTCACGCCATTAAAAATGCCTGCGCCAGCCAGTACGCCGAGCACGGTAATCAGCTGCCGGAAGTTACCCGCCTGCCCGACGCCTTCCGGACCGAAACTCAGCGCCAGCAGCTTTATCACCAGCAGGCCAGCCGCAATTTTTACCAGCGTGGAGGTCGCGGTCCAGACCGATGCTTTTGCCAGCGACATCAGGCAAAGTAGCTCAGCAGAGAGCTAATCACGGTACGCTGATTGTTATCTGACAGGTTATAGAACAGCGGCAGGCGCAGCAGGCGCTCGCTGTCGCGCGTGGTGACGCGATCTTCACCGTGGAAGCGGCCAAATCGCTCACCGGCAGGCGACGTATGCAGCGGAATGTAGTGAAACACCGTGAGGATCTCCGCTTCTTTCATCCAGCGTATCAGCGCTTCGCGATCGTCACTATCGCGCAGTTTCAGATAGAACATATGCGCATTATGACGGCAGCTATCCGGCACTGCCGGCAGCGCGATCCGCCCCTGAGCCGCCAGCGGCTGCAGCGCGTCGTAGTAGCGCTGCCACAGTCGCAGTCGCTGCTGGTTAATAGTCTGCGCCGCTTCCAGCTGCGCCCAGAGATAGGCTGCCTGCAGATCGGCCATCAGGTAGCTTGAGCCGATATCGCGCCAGGTATATTTATCCACCTGACCACGGAAAAACTGACTGCGGTTGGTGCCTTTTTCCCGGATAATTTCAGCACGCTCGGTGAGCGCTGCATCATTTATCAGCGTCGCACCGCCTTCACCTCCGGCGGTGTAATTTTTCGTTTCGTGAAAGCTAAAGCAGCCGATGTGCCCGATGGTGCCAAGCGCGCGGCCTTTATACTGTGACATGACGCCCTGTGCAGCATCTTCAATGACATAAAGCTGATGCTTTGCGGCCAGCGCCATAATGGTGTCCATTTCACACGCCACGCCCGCATAGTGTACCGGTACGATAGCGCGCGTTTTCGGCGTGATCGCAGCCTCAATCAGTGTCTCATCGATGTTCATCGTATCCGGGCGCACGTCAACAAAGACAATGGTGGCGCCGCGCAGCACAAACGCGTTTGCGGTGGAGACAAAGGTATAGCTCGGCATGATCACTTCATCACCGGGCTCGATGTTGATCAGCAGCGCGGCCATCTCCAGCGAGGCGGTGCAGGAGGGCGTCAGCAGCACTTTTTTACTGCCAAAATGCTGCTCCATCCACTGCTGGCAGCGGCGGGTAAAGCCGCCGTCACCGCACAGCTTGCCGCTGGCCATCGCCGACTGCATATAGTCTGTTTCAGTGCCCACCACAGGGGGCGCGTTAAAAGGGATCATGATGCTTTCCTGTAAAACCAGTAGGCGGTGCTTTCCAGCCGGGCACCGCAGCGTAAATAGAGGCGCATCGCTGCAAGATTGCTGAGCTGCGTGGCAACGCGCAGCTGCGCCAGCTGGCGCACCCGGCCCCAGTCAGCCGCAGCCAGCAGCAGACGCTGGCCAATACCCTGCGACCGGGCATCAGGCAGCACCGCCAGCAGTCCGATACGCACATCGCCGTTCACTTCACGCAGGGAGACAAAGCCCTGCAGGCTGCCCTGTTCATCGCAGGCGATCAGACACTGGTGATCGAAGGTGCCGCGCACCGCGTTTTCAATCCACTGCGCATAAAACCGGCCGCTGTCGGCCGCGTCAAACCACGGGGCACGAAACCGGCTCTGGCTGAAGGCTTCTGCAGCGGCGGCACGCAACGCCGGGATTTGCGCCTCACGCGCAATTCGTACGCCAGGCTGACGCGCCGTCTGCGTCAGCGGTAACGTCAGATCGGCTTCTCCCTCAACCAGCTGAAAGCCGTGCTGGCAGACCGCATCAATCGCCGCGGTCTGCTCTGCCGGCACTTTTATCTGCAGCAGGCCTGTCGCCTGCTGCAGCGCCTGCGGCAACGTTAGTTCACCCTGCAGCGTCAGGCGCGCCGTGGGCTGATGAAAGAAGTCACTCTCCCACTCAAGGGGATCAATACTGACGCGGACGGGCATGTAAAATATCCAGCAGATACTGGCCGTAGCCGGTTTTGGTTAACGCCTCGCCTGCCGCCTGTAGCTGAGCATCGCTCAGCCAGCCGTTGCGCCAGGCAATCTCTTCCAGGCAGGCTATCTTGAATCCCTGCCGCTTTTCTACCGTCTGCACAAAGACGCTGGCTTCAACCAGGCTGTCATGCGTACCGGTATCCAGCCAGGCGAACCCGCGACCCAGCAGCTCAACAGAGAGTGAGCCAGCCTCCAGGTACATCTGGTTAATCGCCGTAATCTCCAGCTCACCGCGCGCCGAGGGCTGGACGCGCTTTGCAAACTCCACCACGCGGCGATCGTAAAAATAGAGTCCGGTCACCGCCCAGCGCGATTTTGGCTGCGCCGGCTTCTCTTCGATTGAAAGCGCATTAAACGCCTCATCAAATTCCACCACGCCGAACCGCTCGGGATCCATCACCTGGTAAGCGAAGAGCGTCGCGCCTTCCGTTCGGGCAGCCACTTTTTTCAGCTTCGGACTAAAACCCTGACCAAAGTAGAGATTGTCGCCCAGCACCAGACAGCAGTGGTCGTCACCAATAAACGATTCACCAATAATAAACGCCTGCGCCAGTCCATCGGGGCTTGGCTGTTCAGCATAGGAGAGCCGGACACCAAACTCACTGCCATCCCCCAGCAGACGCTCAAAGTGCGCCCGGTCTTCAGGCGTGGTAATGATCAACACATCGCGGATGCCTGCCAGCATCAGGACAGAAAGGGGATAATAGATCATCGGCTTGTCATACACCGGCAGCAGCTGCTTGGAAATTGCGCGGGTAATCGGATGCAGGCGCGTTCCTGAACCACCCGCCAGAATAATACCTTTCATCATTGCTCCTTCTGGCTCTGCTTCAGCGCGATGCGGTTAAGCCGAGACGTTCAGCGCGATAGCTGCCGTTGAGAATAGCCTGCCACCACTGCGGGTTGGCCAGATACCACTCCACCGTTTTACGTATGCCGCTCTCAAAGGTTTCCTGTGGCGTCCAGCCCAGCTCGCGGGCAATTTTGCTGGCATCGATGGCGTAACGCAGATCGTGTCCGGGACGGTCGCTAACAAAGGCGATCAGCTCGCGGTAGCTGTTAATCGCCGCAGGACGCTGCCCGGCGGCAAGCTCATCGAGCAGATCGCACAGAGCGTGCACTACCTCAAGATTACGTCGCTCATTATGCCCGCCAATATTGTAGGTCTCTCCTGCTTTGCCGTGACTGACAACGGTATAGAGCGCGCGCGCATGATCTTCCACATAGAGCCAGTCGCGGATCTGGCTGCCGTTGCCGTAGACCGGCAGCGCCTTGCCCGCCAGCGCATTGATGATAGTCAGCGGGATCAGCTTCTCCGGAAAATGGCACGGGCCATAATTATTGGAGCAGTTGGTGACGATCACCGGCAGTCCATACGTTCGCATCCAGGCACGCATCAGATGATCGCTGCTGGCTTTTGATGCGGAGTAGGGGCTGCTCGGCGCATAAGGCGTGGTTTCGGTGAAAAAATCATCCGTACCGTGCAGATCGCCAAAGACTTCGTCTGTGGAAATATGGTGCAGCAGGAAGCCAGCTTTGCGCGTGCTCTCCATCGCCTGCCAGTAGTGGCGTACCGCTTCCAGCAGATGATAAGTGCCGACAATATTGGTTTCGATAAAGGCAAATGGCCCATCAATCGAGCGGTCGACGTGGCTTTCTGCTGCCAGATGCATTACGCAGTCGGGCTGATACTGCGCCAGCACCCGATCAAGCTCCGGCCGGTTACAGATATCAACCTGTTCAAAGGCAAAACGCGGATGCTGCTGCACGCCCGCCAGCGACGCCAGATTGCCGGCGTAGCTTAGCTTATCCACCACCACGACCTGATGCTCCGTGCTTTCAATCAGAAAGCGCACCAGCGCTGAGCCTATAAATCCCGCGCCGCCGGTGATCAGAAAGCGTTTCATCGCCATACCCCTTTGGTATCGACAATCCACGGCTGGGCAATCTGCGCAGCGTCAATGGCCCGGAACTGTGCATGATCAACCAGCATCACCAGAATGTCAGCCTGCTGTAGCGCCTGCTCCACGGATACCAGCGAGGCGTCCTGCCCCAGCCGGTCAGGAATCGACGTAACGTGCGGCTCGACAACCCAGGTCTCTCCGCTGTGCCACGCCGCAATGCGCTGCGCGACCGCCATCGCCGGGCTCTCACGCAGATCGTCGATATCGGGCTTAAACGCCAGCCCGAAACAGGCAATAGCGATCTCGCTGGCGCGCTTATCGCTCTGCGTCGCGCACTCCGCCAGCGCCTGTTTTACCTGCTCCAGTACCCAGCCAGGTTTGGCATCATTCACTTCACGCGCGGTGCGAATCAGCCGCGCCTGCTGCGGGTTCTGCGCCACAATAAACCACGGGTCGACGGCAATACAGTGTCCGCCCACGCCCGGTCCGGGCTGCAGAATATTGACGCGCGGATGCCGGTTCGCCAGCGCAATCAGCTCCCAGACGTTGATCTTCTGATCGGCGCAGATCAGCGACAGCTCATTAGCAAAAGCGATATTGACATCGCGGAAGCTGTTTTCCGTCAGCTTGCACATCTCCGCCGTACGCGCGTTGGTTTCAACGCAGGCTCCGCGCAGGAAAATACGGTACAGCTCGCTGGCACGCGCCGAACAGGCGGGCGTCATGCCGCCAATCACGCGATCGTTCTCCAGCAGTTCGGTCATCACCTTGCCGGGCAGCACCCGCTCCGGACAGTAGGCGATAAAGATATCGCTCTCGCCCTCATGCTGAGGAAAACGCAGATCGGGACGCGCCTCGGCCAGCCATTCCGCCATCTGCTCTGTGGCGCCGACCGGCGAAGTCGACTCCAGAATCACCAGATCGCCTGTTTTCAGTACCGGTGCCAGCGACAGCGCGGCCGCGCGGACAAAGCTCAGGTCTGGCTGATGATCGTTCATAAAGGGCGTGGGGACAGCGATCAGAAACGCATCTGCCGGTTCTGCCGTCGTGGTGGCGCGCAGCAGCCCCTGCTGCACCGCCTGCCGGACCACCTCGCCGAGATCGGGCTCCACGATGTGGATTTCCCCCCGGTTAATGGTTTCAACGGCGCGCAGATTGACATCCACGCCCACGACCTGCTTTCCCCTTGAAGCGAAAACGGCTGCCGTTGGCAGCCCGATGTAACCCAGTCCGATCACGGAAATGGTATTAAAAGACATAATTAAACTCTGTTGTTGTTCAGCGCCTGCAGAATGCGTGCGCAGGCGTGGCCGTCGCCATAAGGGTTGTGTGCCCGGCTCATACTCTGCCACGCCTCTTCGTCCTGCAGCAGCAGGGTGACTTCAGCGACAATGGTATCGACATCGGTGCCAACCAGTTTTACCGTCCCTGCCGCGACCGCTTCCGGCCGCTCCGTGGTATCGCGCATCACCAGCACCGGTTTCCCCAGCGACGGCGCCTCTTCCTGAATTCCGCCGGAATCGGTGAGGATCAGCCAGGCACGGTTCATCAACCAGACAAACGGCAGATACTCCTGCGGTTCGATCAGAATAATATTGTCGATACCGCTAAGTATCCGGTTAACCGGCTCGCTGACGTTGGGATTGAGATGCACCGGATAGACGATCTGCGCCTGCGGATGAAGGCGCGCAATCTGCGCCAGCGCACTGCAGATACGCTCAAAGCCCTTACCAAAACTTTCGCGCCGGTGACCGGTAACCAGGATCAGCTTTTTGTCCGATTCCAGAAACGGATAGTGCGCCGCCAGGCGGGCATTGAGATCGGCGTTGGTCAGCACGCGATCGCGCACCCACAGCAGCGCGTCGATTACCGTATTGCCGGTGACAAAGATACGCGCATCAGGCAGGTTTTCCCGCAGCAGGTTCTGCCGCGATGTGGTGGTCGGCGTGAAGTGATAGCTTGCCAGATGGCCTGTGAGCGTGCGGTTAGCCTCCTCCGGCCAGGGCGACATCAGATTACCGGTGCGTAAACCAGCCTCGACGTGTCCCACCGGGATCTGCTGATAAAAAGCCGCCAGGCTGGCCGCCAGCGTGGTGGTGGTATCACCGTGCACCAGCACCACATCAGGTTTAAAATCGGCTAAAACGGTTTTCATGCCCTGCAGAATACGGCAGGTAATCTCGGTCAGCCCCTGCTCCGGGCGCATGATATTTAAATCGTAATCGGGCTGCAGCTGAAACAGATGCAGCACCTGATCGAGCATTTCACGGTGCTGTGCGGTGACGCACAGGCGGGATTCAAACGCAGCATCCTGCGCCAGTGCCTGCACCAGCGGCGCCATTTTGATGGCTTCAGGACGGGTGCCAAATACAGTCAGTACTTTCACGCTGATTCTCTTATTGGCGAATAGCTGATAACGCGCGCGGCCGGCGCACCAGCGCCACACCCGCTCCGACCAGCGCCCCGATCGCTCCCCACATCACCATCATAAACAGACGGCGCGGGCTGTCGCGTGAAACGGGCTCTTCCGGCGTACGCAGGTAGCGGTAAGTCTGGAACTGTTTATCAAGGCGTGGGCCAGCCTGTAACGTGCTCAGCATCGCCCTGTTTTGATCATAGCTCAAATCGTAGGCGGGGCCGCTGGCCTGCAGCATATCGAGCTGCGCCTGTAGCCGCTGCTGGCCCAGTAAAAAGCGATCGCTCTCTGGCAGGCTCTCACCTGCAGCAGGCGCACGGTTATCGGTAATACCCTGCTGACTGGCGAGCTTCAGCGCCTGCTCAATGCGCTGACGCTGGCGATCGTACACCGCCTGCGCCACCGCCTGCTGCCGGTCAACCTGCGACTGCAGCTGCACGTTACGCGCCTGCCATGCGCCTTTCAGCTCTTCATTCAGATGGCGTGCTGCACGCTCGCTGGCGTAAGCAATAT
Organism: Pantoea sp. Acro-807; assembly: GCF_011752675.1. Lineage (NCBI taxonomy): Bacteria > Pseudomonadati > Pseudomonadota > Gammaproteobacteria > Enterobacterales > Erwiniaceae > Pantoea > Pantoea sp. Acro-807. The sequence continues at coordinate 138,360 of NZ_VWXE01000006.1, read as the reverse complement.
ACTGACGCAGAAGATTGTTAGCATCACCGGCGGTTTCTGCCACCAGCCGCACCGTATCAAGCGTGTTGTGCGCACTATCTGCCGGCATAAACTGGATGTTGGTGATCATATCGTCCAGCAAGGCCGCATCATTATGCGCATTACCACTTTTACGGCTTTTAAAATAGTCGGTCTGCTGCCAGAAATCGCGCCGCGTATCCCATGAAGCGAGCTGCATGGTGAACTCCTGATAGACCTCATCCATTACGGTAGGGGCCGGATTATTCAGGCTCAGCGTATTGCTGTGGATATCGAGGTTGTTCAGAAACTGCTGCTGTACATAGTAGTCGCCCAGCATGTTAACCGTAGGCCTGTCGGTGACTGCCGTGGTGCTCCACGCCTGCTTCATCAGCATTGAAGCGAGCCAGGCCAGCAGGGCAAACAGAACAGCGCAGCCCGCTATCCAGCGTTTACCGCGCCACAGCGTGCAGCCCAGGCCGCGAATATCCAGTTCGTTCTCCACAACAGAGTTCATAACAGCGGTGTCCTTATCTGATGCTTATCCAGGTCATGTTTTATTGATATGCGCTTGATTCCATCTGCGCTTGAGACGGCGAATCATTCGTGCCATACGCCACGCGTGTTTAATGCAGTAGCCATAGAGCAGAAATGCTACCAGGAAGAGCACCAGCATGACCCACTCAGGTATGAACGCCAGATATTCGCCGAGCACGCCGATGCCTGCCAGCAGCGCCGCCGCCAGCGTGATCAGTAAAAAAGCCTGACGTGACGAGAAACCGGCACGCATGATGAGATGGTGAATATGTTGCCTGTCGGCTGAGAATGGACTCATGCCCTTGCGCAGCCGGCGATACATGATAGCCACCATATCCATCAGCGGGATGGCGATCAGCCACAGCGCTGTTACCGGCGTAATAGGATGGCTCAGGCCCTGTGTCGTTTCCAGCAGGATCCAGATAATAGTGAAACCGATCATGGTGCTGCCGGCATCACCCATAAACACTTTATAGCGTTTGCCCAGAAAACCGAGGTTCAGCAAAATATAGGGAATAGTGGCGGCGATCATGGCAAAACACCACATTGCCAGGCTGGTCATGCCGTCAAAATAGAGAATGATCCCCATTGCACCGAACGTTACGCAGGAGAGTCCGCCCAGCAGACCATCGATACCGTCGACCATGTTAAACGCATTAATTGCCGCCCAGACGGCGAACAGCGTTAATACGTAGCCAAAGGGACCGACGACAATCTCCACCGGACCCACAATAAAACCGAGACTCAGCAAATAGAGCTTGGCGCCATACATCATGACAACGGCGATAATCGCCTGCATACAGGCGCGAAACTTTACGCTGATATCAAAGCGATCGTCGAGTGCGCCGACCAGCACCAGCACGCCGGCACAGAAGAGATAGAGCAGGCCGTTCGGCATATAGGACTGCGTAATAAGGAAAGCGAAGCAAACGCCAGCGTAAACGGAAATACCGCCAACGAGAGGGATAACGCCCTGATGCTTTTTCCTTGCATTAGGCTTATCAACTAATCCGATTTTTTTTGCGACCTTACGGGCCATAAAAAGGAATGCCAGAGAGAAGAGAAAAGTTAAACCCAGCTCTGCACCCATAGTGAGTAAATTCACATTAACGCTCTCAGCTAAAATCGTGGACAACAATAAGCAAAATCCCGGTTATTGCTGTATATCCCTGTCTGACCAGGCCGCAGCGCGCGCGGTTGCTGAAAAAATCGCCGCCTTTCTGCTTGCGTCATTCTAAAACTTTTCTGACTCGCCTAATCCTAATGCGCACAAATAAAAAACGCCACGATAAGCCGTGGCGTTTAACAGAAATAATGCCGATTTATTACCTGCGTAACAATATCATTGTTTCGCTTTTAACCGCTTATGAACGCTTCATCATGTCGAAGAATTCATCGTTGGTTTTGGTCATCGCCAGCTTGTTGATGAGGAACTCCATCGCGTCAATCTCGCCCATCGGGTGAATAATTTTGCGCAGGATCCACATCTTCTGCAGCTCTTCCTGAGAGGTGAGCAGCTCTTCTTTACGGGTACCGGAACGGTTGTAGTCAATTGCCGGGAAGACGCGTTTTTCCGCAATCTTACGCGACAGGTGCAGTTCCATGTTACCTGTACCTTTAAACTCTTCGTAAATGACTTCATCCATTTTCGAACCGGTATCAACCAGCGCTGTGGCGATGATAGTCAGGCTACCGCCCTCTTCCACGTTACGTGCTGCACCGAAGAAACGCTTCGGACGATGCAGGGCGTTGGCATCAACACCACCGGTCAGGACTTTACCTGAGGCAGGAACCACGGTGTTATACGCACGCGCCAGACGGGTGATTGAGTCGAGCAGGATGATGACATCTTTTTTATGCTCAACCAGGCGCTTGGCCTTTTCGATGACCATTTCAGCAACCTGCACGTGGCGGGATGCAGGCTCATCGAAGGTAGAGGCGATAACTTCACCTTTAACCAGACGCTGCATCTCGGTCACTTCTTCCGGGCGCTCGTCAATCAGCAGCACCATCAGGACGCAATCCGGATGATTATACGCAATGCTCTGCGCAATGTTCTGCAGCAGCATGGTTTTACCCGCTTTTGGCGGTGCCACAATCAGGCCACGCTGGCCGCGGCCAATTGGCGACGCCAGATCCAGCACGCGAGCGGTTAAGTCTTCAGTTGAGCCATTACCCCGCTCCATACGCAGACGACTGTTAGCGTGCAGCGGCGTGAGGTTTTCGAACAGAATCTTACTGCGGGCGTTTTCCGGCTTGTCGTAGTTAACTTCGTTAACTTTCAGCAGGGCAAAATAGCGCTCACCCTCTTTTGGCGGACGGATTTTACCGGAAATGGTGTCGCCGGTACGCAGGTTAAAACGACGAATCTGGCTGGGGGAAACATAGATATCGTCAGGACCGGCGAGGTAGGAGCTGTCTCCGGAACGGAGGAATCCAAATCCGTCCTGCAATATCTCCAGCACGCCATCACCAAAGATGTCTTCGCCGCTCTTCGCATGTTGTTTGAGGATGGCGAAAATAATGTCCTGTTTGCGCATGCGCGCCAGGTTTTCCAGCCCCATATTTTCGCCGAGAGTAATCAGCTCAGAAACCGGCGTATTCTTTAATTCGGTAAGATTCATAGTGATGGGTTCTTAAACTCGGGGTAATTCTCGAAATGATTGTCGTGAATGGTATGGCAAAAATTCCATGCCTGTTAATGGCTCTTTTTCAACACTGCTCGGCGGGTATCGTCTGATAGAGCGATAGGAAGCGAGAGACGGTCGAAAGATGATGCCGGGTATGCTAGCCGTCAGATTGCCAAACCACAAAAACGTTCAACTCGAGCGGGGTCTGACAAGAGAAATCTTTAGATGCAAACTACAAAGGTAAGTGCGTAATGCAGTATCGTCAAATTAGCACGCCTGACCAGCGGCGTCCAGCAGTGGCGAAAAAATTCACCACTGCGGAACAGAGCGCGTTGCGCTTACGCCAGATTGGCGTTAAGGAACTCTTTCAGCTGGCCTTTAGACAGCGCACCCACTTTAGTTGCCGCCACTTCGCCGTTTTTAAACAGCAGCAGGGTCGGAATACCACGGATGCCATATTTTGGCGCGGTACCTGGGTTCTCATCAATGTTCAGCTTGGCGATGGTAAGCTTACCGTCGTACTCTTCAGCAACTTCATCGAGGATCGGGGCGATCATTTTGCAAGGACCACACCATTCAGCCCAGAAGTCAACCAGGGTAACACCCTCGGCTTTCAGCACGTCAGTATCGAAACTGTCATCGGTGAGGTGAACGATTTTATCGCTGCTCATGTTTAACTCCAAAGATTATGCCTGGCGAATTGGCGTAAAATATACCAACGTTGGTTAACTTTATTTCATCGGATACGCTTTCGTAAAGCGATAGTAAGCTGATATTCTACCACACTATGAGCAAAACACACTTAACCGAACAGAAGTTTTCCGACTTCGCCCTGCACCCTCAGGTCGTGGAAGCCCTTGATACTAAAGGCTTTCAGCATTGCACGCCTATTCAGGCGCTCGCACTGCCTTTTGCGCTTTCAGGGCGTGATGTTGCGGGTCAGGCGCAAACCGGTACCGGCAAAACGATGGCGTTTCTGACGTCAACGTTTCATTATCTTCTTTCTCACCCTGCAGCTGAAGGGCGCCAGGTTAATCAGCCACGTGCGCTGATCATGGCCCCTACGCGCGAGCTGGCCGTACAGATTCACGCCGATGCGGAGCCGCTGGCTAAAGCGACCGGCCTGAAAATGGGTCTGGCTTACGGCGGCGACGGCTATGACAAGCAGCTTAAAGTGCTCGCTGACGGTGTCGACATCCTGGTGGGCACTACCGGACGTCTGATTGATTACGCAAAACAGAACCATGTGAATCTGGGCGCTATTCAGGTTGTGGTGCTGGACGAAGCCGATCGCATGTTCGATCTCGGCTTTATTAAAGATATTCGCTGGCTATTCCGCCGCATGCCGCCTGCCACGCAGCGTCTGAGCATGCTGTTTTCCGCAACGCTCTCTTACCGCGTCCGGGAACTGGCGTTTGAGCATATGAACAACGCGGAATATGTCGAAGTGGAACCGGAACAGAAAACCGGCCACCGCATCAAAGAAGAGCTCTTCTATCCATCCAATGAAGAGAAGATGCGTCTGCTGCAGACGCTGATCGAAGAAGAGTGGCCCGATCGCGCCATCATCTTTGCTAACACCAAGTATCGCTGTGAAGATATCTGGGGCCATCTGGCCGCCGACGGTCATCGCGTCGGTCTGCTGACCGGTGATGTCCCGCAGAAAAAGCGCCTGCGCATTCTCGATGATTTCACCAAAGGCGACGTGGATATTCTGGTAGCAACGGATGTTGCGGCGCGCGGTCTGCATATTCCGGCCGTAACGCACGTCTTTAACTACGATCTGCCGGACGATCGCGAAGATTACGTTCACCGTATTGGTCGTACCGGCCGTGCCGGCGCCAGCGGACACTCTATCAGCCTCGCGTGTGAAGAGTATGCGCTGAATCTGCCCGCGATTGAGGAGTATATCGGTCACGGCATTCCGGTCAGCAAATACAACAGCGATGCGCTGCTCAGCGATCTGCCACCGGCAAAACGTCTGCAGCGCAACCGCACCGGCAACGGTCAGCGTCGCGGCGGCAATAACAGTAATCGCCGGAGCAGCGCGCCCCGTAATCATAACCGTAAACGCCCAGGTTAATCCCACATGCTAAGCGCATCATCACTCTATGCAGCGATCGACCTCGGGTCTAACAGCTTTCATATGCTGGTGGTGCGTGAAGTTTCCGGCACTATTCAGACCGTGGCGCGCATCAAGCGCAAAGTCCGGCTGGCAGCAGGACTTAATGCTGGCAGCGAACTCTCTGCTGAGGCGATGCAGCGCGGCTGGCAGTGCCTGAAGCTGTTTTCGGAACAGCTGCAGGATATCCCGCCAGAGCAGATCCGCGTGGTGGCGACCGCCACGCTGCGCATCGCACGCAACGCGCCAGACTTTCTGACCACCGCTGAAGCGATCCTGGGCTGTCCGGTCAATGTTATCAGCGGTGAGGAAGAAGCGCGCCTGATCTATCAGGGCGTGGCCCATACGACCGGCGGCTCCGACCAGCGTCTGGTGGTCGATATTGGCGGCGGCAGCACCGAACTGGTTACCGGTGAAGGTTCGCACGCAACCACGCTGTTCAGCCTTTCAATGGGCTGCGTCACCTGGCTGGAGCGTTTTTTCAGCAATCGCCATCTGACGCAGGACAATTTTGACCGGGCAGAACAGGCGGCGCGCGACATGCTGCAACCCGTGGTAGCGGCGCTGCGTGAGAAAGGATGGCAGGTCTGCGTCGGTGCATCCGGTACGGTTCAGGCTCTGCAGGAGATCATGGTGGCGCAGGGGATGGATGAGCGTATCACCCTGAGTAAACTGCAGCAGCTGAAGCAGCGCGCTATTCAGTGCGGCAAGCTGGAAGAGCTGGAAATTGAAGGGCTGACGCTGGAGCGTGCGCTGGTCTTTCCCAGCGGTTTGTCGATTCTCATCGCCATTTTCAACGAACTGAATATTGATAGCATGACGCTGGCAGGCGGCGCGCTGCGCGAAGGTCTGGTGTATGGCATGCTCCATCTGCCGGTCAATCGCGATATCCGCAGCCGTACGCTGCATAATGTGCAGCGCCGTTTTTCAATCGATGTGGAACAGGCTGACCGGGTGCAGCAGCTGGCTGAACGTTTTTTTCGTCAGGTCAGCCAGAGCTGGAAGCTTGACCAGCGCTGTCGCGATCTGCTGTTAAGCGCCTGTGCCGTACACGAAATTGGCCTGAGCGTCGATTTTCGTCAGGCTCCCCGGCACGCCGCCTATCTGATCCGCCATCTCGATCTGCCTGGCTTTACGCCCGCGCAGAAAAAAGTGCTCGCCTGTTTGCTGCAGAACCAGAGCGGCAGTATCGATCTGGCTCTGCTGGCCCAGCAAAATGCCGTGCCGCCGCGTACGGCAGAACGCCTGAGCCGCCTGCTGCGCCTGGCGATTATCTTCTCCACGCGTCGCCGTGACGATACGCTTCCGGCGGTACGCTTACTGGCAGAAGAGGATACGCTGCACCTGACGCTGCCGGCGGGCTGGCTGGAGGCGCATCCGCTGCGCGCCGAGCTGCTGGAGCAGGAGAGCCACTTTCAGTCCTACGTTCACTGGCTCCTGACCTTCTCCTGATGACGTGACGGCTGCCACTACTTTTTTGCATTCGCCAGCATTGCCCGCAACCCGGCCACCCGGGTTTGCCCGGTTTTAACGCGCTCTTCTGCGCTTACCACTTTTTTCTCACGCTCCCACTCGACGTCATCCTGCGGCAGTTCCAGCAAAAAACGGCTGGGTTCAGGACGAATCAGCTCACCATACTGGCGACGCTCCCGGCAGAGCGTAAAGGTCAGCTCTTTCTGTGCGCGCGTAATGCCCACATAGGCGAGACGCCGCTCCTCTTCGATGTTGTTCTCATCAATGCTGCTCTGATGCGGCAACAGACCCTCTTCCATGCCGACCAGGTAGACATAGGGAAATTCCAGCCCTTTTGATGCGTGCAGCGTCATCAGCTGAACCTGGTCGAGATCTTCATCACTCTCTCCCCGCTCCATCATATCGCGCAGGGTAAAGCGCGTGACAACCTGTGCCAGCGTCATGGGCTCATTCAGCTCATCACCTTCAAGCATTTCCGTCATCCACTGGAACAGCGTATTGACGTTTTTCATCCGCATCTCTGCGGCTTTCGGACTGCCGGAGGTCTCAAACAGCCAGCTCTGATAGTCGATACCGCGGATCAGATCGCGCACCGCGCTGATCGGCTCCCGTTCAGTCAGCTGCACAATCTCATTCAGCCAGTGGGTAAAACGCTGCAGATGCTCCAGACCGCGCCCGCTTAGCGTCTGAGCCAGCCCCATGTCAAAACTGGCATTAAACAGGCTCTTATTACGCAGCGTGGCCCACTCACCCAGCTTCTGCAGCGTGGCCGGGCCGATTTCGCGACGCGGCGTATTTACGATGCGCAGAAACGCGCTGTCGTCATCCTGATTAGTCAGCACGCGCAGATAGGCCAGCAGATCCTTGATCTCCGGGCGTGAAAAGAACGAAGTGCCGCCGGAAATACGGTAGGGAATGCGGTTCTGCATCAGCAGCTTTTCAAACACGCGCGACTGATGATTGCCGCGATAGAGAATGGCGTAATCTTTATACTGGGTGCGGTTGATAAAGTGATGTGCGATCAGCTCGCCGGTTACGCGCTCCGCTTCGTGGTCTTCATTATTCGCGCTCAGCACCTTCAGCGATTCGCCTGACCCCAGTTCAGAAAAGAGACGCTTTTCAAACACGTGCGGGTTATTGGCGATCAATATATTAGCCGCTTTGAGAATACGCTGCGTGGAGCGATAGTTCTGCTCCAGCTTCACGACCTCCAGCGCCGGAAAGTCCTCTTTCAGCAGCACCAGGTTTTGCGGACGCGCCCCGCGCCAGGAGTAGATAGACTGGTCATCATCGCCCACCACGGTAAATCGCGCGCGCGCGCCGACCAGCAGTTTTACCAGCTCATACTGGCTGGTGTTGGTATCCTGATACTCATCCACCAGCAGATAGCGAATACGCTGCTGCCAGCGTTCGCGTACCGCCTCATTACGCTGCAGCAGCAGCGTGGGCAGCAGGATGAGATCGTCAAAATCGAGCACGTTGCACGATTTGAGATGCCGATCATAGAGCTGATAGCAGTGCGCAAATATCTGGTCACGCTGGGATTTTGCTATTGCTGCCGCACCCTGCGGATCGATCAGATCGTTTTTCCAGTTAGAGATCGTGGCAATCAGCTGCTGCAGCTGTGTTTTATCTTCTTCCAGCCACTGGCTGGTCAGCTCTTTCAGCAGCGCCAGCTGATCCTGGTCGTCAAACAGCGAAAAGCTCGATTTCATCCCCAGCGCGGCATATTCACGCTTGATAATCTCCAGCCCCAGCGTATGAAAGGTTGAAATCATCAGGCCGCGCGCCTCTTTGCGTCCCAGCGTTTGCGCCACGCGCTCTTTCATTTCGCGCGACGCCTTATTGGTAAACGTCACCGCAGCAATGTGGCGCGCCTGATAGCCGCATTCGCGGATCAGGTGAGCGATTTTATTGGTAATGACGCGGGTTTTACCGGACCCCGCCCCCGCCAGCACCAGGCAGGGGCCGGTGACAAATTCGACAGCACGTTGTTGGCCGGGGTTTAAACGCATAAAAAACATCACTCGATTGAATCAGACAGGAAGAATTACATCGCGTCGCAGGGTGCGTACCTGAACGCAAAGGTCGCCATCAATGGCGCCCCTGCAACTGACGCGCACTACGCTATAATGCGCCGCACATTATACATAACAGGAGAGCACCATGGCGAAAACCGCAGCAGCTTTACATATCCTTGTGAAAGAGGAAGCACAGGCGAAAGCCCTGCTGGCGCAGCTGGAGAAAGGAGGCAACTTTCAGCAGCTGGCAAAAAAACATTCAACCTGCCCGTCCGGACGCAACGGCGGTGATTTGGGCGAGTTTCGTCAGGGACAGATGGTGCCGGCTTTTGATAAAGCGGTTTTTACCTGCCCGCTGCTGAAGCCTTACGGACCGGTAAAAACCGCGTTTGGTTACCACATCATTAAGGTGCTATGGCGCAGTTAATCACTTCTGGCTCTTCATCTGCTGCAGCACATTGCTGCACTGATTATCGTCGGTGTCGCTGGGTGAAATCAGCGCCAGCAGCGCGGCAGCCGGTGCCACAACCGCCCCCAGCGCTACGGCCGCCGCACCGCGTGCAATAAGCGGCCCGGTTTTAACCCCGGCATCCGGATTTTTAAAGGTTCCGCGCACGTAGAGCGGAGAACGCAGCGTAATAATGCGAATGCCTTTGCTCTCCGGATTTACCGACAGATCGAGTCGCTCGCTGGCAAAGTTAACGTTGCCGGTGACGTTGATTACCGCATTTTCGGTATCAAACACGAACAGGCGCGGCGTTGCAACGCCCTGGCGCAGCGTAAGATCGGTGGCGGCACAGTTGATGCGCACTTCATCATCACCAAACAGTTTACCCACCACGTAGTTTCCGACGTTAAGCCCGGCAATTTCCATCAGGCTGCGGCTGATAAGGCCATTGTTCATCAGCAGGCGCAGCTGACCGTTGCTGCTGCCCAGCAGTGCGGCAACCGAATTGCCAGTACCGCTTAGCGTTGCGTCTCCGTTGAGCTGGCCCAGGCTGCGCTGCATGGCGGTTACATCAGGGAACAGCTGGCGCAGCTGCAGTTTGCGCGCGTGCAGATCGGCGCGGCCGCGCATCGGTGAACGGCTGCCCTCAAGCCGGATAGTGGTATTGATATTGCCGCCGGCCATGCCGAAGCGCAGCGGATCAAGCAGCAGATCGCCTTTTTCCAGCGTCAGATGCGTATAGAGGTCGCTGAGCGGCAGCTTGCTGCTGTGCTCAATGCGCTTGCCGCTAAACTTCACGTCGGCATCCATCGCATCCCAGCTTTTGGTTTCAAACTTATCGTAAGGCAGCACGCGATCGGCAGGCTGCGTGGCGGCTTCACCACGCTGCGCCTTCGCCCGCGCCGTTTTCTCACTCCCTTTACCGGAATCAACGCCAATCAGCGGGCCGAGATCGGCCATGCGCAGTTGACGGGAAGTGAGTTCGCCGCTCAGCTTCGGCCGGGGTTTGCCCTGACGATAGGTGAGCGATCCATGGATATCACTGTCACCGATATGGCCATTAAACTTTTCATAGCGGAACAGCGCGCCTTTGGCGTCATTAAAGCGGGCAGTCAGATGACCGTCAGTTTCATAAGGGGGGGTATCAGGCAGCAGCACGCCGGTTAAGCCATAGAGATTGGCCAGCGTATCGCCGGAAAATCGCAGGCGCACATCCAGCCCGCCCAGGTTCAGCGGATCCTGCAGCGTGCCTTCCAGCCTTACCCGCGTGGTGCCGTTACGCAGATCGGCCTGCAGCGGAAATGGCGTGGTTTTGCTGCGCAGTGAGAGCATGCCGCCAATTCTGCCGTCGCCGGAAAGCGGCTGCTGGTTATAGGTGCCTTTCGCCTGCCAGCCAAAAACAAAATCGCCGGCGCCTTTCTGCTTATCATCGCCGCCGGTAACCTGAGCATAAGGCACGGGTTTACCGAGTGAGTTGATATTCACCGTTACATCCGCTTTGTTGATCGCATCGCGGTAGCGCAGCTGCCCCTGATCAAACAGAATATTATCCATGCGGAATGACCAGGCTGAGGGAGCGGCGTCAGCCTCGCTGTTTTCGCTGCTGGCGAGCGTAAATGTCCAGTTATTCTTCTTGCTGGCGAGCTGTATCAGACGCGCGTCGGGCTGCTGCAGCTTGATCCAGGGCAGGTAGATCTCTTTGTGCAGCAGCGCCAGGGGGGCCAGCGTCGCATCAACGCGCTGCAGGTGTACCATCGTCACGTCAGGAATGTCGGGCGGATTGCCCAGCATGATATCTTCAGCGTGTACCTGCGGCCAGGGGATCCAGCTGCGCCAGCCCGGCTCAGCGCGGTTACGCGCCCAGTGTACGCCAAGGTCGCCGCGTATCGCGAAAGGACGGTTCAGCTCTGCTGACACTTTCTGATTAATGGTTGGTTTCAGGCGGTTCCAGTCAAAGGTGGCAATCACCACAACCAGTACCACGATCAGTAACAGCAGAATGCCCGCCACCCAGCTGGCAGCTTTTCCCGTGCGAGTCATGCTTTTTCCTCCTTGTTCTCACGTCTCATTAAAGATAGTCGAGACGCGGCGCAACAACATCAGAGAAGCATCAACGGCAGCGATCTCAGCTCACTAAAAGGAAGCGGACGGGAAAAAAAGTATCCCTGAGCTGCAATAGCGGGTGAGGATTGTACCTGGCGCCACTCCTCTTCGGTTTCCACGCCCTCAACTATTACGCCATTGCAGTAGCGATTAATAAGCGTCAGCAGCGTTGAGAAAAGGACTCGCCCCTCTTCTGACGCGCGCAGCAGCATAAAGAGTTCACGCGATAATTTGATGTAGTCATAGCGCAGTTCGGTCAGCGCGGAAAAATTTGCCATGCCGGAGCCAAAATCATCCAGCCATAGCGGCCCCAGCTCCGGCATCTGCGCCACCATCTCCTCCTGCGGCAGCGCATGATGCTCAGTGAGTTCAAAGCGCACCCACGGCAGCTGGCCAATCAGCCGTCGGAGGGCCGGATGCTGCTGTATCGCCAGCAGCGTCGGCCCGTCAATATTGACCGATGCCACCAGCTGATGGCGGATAAAAAAGCGGGACCACGTCAACAGCAGAGTAAGTTGTTCATGCACCACATCCAGCCGCTGCTCTGTCGATAGCGCAGCAAAGTAGCTTTCCGGTGAAAGACGCTTTTCCGGCATAGCCGCGTGCGTAACGGCGGTCAGCAGCTCAATCGCCAGCAGGCGGCCAGATATCTGATAAATAGGCTGAAAAGTATAAGTACGCTGGCACTGCTGCCGGAAAAATGCGATATCCGGTTGCGCATGTTTGAGAGAAACAGGCAGCCGGTGTCCGGAATTCTTCATCACCATGGTTTTTTCCTGGTCGGTGGTGAGTGCCTGCAGAAAGCAACCCGGCGGCAAGTATCGGCTGGTCCCTGGATAACTTTATCGCTTTGTGCAGCCATATAGGGCGTCGAGTCTAACAGCGCGCCTTTGCCTTAATCGCAGAAACAGAGGATGCTTTGTCTGCTAAATCGTCGCCGGAGGGCGATTTAAAGACTTAAGGCAAACTGACGCGCCAGAAAACCGGCCGCCGGAAGGGTTCGGAAAAAGGCGCAGCCGGAGGGATTTCTCCGCTGAAATTTCCCGTGACTGGTTTGACTTACTACTCTGTTTTATCCTGTTCATTACGCTTAGTACGCCTCTTCCATCTTTCGCACTTTATCTGAAGTGTGCACTTATTATCTTCGCTAAACATAACTGTTTAAATTCAGTCTCTTGAAAGAGAATGCCCGCCTGCCAGGTATAGTCTGATTCTCGCTGGTTATCGTTTTTTCGGCTGGACGACAACGCAAAAGAAGACCATCTTTTAATCAATAACAGCAGGACGCTGTTCCTTCGGCCGCAGAAAAACAACGACTATACGCCCTGCTCAGGACAGATTTATGCACACAGAAATTATCAATATCTGGCCATCCGGTGATGCGCCAGGCGCCAGTGACTCCCGCGCTCAGCCGCAGATTGTTGACCTGGCTAAAGAGTATGAGCCTTACGATCGCGCAGCCACCGGCGTGCGCTGCCCGGAAATGGCTATCTGGTATCCGGAAACCTCCAACGGGATCACCCTGCTGGTGGCACCGGGCGGCGGTTATCAGCGGGTGCTAATCGATCGTGAAGGCAGCGCGCTGGCCACGTTTTTTACCTCAATGGGCTATACGCTGGCCGTAATGACATATCGCCTGCCCTATGACGGGCATCATGAAGGCGCGGATGCACCGCTGGCCGATGCCCAGCGGGCGGTCCGCGTGCTGCGCGAACGGGCGCAGCAGGGCAAAAACGGTAAGTACATTGTGATGATGGGCTTTTCCGCAGGCGGCCACGTTGCGGCCTCGCTGGGAACGCGGTTTAACGAGAAGCTCTATCCGGTCCAGGATCGTATCGATGCGCTCTCACCGCGCCCCGACGCTATGGTGCTGATCTACCCGATTATCAGTATGCGTGACGGCCTGGCACACGAAAGTTCACGCACGCGCCTGCTGGGCGCCTGGCCTGATCAGAAAAGTATCGATGCCTATTCGCTGGAGACGCGCGTGCACGCGCAAACACCGCCAGCCCTGCTGATCCATGCGGCTGACGATGAAGCGGTTTCCGTTAACCACAGCATGCTGTTCTTCAGCGCGCTGCGTGAACATAAAATTCCGGCCGAGATCCATTTTTATCAGAAAGGCGGGCACGGTTTCGGTATCCGCGGCGTAGCCGATCTGCCACTGGCAAGCTGGCCGATGCTGGTCACCGAATGGCTGCGGGCGAAAACCTGACGTTGTTACGCCCTGCGCGGAATTCATCACAGGGGGCGCATTTATGCGCCCCGGGCCGGCCATGTGCACGGTGGCCATTAATAACGTCATCACGTCCCGTGCGCGCATCGACCAGCGCGCCATGAATGGCACCCCTACGGGGAATTCATCGTAGGGGGCGCATTTATGCGCCCCGATCGGTGCTGTTTTCTGCTTTACTGCTTTCGTCCGGGGCCGGGGCGGCGGGCGCATCAGGCACTGCCATCACCTTGTTCCAGCTCTCCTGCAACATCTTCACATTGGTCTCTGCTTCGCCCTGTGGCTGGATCAGTACCATAGTCAGCTCCTGCGTCAGCTGCTGGCGCAGTTCCTGGTTGAGCTGCTCACGCGTTAACTCACTCAGGAAAGACTGGCGCAGTTTCTGATACTGCTCGGGAGCAATATCCACTACCGCATTCTGCTGCGAGCGCAGGCGCTGCCCCATCAGAATGTCAGTATCCGTACGGGCGTAGGTGGTAAACAGCTTATTCAGCTCCAGCAGCTTCTGCGCCATAAGCGCATCAAATTCATCCTGCGGCAGCCCTTTATCGCGAACCACGGCCAGCGCTTTAGCGATCTGATTCATGTTTTGCGGCAGTGACGCGTTGGGACTCTCCATATTGATGGAGCACTGCGCGCGCTGATAAAGCACGCGGCAGTCAAAGCCGACCTGCACATTTTGCGCTTTATTATCTGCCAGCGCGCGCTGCACGTGCCAGAACAGCGCTTCCCGCGCCAGATCGCTCTGCCAGTAACGTTGCAGATACTGCGATTCGCGAATCGGTTGCCACGACGTATCCCATACCAGCGACAGCCGATCCTGTGCCAGAGAGCCATCAACCAGATTGACCGGCTGATGCGGCAGCGGCGACAGCGTGGGCAGTGGTGCCGGCGTATCGCGTTTTCCTTTCAGCGTTGCGAAAGTCTTGCCAATCTGCTCCATGATAGTGCGGCTGTCGACATTACCAACCACATAGAGCGTCATATTATCTGGCGTATACCACTGCTCATAAAAACTGTTCAGCTGCGCGGGATCGACCGGCGCGCGCGGTGGCTCACCGGGGTCGTGCGCCAGCATGGTTGAGCCTTTCAGGCGGTAGCGCCACCAGACATCCTGCGTGTCAGATGGCCAGGTGGCGATGGGATCGGTCGCGCTTAATGCCGTCGCGACCACCTGCTCATTAATGCTCATCTTACCCGCGGTCGCCGCCAGCCAGTTTAACGCTTCTTTAAGCAGTTCTGGCCGGTTGTTGGGCAGACTGAGGTTGTACTGAGTGTAGTCGTATGACGAGATCGCTGGCGGCAGCGGACGCTGCGGATCCATCGCCTGCTGCCACAGTGCACGCTGCTGATTGGTATCCAGCGCGGTGTTATGCACCATCGCCAGGCGCGGTAACAGATGACTGAAGCCGGTCTGCTGAGCGCTCTCCGCCAGCGAGCCGGTATTAACCACCAGGCGAAGCTCAATGCGATCGCTGGGACGTTGTGGTGTGGTCAGCAGCTGCCAACTGAACCCGTTGTCCAGTTTGCCCTCCTGCCAGGCGGGATCGGGCTGAAGTGTTTCGGCGTGCGCGCCGAAACCGGTTGCTGCAAGCAGCAAGCCGCCAACCAAAAGCCGAATTCTGGTGCCCTGCATGTGAACCCCTAATCAAACAGATAAACGCTTGTTAGCACGGACTGACTGGCCACCGGGAAAGCGGCCCGCGCGGCGTATTGCCGCCGCGTTTATTTAATGACAGTTCCTTTGACCACAGGATGGCCAGGAAGTCGCGCAACAAGGAAAAAAATCGGGAAAAAAATCAACGGGGTTTATTATGCAAATGCCCGCTGTCAGGGCAAGTGACAGCGGGCATTTAATCGGAAATTAACGCAAATTGCGGATTATGCGCCGGTATGAGAGACGTGATTGACCTTTTTCGCTGAAGAAAGCGTCTCTTTCATCTGGTTTTCATCCAGCTGACCCACCCACTTAGCCACCACCACCGTGGCTACGCCGTTACCGACCAGATTAGTCAGCGCACGCGCTTCGGACATAAAGCGGTCGATGCCCAGAATCAATGCCAGGCCCGCGACCGGCAGATGCCCTACCGCAGAGAGCGTCGCGGCGAGAACAATAAAGCCGCTTCCGGTAACGCCCGCCGCGCCTTTCGAGGAGAGCAGCAGGACCACCAGCAGGGTGATCTGATGGAAGATATCCATATGAGCGTTGGTCGCCTGCGCAATAAACACGGCGGCCATGGTCAGATAGATTGAGGTGCCATCCAGATTAAACGAGTAGCCCGTTGGAATAACCAGCCCCACCACCGATTTTTTGCAGCCGAGGCGCTCCATCTTATCCAGCATGCGCGGCAGCGCTGATTCAGACGATGACGTACCCAGCACAATCAGCAGCTCTTCTTTTATATAACCGATAAATTTGAAGATGTTAAAGCCAGCCCAGCGCGCAATTGCGCCCAGCACGATCACGACAAACAGGATACAGGTAATATAGAAACAGATGATCAGCTGGCCAAGCTGCACCAGCGAGCCGACACCATACTTACCGATGGTGAAGGCCATGGCACCAAACGCCCCGATAGGTGCCAGGCGCATAATCATGTTGATCACGCCAAAGATCACTTTTGAGAAGCTTTCGATAACGTTGAACATCACGGTACCGGCGCTGCCGAGGCGATGCAGTGCGAAACCAAACAGAATAGCGAACAGCAGCACCTGCAGAATGTTGCCGCTGGCAAAGGCACCAATGACGCTGCCCGGGATGATATCAAGCAGGAACGCGATCACACCCTGCTGTTCTGCCTGCTGTGCATAAACGGCTACCGCTTTCGCATCCAGGGTGGCGGGATCCACGTTCATTCCTGCGCCAGGCTGAACCACGTTCACCACCACCAGTCCGATGATCAGCGCGATAGTACTGACGATTTCAAAATAGAGCAGCGCTACGGCGCCGGTGCGTCCGACGGCTTTCATGCTCTCCATGCCGGCGATACCGGTCACCACCGTACAGAAGATTACGGGGGCGATGATCATCTTGATCAGCTTTACAAAACCATCACCAAGCGGCTTCATCTGCGCGCCTAATTCGGGATAGTAATGGCCTAACAGAACGCCGATGCCGATGGCAACCAGCACCTGAAAGTAGAGGCTTTTAAACAGTTTCATAACAGGTGTCCAGGTAGAGACGGCATTCACCGCCTGTGTCAGGGAGAAACGCATGCGGCAAGCCGCCTGAGAGCGTAAAACCTTACCGATAAACTGAAAATAACACCCTGTTAACAGGATGAGTATCCCCTGACATTCCTTACAAAAGTTACAAAACTCTAACTATGAACTGAAACGCTTCAGCTGGCGCTGTGGCGCGGTTTCTGCAGAACAATCAATTGATAAGGTCACTATCACGTGCGTGAACAGCGCTGCAGCCAGCCCTGTTCAAAGGTGGTAAGCGGCAGGGCTTCGGCATACAGATAGCCCTGACCAATAGTAATGCCACGCGCCAGCAGCCAGTCGCGCTGCTCCGCCGTTTCCACCCCTTCAGCCACAACGTCAGCATCCACAATCTTTGCCACGGCGGCCACAATGCGCACCATAGTGTCATCGTCCGGCAGCGCGGCGACAAAGCTGCGGTCCATCTTCAGCTTATTAACCGGTAACGCTTTAAACTGATGCAGATAATTGAGATTGCAGTAGCCCATACCAAAATCGTCCAGCGCAACGGCAACTCCGGTCTGCTGCAGCGCGAGCAGCAGCGCCATCGCCTGTTCGGCATCACCTATTCCGGCGGTTTCGGTGACTTCCAGCACTAAAGAACCCGGCCGGATGCGATGCCGTTCCAGCAGGCTCTGCAGATGCGTCACCATGCCGCTGTCGCGCAGCTGGACGGCCGAAATATTTACGCTCAGCGGCAGCGTAATCCCCCGTCGCTGCCAGCCGGCCAGAATGCGGCACGCCTCTTCAAATACCCAGCGACCGATGGCGGAAATCACGCCGATCTCTTCCGCGCTGGCGATGAACTCTTCCGGCAGCCCGAAGCTGCCATCCGCCATCCGCATACGCAGCAGCGCTTCAGCCCCCGTCAGCTCACCGGTTGCCATGTTAAGCTGGGGCTGCAGATAAAGCGCAAACTCACCCTCCTGCAGCCCCTGCAGAATGTCATGCTCCTGCGTCAGCCGCTTCTGCGCCCGTTCGGTCAGGACCGGATCAAAAAACAGGATCTGATTTTTCCCCTGATGCCGCGCTGACATCATGGCTGACGTCGCCCGATCCAGCTGCTCGCGGGCAGAGCAGAGGCTCTCGTCAGAGAGCGACAGCCCGATACTGGCATTGGGTCGCAGCTGCAGCTGATACAGATTGACCGGCTGATTGATACGCAGCATCAGGTTGCGCGCCAGACGCATCGCGCGGAAGGGGTTGTGCGCCCGCTTCAGCAGCAGCGCAAAATCGCTGGGCCCCGTCTGCGCCAGCAGCGTGTGGTCATCAATCGTACTGCGGATTTTCTCTACCAGCGTCAGCATCAGCGCATCACGCTGCTCATCGCTCAGCACGCCGTTGGCTTCCTGCAGCGTTTCGATACGGATAACCATGACGCTCCAGGGCTGCTGCCGGTGACGCTGCTGCAGATGCTGGTCGAGCAGTGCCAGGAACAGCGTGCGGTTAGGCAGATCCGTCACGGCAAAATGGGTGGTCAGCCGGCTCATCTCATCGTGAACGGACTCCAGCACCTGCTGATTGCGGTTATAGCTGCGGATCAGCATGCCTATCTCATCATCGCGGTGATTGCCGGGCAGCGTAAGCTTATGTGTCAGGATGGCTTGCGGCGGCAGCTCCTGCAGCTCGCGTGAAATATCGCGCAGCGGGTGCACAACCAGACGGTTAATACACCAGCTAATAGCGACTGAGAGGATCAGCGCCATCAGCAGCCAGGTGGTGATCATGGTTGAGAGCGTACTGAGCAGAAACTGGTAAACGCGCGAGGAGTCCGCCTGAAGCACCAGATAGGCGATGGGCTTTGGCATGCCGCCCCGCTCTATCGCATACAGCGGCAGCGTGATCTGCACCGGCAGTTCAAACAGCCGGGCGACCAGACGCGGAACCGGCTTTTCCGGTGCAAAATCGGCGTGCAGCGCCTGAAACGCATTGGGCAGCACCACATCGGCTCGCGACAGGATACCGGCGGGTTTCAGTGTATTAAGAATATGCTCCGCCTGAGGGATGTCCGCTTTCAGCACCGCCTCTGAGAGCGGCTGGCGTACCGTGTGCGCCACATTCTCCATCTGCTGGGCGTAATCAACCCTGCGCTGCTGCACAAAATGAAAAAGCTGGATAACGATAAAAATCGTGATCGTCACCAGCACAACCGCAGACACGGCTGCCATTTGCTTGATGGTTAACGAGCGACTGACGCGCAACAAAATTTCTCCCGGCCGCAATGCCGCCATAATTCGCAGTGATAGTAGCCTGAATGCGCAGCAAGTATATCCCAGGTCTCAGACGTTGTACGCCGCGATAAGGGTGAAAATCATCGGTCGGAAGGAAGAGAGGCGCGTTTTCAGCGTTTTACCCGTTGCCGGGAGCGTAGAAAGCGAGCGCGCACCGCGCGCTCGCAGGAGAGCATTAACCTTTTTCCTGCCAGGCAAGCCACACTAATAGCTGCAGGCTGGCAGAGAAGTAATTCTGTTCCGGCTGAATGCGGTCGCTGAGATGACCGGTCTGGTTCAGCGTCAAATCGCGTACCGCTGTCAGGCCGCCTTCCATATTATAAGGCGCCGGGCTGTTAGCCAGTACGTCGAACCAGGCCGGCGTAGTCTGACGCGGATAGCCCTGCCAGACGTGCTGAAAAGGCACCAGCCGCAGGCTCTGCGGATCGTACCACCAGATATTCAGCGGCACGCGAATCGCATCATAACTGAACCGATTAGAGTACCCCACCGCCGGTGCGACAGAGCCATCCGCGTTCAGCGCGACCCAGTCCAGTGGCAGCGCGGTTTTACCAAACTGCATCTCACCCAGCAGCGTCATGCCATCGTCAATGAGCGTATTCCAGACGCGCAGATGGCTCTGCTGAGCAAACGCCTGCCAGGCAGCAAACAGAAAATAGGAGGGGTTCAGCACGACGTAGCTCGACTTATTAAAGCCGTTTGCGCCAGGCAGCATAACTTTGTGTCCGGCGTAATCGATCACGTTCAGCTTAATAATTGCCCGCTGAATGCGATCGGAATCCTGCTGATAATCTCCTCCCCACTTTTGGGCCGCGCGCTGCAGCGCCCAGGCAATGAGCACATTACCGTCGCTGGCGTCGTTTTTGTCTGCCACCGGATCGGCCGCATCAGGCACATAGCGCCAGTAGAACAGGTCATTTTGCGGATTATGCAGATGCGCACGCGTCCACTGCCACAGCAGATCAAAGGTAGCGCGATCGTTATTCGCTACCGCCAGCAGCATGCCATAGCCCTGACCCTCTGTATGGCTGACGCCTTTGTTGCCGGTATCGATAATCCGGCCGTCGCTGTTCAGAAAGCGGCTTTTATAACTGCTCCAGCCGTCTGCCATCGCCTGCGCGCTAAAAAATATCATCATTAAACAGAGCATCCACCGACGCCCGTGCCGCATTACATTCATTACCGCTTCCTATTGATATCGATACAGCAGCGTTGAGCCATTGTCGTTTTCCAGCGTCAGCGGTACTGCGGCGCTGCCGCCCTGACCGCGCAGCCACTGCGCATACAGCCCGCCCAGCACGGCCCCCATTGCCAGCCGCCAGCGTTCAGCCGGCAGCGTGTCGTGACCGGCCGGCAGCGCATGATGCTCAATCTGAATCGCATTTTCTGCCGGATGAATCTGCACAAAGCCCCAGTTGAAGCGGGCCAGCTGCAGATTCATCTCCCGCTCCAGATCCTGCACGGTACGTGAAGCCGGCAGCGGATAGCGCATCGCCAGCGTCTCCCCGGTGCTGGCCAGAAAAGCCGTGGCTTCATCACCGCCGTTCTCCAGCACGCTCTCTGTCATCACGCAGACCAGGTCAAACCAGCCAGGCTGATGCGACCAGGTCACGCGTGCGGTGGGTTGCTCGCTCATCAGTTATCTCCAAACATATAGCGGAAGTAGAGGTTGGCAGTGCTTTCGTTGTAGTCGCCAAAGGTGTCATACCCCAGCTGCCCGCCAATCGTGACATCTTTATTAATTTTATAATCCGCACCGGCGTGCAGGTTGTAACCTATGCCGTTTTTACTTTCACCGCTGTAGTAAGCACTTCTGACAAAGCCGCGATCGGCCAGACTCTGCAGCTGCGACTGCAGCGCAGCATCGTCCGGGAAGTAGGCGCTCTTATCCTGGCTGTAAGACTGATACCCTACCGATCCCCCGACGTTGACTTTCAGATCGTCAAACTGACGGCTGAAATCCACCGGGAATGAAACGGATGCATAGTTCTGCGGGCTGAAATAGCCGCCCTGGCCATAACTGAAATAGCTGAGGTTTTTGGAGAAATCCATCCAGGAGAGGTTCATTCCCACCTTCAGCTCGCGATCGTCGTAGTGGAAAGGCCGTACATAAACGCCAGCGGTTGCCTGAACGCTCTGGTTACTCGCCACATTTTCGCCAATGTAGCTATAAGCGCCGCCGCCGGCATAAAGTCCGGCATCGCCGTTGTCATAGCTCAGCAGGGCATTCGCGCCATTTTTCGTTACGCGTCCCCAGCGTTTGCCGCTGGTTTTATCTTCTGCTCCCACATACGAAAGCAGGCTGTCGGTCATGGCACGGCGTTCACCGGTCAGGATCAGCGTCAGGAAATCAGTCAGCTTCGGTGACCACTGGATCCCGCCCACCAGCGTGCTGAGATCCTGGCCCAGCGGCGTGCTGCCGAGATCGATTTTATAGCTGTCGCCCTTCAGCGCCATGTTCAGCTCAACGCCGGAAGCGGACTGCGAATCGGTGGCTGAAGCGGGAACGTCCGTGATTTTCGCATCCCCGGCTGCCACGACATTGCCCTGCACCAGCGCATTGCTGCCAAAGCGGCGCCATGCATCTCCGCCAGCGCTGCCCGCGGTCAGTGAAACCGGCGTAACGGTAAAATCAAACCGCGACTCGCCAAACGGCACCGTGGAAAAGGTCAGCGGCGCTTTCGCTTCGGTCAGCTTACTCAAGCCTGACTCGCCATCGCGTCCGCGCACCTGCATCTGTCCCTGTACCCAGGTCCCGGTTTTCTCCTGCAGCGCGTCCATCATCGTGTCAATCTGATGCAGCGTCTGGTTCTGCTGCAGCACAGGCGTATTGGCTGCCAGCGCAGTGTCTGCTGTGCGGCTTACTGTTGGTGCGTTCTGCCACGGCATGACCGCGCCATAGCTGGAAGAGGAACGGCCAACCGGCGAGGTGCTGCGGTTAATAAAGGGATTGTCTGCCAGCGCCAGTCCGCCAACCACAGGTACGCTGCCGCTTTGCGCGCCCTGCAGACCAATCATTTTACCGCGTGCGGTACGCAGATAACGCATCGCTTCGCCGTGCTCGCCGTTGGCTTCCGCTACGCGCGCCAGCAGCAGCAGCCGCTCCGGCGTCTCTTCATTGCGCAGTCCGCGCGTCAGCGTATTCGCCCTGCTGATATCATTCTCTGCCAGCGCCACGTTAATGGCCCCGGTGCGCGCATCCTGTTGCGGCGTATCCTGCGTGATCAGATAGTCATAGACCACGCCCGCCTCTTTGTTCATTTTGCCGGACTGATAGAGACGCGCCATGGCAAACATCAGATCGCGGTTTTGCGGATCCTGCTGCAGCGCACCCACCAGTTTGTCATAGGCCGCCGCATACTGTTTCTGCTCACGCAGGCGATCTACTTCATTGATCAGATAGCCGTTGCGCACATCAGCCAGCTGTGCTGGCGTACTGCGCGCCTGCAGTTCAGGCGAGCTGAGAAAACGCTGCGCTTCACCGCTCAACCCGGCCTGGTTGAGCACCGTGACCTGCGTGGCATAGTCCCCGGCGTTACCCTGCACGCCGCGCTGCATGTTGCTGCGTACCACCGCCACGGCGCTGGTGAGATCGCCCGCTTTCGCCAGTTTCTCCGCCAGATTGCCGGCGTCAACCGGATTAGCCGGCGGGGCAGCAGCCAGCGCGCGCAGCGTATTCGCCGCCGCCGCATCCGAGCCCTGTGCCAGATACTGATCGGCCGTTGCCATTTGCAGATTAAAGTTAACGCGCTGCGCCAGTTCACGCATTGCGCCGGTTTTACTGCGATCGGGAATACGTGCCAGCAGCTGGCTCGCCTGCTGCCACGCGCCGCTTTCGCTGGCGTTGAGCGCACCGGCATAGAGTTCGCTGCTGGTCGCGCCATTGCGCATCACCGGCTGCATCACATTGGCTGCCATCAGCGTATTGCCCTGCGCGCGGTAGAGCCGCGCCAGATCCAGACGCAGCCAGCCATCGGTGGGATAGCGCTGTACGCCGCTGGTCAGCGTGGCGATCGCGGCGGCGCTGTTGCCTGCGGCCTGCTCGCGTTTCGCCTGTGCCCGGATGGGATCGCTGTTATTACCGCGTGGCGCCACGCTCTGCCGCACGCTGTCGGGCAGTGAGGCGAGCAGGCTGTTAGCTTCAGCGCTGCGGTTCTGCTGGCGCAGCACATAGAACAGTCCCTCTTTGGCGCTGCGGTTATCCGCATCGCTTTGCAGGATCGCACGGTAGGTCTGCTCCGCCTGCTGCAACTGATTGGTGCGGCGCTGCACATCGGCACGGAACAGTTTTGCCGCCACGCCTTTTTCGCCTTCAGCCTGGGTCAGCGGCTCGCTCAGCGCCAGCGCCTGCGCACTGTCGCCGCTTTTCAGCGCCTGCTGAGCGGCGGCAAGCTGCGCGTAAAAGCGGGCATCCGCCGCCTGCTTCTGCCGCGCATCGCTCTGATCGCCACCCAGCTGTGCCGCCCGGTTCAGGTAGTCTGCGGCTTCAGCGTAGCGCCCGGCGCGCTGCGCAACATAGCCCATGCCCGCCAGCGCATCCGCATCCTGCGGGTTCGCCTGCAGCACTTTTTCAAAGCTGGACTGCGCACCGCTGACATCGCCGCTGTTCAGGGCCGTAAAGCCGGCGCCCTTTTCCGCGCCGCCCACGTTTTTACGGTAGTAATCCACTACCGCGTTATCCTGAGGATGACGCTGCTGCCAGGTCTGATAGAGCGCAGCGTCCTGAGCCTGCGGTGCCAGCCAGAGCAGCGCCTGACGCAGCGAGCGGTCAGCCTCTTTATTGCCGTCAGCCATACCGGCCAGCAGCTCAATCCCCTGGCGACGGGTCGGCTCCTGATAGGTCATCGCCTTGCCCAGCGCCAGCTGCGCACCGGTATCCTGCGGATGATCGGCGGCAAACTGCCGCAGCGCTTCAACCGCCTGCGGCAGCAGCGTGCGATCGCCGGCCATGGTCAGATAATATTCAGCGGCGACGCTCGGCGGTGGCTCGTTACCGCTGAAGGTGTTGCGCCACGTCTGCAGCGCAGCGGCGATGTTGCCGCTGCGTGCCTGCTGACGCGCCAGCGATAGCTGCGCCTGCGGAATACTCTGCAGCTGACGGGCGTTATCCAGTTCGGCCAGATGCGCATCATTGGGCGAAACGGCACTCAGCCGCGCACGCCACTGCGCTGCCTCGGCGGTACTTCCGGTCTGCTGGGAGTAGAGCGCCAGCAGATAGAGCGCCTGGGTATTATTCGGCTCCGCCTGCAGGATTTTCTGCAGCGACGCCTTTGCCAGATCGTCATGCGCTTTCTGATGCCAGTAGGCAGCCTGGTCAAACAGCGCCTGCAGCGCAGGATTGTTGCTCTCTGCCGCCAGCAGCGGCTGAGAGAGCGTCAGCGCCCCGCCCAGCAGCAGGGCGTGGCGGATGCCGGCACTCAGTATATTTTTATGCATTTTTTATCCTTACTTCCTGCCGGACTGACTGTCTGCTTTGGGGTTAAGACGCCGCCATGCATGACGCTTCAGCATGAGCCAGGCGCTGCTGCCGATCAGCACGGCAACCAGCAGCGCGGCCAGCGCCATCAGCACCGAGTGCTGGTTGGCGTACCACACCACCATCATGTACCACGGCATTTCACCGCTCGGAAACTGCGGACCAACCCGGAAGCTGCGGATCCCATTTTCATCGGTAATGATGGCGGTATCGCCGCGAATACCGGCGTTGATACGCGCTGAATTGAGATCGTCATGCAGGCGCAGCAGCTGCTGATCGCTGGTTGCCACCGTCATGACCACCAGCCGGTCGGCGCTCCACGGCGAGCGATAGCTGACAAATCCGCGCCACGCCTCATTTGAGGAAAAGTAGCGATCGGCATCCAGCTCCTGGCGATACCAGTCGCCGGTCAGCCAGCCGTGCAGTTTTTCCATCAGGCCAGGCTCGTTAACGCTCAGCGTATTGCCGCTGGTCTGCCACGGCGTGCCGTGCAGCATCTGCTGCGTAAAGGCGCTGTGCTGCATGGTGCTCACCGCCAGCACATCATTCTGCTGCAGCCGGCTCAGATTGGTGCCGCCTTCAGGCAGGCCAAACAGTACCTGATTTTGTACCAGCGCCACCCCGGTTGCGTTACCCGCGCGCGCCGCCATATCGAGTAGCGTGGCGATCTCCGCATCACCCGGTTTTTCCGGCAGCAGCAGCGTGGTCTGCGAAAAATCCGCCAGGCGCGTGAACGGGAACGCGGCCCCGACAAAGTAAGAGAGGTTCGGCAGCATGGTGAAGTGACGGGTGTGGCTCAGATCGATCCACGAATCCTCTTCGATGCGGCTTTTGATATTGTTGTTAAGCAGTACGCCGCACGGCGCATCCGCTTTGGGCTTGATATTAAAGTAGAGCGCCAGCTGGTTATCACCGTAAATCAGATAGGGCTCCAGCTTCAGGGTGTAGTGCTCCTGACGCGCGTCGCCGCCCAGGCGGTGCCAGGCGCTCTCCAGCAGGCCGACTTTGTTAACCGTCAGGTTACGCAGGAAAGTCCCGTTGAGGGCGACATTCAGGAACGAATTGTTTTCGTCGATCCAGCTTTCAGTGGGAAAACGGTAGTTCAGGTTTACCGGAATCGTATCGCCATCCCATAAAAACAGATCGGGCGCCGCGCGGAAGTTTACGCGCAGCGCATCATGCCAGATACCGGTCGTGGTCAGGCTCTGATCTTTGCGCAGCAGTTCACTCAGGCGTACCGGGCGTGAGGTGTTGATCCAGCGCGGGGCATCGTAAGGCTTACGCTGGGCCAGCGGCTGCGGCTGCACAGCAAGCTGGCTGGCATCGGTAGTCAGCGGTTTGGTTGTCAGACGATTCGCCGCCTGACGCAGCTGTGCGTCATCGCTGCCCACAATCAGCAGCAGTTTATAGACCGGATTATCCGGGTTATCGATCACCTGCAGCAGCGGGCCATTGCTGGCCGGCAGCGTCACGATGCCGATTTTGTCGCCCGGATGCCCGACCAGAATACCGTTGCGCTCTGGCAGCGCGCCGCGGCTCACCGGAAAGCGAATGCCGCGGTAGTCAGACTGAATACCCATCCACGACGCCACCAGCGCGGCAGCGCTCACCGCATCCGGCGTCACGCTGCTGGCAAAACCAAAGGTGACGCTGGCCGGCGTCATACGCTGCGCATCAATAAACGGGCGCGGGAAGTTACGCAGGCTGGTGCCGATATTCAGCTGCTGGCCCTCCAGGCTCAGCGTGGTTTGCGGCAGAATCGTTACCTGATACTGCTGCGCGCTCTCTTTCTCGCACAGCAGCTTATCCGCATCGTTAATTTTAAAGCTGAGATTGTTATCTGACACCACCATGGCAGCCGGGATATCCAGCTGGTAGTCGCTGACATCGCTGTCGCTGGATCCGAGCGGCAGCGTGCCGAGCGGCTGTCCGTTCAGCATCAGCTGCAGCGAGGTGTTGCGCGCTGCCAGCGCTGATGAGACGCGCAGCGACAGGTTGAGACGCGCGTTGGTGACCACCTCATCACCGGGCAGGGTAAAGGTAATGCCCGACTGCAGCTGTCCTCCGGTAAGGGTGATGCCCTGTTTCTGGCCCATCTGCGCCACAGAAATCGTACTGCTTACCGGCTGGTTGAGGACAGTGCTTCCGGTATCAGCCGCAGGCAACAGAATTGCCGGCGCTTCAGCCTCAGCTGGCGTGGCGGCACTGCTTTCCGGCGCGTCACTACCGCTTTCCGGTGCATAAGGGGCGGCCCCGGCGGCCTGCTGCAGCTGCTGATCGGCCGTGAGCCCTTCCGGCGGCGGCACAGCTGACAGCGCATTGCTATCCTGCGTGACCGCAGGCTCCTCAGCCTGAACCGGGGTAAGCAGCAGTGCCGTCGCCAGCGAACTGGCGAGCAGCGTTTGCGTTAATCTTTTCATACTGCGCTGTCCTCTTTGGCCACAGGCTGGTCATCACGCTTGCGCTTCTCGCGGCGATCTTTCCAGGTCAGCCAGAACAGCTCAAAAACGGTACGAATAATAGTGCCGATCGACACCAGCGGATTATCCTGCTTGTACTCCGGCTGGATCCACGCATCCGCTCGCGCCAGCACGACGCGCACCAGCTCGCGGCGACGCGCCAGCGGCATCGCGCCAAAGCGCAGACGGATTGTCTCTGCATCGCCGGAAATTTTACTGACCGGGATAGTGATAGTGCCGGACTTCAGCAGCAGATCGATCTCTTCAATCTCATCCATTTCATGCCGGTTGTCAGGCGCATCCAGCTGCGCGCCGCCCATCGAGAGATCGCTGGTGCGGGTACGCGACGAAATCCCGCTGGCGTAGTGGATCACAGCCGGGATCTGCACCTCAATACGAATGGTTTTACGCACCTGCTTGGTTTCGCGCGCCACGGCGATGGCCGCCATCAGAATAATCAGACTGAAAATAGCCCAGCCAACGTTGAGCGCGATAACCCAGGGATCGACCCCGAAATAGTCATGCGCCGTCGCGCGGACCACGCCGGCGACAATACCGATGGAGAGCAGCGTCGCGACAATGACGTGCGGCCGTACGATATGGAAATCAAAGAAGCCCTGATCGAGCAGACCGCCTTTATCCGTTACGTTGAACTTGCCATGTTTCGGCGACAGTAGCGTCAGCAGGGTCGGGATGACCAGATGGAAGCACATCACCGTTTCGTAAATCTCTCCCCAGAAGGTATAGCGGAAGCGGCCATTCATACGGGAGTTAACGTAGAGCGACATCACCAGATGCGGCAGCACATAGGCGAAGATCAGCGACGCCGAAGAGTGGATGATATTCAGGTTAAACAGCAGATAAGCCAGCGGCGCGGTAAGAAACGCCACGCGCGGCAGGCCAAACTGAAAGTGCAGCATGGCGTTGAGGTAGCAGAGGCGCTGCTGCCACTTCAGACCACGGCCAAACAGCGGATTATCCACGCGGAAAATCTGCGTCATGCCGCGCGCCCAGCGGGTACGCTGAATAACGTGCAGGCCGAGGCGCTCGGTTGCCAGACCGGCCGCCAGCGGGATCGCCAGAAACGCTGAGCCCCAGCCGCGACGCTGCATTTTCAGCGCGGTGTGCGCGTCTTCCGTCACGGTCTCAACGGCAAAGCCGCCAATCTCTTCCAGCGCGCTGCGCCGGATAACGGCACAGGAGCCACAGAAAAAGGTCGCATTCCAGTTGTCATTGCCCTGCTGTACCGGACCATAAAACAGCGATCCCTCGTTAGGAATAGAGCGGGCGGCACGCAGGTTGCGCTCGAACGGATCGGGAGAGTAGAAATAGTGCGGCGTCTGCAGCAGGGCCAGCTTCGGATCTTTCAGGAAGGGGCCGACCGTTGCCTGCAGGAACGCGCGCGTGGCGACGTGATCGCAGTCGAATACGCAGATCAGCTCGCCTTTGGTAATGGTCATCGCGTGATTAAGATTGCCCGCTTTGGCGTGCCGGTTGTCATCACGCGTGATATAGCCCACGCCCACGTCAGCGGCGAATACCGCAAACTCGCTGCGCTTGCCGTCATCCAGCAGATAGACTTTGATTTTATCGCGCGGGTAATCGATACACTGCGCCGCCAGCACGGTATCGCGCACCACGTCCAGACTTTCGTTATAGGTCGGTACGTATACATCCACTGTGGGCCACAGACGGGTATCATCCGGCAGCGGTTCAATCGTACGCTTTAAAGGCCAGGTGGTCTGCAGGAACCCGAGAATTAAGATCAGCCAGACGTAAAGTTCAGCCAGATATAAGCCAATGCCGAGAATAGCTTCGATCTCGGAATTAAACTCCAGCGTTTCGGTAGTGCGCCACCAGATATATCGGGTCGACATCAGCGCGGAAAGAATAACCATTACCACGGTTATTTTACGGCTTTTGCTGAAGCCCAGTAAAAACATCATCCCGATGCTGATTAAACCAAAAATATATTGTTTCTGGCTGTCCATAGGCGTGATGATGATTACCGCCGCCACCGGCGCGAGCACCAGCAGCAGCAGGTAAAACCCGAGTTTACTCATGAGTCACCCTGAAAAAGCGTTATAAATTATCTGAGCCGGGCCTGAGCCCGGCTATTAATACTGGCTGCGGATCGGCGCCTGAACTTCACCGTTGCCGACCTGAATACTGAGCAAATTAGCCACGCGCTTTGCCACCAGTTCAATATCGAACGCGGCCGCCGAAGCGGGGCTGAAGTCGTACACTGACTGCTGTGATGCATTCGCTTCCGCCACGCTTTCATCGCGGTGGACAACGCCGAGCAGGCTATCGCCCAGACGCTGCTGCATAAATGATGTGACTTCACGGCTGATATTGCGGCGATTGTCGCTTTGGTTCAGCACAAAATAGTGGCCATGTTTATTATTCAGCGGCTGACCAATCATGCGGTTATTTTCAATTTGCGGCAGCAGAGAGACGGATGCCGTATCCGCAAGCATGACTACTAAATGCATATCGGCAAGTTGCTGCATCGCTTTAAGCGCCGGCCCCGGACCGGGAGGAAAATCGGCCACAATTACCAGGCCGGGATAATTCAGCACGGTATCGAGACCGCGCCGCAAAAAATGGGTGTCGCTGGCAAGCTTGTGCTCAAAGCGTTCACGCTGCTCCTCTGTGACGTCGCCGTAGGGCAGCACAAAAATATTGCCGCCGGTGGTCAGAATCGACTGGCTCCAGTCAGCCTGCTCTTCAGAGCGCGCAACAAAGCCGCGGCCATCCTGCAGCGGGACGCCAAAATGCAGACGCAGCGCATTCTGCACATCAAAATCGATTGCCAGCACCTTGCTGCCGGCGCGCGCCAGACTCCATGCAAGGTTGGCCGCCATGGTGGTCTTCCCTACTCCCCCTTTTGGCGAGCACACACAAACTAACGGCATAACGCAATCTTCTCCAGTAGCGGTTTGAGGAGTGTTTCTTTAGACAATACGGCGGGTTCAGCCGGACGCGAGCGAAACAGCGTGCTGAAGCGGGCAGAGGCGGGCGGAGCAACAGGCGCTGCTGCGGCCGGCACCGCGCTGGCAGGCGGCCGCGGGGCCGCGGGGCGGGTCACGACCGGCTCAGAAAGCGGAGGCGGAAACAGTGAGCCGGCGCGCTGCCGCTCCACAAGCGCCGCCGCGGGCATCGCTGCCGGCGCGCGCTTCGGCGGCGGCGGCGGAAATAGCGCACTGCTGCCCGGCGCGGCCTCGCGGACCGGCGCGGTGGCCGCCAGGCTGCTGAGCAGCGAGGCGCCCTCCTCTGCCGGAGCACGCAGAGCGGCAGGTATGGCTGGCGCGGCAAATGCCTCAGGGCCGGCCGGCTGTGGCTGCGGCAGATCGATACGCTGCCCCTGGCCCAGCTCTGGCGCATCATGTGTGCTCAGCTGGCGCAGAATGGCCCACTGATGATGATCGGCGCTCTGCGCCTGACCCGACATATCTTTGAAATCGATATCAAGCGTCTGCGTTTTTTCTTTGAAACGCTGCAGATCGTCATAATTCTTCATGATCAGTGCCTGTGAAAGCAGAGGGAATTTTTTGGCGAATATAGCACACACATTAAAAGACGGTGAGAAAATTCTGATTATTAAAACCGCATATCTGATAAAGCTGCTTTATCGGTGTTTATAAAAAACCGGATGCTTTACCGGCGGGAGATGCGCGGCGAAAAGAGACTAATGCATTGCCGTTAACCGAAACGAAAATGCCGCCGAAAAGAAATTAAATATCTGTAAAATAAGGATATTTATGATTTTAGCGTTGCGTAACCCCAGCGGTTCAGCCGGCAACGCCTGCACGGTGATTTAAGAATTTGTCTTAGCGCGCTGCGCGGGGAGTCCTGTCGCTGATGGTCAGATAACGTAATGTGATAGATTTCCGGTCCTGTGCCCGGTTAACCTGATAAAGGTTAGCATTGCTGAACTGTTTTCGCTAAAAAAAAGAAAGGCTCCCGCGGGAGCCTTTTTTATCAGTGGCGTTAATCAGGGTGTTTCCAGCGGCTGGTTTTCATCCTGATCGACGGCAAAGCAGGCAACCTGCTGATCGCCATAGCGTTTGAGTTTTGGCTGCAGCTGCACGCAGGTGCCAAAACGGCGCCGGCAGCGCGCGTTGAACGCACAGCCCGGCGGCGGATTGAGCGGGCTGGGCAGCTCACCGGTCAGTTTGATACGCTCGCGCCGCTCATCCGGATTAAGACGCGGCGTGGCGGAAAGCAGCGCCTGCGTATAAGGATGGCGCGGATTGCTGAAGATCGCCTCTTTACTGCCTTTCTCCACGCAGCGCCCGAGGTACATCACCATAACTTCATCGGCGATGTGCTCGACCACTGAGAGGTCGTGCGAAATAAAGACGTAGGAGAGGCCCAGGTCCTGCTGCAGATCCATCATCAGGTTCAGCACCTGCGCGCGTACCGAAACATCGAGCGCTGAAACCGGCTCATCCGCGATCAGGACATCCGGATCCAGCATCAGTCCGCGCGCAATGGCAATACGCTGACGCTGACCGCCGGAGAACATGTGCGGGTAGCGATCGTAATGTTCGGTCTTGAGACCCACTTTCGCCATCATCTCCAGCGTTTTTTCGCGCCGCTCCGCTTTGCTCAGCGCGGTGTTGATAATCAGCGGCTCCTCAAGGATCTGGCTGATTTTTTTACGCGGGTTGAGCGAGCCATAGGGGTTCTGAAAGATGATCTGAATTTTCTGCCGGCGCAGTTTTTGCGCCTGCGGATCGTGCTTCAGCAAATCCTGTCCGTGCCAGTAAAGCTCGCCTTCGGTCGGGGTTTCGATCATGGTCAGCAGACGGCCAAGCGTGGATTTTCCGCAGCCCGACTCACCGACTACCGCCAGCGTTTTACCCCGTTCGAGGTTGAAGGAGACGCCATCCAGCGCCTTCACCAGGCGCTCCTGACCAAACAGGCCTTTCTTCACAGGGTAGTGTTTTTTCAGGTCAATCGCCTGCAGCAGATAATCCTGCTTCGTGTTATCAGGACTCATAGGTCGGTCTCCCGGCATCATCCAGTGGGAAGTGGCATTTAGACTGGCGGCCCGGAATGTCGCGCAGCGCAGGTTCTTCGGTACGGCAGCGATCGGTCACATAGGGGCAGCGCGGATTCAGCAGGCAGCCAGAGGGCCGGTCATATTTGCCCGGCACCACGCCCGGCAGCGATGCCAGCCGCGCCTTGTCTGCCGCAAACTCCGGCAGCGCCCGCAGCAGCGCCTGCGTATAGGGATGACGCGGCGCCCTGAAGATATCCACGGCTTTGCCGCTCTCCACCACCTGACCGGCATACATCACAATAATGTGCTGCGCCGCTTCGGCAACCAGCGCCAGATCGTGGGTGATGAGGATCAGTGCCATGTTCTCCTGCTTCTGCAGCGCCAGCAGCAGTTCGATGATCTGCGCCTGAATGGTGACATCCAGCGCCGTGGTTGGCTCATCGGCAATCAGCAGCTTAGGCTTGCAGGCAATCGCCATGGCGATCATCACGCGCTGGCTCATGCCGCCCGACAGCTGGTGCGGATAGACATCAAGCCGCGAAGCCGGATCGGGAATACCCACCTGCTCCAGCAGATCGATAGCGCGCTGGCGGCGGGTGCGTTTACTGCCGCCCTGGTGCACCTTGAGCGCTTCCATAATCTGGAAACCCACGGTATAGCAGGGATTGAGGCTGGTCATCGGATCCTGAAAAATCATCGCCACTTCTGCGCCAACCAGCTGCCGGCGCTCTTTTTCAGAAATCTTCTGCAAATCGCGCTGGTTAAACTCCAGCTTCTCAGCCATGACGCGGCCAGGAAAATCGATCAGACCCATAATCGCCAGCGAACTGACTGATTTACCGGAGCCCGACTCACCGACAATCCCTACGACCTGGCCCTGCTCGACCTGATAACTGATGCGGTCAACCGCACGGAACGGTGTTTTTTCGTCGCCGAAATGCACCGATAACTTCTCTACATTTAATAACGCCATCTCGGTGCCTCTTTACTGCTTGAGTTTCGGGTCGAGTGCATCACGCAAACCATCGCCCATGAGGTTGAATGCCAGAACCGTCAGCAGGATGACCACTCCGGGGAAGGTCACTACCCACCAGGCACTTTGCGCATACTGCAGAACGTCAGAGAGCATGGTGCCCCACTCCGGCGTCGGCGGCTGCGCCCCCATTCCGAGAAAGCCCAGCGCCGCCATGTCGAGAATGGCGTTGGAGAAACCGAGCGATGCCTGCACAATCAGCGGAGCCAGGCAGTTTGGCAGAATATTGATGAACATCTGACGCAGCGTTCCCGCACCTGCCACGCCTGAAGCGGTGACATAATCGCGGTTAACCTCAACCAGCACCGCCGCGCGCGTCAGGCGAATGTAGTGCGGCAGCGCCACAAACGTCAGCGCCAGCGAAGCGTTGACGATGGAGGGGCCAAAGATGGCTACCAGCACCAGCGCCAGCAGCAGGCTGGGCAGCGCCAGCATGATATCGACCAGACGCATAATAGTGGCATCCACCACGCCACCGAGGTAGCCCGCCATCAGGCCAAAAATCACGCCAAAAATCAGTGACAGTACCACGACCAGGCAGCCTACCAGCAGCGACAGGCGCGCCCCGAACATCAGGCGTGACAAAATATCGCGGCCCACATCATCGGTGCCGAGGATATAACTCCAGCTGCCGCCCTCCTGCCATACCGGCGGATGCAGCAGCGCATCGCGGAACTGCTCTGCCGGACCGTGCGGTGCCAGAAAATCGGCAAAAATTGCAATCAGCAGCATCAGCGTGATGTAGACCAGGCCGATGACTGCGCCCTTATTACGTTTAAAATAGTGCCAGAATTCCTGAAACGGGGTCATCGGCTTTGGTGCGGCAGTTACGCGCGCGGGTTCAACAGCAGACATAGCTCCCCCTTATTTCTTATGTCGGATGCGCGGGTTAACCACGCCATACAGCAGATCAACCAGCAGGTTGACCAGAATGATCAGGATGGCAACCAGCAGCACGCCGCCCTGCACTACCGGATAGTCGCGGCGCTGCAGCGCTTCAATCAGCCAGCGGCCCAGACCCGGCCATGAGAAGATAGTCTCGGTCAGAATCGCACCGGCCAGCAGCGTACCGACCTGCAGACCGATAACGGTAACCACCGGCAGCATCGCATTACGCAGCGCATGCACGACAATAACCCGCATGCGCGTCAGCCCTTTGGCGCGGGCGGTGCGGATATAATCCTCGCCCAGCACCTCCAGCATGGAGGAGCGCGTCATACGCACAATCACCGCCAGCGGAATGGTGCCCAGCACAATCGCCGGCAGGATCATATGCATGACCGCATCTTTGAAGTCGCCCTCTTCCCCCCACAGGAGCGTATCGATCAGCATAAAGCCGGTCAGGGGATGGCTGTCGTCAAGGAAGATGGTATCGCTGACCCGGCCAGAGACCGGCGTCAGGTTGAGCTGCACCGATACCAGCATAATCAGCATGATCCCCCACCAGAAGATCGGCATGGAGTAGCCGGTCAGGGAGATCCCCACGGCGGTATGATCGAAAACCGATCCGCGCTTTACGGCGGCCAGTACGCCCACCGGAATACCCACGGCGATAGCAAACAGCATGGCACAGATGCCCAGCTCCAGCGTCGCCTGGAAGCGCGGGACAAACTCATCCCACACCGGAATGCGGCTCTTCAGAGAGATACCGAGATCGCCGTGCAGCACCCCGTTGATATAGGTGATGTACTGCTTCCACATCGGCTGGTCGAGGCCAAACTGCGCCATCAGCTGTGCGTGACGCTCCGGGGAGATACCGCGTTCGCCCGCCATGATCAGCACCGGGTCGCCGGGGATCAGATGAACAAACGCAAAGGTCAGTAGGGTAATACCGATAAACGTCGGGATGACAAGGCCCAGACGTCGGAGTATGAATTGCAGCATAAGCCGGATTCTCAGTCATTCTCCCGCAGCGGAAAGTCGTCGCGGGACTACATTGCTCATAACGCGCGGTCGGCAAAGCCGGACGCGATGCAGGCAGCGCTTCAGTAAAAGTATTTGCCGGAAAAAAGTACGGGACACGGATGGCGAAGAGCGCATCCGAGGGCCAGCAGGCTGGCCCTCACCGTGATAATCCGAAAGGGTTATTCCTGAATATCGACGTTTTCGAAGTGATGCTTACCTAACGGATCAACCACATAGCCGCTCACTTTCTTGCTGACAGGCTCATAGACGGTCGAGTGTGCAATGATCAGTGCCGGAGCCTGATCGTGCATAACAACCTGCGCCTGCTTGTAGAGCGCAATACGTTTATTGTGATCGGCTTCCGCACGGGCCGGCTGGATCAGATCTTCAAACGGCTTGTAGCACCAGCGGGAGTAGTTGGAGCCATCTTTTGCCGCTGCACAGCTGAACAGGGTGGCAAAGAAGTTATCCGGATCGCCATTGTCGCCGGTCCAGCCCATCATCACCGTCTGGTGTTCACCTGCTTTGGCGCGCTTGAGATATTCGCCCCACTCATAGGTAACAATTTTGGCTTTTACGCCAATTTTCGCCCAGTCCGCCTGAACCATCTCCGCCATGCGGCGCGCGTTCGGGTTGTATGGACGCTGCACCGGCATTGCCCAGAGATCGATAGAGAAGCCATCCGCCATGCCTGCTTCTTTCAGCAGCGCTTTGGCTTTTTCCGGATCGTAGGCGTAATCTTTGATCTCGTCGTTATAGCCCCACATGGTTGGCGGGATCAGGTTTTTCGCTGCCTGCCCTGCTCCCTGATAGACCGCATCGATGATCGCCTGCTTGTTGACCGCCATGGTCAGTGCCTGACGCACTTTGGCGTTATCCAGCGGCTTTTTCTCTGTGTTAAATGAGAGATAACCCACGTTCAGGCCAGGCTGCTCCATCAGATTGATTTTGCTGTCTTTCTTCATGCTGGCGATGTCAGCCGGGTTTGGATAAGGCATCACCTGGCACTCGCCCTTCTGCAGCTTGGCGTAGCGCACTGACGCATCTGGCGTAATAGAGAAGACCAGACGATCGATTTTTGGTTTAGTGCCCCAGAAGTCCGGGTTCGCTTTGTAGAGAATGCGTGAATCTTTCTGATACTGCTGCAGTACAAACGGGCCGGTGCCGACCGGATTCAGATCGAGTTTTTCCGGCGTGCCTGCTTTCAGCATGTTATCCGCATACTCTTTAGAAAGAATAGAGGCGAAGTCCATACCGAGGTCAGCGAGGAAAGGCGCTTCAGGACGGGTCAGGGTAAAACGCACGGTGTGATCGTCAACTTTTTCAATTTTGCCGATCAGCTTCGGCATATCCATGCCTTCAAAATATTCGTAACTGCCGCCAGAGACGCCGTGGAATTTATTGTTTTTATCGAGCTGGCGCTCAAATGAAAACACCACGTCATCGGCGTTAAATTCACGCGTTGGTTTGAAATCTTTCGTGCTCTGCCACTTCACGCCCTGGCGCAGGTGGAAAGTGTAGGTTTTGCCATCTTCGCTGACATCCCACTTTTCAGCCAGGCCTGGCTGCAGTTCAGTGGTGCCGGTTTTAAACTCAACCAGACGGTTATAAATCGGGACCGAGCTGGCGTCATAGGTGGTGCCAGAGGTAAAGAGCTGCGGGTTGAAACCTTCCGGCGAGCCTTCTGAACAGTAGACAAGGGTCTTCGCCTGAACACCGGCAGCGACGGTCATCGCAATCAGGCTGAGACCGGCCTTCAGCATCCTGGATTTAGCCCGGGAGTTCATCATGTTTTGCTCCATTGTGATGTGATGTTGTGTGCATCGCCCGTCCTCTGATTTTTTT
Source organism: Pantoea sp. Acro-807 (assembly GCF_011752675.1). NCBI lineage: Bacteria > Pseudomonadati > Pseudomonadota > Gammaproteobacteria > Enterobacterales > Erwiniaceae > Pantoea > Pantoea sp. Acro-807. The sequence continues at coordinate 101,632 of NZ_VWXE01000006.1, read as the reverse complement.
ATGCGGTACGGGCAGGTCTGACAGCGACCAGAATGTGAGCGGTTATTGTTATTGCCCCGGCGGGATACACCAGCCAGATGCGTCCGTCTCTACATGTTACTGAGGCATCAATTTGTCAACAGTTGCAACGAACGTCAATACAACGTGGGGTTATTTACACAGAGTGTGAGTAAGTGCAAGCAACGATAAAAAAGAGCACTGGAGAGAGAAACCGATATATAAGGCGGTGAAAAAGCGTTCGATACCGCTGGATTATCTGGCGCTTGCGTCAAATAACAGTGATTATCACCGCTAAAAAACATTTTAAAATTGTCGATAAACGTCGAATATCTGAACGATTCCCCGTGCGTTATGACGTTCGGGTAGCGAAATATGCTGGCGTAATGGCATAAGAAATCAGCAAAAAGCAAAAGCCGGTCATAAGCAGAATGTGTCGCGAATTAAGAGAGGTGCTTTGATGCAGCAAGTGATGAAGAGCGGTGTTGAGGAATAATAAGGTTTATCCCGGTGATGATTAATGGAACGCGTAAATTGATGACTTTGCTTGATCGCTGCCGGGATGTGAGTCTGGTTCAGGGAAGGCCAGTAAATCCTCAGTCATCACCGAAGCCGGATAAAGGGTGAAATGCGGGGCCGTGGAGTAAAGCGTCACACGCCATGGATGGCGTGTGACGGGCGATCAGGGACGGACCTCGTCTTTACGGAGCGGTCGCGGATTTCACCCTGAGAGTGCAAATACGACAGACGAAAAAAACCTGCTTTTTGCAAAGCAGGTTTCTTAAATGATGGTCGGCGAGAGAGGATTCGAACCTCCGACCCACTGGTCCCAAACCAGTTGCGCTACCAAGCTGCGCTACTCGCCGATGGGGGCGAATATTACTGCTGCGCCTTTACAGCGTCAATCCCTTTTCCCTTTAAAGCTGCCTGATTGCCTGAAAAGCAGGCAACCGCGCCGGGAAGGCGATCTCAGCGCGGGCATACCGGTCAGAGATTGCTCTGTGCTTTAGCGGCGGGAGCCTGACACCAGTTGTTTGCCGGATTGATACCGCCATTGGGTGAGGTGTAGCCCAGACAGCCCAGTATGGTATCAAACAGCTCAACGTGACGATGCGTTTTACCGACACGCTGCTGCGCCTGCAGTCGCTCAAAGTTGCTGCGGTTCACCGGATCGTCCAGATATTTATCGGACGCCCAGACCATCATCGGCACGCGGAACTGCTCAGGCGGCGCCATCTCACGTGGGGTGCCGTGCAGGTGCATATTTTCGCTGATCGACTCGCCGTGGTCCGCCGCATAGAACACCAGCGCTTTTTTATCACGCAGCTGATCCAGTACGCTGTCGAGCATCGAGTCCACATACAAAACAGAGTTGTCATAAGCGTTGATCAACTGCGCCTTGCTGCAGGTATCATCCACGCCCATGCACTCAGGCTGATAACGCGCGAAGCTGCGGGGATAGCGCTGCGAGTAAAGATAGTGTGAGCCTTTGGTATGCAGCACCACCAGATGTTTGCCTTTCGGGAAACGCTGCAGGGAAGCCTGCAGTTCCGGCACCAGCAGCATGTCGTCTACCGCTTTACCCTGATTACGCTTTTCAGAGCCGATCTGCTCGCGGAAAGAGAAGTTATTCACATCGGCATTGTCATAGAACCAGACCTCGCTCTGCATGGCGAACAGCTCAGAGGTAAAACCCAGCTCTTTCATGACGGCAAATACGTTCTGCTCTTTCAGAGTACGGCCCGGATTATCCATGGTGCCGCCTTCGCGAACAAACATGCAGCGCAGCGAGAGCTTGGTTGCGGTGTCGCAGGACTCACCGCGGAACGCCACCAGGTTTTTCTCTTTGGAGAGCTTTGGCGTGGTATCGCGATCGTAGCCCAGCATCCCCATATGATCCCAGCGCGTGGTTTCACCGATAACAAACACGACGTAAGTGTCATCAATGCCTGCCGGTGCCACATAGGTAAAGTTTTTCGCCGGATCGAACAGCGCTTCGCTGTCCAGCTTTTCATCCACTTTAGTCCAGGTAAACAGCCCCAGAGCAGCAATCCAGTTAGAAGGCAGATAAGAGTGTGCCACTACCCCGCCATAGCTGGGCAGATCGATATTCGTGATCTCTTCCTGCGTTTTCTGCAGTTTGTCAAAATAGCGGATCGGCAGCCATACCAGCGCCACGCTCAGCAGCATAATGGCTACCGGTTTCAGGCGCTGTCCCGGTGTTTTTAGCTGCTCAATCAGCGTCATACGCAGCCGGTTGCGCCAGATCAGCAGCAGCGGCAGCGCGCTGACCAGCACCATCCAGACAATAAAATGCAGGCCGATCACTTCTTTAGAGAGATCGATGTCGGTTGTCATAACCGAAGCCACAATGCCGTAGCCAATCACGACATTAAAGAAGGTCATGTAATATGCCGCGGCCACGGAAATCACTACCAGCAGACTGGCCAGCACGCGGTAAGCCCATTTTCCACCCAGCGAGAGCAGGCGCATCAGGAAAAAGGTAAGTAAAACAGCGGCCGTGACTTCAGCAACAGCAGAAAGCCAGTCGGACGGGGTTGATTTGGTTAAGAAGCCGTCAAAGCGGCGGTAAAAAATTGGCAGGTTTAGCAGGATGCCAAGATAAAGTGCGAGCAGCAGAGAAAGCTTCTGCTGAGTTAAACTTTTGATATAATTCATTTAAATTTTCTGTTCCCGACCCGGTGTCGATTTATCACCGTTCCTGTGACTCTATTCAGACAGCAAGGTTCGCTTTGAGAATGGAAAAGCGTGACGTATCGAGCAGGATCGGGACGAATCTGAACCGAAAATAACTGCGATGCCGTGTTAAGCGCAGCAGTAGAACATTTAACCAATGGTAAGACCAGATTTTTTTGTGCGGGCTAAAAGCGGGTGAATAAAAAAGGCTCCCGCAGGAGCCCGGTTAACCGCGTGCGTGCTTAATTAATGATATTCAGCGTCACGTCGATATTGCCGCGGGTAGCATTAGAGTAAGGGCACACGATGTGTGCAGCATCGACCAGCTTTTGAGCTTCTGCAGCATCCATCTCCGGCAGGTGGATATTCAGCGTAGCTTCGATACCAAAACCGGTCGGAATCGGGCCGATGCCAACTTCACCTTCAATCCACGCCTCTTTTGGCATCGCGATTTTGTCGCGACCGGCAACAAATTTCATGGCGCCGAGGAAACAGGCTGAATAGCCCGCCGCAAACAGCTGCTCCGGATTAGTCGCCTCGCCACCGGCTCCGCCCATCTCTTTTGGCACGCCCAGCTTAACGTCCAGGACGTTGTCAGAAGAGGTTGCACGTCCGTCACGGCCACCGGTTGCTTTTGCTTTAGCTGTATAAACCACTTTGTCTAAAGACATACTTTATCTCCGTTCGCTATATAATAACGCGCTACTTATCCGCGCCGATGTAAATGCTTTTCTATCCGCGCAGTCAGCCTGCGCGGTTCAGATTGGTGCGCAGCATATCAAGCTGCTCTTTCAGCGCTGCCATCGTCCCGGTGTCACAGGCCGTCGCACACTGCACCGCTTCCGGAATCGCAGCGGCGCGCGCCTGTAGCTCGCGCCCCTCATCGGTCAGCGTCACCACGACCTGCCGTTCATCCTGGCGTGAACGCTGCCGGCGCACCAGCCCGGCTGTTTCCAGCCGCTTAAGCAGCGGCGTCAGCGTCGCGGAGTCAAGAAACAGCTGTTCGCCAATCTCTGACACCGTGACATCATCCTGCACCCAGAGCACCAGCATCACCAGGTATTGCGGATAGGTGATATTGAGTGCCGCCAGCTGCTGACGATAGACCTTATGCATGGCCAGATTCGCCGAGTAGAGCGCGAAACAGAGATGCTGATCAACCTGGAGTGGCGGCCGCTTCACTTTTTTGCCATCTTGATTACTGTTCATGCAAATTAATATAGATAGCGCGCTAGATAATTGCAAGCTACTTTTCACGGGAGAGTGAAGATGCAGGATTCACTGGAGGAGCAGGCGCGTCGTTTTGCTACTGAACTTCATGCAGCTACAGGCCAGCGACGTAAATACACCGATGAGCCCTATATCGTTCACCCGCAGGCAGTGGCTGAACTGGTGCGCAGCGTAACCGATGATGAAGAGATGCTGGCAGCTGCCTGGCTGCACGATACGGTAGAAGACACATCCAGCACGCTACAGGATATTGAACAGCAGTTTGGCCAGCGCGTAGCCGGCCTGGTCGCGATGCTGACTGACAGCGCCCAGCCGCAGGCCAGAAACCGCGCGGCGCGCAAACTGGCACACTTCCGGCATACGGCGGACGCCTCACCCGAAGCGCAGACGATCAAGCTGGCAGATATTATCGATAATACCCGCGCGATAGTGCAGTTTGACCCGGATTTTGCGCGCGTTTATCTGATTGAGAAGCAGGTGCAGATTCAGCTACTGCTGCAGGGCGATAAACAGCTCTGGCAGCAGGCGCATCAGAATATCAAACAGGGATTGCAGCAACTGTCGCAGCCCCCCTATAACGTTCCGGAAAGCTGGTTCGCCCGTCAGGCGGCTAAATTTGAAGCGCTGAAATAAAAAACCCGCCGTGCAGGCGGGTTCGGAGAACCGATAATTGGTTACTCAAGCAGCTGCCGTCCCAGATAGGGATTCGCCTGCAGCAGCTTCATCAATTTGCGTGCCGTAGCGGAGGGGCGCGTGCGCTGCGCTTCCCAGCTTTTTACTGATGAGACGCTCACCCCCATCACGCGGGCGAACTCATCCACCTGCATGCCGGTCATCTCACGTAAACGCTGTGGCTCGGGAACTGACACCGTGTTGAGTGCAATATCTGATACGGAAGGCTTAGCATCACGTGTCAAAACAATTTGCTCAAGACTGCTGAGTAATTCAACCATTGGATCTTTTAATTCCATAGAGAACTCCTTAAAACTCACTATGAAGCACGTGAAAGTAGAGAGGTAAGCATCAAATGATGCTGAAACCAGGCTTTATCAGGCTGCATCCCGCAGCGGTTTGGACGTTAGAGTTATAAAACCGTTACGGGACACAGCCTGCTGGGCACTGCGAACATGTCAGCGCAATGCAACAATTGCCGGGTTTCTTAGTATGGGTCAGAATCCAGGAATTGCTGTCTGTTTTTTGATTATTTTTTCATCTTGCTTATGGCTAAAACCTGCAGTAACGCTTAAGTGCCTGTCAGGTAAAAAGTTGCTGTCTGTCACACTCTGCCCCCTGTCCTGAATGAAGCAAAAATAGCGCCAGATCCGCATTTCGCATCCTGCGGACGTTTCGCACCGCCGCTGCGGCATTTTTGTTCGCATTGTGCTCAATAATAGAGCAGAGATGCACCAGTCTGATGCATATTAAAGGAAAGGTTATGAGTTATGCCGCCTCTGCTGCGTGCACTCCTTCGCCTGCTAGCTGGTCAGGGGCTGAAATGGGGCAGCGGTCTGCCACATCGTTGACTATTGCTGTGCCACACGGGCGCGCTGACCGGAGAGCATCACACTGCACGCCTTCGGTCATTGTGCACGCCAGGCCATTGCACTATTCTTTAGGACCATTCTCAGCGATTCACATATTGCCATTTTGTCACGACAGGAGTTGAAACATGGCGTCAGGAACTTCCCGCATCTGGATGCGTACCGGCATGCTGCTCGCCAGCGCGCTGGTCATATTGCAACTCACCGCCTGCGGTGACAAAGAGGGCGATCAGCGTAAGGCGTTTAACGATTTTCTGCAAAATACCGTGATGCGCAGCGGTGAACATCTGCCGGCACTGAGTGAAAACCAGAAGCAGACCTTCGGTAACTACGCCAGTGACTATGCCATTCTGTATGGCTTTTCTCAGCAGGTGAGTCAGGCCACGGAACAGGGTATGCGTCCGGTCGTGGATGAGCTGGCAGCGATTCGCGTTCCGCAGGATTATCTGACCCGCCGCGATACCCTGCGTCAGGTGAGCGGCAATCTCAGCGTTCTGACGCAGCAGATCCAGAGCGCGAAAATGCAGGCTGACAGCAGCAAGGCGACGCTTAAACAGCCCGACGACCTGAAAAAGTCGTATGACGCAGCCTATGCAAAAGTGGTTACACAGCCGGCAGGCACGCTGATCCCGCTGCTGCCTAAGCTGCAGGCGCTGAGCCAGAGCGCTGTACAGACCGGAGACTATCTGCAATCGCAGGGAACACGCGTCACTTTTAATGATGGTGGCGTACAGTTCCCGACGCAGGATCAGGCGACCCGGTACAATGCGCTGATGAGTGAGCTGTCTGCAAATGCGCAGGCGCTGACGCAGGCGCAAAATGCAGTACAGGGTTCCTGGCAATAACGCCGGTTACGGGCAGTATTACCACTGCCCGGTTCTCGCTGCGCTTCGCTTTATAACGGCCTGCCGCTTTACCTACCCGCCTGTGATCTGGCGCAATTATGACCAGAAATTCTTTGTGACGCTAATCACACTTCCGCAATAAACCCGCACTACCAAAGAGTGAGGCTTATCACATAAAACCCGCTTTTTTGCTGAATTTTTCGGCGCCGCTGCTTTTTTATCCCGCTTTTGTGTGACAAGAGTCACATTAACCCCCCCTGTTCACCCCGCTTTTGCGTGATATGGATCACACTAATTCCGGACGCTACGCACGCTCCTGAACAAGTGCTAGAGTCCGCCTGCATACAGTAATGCCACGGCCCCCGCCGTAACGTCTCAACAAAAACAAATGCGCGCTCTTATTGCAGCGCGTCTCAATAAGGGGTGGGTTTATGTCCTCATCAGTCAAGGTCAGAGTGCAGAGCTTTGGTCGCTTTCTGAGTAATATGGTGATGCCTAACATCGGTGCGTTTATCGCATGGGGTATCATCACCGCGCTGTTTATTCCAACCGGATGGATCCCGAACGAAACGCTGGCGAAACTCGTCGGTCCGATGATCACCTATCTGCTGCCGCTGCTGATTGGCTTCACCGGCGGCCGTCTGGTCGGCGGCGATCGCGGTGGCGTGGTCGGTGCCATTACGACAATGGGCGTCATTGTCGGTGCCGATATGCCGATGTTCCTCGGCGCGATGCTTGCCGGACCGCTGGGCGGCTGGGCAATCCGCGCGTTTGACCGGGCCGTTGACGGCAAGATCAAAAGCGGTTTCGAGATGCTGGTGAATAACTTCTCCGCCGGCATCATCGGTATGCTGCTGGCGCTGCTGGCGTTCCTGGCTATTGGTCCGCTGGTGCAGGGGCTGTCGCACATTCTCGCCGCCGGGGTTAACCTGATGGTGCAGAACAACCTGCTGCCGCTGACCTCTATTTTCGTTGAGCCGGCGAAAATCCTGTTCCTTAACAACGCCATCAACCACGGCATTTTCTCGCCGCTGGGTATTCAGCAGGCGAGCGAAGCGGGTAAATCGATCTTCTTCCTGATCGAAGCTAACCCGGGCCCGGGGATGGGCGTGCTGGTCGCTTATATGATCTTTGGTCGCGGCAGCGCCAAACAGTCAGCGGGCGGTGCCGCTATTATCCACTTCCTCGGCGGCATCCATGAGATTTACTTCCCGTATGTGCTGATGGCGCCGCGCCTGCTGCTGGCGGTGATCCTGGGCGGTATGACCGGCGTATTTACGCTGACGCTGCTGAATGGCGGCCTGGTCTCTCCGGCGTCACCGGGTTCTATCCTGGCCGTGCTGGCGATGACGCCAAAAGGCGCCTATTTTGCTAACGTTGCCGCTATCGTAGCCGCTTTTGCCGTCTCTTTTGTTGTCTCTTCTATCCTGCTGAAAACCAGCAAAGTGAAAGAAGACGAAGATATTGAAGCGGCGACCCAGCGTATGCGCGACATGAAAGCGCAGTCTAAAGGCCAGCCGGCGGCAGGCGCGCCGGTAGTAGCTGACGCTCACAGCGTAGACGTGAGCCACGTGCGTAAAATCATCGTTGCCTGTGACGCCGGTATGGGTTCCAGCGCCATGGGTGCCGGCGTGCTGCGCAAAAAAGTGCAGGATGCGGGCCTCACGAATGTGTCGGTGACGAACAGCGCTATTAATGCGCTGCCGGGTGACGTTGACCTGGTGATCACACACCGCGATCTTACGGAACGGGCGATGCGTCAGGCACCGCAGGCGCAGCATATCTCGCTGAATAATTTCCTTGATAGCGCGCTCTACACCAACCTGACCGAGCGACTGGTCACGGTAAACCGCAGCGTGGCGCATCGCGAAACGGTGCAGTCAACGCTGGCAGACAGCTTTGATAACGAGAATACGCACCTGTTTAAGCTCGGGACGGATAACGTATTCCTCGATCTGAGCGCCAGCAACAAAGAACAGGCGATCCGCTTTGCCGGTGAGCAGCTGGTAAAAGGTGGCTATGTCCAGCCAGAGTACGTTGAGGCGATGCTGGCCCGTGAAAAGCTGACGCCAACCTATCTGGGTGAGTCGATTGCGGTTCCGCACGGAACGGTAGAAGCGAAAGATCGCGTGCTGAAAACAGGCGTGGTGTTCTGTCAGTATCCGGCAGGCGTACAGTTTGGCGATGAGCCGGATGAGGTGGCGCGCCTGGTGATCGGGATTGCGGCCCGCAACAATGAGCACATTCAGGTGATCACCAGCCTGACCAACGCGCTGGATGATGATAGCGTGATTGAACGACTGGCGCAGACCCGCAGCGTGCAGGAAGTGCTGGATCTGCTCTCAGGCAGCAGCGTCAAAGCGTAATCAGTCAGCAGTTTTTTCCCCGGGGCGGGCAGGCCCGCCCTGTGTCCGGGGCGGAAATGCCCGCCCTTTCGCTATTTGAGATGGGTCAATTTTATGAAAGCGTTACATTTTGGAGCAGGCAATATTGGTCGCGGATTTATCGGCAAGCTGCTGGCCGATGCCGGCATCGAGCTGGTCTTTGCTGACGTCAATCAGGTTGTGCTGGATGCCCTTAACGCCCGTCACACTTATCCGGTTCATGTTGTTGGCGAACAGGCAAAAACGGAGACGGTCACCGGCGTCAGCGCCGTTAACAGCACCAGCGATGACATCATTGCGCTGATCGCTGAAGTCGATCTGGTCACGACTGCCGTCGGACCGCAGATCCTCGAACGTATTGCCGGCAGCGTGGCGCAGGGTCTGATCGCCCGTCACGATCGGGGTAATACGGCACCGCTTAACATCATCGCCTGCGAAAATATGGTGCGCGGCACCAGTCAGCTGAAGCAGCATGTGCTGAAGGCGCTGCCGGCGCAGCATCACGCCTGGGCAGAAGCGCACGTCGGCTTTGTCGATTCCGCCGTGGATCGTATTGTCCCGCCTTCTGAAGCGGGCAGCAGCGATCCGCTGGAAGTGACCGTTGAGACCTTCAGCGAATGGATTGTTGATAAAACGCAGTTTAAAGGGGCGCTGCCGGCGATCCCTGGCATGGAACTGACCGACAATCTGATGGCGTTTGTTGAACGCAAGCTCTTTACCCTTAATACCGGCCACGCTATTACCGCTTATCTGGGCAAACTGGCGGGTCATGTAACCATTCGCGATGCGATCCTGGATAGCCGCATTCGCGCCGTGGTTGAGGGGGCCATGCAGGAGAGCGGCGCCGTTCTGATCAGGCGCTACGATTTTGATGCAGAGAAACATGCGGCTTACATCAGCAAAATCCTTACCCGCTTTGAGAACCCTTACCTGAAAGATGACGTCGAGCGCGTAGGCCGCCAGCCGCTGCGCAAGCTGAGCGCAGGCGATCGCCTGATTAAACCGCTGCTCGGCACGCTGGAGTACCAGCTGCCGCACGATAATCTGGTGCAGGGGATCGCAGCCGCGATGCACTACCGCAGCGATGCCGATCCGCAGGCGCAGGAGCTGGCCACGCTGATCGCGGAACAGGGCGTTGCAGAGACGCTGGTAAAAATTTCCGGCCTGGAGCCGGAGAGTCAGGCAGTAGAGGCTGTGGTGAGCGCTTACAGCGCTATGGCATAATGCGCGCCCCCGGGTGAGCAAACCGGGCGCAACAGGGTTGCGCCCGCAGACGGTAGCTGAACGATGCAGGCAATGATGGAAGAGAAGCAGGCTTTTGAAAACCAGGTGCTTGAGCGCCTGAACGCCGGTCGTTCGGTGAGAAGCTTTCTGATTGCTGCGGTTGAACTGCTGGCAGAAGCGGTTAATCTGCTGGTGCTGCAGGTTTTTCGCAAAGATGATTATGCGGTAAGGTACGCCGTCGAACCACTGCTGCTGGGAGACGGGCCGCTGGGCGAGCTGTCGGTACGTCTTAAGCTTGTTTACGGACTGGGCGTGATTACGCGGCAGGAGTATGAGGATTGCGAACTGCTGCTGACGCTGCGCGAAGAGCTGAACCACGACGCCAGCGACTATCGCTTTACCGATGACGAGGTGCTGGGGCCGTTCAGTGAACTGCACTGTGTGGTCGCCTGGCCGCCGCAGCCCGACTTCACCCGCGATGATGAGGCGCTGCGCATTATGCAGCAGCAGCGTTATCTGCAGATGGTGCGATCCACCATGGTGCTCTCTTTGACCGAACTGATTTCCCGAATTTCGCACAAGCAGGCATTCAAAAAGCCCGCTGTCTGACCTCAGGCAGCGGTACATCGAACAGTCATACTGCCCGCCCGGCCTAAATTAATGTATCCTTTCCCTGTTTTCCTTAATGAGTTTTTCCAATGAAAGAACAAGTCAAAGCCGAGATCAAACGCCTCAGCGATCAGCTGGACGCACTGAACCGCAAAGAGCCCCAGCTGCTGGAAGCGGGTGACGCTGAAAAGCTGGGCGCGCTGCTGAAAGAGAAAGAGACGCTGGTGCAGGAGATTGAACGTCTGCGCGGCGTACGTGATGAAAAGCTGAGCAAAGAGGCGCAGCAGCTGCAGCAGCTGCCATTCAGCCGTGAAATCACGAAAAAAGAGCAGGCCAACATGGGTGCGCTGAAGAAAAGCGTGCGCGGCCTGGTTGTGGTGCATCCGATGACCGCGCTGGGACGAGAAATGGGTCTGAAAGTCATGACCGGCTACGCAAAACAGCCGTTCTGAGGCTGTTCAGGCTGCACGGTCTGCGCGGTGAGCGCAGCCGGCGGCCTGCTGAACCTGCTCTTTCAGGCTGTCGAGCAGCGTGTAGCGCCGGCGATATTCGGCGCGCTTTTTACTGGCTATCTCCTCCAGCGCTTTGCGCTCCATCTGCAGCGGCAGCGTAAAGCAGCCGTCGGCCCGCTCCTCGCCGCCCAGCGACAGCCAGAACTCACTGTAGCTGGCAAAAAACTTATCCCCTTTACTGTGTCGATAGCGCAGGCTGCGAAACACATGCGTGGTGTCCCCGACGGCGGCTATCGCTTCTGCTCCACACGCCTCCGCCAGCAGAAACAGCGCTTCCATCAGCACGCGCTTGGGAAACAGACCGTGCGCCGCTTTAGTCGCTTCGCGGATCGCCTCCGACGGAATATGCTTGCGCGGCCCCTGCAGTCCGCCAATAAACAGCGTACACCGCTGCGGCCCGCCAATCAGCGAGAATGAGAGGGAGGCCAGCAGCATACTTTGATAGTGCAACGTCAGCGTCAGCTCACCTTCGCGATCGTAATAGCCGGAGCTGCAGGCAATCGTAAACTGCTCTTCATTTTTGCCGCTGAGCTGTGCAACAGGCGTCCCGGCCGGATTCAGCATTAGCTGACGCAGGGCGGGATTATCAAGCTGTGCAACATGCTGGTAGTGCTGCACGATAGCGCGTGCGCGCTGCGCCACGCTAAACCGCGAACAGAGATAGGGACGATGCGGTTTAGCGGGCAGCAGACCCTGGCTGGCCATCAGCTGTGGCAAAAAGGGCAGCTGCGCCAGCTGCTGTAGATAGGTCAGCGTGGTAAACGGATAGAGCGCCGTTCGCAACGCAAACTTGGTACGAAAGCGGCCGCTGTGCCAGAGATTATCAGGTCGAAGTTTGCCGCTGATCAGCGGAAAAAACAGCGCTGAAGAAGAGAGATCGCCCGATTCAGTGTGGGTAATTGTTGTCATAAGGAGCTTAACGTCTCGAAAAAACCTGCTGCAATGTTAAGCACAGCCGCTTCAACGATTCGTTAATGACCCCACCCCGCCGGCACTAAACGGTTTGCTGTTTAGCCGGGGTTTAGATTGCCGTGACGCAGATAAAAAAAACCGGCGACATCGCACCGGTTTTTTACGCAGAAATAAGCGCTGATTATTTTGCTGAAGCAAAACGCGCTGCTGCTTCGTCCCAGTTCACTACGTTCCAGAACGCTTTGATGTAGTCAGGGCGCTTGTTCTGATACTTCAGATAGTAAGCGTGCTCCCACACATCCAGACCAATGATTGGGAAGCCAGACGCACCGGCGATCGCGTCACCCATCAGCGGGTTATCCTGGTTAGCGGTTGAAACCACAGCCAGTTTGTCGCCTTTTTTCACCAGCCACGCCCAGCCAGAGCCAAAACGGGTAGCTGCTGCTTTTTCAAACTCTTCCTGGAATTTCTCAACGCTACCGAAATCTTTTTCGATCGCCGCTTTCAGGTCGCCCTGCAGCGTGGTGCCGGTTTTCAGGCCTTTCCAGAACAGACTATGGTTAGCGTGGCCGCCAGCGTTGTTACGCAGCGGGCCTTTTTTGTCTGCTGGCAGCTGATCCAGTTTGGTAATCAGCTCATCAACCGGCAGATCGGCGAATTCGGTACCTTCCAGCGCTGCGTTAGCGTTGTTTACGTAGGTCTGGTGGTGTTTGGTGTGATGGATTTCCATCGTCTGCTTGTCGAAGTGCGGTTCCAGTGCGTCGTAGGCGTACGGCAGGGATGGCAGTGAATAACTCATGTTCTTCCTCTCCATTTAATGTTTTGCAGCATCACCTTACCAGTGTGCCGCGTAAGCAGTGGGATCATTATAGTTAAAATCATGATCCATAAAAGGGTTATCAATGCCGTAGAAATGATAAGGATTTGCGGTTCAGCGGCCTGAACCGGCTAGCGCAGCCGCTGCGGGTGGGTATAGATCGTTGCCCGCCCTGGCTTACTGAAGCCTACCAGCGTCAGATTACTGCGCTGCGCAACCTCTACCGCCAGCTGGGTGGCGGCCGAGACCGCAAACAGGATCTCCACGCCGCACATGGCGGACTTCTGCACCATCTCATAGCTGGCGCGGCTGGAAACCAGTACTGCGCCCTGCTGCCATCCCTGCTGACTGCGCAGCCCCAGCAGCTTATCCAGCGCAACGTGCCGCCCGACATCTTCACAGCCGCCCGGCAGCAATCCCTCGGGTGAGAGCCATGCCGCCGCGTGCGTACAGCCGGTAAGATTGCCCACCGGCTGATAGTCACGCAGCCGCGCCAGCCCGCTGTCCAGCTGAGCCAGGTCAAACGTCTGGGTAAAAGGCAGCGGCTGCAGCGGCTTACCAATCTGATCCAGCTGCTCAACGCCGCAGACGCCGCAGCCGGTTCGCCCCGCCATCGCCCGGCGCTGCGCTTTTAACGCCATAAACCGGCGGCTGGCGAGCTCAATCTGTACTTCAATGCCGTTGCAGCCCGGCACCACATCGATGCCATAGATCTCAGCCGGTTGTTCAATAATCCCTTCTGAAAGCGAGAAACCCAGCGCAAACGCCTCAAGGTTGTCAGGCGTCGCCATCATGACCACATGCGAGATGCCGTTATAGACCAGCGCTACCGGCACCTCCTGTGCCAGCCAGTCAGTTTCGGCCGTTTCCGGTGTCCGGCGCTGCCACACTTCAGCCTGGCTTACGCCAGCGATCGTTTTCACAGGTTGCTCACCTGCCTGCTGTTTTGCTGTCACGTTATCTGTCTCTTATTGCACTCATCAAAAGCGGCGGGCCTCACGGCCTGGACGCTATACCGGCTGCCGGTTCAGATGCTGAGCATGAACGTCGGCCAAAAATTTTTCTTCAACTTATGTGCTGGCACTCTGGCTGCGCGGCCCGCGGCGGTCACAGAATCGTCCCTCCCTCCGGCTGCCGTCACCGGCAGTTAATCGTCCGTCAGCCAGCCGCCTGAGCGTCAGGCTGCTATCATCAGCGTAGTCGTGCTGCTTTCATTGTTGGCAGCGTTATCGCCAGAAAATAGAGGTGTTCCCTGATGAGTATTCGCATTATTCCGCAGAATCAGCCGGAAACACGCGAACCGCAGACCGCGGAACAGATCCCGCCGCTGCTGTTTCCCCGGCTGAAAAATCTCTATAGCCGTCGCGCTGCACGCCTGCGCCATCTGGCGGCAAAAAATCCGCTGGGTGACTATCTGCGCTTTGCTGCAGTGATCGCTCAGGCGCAGGAGATTGTGCTGTATGACCATCCGCTGCGGCTCGATCTGCGTCCGCGCCTTGCAGAAAGCGCGCAGCGCAATGAGCCGCCGCTTGATATTCGCCACTATCCGCGCGATCGTCACTGGCAGCAGCTGCTGCATTCACTGATTGCAGAACTCAAACCGGAGATGAGTGGCCAGGCGCTGGCGGTGCTGGAGAACCTGGAAAAATCGTCCGCCAGCGAGCTGGAGACGCTTGCCAGCGCGCTGCTGGCCGGGGAATTTAGCCGGGTCAGCAGCGATAAGTCGCCTTTTGTCTGGGCTGCGCTGTCGCTGTACTGGGCGCAGATGGCCGCTATGATACCCGGCAAGGTGCGGACGGAACAGGGCGATCACCGGCAGTTCTGCCCGGTCTGCGGCAGCGTTCCGGTTACCGGCCTGGTGCATATGGATGTGGCGCAGGAGGGATTACGCTATCTGCACTGCAACCTGTGCGAAAGTGAGTGGCACGTCGCCAGTGACCGATGCTGCAACTGTGAGCAGACGCGCGATCTGCACCTCTGGTCGCTCGATAATCACCAGGCAGCCGTTCATGCAGAGAGCTGCGGCGACTGCGGCACCTATATGAAACTGCTCTGCCAGGAGCGGGATCCGGCGGTAGAGCCTGTTGCCGACGACCTGGCGTCGCTGGTGCTGGATGCGCGCATGGAGCAGGAAGGGTTTGCCCGCAGTAGCCTGAATCCATTTATGTTTCCCGGCGAATAGCTGGCCCGGGCGTTACCGCTACGTACCGCGTTTTATACGGAGGCTTTGATGAAACTGATAGGCAGTTATACCAGCCCGTTCGTGCGCAAAATTTCAGTTATTCTGCTGGAAAAGGGCATCGTGTTTGAGTTTATAAACCATACACCCTGGGCGGAAGATAGCCAGGTGCCCCACTATAATCCGCTGGGAAAAGTACCGGCTCTGATCGACGAGCGCGGATTAACCTGGTACGACTCTTCTGTCATTGCTCAGGTTATTGAGCTGCGTGATGAAGCACCCGCCCTGCTGCCTGATGATGCGCTGCGCGCGCTGCAGGTACGCCAGCTGGCAAAGCTGGCTGATGGTATTAACGACGCGGCGGTGACCATTGTGCGGGAACAGATGCGGCCTGGCGCGCAGCAGTCTGAAGAGGTGCTGCTGCGCAACCGCGAAAAAATCCAGCGCGGTCTGGATGCGCTGGAGGCGGCCGCGGCGAAAGCGGAGTTGATCAACACCGGCACACTGAATCTGGCGGATATTGCGACCGGCTGCATGATTGGCTATCTGAATTTCCGTCGCGTGCTGCCGAACTGGTGTGTAAACCGCCCGGCGCTGGTCAAACTGGCGGAAACCCTGTTTCAGCGCGAGAGCTTCGCGCGTACCGTGCCGCCGGCAGGTTAGACGGCAATAAAAAAGGGACGATTGCTCGTCCCTTTCGCTACCGCATCCTGCTGCCGTTTACTGCAGCAGGGAAATATCTGCCACCTGCAGGAACAGCTGACGCAGCTGTGCCAGCAGCGTCAGACGATTCACGCGCACGGCATCATCTTCTGCGTTAACCATAACGTTGTCGAAGAAGTTATCTACCGCTTCACGCAGCTGTGCCAGCTCCACCAGCGCATCCTGATAGCGGCCTTCAGTAAACCAGGGCTGCAGCTTGTCGCTCAGCGCGGTGACGAAAGTCGCCAGCTGGATCTCCGCGTTCTCTTTCAGCAGCGATGCCTGCACGCTGTCGTTCAGCGGATCGCTGGCTTTTGCCAGAATGTTCGACACGCGCTTGTTGGCCGCTGCCAGCGCTGAGGCTGCCTCCAGCGTGCGGAAATGCGATACCGCTTTCATGCGCGCATCGAAATCTGCCGGACGGGTAGGACGACGCGCCAGTACCGCCTGAATGGTATCAACGCTGTGACCCTCTTCCTGATACCAGGTACGGAAGCGACCCAGCATGAAGTCGATCACCTCATCAACCACTTTCGCGTTGCTCAGCTTGCTGCCGTAGAGGCGCACGGCCTCTTCGGTCAGACTCTGCAGATCGAGCGGCAGATTCTTCTCGACGATAATACGCAGTACGCCCAGCGCGGCGCGGCGCAGTGCAAAGGGATCTTTGTCGCCTTTCGGATGCTGACCGATACCAAAAATGCCCGCCAGCGTATCCATTTTATCTGCAATCGCGACGGCACAGGCCACCGGGTTAGAAGGCAGCGCATCGCCAGCAAAGCGCGGCTGATACTGCTCATTGAGCGCTACCGCCACATCTTCCGCTTCCCCGTCATGACGGGCGTAGTGCATACCCATGACGCCCTGGGTGTCGGTAAATTCAAACACCATGTTGGTCATCAGGTCGCACTTGGAGAGCAGGCCGGCGCGGGTCGCGTGATTGACATCTGCACCAATCTGCGCGGCGATCCAGCCTGCCAGCGCCTGAATGCGGTCGGTCTTATCACGCAGCGTGCCCAGCTCTTTCTGGAACAGCACCGTCTCCAGACGCGGCAGATTATCTTCCAGACGCTTTTTACGATCGCTGTTAAAGAAGAACTCCGCATCCGCCAGACGGGGACGCACAACTTTTTCATTACCGGCCACGATCTGCTGCGGATCGCCTGACTCGATGTTGGTAACGAAGATGAAGTTCGGCAGCAGTTTTCCTTCCGGGCTGTAGACCGGGAAATATTTCTGATCGCCTTTCATGGTATAGACCAGCGCTTCCGCCGGTACTGCCAGGAACTTCTCTTCAAACGTTGCGGTCAGCACCACCGGCCACTCCACCAGCGAAGCAACCTCTTCCAGCAGGCTGTCGCTGAGATCGGCGACGCCGCCCAGCTGCTGTGCAGCCGCTTCCGCATCCGCCTTGATTTTTGCTTTACGCTCAGCGTAATCAGCCATTACCTTACCGCGCGCCAGCAGCTGCTGCGGATAGTGATCGGCGTGCTCCAGCGTAAACTCCGGCTCGCCCATAAAGCGGTGACCGCGAATGGTGCGCGCTGACTGTACGCCCAGGATAGTGGCCGGGATCAGCTCCTCTCCCAGCAGCAGCGTCACGGTATGCACCGGGCGCACGAACTGGACATCGCTGGCGCCCCAGCGCATCAGTTTTGGAATCGGCAGCTTGCTCAGTGCGGTAGTGACCATTGCCGGCAGCAGCGCGCTGGCCTGCTCGCCCTTCACCGCGGCGCGATGCACCAGCCATTCGCCTTTATCGGTGCTCAGGCGCTCAGCCTGATCGACCGTGATGCCGTTGCCGCGCGCCCAGCCTTCTGCTGCTTTCGTCGGATTACCCGCTGCGTCAAACGCAGCCGCGACGGCGGGGCCGCGCTTCTCTATCTCGCGATCGGGCTGCGCCGCCGCCAGCGCTGCGACTTTCAGCGCCAGACGGCGCGGAGCAGCAAACCAGCTGACTTCGCCGTGCGTCAGGCCAGCGCTGTCCAGCTCGGCAGTAAAGTGTGCAGCAAAAGCTTCCGCCAGGCTGCGCAGGGCTTTCGGAGGCAACTCTTCGGTGCCAATTTCCACCAGGAAAGTTTTATCGGTCATGGCTGCCTCTTACTTATTACGGTTGCACATCGGGAAACCCAGCGCCTCGCGTGACGCATAGTAGGCTTCCGCCACGGCTTTCGTCAGGGTGCGAATACGCAGAATATAGCGCTGGCGTTCGGTAACGGAGATCGCCTTGCGCGCGTCGAGCAGGTTAAAGCTGTGGGCCGCTTTCAGAATGCGTTCATAGGCTGGCAGCGGCAGCGGCTTCTCCAGCGCCAGCAGCTGCTGCGCCTCTTTCTCATACTGCTCAAAACAGCTGAACAGGAAACCGACGTCGGCATATTCGAAGTTATAGGTCGACTGTTCTACTTCGTTCTGATGAAACACATCGCCGTAGGTGGTTTTGCCAAATGCACCGTCGCTCCAGGTCAGATCGTAGACGCTGTCCACGCCCTGGATATACATCGCCAGACGCTCCAGGCCATAGGTGATCTCACCCGTGACCGGCTTGCACTCAAGGCCGCCAACCTGCTGGAAGTAGGTGAACTGCGTCACTTCCATACCGTTGAGCCACACTTCCCAGCCGAGGCCCCAGGCGCCCAGCGTCGGGTTTTCCCAGTTATCTTCTACGAAACGAATATCGTGGATAGTGGGATCGATACCCAGCTCTTTCAGCGAGCCGAGGTAGAGCTCCTGAAGATTGTCCGGGTTAGGCTTGATCACCACCTGGAACTGATAGTAGTGCTGCAGACGATTGGGGTTTTCACCATAGCGTCCGTCGGTCGGACGACGTGAAGGCTGCACGTAGGCGCTGGCCATCGGCTCCGGGCCAATAGCGCGCAGGCAGGTCATCGGGTGTGAGGTGCCGGCGCCCACTTCCATGTCCAGCGGCTGGACAATGGTGCAGCCCTGGCGCGCCCAGTAATCCTGCAAGGTCAGGATCAGGCCCTGAAAGGTCTTGGTATCAAACTTTTGCATGTTGAATTCGCACGGGATACGGGTGAATTAAAAAGAGTTCGACAGTATACCCTTTGACCGGGCAATGTGCAGCCGGAAATCCTGAGGCTGTGCGGGTCGCGCGCGCTTTTGCCGCACAGAGGGCTCTGAATTACGGCGGCAGATGTTGTTGAGTGGCGGCACAGCGGCTACCCTTCCTCGCACCATCTGTACGCGAGGATCACATGCCGCAAAAAATTAGCTGGATCGACAACTTACGTGCGGTCGCCTGCCTGATGGTGATCGTGATCCATACCACGACCTGGTATATCACCGGACCGATGGCGGTCACCGGCATAACCTGGGATGTGGCCAACCTGATGAACGCCGCCTCCCGCGTCTGCGTGCCGCTGTTCTTTATGATCTCAGGCTACCTGTTTTTTGGCGAGCGCAGCGCGCAGGCGCGACATCTGATACGCATTGTGCTTTGCCTGCTGTTCTACAGCGCGGTCGCGCTGGCGTATATCACCTGGCTGACACCGATCAGCGAAGGTCGATCCATCATGAAGCTGCTGCAGAAGCCGGTGTTTTATCATCTGTGGTTCTTCTTTGCGATTATCGGTATCTACCTGCTTTCGCCGCTGATACAGGTCAAAACGGTACAAAAACGCTATGTGGTGCTGCTGGTGGTGGTGCTGGCGGTGGTGGCAAACCCGAATACGGTCAGCCAGTCAGTGGGATCCTTTCGCTGGCTGCCGGTCAATCTCTATGTCAGTGGCGACAGCATCTACTACCTGTTGTACGCCCTGCTCGGACGCGCTATCGGCTGTATGGAGACGGGCGGCCGCCGGATCGGCTGGCTGGCGGGAGGCGTTTTTATCGCCTGCGTGCTGGGTATTGCACTCGGTACAAAGCAGCTGCTGCAAATCAACGGCGCCTTCAACGACACCTGGTATCTCTACTGCGGGCCGCTGGTCTTTATCGCGGCCATCAGCCTGCTGGTTCTGTTTAAAAACAGCCTGAACCAGCGGCCGCTGCCGCTGCTGGCGACCATTTCTCGCTATTCGCTGCCGGTATATGGTTTTCACGCGCTGTTTATTCACTATCTGCGTACTCACCACTATGACGATATGTCACGCCCCTGGCTCGATTTGCCGTGGGTGTTTGGCGTCACGCTGCTGGGCAGCCTGCTGCTGGCAAAGGTGCTGAAGCGCATCGATACGCGACAGCTGGTCAGCTGAAAGCGCTGACCGGCTCGCCAGAGTTCATCGCGCATTCTGGCTTTTACCGGTCAGTCAGCGTGCTCTGCCAGTCATGAAACAGCGTCAGCCAGTTTCTTACCGGCAGCTTTAGTTTTTGTCCGGTCCCGAAACCGTGCCCGCCCTGCTGGAACAGGTGCATTTCTGTTTTCACTTTATGCTCGCGCAGCGCGGCAAACATCAGCAGCGTATTCTGCGCTGAAGCCGTACCGTCATTCAGCGCGTGAACGAGAAACGTCGGCGGCGTACGATCGCTG
The DNA here is from genome assembly GCF_011752675.1 of Pantoea sp. Acro-807. Taxonomy (NCBI): domain Bacteria; kingdom Pseudomonadati; phylum Pseudomonadota; class Gammaproteobacteria; order Enterobacterales; family Erwiniaceae; genus Pantoea; species Pantoea sp. Acro-807. The sequence goes on along the minus strand of NZ_VWXE01000006.1, from coordinate 81,500 downwards.
ACGCGCGCTTCCTGCGACTGCTGCAGAAGGGTCTGCGGGCTGATGTTTTTGCCGTACATGGCGGCGCGCGTGCCCGGATGTGTTACGCCATCCTTAAGCGACAGTACCGGATAGATAAGGGCAGTGAAGTCGGGACGGGCTGAGACGCTGTCCTGCGCATCCTGTGCCGGATAGTTATCAGCCTCCGGATCGTTACTGAGATTCGCGGCCAGATAAGCCCCTGCAGAAAAACCCATCACGCCAATACGATCGGCAGCAATATGGTATTGCGGGGCATTAGCCCGGATAAGCCGAAGTGCCCGCTGCGCATCCGCAAAGGCCGCCTGGCGATTCTGTGTGGTGCCGTCATGCGGCATACGATAAAGAAGAACGAAGGACGTATAACCCTGACGACTTAACAGCGTGGCGATATTAAGCCCCTCAAGATCTTTCATAATATAAGAAAATCCCCCACCCGGAATGATAAGCACGGCTGTGTGATTATTTTTTCCCGCAGGCGCTACATAAATCATTTCCGGCGAATTAACCTGCGTAACGGCACGATTATTATCAGCAGGATTTTTACTGAAATTAATAAATTTATTCTGTGTTATGTTTTCGCCCGGCCAGATAGGAATTTCCTTAGAGGCAAAGGCCAGCGGAAGATAAAACAGTAAAAACGCGCTTATCAGGCGAAAAAGGATCATTCTTCTGGCTCCATATTATTAATAAAAACAGTTACAAACGCACTTTAGCCTCGGCCTTTTCTTTACCTCTGTGGATCGGCAACTCTCTGAAAAGGAAAAATATCAGCAGCAGAATTTGAAAATAGCAGAAAGCGGATGAATAATAATCCCGGCAGTAATCTGATAAAATACCGGGCCAGGAAAAATTAGACTTTTCTCATGTTTACCAAAACATAGCCCTATGTTATAAGTGCATTTTAAACTATAAGAATCTGTGACCATGGGAATTTACTGGATCATAAGTCTTAGCATGACTTTTGTCGCAATTGTCGAAATCATGTTAAGTAAAAATGAAAACACAGCACATATCAGGACGTGGCTTTATTTTATTGCTGTTGTAGTACTTTTTACTTTTGGCGGCATCCGTGGCCTGGGAACCGGCCTTGATGACTTCCAGTATCGCGACTTCTATGCACAGTTTCTCGATAAAATTATTATCGAGGGCTTCTGGCGCGCCGTGGTCGAGTTTCGCTATGAGCCTGCTATTTATGCGATTGCCGGTGCAACGCGCATTTTTACGGCCAATGCTGACATCTTTATCTTTGTTATCGCCTTCATCGCGGTATGCGTTAACGCGCACTACTTCCGCAAGCTGACGCCGCTGCCGCTGGTCGCGCTGGCCGTCTACTCGGCGCACCTGTTTATCAACAAAGATATGAACCAGATCCGCTTTGGTCTCTGCTCGGCGTTTCTGCTCGGCTTTGTCTGGCATATGTCGCGTCGCAGTAAATCGGGTATGGTGACCACATTTCTGCTGTCGTTTTTCTGCCACGCAACGGCCGTTGTCGCGCTGCTTATTCCGATGGCGATGATTATCCGCAAAAACAAATATGTGCCGATTGCGATTGTCGTTATCAGCCTGCCGCTGGCCTTTATGGGAAGCTCGGCACTGATCTCCGCGCTCTCCAGCCATCTGGGTTCACTGGGCGACAGGGCCATGGGCTATGCCGATGCAGAGTCGCGCCAGGAGCAGGGTATTCTTACGCTCTCTAACCTGAAGAACATTGGCTTTGTCTTTATCTTCAGCTACATGCTGCTGAGTGATAAAATCAGAAACGCCGACCCGGCAAAATTTAACACTTACTATATTCTGGCGATTACGTTTGCCATCGGCAGTGGCCTGCGTATGGCGCTGCAGGACTACGCCTCTGGCGGCCGCCTGGCAAACTACCTGCTGCAGGTTGAACCAGTGCTGATTTCACTCTGTATCTGGGAAACCAAAAAGCTGAGAAAAGTCATCGCCGTAGCAATAACCGTGCTGATGGTGCTCTACTATCTCTACTATAACACCATGGCCAGTAAGCAATCGATCGTCGGCTACGAGGTGTCGCGCAGCTTCCAGCTGTTCCGTTAATCGTTAAAAACGCTAACCAACTGGTTAGCGTTTTTTATTTATAACCTCTTTTTTCCACCATACCAGGGAAATTCTGAATATTACGCCGCGCTTATACATCGCTTGATTTTTCTATCGTTTAAAACTCTAATAGTTTACATCTGCCGCGGCAGAGTTTAACGCTTTTAATCAGAACACCATCCGATACAGGCGCTTTAATTATTATTACAGCGCGTTGTTATCCCATTAAAAAGAATGCTGATATGAACGAAAAAAATAATTTTGATATTGTCAGGCTTTCGCTCGCCTTTATCGTTTTGCTGGTACACTCAGCTGAAGTCACCAGAAATGCCGATATTCGTTTCCTTGCACATTATCTGAATAGCGATTTTGCTGTGAAAGGATTTTTTGCAATAAGCGGATTTCTTATTGCAAAAAGTTACTTAAGAAGCCGCTCGCTGAACTCTTATTTTATTAAGCGCGCCCAGCGCATCCTGCCCGCTTATATATTTGTGATTTTGATGTGTTTTACCATTGGCCTGTGTCTGACGACATTGCCGCTAATGGATTTTCTGAAACATCGTGAAACTATTAAGTATCTGGTGGCAAACTTTACCTTTCTGAATTTTATTCAGGCTTCACTGCCGGGTGTGTTTACCGATAATCCAAACCAGCCGATGGATGGCTCACTCTGGACGATCAAAGCGGAACTGACGCTCTATGTGCTGTTACCGTTTATCGTTCCGCTGATGAAGCGTAATCCGCTGAAAGTCTGGGGCGCCATTTTCATCATCTCCTGCGCCTGGTTCTTCTATTTCACCTCTGTCTATAGCGGCCCCAAAGCCGATACGCTGGCGAAGCAGTTTGTCGCCCTCTCCTCGTACTTTTTCTTTGGCAGCCTGCTGGCGATACACAAGCCCGCTTTTGATCGGCTGAAGCTGATTACGCTGGTGTCGATGGCGGCATGGCTGCTGTGCAAACGCAGCGAGTATGCGTTTCTTATTGAGCCGGTCGCGTTCTCTTCAGTGGTGATTTTCTGCTGTACCAGCCTGTGTCGTGAGATAAAAATCAGCCAGTTTGGCGATCTTTCTTATGGCATGTACCTTTATCACTGGCCGATTATTCAGGTACTGCAGCACTTCGGCGTGTTCAGCGCCAACGCCTTTGCTGGCCTGCTGCTGACTATCGTCATCACTCTGGCGCTGGCGTGGACCTCATGGACCCTGCTGGAGAGCCGCTTCCTGAAACGGGCGCATCATACACCGCCTTCCATCGTACCACCGGCTGCTGCCCGCGACTGAATCAGCCAGCAGGCCACCTGCGGGTGGCCTGACCTGCGATGAGGTAAAAAGAAGGGTGCACGGCGTTAATAATCTGCCTGCTCATACTGCGCAATAACCGCCAGAGCCAGACCCTGGGCCGGCTCAAGGCGCTGCGCCAGAAAATGGAGCGTCGTATGCGCGTGGGTGAACGCCAGCGTACTGGCCTGCATCGTCTGCTGTACCGCCTCCCTGAAAACAGCTGAGCTGTTCCACGGCGCGTCAATAATGATACAGGCCGGGTTAACCAGCTGCATGACCTGACTCAGCGCAAAACCAAGATGCTCGCCCGCTTCGCTCATCAGCGGATTAAACAGTGAAGGTTCACTCTCACCCTGCTGCCAGCGCAGGCCCGGCTTGCGTTTGCTCAGCTGCTGCTGAATGGCGGGCTGACCGATCAGCGTCTCCAGGCACCCCCGGCGGCCGCAGCTGCAAAGCTGCCCCTCGCGCTGCATCCGCAGATGGCCGATTTCACCGGCGGTCCAGCTGCTGCCGGTAAACAGCGCGCCGCGATCGATCAGCGCGCCGCCCACGCCCTCCGCAATACGCAGATAAAAATGGCTCTGCGCCTTACTGAGCTGCAGCTGCTGTACAGAGAGCAGCGCGGCTGCCTTGACGTTGTTGAGCACCAGCAGCGGCAGGCTGACGCAGCGTTGCAGCGGTGCCAGCACCGCCACGTTCTCCCAGCCAAGCGGCGCAGAGAAGTGCACAAAGCCGCGCTGTGAATCGATAATGCCCGGCAGACCAATCGCAATCCCTGTCAGCTCCGGATGCGCGGCGCATAATGTCTGACACACTTCAGCCAGCTCCTGCAGCAGCCGCTCCGGGGCGGCCGTTTCGGTGCGCCACGTCTGTTCCGCAATAACCTGTGAGAAGTAGTCGCGTACCTGCCAGTGGATCGTCTGTCGCGCTACCATGATGCCAGCGCTTTTCAGTTTTTCCGGCCGCAGGGCGATCTCAATTTTGGGCCGTCCTGCCGCCGTCACGCTGACCGGCCCCAGCTCGCGCACCAGCCCCTGCGCCAGCAGGTCGTCGATAATCAGTGAAACCGTGTTTTTGCTCAGATCCAGCGCCCGGGCGATGTCCTGACGGGAGGTGATGCGGGCGGAGCGCAGCTGCGCCATGACCCGCTTCAGATTATTCAGTCGAAGTACCGCTGGTCCTTTACCGGCTGCTTTCATGGCGCCTTCACCTGAGGATGAGATACGGTTCAGTTTAGCAGCCCGGCATCACCCGGGCGCGCAGGCGGCCGCGCAGTTTACCCGTTTCAGCTATCAATATTCATCACCGCGCACGCGGCTGCGGTAGCTCTCCCAGTCGAAGCGTACCCACAGGCTGTTTCCCAGCCGCATCCGGTCCATTACGCGCTCGCCCAGCAGGCTGTTCATTCCTGCCGGGTCAAGATTAGAGAGCATGCCGGTAGGGCGTTTTGAAGAGGAGCGCCGATCGACAATCTGATTAATAATCACTTTTTCGTAGCGCGATTCACTCTGCATGCCGATCTCATCGATCACCAGCAGATCAACCTGCGTAAGATCCTGCAGCAGCCGCTCTTCCGTGATATCGCTGCCGCCGCTGAACGTACCCTTCATGCTGGACATCAAATCGGCCACCGTCACAATCAGGACGCTCCTGCCGCGAATGATCAGATCATTCCCGATCGCCGCCGCCAGATGATTCTTTCCGGTGCCGGGACGGCCGGTAAACACAAAGCTGGCAATACTGTTCTCAAATCCGGCCGCGTACTCGCGCGCCAGCGCCAGCGCTTTGCGCTGCCCGTCATTCTCTACGCGATAGTTGTCAAAAGAGCAGTTCATATGCAGTTCGCGAATACCGGAGCGGCCCATGATGCGCTGCATCTTCATGGCGCGGTTCTCACGCACTATCGCTTCTGAGCGCAGACGGCCCTGCTCCTGATTCCACGCCAGCAGCTCAGCGCCATTTTTGAATTTTGGCTGCACCTCTTTCGGCATGATTTTTTTCAGGCGATTGAAAAGATCGGTTGGCGTTTTCATTACTCACCTCGGAAACCATCGGGAATATCGTAATCAGTATTGTCGATACGCGTAATATCGCGCTTTGGCTGGCCCCCATTGCCGGCACGATGCATCTGCACGCTGCGCGCCAGCTTCTGCTGCCACTGCACATGATGAAACGGCCGCCCTTCTGCCTGCCAGTAAGCTACAAAGGTAGCCAGCTCAGCGGGCGTCACCGGCTCGCTGAGCGCCACGCCCCATATGGCGGCCTGACGCTGAAAGTCGCTGTCGGGCTGCCAGCCCTGATACATGGCAAACTTACCCGCCGGGATAGCCAGCGCGGCGCTATCCGGCTGAAACAGAGTGTCATCCAGCGCGACATCGCTGGGCTGCCGGGCTGCCGCCTCCAGCGCCAGCAGCGCTGCCAGGCGCTGCGGCGTCAGCGCATAAAAAGCGGGCACGTTATCCTGCAGCACGGCCAGCGTACCGTTATCGGCCTGGTGCAGTGCGGCAAGCGGATCGCGGCAGAAGCTGTCCAGCCCGGCCAGCGTTGAAGATAAGATTTTTACGGACATGAAGAGACCTGACGTTGAGCATTTCGGGGCGCCAGATAACCCGGCGCCAGAGAGACAGTGTACCTGTTTTAGCACCGGGGATCGTCATAAAAGGCAGGAATCAGCGTGCAGTGCGGCTCAGCACAGGCGAGACGCTATCGCGGGGCAGAGACGCCTGCGCCGTATGTGTCTGCCACAGATAACGCAGCGATGCGATAAGGCAGAGAGTGTAACCAAAGAGTTCGCAGCCCTCTTCGGCCATATTCTTCACGACCCGGTTATACCCCTCCATCATCAGCTGCTGCCAGAGCTGATGCATACCGAATAGCCGGGAAAACACCAGTATGGCCAGTAAGCCTGCGGCCATCATCTGCCAGCTGCGGTGCTGCAGCAGCGCAGCGAGACCAGGCAGGATCTGCGCCGGGGTACGCAGCGCCAGCGCCAGTGACGCGGCGGTGGTCGCGAGCGCAAACCAGAGCCAGGCACCGTGCCGGATAAGATCAAACAGATAATCGAGTTCGCGTATCAGCATGCAACTGTAGAATCCACCCACCAGAATCAGCGCGCTGCGCTGCTCAGGTCGCTGCGACGCGGCGCGGAAGAACAGCGCAGCAAGCAGAGTCAGCATCACGGCCTGCGTGATTTCAGTAAACGACGTTTCGTGTAATGCGTTGTGCATCCAGGCGACGTCGATATATACCATCGCCATACAGAAAACCAGAAGCAATCCACTGATGAGAAAGGCCGCCATCTCGCGGCTAATAAGAGTAATATGTTCACGCATTATAATGTAACCAAATGATAAAATAATTAGCGTGCTTAGTATATTTCACCCGACTTATCGCGCTTCTCATTTGGTGCCGGTTTTCAGCCTTGCCGCTGAACGTTCGTAGCAGAAACAGGGAGCAGAGCATGCAGCGATGTGGCTGGGTAACCGCAGATCCTCTTTACGTGCGTTATCACGACCGTGAATGGGGGGTTGCGCAAAGAGAAAGGCGCGCCCTGTTTGAGATGCTCTGCCTTGAAGGGCAGCAGGCGGGTCTCTCCTGGATCACCGTGCTGAAAAAGCGCGAAAATTACCGCCGGGCGTTTCATGATTTCGATCCGGCCACCGTCGCGCGAATGGACGAAGCGGATATCAGCCGTCTGATGCAGGAGAGCGGAGTGATCCGCCATCGCGGCAAGCTGGAAGCGATTGTGCAGAACGCACGCGCCCTGCTGGCGCTGGAAGCAGCAGGCGACGATTTTTCCCGCTTTATCTGGTCATTTGTGAACGATCGTCCCGTTTTGCACCATTATGCCGATTACCGGCAGGCACCGGTCACTTCTGAACCGGCTATGGCGCTCTCTAAGGCCCTGAAGCAGCGCGGCTTCAAATTTATCGGCCCGACAATATGCCACGCATTTATGCAGGCCTGCGGGCTGATTAACGATCATCAAACCACCTGTTTCCGCCATCCCGATAATCTTTAACGCAAAAATTTACATTTTCAGATTCGGCCTCACGAATTTCCCCATCTTTGAACGGCATAATAGTGGCCTTCCGGGAGTGTTACCCATAAGTATATTGAGGGACTGATGATGAAAAAGCGTGCTCTGACGCTGGCCTTGTTTGTAAGCGGCAGCCTTGCGCTGTCGGGTTGTACTACCAATCCTTATACCGGCGAATCGCAGGCGGGTAAGTCCGGAATTGGTGCGGGTCTGGGTGCCGTGGTCGGTGCCGGAGTAGGCGTGCTCTCCTCCTCTAAAAAAGATCGTAAAAAGGGCGCGCTGATTGGCGCGGCATCCGGTGCGGCGCTGGGCGGCGGCGTGGGGTATTACATGGATGTTCAGGAAGCGAAACTGCGCGACAAAATGCGCGGTACGGGCGTCAGCGTAACCCGTCAGGGCGACAACATTGTTCTGAATATGCCAAACAATGTCACCTTTGACTCCAGCAGCGCAACGCTGAAAACGGCCGGCGCCAACACCCTGAGCGGCGTGGCTATGGTGCTGAAAGAGTATCCAAAAACCGCCGTTAACGTTGTCGGCTATACCGACAGCACCGGTTCACGCGCGCTGAATATGCGTCTGTCGCAGCAGCGTGCCGAAAGCGTGGCCAGCGCACTGGTGCTTCAGGGCGTAGCGCAGAATCGCCTGCGCACGCAGGGCATGGGACCGGATAACCCCGTTGCCAGCAACAGCACTGAAGAGGGCAAAGCGCAGAACCGTCGCGTTGAGATCACCCTCAGTCCGCTGAACTAAACAGCCTGCCGGCCTGCACCCGCAGGCCGGTTTTCTGATCCTTTCCGGAAGTAACTGGAAACCATTCCAGAAAACAGTATATACTGCCCCCGCTCTCTGAAGACTACACTGGCTTATACCAGCGTGACAAAAACTCAACCGGTCGGATACGCCCATGTCACTCAAAGCGATCGCTGCCGCCCTTGGCCTCTCTGTTACCACCGTCAGTCGCGCGCTGAACGGCTACGACGACGTGGCGGAATCAACCCGGCAACGCATTCAGGATGAAGCACGCCGTCGCGGTTATCGGCCAAATATTGCGGCACGCCGTCTGAAAACCGGCCGGGCAAACGCCGTCGGGCTGGTATTACCCGTCAGTACCGCCTCGCTTAACGACAGCTACTACAGTGAAATGCTGCTGACGCTGGATCGGTGCCTGGCGCGTCAGGATATCGACCTGCTGCTGCTGCCGGATAAACCGCGCGATCAGCAGCGCAATTTATTGCGCATGCTGCGCAGCGGCGCACTCGATGCGCTGATCGTTACCCATACCACTCCTCACGACGCCCGCCTGGAGCGCCTGCAGCAGAAAGGCTTTCGCTTCCTTACCCTCGGCCGCAGCAAGCTGCCGCAGCCCTACGCCTGGTTTGACTACGATAACTACGCGGGGGCGCAGCTGGCGGCGCGGCACGCCCTGCAGCAGGGGTTGACGCGGCTTGCCTGGCTCGGTACCGATGAGCCGGGCACCTATATCCTCGATCGCCGCCGCGGCTTTCTCGATACGCTGCGGGATGCCGCACAGCCTGCAGAATTTGTTGCGGCACTGCCGCCTACCCGCCGTGCCGGACTGCAGCAGACGCTCGCCTGGCTGCGTCACCCTGCGCCGCCGCAGGCCATTATTACCGACTGCAGCACGCTCGGCGAGGGTGCAGCCATTGCGCTCCAGCAGCAGCAGCGGCTCTCCGGTGCGCGTGCGATCGCGCTCTACGTCTATGACGGTCTGCCCCATGACTCGATTATCGACCATCCGGTTAATGTGATCCTGCAGATCTCTCAGCAGCGCATCGGCGAATGTGTGGCGGAGATGGTGCTGCAGCTGCTGGCAGACAGGCCGGTCACCGAGCTGCAGACACTCTGGCAGCCGGTTTTGCGCCTGGCCGCTGACGCCTGATGATGGCGCGCCGCGCGTGCTGTGATAGTCTTCGCCTGATTTAACTTTTCAGGAATATGCAATGAAAACCAGGCCGCCACGCGCCACAATCAGCGATGTTGCCCGCACGGCAAATACCGGTAAAACCAGTGTTTCCCGCTATCTGAACGGGGAAGAACATCTCCTTTCGCCCGATCTGAAAACCCGTATTGAGCAGGCGATTGACGCGCTGAATTATCGTCCCAGCCAGATGGCCCGCGGCCTGAAGCGTGGCCGTACGCGATTAATTGGCCTGATCATTGCAGATATCACCAATCCCTATTCCGTGGATGTGCTGAGCGGCATTGAAGCAGCCTGCCGCGCCCGCGGATTTACGCTGCTGATGTGTAACACCAACAATGAGGTCGATCTGGAGCAGCACTATCTGCAGCTGCTGAGCAGCTATCAGGTTGAGGGCATCGTGGTTAACGCGGTCGGTATGCATGAAGTGGTACTCAACCGGCTGCAGCAGTCAATGCTGCCAATGGTATTGATCGACCGTAAAATTCCTGAGTTCGCCTGCGATGTTGTCGGGCTGAATAACCAGGAAGCAGCCTGCAACGCCACGCGTCATCTGCTGGATAATGGCTATAACGCCCTGCTGTTTCTCAGCGAGCCGCTGGGCAGCGTCAATACCCGCCGCGAACGCCTGCGCGCCTTTTTTGCCACCGCAGGTGCCGCGCCGGACGCCATCGCGGAGAATGCGGAAGTGCCGCTGCACCAGCCAGAACCTCTGGATCGGGCGCTGCTGGACTTTTATCAGCGGCATGCCGGCAGACGCGTTGCCGTGGTAGCTGCCAACGGTGCCCTGACGCTGCAGGTGGCACGGGCGCTCCAGCGCCTGGAGCTGGTCTGGGGTAAAGATATCGGCCTGCTGGGGTTTGATGAACTGGAATGGGCGGCGCTGGCCGGCGTCGGCATTACCACGCTGCGTCAGCCCACCTGGCAGATTGGCTATGCGGCGCTGGAGCAGGTGATCACCCGTATTGACGGCAGCGATGCACCGATACGGGATCAGGTGTTTTCCGGCGAGCTGATCGTGCGCGGGTCGAGCCAGCCGCTGCGCTGATACCGGAACCTGATGCTGACTTCGTGAGCAGGATCATAAATCCGCAGTCTGCGTCTTTCCTTTGGAACCGGTTCCATCTAACGTTTTCTCAACGATTGGGAGGCAGTTTGGTGCCCGGAGAGACGTGATGAGACCAGAAATTATTGTAGTGACCGCCGCCTACGGCGCGCATAAAATTGCCGAGCTTGGCGGGCAGAGCCGCCTGCTGCCGCTGATCAAAGCGGCCGGCGCTGACGGCGTTGAGATTCGCCGCGAGCTGTTCAGCGACATTGAGCTGCAGCAGCTGCCGGAGCTGGGCCAGACGGCGCGTGAGCAGTCGCTGCAGGTCAGCTACTCCGTTCCGGAATCGCTGTGGCTGGCAGATGGCGCACTCAATCCACGGCTGGCACAGTTTTTCCATGAAGCGGAGCAGCTCGGCGCGCAGCGGCTGAAACTCGCTATTGGCCACTTTGTTCAGCTGGCTGACCGGCAGCTGGTAGAGATTCTGGCGTCAACATCCGTGACGCTGGTGATTGAGAACGATCAGACCGCTGACAGTACGCTGGCGCCCATGCTGCGCTTTTTTCACCACGCCTGCGACGCCGCCCTGCCGCTGGATATGACGTTCGATATGGGGAACTGGCTCTGGACCGGCGAGGATGCGCTGCAGGCTGCTCATCAGCTCAGCCGCTACGTCAGCTATGTGCACGTTAAAGCGGCCGTTGCGCATCGCGACACGTTCCGGGCGATCGCCCTTGATGATGCGGATGAGAGCTGGCGCACGCTGCTGCACGCCCTGCCCGCAGATGCACCGCGCGGTATTGAGTTCCCGCTGGAAGGCGGCGATCTGCTGGCGGTAACCCGCCACTATGTTGACCTGCTGCGTGCCGCCTAAGGAGCCTGCCATGACACAACCTTCTCAACTTGATGTCGTCACCATTGGCGAAGCGATGGCGATGTTTATCGCGCAGCAAACCGGCGACCTTGCGGCGGCAGAGCGCTTTATCAAGCGTATTGCCGGCGCCGAACTGAACGTTGCCATCGGTCTGGCGCGTCTTGGCCTGCAGGTTGGCTGGGTCAGCCGCGTCGGGGATGACAGCTTCGGGCGCTTCACGCTGCAGCAGCTGGCAAAAGAGAGCGTTGATCACCGCTGTGTGACCACGGATGCCCGCTACCGTACCGGCTTTCAGCTGAAAGCGCGCGTCGACGACGGCTCCGATCCGGAAGTGGAATATTTCCGCAAAGGATCGGCGGCAAGCCACCTCTCGCCGGACGATTTTAATCCGGACTATTTTGGCAGCGCGCGCCATCTTCATCTGAGCGGCGTGGCCGCTGCGCTCTCTGATTCATCGCTGGCGCTGCTGCACTATGCGGCACAGACAATGCGGGCGCAGGGCAAAAGTATCTCTTTCGATCCCAATCTGCGTCCGGTGCTGTGGCGCAGCGAAGCAGAGATGCGCCAGCAGCTTAATGCGCTGGCAGAGTATGCCGACTGGGTGCTGCCGGGTGAAAAAGAGGGCTATATCCTGACCGGCTATCGCCAGCCGGAAGCGATTGCTGATTTCTACCTCGATAAGGGCGTCAAAGCGGTGGTGATTAAAACCGGCTGCGACGGTGCCTGGTATAAAACGGCACAGGGAGAAAAAGGCGTGGTCGCCCCGGTGCTGGTCGACAACGTGGTGGATACCGTGGGCGCAGGCGACGGCTTTGCCGTGGGCCTGATCAGCGCCCTGCTGGAAGATAAAACGCTGCCGCAGGCGATTCTGCGCGGCAATAAGATCGGATCGCTCGCTATTCAGGTAGCGGGAGACAGTGAAGGCTTACCCACCCGCGCGGCGCTGGGTGATTACTGAGTTACTGCGCCGGCACGATACTACTTACCCTACAACACTATTATTCTGAGGCGCATCCACGGAATGTGCCCGCCTCAACCAGAGGAGTCACGCATGAAATCGCAGACAATCGCGCCAAAACGCTGGTGGTATATCATGCCCATCGTGTTTATCACCTACAGTCTGGCGTATCTGGACCGGGCGAACTTCAGCTTCGCCTCTGCCGCAGGCATTAATGACGATCTCGGCATTACCAAAGGGATGTCATCGCTGCTGGGCGCGCTGTTTTTTCTCGGCTACTTCTTCTTTCAAATCCCCGGTGCTATCTATGCCGAGCGCCGCAGCGTAAAAAAACTGATTTTCTGGTGCCTGATCCTGTGGGGCGGCTGCGCTTCGCTGACCGGGATCGTCAGCAATATTCCGATGCTGGCAGCGATCCGCTTTATCCTCGGCGTGGTGGAAGCGGCCGTGATGCCCGCGATGCTGATCTACATCAGTAACTGGTTTACCAAGTCGGAGCGTTCGCGCGCCAATACCTTTCTGATCCTCGGCAACCCGGTCACCGTACTGTGGATGTCGGTGGTGTCCGGCTATCTGATTAACGCCTTTGGCTGGCGTGAGATGTTCATCATCGAAGGTTTTCCGGCGGTGATCTGGGCTATCGCCTGGTGGTTCCTGGTGCAGGATAAACCGGCGCAGGCAAAATGGATGAGCGATGAGGAAAAAGCCGCGCTGCAGGCGCAGCTGCAGAAAGAGCAGGAAAATATCAAAGCGGTGCGGAACTACAGCGAAGCGTTTCGCAATCGCAACGTCATCATCCTTTGCATGCAGTATTTTGCCTGGAGTATTGGCGTATACGGCTTTGTGCTGTGGCTGCCTTCCATTCTGCGTAACGGCACGCAGATGGGTATGGTGGAAGCGGGCTGGCTCTCAGCGGTGCCTTATCTGGTCGCTACTATCGCCATGGTGGTGGTGTCGTGGGCGTCTGATAAAACGCAGAACCGGAAACTGTTTGTCTGGCCGCTGCTGCTGATTGGCGCACTGGCGTTCCTTGGCTCTTATCTGGTAGGTCCGGGCAATTTCTGGCTCTCCTATGCGCTGCTGGTGATTGCCGGCGGAGCGATGTATGCCCCTTATGGTCCGTTCTTTGCCATCATTCCGGAAATGCTGCCGCGCAACGTTTCGGGTGGTGCCATGGCGCTGATTAACAGCATGGGTGCGCTGGGTTCCTTTATCGGTTCATGGATTGTCGGCTATCTTAATGGAGCAACCGGCAGCCCGGCCGCATCTTATATCTTCATGGGTTCAGCCCTGCTGGTTTCGGTCTGGCTGACGCTGATCGTCAAGCCTGCCGCAAACAAAACGCCGCCGATTCACGGGGCGAAGCACGCCTGAAAGCGTAAGAGATGACTTCTCCGGGCGGCACCTGTCGCCCGTCACCTATTTCTACAGGAAGCGATTCATGAAACCTGCTGTGATCCTCTACAAAAGCCTGCCTGACGATCTGCGCCGCCAGCTCGATACGCATTTTCACGTTACCGAAGTAAAAGATGTTTCACCGGAAACGGTGCGCCAGCATGCGGACGCGTTTGCGCAGGCAGAAGGTATTATCGGTTCCGGCGGCAAAGTCGATGACGCACTGCTGTCGCAGATGCCGGCGCTGCGCGCCTGCTCCACCGTCTCCGTCGGCTATGACAACTTTAACGTTGACGCGCTGAATCAGCGCAAGGTGCTGCTGATGCACACCCCGACGGTCCTGACCGAGACCGTAGCGGATACCATGATGGCGCTGGTACTGAGCACCGCACGCCGCGTGGCCGAGCTGGATAAATGGGTTAAAGAAGGCAACTGGAAAAAGAGCATCGGTCCGGATCTGTTTGGCACCGACGTTCACCACAAAACCATGGGGATTTTAGGCATGGGCCGTATTGGCCTGGCGCTGGCGCAGCGCGCCCATTTCGGTTTTGGTATGAATATTCTCTATAACGCCCGTCGTCAGCATGAAGAAGCGGAGAACCGCTTTCAGGCCCGCGCCTGCGATCTGGAGACGCTGCTGAAAGAGAGCGATTTTGTCTGCATCAGTCTGCCGCTCACCGAACAGACGCACCATATGATTGGTGCCGCGCAGCTGCAGCTGATGAAGCCCGGCGCAATTCTGATCAACGCGGGTCGCGGCCCGGTGGTGGATGAGCAGGCGCTGACGGCAGCGCTGAAAGCGGGCACCCTGCTGGCTGCCGGACTGGACGTTTTTGAGGTAGAACCCGTTCCCGCTGAGGCAGAGATCCTTACCCTGCCAAACGTGGTGGCGCTGCCGCATATTGGTTCAGCCACGCACGAGACGCGCTACGGCATGGCCCGTGATGCGGTTGAAAATCTGATTGCCGCGCTGACCGGTACACCGGATAAAAACTGCGTTAACCCGCAGGTTCTGCGCTGACAGGACCGCTTTAGCCATTGCGCCCGCCGCAGGCGGGCGTTATGGTGGTTTTCTCCATTCGCTTTCACAAAATTTTTACTTCCTATGTCCTTTTCTCAGTTCGGCGACAAATTTACGCAACCCACCGGTATCTCCCGTCTGATGGAAGATATGGGAGAGGGACTGCGCACACCCGGCACCATCATGCTGGGCGGCGGTAACCCGGCACAGATCCCGGCAATGAACGATTATTTTGACCAGCTGCTGCTGCAGATGCATAAAGATGGCACGCTGAGCGAGGCGCTGTGCAACTATGACGGGCCACGCGGCAAGGCGCAGCTGCTGGCATCGCTTGCCACCCTGCTGCGCGAGCAGTTTGGCTGGCCTGTCACGGCGCAAAATATTGCGCTGACCAACGGCAGCCAGAGCGCGTTTTTCTATCTGTTTAATCTGTTTGCCGGACACCGCGCCGACGGCAGTAAAAAGCGCGTGCTGTTTCCGCTGGCGCCGGAATATCTCGGTTACGCTGACGCCGGCCTCGAAGAGGGGCTGTTTGTTTCAGCGAAGCCCACCATCGAGCTGCTGCCAGAAGGGCAGTTTAAATATCATGTCGATTTCGACCATCTGCCGCTGCATGAGGATATCGGGCTGATTTGCGTTTCGCGCCCGACCAATCCGACCGGCAATGTGGTCACTGACGATGAGCTGTTGCAGCTGGATGCGCTGGCACAGCAGCACGGCGTGCCGCTGTTGATCGACAACGCCTACGGCGTGCCCTTCCCCGGTATCATTTTCAGCGAAGCGCGCCCGCTGTGGAATCCCAACACCATTCTCTGCATGAGCCTCTCCAAGCTCGGCCTGCCTGGCGCACGCTGCGGCATCATTATTGCCGATGAAAGCACCATCAGCGCGCTGGGTAATATGAACGGTATTATCAGCCTGGCGCCCGGCAGCATTGGCCCGGCGCTGGCAAACGAAATGATTGTACGCGGCGATCTGCTGCGCCTCTCTGATGAGGTTATCCGGCCATTTTATCAGGCTAAAGTGGCGGAAACGCTGGCGATCCTGCGTCGCTACCTGCCGGAAGATCGCTGTCTGATCCACAAGCCGGAGGGGGCAATTTTCCTCTGGCTCTGGTTTCGCGATCTGCCCATCACCACTGAAGTGCTCTATCAGCGTCTCAAAGCGCGCGGCGTGCTGATGGTGCCGGGCCACTTCTTCTTCCCGGGGCTGGAGCAGGCGTGGCCGCATACGCATCAGTGCATGCGCATGAACTACGTACCGGAAGCGGCAAAAATTGAGCAAGCAGTCCGGATCCTGGCGGAGGAGCTGGAGCGCGCGCTCCGCGAGGCCGAAAGCGTCACGTATCCCGCAGACGGGAACCAGATTTAACCGCCCGAAACCGGCTACAGCCTGAGAACAGGAAGCCCTTATGTCCGTGAAAGATATGCTGTTAGCGCTGTGCGTCGTTGTGGCGTGGGGCGTCAATTTTGTGGTGATCAAACTCGGGCTGCAGGGCATGCCGCCTTTTCTGCTGGCGGGACTGCGTTTTGCCCTGGTGGCGTTTCCGGCCCTGCTGTTTGTAAAGCGTCCGGCTATTCCGCTGCGCTGGCTGGTCATCTATGGCATGACGATCAGCTTCGGGCAGTTTGCCTTCCTGTTTTTAGCCATCAAGCTTGGCATGCCCGCCGGGGTAGCGTCGCTGGTGCTGCAGGCGCAGGCGTTCTTCACGCTGCTGCTGGGCGCGCTGCTGCTGGCTGAGAAGCTGCGCTGGAATCATATTACCGGCATCGTGATTGCGACCCTGGGGATGTATCTGCTCGCCAGCGCCGGTATGGCGGGCCAGACGGTAGGCGGCATTACCCTGACAACCATGCTGCTGACGCTGGCGGCGGCGGCCTCCTGGGGGCTGGGCAATATCACCAATAAAATCATTCTGCGCAATCACCGCGTACCGGTGATGTCGCTGGTGGTGTGGAGCGCGCTGGTGCCGGTTATTCCCTTTTTCATCTGCTCCTGGTGGTTTGAAGGCAGCGCGCTCATCGTGCACAGCCTGCAGGGCATTTCACTGCAGACTATTCTGGCGCTGATCTATCTGGCTTTCATCGCTACTATCATCGGTTATGGCATCTGGGGCCGGCTGCTGAGCCGCTATGAAACCTGGCGCGTCGCGCCGCTGACGCTGCTGGTGCCGGTGGTGGGGATTATCAGCGCGGCCGTTGTGCTGGATGAAGCACTGACCGCGCAGGAGCTGCTGGGCGCAGCGGTGATCGTTGCCGGTCTGCTGATCAATGTCTTTGGCGGCCTGCTGAGCCAGCGGCTGCTCTCCCGCGCCTGAATCTGATCAAAAAAAAAACGCCGCATTGCTGCGGCGCTTAAGGCTTATGTGATGGCCTTATTTCAGAATTTCAATCCGGCGCGGTTTCGCCTCTTCAGGAACGATGCGCTCCAGATCGATGCTCAGCAGACCGAGTTCGAGACGCGCATCGCGCACCACGATGTGATCGGCCAGCTGGAATTTACGCTCAAAATTGCGCTCGGCGATGCCCTGATAAAGATATTTGCGCTCCGGCTGCTCTTCAGGGTGCGCGCCGCGTACCACCAGCATATTGTCGTGGGCGGTGATATCCAGCTCATTCTGGGCAAAGCCTGCTACCGCAATCGTAATGCGGTAGTGGTTTTCATCCACCAGTTCGACATTGTAAGGAGGGTAGCCTCCGTTCGCCTGGTTCTGATTGGTTTCCAGCAGATTAAACAGACGATCGAAACCGATGGAAGAACGATAAAGTGGAGAGAGATCAAAGTTACGCATAATAAGACTCCTGATAATCAGCAAGTTTTGGCAACCTTCCACTATGGACAGGTTGTCCGGCCTGGCACTGTCCCATGCGGCAACAGTCATACGGCCGTAATGTGAAAATGGGTATGGTAGCGATCTTTTCAAGGGCCACCGGCGTGATTTTTTTGCAGCAAAACCGGTGAGATGACATACACTCAGGAAACCCTGCACCTGCACTGAAAACAGAGCCAGAGAGCGCTGATAACGTCAGGTGACATATTGCTGCCAGGGATGCAGCCATGACTGAAGGGATGATGACAATGAAGATGATAAAACGTTTTCCGCTGACCGGCCTGCTGGTGTGCTGTGTGATAACCACCTCCGGCTGCTCCAGCATGATGTCGCACTCCGGCGGCAGTCAGGGTTACTATCCTGGCACCCGCGCCAGTGCCAAAATGCTGACTGATGATGACACGGGCTGGGTGCTGAAGCCGCTGGCGCTGATCGATCTGCCCTTCTCTGCCGTGCTGGATACGCTGCTGCTGCCGTGGGACTACTTCCACGCCGGTGAGGACAAACGCAGCTCCTCACCGCGCGAACGCGTGCTGCAAAGTGAAAGAGAGGCCAATACCCAGGCGAGCCTCGCTACGGCTGCCGCGATGCCGGCGTCGCACTGACGCAGAACAGCTGGCGCCAGCCCTCCACTTCACGCATATAGGCGATCTGTTTTCCGTCCGGCGACCAGACCACTGCGTCGCCGCTCAGCGCGGCGGCAGTGACCGGCGTCAGTGGCGTACAGCGACCGTCTGCCATTTCGCAGCGCATTACGCGGTCGGCACAGATAAAGGCGACGGCATCACCCTGCGGATGCCAGCTGAACGCAGACTGGATACTGCTGCTGAGCCGGGTGATCTGCCGCGGCTCACCGCCGTTGGGCGACACGCTCCAGAACTGAATAATGTCCTGCTCATCGGCCAGCAGAAAGGCAATCGCGCTGCCGTCTGGCGCCGCGCGCAGCCAGTGACGCGGCTGCAGCGCCAGACCCCGGGTATGCGTCAGCCGCCGCTGCTGCACCCCTGCCGGCGGTGCCGGCATCCGGGTATCGCTGCCCTCCAGCGGCGAGCTGCCGGGACGGGCGTAATCAGCCAGCGCGTCCGGTAAATCCACGATAAACACCTCCGGCACCTTCTGCCCGCTGGCGCTGCGCGTGTCGCCGATAAAGGCGATAGCCCAGCGCTGCCAGCTGCCGTCAGCTTTCTGATAGCCGCGATCGCCAATCCAGCACTCTTCATAAGCGCGATCGATCGCATCGCTGCCGGGCTGCGGGTCGCGCTGCGTCTGGCTGATCAGCACGCAGTAGTGGCTGCCATCATACTCACGCGGATGTTTTTCAGCCGGACAGACCGGATGCAGCGGCACGGCCACGCCGACGTTGCGCAGGTCCTCGCGGCTGTCGCGCTCATGCATCACATGATCGTTGTAAGTAAAGCTGAGGCGGGTGCCGTCCGGGCTAAAGACATGCACATGCGATCCGCCGCGCAGCGCGCCCGGCGTATAGGGCGCGGTAATATCGCAGGCGTCCAGCGTCTCCGCATGGCCATTCTGCACGATCACGCCACGGCGATGGTGAAAATCGTAATGCCAGTGCGCATCAGGATGTTCCGGGCCATGAATAAAGACGTAGCGCGGCGGCAGGTCGGGGCTTACGGTCACCACCCCAACGTGAGCCCCGTCGCGCGCCTGATAGAGAAGCTCAACGGCGCCCGTAAAGACGTTAACCCGCTCAATGGTCAGGCCGGTAAAAGAGGCGCCGGAGGGGCGCACATCAAACGCCAGCCACTGGCTGTCGGCGGTCCAGACGTTGATATTGGTCAGCTGGTGATGACGCTGCGCAAAGGTAAGCTGTTTTTCTGACATGGGACGCTCTGACAAATAACCGATGCTGATACGGTACGCGATTCCCTGCCGGGGCGCAGCAGTTTTGCGGGGATGCGCGCTTCCATGCGCGTCTCGTCGGATCAGCCAACGCGTTTCACGTCGCCGACCAGCAGAATATAGGAGAGTGCGCCCACCAGCGCCACGGCGGAGATATACACCAGAGCCGGAGCAAAGCCATAATCCTGCGCCAGATAACCGACCACCAGCGGAACCGTAATACCGCCAAGTCCGCCGATAAAGTTGAACATGCCGCCGGTCAGACCAATCAGACGAACCGGTGCCAGCGATGATACCAGTGACCAGGTGATTGAGGCGAAACCGTTACCGAAGAACGCCAGCGCCATCAGCACCATAATCCACACGGGATCATTGGTGTAGTTAGCACCCATGATGCAGGTAGAGATCAGCAGACCGCAGATGATCGGCGTTTTGCGTGCGAAGCCGATTGAGCGTCCGCTGCGCACCAGCCTGTCGGCCACGATACCAGACAGGATCACGCCGAAAAAGGCGGCCAGAAACGGTACGGTTGTCATGAAACCGGCGGTTAATGCGGCAATATGCTTTTCCTGGGTCAGGTAGTTAGGGAACCATGTCAGGAAGAACCACAGCGTTGAGGTCACCGCAAACTGACCAAGGTACACGCCGCACAGTTTACGGTGGAACACCAGTTTCCAGTCGGCAGCTGTAAGCCGGGTGCGTGCTTTTTTCTCTGACGGCGCATCACCGTCAACCATTGCGCCACCTTCGCGAATATAGTCCAGCTCGGCCTGATTGATCCCTTTGCTGTGTCTGGGTGCCCGGTACACTTTGATCCACACCAGCGACCAGACGATGCCAATTCCGCCGGTAATGATAAACACCCAGTGCCAGCTGAGCAGCTCCTGGATCCAGATCAGCAGCGGCGTCAGGAATGCCAGTCCGACAAACTGTCCGGAGGTGTAGAAGCCAACGGCAGACGCACGCTCCTGCTCCGGAAACCAGCTGGTTACCAGGCGATTATTTGTCGGGAATGCCGGCGCCTCAAATACACCGGTAACCGCACGTAAGCTAATCAGCGATAATAAGCCCGTGGCAAATCCCTGAAATAATGTCGCCACCGACCAGCCGAGGATGGCAATAAAATAGGTCAGCCGCGAACCCACGCGATCGAGAAACCAGCCTCCGGGGATCTGGCAGAGCGTATATAGCCAGGCAAAGGCGGAAAAAACATAGCCCATTTCCGCTTTGGTAATGCCAAACTCCTCCTGAATATGAGCTGAGGCTACCGCTAAATTAGCGCGATCCACATAACAAATAACCACGGTAATAAAGATCATTAACAGCGTAATATAACGCCGCCGCGTTGGTCTGGCCTGAACAGCAGAGAGATCCATGGTGTTTCTCCGTCATGATGTTGTCCGCAGGGCGCAACAAGGCGCACCGCAAACAATGCAGGGTAAGATAGTCAGATGTAATCCGCCGTAGCGGTAAATATACCGTGCCGTCAGTAAGGCTGAGGGGTAGCCTGAGCCTTATTTACCCGGCACTTTTTTTAAAATATTTATAAATTTCCAACAGCCTGAATAATCCGGCCTGACGCAGGGTGATTATTTTAATCAGTCACCCGCAGAGCAGCGATCACCATTCAGCCACAGAGCCGTCCGGGAAGCGCCATAGCGGATTACGCCAGTCTGGCGCATTTTTACTGCGCTCAATCACCAGCTCTTCGTTAATTTCCACGCCAAGGCCTGGTTTATTCGACGGATAAAAGTGGCCATCATCCATTTTAAAATCGTCTTTATTAATAACGTAATCGAGCAGTTCGGCACCCTGATTGTAGTGAATACCCATGCTCTGCTCCTGGAATACCGCATTACGCGATACGAAGTCGACATGCAGACAGGCCGCGAGCGCAATCGGGCCCAGCGGACAGTGCGGCGCCAGCGCAACATCATACGACTCTGCCATGGCGGCAATTTTGTAGCATTCGGTGATGCCGCCAGCGTGCGACAGATCGGGCTGGAGAATGGCCAGCCCGCCCGCTTCCAGCACGCGTTTGAACTCAAACCGCGAGAACATCCGCTCACCGGCAGCGATCGGCAGGTGAGTCTGCGCAGCCAGGCGCGGATAGTATTCCGCCTGCTCGGCCAGCACCGGCTCTTCAATAAACAGCGGACGATAGGGCTCCAGCTCTTTAATCAGCACTTTTGCCATCGGCGCGCTGACGCGGCCGTGGAAATCGAGGCCAAACTCAATCTCGCTGCCGAACGCTTCGCGGATTTGCGCCACGGTATTGACCGCCGCGTCGACTTTGCGCGAGTTATCGATGATACCCATCTCTTCGCAGCCGTTGAGCTTGAAGGTATCAAACCCGATGGCGCGCAGTTTCTGAATGCCATCGATGACCTCCGCCGGCCGGTCGCCGCCTACCCAGCTATACGCTTTGATACTGTCGCGTACCAGACCGCCCAGCAGCTGATATACCGGTACGCCAAGCGCTTTGCCTTTGATATCCCACAACGCCTGATCGATGCCGGCAATGGCACTCATCAGAATCGGACCACCGCGGTAAAAGCCGCCGCGGTACATCACCTGCCATAAGTCGTTGATGCGCGCCGGATCCTGCCCGACCAGATACTCTGACAGCTCATGCACCGCTGCTTCGACGCTGCGGGCGCGTCCTTCAATTACCGGTTCACCCCAGCCGGTGATGCCCTCGTCGGTTTCGATTTTCAGGAACATCCAGCGCGGCGGCAGACGATACGTCGTGAGTCGGGTAATTTTCATTGTACAGCGTCCTTGTAAGCAGCAATAAATGCGCGGGCTTTCTCTGCCGTGCGTGACAGCGGCTGGCCGGCGCGATAGAGATCGCTGCCCAGACCGGCGCCGATGCAGCCTGCAGCCATAAATTCATGCAGATTTTCGGGTGTAACGCCGCCAACGGCAAACACCGGGACTTCCGGCGGCAGGACCGCTTTCAGCGCTTTGATATAGCCGGGGCCAAAGGCTGAAGAGGGGAAAATTTTCAGCGCCTGCGCCCCCGCCTTTAAAGCGGTAAAGGCTTCTGAAGCGGTAGCACAGCCGGCTGCAACAATCATGCCCTGCGCGACCGCCTGGCGAATCACGTCCGCATCCGTGTTGGGCGTGACCACCAGCCTGCTGTTCAGCGTGGCCAGCCTGTCGACCTGTGCCGTTTCCAGCACCGTTCCTGCGCCAATCAGCGCGCTATCGCCAAACGTTGCCACCATCGCCCCGATGCTTTGCGCCCAGTCGGGCGAATTCAGCGGAATTTCGATGGCATCAAAGCCAGCCTCAATGAGCGCACCGACGTGCGCTTCAGCTTCATCCGGTGTTATGCCGCGCAGAATAGCAATCAGCGGCAGTTTAGTGGGCCAGGACATTCGCAATACTCCTCATTCCATGCTGGAATGCAACATCGCCTTCCAGCGTAACTGAATCCCGGTTAATAAACGTCAGCGCCTGCTGATAACGCTGCGCCAGCGTGTGGCCGCCAATAATGGCGATCGGCTGTGGTGATGCAGCCATGCGCTGCGTCATCAGCGCCACTTCATGACCGATTAACAGGCCGGAAAGAAACTCACTGACATGACGGCGATCGCGGGCGCCCAGCACATGCGCCGCGCGCACTTCAAACAGGCGGGCAATAACAGACGCATCCTGACACCCTCTTTCCACCCCCTGCATAAATGCCGTCTGAGAAGTCTCCTGTTCGGGCAGACCGGCGCCAATCAGCGACTGCTGCAGCAGTAAATGGTGCAACTCACCGGTCATGACCGTACGGAAGTCCAGCACCCGATCCTGTTCCAGCTGAACCCATTTGGCATGCGTGCCGGGCATTACACACAGCGCTACCGGCTGCAGCGTTAACGCACCCAGCAGCTGCGTCTCTTCACCGCGCATCACGTTGTAGTTATCATCACGTTCAACGCTTAGTCCCGGCACAATCCATGCTTTTTGCTCCACACGCGTCAGGTGAGCGTGCAGCGCATTCAGGCTGGCCGGACAGGGCAGATAGGGGACCGACAGCCAGCCGGCATTGCTGCCGACCATGCCGGCCATGATCACCGGCACCTCATCTACAGGCCAGCCAGCGGTGACGCTGGCAAAGACCTGCGCTGGCGTCTGCCCGCCGAGGCGCGTGATGCCGGCGGGGGAGCGGCGTTCATCAACGCAGACGCCCTGCTGATAATGCCAGGCGCGTAAATTCGTTGAGCCCCAGTCAATAGCGATATAGCTGGTCACAAAATCTCTCTCAGTCGGGCCGTGGAGCTGGCAATCATCGCTTTTGCTGCACGTTCCGCGGCGTCACTATCCTGATGACGAATAGCGTCGTACAGCGCTTTATGTTCAGCTAATGTGCGCGGCATATTGCCGGCGTCCGCCATGTACGTCTGCGCAAACACCGCTTTCTGGAGCTGGCTTATCGCGACGTTAAGCTGCTGCAGCACCGGATTATGTACCGAGCCCATCACCGCTTCGTGATAGCGAATATCCGCGTCGTTAAACGCTTCGCGATCGAGATGGTTTGCCACCATATCGTTATAGGCCTGTTCGATAGCGGCCAGATCGGTTGAGGTCGCCCGCTCGGCTGACCAGCGCGCAATCTGCGGCTCAACCAGCACGCGCACTTCGTTCATGGCGGCAATCAGGCGCGGATCCTGATCGTGCGCCAGCGCCCACTGCAATACATCGCTATCGAGATAATTCCACTGATTGCGCGGGGTCACGAACGCACCGCGGTAACGCTTCATCTCCATCAGGCGCTTTGCGATCAGCGCACGATAAACCTCACGGATGATGTTGCGTGAGGTCCCGAATTGTTCGCACAGCTCTGCTTCTGCGGGCAGCGCCGCACCCGGCACATACTTACCGGCGACAATCTCTTCACCCAGCGTATGGATAATGCGCTCTGTTTTGCTCAGCTGTTGTTGTGTCATGGGAGTCCGGTATATGAAGGGCATCAGCCCGTCAGATTACTGCGTTCCTGGTTTGAAACCTAACGGCTGCCTGAGCCATTGCGGACGATTGTAGTACTACATATGTATCTCGTACTACAATTCAGATCACAAAACAGACAATCGATGCGGATTTTACCGATCGGCAGGCCCTGCCGGCTCGTCATGACGCGCACAGCGTCAGCGTTTAACCACGGCAATGAGGAAGCCTGAAGCGCGCGGCTGGTCTGAGAAGGAGGTGATGCCGGTGCGGCAGGCCATACGACCTTCCACAACCGGCACAGAGATACCGCGGTGAGGGGGATTATCTGCGGGGCTCCCGCAGCGTGCCGGGAATCATATAAACGTGCTGGGGTTACAGCACCAGCTCTTCGATAGCGTGCGCAACGCCATCTTCCATATTGGTTTTAGTCACGAACTGAGCGATCTTTTTCACTGAGTCGATGGCATTACCCATCGCCACGCCGGTGCCGGCATACTCAATCATCGCCAGATCGTTCTCCTGATCCCCAATCGCCATCACTTCTGACTGCTGCAGGCCGAGTTTTTCCGCCAGCATCTTCACGCCATAGCCTTTGTTCACCAGCGGGTTGAGGATCTCCAGAAAATAAGGCGCGCTTTTCAGGACGGTGTAGCTCTCCTGCATGCGCGCTGGCAGCCTGGCAATCGCTTTATCCAGCAGCGCCGGCTTATCGATCATCATAATTTTCGGGAATCGCGTCGCCGGATCCATCTCTTCAACCGCACGATAGCGCACCGGAATACCGGTCAGGCTGGCTTCATGAATGGTGTATTCGCTGATGTCTTTATTGGGGGTATAGAGGGACGATTTGTCGAACGCCTGAAAATGCACGCCGAGTTCGCGCGCCAGCTGCTCAAGATAGAGGTAATCATCAAAGCTCAGCGTTTTCTCAGCCACCACGTCACCGCTATCGGCCTTGTGCGCCAGCGCACCGTTATTGCTGATGCAGTACTGACCCGGCTGGCGCAGATCCAGCTCCATCAGATAGCGCTCAACGCCGACAAACGGGCGGCCGGTCGCCAGCACAATCGACACGCCCTTGTCGCGCGCGCGCCCAATCGCTGTTTTTACCGCCGGAGTGATTTCGTGCTGCGGATTCAGCAGCGTGCCGTCCATATCGATCGCAATCAGTTTTATCGCCATAACGTCCTCGGTTAATTCAGGGTCTGACTTTCATGCTAGCGCGATTCAGCTCTCATTGACCAGTTTATCGGCGCGGCGGATCGCAGATGCGGTGGGCGGCAGGCTGAGCCTGGTGGTTGAGATGCCGGATGGTGCAGGAGAAAGGACTTTGCAGATATAAAAAACCCCTCCCGGGCGGGAGGGGTCAGAGCGTATCAGATATCGATGTTAGCGGCTTTCAGCGCGTTCTCTTCGATAAAGGCGCGACGCGGCTCCACCGCATCGCCCATCAGCGTGGTGAAGAGCTGATCGGCAGCAATCGCATCCCTGATGGTGACGCGCAGCATACGGCGGCTGTCCGGATCCATGGTGGTTTCCCACAGCTGCTCCGGGTTCATCTCGCCCAGCCCTTTATAGCGCTGAATGGAGAGACCGCGGCGTGACTCTTTCACCAGCCACTCAATCGCCTGCTCGAAGCTGGCAACCGGCTGACGACGTTCGCCACGCTCGATATAGGCGTCCTCTTCAATCAGGCCGCGCAGCTGCTCGCCCAGCGCACAGATTTTGCGATACTCCGGGCCACCGATAAACTCGCTATCCAGCGGGTAGTCGGTATCCACACCGTGGGTGCGCACACGCAGTACCGGCTCAGCCAGCTGCAGCTCACGATTTTCGCGTACCTGTGCCACATAGGTGCTGCCGTGTGCTTCACGCTCGTTAAGATACGCCACCAGCGTCTCCAGCCAGCTGCTGACGGCGGCGGTATCATCCAGCCCTGCCAGCGTTGGATGGTAAACCAGCGCATTAAGCAGGGCTGCCGGGAAGCGACGCTCCATGCGTTTGATCATCTTCTGCGTACTGTTGTACTCCGCGACCAGGCTCTCCAGCGGCTCACCGCCCAGCGCCGGTGCGCTGGCGTTGGTGTGCAGCGTAGCGCCGTCCAGCGCGATGGCGATCTGATACTGATCCATCGCGTCGGTGTCTTTAATATACTGTTCCTGCTTGCCTTTTTTCACTTTAAACAGCGGCGGCTGCGCAATGTAAACGTGGCCGCGCTCAATGATTTCCGGCATCTGACGGTAGAAGAAGGTCAGCAGCAGCGTACGGATATGTGAGCCATCGACGTCCGCATCGGTCATGATAATGATGCTGTGATAGCGCAGCTTATCCGGATTGTACTCATCGCGGCCGATACCGCAGCCCAGCGCGGTGATCAGCGTGGCGACTTCCTGCGAAGAGAGCATTTTATCGAAACGCGCTTTCTCTACGTTGAGGATTTTACCCTTCAGCGGCAGAATCGCCTGGTTTTTACGGTTACGCCCCTGCTTCGCCGATCCGCCTGCAGAGTCACCCTCCACCAGGTAGATTTCAGAGAGCGCCGGATCGCGCTCCTGACAGTCTGCCAGCTTGCCCGGCAGGCCGGCCAGATCCAGCGCGCCTTTGCGGCGGGTCATCTCACGCGCACGGCGTGCTGCTTCGCGCGCGCGCGCCGCATCGATGATTTTGCCTACCACAATTTTTGCATCCGCCGGGTTTTCCAGCAGGTATTCGCTCAGCAGCTCATTCATCTGCTGCTCTACCGCCGATTTTACTTCGGAGGAGACCAGCTTATCTTTGGTCTGCGAGGAGAACTTCGGATCCGGCACTTTCACGGAAACCACGGCAATCAGGCCTTCACGCGCATCGTCACCGGTGGCGCTGACTTTGGCTTTTTTGCTGTAGCCCTCTTTATCCATATAGGCATTGAGCGTGCGCGTCATCGCCGCACGGAAACCGGCGAGATGCGTCCCGCCGTCGCGCTGCGGAATGTTATTGGTAAAGCAGTAGATGTTTTCCTGGAAACCATCGTTCCACTGCAGCGCCACTTCCACACCGATGCCATCTTTCTCGGTAGAGAAATAGAATACGTTAGGGTGAATCGGGTTTTTGTTGCGGTTCAGATACTCCACAAACGCCCTGATGCCGCCTTCATAGTGGTAGTGATCGCTCTTGTCATCACGCTTATCCTGCAGGCGAATAGAGACGCCGGAGTTCAGGAACGACAGCTCACGCAGGCGTTTGGCAAGAATCTCATATTCAAAATCGGTGACGTTGGTAAAGGTCTCGTGGCTTGGCCAGAAGCGTACGCGCGTACCGGTCGTCTCGGTATCGCCGGTAACCGCCAGCGGCGCCTGCGGCACGCCGTGCACGTAGGTCTGCTGATGCACTTTGCCGTCGCGACGAATGGTCAGCTCCAGCTTCTGCGACAGGGCATTAACCACGGAAACGCCAACGCCGTGCAGGCCGCCCGACACTTTGTAAGAGTTGTCATCAAACTTACCGCCGGCGTGCAGAACGGTCATGATCACTTCCGCCGCCGAGACACCCTCTTCCGGGTGAATACCGGTTGGAATACCGCGCCCGTCATCCTGCACCGACACGGAGTTATCCGCGTGGATAGTGACCACGATGTCACTGCAGTGTCCGGCGAGCGCTTCGTCGATGGCGTTATCCACGACCTCGAATACCATGTGATGCAGACCGGTGCCGTCATCCGTATCGCCGATATACATACCCGGGCGTTTGCGTACCGCATCAAGCCCTTTCAGGACTTTGATACTTGAGGAGTCATAAGAATTCGACATCAACGTTTCTCGCTCATTTAATCTTCAGGTTGAACCGCTATTTTACCCTGTTCCACGCGGAACATCTTGCCCTTTTCGTCGCTCATATCGATTACATGCTCTGTGCCAATAGCGCTGACAAACACCTGAGCCTGCGTGGCTTTCAGCCGCTCAGCCAGCAGTCGCCGGCGCGTGTCATCCAGCTCGGATGCGAAGTCATCAATCAGGTATAAACAGCGACGTCCGCTGCTGCGCGTCAGGTACTCACCCTGCGCTAAACGCAGGGCGCACATCAGCAGCTTCAGCTGTCCGCGTGAGAGTAAATCTTCTACCGGCGTCCCTTCAGCACGAATGCGGAAATCCGCTTTGTGCGGGCCGCTGGCGGTGTAGGTAAGCGCGCGATCGCGCTCAAAATTGCGCTCCAGCAGATCGCCATAGTCGCTCTCTTTATCCCAGCCGCGCTGGAAAGAGAATGACAGGGCAAACTCAGGCAAAAACTGGCTGCAGGTCGCGGTGATCTCGCTGGCGATGGCCGCGCTGTACTCCGCGCGCCAGGCGCTGATCTGCGCGGCCAGCGGCACCAGCTCCTGATCCCACGGACGAATCTGGCTGTAGCGTGAGGCCTGACGCAGCGCCGCGTTACGCTGCTTCAGCAGGCGACGCAGGTTGCTCCAGGCGATAAAAAAACCGGGATAAGCATGAAAACAGCCCCAGTCGATATAGGCTCTGCGGTATTTGGGGCCGCCGTTGAGCAATGTAAACCCCTCAGGCGTAATCAGCTGCATCGGCAGCAGCTGCGCCAGCTCGGCCACTTTATGCCCGTCGCTGCCGTCAATCCGCACCTTGCTGTCGCCGGCGCGGTTTTTGGTCAGCCCCACCGCCAGCGCGCGTTCACCGCCGCCATCAATACGCCCGTGCAGGACAAACGCCTCCTGCTCGTGACGGATCACCCGCCCCGCCTGCAGGCTGCGAAACGCCCGTCCGTGACCCAGCGTATAAATCGCCTCCAGCACGCTGGTTTTACCGCTGCCGTTGGCGCCGACAAGAAAGTTAAAGCCGGGTGCGAGGTCCAGGTCAGCCTGCTCAATATTACGAAAATCTTTAATCAGAAGGCGGGTTAAAGCCATGACGTGTTCCGGGGATCAACGTAGGGGAGCCATTAATGGCTCCCGAAGTGGTGCAAAAATCCGTCAGGTCGGCATAAATGCCGCCCCTACAATCTCATCGGCATGACGACGTATGCCGCAGCTGGACTGGCTACGTCTTCAATCTGTACGCTGGAAACAGAGTCGGTAAGCAGCAGACGGACGTTCTCGCACTTCAGCGCATTCAGCACATCCAGTACGTAGCTGACGTTAAAGCCAATCTCCAGCTCGGTGCCGCTATAAGAGACATCCAGCATCTCTTCCGCCTCTTCCTGCTCCGGGTTGTTTGCCGTGATTTTCAGCTGATTTTCAGTGATGTAGATGCGTACGCCGCGGAATTTCTCATTGGACAAAATAGCCGCACGGGCAAACGCCTGCTTGAGCAGATCGCAGCCCGCCTCCAGCGCCTTGTCCGGATTTTTGGGCAGAACGCGCCGGTAGTCAGGAAAACGACCATCCACCAGCTTAGAGGTGAAGATGAAATCGCCTACATGCGCCCGAATGTTGCTGCTGCCAATCTGCACGCGCAGCGGGTTCTCACCGCCGTCCAGCAGGCGGACCAGCTCAATGACCCCTTTACGCGGTACGATCACAGAATGGTTTGGCAGCGCCTGACCAATCGGCATGGCGCAGACCGCCAGACGGTGACCGTCGGTTGCAACGGTACGCAGCTCTTCACCTTCGGTCTCAAACAGCATACCGTTAAGGTAGTAACGTACATCCTGATGCGCCATTGAAAACTGCGTGGCTTCAATCAGCCGCTTCAGCGTGGCCTGCGGCAGCGTAAATTCAACCTCGCTTTGCCAGTCATCCAGGTTAGGAAAATCGCTGGCAGGCAGCGTTGACAGTGAAAAACGACTGCGTCCGGAACGCACCAGCATGCGATCGCCTTCCAGCGTAACGCTGATTTCAGCGCCTTCCGGCAGGCCACGGCAGATATCAAGGAATTTGCGCGCCGGCACCGTGGTGGCGCCAGGCTCGTGGGCCTGATTCAGCGCCACGCGCGCTACCATTTCCATTTCCAGATCGGTTCCGGTCAGCAACAACGACCCTTCATTTACCTGCAGCAGCAAATTTCCGAGGATCGGCAGCGTCGGACGTCCGCCAAGCGGACCACTTACCTGTTGCAGGGGTTTCAGCAACTGCTCACGTTCAACAATAAATTTCATATGCGTCAGGAAGATAATGTTCGGATAAGGTTAGAGAAATCTTCTTTGATGTCGTGGCTCTCTTCACGCAGCTGCTCGATTTTTCGGCAGGCGTGCAGCACGGTGGTATGGTCCCGGCCACCAAACGCATCGCCAATTTCTGGCAGACTATGGTTGGTCAGCTCTTTTGCCATCGCCATCGCCATTTGACGCGGCCGCGCCACAGAGCGCGACCGGCGTTTCGACAGCAAATCCGCCACTTTGATTTTGTAATATTCCGCTACGGTTTTCTGAATGTTGTCGATGGTAACCAGCTTCTCCTGCAGCGCCAGCAAATCGCGCAGCGCTTCACGCACGAAATCGATGGTAATGGCGCGTCCGGTAAAGTTTGCATTCGCGATCACGCGGTTCAGCGCCCCTTCAAGCTCACGCACGTTGGAACGCAGACGTTTGGCAATGAAGAAAGCGACTTCACCCGGCAGGCGGATATCGTTCTCATCTGCTTTTTTCATCAGAATGGCCACGCGCGTTTCCAGTTCAGGCGGCTCAATGGCTACGGTCAGACCCCAGCCAAAGCGTGACTTGAGACGATCTTCCACGCCGTTAATCTCTTTAGGATAACGGTCAGAGGTGAGAATGATCTGCTGATTGCCTTCCAGCAGCGCGTTGAAGGTGTGAAAAAACTCCTCCTGCGAGCGCTCTTTATTGGCAAAGAACTGAATATCATCGATCAGCAGCGCGTCCACGGAACGGTAGTAGCGTTTGAACTCTTCAATCGCATTGTTCTGCAGCGCTTTTACCATGTCCTGCACAAACCGCTCTGAGTGCATGTAGACCACTTTGGCGTTGGGTTTACGGGCAATAATGCCATTACCGACCGCATGCAGCAGGTGCGTTTTACCCAGACCCGTGCCGCCATAAAGGAACAGCGGGTTGTAGGCACCACCAGGATTATCTGCCACCTGGCGTGCCGCCGCGCGCGCCAGCTGGTTTGATTTACCCTCAACAAAGTTGTCGAAGTTATGGCGGTTGTTCACGTTCGAGCGATAGGTCACGTCCGCAGGTGCCGGCACTGAATCCCAGCTCGGACGCAGCAGCTGTGCCGGTGCCGGACGGGTTTCCACCGGTGCCGGCGCGCTGACGGTGCTGGTCATAACCGGCTGTGCAGCAGCAACCTGCGCCATAGGACGCGTACCCACTTCAAATCGCAGCAACGGCACATTTGCGCCGCAGAATTCGTTCAGCAGCCCATTAATACTGTTGAGGTATTTATCCCGAACCCAGTCGAGTACAAACCGATTTGGTGCATATAAGGCCAGCGTATTGTCGTTTAATTCAGCCTGCAGTGGACGGATCCACATGCTGAATTCGGTGGCAGGTAATTCATCCTGCAAACGGGCAAGACACTGTTGCCAAAGCGTAAGTGACACGGCGGACTCCACTCGTACAAAATCGATAAGAATTTCAGGCGCTAATAATAGAAACTGTCTTTTTTGACACAGGCGGTCAGAAAGCGCCTGCGACCGCTGTCTGCGGTAGTCATCCCCGGCGATCGCAGTGAGGATCGTCAGCGGAAGGGCGGATCATAGCGCAAAGCGCACCAGAGATCTTCCCTTTCTACACAGTTTTGATCCAATTTATCCACAGGGTGTAAAACCTTTGAACAGTTTATCCGTTCTGACAAAAAAGCAAGCGAAGATCGCGCAGCAGACGCGAATTTTTCAGCCGCCGTCGCGTTTTTTTTCCTGTGGATAGCGTGTGCGATCGCAAGAAGATCCTGGACGATCCTTGCGCTTTCCTTTACAGGCCGTATAATTCCCCACCCGGCATTGGCACGTGGTGCATTAATGCCCGGAATCGCGGTGTTTCCGGGTATTCAGGTCCCGCGACCAGCGAAGTAAATTGACTCCGGACTGTACAATTATTACAATCCCGCCTCTTTATTAAAGACACATTGAGGCGTCGGTCGCTTTACTGCCCCGAAAACGCGTCACCCAGTGAAATTTTTCAAGTTTAGGTAGAAATCGCCATGAAACGCACTTTTCAACCGTCCGTACTGAAGCGCAACCGTTCACACGGCTTCCGTGCTCGTATGGCAACCAAAAATGGTCGTCAGGTTCTGGCACGTCGTCGTGCTAAAGGCCGTTCTCGTCTGACCGTTTCTAAGTAATAAAAGCTAACCCTCGTGGTTCAGCTCGCATTTCCCAGGGAGTTACGTTTGTTAACTCCCGCTCATTTCACTTTCGTCTTCCAGCAACCTCTTCGGGCTGGCACGCCGCAAATCACCATCCTCGGCCGCCGCAATTCGCTGGGGCATCCCCGCATCGGTCTTACCGTCGCTAAAAAGCATGTAAAGCGCGCGCATGAACGTAACCGGATCAAGCGATTGACCCGGGAAAGTTTTCGTCTGCGTCAGCATGAACTGCCTGCGATGGATTTTGTTATTGTTGCGAAAAAGGGGATTGCTGACCTCGATAACCGGGCACTGATGGAAGCGTTGGAGAAACTATGGCGTCGTCACTGTCGCCTGGCTCGCGGCTCCTGATCGCACTGATACGCGTTTATCAACGCGCTATCAGCCCTCTGCTGGGACCTCATTGTCGGTTCCATCCCACCTGTTCGCAGTACGGGATTGAGGCCCTGCGCCGTTTCGGCGTGATAAAAGGCAGTTGGTTGACGATTAAACGCGTATTAAAATGCCACCCGCTAAACCCGGGTGGCGACGATCCTGTGCCGCCAAAAACCTTTGATACCAGAGAACATTAACGATGGATTCGCAACGCAATCTCTTTCTCATCGCTTTTCTGTTCGTGTCTTTTATGATCTGGCAAGCCTGGCAGACGGACCACGCTCCGCAGCCACAGCAGACCCAGACCACGCAGAACACAAGCAGCGCAGCGGGTGATGCCGCCACTTCCGGCGTGCCGGCCAGCGGTCAGGGCAAAACGATCACCGTTAAAACTGACGTCCTGTCACTCAATATCAACACGCGCGGTGGTGATATTGAACAGGCTCAGCTGCTGACCTACCCGGATAAACTCGGCTCCGACGCGCCATTCCAGCTGCTGGAAACCACGCCGGCATTTGTTTATCAGGCGCAGAGCGGCCTGACCGGTCGTAACGGCCCGGACAACCCGAACAATGGCGCGCGTCCGCTCTATACTGCCGCACAGGATAGCTTCGACATGGCCGATGGCCAGACTGAGCTGCGTGTGCCGCTGAGCTGGACTGGCGAAAACGGTGTGGTTTATACCAAAACCTTCATCTTCAAGCGTGGCGAGTTCGCGGTTAACGTTGACTACAACATCAATAACACCTCACAGCAGCCGCTGGAAGTGGCGATGTTTGGCCAGCTGAAGCAGACCATCGACCTGCCTAAGCATCGCGACACGGGCAGCAACAACTTTGCGCTGCACACCTTCCGCGGTGCCGCCTACTCCACCAGCGATGCGAAATATGAAAAATATAAGTTCGACACCATCGCTGATAACGAGAATCTGAGCACCACCACCAGCAACGGCTGGGTTGCGATGCTGCAGCAATATTTCGCCACGGCGTGGGTGCCACGTACGCAGGGTAATAACACCCTGTATACCAGCAACCTCGGCAACGGCGTAGCGGCGATCGGCTATAAGTCAGCGCCGGTTACCGTTGGTGCAGGTGCACAGCAGACGCTGGGCGCAACGCTGTGGGTCGGCCCGGAAATTCAGGATAAGATGGCTGCGATTGCGCCGCACCTTGACCTGACCGTGGATTACGGCTGGCTGTGGTTTATCTCTCAGCCACTGTTCAAGCTGCTGAAGTTCCTGCACAGCTTTATCGGTAACTGGGGCTTCTCCATTATCGTCATCACCTTCATCGTGCGCGGCATCATGTACCCGCTGACTAAAGCGCAGTACACCTCGATGGCTAAGATGCGCATGCTGCAGCCGAAGATTCAGGCGATGCGTGAGCGTCTGGGCGATGACAAGCAGAAGCAGAGCCAGGAAATGATGGCGCTCTACAAAGCGGAGAAAGTGAATCCGCTGGGTGGCTGTCTGCCGCTGGTGATTCAGATGCCTATCTTCCTGGCGCTCTACTATATGCTCTCTGGCTCGGTAGAACTGCGTCACGCACCGTTTGTACTGTGGATCCATGACCTCTCTGCACAGGACCCGTACTACATTCTGCCGGTGCTGATGGGTATCACCATGTTCTTCATTCAGAAGATGTCACCGACCACCGTGACCGATCCGATGCAGCAGAAGATCATGACCTACATGCCGGTGATCTTTACCGTCTTCTTCCTGTGGTTCCCGGCAGGTCTGGTGCTGTACTACATCGTCAGCAACCTGGTCACCATTCTCCAGCAGCAGCTGATTTACCGCGGCCTGGAAAAACGGGGCCTGCACAGCCGCGATAAGAAGAAAGCGTAACCTTCAGCCCGGCTGAGCAACAGGTATAATCAAGGGGCGGCATTTATGTCGCCCTGTTTTTTTTCTATTTTTCAGCCCGGCACAGTGCGGGCAAGAGGACGATCATGAGCCACAGCGATACTATCGTTGCGCAGGCAACCCCACCGGGCCGCGGCGGCGTCGGTATACTGCGTATCTCAGGCACCCGGGCAGCAGACGTTGCGCAGGCGCTGCTGGGTAAGCTGCCAAAGCCGCGCTATGCCGATTATCTGCCCTTTACCGATGCAGATGGCAGCGTGCTGGATCAGGGCATTGCGCTGTGGTTTCCGGGTCCGAACTCCTTTACCGGTGAAGATGTGCTGGAGCTGCAGGGGCATGGCGGACCGGTTATCCTGGACCTGCTGCTGAAACGTATTGTCGCCCTCCCCGGCCTGCGTATTGCGCAGCCAGGTGAGTTTTCTGAGCGCGCGTTTCTGAATGACAAGCTCGATCTGGCGCAGGCTGAGGCGATTGCCGATCTGATTGATGCCAGCTCGGAACAGGCGGCGCGCTCGGCAGTGAACTCGCTGCAGGGCGTGTTTTCACAGCGCGTAAATGCGCTGGTGGAGGCGCTGACCCACCTGCGCATCTATGTTGAGGCCGCTATCGATTTCCCGGATGAGGAGATCGACTTTCTTTCCGACGGTAAGATTGAAGCGCAGCTTAATGCGGTGATCGGCGACCTGAATGGCGTACGCGCTGAAGCACGTCAGGGCAGCCTGCTGCGTGAGGGCATGAAGGTGGTGATTGCCGGACGCCCGAATGCAGGTAAGTCGAGCCTGCTGAATGCGCTGGCGGGACGCGAAGCGGCTATCGTTACCGACATTGCCGGCACCACGCGCGATGTCCTGCGCGAACATATCCATATTGATGGAATGCCGCTGCATATCATTGATACCGCCGGACTGCGCGAAGCCAGTGATGAAGTCGAGCGCATCGGCATCGAGCGCGCCTGGCAGGAGATTGAACAGGCCGATCGGGTGCTGTTTATGGTCGATGGCACCACAACGGACGCTACCGAAGCGGCGGCTATCTGGCCCGACTTTGTGGCACGCTTACCGGCGGCGCTGCCCATTACCGTGGTGCGTAACAAAGCGGATATGACCGGTGAGATCCTGGGGCTGAGTGAGATGAACGGCCATGCGCTAATCCGCCTTTCAGCCCGGACCGGCGACGGTGTGGAAACGCTGCGCGATCATCTGAAACAGAGCATGGGCTTTGCCGGCAATATAGAAGGCGGATTCCTTGCGCGCCGTCGCCATCTGCAGGCGCTGGAGAGTGCCGCCACGCATCTGCAGCAGGGGAAAGCGCAGCTGCTGGGCGCGTGGGCGGGTGAGCTGCTCGCGGAAGAGCTGCGGCTGGCACAGCAGGCGCTCAGCGAAATTACCGGCGAGTTTACCTCTGACGATCTGCTGGGCCGTATCTTCTCCAGCTTCTGTATCGGGAAATAATACGGCGAGAAATAGCTGAAAATAGAATAAACAATTGAATATAATAATATTATTTTGAATGTTCGTGCCTGATTCTGATACCTAACGGTATCTGCATCAGGCGTCTTTCTGGATATGCGACTGGTAACCCCCTCCCCTCAATCTTTTAAATTTCCATAAGGTCTGCTTTTTGAATATTTCCAGAAGCGATTCCTGACCAGGGTGTCCATAATCTGGCTACTGTTTATAACAGTCAGCAACTAATTACCCACCATAACATGCATGAATTTTCTTACACGCTATAGCGTGTAAGCTTTGATTTACCTGCTTAAGCGTGTAAATTAAAATCATCCGATTAACAGGATGCCACGATATGAAGATTATTAATGTCAGCCAGCTCAGCGCTCACCTGCGAGATGTTCGTCTGTCAAAAAAACTGTCTCAGGGAAAAGTGGCCAGCAAGGTAGGGATTCGCCAGGACACCGTATCCAGCTTTGAACTCCAGCCAGGCAACAGCAGGCTGGAAACTTTTTTCAGGATATTGTCAGCACTGGAGCTGGAGCTGGAGGTGAAACCCAAAGGCAGCGATACCCAAAGCTCTGAAGGCTGGAAAGAGGAGTGGTAATGGCTGAACTGGATGTCTACATGAATGGCTATAAGGTGGGTGTTTTTAGCCGTGCCGGGACCGGTGCTCATGCATTTCAATATGCTGAGGCCTGGCTTAATCAGACCGGCAGCCGTCCTGTATCACTTTCCATGCCCTTGCGGCGACAGCCTTATCAGGGCAATGAAGTTTAACTTCTTCGATAATCTATTGCCAGATAACCCGGAGATCAGAGGCCGAATCCTGGCCCGCTATAACGCAGACTCAACCCAGCCCTTCGACCTTTTGGCACGAATCGGTGCCGATACTGTTGGCGCGCTACAACTGCTACCTAAAGATGCCGCGCCCCTGGGCATGATTGAAGAAATTGACGACTTTCGCATATCGCTGGCAGGCGCACAGGAGAAAACTGCCTTGCTGTTCAGCAATGATTGCTGGTGCCAGCCCAGAGGAACCTCGCCTACAACCCATATTCTCAAATTGCCTATCGGCAAGATAGAGAGCCACTCATACAGTCTCGACTTGTCAGACAGCGTCGAAAACGAATTTCTCTGCACGCAACTGGCAAAAGAGTTCGGTTTACCGGTCCCTGATTGCTTTATATTGCATATCAATGATATCAAAGCATTGGCTGTGAAACGGTTTGACCGCCGGTATGCCTCGGATGGTAGCTGGATAATGCGGCTGCCCCAGGAAGATTTTTGTCAGGTGTTAAATGTTCCTTCAGCACGGAAATATGAAAATCAGGGCGGCCCTGGCATAGGCGATATAATGCAAACTCTGCTGGGTTCAGCCAACGCAGAGCAGGATCGTTATCACTTTATGAAGGCGCAAGTATTATTCTGGCTGCTGGCAGCCACCGATGGCCATGCAAAAAACTTCTCGGTCTTTATTGAACCGGAAGGGCGTTTTCGCCTGACTCCTTTTTACGACATCTTGTCTGTCTATCCAGTGTTTGGCGGCCGGGGCATCAATCGAAGAGACGCCAGGCTCGCTATGGGCCTGACAAGCAGCAAGGGAAAAAAATACGCCATTGAGCAGATATTCCCGCGCCATTTTTTCCAAACGGCGAAAGCTGTGGGGTTTGAGCGTTCTGTTATGGAAGAGATCCTGACAGAACTGGCTAACTCTGTTGATGTTGTTATTGAGCGTGTGACCCGGCAATTGCCGGCTGGCTTTCCCGATGCCAACAGCAGCGCCATTCTGGAAGGCCTGAAAGCCCGTTCAGCCAGACTGATAGCGGGCTGGGAATAAATTTCCGATAAGCCGGGATGCCTGTAGCTCAGCTGAACCCCTGATGCGCGGGAAATAAGCGCGTACTGCTCTTTGCCAGTCGATCATACATCTTTGTTATTTGGCTCCCTTTCTCCTTTACAGTATAACGATAGAGGCTGCGTTAAGCGCAGCCTCTATTATTCATGCTAAAAATCGGGCCTGCATCGCAGCCTGAACAGGAGAAAAACATGAGTACACCGCTCGACAGCGCGGCGCTTGATGCGCTGTTTACTGACGCCCGCACCCACAGCCACTGGCAGGATAAGCCGGTTTCACAGGCGCTGCTGCAGGAGCTTTATACCCTGACGGCTCTGGGCCCGACCTCCGCTAACTGTTCACCAGGCCGCTTTGTATTTGTGACCTCAGCGGAAGGCAAAGCCAGGCTGAAACCTGCCCTCTCCTCAGGCAACGTGGATAAAACCATGTCGGCGCCGGTAACGGTGATTGTCGCGTGGGATCCGGAGTTTTTTGAGCAGCTGCCAAAACTGTTTCCGTTTGGTGACGCGCGCAACTGGTTTACCAGCAGCCCGGAGCTGACAAAAGAGACCGCGTTTCGTAACAGCAGCCTGCAGGCAGGCTACCTTATCCTCGCCGCACGTTCGCTCGGTCTGGATGCCGGTCCGATGTCCGGCTTTGATCCCGCCAAAGTAAATGCCGCTTTCTTCAGCGAAAGCAAATGGCAGGTGAACATGCTGATCAATCTTGGCTACGGCGAGGCAGATAAACTGCATCCGCGCCTGACGCGACTCGGTTTTGATGAAGCCACCACCTTTGCCTGAAAGCTGGCAGCCCGTTTGCGCTCTGCCGGTCAGTCCGGCAGAGTCTCTTTCCCGCCTCGTCCCGCGCTGATTTTCAGTCTTATCTGAATTTATCGCTCTGCCGGGAAAGCCGGATGCAAACATCTAAGAAAATTCTTACAATGCCGCTGATGATTATTCGCCCATTTTCACGGAGCGACAGATGGCTGGTCATTTTGTGCGCTGGACAGGCACCACACCCCTGCCGGTAACGGTTTCACGCATCACTCCGGATGTGCTGGATAGCGCTGCCCGTTTGCCCGACCGGCGGCGCGCGCGTTTTCTTGCTGCCCGCGAGCTGCTGGCGCAGCTGATGCTGCGTATCCACGGAATCGATCGGCTGCCACCGCTGAGCGTCAGCAGCAGCGGACGCCCCTGCTTTGCCGATCCGAACCTGCCTGATTTCAGCATCTCCTATACAGGCAATATTACCGGCGTACTGCTGGCGGAAGAAGGCGGGCGTGCCGGACTGGATATGGAGATTGTCCGCGCGCACAGCCGGCAGACGCAGGAAGCGCTGATGCAGGAACTCTCTTCCGGTGAAAAGGCGTGGATCAATGCACAGCAGGATTTTATGGAAGCGGCCACGCAAATCTGGACGCTACGTCAGAGCGTGCTTAAGCTGACCGGTGAAGCAGATCGGGGCCTCTCTTCGCTGCGTCTGCATCCGGCATCAGGCCGGTTGCGCTCCACGCTATTTCCCGATATTCAGGCGGTCTGTGATGCCGAGCCGACGCTGGTCTGGTCATGCGCCCTTTCACCCGGAACCGGGCATCTGCGACTGTGGGAGATTGACGCGCAGCAGCAGTGGATTGCGCTGCGGGATATTGAAATGAATAAGCCGAACATGGATTCACATACGCTGCGCCTGACCAGTCTGCCCGGCGAACGCCTGGCCGGGCAGCAGGAGATGCGGCAGCACTGAATCGGGTGGCCGCACAGGCCACCTGAAGCGTCAGTGCGCGTCAATAAAC
This sequence comes from Pantoea sp. Acro-807, assembly GCF_011752675.1. Lineage (NCBI taxonomy): Bacteria > Pseudomonadati > Pseudomonadota > Gammaproteobacteria > Enterobacterales > Erwiniaceae > Pantoea > Pantoea sp. Acro-807. Next base: position 41,660 of record NZ_VWXE01000006.1, on the reverse strand, counting down.
GCGATTTTCAGTGCAAACAGCAGCGCAACTATCACCACGCAGGGGCTAATTTCACGCCAGCGTCCGGTGCCCAGCTTCATCACGCAGTAGGCGATAAAGCCCAGCGCGATCCCTTCCGTAATCGAGAAACTAAACGGCATCATCGCCGCGGTGACAAAGGCCGGTACCGCTTCGGTGAGATCGTCCCAGCGTACGCGCGACAGCGATGCCGTCATCAGTACACCGACATAGATCAGCGCGCCCGCCGCCGCATAGCCCGGCACCATCGCCGCCAGCGGCGACAGAAATATTGCCAGCAGGAACAGCAGCCCGGTGATGACCGCCATCAGCCCGGTACGGCCGCCAATGGCAACGCCGGACGAACTCTCAATATAGGCTGTCACCGATGACGTACCCGCCAGCGCACCCGTGACGGAGCTGATGCTGTCCACATACAGCGCCTGCTTCATACGGGGAAAGGTGCCCTTTTCATCGGTCAGACCCGCTTTATCCGTTACGCCAATCAGCGTACCGGAGGAGTCAAACAGATTGACCAGCATAAAGGAGAAGATCACGCCTGCCATACCGATATTGAATGCGCCTTTGATATCCACCGCACCCGCCACCGCAGAGATTGACGGCGGCGGCGCAAAGAAACCGGTGAACCTGACATCTCCCAGCGCAAGCCCGATGCTGGTCGTGATCACAATCGAGACCAGCACCGCCGCGTGAATATTACGCGATGCCAGAATAGCGATAATGAAGAAGCCCAGCGCGCCCAGCAGCACACTGTGCGACGTCAAATCGCCGACGGCCACCAGCGTCTCCGCGTTTGGCACAATAATGCCGGCATTTTTCAGCCCCATCATCGCGATGAACAGGCCGATACCGGCGGTGATCCCGGTGCGCAGGCAGAGCGGAATATTGGCTATCATCCAGTAGCGCACGCGCAGCAGCGTCAGGATCAGCAGCCCCAGCGCACCCCAGAAAATGGCGCCCATCCCTATCTGCCAGGAGTAGCCCATTGCACCCACCACCACAAATGCGAAAAAGGCGTTCAGGCCCATCGCGGGTGCCAGCGCAACCGGCAGGTTCGCTATCAGCCCCATCAGGATGCTGCCAAAGGCGGCAATCAGACAGGTAGTGACAAACACCGCCTGGGTATCCATACCGGCAGCGCCGAGGATCTGCGGGTTAACAAAGATGATATAAACCATCGTCAGAAAAGTGGTGAACCCGGCAATCACTTCGGTGCGTACCGTAGTCCCGTGTTCCTGCAGTTTAAACGTGCGCTGCAGCAGGCCCTGAGTCTTCATTTCGCTGTTCCGCTGAAAAATTTATCGCCGCGTATCCTATAGGCTTTATTGCGGTAAAACACGGAATTTTCGCAACCGGTTGCCTGCTGCTGCCTGTGGCAATCCAGGCTAGAGTAAAAGCTGAAGAGTTATCAGAAGGATAGTGGGCGATGACAGTGGAGTGTGTGTTCTTTGATTGTGACGGCACGCTGGTCGACAGCGAAATGCTCTGCACGCAGGGCTATGTGAATACGTTTGCGCGCTACGGCATCACGCTGTCGCTGCAGCAGATGTTTGAGCGGTACAAAGGCGTGAAGCTTTACGACATTATTCGCGACATCAGCGAAGAGTATCATCAGGCGCTGCCGGTAGCAGAGGTGGAGCACGCCTATCGTATTGAAGTCGCGCGCCTGTTTGAGCAGGAGCTGCAGCCGATCGGCGGTGCACCGGAGCTGGTGGCGCGGATCCGTGTTCCGGTATGCGTGGTTTCTAACGGACCGGTAAAGAAAATGCAGCATTCGCTGGGTCTTACCGGCATGCTGCCGTGGTTTACCGAGCGCCTGTACAGCGGCTATGACATTCAGGCATGGAAACCCGATCCGCAGCTGATGTTCCACGCCGCAGAGCAGATGCAAGTGCCGATTGAACGCTGCATTCTGGTGGATGATTCCGAAGCGGGCGTTCGCGCCGGCATTGCTGCAGGTATTCCGGTGTTTTACTACTGCGCCGATGCGCATAATCCCGCAATTGATCATCCGCTGGTGACGCGGTTTGATGATATGGCGCAGCTGCCTGCGCTGTGGCAGGCGCGCGGCTGGGCGCTGTTATCAACCAGCGAGGTTCTGTAGGGGGCGCCCCTGATATGCGGCGGCATTGCCTGATATCAGGGCGGCATTAATGCCGCCCCTACGGCGCCCCTGCAATGTTTTGTAGGGGGCGCATTAATGCCGCTCCTACGGCGCCCCTGCAATGTTTTGTAGGGGGCGCATTTATGCGCCCCTGGCATGAGACGCCGTACATCGCCTGATACCAGGGCGGCATGAATGCCGCCCCTACGGCGCCCTTGCAATGTTTTGTAGGGGGCGCATTTATGCGCCCCTGGCATGCGCGCAGGCTATCAGCCTATCGCGCCCAGCGAATCCTCATTGCTTTGCTTCTTAGGCAGCAGAAACAGCGTGGCGAAAATATCCAGCAGATAAATCAGCGCCAGCAGCGTAATAGCGGCGGTGAAGGAAATTTGCGTAGCCAGCGCGCCAATCACCAGCGGACCAAAACCGCCGACGCCGCGCCCGAGGTTAAATAGCACATTTTGCGCGGTAGCACGCGCCTGCTGCGGGAACGTATCGGAGATCAGCGCGCCATAGCCGCCAATCATGCCGTTAACAAACATGCCCATGATGGCGCCGGTAAACAGCATTACCGTCGGATCGCGCAGCTGCGCATAGACCACCACCATCACCACGGCACCGAACTGGTACAACAGAAAAATTTTCCAGCGTGCGAAGCGATCGGCCAGCACGCCAAACAGCCAGATACCCAGGGTCATGCCCACCACCGTCACCGCGGTCCACAGCCCCGATTTTGTCAGGCTGAAACCAAAACTGGAGGAGAGATAGCTCGGCATCCAGATCATCAGACCGTAATAGCCAAAGTTCTGTACCGAACAGAGGATAAAAATACCCAGGCTCGCTTTAAGGGTGGCGCGGTCAGCAAACAACAGCCTTATGCGGGCGGTAAATGAGAGTGCCGGTACGCTTTTTACCTGCCGTGTGAAACTCTCCGGCTCACCCATACTGCGCCGCAGCACGAATGAGAGCAGTGCCGGCAGCATACCCACCAGAAACATGCCGCGCCAGCCAATCACGCTGAGCAGCGGCGGCGTAATAAAGGCGGCCAGCAGCACACCGAGCTGCCAGCCGATGCCGACCCAGGCCGATGCCCGGTTGCGCTTCTCCTGCGGCCAGGCTTCGGCGATCAGCGCCATACCGATACCAAACTCGCCGCCCAGCCCCACCCCGGCCAGAGTCCGGTACGCCAGCAGATCCCAGTAGCCCTGCGCCACCGCGCACAGGCCGGTAAACAGTGAAAACATCAGTATCGTTACGGTCAGGATACGGATCCGGCCAAAGCGATCGCTGAGGTGGCCAAACAGAATACCGCCGATCACTGCGCCAATCAGCGTCCAGGTCACTAGCGATCCCGCCTGTGACGGGTCAAGCATCAGTGACACGCTGATGGCCGGCAGCATAAAACCGAGGATCAGCAGATCAAATCCATCCATCGCGTAGCCGCTGATTGCGGCCAGCATCGCTTTAGCCGGCGTAACGGCTGGTTTAGCAGATCGGGAAAGGGACATAAAAGAGCACCTGGCGAAAAAAAGTGCGCCAAGTATAAAGAGCGGGCGGCGGAGTGACCAATCAGAAATGGTAATGGCTGCCGCACAGGCAGCCGGAGGAGAGGGTCAGGTAGGGCGATTGCTGCCGTCGTCGCCGGAAAGCAGTTCATCCAGCCGGTCGCCGCCAACGTGACGAAAATCCTGCCCTTTAACAAAATAGAAGATAATTTCGCAGATGTTCTGACAGCGATCGCCGATACGCTCGATCGCGCGCGCGCAGAACAGGGCGGTCAGCACGCTGGGGATCGTGCGCGGATCTTCCATCATATAGGTCATCAGCTGGCGCACGATGCCTTCATACTCTTTATCCACTTTTTTATCTTCACGGTAGATGGTGATGGCAGCGCTGAGATCCATGCGCGCAAACGCATCCAGTACGTCATGCAGCATCTGCACCGTATGATGGCCCAGCGACTCCAGGCTGACCAAGAGCGGCAGATGCTGCTGGCCAAACTTCTCCAGCGCGGTGCGGCTGATTTTTTCCGCCACGTCACCAATACGCTCCAGCTCAGAGATCGCTTTGATGATGGCCATTACCAGCCGCAGGTCGCTGGCGGTAGGCTGACGCTTGGCGATAATACGCACGCACGCCTCATCAATCTCTACCTCCATCATATTGACCTTCTGGTCGCCTTCAATCACCCGGCGTGCCAGTTCCGCATCCTGATTATGCATGGCGGTAATCGCGTCGGTGAGCTGCTGCTCCACCATGCCGCCCATGATCATCACCTGCGTACGAATATGCTCCAGCTCGGCATTAAACTGACCGGAGATATGTTTATTAAGATTTAAATTATCCATGAGTCTCTCCTGAATCAGCCGTAACGACCGGTGATGTAATCTTCAGTCTGCTTCTGCGCGGGTTTGGTAAACAGCGTGTCGGTGTCGCTGAACTCAATCAGCTCGCCAAGATACATAAACGCCGTATGATCGGAGCAGCGGGCAGCCTGCTGCATATTGTGCGTCACAATCACCACGGTGTAATCCTGCTTGAGCTCGGTGATCAGCTCCTCAATGCGGCCGGTGGAGATCGGGTCCAGCGCCGAGCAGGGCTCATCCAGCAGCAGCACTTCCGGCCGGATAGCGATACCGCGCGCGATGCAGAGACGCTGCTGCTGCCCGCCGGAAAGACTGTAACCGCTCTGATGAAGCTTGTCTTTGGTTTCGTTCCACAGCGCGGCTTTGGTCAGCGCCCACTGCACGCGCTCATCCATATCCGCGCGCGACAGCTTCTCAAACAGGCGCACGCCGAAGGCGATGTTGTCGTAAATTGACATCGGAAACGGCGTTGGCTTCTGAAATACCATGCCGACGCGCGCGCGCAGCAGGGCGATATCCTGGTGCGACGCGAGAATATTGTCGCCATCCAGCAGGATCTCACCTTCTGCGCGCTGCTCCGGGTAGAGCGAATACATTTTATTAAACGTACGCAGCAGCGTGGATTTACCGCAGCCCGACGGGCCGATAAACGCGGTGACCTGATTGCGGGCAATATCCAGGTTGATATCTTTCAGCGCGTGGAACTTACCATAATGAAAGTTCAGATTACGCACCTGGATTTTACCGGCAGAAGGGGTTGCCATACTCATTGCTCATCTCTCTTATACAGCGCCGCCAGAGCCGCGCCGGAAAATTAGTGTTTGCCTTTGGCGAAGATCATGCGGGCAACAATGTTCAGCAGCAGCACGCACAGCGTAATGATCAGCACGCCTGCCCACGCCAGGCTTTGCCATTCGGCAAACGGGCTCATGGCGAACTTGAAGATAGTGACCGGCAGGTTGGCCACCGGCTGCATCATGTCAGTGCTCCAGAACTGGTTGGAGAGCGCGGTAAACAGCAGCGGAGCGGTTTCACCTGCGATACGGGCAATCGCCAGCAGTACGCCGGTAATGATGCCGGAAACAGACGCTTTCAGGGTGATGGCTGAGATCATCTTCCACTTCGGTGTGCCCAGCGCGTATGCCGCTTCGCGCATGCTGTCCGGCACCAGCCGCAGCATATTCTCGGTGGTACGGATCACAATCGGGATCTGCAGCAGCGCCAGCGCCGCAACGCCTGCCCAGCCGGAGAAGTGCTGCATCTGTGATACCACAATGGTGTAGACAAACAGTCCGACCACGATAGAGGGCGCGGAGAGCAGAATGTCGTTGATAAAGCGGATCACCTCTGCCAGCCAGTTCTTACGGCCATACTCCGCCAGCCAGATCCCGGCCATAATGCCCAGCGGCGTACCGAAAAAGGTGGACCAGAAAATCAGCAGGCCGCTGCCCGCCAGCGCATTTGCCAGCCCGCCGCCGGCGGTGTTGGGCGGCGGCGTTGATTCGGTAAACAGCGACCAGCTCAGCCCGTCGATGCCTTTAGTCACCGTGGTGAACAGGATCCAGATCAGCCAGAAGAGGCCAAACGCCATGGTCAGCAGCGACAGCGTCAGGGCGATTTTATTTTTTGTACTGCGCCACGCCTGCATTTTGCGGCGCGAGGCTTCCAGCTCAGTACGGCTCTGCATTTCAATTGCGGTCATGAACGGGCCCCTTCACTTTTTGCCAGCCGCAGGATCATCAGCTTCGAGATCGCCAGGACGATAAAGGTGATCACAAACAGGATCAGACCCAGCTCCATCAGCGCAGCGACATGCACGCCCGATTCCGCTTCAGCGAACTCGTTAGCCAGCGCGGAGGTGATACTGTTGCCGGGCATAAACAGCGAAGCGCTGTCGAGCTGGTAGGTGTTACCGATAATAAAGGTCACCGCCATGGTCTCTCCCAGCGCCCGCCCCAGTCCCAGCATCACGCCACCGATGACGCCGTTTTTGGTAAACGGCAGCACGATACGCCAGATCACTTCCCAGGTTGTGCAGCCGATGCCATACGCGGACTCTTTCATCATCACCGGCGTCTGTTCAAAGACGTCGCGCATTACCGAGGCGATATAAGGAATGATCATAATCGCCAGGATGACGCCTGCGGCCAGGATACCGATACCAAACGCCGGGCCGGAGAACAGCGTGCCGACGATGGGAATGTTAGCGAGGACGTTGCCAACCGGCGTCTGAAAATATTCGGCAAACAGCGGTGCGAAGATAAACAGGCCCCACATGCCATAAACAATGCTCGGGATGGCCGCCAGCAGTTCAATGGCGGTGCCCAGCGGACGACGCAGCCAGCCGGGTGCCAACTCGGTCAGAAACAGTGCGATCCCGAAGCTTACCGGTACTGCGATGATTAATGCGATCAGTGAGGTCACCAGCGTGCCGTAAATCGGCACCAGTGCGCCAAACTCTTCGTTTGGTGCATCCCAGGTTTTGGTCCAGAGAAAGGCGAAGCCAAACTTCTGAATGCTGGGCCAGGAGGAGACGATCAGGGAGACAATAATGCCACCCAGCAGCAGCAGGACAATCAGCGCAGAGAGTTTAACCAGCGCGCCAAAAATCATGTCGCCTTGCTTACCCGGTGCTTTGAATGCCGGCTTGGTAGCAGCCATAAAATTCTCGGTTCTCAGAGGATATGCAGGGCGACCAGGCGGCCGCCCCCGGGATACTCAGCCAGTAGCCGAGCCTGACAATGGCTTACTGCCAGAGCGCTTTGCCGCTGCTGTCTTTGATATTCGCTTTCCATGCCGCACGGATCTGCGTCACTACGCTCTCCGGCAGCGCTGCGTAATCCAGCGCCGTGGCGGTTTTGCTGCCGCCTTTATAGGCCCAGTCAAAGAACTTCAGCACTTCTGCGCCCTTCTCCGCATTAGCCTGATCTTTGTAAATCAGGATAAAGGTGGTGGAGGCGATCGGCCACGCGTCGTCACCTTTCTGGAACGTCAGGTCCTGAGCAAACGAGCTGCTCCAGTCAGCGCCTTTGGCGGCGTTGGCAAAGCTGCTTTCACTCGGGGCCACCGGCTTGCCATCCGCATCCAGCAGTTTGGTGTAGGTCAGGTTGTTCTGTTTCGCGTAGGCGTATTCGACATAGCCAATTGAACCCGGCAGACGCTGCACGAAAGCGGCCACGCCATCGTTGCCTTTACCGCCAAGACCGGTTGGCCAGTTAACGGTGTTGCCTTTGCCTATTTTGCTTGCCCAGTCCGTGTTCACTTTGGTCAGATAGCTGGTAAACACAAAGGAGGTACCGGAGCCGTCGGCGCGGCGCACGACGTTGATATTGGTGTCAGGCAGTTTCAGGTTCGGGTTCAGCTTAGCGATCGCCGGATCGTTCCATTTTTTGATGGTGCCGAGGTAGATGTCACCTACGGTTTTGCCATCGAGCGTCAGCTCGCCCGACTTCACACCCGGAATGTTAACGGCCAGCACCACGCCACCGATAACGGTCGGGAACTGGAACAGGCCATTTTTCTGCAGATCTTCCTCTTTCATCGGCGCATCAGAAGCACCGAAATCCACGGTTTTTGCGATGATCTGCTTTACGCCACCCGAAGAGCCGATCCCCTGATAGTTGATTTTGCTACCGGTGGCCTGCTGATACTCTGCTGCCCACTTGGCATAAACCGGGGCCGGGAAGGTCCCGCCAGCGCCGGTCAGATCGGTGGCGGCAAACGCAGAAACTGCGCTGACGGCGAAAGTGGCGGCGAGGATTCGGGCTACGGTGCTACGCATCAGTGTCATGTTCCCTCCGGGGGAGTATAAATCAGGCTTAACGCCGTTTTAGTTGGAGTCAGTGATTGCTGCTGGAGGGAAAATAGGACAGTTTGATGACAGCGAAATGTACGAAATGTGACAGTTTTATGACGAGGATAAAAACCGGGCGGGCCCGTTGCAGGCCCGCCCGGCTTAGCGATTACTCAACGGTAACCGATTTTGCCAGGTTACGCGGCTGGTCCACGTCGGTGCCTTTGATCAGCGCCACATGATAAGAGAGCATCTGCAGCGGCACGGTGTAGAAGATAGGGGCAATCACTTCCTCAACATGCGGCAGTGAAATGATTTTCATCCCTTCACTGTCGCTGAAACCCGCATCGCCATCGGCGAAGACATAGAGCAGGCCGCCGCGCGCGCGCACCTCTTCAATGTTGGATTTCAGCTTTTCCAGCAGCTCATTGTTAGGTGCGACCACGATCACCGGCATATCGGCATCAATCAGCGCCAGCGGGCCGTGCTTCAGCTCACCGGCCGCGTAGGCTTCGGCATGAATATAGGAGATCTCTTTGAGCTTAAGCGCGCCTTCCATGGCGATCGGGTATTGATCGCCGCGGCCAAGAAACAGCGCATGATGCTTGTCAGAGAAATCTTCTGCCAGGCTCTCGATGATCTTATCCTGCGCCAGCATCTGCTCAATACGGCTTGGCAGCGCCTGCAACGCGTGCACAATCTCATGCTCCGTTTCCGGCTTCATGCCGTGCAGACGACCCAGTTTTGCCACCAGCATCAGCAGTACCGTCAGCTGCGTGGTAAAGGCTTTGGTGGAAGCCACGCCAATTTCCGTGCCCGCTTTGGTCATCAGCGCCAGATCGGATTCGCGCACCAGCGAAGAGCCGGCGACGTTACAGATAGCCAGTGAGCCAAGATAACCCAGCTCTTTGGAGAGGCGCAGCGCCGCCAGCGTATCGGCGGTTTCACCCGACTGCGACAGGGTGATCAGCAGGCTGTTTTTGCGAACTGCGGATTTGCGGTAGCGGAATTCAGAGGCGATCTCAACGTCACACGGGATATTCGCCAGTGATTCAAACCAGTAGCGCGATACCATACCGGAGTTGTAGGAGGTGCCGCAGGCGATGATCTGGATATGCTCTACTTTGCTCAGCAGCGACTCTGCATGCTCACCCAGTTCGCGCAGATCGACAATCCCGTCGTGGAAGCGGCCCGCCAGCGTATTTTTGATAGCGTTGGGCTGCTCGTAGATCTCTTTCTGCATATAGTGGCGATAGATACCTTTATCGCCCGCGTCATACTGCGCGTTTGATTCGATCTCCGCGCGCTGGACCTGATGGCCTTCGCGATCGATGATAGTGACTTCACGGCGGGTAACCTCGGCAATATCCCCCTCTTCCAGGTAAATAAAGCGGCGGGTAACCGGCAGCAGCGCCAGCTGATCGGATGCGATAAAGTTCTCGCCCACGCCACGGCCAATCACCAGCGGGCTGCCGGAGCGCGCGGCCACCAGCACCGACGGATCGCGGCTGTCCATGATGACCATGCCGTAAGCACCGCGCAGCTGAGGGATAACGCGCAGAATAACCTCACGCAGCGTGCCGCCCTGCTTCTGCTCCCAGTGCACCAGATGCGCCACCACTTCGGTGTCCGTCTCGGAGGCAAAATGGTAGCCGCGTTCGATCATTTGCGCGCGCAGCGGCTCATGGTTTTCGATAATGCCGTTATGCACCACGATGATCTGCTCTGAGACGTGCGGATGCGCATTTGCCTCAGAAGGTTCACCGTGCGTGGCCCAGCGGGTGTGGGCAATACCGGTACCGCCAATCAGCGGCTGCTGATCTGCGGCCTCCGCCAGATTAGCCACTTTGCCAACGCGACGCAGACGCGTCACGTGCCCCTGACGATCGACCACCGCCAGACCGGCTGAGTCATAACCGCGATACTCCAGACGACGCAGACCTTCCAGCAGGATCTCTGCAATGTCACGCTGCGCTACTGCTCCAACAATTCCACACATATTCGTTTCCTGACTTCATGGCTTTCGGCCATTGCGTTGTCATCTGACCTGATTTCCGGCTGCGCCGGTTCCCCGAGCCTTGTAGAGAGTGGGGATATCGTTATGGCACTGCTAAACGGGCCGATCTTTGCCGGCCCTTAAAATTTATTTTTTCTTCACCGGGCGCTGCCAGCCCGCTTTCTGCTGCTGTTCTTTGCGGTTGTAGACCAGATCGGCGGCGGTAATATCTTTCATCACCGTAGTACCGGCAGCGATGGTGGCGCCTGCGGCAACGGTGACCGGTGCCACCAGCTGCGTATCCGATCCCACAAAGACGTTATCGCCAATGATGGTTTTAAACTTGTTAGCGCCATCATAGTTGCAGGTAATAGTGCCGGCGCCGATGTTAACGCCCGCCCCTATTTCCGCATCACCCAGGTAGGAAAGATGGCCCGCTTTGGAGCCTTTGCCGAGCGTGGCCTTTTTCATTTCCACAAAGTTGCCGACGTGCGCCTGTTCAGCCAGTTCGCTGCCAGGACGCAGCCGGGCAAACGGCCCGACCGTGCAGGCGGCGGCCAGCGTCGCATCTTCGATGACAGAATAAGGGCTGATCTCACAGTCATCGCCCAGAACGCTGTTTTTGATCACGCAGCCGGCGCCAATTTTTACCCGGTTGCCCAGCGTGACATCACCTTCAATGATGACGCCGATATCAATTTCCACGTCGCGCCCGTGCGCCAGCGTACCACGCAGGTCAAAACGCGCCGGATCGCGCAGCATCACGCCCGCCAGCAGCAGTTTTTCCGCCTGCTCCTGCTGAAAAGTGCGCTCCAGCGTAGCCAGTTGCAGACGATTATTTACACCTTCCGTTTCACTGATACGTGCCGGATGAACGGTATTAATTACGCGGCCTTCCTGATGCGCCATCGCGATAATATCGGTGATATAGAACTCACCCTGTGCGTTATTGTTGTCGAGCTGTGCCAGCCAGCGCCGGAGATCGCCGCCGCTGGCGATCAGGATACCGGTATTGATCTCCTGAATAGCCAGCTGCTCAGCAGATGCATCCTTCTGTTCAACAATGCCGGTCACGATCGTGTTTTCACGCACAATCCGGCCATAGCCGGTGGGGTTATCCAGCACCACGGTCAGCAGCCCGATGCCGCCTTCAGGTTTCGCCGCGCGCAGCTGCTGCAGCGTTGCCTGCGAGATAAGCGGGACGTCGCCATACAGCATCAGAATATCTTCGTCATCCGCAAAGAAGGGCGCTGCCTGCTGCATGGCGTGCCCGGTGCCGAGCTGTTCCGCCTGCAGTACCCAGTTCAGGGCGTTGTGCGCCAGCTTCTGCTGCAGCAGTTCCCCCCCGTGACCATAGACCAGGTGAACCTGCCGGGCACCAAGCCCGGTAGCGGCATCAATAACATGCTGCACCATGGGTTTACCTGCCAGCGTGTGCAGAACTTTAGGCAGATCGGAATACATACGGGTGCCTTTGCCAGCGGCCAGGATCACCACACTCATCGCGCTTACAGACATAATTTTCCAGACTCAATTTAACTTTCGAAAGTGTAAGGTTTACCCCTGAGATTACTACATTTTTCTCATGGCGAAATTAGACAACCGGAGGAAAGCGGAAAGGGGAGTCAGGGAGGGTGCATGACAACGGGTTTGCCGGGCGCCGGGCAAAAAAAATGCCAGCCCCGGAGGGCTGGCATTTCATGACGCATAAGCCTGATTACATCGCTTTTTTGGTCAGCTCGATAACACGCAGTTTCGCGATAGCTTTCGCCAGCTCTGCAGAGGCCTGAGCATAGTCCACGTCGCCGTGGCTGCTGTTCATGTGCTCTTCTGCTTTACGTTTCGCTTCCAGCGCGCGCGCTTCGTCAAGGTCTTCACCACGAATCGCGGTGTCGGCCAGAACGGTCGTGCTGCCCGGCTGTACTTCCAGCACGCCGCCGGAGAGGTAGATATACTCCTCGTCGCCGTGCTGCTTCACGATGCGAATCATGCCAGGCTTGATGGCGGTCAGCAGCGGGGCGTGGCCCGGGTGGATACCCAGCTCGCCTTCGCTACCTGACACCTGGATACGCTGTACCAGACCGGAGAACATCTGCTGCTCCGCGCTGACCACGTCCAGATGATAAGTCATAGCCATACCATTCCTCCCGGGAAACCGTTATTACAGTTTCTTCGCTTTTTCTACGGCTTCTTCGATAGCGCCGACCATGTAGAACGCCTGCTCTGGCAGGTGGTCGAATTCGCCTTCCATGATGCCTTTGAAACCACGAATGGTATCTTTCAGCGTCACGTATTTGCCCGGAGAACCGGTGAAGACTTCAGCAACGAAGAATGGCTGAGACAGGAAGCGCTGGATCTTACGCGCACGTGCCACCAGCAGTTTATCTTCTTCAGACAGCTCGTCCATACCGAGAATGGCGATGATGTCTTTCAGCTCCTGGTAACGCTGCAGCAGTGACTGTACGCCACGTGCGACGTCATAATGCTCCTGACCCACGATCAGTGGATCCAGCTGACGGCTGGTAGAGTCCAGCGGGTCAACGGCCGGGTAGATACCCAGAGAGGCGATCTGACGGCTCAGCGTAACCGTTGAGTCTAAGTGAGCAAAGGTGGTTGCCGGAGACGGGTCAGTCAGGTCATCCGCAGGAACGTAAACGGCCTGTACGGAGGTGATTGAACCAGTCTTGGTGGAGGTAATACGCTCCTGCAGCACACCCATCTCTTCAGCCAGCGTTGGCTGATAACCTACCGCAGATGGCATACGACCCAGCAGTGCAGATACTTCAGTACCTGCCAGGGTATAACGGTAGATGTTGTCGATGAACAGCAGAACGTCACGACCTTCATCACGGAATTTTTCCGCCATGGTCAGACCGGTCAGTGCTACGCGCAGACGGTTACCCGGCGGCTCGTTCATCTGGCCATACACCAGCGCTACTTTATCGATAACGTTGGAGTCAGTCATTTCGTGGTAGAAGTCGTTACCCTCACGAGTACGCTCACCCACACCAGCAAAGACCGAATAACCTGAGTGCTCAGCCGCGATGTTACGGATCAGCTCCATCATGTTTACGGTTTTACCTACGCCCGCACCACCGAACAGACCGACTTTACCGCCCTTAGCGAACGGACACATCAGGTCGATAACCTTGATGCCGGTTTCCAGCAGTTCCTGCGAGTTTGACTGATCTTCATAGGAAGGCGCGGCGCGGTGAATAGAGGAGACCTCTACTGCGCTGCCATCTTCTTCTGTCAGGTCGCCTTTCATGTCGATAGGCTCGCCCAGCACGTTCATGATACGGCCAAGGGTCGCTTTACCAACCGGAACCTGAATAGGTTTTTTCAGATCGATTACTTCCAGACCGCGCTTCAGGCCGTCAGAAGAACCCATGGCGATAGTACGTACTACGCCACCACCCAGCTGCTGCTGAACTTCCAGCACCAGACGAGTATCACCATTCTTAACCTCGAGAGCGCTGTATACCTGTGGTACCGCGTCCTGAGGGAATTCGACGTCAACTACGGCGCCGATAATCTGGACAATCTTTCCAGCTGCCATCTTGAATCCTCTACCTAATACGAGAATATCCGGCCGCGCTCGGGCGACAGGATATATGCCTGGTTAAACCGCGGAGGCTCCCGAGACGATCTCGGTAAGTTCCTGGGTGATGCTGGCCTGACGAGCTTTGTTGTAGACCAACTGCAGCTCTTTGATCAGGTTTCCGCCGTTATCGGTTGCGGCTTTCATCGCTACCATACGCGCGGCCTGCTCACTGGCCAGGTTTTCCACCACACCCTGATAAACCTGCGATTCGACATAACGACGCAGCAGCGTATCAAGCAGCGCCTTCGGATCGGGTTCGTACAGGTAATCCCAGGTCTTCGCCTTCATCTCTTCTTCACCTTCCGCTGGCGGTAACGGCAGCAGTTGGGTAATGGTCGGAGTCTGAGACATGGTGTTGTTAAACTTGTTGCTGACGATATACAGCTTGTCGATACGGCCTTCATCGTAGGCCTGCAGCATAACTTTTACCGGGCCGATCAGATCGGACAGCGCAGGCTTATCGCCCATGCCGGTAACCTGAGCCACGACGTTACCACCGACAGAGCCGAAGAATGAAACGCCTTTAGAACCGACAATCGCCAGATCGCTCTGAACGCCTTTGTCTGCCCAGCCTTTCATTTCAGCCAGCAATTTTTTGAACAGGTTAATGTTCAAACCACCACAAAGCCCGCGGTCAGTCGAAACGACCAGGTAGCCGACGCGCTTAACGTCGCGCTCATCCAGGTAAGGGTGCTTGTATTCCAGATTACCCAGTGCAAGGTGACCAATCACTTTGCGCATGGTATCTGCATACGGACGGCTGGCCGCCATGCGTTCCTGCGTTTTACGCATTTTGGAGGCGGCGACCATTTCCATCGCTTTGGTGATCTTCTGCGTATTTTTTACGCTTCCGATCTTGGTACGTATTTCTTTTGCGCCGGCCATTAGCTTCTCCTCAAAGCCTTGCGGCCTGTCTTTTCAGACAAGCCGCCAGACATTACCAGGACTGGGTTGCTTTAAACGTTTCGAGCAGGCCTTTCAGCTTCGCTTCGATATCGTTGTTGTAGTTACCCGCCTGGTTGATTTCAGCCATCAGCTCAGCGTGTTCGCGATCGGCGTACGCCAGCAGAGCGGCTTCGAAGCTGCCGATTTTCGCCAGTTCAACGTCGTTCAGGAAGCCGCGCTCAGCAGCAAACAGCACCAGACCCTGCTGCGCAACGGACATTGGCGCATACTGTTTCTGTTTCAGCAGCTCGGTCACTTTCTGACCATGGCTCAGCTGTTTACGCGTTGCATCATCCAGATCGGAAGCGAACTGAGAGAACGCTGCCAGTTCACGATACTGTGCCAGCGCGGTACGAATACCACCGGACAGTTTCTTGATGATCTTGGTCTGTGCAGCACCACCAA
Organism: Pantoea sp. Acro-807; assembly: GCF_011752675.1. NCBI lineage: Bacteria > Pseudomonadati > Pseudomonadota > Gammaproteobacteria > Enterobacterales > Erwiniaceae > Pantoea > Pantoea sp. Acro-807. The sequence continues at coordinate 26,429 of NZ_VWXE01000006.1, read as the reverse complement.
CACGGGATACGGAGATACCCGGGTTAACGGCTGGACGGATACCGGAGTTGAACAGGTTCGACTCCAGGAAGATCTGACCATCAGTGATCGAGATAACGTTGGTCGGAACGAACGCAGAAACGTCACCAGCCTGGGTTTCAATGATTGGCAGCGCGGTCAGAGAACCGGTCTGGCCTTTCACAGCACCGTTGGTGAAACGCTCAACGTAGTCAGCGCTTACGCGTGATGCACGCTCCAGCAGACGAGAGTGGAGATAGAACACGTCGCCCGGGAATGCTTCACGGCCTGGTGGGCGGCGCAGCAGCAGGGAGATCTGACGGTAAGCGATAGCCTGCTTAGAGAGGTCATCGTAAACGATCAGCGCATCTTCACCGCGGTCGCGGAAGTATTCGCCCATGGCACAACCAGCGTACGGAGACAGGTACTGCAGCGCAGCAGACTCCGATGCAGAAGCCACAACCACGATGGTATTAGCCAGCGCGCCGTGCTCTTCCAGCTTGCGAACCACGTTAGAGATGGTTGACGCTTTCTGACCAATCGCAACGTAGACACACTTGATGCCTGAATCACGCTGGTTGATGATGGCGTCGATAGCCATTGCAGTCTTACCGGTCTGACGGTCACCGATGATCAGCTCACGCTGGCCACGGCCGATTGGAATCATCGCATCGACAGATTTGTAACCAGTCTGAACAGGCTGGTCAACAGACTGACGATCGATAACGCCTGGTGCAATCATTTCAACCGGCGAGAAGCCGTCGTTGTCGATTGCGCCTTTACCATCGATAGGTGCACCCAGGGTGTTCACCACGCGACCCAGCAGGCCACGGCCAACCGGTACTTCCAGAATACGACCGGTGCACTTAACCTTCATGCCTTCGGCAAGGTCAGCGTACGGGCCCATAACGACCGCACCAACCGAGTCGCGCTCGAGGTTCAGTGCGATAGCGTAACGGTTGCCCGGCAGGGCAATCATTTCACCCTGCATAACATCGGCCAGGCCATGTACGCGGATGATACCGTCACTTACAGAAACAATAGTACCTTCGTTGTGAGCTTCACTCACGACATTGAACTGAGCAATGCGCTGCTTGATCAGTTCGCTGATTTCGGTGGAATTCAGTTGCATATGCTCCAGTCCCCTTAAGACTGCAAGACGTCTGCCAGACGGTCAAGACGGCCGCGCACGCTGCCATCAATCACCAGGTCACCCGCACGGATAACCACACCTGCCAATACAGACTTATCAATTTTGCAATTCAGCTTAACTTTGCGTGACAGACGTTTTTCCATCGCGGTGCTGATTTTGGTCAGCTGGCTGTCACTCAGCGCACTGGCGGAGATTACATCAACTTCGGCTGTCGCTTCATAAGCGTCACGCAGTTGAATAAATTGCTCCAGTACGTCTGGAAGCGCTGTCAAACGTCCGTTCTCCGCCATTACCTTGATCAGGTTCTGAGCGTGTTCATCAAGTTGATCACCACAGACTGCATTGAAAGAGGCAGATAACGCTTCAGGTGCTAAGGCACCAGAGAGTACTTCTGCCATCTGTTCGTTGCGAGCCACTTCTGCGGCAAACGCCAGCATGGTCTGCCAGCGTTCGATACTTTGATGCTCAACAGCAAAGTCAAAAGCTGCTTTGGCGTAGGGGCGAGCTACAGTAATCAGATCAGACATCAGCCCCTCCCTCCTTACAGTTCAGCGACCAGTTTATCAACGATGTCGCTGTTAGCAGCTTCATCCACGGAACGTTCGATGATTTTCTCGGCGCCAGCTAATGCCAGCAACGCGACCTGTTTACGCAGCTCTTCACGTGCACGTGAGCGCTCGGCTTCAATTTCTGCCTGCGCCTGAGTGACGATGCGGTTACGTTCAGTTTCAGCTTCAGTTTTGGCTTCGTCCAGAATCTGGGCACGGCGTTTGTTCGCCTGCTCGATAATGACCTGAGCTTCTTCCTTCGCTTTTTTCAGCTGGTCGGTCGCATTGGCCTGCGCGAGATCCAAATCTTTCTTCGCGCGTTCAGCAGAAGCAAGGCCTTCAGCAATTTCTTTCTGGCGCTTTTCGATGGCAGCCATGATCGGTGGCCATACGTACTTCATGCAGAACGCGACAAACAGGATGAACGCGATGGCCTGGCCGAGGATTGTTGCGTTAATGTTCACAGCACAATGCCTCTTATTAAGTTAACGTGCTCTGCCGCTATCATCGATAAACGGCAGAATCTGTTCCTCATCACACCAGGTGCCATGAGTGAACAATGGCTACAGGCTTTAGGCGACAGCAAACATCACGTAGAGACCCAGACCAACAGCGATCATCGGGATTGCATCCACCAGACCCATTACAACAAAGAACTGCGTACGCAGCAGAGGGATCAGATCCGGCTGACGCGCTGCGCCTTCCAGGAATTTACCTCCGAGGATGCCGATACCGATCGCAGCACCGATTGCCGCCAGACCCATCATCACAGCGGCAGCCATGTACAGCAGATCCATATTCAGGTTTTCCATGACAGTCTCCAGTTTGTTTCAGTTATGCTTAAGTTGTTGAGAAAAAAATCAATGTTCTTCAGATGCCATCGACAGATAGACAATCGTGAGGACCATGAAAATGAAAGCCTGCAGCGAAATAATCAGGATGTGGAAAATGGCCCATGGCACATTCAGCACCCACTGCGACCACCACGGCAGCAGACCGGCAATCAGGATAAAGATCAGCTCACCCGCATACATGTTGCCGAACAGTCGCAGACCGAGTGAAACCGGTTTTGACAGCAGGCTGACACCTTCAAGAATCAGGTTGATGGGGATGAAGATCGGGTGATTAAAAGGCTGCAGAGTCAGCTCTTTAGCAAAGCCGCCTACCCCTTTCATTTTGATGCTGTAGAACAGAATCAAAATAAATACGCCCAGCGCCATAGATAGCGTGATGTTCACGTCTGCTGACGGCACGACGCGCAGCGCCGGCAGGCCCAGATAGTGCTCACCAATAAACGGCAGCAAATCAATAGGCAGCAGATCCATGAAGTTCATCAGGAAGACCCAGACAAAAATTGTCAGAGCCAGCGGGGCGATAACTTTACTTTTACCGTGGTACATGTCGCGAACGTTGCTATCAACAAAGCCGACAACCAGCTCGATAGCCGCCTGCATTTTCCCTGGCACGCCGCTGGTGACGCTTTTCGCCACGCTGCGGAACAGCACAAGGAATAATACTCCCAGTGCAACAGAGAAAAACATGGAGTCCAGGTTTAACGTCCAGAATGTTGCTGGCGCGTCGTGTGCATTCACCAGCTCGAAAGTACGCAGGTCCATCTGAAGATGCGTCAGATGATGTCCTATGTATTCCTGCGGCGTTGAGATTTCTCCTGCGGCCATGATGCCTCTTACCCTTTGTTGTTAATTACAGCCGGTGCGACGATTTGCACCACCAGCACCGATAACCAGGTGATTGCGAGTGGCCAGAAGACCGCTCCGAACCCACCCAACGCCACAGCGAGAAAAATAACGGTGGCGAACACCTTAAGAACTTCACCCAGGGCGAAACTCCAGGCGACACGCCCTTTAGCCGGTGTTTGATCCTGCAGACGCCAGGCTAAAAACGTGAACAGTATGTTTGGCAGCCAGGCTGCCACACCACCCGCGATAGCAGAGGCGCCCCAGGTGACATCTTTCAGGGCAAACAGCGCACCGATTACGACAAACGTCACCAGCTGGACAACCAGAACGGCTCGGGCTAATTTCACACTGTAAAGAGACACTGACATGACGCTTAACTCTCCTGCCCCGAACGGGGTATGTCGCGTGTCGTATAAGACTGCCTTTGCCGTTTTGAGTCAAGCAGCAAAAGCCGTGCAAATTATACGGGCCGCACCTGCGATTTCAATCGCTAAGTAGCGAAAAGGTGAACAATTATTTAAATTTCTTTCTGAAGGGCTATTTTTCCAAAGATTCATAACCCGGAAAGCCATCAGCGACGTTGCCGTTTTCTGGCTAAAGCGCGATATAAAGCGTGCTGCAGATCACATAATAAACAACCAGACGCTGAAAAATTTACCAGAATGCATAATCCGCACTAATAATCAGGGCATATTAACCATTTAAAATCATGGTGTTATAAATTTAAATCTGCTTCAGCTCACTCTTTTCCGATAAAAACATCCGGTTGACACTGCGGAAAGAATTAAAATCGAAATAATAATATTACGCCCGCCGATTTATTGCCGCGTCATATTTCCCTGCGTGATAATCGAAAGCAGAAAACAGCGATTATCATGTGACATTAGTGGCAATAAAATGTGAACTAATCGTTAAATGTAACAACGCTTTTCGGATAATTACGGCGAAGGATGTTAACGCCTTTCCCCTCCCCTGCCGAATAAAAGCGTTTGTCACCGCGCGTTCAACCGCTGTTTTTTTATTCAGCCCTGACGATGGTTCCGCTGCCAGAAGCTGAATAAAACCCTGCTTTTTGCAGGCTTATTGCTGCGAAATCACCACAAGATGACGCTCGCCTTCCAGTTCAGGAACGCGCAAGGCTTCAATTTTTTCTACGCTAAAGCCTGCTGGCAACGAAGCGATCTCCTCATCCGGACGCACGCCTTTCAGCGCATAAAAGCGTCCATGCGTTCCGGGCAATGCGCGGCACCAGGTCAGCATATCCTCCAGTGAGGCAAATGCCCGGCTGATGACACCATCAAACGGTGGATCTGCCGGGAACTCTTCAACCCGGCTCTGGACCGGAGTAATGTTAGTGAGTCCTAACTCATGCTGTACCTGACGCAGAAAACGAACCCGCTTACCCAGGCTGTCCAGCAGCGTAAAATGCGCCTGCGGACGGACAATGGCCAGAGGAATGCCCGGCAGTCCTGGTCCGGTCCCTACATCAATAAAGCGCTCCCCCTGCAGATGCGGCTCTACCACCACGCTGTCGAGGATATGGCGTACCAGCATTTGATGCGGATCGCGCACTGAGGTCAGGTTATACGCTTTGTTCCACTTATGCAGCAGCTCCACATAGCCAACCAGCTGCTGTTTTTGTTGATCGGAGAGCGAAATATTTGCTGCGTCAAGCAGCCGGGAGAGTTTGTTAATCACAGCGAGGTTTCCGTTAACAGGGGCAGTCGAAGCTGCCCCGGTGGTCAGTCAGGCGCTTTTACGCAGCAGACCCTGTTTTTTGAGATAGATCAGCAGAATTGAGATCGCAGCTGGCGTGATGCCGGAAATACGCGATGCCTGGCCAATAGAGGTCGGCTTATGGTCGTTGAGCTTGGCGATCACTTCGTTTGACAGGCCATTAACCTGACGGTAATCGAGATCGACAGGCAGCAGCGTGTTCTCATTGCGCAGCTGGCGATCTATCTCCTCCTGCTGACGCGCAATATAACCCTCATATTTAACCTGAATTTCAACCTGCTCGGCTGCCTGTTCATCAGGCAGTGCCGGACCATAGTCCGCCAGCGTCATCAGTCGGGCATAGGTCATCTCCGGACGACGCAGCAGATCCTCTGCGCTGGCTTCTTTTGTCAGCGGTGCGCTGATGATGCTGTTTACGTCAGCCACATTCTCTGACTTCGGATGCACCCACAGGCTGCGCAGACGCTGGCGCTCCTGCTCAATCGCCTCCAGCTTCTGGTTATAGCGCGTCCAGCGCGCATCATCGACCAGTCCCAGCTCACGGCCCGTTTCAGTCAGACGCAGATCGGCATTATCTTCGCGCAGCATCAGACGATACTCAGCGCGGGAGGTAAACATGCGGTATGGCTCTTTGGTACCCAGCGTGCAGAGGTCGTCGACCAGCACGCCGAGATAAGCCTGATCGCGGCGCGGTGCCCAGCCCTCTTTGTCCGCAGACTGCCGTGCAGCGTTAAGGCCAGCCAGCAGTCCCTGGGCTGCCGCTTCTTCATAACCGGTGGTGCCGTTGATCTGGCCGGCAAAGAAGAGACCGTGGATAAACTTGCTCTCCAGCGTGGGTTTCAGATCGCGCGGATCGAAGAAATCGTACTCGATAGCATAGCCAGGGCGCACAATGGTGGCGTTCTCCAGCCCTTTCATTGAACGGACAATCTGCATCTGTACATCAAAAGGCAGACTGGTTGAAATTCCGTTCGGGTAAATTTCATTGCTGGTCAGCCCTTCCGGCTCCAGGAAGATCTGGTGGGCGTTGCGATCGGCAAAGCGCATCACTTTATCTTCGATAGATGGGCAGTAACGCGGACCAATCCCCTCAATGACGCCCGCATACATCGGGCTGCGATCGAGATTATTACGGATCACATCATGCGTCTGTTCGTTGGTATAGGTGATCCAGCAGGGAACCTGCTGCGGATGCTGTGCCACGCTGCCCATAAACGAGAACACCGGCATCGGCGTATCACCGTGCTGTGGCGTCAGTACAGAGAAATCGATCGAACGCGCGTCAATGCGCGGTGGCGTACCGGTCTTGAGACGGTTGACGCGCAGCGGCAGCGCCCGCAGCCGTTTTGCCAGCGGAACAGAGGGCGGATCGCCGGCGCGTCCACCGCTGTAATTATCAAGACCGATATGAATTTTGCCATCGAGGAAGGTGCCAACGGTCAGCACCACGGTTTTAGCCCGGAATTTTAGTCCCATCTGCGTGACGGCACCTACCACCCGATCGTTTTCGACGATCAGATCGTCAACCGCCTGCTGGAAGATCATCAGGTTGGGCTGGTTCTCCAGCGCGGTGCGTACCGCCTGGCGGTACAGTACACGGTCTGCCTGAGCACGCGTAGCGCGCACCGCCGGACCTTTGCTGGCGTTTAGTATCCTAAACTGGATACCTGCCTGATCGATTGCCGTGGCCATCAGGCCGCCGAGGGCGTCCACTTCCTTTACCAGGTGTCCTTTCCCGATACCACCGATTGCCGGATTGCAGGACATCTGTCCCAGCGTGTCGATGTTATGCGTGAGTAACAGCGTCTGCTGACCCATTCGGGCGGCCGCCATAGCGGCTTCGGTACCCGCATGACCACCACCGATTACGATGACGTCAAAAGGATCTGGATAAAACATGAAGTGGGTCCTCGTTAAAGTTCAGACAGGGATCGTTGCCCTGGGCGGTGGATTCTACTGAAATTATGGTTCAGGCGAAAGCGGCGGATCCTGCGTGTTTATAGAAAGGATCTTTACTCTTTTATATGATCTTCTTGTTAGATCTCTTATTAGGATCACCGGTTTCTGTGGATAACGTGGCAAACCCGTTATTTTACATCAGCCTGGGAAGGATCGTTTGCTGTGAAAGATCGGTGATCCTGATCCAGATAAGCTGGGATCAACTTTGCTGGTTATCCACAGATGAAAAAAGCATCAGCGGTTATTCTTGGGATAACTACCGGTTATACGCATGATTCAGGCTGGTTTATCCACAGGAGATCGGAAGGATCCGGAAGAAATACAGTGTAATCGTCTGGGGATCGTCACTATTTCCCGATCCCCTGCCGGTTATGATCCGTCAGATCTGCTCAATCCAGCCAGCGACCCAGGCTTCAGCGGCATCTTCCGGTATTTCATGCTCAAGCATGTCGATTTCCAGCCGTTCCCCGATGCGCGTTGCGCCCAGCGCGATCAGCTGAGCCTCCAGGGTTTTTATTGCGCCACAGAAAAGATCGTATTCGCGGTTGCCGATGCCTGCTGCGCCAAAGCGCACGGCGGAAAGATCGGGCTTTTCAGTCTGCAGCGCCTCATAAAAGGGCAGCAGATTGTCCGGCAATTCACCGGCGCCGTGTGTGGACGTTACCACCAGCCAGATACCCGAATCAGGCACCTCATCAAGCGCCGGGCCGTGCAGTACGCTGGTTTTGAAGCCCGCATCCTGCAGCTTCTCTTCTAAATGTTCTGCGACATATTCGGCACTGCCAAGGGTACTGCCGGTGATTAAGGTAATATCAGCCATGATCGTCTCCCGCACTAAAGGCAGGCATTGTACGCTGTGATCAAGCCGTGATCCACCTGTGGAAAACAGGGTTAATAAAAGAAAGCATCCGCCGACAAACCGGATACCGCGCCGGATCGCTGCTGCATAACTTTATGCACAGGCTGGTGCGGTTCAGGGCTTGATGGTACGCATGATCGGGTTTTGCAGCGAGATCAGCGTCTCAGTGGACTGGATCTCATCAATAGTCTGGATCTTGTTGATCAGCACCTGCTGCAGCGCATCGATAGATCGGCACATGACCTTAATAAAGATGCTGTAGTGACCGGTGGTATACCAGGCTTCAACCACCTCATCCAGCGCTTCAAGCTTGCTGAGCGCTGCCGGATAGTCTCGTGCGCTCTTCAGAATGATGCCAATAAAGCAGCAAACATCGAATCCCAGCTGGCGTGGATCGATTTCCACGCGCGTACCGAGAATAATGCCGGCCTGACGCATTTTCTCAACGCGGACATGAATAGTGCCGGGACTGACATTGAACTGCTTTGCCAGCTCTGCGTAAGCCGTGCGGGCGTTCTCCAGCAGCGCATTGAGTATGCCGCGGTCGAGATTATCCAGTTGCAGATGTTCTGCCATCATCCTTCCTCTTAAATTCGTCTTCGCTGAACAGAGGTGAATGTGCAGGAATTTAGCGGGGCAGGCAAGATGCAGACTGCGGGCATGCCGCAGTCTGCACGCTTTTAGCGCTTACGCCAGAGCGTAAGCTGCGCCTGAGTATGCTGAAACTTGCGTGCGGTTTCGCGGATCACAAAGGGAACATCCTGCGGCGGCGCGATTTCATCAAACTCGTCGCGCAGAAGGCGCTGCAGTGCCTGGCAGGTGGTCAGCGCTTCGCCGTTTTCGCGGATACCGCCCAGCCAGTTCTCTTTCGGCGTGAACTCCTCAAGCCAGGTGTAAGGTGAAGAGATCGCCAGCACGCCGCCCTGACGGATCATCGGTGCGATATCCTGCAGGAAACGCTTTGGCTGACGCAGACGATCAATCAGATTGGCGGCCAGCACCAGATCGTACCGATCCGGCTGCGGCTTCAGGTTGCAGGCGTCACCCTGAACGAATTGGATCCGCTCCGCCTGCTGCCGGTCAGTGCCGATCTCCTTCAGGCGCACCTGGCGATACGCCACCAGCTCGCCCTCCTCCGGTACTACGTAGCGGAAATCCTCACCGGAGGTGAGCTGCAGCGCCACGTCGATAAAGCGTGCGGAGTAGTCCATGCCGGTAACGGCAGCAAAGTGACGCGCCAGAGCAAAGCTGGCGCGACCGGTGGCACAGCCGATATCCAGCGCATGCTCGCGCTGATGGCAGTGCGGCAGCACCAGCTCAATCAGTTTTTCGGCATAATTTTCCACGCCGTAGTAGCCAGGCCCGTACTGGAAATCGAGATACTGCGACACCATGCCGTCGGTTTCATACGGGTTAAGCTGCATACTCTCCTGATGCGCTGACACCACGTAACGGAAGCCGGCATGCTGGAAAAAGTGGCGGCGAAACGCGTAGCGCGACGATTTTAACGCCTCATTACCGGTTGAGATCCAGCTGCCGCCTTTGATGATGGCATGCTTGCCGTCAAAGGTAGGCGTGGAAAAATCGTCATACAGCGGATGGACGCGAAATCCTTCAAAGCCATTGATGGGCGTGGTGGTCCACTGCCAGACGTTCCCCACCAGATCAAAGAACGCGCCCTGGGAAAAATGATCCACCGGACAGGAGGAGGCCCAGTACGCGAGATTGATATTACCGGGTGCCTGCTCCCAGTCTGGCTGATCGCCGCTGACCTGTTCGCGCAGCAGCATATATTCCGCCTCACATGGCAGCTGAATTGTCTTACCGCTTTTGTCTGCCAGCCAGCGGCAGAAGGCGGCCGCTTCCAGCTGATTAACTTCAGCCGGCCAGTCCCACGGCATCGGGACTTCCTGCGTCATCAGGCGCAGGTGCAGCGCGTCAGGTTGGGTGATATCACCGACCCAGAAAGCAGGCATCTGCGCCCCGGCAAATGTCCGCCAGCCCTCTCCCTCTTCATCCCACCAGCGCGCCGTCTGATAGCCACCGGCAGCGACAAACTGATAAAACTCCGCGTTGCTGACCAGCATTTTGCTGGCCTGGAAGGGGCCGAACTCGGTTTTCTGATGGCCATACTCATTGTCCCAGCCATAAGTCTCATCCGTTTTTCCCTGCAGCACCGATCCACCCGCCAGCGCAATCAGACTGTTTTCCGGCACCGCGGCGCGATCGTGACGCGCCAGCGGGCAGGCAGGCCAGACGGGCTGCGGCTGCACCCACTCCAGCGGCAGCTGGCGGATCAGCACGCTGGAGGTTTCCAGATGGATGCGCTCATGCTCAATGCCCATCAGGATCACCCAGGCCGGACTCTCCCAGCCGATCGGCAGCTCAAGCGGCATCGTACGGATAAAATCAGTCACCAGCGCTTTCACTTTGCCGCGGTAGTCGCGCACTTCTGCCACACCGGGCCAGTCGTAGTGGGCGTCATTGAGATCGTCCCAGCTCATCTCATCCACACCAATCGCCATCATCGCCTCAATGCGCGCGTCAACACGGCGATCGAGATAGCGTCCAGCCATCAGCTTGTTGATATAGAAAGATGCGGTATGGCCAAAATAGAAAATCAGCGGATGGCGCAGCGAAATCGCTTTATTAAACCAGGCGCGCTCATCGCTCAGGCAGTCGAACAGGCTTTCATACAGCGTCCAGGTCTGAGTGAAATAGGCGAGCAGTTCGGCACGTTTCTCTTCAGCGGTGCCACCGGAAAGGCGCAGGGTGCGGGTCGGAGCAGGCAGCTGGCAGGGCAGATCGGCGATTGTCACAGTGAACTCCATAAAGCTGAATAAACACAGCGGGTCATTCACTATAGCAAACAGGCGTGTCTGTCAGATGAATCAGCGCGTCCAGCGACGCAGCAGGCGGCTTTTCAGCCCGGTATCGAAGCGCCAGATATGATCGAAGATGCGCAGAATGCCGGGTTTGCCATGCGCTGACATCGCCACGGCGTGAAACCGCTGCTGCTGCATCCGCTGTCGCTGCTTTATGGTCTTAATCAGCTCTTCCGGCAGGCGCTGGGCGATAAAGTCCGACACGATCACCGCGTCTGCCTCCTGCCACTGGCTGCCTTCCATGCGCTGCACCACGGCACTCAGGCAGGCCGTCAGATCGGTACCGCCGCGAAAACGCTGGCTGAGGAAACGAATCGCCTGTTCAATGCCGTTATCGGCGGTCAGCTCATAGCCGACCACCTCATGGGCAAACAGCATAATGTAGCAGCGACGCCGATCTGCCAGGGCGATTTTCAGCAGCGCAAGGCAAAAGGCCTTGGCGCAGCGTTCATTAAACCCGCCCATAGAGCCGGACGTATCCACGCAGACAATAAACGGACCGCTCGGCTCTGTTTCATGCTGCTGATGGCTCACCGGCCGCAGCGCGGTTTTTTCGTGCCAGGCATCACCCTGCAGGCGATAGGTCAGCAGGCGTTTTTCTACCAGACGCCGGTAAAATTCCAGCTCCAGTTCACTGATACTGAGCGCGGCCAGTTCCGGCGGCAGCAGGCGCAGCACATCATCGCTCTGATGAATGCCGCTGACCTCTTCCGGCACGTTATCTGGCTCATGCACCAGCTGATGAAACGCTTCCAGCGGCGCATCGCGTGACGGCACCGATTTGGCTTCGCGGCTGCGGCCTAACTGCTGCGCCAGCTGCATCAGCTCCGGCTGCTGCGCCAGAAACGCACCATATTGCACAATTAGTGTGTAGTCGCCTGGCTGCAGCGAGGCTTTGCTGAGATCCCACAGCCGGCCGGCGGCGGCCTCATCTTCATCGCTCAGCACCGGCGCCAGCTGGCCGCTCAGCGCCATACGCTGCTGCAGTTCCGCCAGCAGCCGTTCACGCTGCGCCTCCAGCAACGTTTCATTCAGCGTCAGCGTCTGCAGCGTCAGGCTCAGTCGCCAGCGCTGCAGGAACAGCCGGTGCTGCGCGTTGCTCAGTTCCGGGCCTTCATTACGCTGCAGCAGCATCCTGGCTTCGGTGAGAAAAGGGGATGGCAGCTTCTGCAGCTGCTCAAGCAGGTGCGGCAGCTGAGCGCTGAAATCACGGCTGCTGAGCAGCTGTAACCGCTCAAACAGCTGAAACTCCTGCGCCAGCACGGCGGGCACGGGCGTCGATCTCATCTGCCCGGCGATTTCAGCGCGCCAGCGCGGCAGATCGCGCAGCATCGCCTGCTTCATGCGGGGAAATTTTTCGAAAAACAGCGTCAGCTGCGGTGTGGCCAGCAGCGCCAGAATCAGCTCATCAATCAGCTCCGTTTCACCAATTGAGAGCAGTGTGCTGAGCGTCTCCAGCGAGATCATTTCCGCGCCTGTTTCAGCTGCTCGGCGACATCCTGCAGGCTGGTCTCAATGCGTGCCAGCCAGTCATCGCTGATAAACAGGCAGCGCTGATGCTGGCTGAACAGCGCCCGCTGCGCCCGCAGGCGGGCCTCAAGCGCATCATATTCATCAACGATTTCCGGCGGCAGCGCCTGCAGGCTCGCCGCTCCGGGCAGCGTCAGGCGCGCAGACTGCAGGCTGACATCGCGTAGCGTCAGGCAGTGATGGGTATCGACCACCAGATCGAGTGACTGTGCAAAGCCGATGCCGTTCAGCTTGCCGCGTATATCTCCGCCTTTCAGCAGCCACTGTACCAGGGCCTCACGGCTTACCACTATATGGCTGACCTGCATATCGTGCAGCGTCAGCGGCTGCTGCAGCATCAGGGTCAGCTGTTCGCCGGCAACCGACTCCGGCAGCTCATAATGTGGCTTACGGCTGAACATGCCGCTGTGTTTCTCCAGCGTCAGCGCCTGCGCCACGCTCTGCTGCTGCTGCAGTGCCAGACGCTGCGCATTGATCTGCTGCAGCCGGTGCAGCATCGCCTGCTGCTGCCAGGCGTGCTGCGTCATCAGCGCATCCATTTCCCGGTCCAGCAGCGTCATCGAAGCGATGTCGTGCCAGAGGCAATCTTTGAGCAGAACCAGATCGATAGGCGCAATCGCCGTGCGCCCGCTGTAAAAGGCGCTGGCCTGCAGCAGATGAATCGCTTTTTTCCAGCGACGGTCAGAGATGTAGGGCGCATCCGGCAGGTTTTCCAGCTGCTGACGCAGCTGATAGATAAGCTCAAACACATCGTCAGGCAGCTTTACCTGACTGATGCCCTTTTGCCACTGCAGATACTCTTCATCGCTGATGCAGAGCGACTCCGCGACCGGATTGACGTTCTCATCCTGCTGGTGGGTCAGCATGCTGCGAAAATTTTGCTTCTCATGTACGTTATCGAGCCACAGGCGGATAAGCATGCGGTCATAGAGGGCTTCAAGGCCGCTGTCAGCTTCCGGCAGCTCGTTTGAGGCGGTCACCAGCAGACGCATCGGGATCGCCTCTTCGCAGTCGCCGTTCCGGAAGCGGCGTTCGTTAATGGCGGTCAGCAGCGTGTTCAGAATGGCCGGACCCGCTTTCCAGATCTCATCCAGAAAGACGATCTCCGCATCCGGCAGATAGCCTCTGGTCAGACGCTGATAGCGGCCCTCATCTTTCAGTGCCTGAATCGACAGCGGGCCAAACACCTCTTCCGGCGTGGAGAAACGGGTCATCAGATATTCAAACGCACGGGCGTGCTGGAAAGCATATTTAAGGCGACGGGCAATCAGGCTTTTGGCAATGCCGGGCGGGCCGAGCAGAAAAACGCTTTCGCCGCTTAACGCTGCCAGCAGGCAGAGGCGAATGGCATGGTGCCGTTCATACAGCCCTTTTTCCAGCGCATTACTCAGTCGGGAAATTCTTTCTGCCAACAGATGGGGTTGAGCCATAATCACATCATTGTCCTTCTGAACCTGGTGCCGTTACGGTCTGGCGAGCGCAATACTCTACTGTTTATCATGCTTGAATGCGTTGATAGCCGTCAGCTTTTTTGTTTCAGAAGGTTGTGGCAGCACAACGTGCGGTTTTCAGCCCGTTTTCTGCAGGATTTTCGGCGAAAAAGCAGAGTACGCTGCGTATTATCATCAGCGCTGTCTGTTGGTTTCTGCCAATTATGTGCATACTGTGCGCTTTTTGATGGCCTGAGTCGCAACGGCTCCAACACAAGACACCCTATGAGCTCGGATAAGAAACAGTCTCTTAGCGCCGTCACGCTGGCTGCAATCGGCGTGGTCTATGGCGACATTGGCACCAGCCCGCTGTATACCTTACGTGAATGCCTTTCCGGCCAGTTCGGCTTTGGCGTTGAACGCGAAGCGGTATTCGGCTTTTTATCGCTGATCTTCTGGCTGCTGATTCTGGTGGTTTCGCTGAAATATATCAGTTACGTCATGCGCGCGGACAATGCGGGTGAAGGCGGAATTCTGACGCTGATGTCGCTCGCGGGTCGTCACACCGGCGCGCGTGCCACAGCCGTTCTGGTGATCATGGGGCTGATCGGCGGCAGCTTCTTTTATGGTGAGGTGGTGATCACCCCGGCCGTATCCGTGCTCTCAGCGATTGAGGGACTGGAGATTGCCGCGCCCGGTCTCGACACCTGGATCGTCCCGCTGGCGATCGCCGTGCTGACGCTGCTGTTTATAATCCAGAAACAGGGCACCGGTATCGTAGGCAAGCTGTTTGCGCCGGTTATGCTGGTATGGTTTCTGGTGCTGGCCGTGCTGGGCGCGCGCAGCATCCTGAATAATCCTGATGTACTGCACGCGATGAATCCTTACTGGGCGCTGCACTTCTTTGTTCAGTATAAGTCGGTCTCCTTTTTTGCGCTGGGTGCGGTGGTACTGGCGATCACCGGCGTCGAAGCGCTTTATGCGGACATGGGACACTTCGGCAAATTTCCGATCCGTCTGGCGTGGTTTGTGGTGGTGCTGCCTTCGCTGGTGCTGAACTATTTTGGCCAGGGTGCGCTGCTGCTGGCGCATCCGGAAGCGATAAAGAACCCGTTTTTCCTGCTGGCACCGGACTGGATGCTGATCCCGATGCTGCTGCTCGCTACGCTGGCGACGGTTATCGCCTCACAGGCGGTGATCTCCGGCGTCTTTTCCCTGACGCGTCAGGCGGTGCGGCTCGGTTATCTGCCGCCGATGCGCATTGTTCATACCTCTGAAGAGGAGTCAGGACAGATCTATATCCCGGTCATTAACTGGCTGCTCTACGCCGCGGTGGTGATTGTGATTGTTGGTTTTGAGCACTCCAGTAATCTGGCGGCGGCCTACGGCATTGCCGTGACCGGCACTATGGTGCTGACGGCGATCCTTTGCGCCACGGTGGCGATTCAGAACTGGCACTGGAATCGCTATCTGGTCATGCTGATGCTGGCCGCGATGCTCTGCATTGATGTGTCGCTGTTCTCCGCTAACCTGATCAAAGTCTTCTCCGGCGGCTGGCTGCCGCTGACGCTGGCGCTGATGATGTTCATCATCATGACGACCTGGAAAAGTGAGCGCTTTCGTCTGCTGCGCCGCATGCATGAGCACGGCAATTCGCTCGATGCGATGATCGCTTCACTGGAGAAATCACCGCCGGTACGCGTATCGGGTACGGCGGTATATATGTCGCGTGCGCTGAACGTGATCCCTTTCGCGATGCTGCATAACCTCAAGCACAACAAAGTGCTGCATGAGCGCGTGGTGCTGCTGACGCTGCGTACGGAAGATTCACCCTATGTGCATAACGTACGCCGGGTCACCATTGAACAGCTGTCGCCTACGTTCTGGCGCGTGGTGGCGAGCTACGGCTGGCGCGAGACGCCAAACGTGGAGGAGATTTTTCACCGCTGCGGGCTGGAGGGGCTTAACTGCCGGATGATGGAGACCTCATTCTTTATGTCGCATGAATCGCTGATCATCGGTAAGCGGCCCTGGTATCTGCGCCTGCGCGGCAAACTGTTCCTGACGCTGCAGCGTAACGCGCTGCGCGCGCCGGATCAGTTTGAAATCCCGCCTAACCGTGTTATCGAGCTGGGTACGCAGGTCGAGATTTAGCGCCGCTGCGTTGCCGGATTAGCGTGATGCGCAGCCCCTGCGGCACGGCGTGACTGAAGTGCAGCTGCAGATCGTGCAGCTGCGCAATATTTTTCACAATCGACAGCCCCAGGCCGCTGCCGCTCTGTGTTTGGCCGGGCGGGCGCCAGAAGCGTTCGCCGAGCCTCGCCAGCTGCTCGTCCGATACGCCCGCACCATTATCTTCTATCACTATGCTGTCCGTCCCCAGCCGCAGCGCTATCCGGCTCTGTGCCGGCGCATAGCGCAGCGCATTATCCAGCAGATTACGTATCATCAGGCCCAGCAGCAGCGGATGACCGTTCATCACCGGCGCGGCATCGCTGGTCAGTGTTATCTCTGTCTGCTGCGCGGCGGCCTGCGGCAGATGTTCAGCGACCAGCGCCTGCAGCAGCGGGAGCAGCGCGACCGGCTGAAATTCACTGCGCAGATCGTCCGCTTCAACGCGCGACAGCGTCAGCAGCTGATCCACCAGCCGGGTCGCACGGATAATACCGCTATCGAGCTGCTGCAGCGCCCGCCGTCGCACCTGCTCATCATCTTCGGCCAGCTGGATCACCTCACTTTGCACGCGCAGGGCAGCCAGCGGGCTGCGCAGTTCATGGGCGGCATCGGAGGTGAAGCGACGCTCGCGCTGTACCAGCTGCGCCGTGCGTCCGAAGAGATCGTTGAGCGCCGCTACCAGCGGCTGTACCTCACGCGGCAGATGCGTAACCGGCAGCGTGGTCGCGTCATCCGGCGCACGCTGCTGCAGCCGGTGCGCCAGCTGCTTCAGCGGCCGCAGTTCATACCACACCAGCAAGAGCAGCAGCAGCAGCATAAACGGCATCGCGACAAGCCACGGCAGCAGGGCGGCGGACGCCAGATCGAGCGTCATATCATCCCGGTACTCCTGCTCCTGCCCCACTACCACGCGATACTGTTTATCGGGTGACGTCAGCCAGAGCAGACGCCAGCGCTCATCGTCGTCACGCAGCTGCCCGTCACGAAAGCCGTCGCGTCGCGTATCGAACGATAACCCGCGCCCGTTCTCGCCGTCGTTGAGCAGCGGCGTACCGTCGGTGCGGAACACCGCAAATGCCAGGGCGTCATCATCCTGATCGCCGCGGTGATGGCGTAAAAGGGTTTTGGTTTTCGGTAATGCCGCGTGATGCAGGCTGGTGGGGTCGAGCGCCAGCAGCCGTTTGGCAAACAGCATCTGCTGGGTATCAAACAGTTCATTAACCGTATCGCGCGTCTGCTGCCACGCGCTCCAGCCGGCGCTGGCACCGCACAGCAGGATCAGCAGCACAAAACCCGTTGCCAGCCGGACAAACAGGCTCATTCTGCCGCTCCCAGCGTATAGCCAATACCGTGCACGGTGCGGATAAACTGGCTGCCCAGCTTTTTGCGCAGATGATGAATATGTACTTCTACCGCGTTGCTGGAAACATCGTCATCCCAGCTGTAAAGCTTCTCTTCAAGCTGGCTGCGCGTCAGCACCTGAGCCGGATGTCGCAGAAACAGCTCCAGCAGCGCCAGTTCGCGGCTTTTCAGTTCAAGCGGTTCGCCATTGAGCAGAACGCTGTGGCTGGCGGGCTGCATGACAACATTGCCGTGCCGCAGCTCAGGCTGCAGCTGGCCATGCCGGCGGCGGATCAGCGCCTGCAGTCGCGCAGCCACTTCAGTCAGTGCGAACGGTTTGCAGAGATAGTCATCGGCACCCAGCTGTAAACCCTGTACGCGCTGGTCCAGTGCGTCGCGCGCTGTCAGGATCAGCACCGGAATATCCGCGCCTGCAGCGCGCCACTGGCGCAGGATCTCCAGCCCGTCGCGTTCCGGCAGCGACAGATCCAGCACCACTGCATCCCAGGGCGCTGCGCTCAGCGCCTGACATCCGGCCTCACCGGATATAAACCAGTCGACGCTGAATCCCAGTTTTGTCAGGCCAACCTTCAGCCCGTCGCCAATCAGCGTGTCATCTTCAATCAACAGAATTCGCATTGTGCTCTCCCCTGGCTACAGGCGAGTTATACGAAGCCCGTCCGGGCTTGTACAGGCCAGCAGCGCGATTTTCAGCTATTTTTCACGCAACGGTAAAAAACAGCGCTCCTTAAGATCCTGTTAAGAACTCTCTGGTCTACTGCTGATATTCCACCTGTTCACAGAAATGAGGTAACTAATGAAAACACGTATCGCGTTACTGACCCTGATTGCCCTGGCCACCGCACCGGTACTTGCTGCGCCGCAGGGCGGCTTTATGGATCCCGCTGCGCCAGCCGCACAAAGTAATCAGGCGGGCGGTTTTAAAGCGGGCGAAGCCAGCGTCGTGACGGTAAAACAGGCTGAAGAGATGAAAGATGACAGCTGGATCACCGTGCGCGGGACGCTGGAAAAGCAGACTGGCGATGAAGATTATCTGTTCCGCGACAGCAGCGGCACCATGAAAGTGGAAATTGACCACAAGCGCTGGAACGGCGTGACCATTACGCCAAAAGATCGCGTCGAACTGACGGGCGAGCTGGATAAAGATTTCAATGCCACTGAGCTTGATGTGAAACAGGTTCGCAAACTGCCATAACTCTGTTGTGAAGCCACTGCCTGAGTGGCTTCATTTATTCTGATGGGCCCATATCATCCTGCTCCCTGCCTCTCTGTACTCCCTTACCCAAATTTTTCCGGCTGACAGCGAAACGTTTCGATGGCGATCACACTTCCGTGATGGTGTCATTGCGTTACTATGCTGCTTTTATACACTGCTCCACAGCGAAACGTTTCGCTGTGGAGTGGATGAAATGAAAAAAGGTCGCCTGTTACACGCTGAACTCTCTCATGTGATTGCCCGCCTCGGGCATACCAATACGCTGACTATTGCGGACGCGGGCCTGCCTGTTCCGCACGGCCCCCGGCGTATTGACCTGGCGTTAACGCCCGGTACGCCCGGATTTTTACAGGTTGTGGAGGTAGTCACACAGGAGATGCAGGTAGAAAGCGCCCTGATTGCGGAGGAGATAAAAGAACATAATCCGCAGCTTCACAGCCAGCTGCTCGCCGTGCTCGAAGCGTTGCAACAGCACCAGGGGAATAGCATCACCGTCCGTTACATCAGTCATGAACAGTTCAAACAACAGACGCAGTGCAGCCAGGCGGTCATTCGCAGCGGAGAGTGTTCTCCGTATGCGAATGTCATCCTGAGCGCCGGCGTCACCTTCTGAGGCCGCTATGCAACCCTTACTGCAACTTAAAGGAATCGAAAAGTCGTTTCCTGGCGTAAAGGCGCTGAATGGTGCCTCGCTGGCGGTCTACCCGGGGCGCGTTATGGCGCTGGTAGGCGAAAACGGGGCCGGTAAATCCACCATGATGAAGGTGCTGACCGGCATCTACACCATGGACGCCGGCTCGCTGCAGTGGCTGGGTGAAGCTGTCGCCTTCTCCGGCCCTAAAGCGTCGCAGGAGGCAGGCATCGGCATTATTCATCAGGAGCTTAATCTGATCCCGCAGCTGAGCGTGGCGGAAAATATTTTCCTCGGCCGGGAGTTTGTAAACCGGTTTGGCCGTATCGACTGGAAAAAGATGCATCGCGAGGCAGAGTCGCTGCTTAAGCGTCTTAACCTGCGTTTCAGCAGCCACAAACTGGTGGGCGATCTCTCAATTGGCGATCAGCAGATGGTAGAGATTGCCAAAGTACTGAGTTTTGAATCGCGCGTCATCATCATGGATGAGCCGACGGATGCGCTGACGGATACCGAAACGCTGTCGCTGTTTCACGTTATCAATGAACTGAAAGCGCAGGGGTGCGGCATTGTCTATATCTCGCACCGTATGAAAGAAATTTTTGAGATCTGCGATGACGTAACCGTATTTCGTGACGGGCAGTTTATTGCCGAACGCGCCGTCAGCGATCTGAGTGAAGAGCAGCTGATTGAGATGATGGTGGGACGCAAGCTGGAAGATCAGTATCCCCATCTCGATCAATCGCCCGGTGAAATCCGTCTGCAGGTTGAAAAGCTCTGTGGTTCAGGCGTGGAGGATGTCAGCTTTACCCTGCGCAAAGGTGAAATTCTGGGGATTTCAGGGCTGATGGGGGCCGGGCGCACTGAGTTGATGAAAGTGCTCTATGGCGCCCTGCCGCGCCGCAGCGGCAGCGTCACGCTCAATGGCCGTACCGTGACCGTACGTTCGCCGCAGGAGGGGCTCGCCAGCGGTATCGTTTATATCTCTGAAGATCGTAAGCGCGACGGACTGGTGCTGGGAATGTCGGTAAAAGAGAACATGTCGCTGACGGCGCTGCGCTATTTCAGCCACGCCGGCGGTAACCTGAAACATGCGGAAGAGCAGCTGGCGGTAGGCGATTTTATCCGCCTGTTCAATGTAAAGACGCCCTCAATGATGCAGCCAATTGGCCTGCTCTCCGGCGGTAATCAGCAAAAGGTGGCGATTGCCCGCGGCCTGATGACCCGTCCGGACGTGCTGATCCTGGATGAACCCACGCGCGGTGTCGATGTGGGTGCCAAAAAAGAGATTTATCAGTTAATTAATCAGTTCAAAGCGGAAGGGCTGAGCATCATTCTGGTGTCATCGGAAATGCCGGAAGTGCTGGGCATGAGCGATCGCATTCTGGTGATGCATGAAGGCCATATTAGTGGCGAATTTTCCCGCGAGCAGGCTACCCAGGAATCCCTGATGGCGGCGGCGGTCGGTAAGCAACACAGCGAGGATTTAGTCGTATGAGTACCCACACCCTACCCGCCAGCCGCCGCTGGTTCAGCAAAAGCTGGCTGCTGGAGCAGAAGTCACTGATTGCGCTGATTGTGCTGATCGCCGTGGTCGCCAGCCAGAGCCCGAACTTCTTTACGCTGGCCAACATGTTCAACATTCTGCAGCAGACCTCGGTCAACGCCATTATGGCGGTGGGGATGACGCTGGTGATCCTGACGTCAGGCATCGACCTGTCAGTGGGATCGCTGCTGGCGCTTACCGGTGCGGTTGCCGCGTCTATTGTCGGCATGGAGGTCAATGCGCTGGTTGCCGTTGCCGCTTCTCTGGCGCTGGGCGCGTTTATTGGCGGCATCACCGGCGTGATAGTTGCGCGCGGCAGGGTGCAGGCGTTTATCGCCACGCTGGTGATGATGCTGCTGCTGCGCGGCGTCACCATGGTTTACACCGACGGCAGTCCGGTGAATACCGGCTTCAGTGAAAACGCCGATCTGTTTGGCTGGTTCGGTATCGGCCGTCCGCTGGGGATCCCGACGCCGGTATGGCTGATGGCGCTGGTGTTTGCGCTGGCGTGGTACATGCTGCATCACACCCGCCTCGGTCGCTATATTTATGCGCTGGGCGGTAATGAAGCCGCTACCCGTCTGTCAGGTATCAGCGTTAACCGCGTCAAAATTACCGTCTATGCGCTGAGCGGACTGCTGGCAGCGCTGGCAGGCACGATTGAAGTCGCCCGTCTCTCCTCAGCACAGCCTACGGCTGGCACCGGTTATGAACTGGATGCGATTGCGGCTGTGGTCCTGGGCGGCACCAGCCTGGCAGGCGGTAAAGGCCGTATTATGGGTACGCTGATTGGCGCGCTGATTCTGGGTTTCCTGAATAATGGCCTGAACCTGATGGGCGTATCTTCCTACTACCAGATGATTGTTAAAGCCGTCGTGATTTTGCTGGCGGTGCTGGTAGATAACAAAAGCAGTAAATAACTCTGACCCTCACACAGGATCCTGTAAATGAAAAAATTAACTGCACTGGCCGTCATTCTTGGTGCCACCCTGAGTGCCGGCGCAATGGCCAAGGATACGATTGCGCTGGTGGTTTCTACCCTCAATAACCCCTTCTTTGTCTCGCTTAAAGATGGCGCTCAGAAAGAAGCGGACAAGCTTGGCTACAACCTGGTGGTGCTGGACTCCCAGAACAACCCGGCAAAAGAGCTGGCTAACGTGCAGGATCTGACCGTTCGCGGCACTAAGCTGCTGCTGATCAACCCGACAGATTCCGACGCTGTTGGCAACGCCGTAAAAATGGCTAACCAGGCAAATATCCCGGTGATCACGCTGGACCGTATGGCAGCACAGGGCAAGGTAGTGAGCCACGTCGCCTCTGACAACCGCTTTGGCGGTAAAATGGCGGGCGATTTTATTGCGAAAAAAGTGGGTGACGGCGCAAAAATCATTGAGCTGCAGGGCATCGCCGGCACATCAGCCGCACGCGAGCGCGGTGAAGGTTTCAAGCAGGCCGCTGATGCGCACAAATTTGCTATTCTTGCCAGTCAGCCGGCTGACTTCGATCGTACTAAAGGGCTGAACGTGATGCAGAACCTGCTGCAGGCGCATCCGGATGTGCAGGCGGTGTTTGCACAAAACGATGAGATGGCGCTGGGTGCGCTGCGTGCGCTGCAGACCGCCGGTAAAACCGATGTGCTGGTGGTTGGATTTGATGGTACGGCTGACGGCGTGAAAGCGGTAGAGTCCGGTAAACTGACCGCAACCGTGGCGCAGATGCCGGATAAGATTGGTATGATTGGCGTGGATACCGCAGACAAAGTGCTGAAAGGTGAAAAAGTGCAGGCGATCAACCCGGTTGACCTGAAACTCGTCACTAAATAAAACCAAAGAAAAGCGTGGCCTCGCGTCACCCTCAGGGTGGCGCAACTTCCTGGATCCCTCTCTATGAGCAAATGCGCAACACTGGCGGTAATGGGCAGCATTAACGCCGATCATATCCTGAACCTGAGCCACTTCCCGCGCCCCGGTGAAACCGTTATCGGTAAGGCGTATCAGATTGCGTTTGGCGGCAAAGGCGCTAATCAGGCGGTGGCAGCCGGACGCGCGGGTGCTGATATCGCCTTTATCGCCTGCGTAGGCGGCGATGACACGGGCGAACGCATCTGTGAACAGCTGCAGCGCGACAATATTGATATCACGCCGGTTGAAGCCATCCCGTCAGAGGCAACCGGCGTGGCGATGATCTTCGTCAACGGTGAAGGTGAAAACAACATCGGCATTTATGCCGGCGCGAACGCCGCGCTGACGCCAGACTATGTACGGCGTCATCAGCAGGTGATCGCTGACGCTGAGGCGCTGCTGATGCAGCTGGAATCCCCGCTGGAAAGCGTGCTGACGGCAGCGCAGCTTGCGCGACAGCACGGCACGCAGGTGATCCTCAATCCGGCCCCTGCGACCAGGCTGACGGATGAATTGCTGGCACAGATTGACATCATTACGCCTAACGAAACCGAAGCGGAGATCCTGACCGGGATTGCCGTTACCAGTGACGCTGAGGCCGCACAGGCAGCGCAGGTGCTGCATGCCAAAGGGATCCGCACCGTGCTGATTACGCTGGGGCGGCGCGGCGTATGGCTGAGCGAACAGGGTAACGGCGAGCGCATTCCTGGTTTTAACGTACAGGCCGTTGACACCATTGCCGCAGGTGACACCTTCAACGGTGCTTTTATTACCGCGCGGCTGGAAGGCATGACGATGCATGATGCGGTACGGTTTGCGCATGCGGCAGCGGCGATTGCCGTAACGCGGCCCGGCGCTCAGCCTGCTGTACCGTGGCGCCGCGAAATCGACGCTTTCCTGCAGCAACAGGAATAAGCGCTTGGCTACCATGAAAGATGTTGCCCGTCAGGCGGGCGTCTCCACCTCTACCGTTTCGCATGTGATCAATAACAATCGCTTTGTCAGCGAGCAGGTGCGCGAAAAGGTTGAACAGGCCATCCGTGAGCTGAACTATGCCCCTTCGGCGCTGGCGCGCAGCCTGAAGATCAGGCAGACGCGTACTATCGGTATGTTACTGACGGCCAGCAGCAACCCTTTCTATGCTGAGGTCGTGCGCGGCGTGGAAAACAGCTGTTACGAACGCGGCTATAGCCTGATCCTGTGTAATACCGAAGGGGATGAAGAGCGCATGAATCGCAGCCTGGAAACGCTGATGCAAAAGCGCGTGGATGGCCTGCTGCTGATGTGCACGGAGACGCATCTGCCTTCGGCTGAGATCCTGAATCGTTATCCCTCGGTGCCGATGGTAATGATGGACTGGGCACCGTTTGAGGGACGGGGCGATATCATTCAGGATAATGCCTTACTGGGCGGCGAAATGGCGACCCGCCATCTGATTGAACGAGGCTACCGGCGTATTGCCTGTATTGCGGGACCGCAGGACAAAACGCCGGCGCGACTTCGTCTTGAAGGCTTTCATAAAGCGATGGCGGCGCACGGTTTAACGGTACCTGATGGGTATGTAGTTGACGGCGACTTTGAGTTCCAGGGCGGATTCAATGCCATGACGCAGCTGCTGGCGCTGGAGCCGGTACCGGAGGCGGTGTTTACCAGTAACGATGCGATGGCCGTTGGCGTCTATCACGCGTTGTATCAGGCGGGCCTGCAGGTACCGCAGGATATTGCGGTTATGGGATATGACAACATCGAACTGGCCCGCTATCTGACACCGCCGCTGACCACGGTACATCAGCCAAAAGATGAGCTGGGCGAGCTGGCTATCGATACATTGATTCACCGCATGGGCGCGCCCGACGCCAGTCAGCAAACGCTGGTGCTGACGCCGGAGCTGGTGGAACGCGGTTCTGTTTAAGCCGCTTTCTTTTTCTTTTCCCGGTTGGCGATCAGGTTACGGCCGTCGCCGGGCCGCAGTAACAGAAACGCGGCGGCAGACAGCACGGTAATGACGCCCATCGTCAGAAACGTAGCGTGGAACTGCTGCACGGTCGTACTTTCAAAATCCTGGTAAAAGCGCAGCACCGCCGCGCTGACCGCAACACCAAAGCTGATAGAAACCTGCTGCGTTACCGCCAGTACGCTGTTGCCACCGCTGGCGTTGTCATCATTCAGATCGGCCAGCGTAATCGTGTTCATCGCGGTGAACTGCGTTGACATCGCCATGCCCAGCACAAACAGCGCTATCAGCAGCATAACTGCGCCCTCACCCGGCGACTGCAGCGAGAAGCTGGCGATCAGGATACCGATAATGATGGTAATGCCCACCAGGGTTTGGCGATAGCCAAAGCGGCGCAGCACCTGCGTCACCGTCGATTTGGCCAGCAGTGAGCCTACCGCCGTAGGCCCCATCATGCAGCCTGCAATAATTGCCGGATAGCCAAAGCCCACCTGCAGCATCAGCGGCATCAGAAAGGGAATACAGCCGGTTCCGAGACGCGCCGCAATATTGCCGAGGATACCGACAGAAAATGTACGGGTGCGGAACATCGGCAGACCGATCAGCGGTGCGGGATGGCGCCGCGCATGTACTATATAAAGAAGCAGCAGTGCAAAGCCGCCAAACAGCACCAGTAGCGCCTGCCATGATGCAACAATGCGCTCGCCGAACAGCTCAATGCCCACTGAGATCAGCACCAGCCCCAGACCGAAAAGAAGAAAGCCGGTAAAATCGAAGCGGCGTTTTGGCGTTGTGAAATCCGGCATATATTTACGCGCGTAAAAAATACCGGCAATACCGATGGGAATATTGATCAGGAAAATCCAGTGCCAGCTGGCGTAGGTAACCAGCAGGCCTCCCAGCATCGGTCCGAGGATAGGCCCGACCAGACCCGGCATGGTCACAAAGTTAAGCACCGGCAGCAGTTCACTGCGCGGATAGGCACGCAGCAGCGCCAGACGCGCCACCGGCATCATCATGGCACCGCCCACGCCCTGCACAATGCGCGACACGACCAGAATAGTCAGCGAGCCCGACAGGGCACAGGCCAGCGATCCCAGCGTAAACAGTGAAACGGCAATAATGAAAATACGGCGCGTGCCAAATCGATCGGCCAGCCAGCCGCTGACGGGTATCAGCATAGCGACAGTCAGGGTATAGCTGATAACGGCGGACTGCATAGCAAGGGGGGAGCGTTCAAGGCTGGTGGCAATGGCCGGCAGCGCTGTATTAAGAATGGTTGCGTCGAGTGCCTGCATAAAAAACGCCATTGCGGCTATCCACGGCAAGCCAGCCATACTGCGCGCAGAACGAATCATCGAAAATCCTTCTATTGGTGGTGCTGGCAAACAGCATTATCAGAAAAGAATAGCATTGCAGTTACAGGCGATGACGTTGATTTGTGCCTCTTACGAGGCCATTTTGGCCATTAATTGGTCATATAATGCCTGCTTTTAGCGCTTTCGCTCAAAAAAGAGACGCTCAGCTATTTTTTTGCAATAAACACTTGTCACCCGGCGAGAACTCCCTATAATGCGCCACCACTGAGACGGCAAAGCGGCAACGCAGACGGGCTCAGCAGGGCGTGAAGCGATTCACCCCGCCGGAGAAAACGCTGAAAAAAGTGGTTGACTCCGGAGGAGGAAAGCGTAATATACGCCACCTCGCAGCAGACGCTTAAGGCGCTGGCTGCACCGCTCTTTAACAATTTATCAGACAATCTGTGTGGGCACTCGCAGGATTGATATCACAAGCCTACGGGCTTTAAAAAATATCAAGTCTTTGCTGAGTGAACACGTAATTCATT
>NZ_VWXE01000005.1:0-283787 GCF_011752675.1 Pantoea sp. Acro-807 | reverse complement strand
GATATCCGTAGGGGGCGCATTTATGCGCCCCTGGCATCATCACGTTTCGCACGCGCATCAACCCGGGCGCCATGAATGGCGCCCCTACAGGGGATGGGATATCCGTAGGGGGCGCATTTATGCGCCCCTGGCGTGTTTATGCGCCCCTGGCCGCCATGGACTACGCCCCGATCTGTTACTGCAGCAGGAATTTGCGTAGTGCGGCAAACTCTGCCGGCATCTGGTGTGACAGCAGCGGCAGATCGGCGCGATCGGCCAGCGCCTGCGGCAGCGTAAGCGTCTGTCCCAGAATCTCCTCTACGCTCTCGCGGAATTTCGCCGGATGCGCTGTACCAAGGAACAATCCATACTCACCTTCCTGCAGCTGATCGCGCAGCAGACGATAAGCGATGGCCGCATGCGGCTCTGAGAGATAACCCAGATCGGCCAGCTCGCGCATCGTGGCCTGCGTCGTCTCATCAGAAACCGCACCGTAAGCGAGATCGGTCAGACGCCAGGTTTTACGGCGGAACAGCTCTTCCACGCGCGGCCAGTTATTCGGCTGGCTGACATCCATTGCGTTTGACAGGGTAGCCACGGTGGCATTTGGCTGCCAGGCACCGTTGCCAAGAAAGCGCGGTACGGTGTCGTTGGCGTTGGTTGCGGCAATAAACCGTTTGATTGGCAGACCGAGCGATTTCGCCAGCAGGCCGGCCGTGAGATCGCCAAAGTTACCGCTGGGTACGGAAACCACCAGCTGATTACGCTGCTCCTGCGGAAGCTGTGCGACCGCCTCAAAGTAGTAGCAGATCTGCGCCAGCAGACGGCTGATATTGATGGAGTTAGCGGAGTTAAGGCCAATCGCTTTTTTCAGCTCCTCATCATCAAACGCCTGCTTAACCAGCGACTGACAGGTATCGAAATCGCCATCAATTGCGATAGTTTCAATATTGCCACCCAGCGTGCAGAACAGTTTTTCCTGCAGGGCGCTGATTTTGCCCTGCGGATAGAGGATCACTACACGCACATTGTCCATACCGTAGAAAGCGTGCGCCACGGCAGCCCCGGTATCACCCGAGGTGGCAGTCAGAATAGTGATCTGCTCATCTGCGCCGGAGACATAGGAGAGCATCTGCGCCATAAAGCGGCCGCCGAAATCTTTGAATGCCAGCGTCGGGCCGTGGAACAGCTCCAGACAGGCGATATCTTCGCTGACTTTCGCCACCGGTGCCGGGAAGGTAAAGGCCGTTTTGACCCGCTCAGCCAGCTGATGCGGGGTAACTTCATCCCCGATATAAGCAGACAGGATTTTGCTGCTGCGGCTGACAAAGTCCATCTCCAGCATCGCATCGATATCGGTCAGTTCAAATTCCGGCAGCTCCAGTGGAAAGAACAGCCCCTGCTGCGAGCCCAGCCCCTGTTTGACTGCCTGCGAGAAGCTGACCTGCTCGTTGTGATCCTTAAGATTATAGAGTTTCATACGTTATCCCAGTTTACGTGCGCCAGCCGTATCAAGACGGCAGATATGGACGAAGCCTTCTTCATTCTGCAGATAGTGCTGGCTCAGCCAGTCTGCCATCCGCTGCGCCGTTGCCATCTCATTGCAAACAGCGAAAAGCGTCGGACCGGAGCCCGAAATGCCGCAGGCCAGCGCGCCGATATCGGCTGCCGCCTGCCGTGCCGCGGCGAAGCCCGGCAGCAGTTTGGTGCGGTACGGTTCGGCCACCACATCCTGCATTAACTTAGCCGCCAGCTGCGGCTGCCGGGTATGGCAGGCGTGAATAAAGCCCGCCAGCAGGCGGCCATGTTTAATCACATCCTGCTTGCGATATTGCGCCGGCAGAATCGCCCGCGCTTCCGCGGTAGAAACTTTAATGCCGGGATACGCCATAACCCACAGCCACTCATCAAAGCACGGTACCTGCTGGCTAATAATCCCCTGCTCTTCAATCATTAATTGTACGCCGCCGAGGAAGCAGGGAGCCACATTGTCATAATGTACGCTGCCAGAGATACGCCCTTCCAGCTCGCCCATCAGCGCCAGCAGTGCGGTATCGCTGAGCGGCTTGCCGCAGAATTCGTTCATCGCCATTAAGCCTGCCACGACGGAACAGGCGCTGGAGCCGAGGCCGGAGCCGATCGGCATATTTTTCTCCAGCGTCATCGCAACCGGCACTTCTTTGCCAATTGCCTGACAGAAACGCTCCCAGCACTGATAAACGATATTTTCTTTGGGATCGTCAGGCAGCTTGCTGACAAAACGACCGCGATTCTCAAGGCTGAAACGATCGGCTGCTTCAACTGCCACACAGTCGCCCAGCAGCGATCCATCCACCGGCGACACCGCGGCTCCCAGCACGTCAAAGCCAACGCTGACGTTGCCGATGGAGGCCGGTGCATAAATTTTTACCATCATTAAACTCCTAACTTCCACGACAGCGTACGCAGCAAATCAGCAAACACGCCCGCTGCGGTAACATCATTCCCTGCACCATACCCGCGCAGTACCAGCGGAATCGGCTGATAGTAGCGGCTATAGAACGCCAGCGCATTTTCACCGTTTTTCACTTTGCACAGCGGATCGTTGCCATCTACTGCCTCAATTTTAACGCTGCAGTGACCATCTTCTGCAATCGCTCCGACAAAACGCAACACTTTGCCTTCATCGCGCGCCTGAGCGACGCGTGCTGCAAAGGCATTATCCAGCTCCGGCAGACGCGCCATAAACTGATCCGCATCCGCCAGTTCAGTCAGGCTGGCAGGCAGAAGCGGCTCGATGGTGATATCGCTCAGCTCCAGCTGATGCCCCGCTTCGCGCGCCAGGATCAGCAGCTTGCGCGCCACATCCATTCCTGACAGGTCGTCACGCGGATCGGGTTCAGTAAAGCCCATCTCGCGCGCCAGCGTGGTTGCCTGGGAGAGCGACATCCCCTCATCCAGTTTGCCGAAGATAAAAGAGAGCGAGCCGGAGAGAATGCCGGAAAACTTAATCAGTTCATCGCCCGCGTTCAGCAGGTTCTGCAGGTTTTCAATCACCGGCAGACCGGCACCGACGTTGGTATCATAAAGAAACTTGCGACGCGACTTCGCAGCGGCAGCCCGCATCTGCTGGTAGTAGTTCCACGAGGAGGTGTTCGCCTTTTTATTAGGCGTCACGACATGAAAACCTTCGGCAAGGAAGTCAGCATACTGGTCGGCCACCGCCTGACTTGAGGTACAGTCGACGATCACCGGATTAAGCAGGTGATACTCTTTTACCAGCCGGATCAGACGTCCGAGGTTAAACGGCTCGCGCGCCTCACTCAGCGCCCCTTTCCAGTCTTTAAGGTCGATACCGTGGACGTTGGTCAGCAGCGCGCGCGAATTTGCGATCCCGCAGACGCGCAGATCGATATGTTTGCCTTTCAGCCACGCCTGCTGGCGATGCAGCTGATCCAGCAGCGCACCGCCGACGCCGCCGACGCCGACAACGAACACTTCAATCACCTGATCGGTCGCGAACAGCATCTGATGCACAACGCGCACGCCGGTAGTCACATCGTCATTGCTTACCACGACAGAGATTGAGCGTTCGGAAGAGCCCTGGGCGATCGCCACGATATTAATATTGGCGCGTGCCAGTGCCGAAAAGAATTTTGCGGAGATGCCGCGCAGCGTACGCATGCCATCGCCTACCACCGAAATCACCGCCAGCTGCTCCAGCACATCCAGCGGATCGAGCAGGCCCTCTTTCAGCTCAAGATGAAACTCCTCTTCCAGCACGCGCCGCGCGCGCGCCTGCTCGCTCTGGGGTACGCAGAAGCTGATACTGTATTCGGAGGAGGATTGGGTGATCAGCACTACGGAGATGCCGGTGCGGGACATCGCAGCAAACACGCGCGCGGCCATGCCCACCATGCCTTTCATTCCGGGGCCGGAGACGTTGAACATCGCCATGTTGTTTAGGTGGGTGATGCCTTTGACCGGATTTTCGTCATCGCTGCCCTCGCCGCCAATCAGCGTACCGGGCGCCTGCGGATTAGCGGTGTTTTTAATCAGGCAGGGGATCTGAAACTGTGCGATCGGCGCAATGGTACGCGGGTGCAGAACTTTGGCGCCAAAGTAGGAGAGCTCCATCGCCTCCTGATAGGACATCGACTTCAGCAGGCGTGCATCGGGCACCTGACGCGGATCGCAGGTATAGACGCCATCGACATCGGTCCAGATTTCGCAGCAGTCAGCGCGCAGGCAGGCGGCCAGTACGGCAGCAGAGTAGTCGGAACCGTTGCGCCCCAGTACGACCAGCTCGCCTTTTTCGTTACCGGCGGTGAAGCCAGCCATCAGGATCATATGATCGGCCGGGATCTGACTGGCGGCAATGCGCCGGCTGGATTCAGGGATATCCACTGTGGACTCCAGATAGTGTCCCACGGCCAGCAGCTTCTCAACCGGATCGATCACGGTCACCTGATAACCACGCGCCTGCAGCAGCGCCTCCATAATGGCAATCGACAGCTTTTCACCCCGGCAGATGATAGCAGCATTGACCGCGTCCGGGCACTGCCCCAGCAGGCTGATACCGTGCAGCACCTGCTTAAGCTGAGCAAACTCCAGCGCAACAAAGGTATTGATGCGCTCAGCGTCAAACCCCGGCTGGGCGGCCGCAAGCCCCTGCAGAAGATCGGCAAAAATGCGCTCGGCGTCGCTGATATTCGGCAGGGGATCCTGGCCGCTGATGGTTTTTTCAATCATCGCCACCAGGTGATTAGTAATTTTTGCGGGTGCAGAGAGCACGGTGGCAACCTGTCCCTGCTGCGCATTGCTTTCCAGAATGTCCGCTACGCGCAGAAAACGCTCTGCGTTTGCTACTGAGGTTCCGCCGAATTTCAGCACTCGCATGGTTAAAACTCTCCTGAATTTTTGCCGAAAAAAAAGCCCGCACTGTTGAGGTGCGGGCTTCTTTTTTATTTTTTCCTGTATGCGTCAGCCCGCACCGTTACCTGTGGTAATGGTGGTGGTAATAATTGTTGTGGTGTTCAGGCTGTCGTTACGCATTAAGATTTTTCTGTCTGTCTTTGTCTTGTCCGTCTGCCTTCCAGAAGTAAAGCAAAGCGCACGTTAAGTCAACGAATTTGTCTTTTGCCGCTGAACCTGCAGCCGGGCAGTGCTGCGCTGGATCGGGTAAATGGTGTTGCGATCGTTCAGCCCCGAGGCAAGATGCCCGATCAGCAACTATCTGTTCAGGATTTTGCCGAGTAATGCTCTGCCAGCTTTTTTTCCACATCGTGCAGCAGCCGGTGCAGCATTGCGCTGTCACGCTGCTCCAGCAGACCGATGCGTTGATCGATCCAGTCCACCATCTTGGTGTCATCGCTCACCTCAAGCGTCGTGAGCAGCTGCTGAAAACGCTGACGCAGCGCCTGCAGCTGCAGCGCATTGGCCGTTTCTGCCGGGGTGACGGTGACCTGATTAAGCGAGGCGAGCTGATAGCAGTAGACCATTACCGCCTGTCCCAGATTGAGTGAGGGATAATCCGCCGCCATAGGAATACCGGTCAGCAGATCGACCTGATCCAGCTCCTCGTTCGTCAGCCCGCTATCTTCACGACCAAATACCAGCGCAATGCGCGGCAGCCACTGTCGTTTTTCCTGCAGAATAGTCTCTACCTGCACAGGCGTGGCATAGTAGCGAAACTTCGCCCGGCTGCGCGCCGTGGTGGCAACAGAAAAATCGACATCGGCCAGCGCGTCACTTAGCGTGGCATACGTCTGAACATTGTCGAGGATTTCACCGGCGCCGTGCGCAACGCGCCGCGCCGCCGGATCCTGCCACGCATCGCTGGCGACAATGCGCAGCTCTGTAAAACCCATGGTTTTCATCGCGCGGGCAGCGGCACCAATATTTTCCGGACGGGCGGGTGAAACTAAAATCAGGGGAAAAGACATAATTTTTCCAGTAGCAAATTAACACTATGCGCTATGGTGGCATGCAGCGAAAAAAATACCAATTGTTATGCAGTGATAAAGCAGAATGTTAATAATGTTAAACTGCCGGAATAAATTGTACTGATGGCATTTATCGCGATCAGGCAGATATTATGCGCTTATAAAACATAAATCCTGTTAATTCATAATACTACGCCAGCTATTTATGCAGTTTGCATAGGTTTAAAACCGCGGGCTAAATGTAGCGAAAATGCTGCTTTTTGTGAGCTAAGCTGGCAATACAGGAGAAGTTTTTCATAAAAGTGTTAACGTGCTACACTTGCTTTTGATATAAGTCAACGAAGCGTTGTTTTTATGCTTATCGGTTGTTGCTGGTGCTGTTAGGTTGCTGTTAATGCGGTTAGGATAAACGCTATTCCGATCCCAACGGGGCGCACAGATATTCATTCTGACCGGCTGAGCTGACACTGAAGTTGACCTGATGGATGGTATATTCCGAAGATTATTTCGTACTCCGGCTGCGCACACGCCTTTATTCTGTCGCGGCAACGGCGGTACGCCCTGTTTTCGATTTGTTGGCAAATTTTAGGTAGCAAAACATGCAGACCCCGCACATTCTTATCGTTGAAGACGAACTGGTCACGCGTAACACGCTAAAAAGTATTTTTGAGGCGGAAGGTTACGTGGTCTATGAAGCCACTGACGGTGCTGAAATGCATCAGGTTTTAACAGACAATGACGTAAACCTGGTGATTATGGATATCAACCTCCCAGGGAAAAATGGATTGCTGCTGGCGCGCGAGCTGCGTGAACAGGCAAACGTCGCGCTGATGTTTCTGACCGGTCGCGATAATGAAGTGGATAAGATCCTCGGCCTGGAAATTGGCGCTGATGACTACATCACCAAACCTTTTAATCCGCGTGAGCTAACCATTCGCGCGCGTAATCTGCTGTCGCGCACCATGAACCTGGCGATGCCGGGTGAAGAGCGCCGTCAGGTAGAGAGCTACCGCTTTAATGGCTGGGAGCTGGATATCAACAGCCGTTCCCTGATCAGTCCAAACGGTGAGCAGTATAAGCTACCGCGCAGCGAGTTCCGCGCGATGCTGCACTTCTGCGAAAATCCGGGCAAAATCCAGACGCGCGCCGATCTGCTTAAGAAGATGACCGGTCGCGAGCTTAAGCCGCATGACCGTACCGTGGACGTCACGATTCGCCGTATTCGTAAACATTTCGAGTCAACGCCCGATACGCCGGAAATCATCGCCACCATCCATGGTGAAGGCTATCGCTTCTGCGGTGAGCTGCAGGATTAAGTTAAACAATAAAAAAACGCCCGTTCGGGCGTTTTTTTTGGCTGCTTTAGTGCCACGGCATAATGGGCACTGCGCTTAGCGCGTTTTTCGGCGATCCATCCACAACCTTATCTGAGTAGCTCAGATAGACCAGCGCATTGCGTTTCTGATCGAAAAAGCGCACCACCTGCAGCTTCTTAAACACCAGCGATGTCCGCTTGCGAAACACGACTTCTCCCTGCGCCTTGCCTTGTGCAATTTTCTCGCTAAGCTCTACAGGCCCTACCTGCTGGCAGGAGATAGCCGCATCCGATGTATCTTCAGCCAGCCCCAGGCCCCCTTTGATACCGCCGGTTTTAGCCCGGCTGATATAGCAGGTGACATTTTTCACGTCCGGATCGTCGAACGCCTCGACCACGATCTTATGATCGGGGCCGAAAATTTTGAATACGGTGTCAACAGAGCCGATCTCCTCCGCCAGCGCGACGGGAGTGAGCATAAAAGTTGCCAGCGTGACTATAAGAGCGCGATTTATTGTCATTGGGTTACCATTGCAAAGGAAAGAGATGTGGCGATAATGTACCGTCACCAGATCAAAGTACCAAACCTGAACGGGTTATCACCCGCATTGATATAGCACAGTTGATCAACACACAAGCGCCGCGCGTTTGTGCATTTAGTGCTATTATTCGACGACTTCATCGTTGCGCCACCAGAGAGTTATGAGGATGTTTTATGGACCAAGCCGGTATCATTCGCGATTTGCTTGTCTGGCTGGAGAGCCATCTGGATCAGCCGCTTTCACTTGATAACGTTGCACTGAAAGCGGGTTACTCCAAATGGCACCTGCAACGGATGTTTAAAGAGGTCACCGGACACGCCATCGGGGCCTATATCCGTGCGCGTCGGCTCTCCAAAGCCGCCGTGGCGCTGCGTCTGACCAGCCGCCCTATCCTCGATATCGCTCTGCAGTATCGCTTCGATTCACAGCAGACATTCACGCGCGCGTTTAAGAAACAGTTTAATCAGACGCCCGCCTGGTATCGCCGCTCGTCCGAGTGGAACTCTTACGGTATCCGTCCGCCCATTCGTCTGGATAACCAGCCCGTGCCGGAAGCACAATTTGTCACGCTGCCGGAGACGATTCTGGTAGGCCAGACGCAGAGTTATACCTGCGCGCTGGAGCAGATCTCCCGCTACCGTGATGAGATGCGCGTGCACTTCTGGAAACAGTTCCTGCTGGAAACCGATACCGTGCCGCCGGTGCTTTATGGTCTGCATCAGGTGCGCGCCAGCCATGAGAAAGATGATGAGCAGGAGATCCTCTATACCACTGCGGTACCGGCCGATCAGCAGGCGCTGAATATGCAGTCAAACCAGCGCGTGACGCTGGAAGCGGGCGACTACGTGCAGTTCAGCTATGAAGGTCCGCGCGTCGCGCTGCAGGAGTTTATCCTGATGCTCTACGGCACCTGCATGCCGCTGCTGGGGCTGATCCGTCGTCAGGGGCAGGATATTGAGCGATTCTATACCCACGGCGGCAAAAAGCGCAGCGAACCGCCTGCCGATATTCGCTGCGAATACCTGATCCCGATCCGCCCGCAGCCCGTTAATTAATCGCCAAAGAACCTCGTCGGGCGCATTAATCCGGGCGCCATTAATGGCGCCCCTACATTTTCCGTAGGGGGCGCATTAATGCGCCCCTGGCCGCGGTAAAAAACGTCATCACGTTCCGTACGCCCATTAATTCGGGCGCCATTAATGACGTCATCACGTTCCGCACGCGCATTAATCCGGGCGCTATTAATGACGTCATCACGTTCCGCGCGCGCATTAACCTGGGCGTCATTAACGACGCCCCTACATTTCCCGTAGGGGGCGCATTAATGCGCCCCTGGCAGCTCATCCAGCGCAGGGGCATCCAGATGCGAGACGTCGCCGGCGGTCTCTACGATCCAGCCAGACGCCAGCCAGGCACTCTGCTGATGATCCACGCGTGAAATCGAGCAATTACGCAGGCGCAGGCGTCGTTCCGCATGCGCCGGTAAACCCAGAATGGTACTCACCAGGGCACCCAACGCCATACCGTGGCTGACCAGCAATGGCCGGCTGCCGGCTGGCAGATCGAGGCAGGCGTTCAGCGCATCATGCATGCGCGCCGCCAGCTCGCTCATCGACTCGCCGCCGGGAATGCGCCCCGCTTCGGTGCCATCCACCAGCGCCTTGCGCCAGCGCTCCTCTTCCGCCGTCAGGCCATCAAGCGGACGCTGCTCCAGACAGCCCATATTCAGCTCGCGCAAACGTGCATCCAGCGTAACCGGGCAGCCGCAGGCGTCAGCGATAATCTCTGCCGTACGCCGGGTGCGGCCTAAATCGCTGGCAATGACGTGCGTAATGCCCAGCGTTTTCACCCGCTCACCGACCTGACGCGCCTGCTGTTCACCTTTATCCGTCAGAGCACTGTCGGACTGCCCCTGAATGCGTCGGGCCGCATTCCAAACCGTTTCACCGTGACGAACAAGATAGACCTGTAACATGCGTAATTTCCGTTATACTGCGACAAATTTGCCTTGAGGGTTCAATCAATTATGTACCATGTTGTCGCAGCCACCACCAATCCGGCAAAAATTCATGCGGTTGCGCTGGCGTTCAGCGACGTATTCGGTGAGGGATCCTGCCATATTCGCGGGGTAGCGGTCGAGAGCGGCGTGGCGGCGCAGCCGCTTAGCGATACAGAAACGCGCAGCGGCGCACGTCAGCGCGTGATTAATGCCCGTGCGGCCGCGCCGGAGGCGGATTTCTGGGTGGCTATTGAAGCGGGCATCGAAGGCGACTGCGCGTTTGCATGGATGGTAGTGGAAAATGCACAGCAGCGCGGTGAATCACGCTCTGCCAGCTTTACGCTGCCGCCGGTTGTGCTGGCAGGATTAGCAGCCGGGCGCGAGCTGGGCGATGAGATGGCGCGCCTGACCGGGGTCGACAATATCAAACACAAGGGCGGCGCGATCGGCGCTTTTACGCAGGGCCTGCTGACCCGCTCCAGCGTCTATCATCAGGCGCTGATCCTCGCACTCTGCCCGTTTACTCATCCGCTTTATCAGCAGTAATCAGCCGCGATTCCAGCCAGCGTCTGAGTTCGGGTGGCGCCTCTTTCAGGCTGTTAGAGCCGCGCGTTATCGTCGCAATGCCCACGCCCAGCTCGTTTTTCAGTTCGCGCTGGCTGATATCGCCGTTGATTAACGCTTCGATAATGCGCAGCCGCGTGCCGAACGATTCACGTTCATCGGGCGTCATCATCAGCTGCAGCATCGGCAGCGCCACGTTATCGGCAAACGCATGCTGCATCAGGTCGATAAAACGCAGCCAGTGATCGTCAGCGGGCTGCTCAGAAAGGGATGAAGGCATAGTGGCTTCCGTACTCATTAACGAGTACGGAAGCATAGCACACTCAGTAACGCTGATTCCACTCGCTGTCGCTGAGAATCTTGTCAGGTTTCCCCATGAAGTAACGATAGTAGGCGTCATACGCCAGCACGTTCTTCACGTAACCCCGCGTTTCAGAGAACGGAATCGTTTCAATAAAGGCCACGGCGTCCAGTTTGCCTCCGCTGTTATTACGCCAGCTGCGCACCCGCCCCGGCCCGGCGTTATAAGCGGCGGAGGAGAAAATGCGGTTCTGCCCGAACTGCTGATAGACATACTCCAGATACTGCGTGCCAATCTGGATATTGGTTTGCGGATCAAGCAGCTGGCTGCTGTTCACGTAGCCGGGAATATTGTACATTTTCACGGTATGCGCGGCCGTGGCTGGCATCACCTGCATCAATCCGCTGGCCCCGACCGGGGAGCGCGCTTTCGGGTTCCAGGCGCTCTCCTGGCGCGAGATGGCCATGGCGTAGCTCGGATCGATCGCCTTATCACCGGTGTATTGCTGATACAGATTGCGCCACGCCAGCGGGAAACGCTCTTTCAGGCTATCCCACATTTTTGCGCTAATCGTGGCCTGCACGCTCAGATCCCACCAGTCCTGCTGGTTCGCGTAGTGCGCCAGCATCTGCTGCTGCGTGCGGGTTTTACTGACGATCAGGTTTGCCCACTCGCTGCGCGCCAGGTTATCCATGCCCCAGTACATCAGCTCGCGTACGCGCGCCATCTCCGGTCCCTGCACGATGCTGTTGTCCGCAGCCGGCGCGTCATCAATCTTCAGCGGATAGTCGGTGCCAAGGCGCTGCGCCGCCACCATCGGATAGAAGCCGCGCTGCTGCATCAGCTTACGCAGGATCTCATCGGCCTCTTCTTTGCGCCCCTGCGCTATCAGCAAATCCGCCTGCCAGTACTGCCACTCATCTTTTTCTTTCGCTTCCGGCGGCAGGCGCGCAATCCAGGTGTTGAGGCCACGGCGATCGCTTTCGCTCAGCGCAAGGCGCACGCGACGTTCGATAAGCGCGGTGGATTCACTGTTCATCACCACGGCATCGCGCCAGCGCGCCTGCTCTGAGGTCAGGTCAGCCCCCATCATGCGCCATACCACCGCTTCTTTCAGATCCTGCTCTTCTGCCTGACTCATCTTCTGCGCTTTAACCAGCTGCGGGATCATCATGCGCGCGTTATCCATATCTTCGCGCGCCACGCGCGCAAAGGCGTAGCTGGTGGCCATACGGGTAAAGTCGGTCGGCCCCAGCGTGGCGGCAAACGTCGTTACGGTCTGCGGATTCTGCTGCAGAGCCAGCAGTGCGCTGGCGGTGGTCTGGTAATCCGCCGGCAGCATTTTTGCCAGATAGTTTACCAGGCTGTCGTTGCCCGCTTTCATCGCCAGGCGGATACGCTCCAGAATAGTGATCGGCGAGAGCTGGCCTGATGCCTGCCAGACTGAGAAGAGCCGGTCGCAGTCAGCGGGCAGTGCCGATCCGCGCAGCCAGATACTTTTCGCGCCGGTAAACGCCGTCTGCTGCTGGCCGGTGGCCCATTTAGCGTAGTACCAGTTGCAGCGCGCCTGCACCGGCTTCGGCTCATCCGGACTGAAACTCAAAATTCCCTGCCAGTCCTGCCGGTGCGCCAGCACGTTCACAAATCGCGTCTGCAGCGATTTGGCCGGCGGCAGCGTCGGATACTGCTGAATAAAGTTTTTGATCGCCAGCCCCGCTTCCTGATCGAGATCCTGCGCCAGCAGGCGATACTGCAGATAGGGATAGAGCGGATAATCCTGCAGCGTCGGCATCAGCTGCTCAACCTGGTCCATCTGTTTGTTATCCCAGGCCTGCTTGATCTGCGCATAGCGCTGTCGTTGCTGATCCAGCGAGTCGGCCCATACGCTGCCTGCCGTGCTGACCAGACACATCCCTATCATCCAGTTACGCCACTTCTCCACTCCGCTCTCCTCTCTGCTTCGGTCCAGCGTATGCCGGACTCCCTTCATGCTAACCAGGGCTTTCGTCTCTCGCCACGTTCTTAACAAAATTTACCTGACGAACAGGCTTCTGCCCCCCTGACCCGCCTGTGCACCTGCAACGCAGTTTACGCCACGGCGCCTTTAAGGCTACTATTGACCACCCGCTGCTGACGCCGCCGCAACCGCCTGAAACCTGTCAGGATTGTCGCGCTCAGAGGCTCAATGGCAAACCGCATCCGCTGCTCTGCGGCAGAACACCACTTTTACC
The DNA here is from genome assembly GCF_011752675.1 of Pantoea sp. Acro-807. NCBI lineage: Bacteria > Pseudomonadati > Pseudomonadota > Gammaproteobacteria > Enterobacterales > Erwiniaceae > Pantoea > Pantoea sp. Acro-807. Next base: position 270,932 of record NZ_VWXE01000005.1, on the reverse strand, counting down.
GAGATGCTTATGGAAACCCGGCGCGACGAACGACTCAATAAGCTGGCCCAGGCCCTGAAACGCACCGATAAGCTGCATCTGAAAGAGGCGGCGCAGCTGCTGGGCGTCTCTGAAATGACCATCCGCCGCGATCTCAGCGAATCGGCCTCGCAGGTGGTGCTGCTCGGCGGCTATGTGGTCAGCGATCCGAAAAACCATGCCGGGCACTACTTTGTTTCCGATCAGCACGGGCACAACGCCGCGCGTAAACGGCGTCTGGCGCAGGCCGCCGCCGCGCTGATTCGTGAAAATGATACGGTGTTTTTTGACTGCGGAACCACGCTGCCCTACGTCATCGACGCGATTCCGGACACCCTCGCCTTCACGGCAGTCTGCTGCGCGATGAACACCTTTCTGGCACTGAAAGAGAAGCCCGCCTGCAGCGTGATCCTCAGCGGCGGCGAGTTTCATGCTGATAACGCACTGTTTACGCCAGTCGGTAACCACTCCATTCTTGATGACCTCTGCCCGGCGCTGGCGTTTATCTCAGCAGCGGGAGTGGATCTGCAGCAGGGCGCAACCTGTTACAACCTGAATGAGCTGGCGATGAAGCACCACGCCATGCTGCGCGCGCGTGAACGGGTACTGGTGGCAGACAGCAGCAAATATGGCAAAGTGCTGCCCGCCCGTATCAGCGCGCTGCACCGTTTCGAGCGGCTGGTCAGTGACAGCCCCCCTGACGCCGCGCTCAGTTCGTGGCTGGCAGAGCAGGCGATTACGCTGCATCTGCCCTGATCGCCGTCAGCGCGTACAATTACGCAGCAGTGCGCCTGACATCACGCCTGTCACGCAAGTTTCACCGCGGCGCGGCTGTGATTAGGCCGTGAAAACCGCTAAACTTCACCATCTGACGTTCCACTATTTACAGACCAAGAGGCTCATCACAACGTGGCTCAATTCGTCTATAGCATGCATCGCGTCGGCAAAGTGGTACCGCCGAAGCGTCACATTCTGAAGAATATCTCTCTCAGCTTCTTCCCGGGCGCCAAAATCGGCGTACTCGGCCTGAACGGCGCGGGTAAATCGACCCTGCTGCGCATCATGGCCGGTATCGATAAAGATATCGAAGGGGAAGCGCGCCCGCAGCCGGGCATTAAAGTGGGTTATCTGCCGCAGGAGCCGCAGCTCAATCCGGAACACACCGTGCGTGAATCGGTTGAAGAAGCGGTGGCTGAAGTCGCTGGCGCTCTGAAACGTCTTGATGAAGTCTACGCGCTGTACGCCGATCCCGATGCGGACTTCGACAAGCTGGCCGCCGAACAGGGCCGTCTGGAAGAGGTGATTCAGGCGCACGATGGCCACAATCTGGAAACCCAGCTCAACCGCGCCGCTGACGCGATGCGTCTGCCGGAGTGGGATGCCAAAATCGGCAACCTGTCGGGTGGTGAGCGCCGTCGCGTCGCGCTGTGCCGCCTGCTGCTGGAAAAGCCGGACATGCTGCTGCTTGATGAACCGACCAACCACCTGGATGCGGAATCTGTCGCCTGGCTGGAACGCTTCCTGCACGACTTCGAAGGCACCGTAGTCGCGATTACCCACGACCGTTACTTCCTCGATAACGTTGCGGGCTGGATCCTGGAGCTGGACCGCGGTGAAGGTATTCCGTGGGAAGGCAACTACTCCTCCTGGCTGGAGCAGAAAGATCAGCGTCTGGCGCAGGAAGCGTCACAGGAAGCTGCACGCCGCAAATCCATTGAAAAAGAGCTGGAGTGGGTGCGTCAGGGTGCGAAAGGCCGTCAGTCTAAGGGCAAGGCGCGTCTGGCTCGCTTTGAAGAGCTGAACAACAGCGACTATCAGAAGCGTAATGAAACCAACGAACTCTTTATTCCGCCAGGCGCACGCCTCGGCGATAAAGTGCTGGAAGTGAAAAACCTCAGCAAATCGTATGGCGATCGCGTCCTGATTGACGATCTGTCGTTCTCGCTGCCAAAAGGGGCAATTGTCGGGATTATCGGGCCGAACGGCGCGGGTAAATCGACGCTGTTCCGCATGATGTCTGGTCAGGAGCAGCCCGATTCCGGCAGCATCGATCTGGGCGAAACCGTGAAGCTGGCGTCGGTCGATCAGTTCCGCGATGCGATGGATAACTCTAAAACGGTATGGGAAGAGGTCTCTGGCGGCCAGGATATTATGCGTATCGGTACCACCGAGATGCCAAGCCGTGCCTACGTCGGACGCTTTAACTTCAAAGGCACCGATCAGGGTAAACGCGTAGGCGAACTCTCCGGTGGTGAGCGCGGACGTCTGCACCTGGCGAAACTGCTTCAGGTAGGCGGCAACCTGCTGCTGCTGGATGAACCAACCAACGACCTCGACATCGAAACCCTGCGCGCGCTGGAGAATGCCCTGCTGGAGTTCCCGGGCTGCGCGATGGTGATCTCGCATGACCGCTGGTTCCTCGACCGTATTGCCACCCACATCATCGATTATCAGGATGAGGGCAAGGTTGAGTTCTTTGAAGGTAACTTTACCGAATACGAAGAGTATAAGAAACGCACTCTCGGCGCGGATGCGCTGGAGCCGAAGCGTATCAAATACAAGCGTATGGCGAAGTAACCTGCTGATAAAAAAGGCGCCTTCGGGCGCCTTTTTTTATTGTGCTCAGGCGTTAATTGCCCAGCCGCTCTTTGACCAGCTCCACACAGCGCAGAAAGCGCGCATCGTAGTTGTCCTCATGCACGTGTACAAACTCAACGTTATTTTCCCGCAGCATGGTCACCAGAATAGACTGAAACTCGCGCCGGTCCACCGAGCTGCCGAGGCTGCGGAGGCCATCTGCCACCCAGGGCACGTTGTTCTCCAGCAGGATCACCAGGTCAAAGCGGTACTCATCGATCAGCGCCTGCACAAAAGGATGTTCGCGTCCTTCATACTTCAGGCAGAACGCCTGAGTGGTAATAAAATCGGTATCGATAAAGGCGACTTTATTCGCGTACTTGACGGCAAAATCGATGTATTGCGCCTGACCGAGCGCAATTTTATCGTAGTCAGAATACTGCAGCGCCATCTCGTCGCCGCCGAGGTGAGAGAAGACGTAGTCGCGGCCATACTCCCAGGCGCTGGTGGTATTAAAGATATTCGCCAGCTTGTTGACCAGCGTGGATTTGCCGCTCGACTCGCCACCCAGCACCGCGACGGTGCGCACAAAGAAAGGCTTCACTTCGGTCGGAATATATTCCCAGTAGCGAAACGGATCCTGACGGATCTGGCTGCCGCTGATGCTCATAAACGATCGATGCGGATCGATCACCCGCGCCGGGATCCCCAGATATTGCTGATACATCGGCGCATCCGGTTCTTCGCTGGTATAAACGCAGTCGGGCATAATCCCCTGCTCTGCCAGAAACGCGCTGACGCCTGCGCTCCAGAGATCCCAGCCGTGCGGATAGGGTTCGATTCCCTCTTCGTTGAATGAGTGAATACGAATGTTTTTCTGGTATTTGAATGTCTGCAGCAGCCAGCGCAGACGATCGCTGATGGTGGGCTGCTGCGACATGGCGCTGTTCTCAAACAGTGCGCGATCGCGCGGCTCGTCGTGGCCCATAATAATATGCAGCTCATCCACCTGACTGCAGGCGCGCTGGATCAGGTAGATATGGCCGGTGTGCAGCGGATAGAACTTGCCAAATACCACGCCCACGGTTTTCTCACGCCGCGGAAACTCCAGCCCGAGAAAGTGATGCAGCGCCGCCAGTTTCTGCGCGCCAGGGCTTTTTATTTTCGCGTTAAGCAGCTGACTCAGGTAGCCCTTGGTCATTCCGCTGGCGTCAGCCACCTGCTGCAGCGTATGGCCCTGCTGCCGAATCGCGGTCTTCAGATAGTCAAATGATGACACTCAGTGCCTCCTGCGGACAATAAACGGCGGTGCGGCCTTTAATGCGCCCCCTGCATATCGCGGCGGCGGCATTTATGCCGCCCTGGCGAAATTACAGCTCATCCAGAATGGCCAGCGCATCTGCCAGCTTCTTCGCGCTGTAAACCTTCATGCCATCAATGGTTTTCTTCGGCGCGTTGCCGGCCGGCACGATGGCGCGCTTAAAGCCGTGCTTGGCTGCTTCAGAGATACGCTCCTGGCCACTCGGTACCGGCCGGATCTCACCTGCCAGCCCGACTTCACCAAAGATCACCACATCCTGCGGCAGAGGGCGATCGCGCAGGCTGGAGACCATCGCCAGCAGCAGCGCCAGATCGGCACTGGTTTCCGTGACTTTTACGCCGCCTACCACGTTAACAAACACATCCTGATCCGCCATTTGCAGGCCGCCGTGACGATGCAGTACCGCCAGTAAAATCGCCAGACGGTTCTGCTCCAGCCCTACCGCTACGCGGCGCGGATTGCCCATCATCGAGTGATCCACCAGCGCCTGGATCTCAACCAGCAGCGGCCGGGTACCTTCCCACACCACCATCACCGAACTGCCTGAAGTGATCTCATCGCCGCGCGACAGGAAAATAGCTGAAGGGTTGCTGACCTCACGCATTCCCTGCTCCGTCATGGCGAATACGCCCAGCTCATTCACCGCACCAAAACGGTTTTTATGGCTGCGCAGCGTGCGAAAGCGCGAGTCGGCATCGCCATCCAGCAGCACCGAGCAGTCGATACAGTGCTCCAGCACTTTCGGACCTGCCAGCGAGCCATCTTTGGTGACGTGGCCGACCATGATAATCGCCACGCCGCGCGTCTTGGCAAAACGCGTCAGATAGGCGGCGGTCTCCCGCACCTGCGCCACGCTGCCGGGAGAAGACTGAATATCCGCCATGTGCATCACCTGGATGGAGTCGATAACCATCAGCTTCGGCTCTTCCTGCTCGGCAATCAGGCAGATCTGCTCAATACTGGTTTCCGACAGCATATTCAGGTTGTCCGTGGGCAGTCCCAGCCGGTGCGCGCGCATCGCCACCTGCTGCAGCGACTCCTCGCCGGTGACATAGAGCGTCTTCATGCTCTCCGCCAGCTTGCACATAACCTGCAGCAGCAGCGTCGATTTACCGGCACCGGGGCTGCCGCCAATCAGGATAGCGCTGCCCGGTACCACGCCGCCGCCCAGGACGCGGTCAAACTCTTTAAAGGTGGTGGTGAAGCGCGGCAGCGCCTCAAGGCTGATCTCCGAGAGCTTCTGCACCCGGCTGCTGCCGGCGTTACCCGCATAGCCGCTCAGGCGCTCATTGCGCGCAGCGGCAGGCGAGGCAGCAATACGCACCTCGGTGATGGTGTTCCAGGCGTGGCAGGCGCTGCATTGCCCCTGCCAGCGCGGATAGTCTGCGCCGCATTCGTTACACACGAAGGCGCGTTTTGCCGCTTTGGCCAAATCAGTTCCTCAGTTAACGCTCTTCATGAATCAGGCTGCCGGTCAGGATGCAGAACACCCCCATAAGGTCAGCGTGACGGATAGTGACTTCCGTCTGCTCATTCACTTTAGGTTTAGCATGATAGGCAATACCCAGTGCTGCACGCTTAATCATCGGCAGATCGTTGGCGCCATCGCCCACCGCTACCGTCTGCTGCGGTGCGATATCAAAACGCTGTGCCAGCTGATGCAGGGTTTCCGCTTTATATTGCGCATCGACAATCTGTCCGATCACCTCGCCGGTGAGTTTACCGTCGCGCATCTCCAGCTCATTGGCGACGGCCGCCGCCAGATGCAAGGTCTGACGCAGGTGATCCGCATAAAAGGTAAAACCGCCAGACGCAATCGCAACCTGCCAGCCGAGCGCCTGCAGCTTATGCACCAGCGTGGTCAGGCCCGGCATCAGTGGCAGAGTGTCGCGCACCTGTTTAAGGATAGCGGCATCGGCGCCAGCCAGCTGCGCCACGCGCTCACGCAGGCTGGCTTTAAAGTCGAGTTCACCGCGCATCGCCCGTTCGGTGACCTCAGCCACCTGCTCACCGCAGCCCGCCAGTCTGGCGATCTCATCAATGCATTCGATCTGAATCGCCGTGGAATCCATATCCATCACCAGCAGCCCCGGCGTTTTCAGATGCGGGATTTTGCCGAGCGGCGCCACGTCAAACCCGGCGTCATGCGCCAGCCGGGTGGCGCGCGGCGTCAGCGAACCTGCCAGCCGGATCACCTGATATTCGTCAACGTTCCACGCGCTGACAATCACCATGGCGGCCCCCAGCTGATGCTGATAATCGGTCAGCTGCTGTTTATCGAGTCCGCGCCCATACAGCAGCCAGCCCGTGCGGCCGGCACGGTAGTCCAGCGGCATAACTTCATCACCGCTCAGGGAGAGGGGTAAACCCGGCCAGAGAGAGACATCGGCGGGCAGATCGCACCAGGTAAGACGATTTGGCATTACAGCTCCTGTAGGGACAACAAAACCACGCAAGAGGCTACCTTGTCTGCGCGGGTTCTGGCAACATAATTGCCAGCCTTTCTGCTGCTATGTCACATGGGTTTCTGATGGTTAAAACTGCACTGAAATTTCGCCTGCATCGCACGGTGATTGTTCTTATCTCTCTGGCGCTGCTGGTGGTGCTGATGCAGGGCGCCTCATGGTTCAGCCTGGGTCATCAGATGGCGCGTTCTGAGCAGGTTGAAGAGCTGGCCCATACCCTCACCCGCCAGGTGGCGTTCAGCCTGAAGCCCCTGATGGATAACAGCGATGATAACCGCACGCAGATTGCCGCTATTCTCGATCAGATGACGGATAACAGCCGCATCCTTGATGCCTCCGTCTATGCCGACGATGGCAGCCTGGTGGCACACAGCGGTGAAACCATCAACGTACGCGACCGGCTGGCGCTGGATGGCAAACGCGCCGGCAGCTACTTCAATCATCAGATTGTGCAGCCGCTGGAAGGCAAAGAGGGGCCACAGGGTTTCCTGCGCGTGACGCTGGACACGCACGTTCTGGTTACCGAATCACGTCAGGTAGATAACACCACCAATATTCTGCGCCTGATGATGCTGCTGGCGCTGGCGATTGGCATCATTCTGACCCGTACTCTGCTGCGCGATCGCCGCACCCGCTGGCAGCAGTCGCCCTTCCTGCTTACCGCCAGCCGCGCGGTGAAAGAAGATAAAGAGGAAGAGCCGGCAGAAACACCCGACGCGCAGGAAAAGACGCGCTAAGCGCCAGCCTGAGCCGCGGGCTATTCAGAAAGATACAAAAAAACCAGGCCGCTGCTTCTGCCTGGTTTTCGGTTTTTAACGGCGCGCTTTAAGCGGTAAGAATAGCCTGAAGCTGAGCGAGGTTTTTCACCTGAAAATCAGGGGTAATATCCGCAGGCAACGGGCGCGTGCCGTGATCGATCCAGCAGGTTTTAAGACCCGCATTCATTCCCCCGAGAATATCAGACTCGGGCGTATCGCCAACCATCAGTACGCGCTGTGGCGCCGGATTGCCGAGCAGCTCCAGCGTATGAGCAAAGATTTTTGCGTCCGGCTTGGGAACACCAACCTGCTCTGAAATCACCAGCGCATCAAACATATCGTGAAAGCCCGTGCGCTCCAGCCGCGCCTGCTGCAGGGCCGTAAAGCCGTTGGTGACGATCGCCATTTTGACGCGGCCTTTAAGGCTCTGCAGCAGTTCAGGCGCGCCTTCCAGCGGCAGGCAGATCTCCGCCATCGCATTAAGGAAATCGCTGTTCAGGATATCCGGCTCTACGCTGAGCTTCTCTCCCCAGAGCGTAAAGCGCTGCGTCTGCAGCTGTGCGGCGGTGATGGTGCCGTTCTGGTAATCCACCCATAAAGGCTTATTGATCGCCTGATAATCGGCGTAATCGCGATCGCTGAACTGCACGTCGTAGCGGGTAAACATGCGCTGCAGTCCGGCAAAGGCATCGAAATGAAACAGTGTTTCGTCAGCATCAAACAGGATGCAGTCCCAGTCGTTTAACATGGTGCTCCTTAATCAGCGGTCAAAGTGTCAGCGCCATAATGATGGCGTCTTCCCGTCCGCCTGCAGTGGGGTAGTAATTGGGGCGCACGCTGACCTGGTGAAAATCGAGCTGCTCATACAGGGCAATCGCCGCGCGATTTGAGGCGCGCACCTCCAGCCAGAGGGTCAGCACATCGCGCTGCTCCAGTTCGCCGATCAGCGTCTGCAATAGCTGACGCGCATAGCCGCGGCGCTGAAAGTCGGGATCAACGGCGATGTTAAACAGCGACGCTTCATCCAGCACAACCTGCGTAATAGCAAAGCCGGCAAGGCGTCCGTCACTGTGCAGCCCGAAGTTGAGAAAGCGTTCCCCCTGATTGCTGGCGAAGGTCTGTTCACTCCAGGGAAAAGCGTGCGCCCGGCGTTCAATGGCGAGCTGCTGCGGCCGATCGTCAGCCGTGATGAGCGAGATAGTGGTCATGGTTACACATCTGTTGCCACAGCGCGCGCCTGGCTGCGCCGCTGCTAATCAGTTCATTAAGGACGGCGCTGGTGAATACCACACCGTTAAAGGTGTGCCCGCTCTCCACGCCCAGCAGCCAGCCGGGACAGGCTACCTGCTCTGGCAGCATCGGCAGCTGCTCCGGCGTCAGCGTCATCACCTGTGCGGGCAGAATATCCAGCGCCCGCAGCACGTCCCGTATCAGAGGCTCATCCAGTGCCGGCGGGTGTTCCGCTACCAGCAGCAGGCGCGTATCGGGTGCCAGCCTGACGGCGATCTCCCCTTGCAGCACGCGCGGACGCCGCAGCTGATACTGCGTAATCCCCATCTGCTGCAGAAGCCAGTCGCGTCTTGTACTCATGCTGTTTTCCGCTATGCCGTAAGTAATGCGCGCTATGCTAGCAAACCCGTCGAACATGCGCCAACAAAGCACTATAATCCCCGCTCTGATTTAACAGGAGCGTTCCATGTCTGCTTTTACCCCGGCCAGTGAAGTTATTCTGCGCCACAGTGATGAATTTACCACCCGCCACGTGCTGTTTGCGGGTGATCTGCAGGATGACCTGCCCGCCCAGCTGGAAACCGCGCTCAGCCGCGTTCATACCCAGCAGTATCATCACTGGCAGAACCTGAGCCATCGGCTGGGCGATCGCGCCGTATACAGCCTCGTGGCCAGCGCGGCCGATGTGACAGACTGCACCACTCTGATTTACTTCTGGCCCAAAAATAAGCCGGAAGCGCAGTTCCAGCTGCAAAATCTGCTCGCGTTACTCCCTGTCGGCAGCGATATCTTTGTCGTGGGCGAAAACCGCAGCGGCGTACGCAGCGCCGAAGGCATGCTGGAGCAGTGGGTGACGCTGGAGAAAATTGACAGCGCGCGTCGTTGCGGCCTCTATCATGGCCAGCTGACGCAGCAGCCTGAGTTTGACGCCAGCCGGTTCGGCAATACTTACCAGCTGGATGAGATGACCATCCATACGCTGCCGGGCGTATTCAGCCGCGATGGTCTGGATATTGGCAGCGATCTGCTGCTGTCGACCCTGACGCCGCACACCAAAGGAAAAGTGCTGGATCTCGGATGCGGCAGCGGTGTCTTAGCCACCGCGCTGGCACAGCACTCCCCGAAAGTGCGGCTGTGGCTGTGTGATGTGCATGCTGCTGCCATTGAAGCGAGCAAAGCCACGCTGGCGGCAAACGGGCTGGAAGGCGAGGTGTTTGCCAGCAACGTCTTTAGCGACGTTACCGGACGTTTCGATCTGATCATCTCTAATCCACCGTTCCATGACGGCATGCAGACCAGCCTTGATGCGGCCAACAGCCTTATCCGCGGCGCGGTGAAGCATCTGAACAGCGGCGGCGAACTGCGTATTGTGGCGAATGCTTTCCTGCCTTATCCGCAGATACTTGATGAGACCTTCGGCAGCCACGAAGTGCTGGCGCAGACCGGCCGCTTTAAGGTTTACCGTGCGGTTTATGGTCGTGGCGCGCGCGGACGCTAAGCGCCTGATGCGGCGATAAAGCGTTGCTTTTTCCAGCAGTCGGTTTATCGCCGTAAAATATCTGTTGACGCATTGCGTAAAACCTCTAGAATGCGCCTCCGTGGTTAGCAATACTGTAAAGTGTTGCCGGTATGCGAAGGTGGCGGAATTGGTAGACGCGCTAGCTTCAGGTGTTAGTGTCCTAACGGACGTGAGGGTTCAAGTCCCTCTCTTCGCACCAATAATCACAGAGTTTATATCGCGTGCACTGCGCGAAGGTGGCGGAATTGGTAGACGCGCTAGCTTCAGGTGTTAGTGTTCTTACGGACGTGAGGGTTCAAGTCCCTCTCTTCGCACCATGCGGTGATATAAACAGACAACACGATGCGAAGGTGGCGGAATTGGTAGACGCGCTAGCTTCAGGTGTTAGTGTTCTTACGGACGTGAGGGTTCAAGTCCCTCTCTTCGCACCACTGTTGTCACCTCTCTCCCGTCAGTTAATTCCCTGAATGTTACTCTCCTGCTTATCACGCGCTGCGTGATGTTGCTGTTTCTGCACGCTGCTAACCCAGATGAAAATTCACTGACGCTGCCGTGATGCCGCCCGCCAGCGCGACACAGGATGGCAGCAATATATAGTGGCGCAGCCGCTGGTGAAACAGCATAACCAGCGTCAGCAGAAGCATAACAATCATGATCGCCCGCTACTGCGCATAGCCCGGTTCCCATAACGCAAACAGCGGCATAGCGGTACAGGGCAGCAGAATACCCCAGCCGCTATCCAGGCGCTTACCCATTATCCAGCTCACACCCCACAAGCCGCAGGCAGCCAGCATTGCTGCGATCATCATTACGCCCCTTAATGATAAGAATTACCATTATCATATGACAACCATTCTCATTCTGCAGCGAATTTTTCACCGCATGACAGAAATACTGGAAAATGCTAAATTGCCGCCGATAACACACCTGATAACAACATGAAACGTGCTGACTATCCGCATAGCAGAATTAACGCTGCCGGGTAGCGCTTTGATATTTCAGGGCTGTCACGGGTAATAATAATGAAATTAAACGCTTACGATGAACTGAAACAGAGCAAATATCGGCTTTCGCTGATGCTGTTTTTGTTTCTTAATATCGCCGTTTCACTTTTTTGCCTGCTGCCCTGCCTGAACGTTCAGATACCGATATTTACCCTGCCTGCAGTGCTGGTCGCGGGTTTCAGCACCACGCTGCTGCTGCTTTGTCTGATAATGCCCGGCCTGCGCTTTCCCGTATTAACGCCGGTCGCGCTGCTGCTCGGGCTGCTGTGGGCGTGGCATATTAATCAGAAATATCATCTGATTTCTGCGTTTGATAGCAGCTATTTAATTATCAGCTTACTTAGCGTCTTTTTTATCAGCGCTATCGCGCTGAGCGACTATTTAACGGCATTTTGCCTGCATATTCTGCCGCCGGTGCTGACCGTGCTGCTGCTGGATAACGGACAGCACCTGACCACTATTCTGTTTACTATTACGCTGCCGCTGATTGGATTTTCCCTGCTGCATTTGATGCGCCGGCGTTTTGACCATTTTACCCGGCAGCTGATTGGCCAGCTGTATGAAGAGAAGCAGAGCTTCAGCGCGCTCAGCATGCTCGATCCGCTGACCGGCCTCTATAACCGGCGCGGGCTGCAGAACCGGCTGGAAACCATTCTCGAGAACCATGCCGGCAGCCACTTTATCCTGCTGCTGGATATCGATCACTTTAAAGCCTATAACGACAATTACGGACATGCGATGGGCGACCAGGCGCTGAAGCGCGTATCGGCTGCGATCCGTGACGCCGTCCGCTCGCGCGATGTGGTCACCCGCTATGGTGGCGAAGAGTTTCTGGTACTGCTGACCAATGTCAACGCGTCAATCGCCATGAAGCTCGCCGAGCGCATCCGGCAGTCGGTGCTGGAACTGGAGATCCCCCATCGTTCTAATACCGCGGTATCGACTCACGTCACCGTCAGCGCCGGCATCGCGCCGATGGCTGCGCACGATTTTGAGCGGGCCGTCGCCAACGCTGACCGTGCGCTCTATGTCGCCAAAAACCGCGGGCGCAATACCATTCTGGCCTGGGAGGCGCTGCCGGCACGCCGGCAGGCGATTAGCGAGCCGCACTAAAGTGATAAATACAACGCTATAGCAATCTTATGCTGCTGCTATCTTGCTCACTCAATCAGGAACGATTATCATTTGTTTTTCGTTTCCCGTTATCATTCAGGATTGGCATGGCTACGATTACGCGTCAGGCGCACCGCTTTAGTGAGCAGTCCCCGATCTTCATGCAGCGCGATCGCACGCTGGTACGCGCGCTGCAGGAGCTGATCCGTGAGCAGTGCAGCGACCGTCAGGCGTATGTCAGACTGGGAGAAACCGCACCGGAAGGTGCTTTGACGCTGGCTGAATGGTCGGCACCGGAGCACTTTCAGTCTCTGACGCAGCGCTACGGTGACTATCTTTATCGCAGCCATCCTGATACGCCGCGGGAGGCGAAGCCGCTGCAGTCACTCTGGGCGCAGTGGTACTTCGGCCTGCTGGTGCCCACGCTGATGATGGCGCTGCTGCATGAGCCGCGTGCCCTCAACTGCTCACCTGAATATATCCGCGCTGAGTTTCACGAAAATGGCCATCCCGCCACCTTCTGGCTGGATGTGCAGGAGGATGAGCCCGCGCGATTTCTCTCTGCCCCGCAGCGTATGGCGCGCCTGATCCAGACCTGCCTGCAGCCCGCCGTGGAAGGCATGACGCAGCACGGCGACATCAATGCGCGCCTTATCTGGAACAACATGGGATACCTGATCTACTGGTTCCTGGGTGAACTCCGCGCGCAGCTGCCCGCCGCGCTGATCGACCAGCTGGAAGAGATGCTGTTTTTCACGCCGTCGCTGCCGGACGGCAGCGATAACCCGCTTTACCGCACCATGATTATGCGCCACGGGACAATGGAGCGGCGCAGCTGCTGTCAGCGCTATCGTATTCCTGACGTCGAGCGCTGCGGTAACTGTACACTGAAAGCGCAATAAGCACGCGCGCGCCGTAAATTCTCCTTTTCTCTCGTTTACACTTTTTTCGCCTTGTGGCAGCGTTCAGGTTCAGTTTTTACCGGAGAACAACATGAGCCTGGAGTCGGTACAGCAGTTCTTTGCTGAGCATGCGCCGGATATCGAAATTATTGAAACGCCTGAAAGCACGGCCACCGTGGCGCTGGCGGCACGCGTTCACGGCGTCTCACCGGGGCAGATTGCCAAAACGCTGTCGCTGAAAGTGAAAGAGCAGGTGGTGCTGATTGTTACCCGCGGCGACGCGCGTCTGGATAACCGCAAACTGAAAGCCGCCCTGGGCGCCAAAGCGCGCATGCTGAGCGTGGATGAAGTGGTGAACTGGACCGGCCATCCGGTCGGCGGCGTCTCTCCTTTTGGCCTGGAAAACCCGCTGACCGTGTACTGCGATATCTCTCTGCGCAGCTTTAATGAGGTGCTGCCTGCCGCGGGCTCGGTGCGCAGCGCGGTACGCATCTCACCGCTGAGAATGGCGGAGCTGACCCATGCCACCTGGATCGACGTCTGTGAAGCGCTTTGAGGGCGCGGATATTATCGCGCCGTCGCTGTCACGTTTCAGAGCCGGGTCGGCAAACGGGTAAAAGCCTGTTCAAGCATATCCAGCAGCAGCGCATTATCAACGTGCTGGATGACATGGACCAGCGCCCCGGTTTCTGGCGGGATCCCCACATCAAGTCGCAGCGGTGGACGGTAACGCCAGCTCTTGCCGCGCGTTGCACCGGGACGCAGCTCGATATCCACGTAATAATCGGCGCCTTCCGCCACGCGCTGGTTCAGCAGCCAGGCGACCACCAGCGCATCATGGATCCAGCAGCCTGGCAGCCGCCGGGTCCGCATTGAGTAGTCGATCCAGGGGCCCAGCGTCTCGCGGATAAACTGCGTCAGCGGATGCGGTTGCGCCGTGATGCGCGCGAGATCGTCGCGGGTCAGCAGCGTCTGCGTGGTGGCGTCCATCGGCACCAGGGTAATGGTGGCACCGCTGTGCAGTACCTGATGTGCCGCCTCCGGATCGAGACCAAAATTGGTATCTTTGATGTAGTCATCAAGCGCAAAGACGCCGCCCATGATCACAATCTCCGCTACCGCTTCAGCCATCTGCGGATAACGCTGCAGCGCCTGGGCCACATTCGTCAGCGGCCCGATAGCGACCAGCGTAAACTCTCCCGGGTTATCGCAGATCAGCTGGCCCATCACGCCGGCAGCGTCATTGCCGTCCGCCGCCATCACCGCTGGCTGACGCACGCCCTGCCACAGCGCGGCCAGCGCCGGATCGGCCAGATTATCCAGACGCGCCCGCCACGGCAGCGGATCTTCGCGCAGCGCCTGCAGCGCCCCCTGCACCACCGGAATATTCAGCCCGAGACGTTTCAGCAAATCTTTTGCCACGCGCGCGCCCGTCGCGCTGGGCGTGTTACCGGTGACCGTGGTAATCAGTTCCGGCGACAGCGCGGGTGATGCCAGCGCCAGCGCAATCGCCAGTCCGTCATCGGTATTTGCACCTGCGATGCCATTCCCCGGATCGCAATCAATAATCACTCTTTTCATAATGTTTTATCGTTATTGTATTTAAGGCTGCAGGCAGCCACAGGACTCGCCGGTTTCGATGTAGTGCGGCAGCTCGGCCATCACCCCCTCCTCCGGCTGGTTTTTCAGCATAGCAATAGCGCGCTGCGCCAGCTCAGACAGCGGCTGTCGCACCGTGGTCAGCGAAGGCACATGAAACGCGGCCTGCGTAGTACCGTTAAAACAGACCAGCGCCACATCCTGCGGCACGCGGATCCCCTGTTCGGCAAACGCGCGAATACAGCCAATGGCCTGGCCTTCGTTACTGGCAAACAGCGCACGCGGTACGCGACCGCTGGCGATCATGCGCTGCGCCGCGTCGTAGCCGCCCTGCCGCGAGTAATCCGCCGGGAAAATCAGGCTTTCATCCACGGGCAGCCCCCGCTCCTGCATCGCATCACGCCAGCCCTGAATACGATCCCGGGCGTTAAACATCGCCGGCGGGCCGCTGATCATGCCCACCTGCTGATAACCGTGACTCAGCAGATGCCGGGTGACATCACAGGCCGCCAGCCGCTCGTTCATGCTCAGCACGCTGACGCCGGGGCGCGGGGTAATGCGATCCAGCATCAGCAGCGGCGTTCCGCTCGCCTGCACCACGTCAATATAGGGATGACGATCGACGCTGTTATAAAACAGTCCGTCGATCTGACGGTTAAGCATGCCCTGAATCAGCTCCAGCTCACGCTGACGATCGTCACCGGCATCACCCAGCAGCATGATATGGCCGTGGTTAAGCGACTCCTGCAGCAGGACATGCGCCATGGAAGCAACAAACGGGTTCGCAATGTTCGGCACAATCAGACCAAAAGTTTTGGTGGTGCCGGAGGCCAGCGCGCGCGCTACGGCGTTAGGCCGGTAGCCCGTCTGCTTAATGGCAGCCAGCACCCGCTGACGGGTCGCTTCCGCCACCGGGCGCGGCCCGTTGTTGATCACATAGCTGACCACGGCTACCGAGGTGCCTGCGACGCGGGCGACATCGGTACGGGTAACATTTCCGCCGGGAGATTTTGCCAAATTAGCCTCAATATAAATGCCGCTGGCCGGATTCACCGGCCAGCGTTATGTCAATGGTACTGCCTGCAGCTGCGCGTCAGATGGCATCCTCCGGCAGATTAAGGTCGCGACCGCGCGTTTCCGGTGCGACAAACGTCGTCAGAAATCCGATAGTGGCCATCGCGCTAAAGTAAACGGCGATTGGCCACCAGTGGCCGGTCCATGAGAGCAGCGCTGCCGCGACCAGCGGCGCAGTGCCGCCAGAAAGAATCGACCCCAGCTCTTTTGCCACTGCCATTTTGGTATAGCGATGCTTCACGCCAAACATCTCGACGCCCCAGGCCGCCTGTACACCAAATATCCCCAGCGAAGCGAGCGCCATTCCTGTAACGATGACAGGAATAATAATTGTCGGATCGCGGCTATCCATCAGGCTGAAGGCGGGCCACGCATAGATCATCAGCAGCAGGCAGAAACCACGATAGGTAATGCGGCGACCAAAACGATCGGAGAGCCAGCCCGCAAACGGAATAATCAGGAAGCCCAGCAGCGAGGCGATAAACACCGCCGTGGTCGGTACCGACTTATCCAGCATCAGCACTTTTGCGACATAGCCGACGATAAAGCCCTGAGCCAGATAAGAAGGACCATTTTCACCGATGCGCAGACCCACCATGGTCCAGAACGCCCGCGTACGCTGCCAGACGCTGCGGCTGTCAGTTTCAATGTGCGCCCGCGAGAGCGTCTCGCTGCGCTGCGCCTGCAGTTCAGCCTGCTGACGCTCAAACACCGGCGTTTCGCGCAGATGGCGGCGGATCCACAGCGCCACTACGGCGATCAGGACGCTGCTCAGAAAAGGAATACGCCAGCCCCAGGCCAGCAGACTCTCTTTATCCATCTGGATCACCGCCAGCCAGACCAGAGAGGCGATCAGCGTGCCGCTGTTTGAGCCCAGCGCGATCACGGAAGAGACCAGGCCGCGTCGTTCAACCGGGGCATATTCGCCCAGCATAACGGTGCCGCCAGAGAGCTCCGCCCCCGCTCCCAGTCCCTGCGTAAAACGCAGCAGTACCAGACAGGCAGGTGCCCAGAGTCCGATTGTTGCATAAGACGGGATCAGGCCAATCAGCGTGGTTGAGGCGCCCATCAGGATAATCGTACTGATCATCACGACTTTGCGCCCTTTGCGATCGCCAATCCAGCCAAACAGCAGCGCGCCTATCGGGCGGGCGATAAAGCCGACTGACCAGGTGGCAAAGCTCGAGAGCAGCGCCATAGCGGGTGTCGCTTCCGGAAAAAAGATGTCGCCAAAGATGATACCTGCCGCCAGGCCATACAGCGCAAAGTCGGCATACTCCATTGCCGTACCGAGCCAGCAGGAGAAGGTTGCGCGCCAGAAATCTTTGCGGCCAGCGGGAGTTTGCAGCCGTTCATCAGCTGCGGTGAGGTGGGGTGAGTGCTGTACAGTGGGATGATGTTCCGTCATAACCCTTTCTCTTAGTGAAGTGAAAACAGTAAACGCCCTTCCATGGGTCTGTTCCCTTGCTTAAGCAAGCAGAACGTCCCGGTGACGACGTTCGACAGGCAAATCCTGAAAGATCAGTAAGGAATTCCCTGGTGTTGGAATTCATCTCTCTGCTGCGTTTCGCCGGTGTTTAATTCACCGATCGTATTAGCACAGCAAATGTAACATGGTCATTTCAGGGCCGTAGCCGCGTCTGGCACCGTGAGTTATCACTGGGGAGACAGTCTATCTACGCGCGTAGATAAATCAAGCGGCAAAACGAAAATTAGTTAGATTATTTTGACTATCCTCCCTGATTAATACCAAAAAAATACGAGAATTCAGGTAATTGCATGCGTTTTAATTAAGCAAAAGCGGTATTAAAACGCAGCAACGGGTATCAGTAATTTATCAATAGCTGCGCAGTGCCTGCTGACGCGCCGCCTTTATGCCACCTGCAGATGACAATGAAATGACAGCGGCTGCCTCAGCTCAGCGTAAAATAACTTAACGCCTCACAGCCTGTGCCCGCCTGCGGCGTGGCTATCACCTTTCGCTGCGCCAGATCGATAACGCTTAACGACCCATCGCCTTCGTTGGCGATAAGCAGCGTGCGGTTATCTTCACTGAAACAGCCATCCCCTGGCCGGCACCCTACGCGCAGAGTACCTGAGGGATTAAGCAGATCGTCAAACAGCGTAATCAGTGATTCATCATGCCCAATCGCAACCAGCCGTTCGCCACTGGCACTGAACCGCACAACCTGGCAGGGCTGCTGGTGGCCGGCCAGCGTAATACGCTGCCGGACCCGGTGGCTCTGCCGATCGATCACATAAAGCAGCGGTGCGTCGGCGGCGCTGGCGACCAGATAAGGATGTCTGGGCGAGGCAGCAATACCGGCTATCGGACCAGGCAGCAGAATGTTATCAATGACGCGGCCTTCTGCCTCACATAAATCGATTACTGTGATGCTGGCGTCCTCTTCATTTTCCGTAAACAGCTTGCGTCCGCTGGGGGAGAGCGTCAGCCGGTGCGCGTTATGCGAAGGCAGCGGTATGGTTTTCTCTACGCGATCGGTGTGCGGATCGATGACCGCAACCGCCGCGCTGTTTTCACAGCAGAGATAGACTTTGCCGTCACGCCCCAGCTGTCCGCTGTGCGGCGACTGCAGTGGCGTAAGGTCGATAAAGCCGCTGATCCGGCGCTGACGCAGATCGATAACAGCGACTTTATGCCCGGGATAAGGATTAGCGCCGTGCACGCCGCTGCCATAGAGCGGGACATAGGCTTTTTCCAGTGCGGGCAGCATCAGCAGCTCGTGCGGGCGCGGCGGAAACGCATTCAGCTCCTGCTCAACGGCAAAGCTTTCCGGATGCAGAAACAGCACCCGATTCCCCTGTTTATCAACGGCTATCAGACCGCGGGCAGATGACTGCATAATCACTCCTTAAACAGAATGCCTGACTAAAGCGTAGCTAAGCTGTATGACGAAGGTAAATTTCGCTCTGATACCAGACTAAAATCCAGCAGGGATAAACGTTCATTTCTCACCACAATTTTCACATTCCCGCACTTCAGGCTGCACGCAGAGAACGATCTTAGGATTAATCCTGGCGGGAAAAAATAAACTGTGAAATTCGTCACGCTGTTATTTTGTTAAATTTTTATTGTTAACGGCAGCTTCATTTTCCGCTTTATCTGAAAGAGAAAAAAAGTATTAGCGCAATCGCAAAGAATGTTTTATTAAGCTCATTGTAATACTTTTACACACAGCCCCCGTAAGGAAACATAAGAGCGCCTAAGGCGCCAGCATCAGGGACTCCTTGCCCATAATCACAATAATCAGGTGCATCATGTCAAAAAAACGTCTTCAGCCGGCGCGCGCGCTCTGGCACAACTGGAAAAGAATAGCGTTTACCGGTCAGTCATTACTGCAGAAAAAACAGCATAATGCGCTCTGCGCGCCGGAGTATGATCCCAGCGAAGAGGACAATATCGTGTTACTTTCTGGTGAGAAGACGTTGCCAGATATCCCGAAAAAAGTATGGCTGTACTGGGATACAGAATATTTACCAAAATCGTTACAGGCGAATATTGCTAAAATACGCCGCGATAATCCTGACCACAGCGTTCACCTGTTAAATAAATATTCTGTGAAAGAAGTCCTGCCCGACTTTATATTTACCTCAGCGCAATTAACGGCGCAGCAGAAAAGCGAAGTGATCAGGCTTGAGCTGTTATTACGCTACGGCGGCATCGCTATCGACTGCGCTGCGCTGCTGTTTGAAGATCTGAGCTGGGTACACAGCGCCCATCAGGAACGTCCGATGGATGTGATCGGCTATTATTGTGAGCGCTCAACGCTGAATTATCTCGCGCCTGTTATTGAGAACTGGTTCCTTGCTGCTGCACCAAATAATCCTTTTATTCGCGAATGGCAGAAGCAGTATGCGCCCATCAAGCATCAGGGTGAGCAGAGCTTCTTTAACGAAATGCGCAAGCGTGATGACTTTTCGCTGCTGACGCAGAGAATCGCTGAACCGGCACAGCAGCCGGGCGCGCTGGCGCAGCAGGCGGCCATGCGCGAATACCGCCGCGTTAATCTCTTTCTGCGTAAATGCGAAGCCAGCGCCTTTTACTATCAGCGCCTGAACAACTGGAAAAGCGACGCCTTTACGCATGCCATTCTGTTTCATCAGCGCCCGCATACGCCGCCGCCGGTTATTAAGCTGGATGGCCACGCACAGCTGCATCTCGATTTTAACCTGCGTCTGGGGAACTACAACCGCAGCAGCCTGCTGGGCGCCATGATGCAGCCTGTCGCCCCGCTGAGCGTGGCGCTGCCCTCACCCGTCAATAAAGCGAGCGCGTAGCCAGTGAATAAAGGTCGTCACCGCACGCGGCACCTGTGCCGCGTAAGGGCGCACCACCCAGAGGCGGTCGGCAAAGGCGTCGATTGCCTGCCACGATGAGAGTACCGGCTGCAGCGCGCCGCTTTCCAGCGCTGCGCGGGCGCTGAAATCGGGCAGCATGGCAATGCCTGCCCCCTGCAGCGCGGCGTCCCGAATCGACTCGCTGTTATTGGTGGCGAAATTTCCCTGAATTTTTACCGTCAGCGTTTCGCCGCCCTGATGCGACTGAAAGCGCCACTGCGGCGCATCGGGACCGCGCGGATACCACAGGCAGTTATGCTGAAGCAGCGCGTCCGGCGTCTGCGGCACGCCGTGCTGTGCCAGATATGCGGGCGAAGCCACCAGCAGCGCGCGCGTGGCGCACAGAGGCAGCGCGACGTGCGTTTCCGGCAGCGACTGACTGTGGCGGATAGCGAGATCAAACCCCTCCCCGCCGAGTGACACCAGGCGGTCGGTCACATCCAGCTGCAGGCGCACCTGCGGATATTCCCGCAGAAAGTCACCAATAATCGGCACCAGCTGCTGCCGGGCAAACGCCACCGGCGCGCTGATGCGTACCTGTCCGCGTACCGGCCCCGCTTCATCACGCACGCGATACACGCTTTCCGCTATCCGGGTAAAGGGTTCACGCAGCTCGCCAGCCAGCTGCTCACCGGCTGACGTCAGCCGCACGCTGCGCGTGGTGCGCTGAACCAGAGCAACCCCGGTCAGCGCTTCCAGCTCTTTAATTTTCTGACTCACTGCCGCTTTACTGACATCCAGCCGCTCAGCGGCGCGGGTAAAACTGCCCTGCTCCGCCAGTACCGTCAGCCAGTAAAGATGTGTCCAGAGCGCTTCGGTTTTCATCGACTTACCCGCCATTGTTCAAAATAGTGAACAATCATTTTATCGCAGACGCTTTTTCTTTGCGCGTACAGCGGGCAGCATAGCCTCACTTATGCGACTTTTACGCCACTACTGCGAGGGTTTACCGATGCCACTACTCACTTTTGATCTGATTCAGGGCCGCTCTGAGGCTGAAGTTCGTACACTGCTGGATGCCGCCCATCGCGCCGTCCTGACTGCATTCGGCGTGCCTGAGCGCGACCGCTATCAGATTGTTCACGAAAACAAAGCTTATCAGATGGTTTTCCAGGATACCGGGCTGGGCTTTTCGCGCACGGATAATCTGGTGATGGTGCGGGTTTACACCAGCCCGCGCAGTGAGGCGCAAAAAAGCTGTTTTATGGCAGAGCTGGCGCGCGAGCTGCGTGAAAGCTGCGGCGTGCAGGGCCACGATCTGATGATAAGTTTTATTACCAACAGCAAAGGTGACTGGAGCTTTGCGCACGGTGAAGCGCAGTATCTTACCGGTGCGTTATAAACCACAGTCTGCCTGATACGCTACCGCCGCCGCGCTTATCATCCCGCCTGGCGGCACGATTCCGAATGTACCGCACAAATCCCGCCGGACAGGTTGCAGCCCGGTGACAGCCAATATAGATTGACGCAAAACCCCTGAGAGGGCGCGCGGCCGCTGGCGCTGCGCTATTCATCTATCGTGAGGATTTGCCGTTGGCATTGCTTTCAATCGTGCTGTTTCTGACCGCCATCATCATTTACGCCTCTAAAGCCGGACGTAATACGTTCTGGTTCAGCCTGATGCTGCTGCTGCTGACGCTGTTTATTGTGCTGAATGCAACGCTGTTCGCCAGCAACTATTTTACCGGTGACGGCATCAATGATGCGGTGATCTACACGCTGACCAACAGCCTGACCGGCGCCGGCGTCAGTAAATATGTGGTGCCCGCTATCGGGCTGATTATTGTGCTGTTTCTGCTGTTCTGCTTTCTTTCATGGATTTTGCGCCGCCATAAACGTCCGCATCATCTCGGCTGGAGCCTGCTGGCGGTCGCCTGCGCCGCCGGCTCGGTGCAGACCACGCCGGCGTTTCGTCAGGTTAAAGATCTGATTGCGTCGCACGCGCACGCGGGCGACTCCGATTTCGCCACCTGGTACATCACGCCGCAGAACCGTATTGAACAGCCCGCGCTCAACCTGGTCTATATCTACGGCGAGAGCCTGGAGCGCACCTATTTAAATCAGCAGGCTTTTCCCGACCTGGCGCCGGAGCTGAGCCGCGAGCAGGCGCAGAGCCTGGATTTCAGCAATACCGCGCAGCTGCCCGGCACCGACTATACCATTGCCGGCATGGTCGCCTCACAGTGCGGTATCCCGCTGTTTGCGCCTTTTGACGGTAACGCCTCAGCCGCGCTCTCCAGCTTCTATCCGCAGAGTCTCTGCCTCGGCGATATTCTCAAAAACAGCGGCTATGAGAACTGGTTTATTCAGGGCGCCGATCTGCGCTTTGCCGGCAAAGATACTTTTCTGCTTTCGCACGGCTTCGCCGCATCGAATCTCTATGGCGCGCAGGAGCTGAAAAGCCGCGTGGCCGATCCCGACTACCGCAACAACTGGGGCTTTTACGACGACACCGTGCTGGACGAGGTGTTTGAGAAGTATGCTGAACTGTCGCAGCAGAACAAACGCTTTGCCCTGTTTACCCTGACGGTGGATACCCATCATCCTGATGGCTTTATCTCCCGCAGCTGCCAGCGTAAAAGCTATCAGTATGAGGGCAAAATGAACCAGTCATTCAGCGCCGTCGCCTGTTCACAGGAGCACGTGGCGCGGCTGATTGAGCGTATTAAAGCTTCGCCGTGGTTTAAAAACACCGTCATCGTCGTCAGCTCCGATCATCTGGCGATGAACAATACCGCCCACCCCTATCTGACGAAGCTGCCGCGCCGCGATCTCTTTATGGTCATTCGCGGCGATCGGCCGCAGGCGGAGGTGCGCGATGCGCCACGCAGCACGCTGGATAACGGCGCCACGGTGCTTGAGATCCTCGGCGGTGACAAGGCGCTGGGACTTGGCCGCAGTTCACTCTCTACGCCGTCGCTCTCCACGCAGTTTGACGACATGGCGAAAAAGGTCAGCAGCTGGAAAGCTGATATTGTGCAGCTGTGGAATTTTCCGGCCAGCATGAAAGAGTTCACCATCGACCAGCAGAAGAATACCTTTACCTTCTCCGGCGCCACGTTCCGCCTGCCGATCCTGTTCCGGCTGGGGAATAAGCAGGTTGAACCACTGCCGGAGGGAGAGTATGCCGCGCCGCTGCGCTATCAGCTGGCCGATTTTGCCGCGAACGACAAATTTGTCTGGGCCGACCGCTGCTTCAAAATGGCGCGACTCTGGAAGCCGGAGCTGGCGCTCTCCACCGATCTCTGCCTGGCGATGGGCCAGATGGGTGGCCAGCCCAGCGTGGTGCGTATCGATCAGCCGCTCTGGCACGGCAAAACGCACTTTCCGCCGCTGCGCGTCAGCCCGGAAACCTGGCGGCTCAACCAGCAGCAGATCCGTATTGAGGATAATGACATTCGCTACGATGCCGACAGCTTTGTGCTGAACGTGCCGGGCGCTCCGCACAGCATCCGGCGCTTTAGCGGCATCTCGCGCCCGGAGAGCTGGGGGCGCTGGTCCAATGCCAATCTGGCTCCGGAGGTGAATATTGAGTATGCCGAACCGCTGCCGTCGCGGTTCGATCTGGTGATCACCGCGCGCGCGTTTGGTGCCAATGCGCAGCAGCCGATTCCGGTACGCGTAGGCAGCGAGGAGCAGGTTCTGCGGCTGGACGATAGCTTCTCCACCACCACGCTGCACTTCAGCAATCGCGACGGCAGCCATAATCTGGTGATTGTGCCACCGGCGCCGCAGCTGTCGAATCAGGACAATATTGTGGGTCAGGCGCCGCGCAAGCTCGGCATTGGCATGGCGGAGATCCGCATCGTGCCACGCCCCTGAGAGCGGGCTCAGTCGCGCGGGCGCAGCGTCTCCAGCCGCTCCCGCTGCGCACCATCGGCGCTGAAATTATCCGGCGCCAGCCAGCGCTCAAAGGCGAGCTTTAATACCGGCCAGTCGCCATCGATAACAGAGAACCAGCAGGTATCGCGGCTGCGACCTTTGTAAACCATCGCCTGACGGAACACGCCTTCGGGCTGAAAGCCGAGCCGCAGCGCCGCCTGGCGCGACGGCTGATTGCAGCTGTCGCATTTCCATTCGTAGCGGCGATAGCCGAGCTGGTCAAACGCATACGCCATCAGCAGAAAGTGCGCCTCGGTGGCCATGCGGGTACGCTGCAGCAGCGGTGAAAACACCACATATCCCACTTCCATTACGCCGTGCTGCGGCTCGATACGCATCAGCGCGAGCGTACCCACCGCCTGCCCGCGCTGCAGGTCGATTACGGCAAAATGCAGGTAATCGGGATTGTGCTGGCAGGCGGCGGCGAACGTCAGCCACTCATGCTGCGATGCCGGACGCTCCACGGGCAGCCAGGTCCAGCTGCTATCGTCCGCGGCGTGCGCATGCGCGGCGCTGAGATCGGACGCGTGGCATGACGCATCCAGCGGCTCAAGGCGGCAGTAACGCCCCTGAAGCGTGACGCGCTCCGGACGCGGACGCGGCTGCCAGTCAGGCAACGCACTACCCGTCGGCTGGCCAAACTGATTAACGGTCGGGGCCATCTTTCCTGCCTCTGAAATAAAACAGGCGGACCCGGTGGCCCGCCTGCTGGCGTTATCCTTTAAAGAAGATGTCGCCCGATTTGCCCATCACGATTTTGCCGCTGTCATCGGTGATCTGAATATAGTTGGCGTTGATGTAAGCCCAGTGTGCACCAGCCTGCGGAGCGGGCAGATGACGCGCCTGCCAGTCAGTGATGGTGTACTCTTTTTTGCGATACTCTTCCGGTACCACATCGCCGACCTTATGCTCTTTGTAGTCGATAATAATGGTGTGCAGATTGTAGTTGTTGGCGGCGGAAGGCTGCTCGCCGGTGCCGTTGTTAGACGGGCGAACCGGCGCGTCATCGCCTGATGCAGCAGGTGCCTGAGCGGCTGGCGCATCGGCGTCTGGCACCGGCGCGGCATCAGGGGCCTGCACATCCGGCTGCTCTACCTGAGGCGGCATCGGCACGCTATCGGTCTGCTCATCCGCTGCCAGTGCAGCTGGCGTCAGGCTGAGCGCGCCCAGAAACAGGCCGGCAGATAAAAGGGTTACGTGTGTCCTGCGCATTGGTGATTCCCACTCTGATTAATAGTCTGATGTCCATTTACTGACAAGCGCACCGGGCCAATGGTTCCCGCTGCCGTGCGGCGCTCGTCGCGTCATGCCACAGCATACCTCAGCCTGGCCCGATTCAGGCGCGCTAAAATTGCAAATAATCGTGATAATGCCGCTATAATCGCGCCATGAGATGCGGGCCTGGCCCGTACAGAATATTACGTGCAGGAGAGAAGCGATGAATCAGGGGCCGTTAACGGAAAAAGAGCTGAACTGGCTGGATGATATGCTGGAGAAGTATGGCAATGCGCACTCCGTGGTGGATACGGCCGAGCTGGATGGGATGCTGACCGCCCTGCTCTCCGGCCCGAATGATATTGAACCCAGCGAGTGGCTGGTGGCGATGTGGGGCGGCCAGAAGCATATCCCTAAATGGGCTAATGAGCGCGAGATGGATCGCTTTATGACCCTGACCTTTCAGCACCTGAACGATATTGCTGAACGTCTGGCCGAGTTTCCGGAGCAGTTTGACCCGCTGTTTGGCCTGCAGGAGATGGAGGGCCAGGAGTTTACCGTGGTCGAAGACTGGTGTTACGGCTATATGCGCGGCGTTGCGCTGGACGCCGACTGGTCACAGCTGCCTGAACCGCTGCAGCCGCAGCTGCAGGCGATTGCCCTGCACGGCAGTGAAGAGCAGCGTGAAGCGCGCGAGGCGCTCGATCCGGACGCGTTCGAAGCGAGCATGGAGGCGATCCGCCCGGCAGCGCTGGAACTGCACGAATACTGGCAGGCCGAGCGCATGGCACAGCCCGATCCCGAGCCACAGCTGCCGTTCTTTGCCGGTGACAAAACCGGACGCAACGATCCCTGCCCGTGCGGCAGCGGCAAAAAATATAAGCAGTGCTGCCTGAATAAATAACCTGCGTTTGGTCGCATAATATCGCGCCCAATCCACCCCGGGGCGCATTAATGCGGCCCCTGCAAACGCCACCACAGGGCGCCATTTATGGCGCCCTGGTCCCGTGCGTTCTGCAATCAGAGAGCGGGTCTGACATCGCTGACTAATACCGGCAGCTGCCAGGCGCCGCCGGCGCGGATGGCGCGGCACATGCCGGTGGTGGCGTCACTACTCTGTACAAAACTGCGCCCATCCCAGACCCATGCGGCGGTACTCCAGCAGTCGCCAATGCCGCGGCCTTTCTGCGCTTCGCTAATTGCTCCGGCGTGATAATCGGAACCTGAGTCAGTGATCAGCTGCGGTGAACCCTGCAGCGCGCGATCCATCAGCCAGTAGCCATACCCTTCGTTATAGGCACCACGCCAGCAGAGGGCGGCGATCAGTACGTGGTCCGCATCCACAGCAGTCAGCGTCGGCGGCTCTGCGCCCTCTTCCGGCTGATCGTCCGCCGGTGCGAGATTATCGCAGCTGTCATCATCCGTCAGCGTAGCGATAAGCGCCGGCTTGATCCGCGCCAGCTCCTGCGGCGTCAGCGGACGCGGCTTTGCCTCAACGGTTCTGGCCTGGATAATCACCGGCATGGGTACGGCGGGCGGCACGCTGCTTTCCGGTTTGCTGCCTTTACGCACCAGCGCACCCGGCGTGCCGATGCGCCCCTGCGCCTCATCCATTTTCAGCAGCACGGCAAAGGCGCCGTTTGCAGAGAGATCAAACGGCTCGGCACCGCCACGGAACTCCACGCTGCCGCTGCCTTTAATGGCAGTGATAATCGACCGGGTCTGCGCATCGGTCAGCGTCCACTCATCGTTATCGGCCTTCGCCAGTTCACCCTGCGGGCGATCGTCGATCCAGAGCGTCAGCGTATCGACCTGCTTTGAGTCATCATCGCCGGTATCCGCCAGCACCACCCGACCATGCGTCGCCGTATCCGGCCCGCCCGCCCGCGTCAGCAGCACCGATCCCCCCGCGCCCTCTTCCGCGCTATAGCCCGCCGCACGGCAGGTCAGCGTGTTATCGCACGCCAGCTCCCACTCTTTATGAGCAAACGAGACGCCCTCTTCAGCTATCGCCGGTACCATCAGGGCGTTAAGCAGAGGGAGCGCCAGCAGCAACCGTATCTTCATGCCATGTTTTCCATCAGAATAAAGCAGCAGTGTGAGGATTTTTTGCAGGCAGGAGAAGTGAATTTTTGCAGCGGCTGAGACGCACGGATCTCTGCCGCTGAGTGCTTAGCGGCTCAGTTCCGCCTGCGCGTCAGCCAGCTCTTCACGCGCCTCAGTGAGTTTGCGCTGCTGTTTTTCTATCTTATCGCGGCGGCCGCTGGCCTGCGCCTCCTGCAAATCCGCTTCGCGCTCGGCCACTTTCTGCTGCTTCTCCGCCACTTTCTCCTGACGCTCCTGCAGCAGGCCCGCATCAGTGCAGTGCTGCTGATTTTCACGCAGCGCTTTTTCCAGCCCGTTGATGCGCGCTTTATTGCCATATTCCCGCGCCATCTCCAGCTCCTGCTGGATCGACTGCTGTTTTTGCAGACAACCACCGGCAGCCTGCGCGGCGGTGGCAGAGAGCGCTGCTGCCAGTGTAATCAATGCAATCGCTGTTTTTTTCATGGTTTCATCCTGAACGCAGAGTAAAGCGCTTATTATAAGGCGGGTTCTTAACAGATTCTTAAAAGCGCAGCGCGGCAAAGAAAAAAAGCGGCTTGTTTTGATTTGAATCATCTTTGTTACCAGAATGGGGCTACTGTAAGAGCCCTTTTCTGTATTGCGCCTATCCACAATATTTCATTTGCAATAAATTTTTATATTTAAGAAAGATCACCACTTAAATGTAAAAGTATAAGTTTACCTGGATGTCTATAAAACAACTCTGATATATAGCAAGCCATTAAATAACCCGCAAAATAAATAAGATCAATATATCTGCAGCCATGAAAAATTCAAAAAATTACATGTCAGTTATTTTCTTAATATCATGAGGCGCAGTTAAAGGCAGCATAATTTCAGCAGGTGAAAAACCTGCCCTCATAGCATCCAGCTCTTCATTAGAAGGCGTTCTGGCCGTAGTGCCATTTTCAGACGCTAAAAACAAAACAATATCATTACCATCAATATCATTGCTTAAAAGAGGTGTACTGTGAGTGCTTATTATAATTTGCTTTTGATTACGCGCCCCTTTTAGCGTATTTTCAATAATTCCAGGTATGTATCTTACAATTTCACTATTTAAAGATAACTCTGGTTCTTCCAGCAAGAGTAATTGCCTTTTTTCTAAAAGAGACCACATTAAGCCAATCAGACGTAAAGTACCATCAGAAAACTGGTCTTCTTTTTGCCACCCCGCGTTAGGCCTCCAGTGTTCATAACGAGCTTCCAAATGTGGTTGCCCTGAGTCATCTCGTTCAAATCTTAATTCTTTGAATTGGGGCACAGCAATTGATAAACCCGCTTGTATTTTTTTCAACCATGCATCACGGGTACGACTTTGTGTGTTAGCCAGCCTATCCAGAAAACCTTGTCCAAATGGATCGTCCTCAATTTTATTAACGCCTATTTCTTTAGCAAATTTAAGTAATTGAGGTACAATATGCAAGTATGTTATTGACGAAAAGAAGTTAGCAATCGGCCTGAAATCCTGATTCGCCAATATCTGCTCTAAATAAGTCTGAGTAAGCTGGATTGCATCGTTAGAATCTTTTCCATTTGGCCTTACTAAAATCTCTTTTCCATTTCTTACAACTCTTTCACTCGTAACATTTATAAGTTGCTTGCCGCGGCCAGATGCTTTGAATATCAGCTCATATGTCCATTTATCATCACTTTCAGCTAAATCAAGTATGATGGCGACTTCAGTATCGTTACGAGCTTGTAAACAACGCAACTTTGTAATTCCACCGCGGTCGTTTACGGCTTTTTGCAATCCTCCTCCGTCCTTGCAAAGATCGCTCATAAATCTAAACACATCTAAAAAGTTTGACTTTCCTACCGCGTTAGGGCCAATAATATAGACTCTTTCACCCAAATCAATATCGATATTCCTGAAGTTTTTCCAGTTTTTTAATTTTACCCTTGTGATATTCATTTTCATTCCTTGAATTTATTTTTAACTCACTTCTTAAAAATCAATATTCCGCCTCTAAAATTCAAAAAATATTATCGCCGTAAAAAAACAATAATACATTGATCTAAATCAGTTTTTAACGACTTACTGAGAACTAATAAGAGAAATTTATCTTTACGGAAATATGTGTGTTACTTACGACTTCAGCTTTTTCGCGCCCTGCCGAAAAGCAACTAATAAATCAATCAAATTTTATTTAGCGAATGAAACGTAGCTCGCTGGAATCGATTCTACAGAAATGAATGAAAGGTTTCTGGCTGGCGAACGTTGAATAAAACGATAAGTGGAAAGACAAACTGTCAGATCACAAAGAACATGCAATAAATGGCATTACTCCGGTACCTGTTACCTGCATATCATTTATAAACAACAGCTTCATTCACAAACATATCACCAGACCGGCTCTTACTAACGCTGCGATGCCGGAACAGGGCCCTGTGTTTAAACTGGCGGGCGTTGCACCGGATTATGCGGCCCGTCTGGATTTCAGTAATCAACCCTCTCCGGCAGCTATTCATAAAATGAAAGTTCGTCAGGAACGGGCAGAAAAGGAGAAATCAGTATGACGGGCCGGGCCACTCCTGCGCATGCGCTTACCAGTTTTCGAAACGCCCGTATTCTGTGGGCTGGACATAATGAGAGCCGAAAAGCCGCTAAACAACAAATAAAATCTCTCCTCACTGCCACGGAAAAACCAGCAGATTATGCCCGACAGCTCGGGTTACTGCGGGAACGACTGGATGTGCTGAAATGGCAGATTAACTGCGCTGCGCGTGAGTATATGTACTCGCAGCATCTGCTGATGGAGGCCTGCACAGAAGACGCTCTCAGCAGTTTTATGCAGGCGAATGGAGCAGCCCTGACATCTGCACTGGCTCCGTTTCTTAAGGGGCGTGGAGGGGTTGACGTTGCGTCCCGTATGTTATGCAGTGCCTTGGTTCAACAGCTGGCAATAACACCGCCTGAAATCGCCGGGGATTATCGTGAGATTCTGGATAAATCCGGTGTGATGCCTGACCCCAAGATGGTTCGTGACTGCCAGGGTACTTACACCCCGGCACAACATCTGCGCTTTCAGCAACGCCTGAATGACATTAACGATATGCAGGAGTGATATTAATGGCACTTAAATGTCCTGAATGCGGTACGACGGCACACGCCAGAACCTCCGCCTATGAAGCACCATCGGTTAAACGCTCATGGTATCAGTGCCAGAACCTGGAATGTTCCTGCACATTTACCGCACTCGAAAGTGTGGATACGATAATTATGAAGCCCCGGCGCAATGAAAATGTACCAGTCGAACCGGAACAACCTGAAAAGCAGCAGAAAACGCTCAATCGCTATGGCTCCGCGTCAAAGCTGTCAGGCCGTCAGCAAATTCCTGTCTGATTAGCAAAAAACGTCCACGTAATCCCGGTCCAGTACCGGGTTTTTTACGCCTTTTCCCTAGCTGGCCTGAGAGCGCGTGAGTGCATGTCTATGGCGCATGATAACGCATGAGTCTTATGCACTATTTTTGATACGAAAGCCCTTGCGGGGTGGGTTCTGAGACGATTTGCTGGGTACATGAAAACCATTCTGTTAAGCAAAGCGGGCAGGCGGGCGGGGCATTGCGCGCAGGAATGTGTATACCGTTTTAGTAATGATCGCTGACATCTCACTTTTAATAATCATGATGGTAATATGATTATTGTGAATACGAGCTCAAGGTTTGAGCTCCGGAAAAAATACGTTGGGACGTCAAAAATCAACTTTGGAGTATCCACAGTTGATCCTTATTGGCCCCCTGTAAGCAAGCGCATCAAGCTAATAATTTTCAGCTCGACACTTCATGGTTTTTCCTGCATTGGGGTAAGCTAAACCTAGTATCGTGCATATGAAAGAGGGATGAGTTTATGAGTCTAAGAAAAGTTGGTAATATGGGACGTGGTGATTTTGACAGACTTTGCAATGCATCCGGCTTGATTTACAACAGCTCCTCTGAGGATGATTCCGGAGGATGGGATGCCATTGTCGAATTTCCTCTGTTAGGTGGTATAGCCTTACTGAATAGTTTGAATGAACAGCCTATACAATGTTTAGTGCAGATAAAGTCTTCTGACGGAGAAAAGAAAGGTGTACAGGTCAAACTTTCTAACATGAAACGTTTCTGCGACACACCTCTACCCTGCTTTTTCTTTTTTGCACGTTATAATAAGAATGCAAATATCGAATCAGCTTACCTTGTCCATATCAATAGGGATATTATGTTTCAGGTTCTAAAGCGGATTCGTCAAAATGATATAGGAAAAAAATCACCACTTCACAAACTTTCTTTCACGGTAAATTACTCTAATGAGGATGAGATAGATCTGACTAATGAATATGCACTCAAAAATGCTATTGAAAAACATATTCCTTATGGAATGAAAAAATATAGTGAAGATAAATTGAGAGAATTAGGTAATGTAGGATATAACGAAAGCCGCTATGCATTAAATTTCAAAGTTGATAATAATGAAGATTATAAGTCTCTTATTAATGCCACGCTTGGATATCCGACCAGAATAAATGTAAAAGATGTTCGCGGTTGGGATACTCGATTTGATGTTAATTTTCAGATGGAAGAACTGACAACTGAACAAGCAACAATCGAAATAAGATCTGTTGAAGCATTTTCAACAGGCTCTATAATATTCGAAGATGACAAAGAAGATGTCTCTTTTAAGTGTGAATTTTTCGTTTCTCCTATTGCACTTAATGCTCCAAAGGATCTGGCAAGCTTTAGAATTTGCTCGGACTTTTTCGATTTACTGGTTGGCATTAAAAATAACAAATTGAAAATAGATTTTGAATCATATGATAAGCCTTTTCATTTAGCTGATATTAGAGAATTACTGTTATTAATGAAGATCTTAAATGCCCCAAGCGGAGATCTGAAGTTAACGATAAAAAACAATGAGGGTAACGAAACATCCTTTTTAGCCTCGAGTAATTCATTTTCTGCGAGTCCAATTACTAACGAAATAATAAAGGCAGAACAAATAGCCTTGGCTTTGATACAAGTTGCTTCATACTTTAGAGTAGATAAAAATTGTAAAGTAAGTATAAATGAATTAATTCGCAAACAAAAAGATATTGAAAGGATGCATACCTTAATTAGTAAGGTTCCGGGCGGCTATCCAGCTCTTCGCTTAGAGATTCCAGAACACGATGATAACATTGACTCTTCAAAGGAATTAAGAATATTTATCGCCATCCCTTTAATTTTGTCATCTTTTTCAATTTGCCTCACTTGCGTTGCCAGGGGCTCCTTTACATATCAAAATAACGCTATGACATTTAATGATTATGAAATAAATATTGAAAAACTAATTCGCGAAAATAATCTTAAAGAACTTAAAAAGCAATGCCAAGCAGTTTCTGATAAAGTAAATAAAAAATTGGAGAAGGATAGTATGGACTTTTACTATTACAACTCATTCTCGCAAGAAACCCCTTAATTAATAGAGAGGAAATTTAAAAAAGGAACAATATAACTATTTAATAAATTCTTGATTTTTAAATGGTTTTACCAAAAAAGAAAAAATATGATAAAAATCGACTTATAGTTTATTCAAAATATTTATAAGGTAGAAGAAATGGATAAAGATAATTTATTTAATGATCTAAACAAACTGAACGTTTATTTGGACAGTCTAGATGAAAGAGGCCTAATATTGTCTCTAGCGGCTTTCTCTGAAGACGCCTTAGGTAAAATTCTTTTGACGTTTATGCTCGATAACAAAGTATCTAAAGAATTAACCGAAGGATTTAATGCACCTCTTGGAACATTTTCTTCACGAATAAAAGCCTGTTTTTCCTTGAGGCTAATAACAGAGGGCCAATACAAATATTTTGAATTTCTTAGAAAAATAAGAAATAAATTCTCTCTCAGCTGGGAAAACATTTCAATTGAGGATCAGGATATTTCTCAGAAAATTAAATTTTTAATCTTCAGTCGCATTGATATTTAATGCCCGGAGGATAACTATCAAAAAATAAAAAAATCCATATCGTGTTTAATAATTGAAATGAAGATAACCACATCTCAAATAAAAAAGAAAAACTTCAAAGCAAGGTTAATTTTTTCAAATGTTAACATAGGGTTCTCCGGTAAGTATGAGGAACAAGTTAATGATATTAAGAAGAGCATAGAATCCATAAAAAATGATTTAATATCCCGTGATAAAAATATAAAGTCATTTGCAGTACATACTGCTAATTTATTCATTGAACGTTTATCATATGTGCAATTTAACCATGATGACCTAGATGTTTTTTCTGACCAATTAGTATATATCCTAGAAATAAAATACCAATTGCTTAATTTATTAGGAATTAATGGAGGTACAGTTTTAAGTCAAGAGGAAAAGGCAAGGTTGAAAAAAATTTTATAGAAGGAATTACGATTCAGACTAGTAATGTATCTAACAAATGATAAAACCACACCGACTAAAACTGTAATGAACAGAGTTAGTCGGCTGGCTTCTATAACAAAAGCCATACCGTTTGAACACTTTTCTTTTTGTTTTTTGACTATCATCTCAGAATGGCCATTGTACCTCGTTCTAAAATAATTCCCCTTGGTTGAGGTTTTCCCGCATTTTAAAATAGTATTTCAATTTATTATTATATAATTCTCTTACACAATTAACAAATTAGTTAATATATAATGTGTCAGTTACATTATTTTGCCGTGAATTTAGCAAATTCATAAGGTGTAACAGAGTTATTTCGATTGGCATCAAGAAAATCAGCCCACCATTGAACCATTAATCTACGTTCGTCTAAATGCTCAGAGGTATGAATATATGCTGCACGCACATTGTTACGCTCTGTATGACTCAACTGTCGTTCTATCGCGTCATCGCTCCATAAGCCTGATTCACCAAGCGCGCCACGCGCCATCGTCCTAAATCCATGCCCACAGACCTCGGTTTTCGTGTCATACCCCATCGCACGCAAGGCGCTATTTACTGTGTTCTCACTCATAACTTTGGCAGCGTCGTGATCCCCTGGAAACAGCAGCTCTTTATCACCACTAATCTGCTTAAGCTGCTCTAACAAAGCCATCGCCTGCCGACTAAGAGGAACTATATGTTCCTCTTTCATTTTCATACCACGATACGAGTAACGGACACCTTTAATTTCTTCTCGCTTTGCCGGTATACGCCAAAGAGATTTACAGAAGTCGAACTCATCCCAGCGAGCGAAACGCAACTCACTGGAACGCACAAAAGTGAGTAAGTAAAGCTCGACCGCGATCCGTGTCATTACACGGCCACGATATGCAGCGAGACGAGCAAGAAATTCAGGGAAGCGGCTAGATGGGGTAACGCTGGATAGTGTCGCGCTTTGGTTGTCGATAACGCACCAGCCATATCATTTGCCGGATTTGAGTCGATGTAATCATTCTGTACGGCATAACGCATAATAGCCGTGACACGCTGCTGAAGACGCTGCGCAACGTCATGCTTGCCACTGGCATCAACCTTTTTAATAGGGGCTAATAGGTGACTGGTTTTGAGCTGGCGAATGTCGGACGAACCGATATGAGGGAAGATATAAAGCACAAGATAGCGTAAAACGCGCGATCGATGGTCTTCACTCCAGCGCTTATTACTGGCATGCCATTCACGGGCGATGGCTTCAAAAGTATATGCCCCCGAATTTTCAGCCTGAGCTTCCTTCTGTTCGGCTTTTGGGTCAATGCACTGCGCTAAGAGCTTTTTAGCCTCGTCACGCTTTGCTTTTGCCTGAGCAAGCGTCACTGTAGGCCAAACACCAAAAGCGAGGCGATCCTCTTTTTTGTCAGAGGGGCGTCTGTATTTCATGCGCCAGTATTTAGAACCCTTGGCCGAAACCTCGAGATACAAACCACCGCCATCGGCCATTTTATAGGTTTTGTCTTTTGGCTTTGCGGTCTCTACCTGTCTGGCGTTGAGCTTCATTTGGGGGCACATTTCTAATCGAAGTTAAGATGCCCCCAATAGCATCCGGATTTCAACGGACCACCTCGGACGGCTTAGGACGTAAAAATGGCTATAAACCTTGATTTTAAAGGGATAACTGGACTTTCTCGGATGGTCTTGGAAGAGTACTTGGTGCCGAAGGCCGGACTCGAACCGGCACGTATTTCTACGGTTGATTTTGAATCAACTGCGTCTACCGATTTCGCCACTCCGGCATGGATAAGGATACGGAAAACGCTGGCGATTATACCGTTACCCGTGGGGTGTGCAACCGCTATTGAACAGGGTGTGCGCTGAGCGTTGAAAAAAACAGCGTCATCATCTCATCTGAAACCAGAACACTCTCAATCTGCATGGCCCTGCCCCCTTCTCCGGAACTTTCTGAGATCTTCCTCCTCATATCCTGCATTATCGGCGTCTGAAAGACGGAACCATGAGGTTATACATGAGTAAATCAATGCAACGCGGCGTTTGGGCATGGGGTATGGCGGCAGCACTGGTTGCGGGCAGCGCGTCGGCGGCGAGCTGGCAGGATCAGCTGAGCAGCGCCGCTTCGCAGCTCTCGCAGCAGCAAAACAGTAATACCACCAGCAGCAATGGTGCGCAGAGCGGCGGGCTGTCGCTCTCCACGCTGACCGGCCTGCTGAACGGCGGCGATAAAGCGGTGAGCGCCAGCAATATGACTAACGCGGCGGGCGTGATGGAGTACTGCGTTCAGCATAACGTGGTGGATAACAACGTGAAGTCGGTGAAAGAGCAGGTGCTGAGCAAACTCGGCCTGAGCACGCCGGCGGCGCAGGAGCAGAAAACTGATTATCAGCAGGGTATCGCGGGCCTGCTCAATACCGGTAACGGCCAGCAGCTTAATTTGCAGAGCCTGAGCAACTCGCCAATGGGTGAGAAGCTTAAAACCAAAGCGTGTGATGTCGTGCTGAAGCAGGGCAAAAAATATATCGGCATGTAATCAGCGCCGTGTGCCGGGCCGCTGTCCCGGCCTTATCGTGCTGATGAATGAGATTTTTTATGGCCAGATGCGTATGCTGCTGGCCTCCCCATGTTTTTCTGTGCGCCCTGACGCTATAGTGAGATTTTGCAGCAAACAGGACAGCGCGCATGAAAGGCATCAACATAGCGATTTACTTCGATCCCGATCTGATTCGACTCTGCGTACATGAGCAGGATGACAGCTACCTCAACCAGACCTTTCAGTATGACGACAGCGTCATTGAAGAGATCTATCAGTGGCTGGAACAGTACACGCCAAAGCGCACCCATATCTGCCTGATTGAGCACGACACCGCTGATATCCTCGCCGATGAGCTGACCGATAACGGCTATCACGTCCATCAGGTGAGCCAGCATGATTTGCTGAGCTGGTTCGCCAGCGAGCCGCCTGCTACGCCGGATGGATCGCCGGTGCGCGCCCTGCTGCGCTATCTCGAGAGCGAACGCCCGGCGGAGTATGAGTCGCGCACGCCGCAGATCGAAGCGCTGATGGATCTGCTGGATGAGCTCGACGCGCTGGAAGGCGTGGATGAGGTGGAGGATGAAGATAGCCTGCCGGATAACGTGCTGCGCCTGATGAAGCAGAAAAAAATCAGCGCTGATGATGCCGCGCAGCGCCTGCTGCCGGAGGTCAATGAGCGCATCCGCGAACACCTCATTAACTACCCCGAACTGATGACGCCGGAGCTGCTGGAAGATTTTTTCCCCGAGATGATCGAAGCGCTCGATACGCCAAAGCACTGAGTAATACATCCTGTCACAGGGCTGCACACGCGGCCCTGCCCTGCGGAGATGCATGATGCTGGAACTCTTCAAAGCGATAGGCCTCGGGCTGGTGGTGATCCTGCCGCTGGCCAACCCTCTGACGACCGTGGCGCTGTTTTTAGGGCTGGCGGGCGAGATGAATTTTCAGGAGCGTAACCGTCAGGCGCTGCAGGCGTCGGTCTATGTGTTTCTGATCATGATGGTCGCCTGGTACGCCGGCAACGCGGTGCTGCACACCTTTGGTATCTCGATTCCCGGCCTGCGCATGGCGGGCGGGCTGATTGTCGCCTTTATCGGCTTTCGCATGCTGTTTCCGGCAAAACCGGTCGGCCATTCGGTAGAGGCGCGCCATAAAAAAGATGAGCAGGATGCCAGCGACGATCCGCGTGAGACGGTGAATATCGCCTTTGTGCCGCTGGCGATGCCGAGCACCGCCGGTCCGGGTACCATTGCGATGATCATCAGTTCAGCCTCAACGGTGAAAGCCGGCGTCGATTTCCCCGCCTGGGTGGTGATGGTCGCCCCGGTGCTGACCTTTCTGGTGGTAGCCCTGATTTTATGGATTTCACTGCGCAGCTCCGGCGCGATTATGAAGCTGGTGGGCAAAGGCGGCATTGAAGCGATTTCGCGCCTGATGGGTTTTCTGCTGGTCTGTATGGGCGTGCAGTTCGTGATTAACGGCGTGCTGGAAGTGGTGCGCACGTTTCATTGAGTCTGGTGCGGGTATTGGCCAGGGCGCCATTGAATTTCGTGCGGACATTAACCAGGGCGCCATTAATGGCGCCCTTACGGGGGCGGTGTAGGGGGCGCATTTATGCGCCCCTGGTTGAATCCGGGTGACGGTTAATGCAGGGTTTTGCGGACGTCGGCGACCTGCTCTTTGGTCACGGCCGCGGCGCGGTTGCTCCAGCCCTGGCGAACGAAGGTGGCGAGCTGTGCGACCTCTTCGTCGCTCAGGCGCTGGCCGAAGCCCGGCATCGCCAGCGTCGACGGCGCTTTAGCCGTTGAAGGCTGCTGCGCGCCAACAAGGATCGTGTGGATCAGCCCCGTCGGATCGCCTGCGTTCACGATCGTTGCCTGATCCAGCTCGGGGAAGATCCCCGGCGCACCCTTGCCGGTTACGAAGTGGCAGGCGCCGCAGTTGTCGAGATAGAGACGCTCGCCTTCGCTCAGGTTCTTCGCGGCCGTCAGTTTCGCTTCGGTCTGCTGCTGCGCCTGCACGTTGTAGGCCTGCAGTGGCGGATTGCCGCCGAGGAACTTCAGGTAAGCAGCAATCGCTTTCAGATCGGCGTCGGTCATATGGGAGCTGGAGTGCTCAATCACCGACTTCATCTCACCGCCCACGGCAGCTTTATCGTTACGCCCGGTCTGCAGGTAATCGATCACCTCCTGCTCGCTCCAGTGCGGCATACCGCGCAGCGACGGCACATCCCAGTTATTCAGGCTGCCGCCGGCGAGGAAGGTTTTGTCGCTGCTGTCGAGCGATTTCTCATTCATACCGAGACCGCGCGGCGTATGGCAGCTGCCGCAGTGGCCAAGACTCTCAACGATATAAGCCCCGCGATTCACTTCAGCAGAAGCGCCGCCAATCGGCTGAAACGGGTTGTCGGAGGTAAACGCCCAGTTCCAGAAGCGCATACCCCAGCGCTGGCTGAACGGGAAGCTCAGCTTCGTCTCCTGCGGCTGTTCGCTGCTCGGCTTTACGCCCTTCATAAAGTAGACCCAGAGCGCGTGCATATCAGCATCGCTGATCTTCGCATAGTCCGGGTACGGCATGGCCGGATAGAGGCGTGAACCATCCGGCAGCACCCCTTTACGTACCGCGTCAGAGAACTGCTGTTCGCTGTAGTTACCGATACCGTGCGCTTTGTCCGGCGTGATGTTGGTGGAGTAGATCGTGCCCAGGTTCGACTCAATCGCCAGCCCGCCCGCGTAGGCTGCTTTGCCCGCGACGCTGTGGCACGCCATGCAGTCGCCCAGCCGCGACAGATACTCGCCCTGCTTAATCAGGGCCGCTTCATCTTCCGCCTGCGCCTGCAGCGCCACGCCGCTCAGCGCCAGCGCTACCAGTAATGTTAGTTTTTTCATCTGCTTATGCCTGTACCAGTGGGCCGGGGTTCTTCAGATACTGCTCTTTGATCGCCTGCGCCGCCATCAGGGTGATCGCGCCGATGGTATCGGTCGGGTTCGCCTGGAAGTTTTGCGGGAAGGCGTTGCCGCCCGGCACAAAGACGTTATGCACGTCCCAGCTCTGCAGGTATTTGTTCAGCGCCGAGGTTTTCGGGTTATCGCCCATCACCGCACCGCCCACGTTGTGGGTTGAGACATATTTGGTGAGGTCAAAATCGGCGCCCATCGGCAGGAAGCTCATACTCATGCTGTCCGGGTTCAGCTCTTTGGCAATATCGCCCACGATGCCCTTCAGATGCTGCTGCAGCTTCAGCTCGTTCTCTTTCCAGTTAAAGGTCATACGCAGCAGCGGGTTGCCGCGATGATCGGTGTAGTGCGGATCGAGATCGAGATAGATATCGCGATAGGACTGGCAGGTGGTGGTGATGCTGATCTTCATCGAATGGTTGTACCACTGCTCCAGACCCTCTTTGTAGCCCATACCCCAGGCGGGCGTGCCTTTCGGCAGCGCAGCGGCCATCGGCGTACCGGTCGCCTGCGAGCTGTGGATCTTGGCGCCGCCAAGGAAGCCGAGGCCCGGGCCGTCGAAGTTGCCTGGCGAGATGTCATTGAACATCTGGCCGGTCGCGCCGGCGGTGGCGTAAGAGTTGAAGTTCTTGTCTTTAAAGAACAGCGTGGCGCCGCCGTTGGAGAGAAACGCATAGTTGCGCCCTACCACACCCTCTTCGGTAATTGGGTTATACGGTTTGCCGATACCGGATAGCAGCATCAGACGCACGTTGTAGAGCTGGAAGCTGGAGAGCACCACAATTTTGGCTGGCTGGAACACCTCGTTGCCGTCGGCATCGTAGTAGATCACGCCTTTTGCGGTTTTGCCATCATCGTGCAGCACGACTTTAGCCACTTCAGCGTTCACTTCGTAGGAGAAGTTCGGCAGTCGCTTCAGCGCATCCATCACCGCCGTCTGCGGTGACGCTTTGGAGTAGTTCAGGCACGGATATTTTGAGCAGTAGCCGCAGTAGTTGCACGGTGCGATCTGGTTGCCGTAGGGGTTTTTCCACGCACGCGACACGCAGGCTGAAGGGTTCGGGAACGGATGATAGCCGAGCTTCTTCGCCGCCTCTTTAAACATCACGTTGTTGAGCGTGTCGTCCAGCGCCGGCAGCGGGTAAGGCTCTGAGCGCGGCCCTTCAAACGGATCGCCGCCTTCAAGGATCTGACCACGCAGGTTGCCGGTGGTGCCGGACTGCCCGCAGATCAGCTCAAACTTATAGAAGTAAGGCTCAATCTCTTCCCAGCTGAACGGGAAGTCCATAACGCGCATATCATCCTGCAGAATGCCCGGCTTATACGCCTGATCAACATAGGTTTTCAGTTTGATATCGGTCGGGGTCGGACGGATCAGTACCGCCGTCCAGTGCATGCCTGCGCCGCCCACGCCGGTGCCGGGCGCAAAGGCGCCCCATTTGCGGGTAGGCAGTGCAGTCTGATCCATATTGTAACGCACCGTCACCGCCACCTCTTTCGGCGTGGCGAAGACTTTGTTACGTACGTTATAGGCGTATTCATCGGCCGGCTTCGGGTAGGCGAAGTCGGGATAGTCGCGCTCGCCGCCGCGCTCCAGCGCGCGCACCTCAAGTCCGGCCAGCGCCAGCTCGATACTCATCAGCGAGCCGGCCCAGCCGAGGCCGCATACAACGACATCGACTTCTTTTTTTGTAATCTGTGCCATGTTAATTCTGTCTCACATACCAAATAGGGAAATTCAGGCGCGCTGGCCCAGCAGGCTGACCGGCCCGAGCGGATACGGCACGTTGTGCTGCTTCACCCATTCGGTAAAGCTGGCGCGGGCGCCCGGGAAGCCGATAGCGATCCACGCTTTCATGCCTTTATTGCCGCCATACATCGGGTCGGCAAGATAACCATGTTTGGTATCAGCCAGCAGCTGGCTGAAGAACTGTGAGGCTTTCAGCGACGGCTCGCCCAGCGCCGCAAAATCGAGGCCATCATTCTTGTTGATACGGGTCAGCACGGCATCTTTCTCTTCCGTGCTCAGCTCGTGGAAGGCTTTCTGATAGGTCGTCTGCGTCCACTGCTCCACCAGCTTGATGGCGGTGCGGTACATCTGCTGCGGCGTAAACGGGATCTGATAGCCCATGGTCGCCGGCGCGTGGACATCAAACGGCCCCTGCAGATAGATTTCTGCACCGAACTCCGGCGTGTGCAGCTGCTGGTCGATAAAAATCGGTACGTTGGTTTCCAGCGCGCCGGGCGCCTTGCCGCTGCCGCCAGCCGGGATCAGACGGTCGGTTGCCGCCAGGATAAACTGCCATTCACTGGCGCTGAAAAAGATCGGCTTATAATCGGCGAGTTCCGGCGCAGCCATTTCTGCCGCCTGCGCGGCGGTAACGCCTTTTAATAAAAGGTCGCTGACCGGCAAAGCCAGCAGCGCCCCGAGTAAAAATTTACGTCTGGTGGTGGGTTTTTCTAACAGCATGGCGCGACAATTCTCACTAGCTAAGAAAGATAATTTATATTTTTGTTAATGACGTTATAAATCGGCAAACAAGCGGGCAATCTTATGGATACAAATATTTCAGGATGTAAAAATTAAATTTAAAATGTGTTTAAGTGAAGGATGGTTATTTTTTTGCAGTGTCATGCGCGTGCAATAGTGCCACTTATTAACTGAAATTGTGGTTTAAACCCGCTAAAAGCAGGGGTTTTTAGCGCTTTATCTTGATATAACGCTAAAAGCGCTGTATTAAAGAAATAATCGCCTGGCGCAACTGTTGAAAATAAATCACGCTTACGCTGTAGCATCGAACAGCGTAAATATTCAGCTTCATTACCGCTCAGCCAGCTTTTTATCCCTCTGCGGTTTATTTGCCCATTTAATGCATAAAAAACCGGCAAAATAATTAATACCCGGTATTAACGTTATATTCTGACAAAGCTCAGAACAAACCGGCATTTTGACTCTGCCCGCCGCGCGTTAAATTCAGCGTCTCTCCCTCTGAGGATAATAATAATGCGCTTACTGATTTTACTGGCAGCGGTCTGGAGTACTGCCTTTACCCTGCATGCCGCCACGCCAGAGGATACGCTGGTAGTGGCAGTACCGCTGGATGGCATCATCAGCTTTGACCCGGCGGAGAGTTTTGAGACGGTCAGCAACAGCGTGCAACGCAATCTCTACCAGACCCTGACCGAGCCGGACCGCAACGCGCCGCAGCAGCTTGCGCCGCTGCTGGCTAGCGAATGGCATCCCGGCAGTACGCCGCACAGCCTGCGGTTTACCCTGCGGCCCGGCGCGCGCTTTGCCAGCGGTAACGCGGTGACAGCGCAGGATGTGGTGTTCTCTCTGACGCGCGCGGTAGAGCTCAACAAAGCGCCGGCGTTTATTCTGG
Organism: Pantoea sp. Acro-807; assembly: GCF_011752675.1. Classification (NCBI taxonomy): domain Bacteria; kingdom Pseudomonadati; phylum Pseudomonadota; class Gammaproteobacteria; order Enterobacterales; family Erwiniaceae; genus Pantoea; species Pantoea sp. Acro-807. Next base: position 228,530 of record NZ_VWXE01000005.1, on the reverse strand, counting down.
CGGAGTTTGGCTGGACCCCTGCCAATATCGCCAGCCAGTTTCAGGTGCTGAGCGACACACAGCTGGAGATCCGCTGGCCGGCCGCAATTGGACAGGATCTGGCGCTGCGACTGCTCACCGCGCCGGTGGCGTCGATTGTTGACAGCAAAACGGTACAGCAGCATGCGGTCAACGGTGACAGCGGCAACGGCTGGCTGCACACCCACTCCGCCGGCAGCGGCGCTTTTACGCTGCAGCAGTATGTGCCGCAGCAGGCGGTGGTGCTTGGCGCCAGTCCGCAGGCCAGACCGGCACCGCAGCTGCGGCGCGTGCTGCTCAAAGGGGTAACGGATGCCGGCGCACGCCGCCTGCTGATCCAGCAGGGCGATGTCGATGTCGCCTATCAGCTCGGCCCCGATCAGATCGACGCGCTGAAACAGGATAAGCACCTGCGTATTGAAGCCTTTCCTTCCAGCCTGATTTACTACCTGGCGTTCAATGCCCAAAACGCCGCGCAGCCGGCACTGGCTAACCCGGCGCTGTGGCGCGCCGCGCGCTGGCTGGTGGATTATCAGGCTATCTCACAGCAGCTGCTGAAAGGTCAATACCGCATCCATCAGAGTTTCCTGCCGCAGGGATTTGACGGCGCACTGGAGGAGACGCCGTTTCACTATGACGTCGCGAAAGCCAAAGCCATTCTGGCGGAGGGCGGCATTCAGCCCGGCACGCGCATTGCGCTGACGGTCATCAACCAGCCTCCCTATATTGATGTAGCGCAGGCGCTGCAGGCGAGTTTTGCTAAAGCAGATATCGATATCGATCTGCAGCCGGTAGCGGAGTCGGCGCTGTGGAGTAAAATGCGCGGCCGCGATTTCCAGTCGATCTTTATCTACTGGGGGGCGGATTATGTTGATCCCAATACCAACGCCAGCGCCTTTGCCTGGAACGTACCGGGCGGCGCTAAAACGCTGGCGTGGCGGGTGGGCTGGGATATTCCGCAGCTCAGCGCGCAGACGCGGGAGGCGGCGGGTGAGAGCGACGTGGTAAAACGCCGGGCGCTTTATACCGCACTGCAGCAGCGCGTACAGCAGGACTCCCCGTTTGTGGTCACGCTGCAGGGTGCGCAGCAGGTGGCGATCCGGCAAAACGTGACCCACGTCCGGCAGGGTATCGGCGTCAGCCTGCTCTTCTTCGATACGGTCCGTAAAGGGTAACGCCTCTTCTGCCCTCCGGCACGACCGGGGGGCTTCTCCTTTTCTGCGCAATCAGTTGCGCTACCGCAGGCTGCGCTTGCTATCCTTGGTGTCATAACGCATTGCTGAAGAGCGAGAGATTATGACCACCCCACTGCTGATTGCTCAAACCCACGATATCCGGCTGTCGCTGCTCCCGGCGATGGCCAATCGCCACGGGCTGATCGCTGGCGCCACCGGTACCGGCAAAACCGTTACGCTGCAGAAGCTGGCAGAATCCTTTTCACAGGCCGGCGTGCCGGTATTTATGGCTGACGTCAAAGGGGATTTAAGCGGCATTGCCGCTCCCGGCAGCGCCTCTGAGAAGCTGCAGGCGCGGCTGGCACAGATTGGCGTCAGCGACTGGCAGCCGCATGACAACCCGGTGATGCTGTGGGATATCTTCGGTCAGCAGGGCCACCCGGTACGTGCCACCGTCACCGATCTGGGCCCCCTGCTGCTGGCGCGGCTGCTGGGGCTGAATGAGGTGCAGTCGGGCGTATTGCAGATTATTTTCCGCATTGCAGACGATCAGGGGCTGCTGCTGCTCGATTTCAAAGATCTGCGCGCGATGACGCAGTATATCGGCGACAACGCCAAAGCGTTTCAGACGCAGTATGGCAACATCAGCAGCGCATCAGTGGGTGCGATTCAGCGCGGCCTGCTGGCGCTGGAGCAGCAGGGAGCGGAGCATTTTTTTGGTGAGCCGATGCTCGATATCCGCGACTGGATGCGCTGCGACGAGCAGGGCCGCGGCTATATCAATATTCTCGCAGCCGAAAAGCTCTATCAGCTGCCTAAACTCTACGCCACCAGCCTGCTGTGGCTGCTGGCGGAACTCTATGAGCAGCTGCCGGAAGCGGGCGACCTGGATAAGCCGAAAATGGTCTTCTTCTTTGATGAGGCGCATCTGCTGTTCAGTGATGCACCGCCCGTGCTGCTGGAAAAGATTGAGCAGGTCATCCGCCTGATCCGCTCCAAAGGCGTGGGCGTCTGGTTCGTCACGCAGAATCCGTCAGATATTCCGGATAAGGTACTGGGCCAGCTTGGCAATCGCGTGCAGCACGCCCTGCGCGCCTTCACGCCGCGCGATCAGAAAGCGGTAAAAAGTGCCGCTGAGACCCTGCGCGCTAACCCGGCGTTCGATGCCGTGGCGGCGCTTCAGGCGCTCGGCACCGGTGAGGCGCTGATCTCTTTCCTCGATGAGAAAGGCAGTCCATCTATCGTGGAACGCGCTATGGTGATCGCCCCCGGCTCACGCATGGGGCCGCTGACGCAGGATGAGCGCAACGACCTGATCAACCATTCGCCGCTTTATGGCAAATATGATGATGAGGTCGATCGCGAGTCGGCGTTTGAGCGCCTGCAGCAGGGGATCGCCACCGCGCCGCAGCAGTCAGCGGCGCCGGACGTTAAAGGCGCCGACGTGAAGGTTGAGAGCGGTATTCTCGGCGGCCTGAAAGAGATTCTGTTTGGCACCACCGGACCGCGCGGCGGTAAACGCGACGGCGTGGTTCAGAGCGTGGCCCGCGGCGCAGCGCGCCAGGTCACCAGCCAGATCGTGCGCGGCATGCTGGGCAGCCTGCTCGGCGGGCGCCGCCGTTAAGGACTCTCTGCTAAGATCGGATAATGGATAAATATCAACAACTGAAGCGCAGCAAACAGCTGGCGCTGGCGCTGCTGCTGGCGGCAGCGGCAACCTTTATCGTTACGCTGTTTCTGCCCGCTAATTTCTGGGTGCTGGGCGTTAAAGCGATCGCTGAAGCGGCTATGGTCGGCGCACTGGCCGACTGGTTTGCGGTGGTGGCGCTGTTTCGCCGCGTGCCGCTGCCGCTGATTGCGCGCCATACGGCGATTATTCCGCGTAACAAAGATCGCATCGGCGAAAATCTTGGTCGCTTTGTGCAGGAGAAGTTTCTCGATACCGATTCGCTGCTGGCGCTGATCCGCCGCAACAATCCGGCACAGCTGCTGGCGCAGTGGCTGAACGCGCCGGGCAACGCCGATCGCACAGGGCGTCATCTGCTGCAGGTCATGCGTGGTTTTCTCGATCTCACTGACGATGCCCGCATTCAGCAGTTTATGCGGCGCGCCGTGCATCGCGCGCTGGATAAGGTCGATCTGACGCAGTCCAGTGCGATGATCCTCGACAGCCTGACCAAAAATAACCGTCATCAGGCGCTGCTGGATGCGGCGATTGAACAGCTGCTGCAGCTGCTGCACAAACCCGGCACGCGTGAGTTTATCGCTCTGCAGATTGTGCGCTGGCTGAAGCGTGAGCATCCGGTTAAAGCTAAAGTGCTGCCGACCGAGTGGCTGGGTGAACACAGCGCCACGCTGGTCGCTAACGCGGTGGACTCCATTCTCGACGAAGTGGCGCGCGATCAGGGGCATGAGCTGCGTCTCGGCTTTAATCGCGCGGTGCAGCGGCTGATTGACCGGCTGAAAAGCGATCCGGAGATGGCAGCGCGCGCGGAGTCAGTGAAGCAGTGGCTGAAAGAGGATGAGTCGCTGAATCGCTATATCGGTGAGCTGTGGCAGGATCTGCGCGCCTGGCTAAAACGCGATCTCAGCAGCGACGATTCCCGCGTACAGGAGCGGGTACGGCTGGCGGCGCTGTGGCTGGGAGAGACCCTGCTGGCCGATGAGGCGTTACGCAGTTCAATGAATCAGCATCTGGAGGATGCGGCGCGCAGCGTGGCCCCGGAGTTTGCTGCTTTTCTGACGCGTCATATCAGCGATACGGTAAAAAGCTGGGATGCACGTGATATGTCGCAACAGATTGAGCTGAACATCGGGCGCGATCTGCAGTTTATCCGCATCAACGGCACGCTGGTCGGCGGCACCATCGGCCTGCTGCTCTATCTGCTGTCCCAGTTGCCCGCGCTTCTGCAGACGCAACCCTGACCCGCCGAGGCTGAGCCAGGGCGCCATCATTAACCGAGGGCGCCATAAATGGCGCCCCTACGTTACCCTGCAGGGGCCTCATTAATGAGGCCCTGGCGCATTCATGCGCCCCTGGATCTCTCCCGCTTAACGTCGTTTCAGCAACAGATAGAGACTGATAGCGAAGAAAGCGCCGCTGGGCAGGATTGCCCCTAATATTGGCGGCAGGCCATAGACCAGGCTCAGCGGACCAAAAATCTGATCCAGCACGTAGAACAGGAAGCCGAAGCTGATACCCGTCACCACGCGCACGCCCATCGATACGCTGCGCAGCGGTCCGAAGATAAAGGAGAGCGCCATCAGCATCATGACCGCTACCGAAAGCGGCTGGAAGATTTTACCCCACATATTGAGCTGATAACGGCCTGACTCCTGCCCGCTCTGCTTCAGATATTTACTGTAGTTATACAGTCCGCTGATAGAGAGCGCGTCCGGATCCAGCGCCACCACGCCCAGCTTGTCTGGCGTCAGGTTGGTTTTCCACTCGCCGTTCAGGCTCTGCGAACCGGTGATCTGTTTTGGATCGGTGAGGTCTGACTCATCCACCTGCGCCAGCTCCCACCGCTTACGCGCCTGATCCCAGGTCGCGGTGGCCGCATAGCGCACGCTCTGCAGACGGCGGGCGTCGTTAAAGCGGTAGATGCTGACCCCATCAATCTCGTTATCGCCCTTAATGCGTTCGATATAGATAAAGTCGTTGCCATCCTTCGCCCAGAGGCCGTTCTGCGTGGAGACCAGCGACCCGCCGTAAAGCTGCTGCGCGCGGAAATTACGCGCCATCTGCTCGCCCTGCGGCGCCACAAACTCGCCGACGGCCATGGTCAGCAGCACCAGCGGGATCGCGGTTTTCATGACGGACAGCGCCACCTGCAGGCGGGTAAAGCCGGACGCCTGCATCACCACCAGCTCGCTGCGCTGAGCCAGCGTGCCGAGGCCAAGCAGCGCGCCAAGCAGCGCCGCCATCGGGAAGAAGATCTCGATATCTTTCGGCACGCTCAGCAGGGTGTAGTAGCCCGCATCCAGCGCGGAATACGCGCCCTGCCCGGTTTTGCGCAGCTGATCGACAAACTTGATAATGCCCGACAGCGACACCAGCATGAACAGCGTCATCATGATGGTGTTAAAAATGGTTTTACCGATATAGCGGTCAAGAACCTTAAACATCACACCGACCCTCCGCGGCTGAAACGCGCCCGCAGACGACGCATCGGCACGGTATCCCAGGCGTTAAGCGCCACCGCCAGTGCCAGATACGCGACGTTAACGGTCCACATCCAGATAGCCGGATCGAAGCGCCCTTTGGCCGCATTGGAACGCAGCGAACTCTGCAGCAGGAAGAAGATCAGATAGAGCAGCATCGCAGGCAGCATCGACAATACGCGGCCCTGACGTGGATTGACCACGCTAAGCGGCACCACCATCAGCGCCATAATCAGCACCGAGAAAACCAGCGTCAGACGCCAGTGCAGCTCAGCCTGGAACTGCGGCGTTTTAGTGTTGATCAGCGTAAGCAGATCGGCCTGATCGGCATCGTTAGGATCGAGCGTCGCTTCTTTATAGCCCACTACCGCCTGATAGTTCACAAAGTCAGTGATGCGGAAATCACGCAGCAGCGCGGTACCTTCAAAGCGGGTGCCTTTATCCAGCGTCACCACCTGCGAGCCATCCTTGCGCTGCTCCATATGGCCGCTGTCCGCCAGCACCACCGACGGACGCGCGTTGCCTTTAGGCCGCAGCTGCGCGAGGAACACGTTGCCGAAGGTGTTGCCTTTCACATCCTCGACAAACAGCACGGTATTGCCGTCGCTGGAGGTCTGGAACTGGCCTGCGGCCAGCGCAGCAGCGCCCGGGTTCGCTTTGGCATTCTGCGTAACCTCATCCTGGTAACGCGATGACCAGGGGCCGAGCCAGATCACGTTGACCGCCGCCACCAGCGAGGTCATCAGCATCAGGATCATCGCCGCTTTAACCAGTAACCCTTTACCCAGGCCGCAGGCGTGCATCACCGTAATTTCACTTTCGGTGTATAGCCGGCCCAGCGTCATTAAAATCGCCAGAAACAGACTTAAGGGTAAAATAAGTTGCGCCATTTCAGGCACACCGAGTCCTAACAAGGTCAGAACCAGATTTGTGGGGATTTCGCCATCCACCGCCGCCCCTAAGATCCTGACTAACTTCTGACAAAAGAAGATTAGCAGCAGGATAAACAGGATAGCCAGCTGGCTTTTGAGCGTTTCCCGAACCAGATATCTAATAATGATCACGCTTAGTACGCCTGTGAAAACTTGTCTTTTTGCAGGAAAATCGCTAGTTTCAACGCTTATCAGCCATTTTTCTTCATCAATGGCCGTATTGGTCGCTAAAATGGTCTGTTAATGCGTCAGGGTGGTGAAAAAATATCATATTGTCACCCCACTCATTATGACCAGCGGCGTTAAATTGTCATGGCGTCGCGCCAAATAATGGGTGACGAACGCGCTACATTCTAACGACAGCTACGGCCGTTGTCTTTAAGATTCAGGAGAGTGCATGGAGTTCAGTGTAAAAAGCGGCAGCCCGGAAAAACAGCGGAGCGCCTGCATTGTTGTAGGCGTTTTTGAGCCGCGCCGTTTATCGCCCATTGCCGAACAGCTGGATAAAATCAGCGACGGCTATATCAGTGCGCTGCTGCGCCGCGGCGAACTGGAGGGCAAAGTCGGCCAGACGCTGCTGCTGCACCATGTGCCGAATATTCTCTCTGAACGTATTCTGCTGATTGGCTGCGGCAAAGAGCGCGAGCTGGACGAGCGTCAGTATAAGCAGGTGATCCAGAAGACCATTAACACGCTGAATGACACCGGCTCCATGGAAGCGGTCTGCTTCCTGACCGAACTGCATGTTAAAGGCCGCAACACCTACTGGAAAGTGCGCCAGGCTATCGAAACTTCGAAAGAGGCGCTCTACAACTTTGATCAGCTGAAAAGCAATAAAGTTGAGCCGCGTCGTCCGCTGCGCAAGCTGGTGTTCAACGTCCCGACGCGTCGCGAACTCACCAGCGGTGAGCGCGCTATTCAGCATGGCCTTGCCGTAGCAGCCGGCGTGAAAGCGGCAAAAGATCTCAGCAACATGCCGCCAAATATCTGTAATGCGGCCTATCTCGCTTCGCAGGCACGCCAGCTGGCGGACGCTTACAGCAAAAACGTTACGACCCGTGTTATCGGCGAACAGCAGATGAAAGAGCTGGGCATGAATGCCTATCTTGCGGTCGGCGCCGGTTCGCACAATGAGTCGCTGATGTCGGTTATTGAGTACAAAGGTAACAGCGATCCGGACGCGCGTCCCATCGTGCTGGTGGGTAAAGGGCTGACCTTTGACGCCGGCGGCATTTCCATCAAGCCTGCTGAAGGCATGGATGAGATGAAATATGATATGTGCGGCGCGGCCTCGGTCTATGGCGTAATGCGCATGGTGGCGGAACTCAATCTGCCGCTGAACGTCGTGGGCGTGCTGGTGGGCTGTGAAAATATGCCGGATGGCCGCGCAATGCGCCCGGGCGATGTTCTGACCACGATGTCAGGCCAGACGGTGGAAGTGCTGAATACCGATGCTGAAGGTCGTCTGGTACTGTGCGACGCCCTCACCTACGTTGAACGTTTTGAGCCTGAAGTGGTGATTGACGTGGCGACCCTGACCGGTGCCTGCGTAATTGCGCTGGGTCATCACGTCAGCGGCCTGCTTTCGAATCACAATCCGCTGGCGCATGAGCTGATCAGCGCTTCTGAACAGTCAGGCGACCGCGCGTGGCGGCTGCCGATGGCCGATGAGTATCAGGAGCAGCTGGAGTCGAACTTTGCCGATATGGCGAATATCGGCGGACGTCCGGGCGGTGCGATTACGGCCGCCTGCTTCCTGGCGCGTTTTGCACGCAAATATAACTGGGCGCACCTCGATATCGCCGGCACCGCATGGCGCTCCGGTAAAGCCAAAGGCGCTACCGGTCGTCCGGTACCGATGCTCTCTCAGTTCCTGCTGAACCGTGCGGGTCTGAACGGCGACGATTAATCGGTATTGCGCGTCCTGTGGCGGCATTTCCCCCGTAGGGGCGCCATTCATGGCGCCCGGGTCGATGCGCGTACGGGACGCGATGACGCCATTCATGGCGCCCGGGTCGATGCGCGTACGGGACGCGATGGCGTTCAATATGGCGCGGTGTTTGACCAGGGGCGCATAAATGCGCCCCCTGTGGCGGCATTTCCCCTGTAGGGGCGCCATTCATGGCGCCCGGTTTGATGCGCGTGCGGAACGTGATGACGCCATTAATGGCGCCCGGGTTGACGCGCGTACGGGACGTGATGACGCCATCAACAACATTCCTGCTGCTGATATCGGCCTTAATGTTGGACGCACGCCGCGCGCTGACGCACAATGCTCTCTGTTGTTACTGATGGAATTTAGCCCGCCATGAAAAACGCCACCTTCTATGTTTTAGAGTCAGAAAGCGCCAGTGATGGCCTTAGCGCTATTGAAGCGCTGGTGTGCGATCTGGCTGCTACCCGCTGGCGTGAAGGCAAACGTATCCTGATCGCCTGTGAAAGCGAAGCGCAGGCGAACCGGCTGGATGAGGCGCTGTGGCAGCGCCCGGCTAACGCCTTTGTGCCACATAATCTGGCGGGTGAAGGCCCGCGTTACGGTGCGCCGGTAGAGCTTGCCTGGCCGCAGCGCCGCAGCAGTGCGCCGCGCGATTTGCTGATCAGCCTGCTGCCGGCATTCGCAGATTTTGCCACCGCTTTCCATGAAGTGATAGACTTCGTACCGTATGAAGAATCCCTGAAACAACCGGCGCGCGATCGCTATAAAGCCTATCGTAGCGTTGGTTTCCAACTGAAAACGGCGCCACCACCCCCGCCGCAAACGACATAGCAGAAATGGACAAGACATATAACCCGCAAGATATCGAGCAGCCGCTCTACGAGCACTGGGAACAGCAGGGCTACTTTAAACCGAATGGCGACACCAGCCAGGAAAGCTTTTGCATCATGATCCCGCCGCCGAACGTTACCGGCAGCTTGCATATGGGTCACGCCTTCCAGCAGACCATTATGGATACCATGATCCGCTACCAGCGCATGCAGGGTAAAAATACCCTGTGGCAGGCGGGCACTGACCATGCCGGTATTGCGACGCAGATGGTTGTAGAGCGTAAGATCGCCGCCGAAGAGGGGAAAACGCGCCAGGATTATGGTCGTGACGCCTTTATCGATAAAATCTGGGAGTGGAAAGCGGAATCAGGCGGCACTATTACCCGCCAGATGCGCCGCCTCGGCAACTCCGTGGACTGGGAGCGCGAGCGCTTCACCATGGATGACGGCCTCTCAAATGCGGTGAAAGAAGTTTTTGTGCGCCTTTATAAAGAGAACCTGATCTACCGTGGCAAACGCCTGGTAAACTGGGACCCTAAACTGCGCACCGCTATCTCCGATCTGGAAGTAGAAAACCGCGAAAGCAAAGGCTCGATGTGGCATATCCGCTATCCGCTGGCGGATGGCGCGACCACGGCAGACGGCAAAGATTATCTGGTTGTCGCCACCACCCGTCCGGAAACCCTGCTGGGCGATACCGGCGTTGCCGTCAATCCGGAAGATCCACGCTATAAAGATCTGATCGGCAAAGAGCTGATCCTGCCGCTGGTAGATCGTCGCATTCCGATCGTGGGTGATGAGCACGCCGATATGGAAAAAGGCACCGGCTGCGTGAAGATCACTCCGGCGCACGATTTCAACGACTATGAAGTGGGTCGTCGTCACAAGTTGCCGATGATCAACATTCTGACCTTTGACGGCGATATCCGCAGCCGTGCCGAGGTGTTTGACACCAACGGTGAAGCGAGCACCGCCTGCTCCGATGAAATTCCGGCGGCGTTTCAGGGTATGGAGCGCTTTGCCGCGCGTAAAGCGATTGTCGCTGCCGTGGATGAAGCGGGCCTGCTGGATGAGATCAAGCCACACGACCTGACGGTGCCGTATGGCGATCGCGGCGGCGTGGTGATTGAGCCGATGCTGACCGATCAGTGGTACGTGCGTACCGCCCCGCTGGCGAAAGTCGCGGTAGAAGCGGTAGAGAACGGCGACATCCAGTTTGTACCGAAGCAGTATGAAAATATGTACTTCTCCTGGATGCGCGATATTCAGGACTGGTGCATTTCACGCCAGCTCTGGTGGGGCCATCGTATTCCGGCGTGGTATGACAACGACGGCAACGTCTATGTCGGCCGCACCGAAGAAGAAGTGCGTCAGGAAAATAACCTGGCTGCAGACGTGGCGCTGCGTCAGGATGATGACGTGCTGGATACCTGGTTCTCCTCCGGCCTGTGGACCTTCTCTACCCTTGGCTGGCCAGAGAACACCGAAGCGCTGCGCACCTTCCACCCCACCAGCGTGCTGGTGAGCGGCTTCGACATTATCTTCTTCTGGATCGCGCGCATGATCATGCTGACCATGCACTTTATCAAAGATGAAAACGGCAAGCCGCAGGTGCCGTTTAAGACCGTCTATATGACCGGTCTGATCCGCGATGAAGAGGGACAGAAGATGTCGAAGTCGAAAGGCAACGTCATCGATCCGCTCGATATGGTTGATGGGATTTCGCTGGAAGCGCTGCTGGAGAAACGTACCGGCAACATGATGCAGCCGCAGCTGGCGGAAAAAATCCGCAAGCGCACCGAGAAGCAGTTCCCGGACGGCATCGTGCCATCAGGCACTGACGCCCTGCGCTTTACGCTGGCCGCGCTGGCCTCAACCGGGCGCGATATCAACTGGGATATGAAGCGTCTTGAAGGCTATCGCAACTTCTGTAATAAGCTGTGGAACGCCAGCCGCTTTGTGCTGATGAATACCGAAGATCAGGATTGCGGTCAGCAGGGTGGCGAACTGAAGCTGTCGCTGGCGGATCGCTGGATCCTGAGCGAGTTTAACCGCACGGTGAAAGCGTACCGTGAGGCGCTGGACAGCTATCGCTTCGATATCGCGGCCAATATTCTCTATGACTTCACCTGGAATCAGTTCTGCGACTGGTATCTGGAGCTGACCAAGCCGGTGATGAACAGCGGCAGCGAAGCGGAGCTGCGCGGCACGCGCAACACGCTGGTAACGGTGCTGGAAGCCCTGCTGCGTCTGGCACACCCGATTATTCCGTTTATTACGGAAACTATCTGGCAGCGCGTAAAAGTGCTGAAAAACATCGATCATGACACCATTATGCTGCAGCCGTTCCCGCAGTATGACGCGGCGAATGAGGATGCCGCAGCGCAGGCAGACATTGAGTGGATGAAACAGGCGATTGTCGCGGTACGTAATATCCGTGCTGAGATGAACATCGCGCCGAGCAAGCCGCTGGATGTGCTGCTGCGCGACTGCTCCGCTGACGCACAGCGTCGCGTGGAAGAGAACCGCAACTTCCTCTCCCGCCTGGCGCGTCTCGCGAGCCTGACGATCCTGCCGACGGGCGACAAAGGCCCGGTCTCTGTGACCAAGATCGTCGAGGGCGCAGAGCTGCTGATCCCGATGGCCGATCTGGTCAACAAAGAGGCGGAGCTGGAGCGTCTGGCAAAAGAGCTGCTGAAGCTGGATGTTGAGATTGAGAAGATCCAGACCAAGCTGGCGAACGAAGGCTTTGTGTCGCGCGCTCCGGAAGCGGTGGTCGCGAAAGAGCGCGAGCGCGTGGCGGAGATGGAGCAGTCAAAAGCAAAACTGATTGAACAGCAGGGCGTGATTGCGGCATTGTAAGCGCTTAAGACCTGTTCGTTAACCGAAGCCGGGCTCTGCCTGGCTTTTTTATTACCGGAATTCTGCCATGAGCACCCTCACCTCACTGAATCTGCAGGTCCGCCCGATCTGCGCTGCGGACAACCAGCCGATTGCACAGGTGATCCGCACGGTGTCAGCCGAGTTTGGCCTGACCGCGGATAAAGGCTATACCGTCGCCGATCCCCAGCTTGATAGCCTGTTTGAACTCTACAGTACCCCAGGGAGCGCCTACTGGATTGTGGAGCTGGAAGGCAGCGTCGTGGGCGGCGGCGGCATTGCGCCGCTGGCGTGCAGCGCGCCCGATATCTGCGAACTCCAGAAGATGTATTTTCTGCCGCAGGTGCGCGGGCTCGGCCTGGCGCGTGAACTGGCGCTGCGCGCGCTGGCGTTTGCCCAGGCGCAGGGGTTCCGCCGCTGCTATCTGGAGACCACCGCCAGCCTGACGCGGGCGATTGCGCTTTATGAAGCGCTGGGATTTACGCACATTGACCGCGCCATGGGCTGTACCGGTCACGTCGATTGCGAAGTGCGGATGCTTAAAACGCTGGCGTAGAAGCCCGCACTCAGAACGCGGGCACGCCGCTGTGAAAGCGCAGCTCCGTATCCGGCTCGCCGATCAGGCGCGCTTCCGCTGCGCCGATCGCCTGCACGCGCGGTGTAATATCGCGCGGTGAGATCTGCGCTGCCAGCGCAAGGTAGTCCTGATAGTGACGCGCTTCTGAACGCAGCAGCGAGATATAGAACTTCTCCAGCTGCGCATCCAGATGCGGTGCCAGGCTGGCAAACCGTTCGCAGGAGCGCGCTTCAATATAGGCGCCGCAAATCAGCTTATCCACCAGCGTATCGGGCTCATGGGTGGTGACCTCCCGCAGCAGCCCTTTTGCATAGCGGCTGGCGGTGATTTTGCGGTAAATCAGACCGCGCGCCTGCATGATCTCCCATACCTGATAAAAGTGGTGCAGCTCCTCTTTGATCAGCAGCACCATCTTCTCCACCATCTCATCCGCCCACGGCAGTTCGTTGCGCACGATAACGCTTTTGGTCAGATTTTTATGCGCATTGATGAAGTCGCTGCTGTGCGCTTCGCCAAAGACAAACGCCTCATAAGGTTCGAGCCACGCCAGAATCGCCTCACCGCTCGGTTTATCTGCCACATATTTACGGATCAGCCATACGGCGGTCTGTGCCGCTTTCAGCTCACATACCATGTGATCGGTCAGCAGCAGCGTAAGATTTTCCGGTTTGCGCGCCTCTGCGATCCACGCCTCAGGCGTGCGACAGTGCAGGAACTGGTGGATGGGTGCTAATAGCGGGGCGTAATTCATCGGTGGTCTTTACAGGCAGGTAAGTGAAACGGGCGACAGGCGCCGCCCGGTACAATCAGTGACGGACGCCGTTATCCTCGCCGTCGTCGTCCATCTCTTCATCTTCGTCTTCGTCATCTTCCGCGTTGGGATCTTCGAAGTAGGTACCCCAGCCGTCATAATCGACGTTGTATTTGCCCACCAGGTTCACCAGCTGCTCAACCTGCGCATCGATCAGTTCAGGTTTCAGGGCAGATTCGCTGAGGATATCCACACACATTACCGTGGTGCCATCTTCCAGCTCCAGCTCTTCCGGCTCGGTGACTTCATAGCCCAGCTTAAACGCATCAACTGCCGCTTTTTCCAGCGAGTCGAAGTTGTTGCAGGAGAGATGATGTTCAATGGTGTAGAGCGCGTCCGGATCGCTTCCGTCATCCAGCAGCTCTTCGATGATCAGACGCGTCTCTTCGCGCTGTTCTTCCAGCAATGCTTCGTATGCCATGTGTGAGTCCTCAAAATGGTGGCAGTGAATGCAATTATTTTCCCATACTGCCTCGCGCGCCACTACACAAAACAGAAAGTTTATTTGCGCCGGGGTTGAAAATGAATATTCATACCATTAAATTGAATTTTAATTCATTATTAAGCAGCTTACGGAGCAAAGCATGAGCCAGTTATATTCGAAACATTTCCTGCGGTTGCTGGATTTTACTCCGGCAGAGATCGCCAGCCTGCTGTCGCTGGCCGCTGAATTAAAGCAGGCCAAAAAAAGCGGCAGTGAACCGCGCTACCTTACCGGCAAAAATATTGCGCTCATCTTCGAAAAAGACTCGACCCGTACCCGATGCTCTTTCGAAGTTGCCGCTTACGATCAGGGTGCAAACGTGACCTATCTCGGGCCGGGCGGCAGTCAGATTGGGCATAAAGAGTCGATGAAAGACACCGCCCGGGTGCTGGGACGCTTCTATGACGGTATTCAGTATCGCGGCTATGGTCAGGCGCTGGTGGAAACTTTGGCTGAACACGCCGGTGTACCAGTGTGGAACGGTCTGACCGATGAGTTTCATCCTACGCAGCTGCTGGCCGATCTGCTCACGATGCAGGAGCAGCTGCCGGGTAAAGCGCTGAGCGACATGACGCTGGTGTATGTGGGCGACGCGCGCAATAACATGGGCAACAGCATGCTGGAGGCCGCCGCGCTGACGGGGCTCGATTTGCGTCTGGTAGCGCCTGAAGCGTGCTGGCCGGAGAGCGAGCTGGTAGAGACGTGCCGGGCAGCGGCGGCGCAAACCGGCGGCAAAATTACGCTGACGGAGAATATCGCCGAAGGCGTGCAGGGTGCAGACTTTATCTATACTGACGTCTGGGTCTCTATGGGCGAGGCGAAATCGGTGTGGGAAGAGCGTATCGCTCTGCTGCGCCCCTATCAGGTTAACAGCGCGATGCTGGCGCTGACCGGTAATCCGCAGGTGAAGTTTCTGCACTGCCTGCCCGCTTTTCACGATGACAAAACCACGCTGGGCCAGCAGCTGGCGGCGCAGTACGGACTGGAAGCCGGAATGGAAGTCAGCGACGAGGTATTTGAGTCGGCGCACAGCGTGGTATTCGATCAGGCGGAAAACCGCATGCACACCATTAAAGCAGTGATGGTGGCCACGCTGGCTCAGCGCTGATTAACGCCAGGCAAACGTTTACTTAGCGCTTGCTGCCCGCCCGCGAATGCGTATAATGCGCCACAATTTGCCGGAGGAAATATGCCACAGCGCCAGCCACATTTTGCCGCTCCCGTCCGCCTGAACGCAGGCGGCACCGCTGTTTCTTTCCGCTATTCACCGATCGTTATAAAGCCCCTGTAAAGGGGCTTTTTTTTGTCCGCTATCCGGCAGCACTGAGGAGAAAGCTATGGCTAACCCGCTATATCGCAAACACATCATTTCCATCAACGATCTTAATCGCGATGAACTGGAGCTGGTGCTGCATACCGCTGCCCGGCTTAAGGCGCAGCCGCAGCCTGAGCTGCTGAAGCATAATGTGATTGCCAGCTGTTTTTTCGAAGCCTCTACCCGGACCCGCCTCTCGTTTGAGACGGCGATGCATCGCCTGGGGGCATCGGTGGTCGGGTTCGCCGACGGCGGTAACACCTCGCTGGGCAAGAAAGGCGAAACGCTGGCCGACACCATTTCCGTCATCGGCACCTACGTTGACGCTATCGTGATGCGCCATCCGCAGGAGGGTGCGGCGCGTCTGGCCACGGAATTTTCCGGCGGCGTACCGATCCTCAACGCCGGCGATGGTGCGAATCAGCATCCGACGCAAACCCTGCTCGATCTCTTTACCATCCGTGAAACGCAGGGGCGGCTTGATAACCTCAGCGTCGCGATGGTCGGCGATCTGAAATATGGCCGTACCGTGCACTCGCTTACGCAGGCGCTGGCAAAATTCACCGGCAACCGTTTTTACTTTATCGCCCCGTCAGCACTTGCCATGCCCGCCTATATTACCGATATGCTGGATGAACAGAACATCGTCTGGACGCGGCACGACAGCATTGAAGAGGTGCTGCCTGAACTCGACATTCTTTATATGACACGGGTGCAGAAAGAGCGTCTCGATCCGTCAGAGTACGCCAATGTTAAGGCACAGTTCATTCTGCGCGCCGCCGATCTGCACGGCGCGCGCGGCAATATGAAGGTGCTGCATCCGCTGCCGCGCGTGGATGAGATCGCCACCGACGTCGACAGCACGCCCCATGCCTGGTATTTCCAGCAGGCGGGGAACGGCATTTTTGCCCGCCAGGCGCTTCTGGCGCTGGTACTGAATAGCGAACTGACAGACTAAGGAGCCGACGATCATGACCCAGGATAATAAACTGCAGGTAGAAGCGATTAAACGCGGCACGGTAATCGATCATATTCCGGCCCAGACGGGATTTACGTTGCTGTCGCTGTTCCGCCTGACGGAAACCGAGCAGCGTATTACCATCGGCCTTAACCTTCCTTCCGGCGAGATGGGACGTAAGGATCTGATCAAAATCGAGAACACTTTTCTTACTGAAGATCAGATCAATCAGCTGGCGTTTTATGCGCCGCACGCTACGGTAAACCGTATCGAAGAGTATGAGGTGGTGGCCAAAATTACCCCAACGCTGCCGGCGCGCATTGAGCAGGTGCTGACCTGCCCGAACAGCAACTGTATCAGCCGCAGCGAGCCGGTTTTCTCCAGCTTTGCGGTAAAGCAGCGTGAAGATGATATCCACCTGCAGTGTAAATATTGCGAGAAGTCGTTTGCCCGCCATGTGGTGCTGGGTCACTGGTAATCATCTGACCGCTCCCTATAATGGGAACCCTTGCTTACGCGGCGAGCGCCCCGCTGGCCGCGCACTTCTGAGGAGAAACGATGTCTCGCGAAATCAGTACGGAACAGGCTCCCGCCGCTATCGGTCCCTATGTGCAGGGCGTAGATCTCGGCAGCATGATTATCACCTCCGGACAGATCCCGGTCGATCCGGCAACCGGCGCGGTCGCCGATGATGTGGCAGCCCAGGCGCGCCAGTCGCTGGAGAATGTCAAAGCGATTGTTGAAGCAGCCGGTCTGCAGGTTGGCGACATTGTCAAAACCACGGTCTTTGTCAAAGACCTCAACGACTTTGCCACGGTTAACGCCACTTACGAGGCGTTTTTTACTGAGCATCAGGCCAGCTTCCCGGCGCGCTCCTGTGTCGAGGTCGCCCGCCTGCCTAAAGATGTCAAAATTGAGATTGAAGCGATCGCCGTACGTCGCTGATCCCCTGCCCCTCTCCCGGCCGGGAGGGGGGACTCACCACTTCCTTGCGGCATATCAAGCCATACGCAATTAATCCCGCCCCGGACACAACATATAGTCATTACACTACCTGAAATATCTATATATAGCTCAGGAGTGGTGAATGGTGACGACGGTTATAAAACGCGACGGCTGCAGAGTCCCCTTTGATATACAGCGTATTGAACAGGCCATTGCGGCGGCGGCAGAGGCAGTGGCGCAGTGCGATCCTGCCTGGTGCCGGGCGCTGGCTGAGCAGATTGGTCAGCAGCTGGCCGCGCGCGCGGAAGTCGATATCCATGAGATCCAGCTGGCGGCTGAAGAGGCGCTGATGCATGCCGGTAAACCGGCGGTGGCGCGCGCGTGGATTGAGTATCGCCACGACCGGGACCGGGCGCGCGAGCAGCGCAGCCGGCTGCATCACGCCATCAGGGGGCTGGTGGAGCAGACCGACACCGCGCTGCTGCATGAGAATGCGAACAAAGACAGTAATGTCATCCCGACCCAGCGCGACCTGCTGGCGGGCATCGTGGCAAAACATTATGCGCAGCAGCATCTGCTGCCGCGCGCGGTGGCCGAGGCGCACGATCGCGGCGAGATCCACTATCACGATCTCGATTACGCCCCCTTTTTCCCGATGTTCAACTGCATGCTGGTCGACCTGCGCGGCATGCTGACCCGGGGCTTCAAAATGGGCAATGCGGAGATCGAGCCGCCGAAATCGATCGCCACCGCCACCGCCGTTACCGCGCAGATCATCGCGCAGGTCGCCAGCCATATTTATGGCGGCACGACGCTTAACCGCATTGATGAAGTGCTGGCGCCGTTTGTGGAATTAAGCATGGCGAAGCATCGGCAGGTCGCGGCGGCGTGGCAGATCGCCCGCGCGGAGGAGTATGCCCGGGAACGCACTGAAAAAGAGTGCTTTGACGCGTTTCAGTCGCTGGAATATGAAGTCAATACGCTGCACACCGCCAACGGCCAGACCCCGTTTGTGACCTTTGGCTTCGGGCTTGGCACCTGCGAAGCAGCACGCATGATCCAGCGGGCGATTCTGCACAACCGTATCGCCGGGCTGGGTAAAAACCATAAAACGGCGGTATTTCCCAAGCTGGTTTTTGCCATCCGCGAGGGGATTAACCGTCGACCGGGCGACATTAATTACGATATCAAACAGCTGGCGCTGCGCTGCGCCGCTAAACGCATGTATCCCGACATCCTCAATTATGACCAGGTTGTGGCGGTGACCGGCTCATTTAAAACGCCGATGGGCTGCCGCAGCTTTCTCGACCGCTATGACGTGCAGGGAGAGCCGGTTCATGACGGGCGCTGCAACCTCGGCGTGGTAACGATCAATCTGCCGCGCATTGCGCTGGAGGCACAGGGCAATGATGACCGCTTCTGGCAACTGCTCGATAAGCGGCTGGCGCTGACAAAGCAGGCCCTGATGACGCGTATCGCGCGTCTTGAACGCACCAAAGCGCGCGTGGCGCCGATTCTTTACATGGAGGGAGCGTGCGGCATACGGCTGCAGGCTGATGAAGAGATTGGCGTTCTGTTCCGCAACGGACGCGCGTCGGTTTCGC
The DNA here is from genome assembly GCF_011752675.1 of Pantoea sp. Acro-807. Classification (NCBI taxonomy): domain Bacteria; kingdom Pseudomonadati; phylum Pseudomonadota; class Gammaproteobacteria; order Enterobacterales; family Erwiniaceae; genus Pantoea; species Pantoea sp. Acro-807. The sequence goes on along the minus strand of NZ_VWXE01000005.1, from coordinate 209,901 downwards.
TTGGCTTTATTGGCCTGCATGAGACGCTGAATGCGCTGAGCGGTAATGCGCAGCACCCTTACGATTCGCCCACGCTGCAGGCAAAAGGCGTGGCGATTGTTTCCCGCCTGCGCGCAGCGGCCAGCGCGTGGAAAGCGGAGAGCGGCTACGGCTTTAGCCTCTACAGCACGCCGAGCGAAAACCTGTGCGATCGCTTCTGTCGCCTCGATGCAGCGGAATTTGGTGTGGTTCCGGGCGTGACCGATAAAGGCTACTACACCAACAGCTTCCACCTTGATGTAGAGAAGAAGGTGAATCCGTACGACAAAATCGATTTTGAAGCGCCCTATCCGGCCATCAGCAGCGGCGGCTTTATCTGTTACGGCGAATATCCCAGCCTGCAGCACAACCTGAAAGCGCTGGAAGATGTCTGGGACTACAGCTATCACCGCGTGCCCTACTACGGCACCAATACACCGATCGATGAGTGCTACGCCTGCGGCTTCAGCGGCGAGTTCAGCTGCACCAGCAAAGGCTTTACCTGTCCCGCCTGTGGCAATCGCGACCCTGCCCGGGTCTCCGTGACGCGCCGCGTCTGCGGCTATCTTGGCAGCCCGGACGCCCGCCCCTTCAATGCCGGTAAACAGCAGGAGGTGCAGCGACGCGTGAAGCACATGAGTGGCGGCCTGCCGAAATGATGCGTATTCATGGCTATTATGACATTGACGTGGTGAACGGGCCGGGCACGCGCTGCACGCTGTTTGTCGCGGGCTGCGAGCATCGGTGCCGGGGCTGCTATAACCCGCGCACCTGGCGCACCGACATGGGCACACCCTTTACGCTGCAGATGGAAGAACAGCTGATTGCCGATCTCAACGATACCCGCGTGCCGCGTCAGGGCTTATCGCTCAGCGGGGGCGATCCGCTGCATCCGCACAACGTACCGCATATTCGCCGGCTGGTGCGGCGCGTGCGGCGCGACTGCCCCGGTAAAGATATCTGGCTCTGGACCGGCTATGAGCTGGCTGAGCTTTCTGCCGCTCAGCGGGTGATACTCGACGCTATCGATGTGCTGATTGATGGCCGCTTTGTTGAGGCTGAAAAGGATGCACGGCTGCAGTGGCGCGGCAGTCGTAATCAAAAGATCTGGTGGTTGCGCCAGCCGCCGCCTGCGGAAGACATTGCGCCGCCGGGCTTGCGTTTCAGTGATTAGCGTCCAGACTTGTCAGGTCACTCATGCAACGAACCCTGGGTTCGTTAACCACATGGAGAAGAGAAGATGGGCAAGAAAATAGCGGTTCTGATCACCGATGATTTTGAGGATTCTGAATTTACCTCACCAGCGGATGCTTACACCCAAGCGGGCCATGAAGTGGTCACCATTGAGATGCAGGCAGGAAAAACGGTGAAAGGTAAACAGGGCAAAGCGGAAGTGAAGATTGATAAAGATATCGATCACGTCAGTGCAGCAGAATTTGATGCACTGCTGCTGCCGGGCGGCCACTCCCCCGACGCGCTGCGCGGTGACGATCGCTTTGTCAATTTCACCAAAGAGTTTGTTGCCAGCGGCAAACCGATTTTCGCTATTTGTCACGGTCCACAGCTGCTGATCAGCGCCAACGGCGTGCGCGGCCGCAAGATGACCTGTGTGAAAGCGATTGCGATCGATTTGCGTAACGCGGGTGCCGATTTTTACGACAAAGAAGTGGTCGTGGATGATGACAAGCTGGTCACCAGCCGCACCCCGGAAGATCTGCCGGCATTTAACCGCGAATCGCTGCGCATCCTGAGCGCATCATAATATCCCGGCCGCCCGTAGTATCCAGGGCGGCATGATATATCTGACCCAGGGCGGCATGAATGCCGCCCCTACAATTATACGACCTGTAGGGGGCGCATTCATGCGCCCCTGGTTTTTGCGATATACCCGCCCCAGGGCGGCATGAATGCCGCCCCTACAATTATACGACCTGTAGGGGGCGCATTCATGCGCCCCTGGTTTTTGCGATATACCCGCCCCAGGGCGGCATGAATGCCGCCCCTGTGATTGCACGACCTGTAGGGGGTGCATTTATGCGCCCCTGGTTTATTTATGATGCGATACGCTGCCAGCTGATTTTCTTGCCAAAACCCAGTGTGTTATCCGTCATCTTCAGCTCATCTATCGTGAGCTGCCAGAGAGGCGCGGTGACTTTTTTTGCGACCGGAAAACGGCGCTGATAGGCGCTTAACGCCTGCGCATCCTCGCTTAGCCGGATATGTCCGCGATACTGGACGCCTTTAAGCAGCTGAACACTTTTCGGCTGGCCATTAATGGTGCCTGCGACCTGCGGGTTATGCAGCATCATGGCACCGTGACGCGTGGCGGTGTCGCTCATCAGCCAGAATGCCATCTGTGCTTCATCAAACAGATAGTAGCAATTAGCGCACCACAGCTCTTCCGATGCGCTGGCGCAAAGCGAAAGCACATGCTGTTTCTTCAGGTAGCGCAGTAAATGAGACAGATCGGACAAAGGTCGCTCCCTGCACATAGCCGTGAACGCGGCGGCACGTTACACTGCTGGTGCTTTGTTTTGAGGTCTGAGAAATGGAACAGAACTGGCAGCTTTATATGCTGCAAACCGCTGCCGGGATGATCTATACCGGAATTACCACCGATGTGGCGCGCCGGCTGCTGCAGCATCAGCAGGGACGCGGCGCCCGCTCGCTGCGCGGTAAAGGGCCGCTTACGCTGATGTTTCACTGCCCTGCCGGTGACCGCGCTGCGGCTTCACGACTGGAGTATCAGGTCAAACAACTCGCCCGTACCCACAAACTGCTGCTGATAGCGCAACAGCCGGCGTGTCTGACCACCTGGTTTACTCAGCGTGGTTAAAAGGCGCAGCAAATACCACTAACCCTTCTGCGCCGCTGAACGCATCGTCTGCCAGCTTGTAAATCTGGAATGTCGCCTCGCTGTCGGGCCAGCGGCAGTGCAGCCCATGATGGGCCGCCGGCTCAAAGCCCAGCGGCTGGTAAAATGCGGGATCGCCCAGCACCACGACCGCGCTGTAGCTGAATTCATTCAGTGAATCGAGCCCCTCATAAACCAGCTGCTTTGCCAGGCCCTGCCCGCGTACCGAACTGTCAACGGCCAGTGGAGCCAGCGCCACCCAGTTACGATCTTCACCCTGCAGCGTTACCGGACTGAAAGCAGCATAGCCCAGCACCTGACCCTCATCATCGGTTGCCACCACGCCCAGCGTGAGCAATCCATCTTCGCGCAGCTGCTGTACCCGTTCAGCTTCAGCTGGGGTCGCAAAACTGCGTTTTAACAGGCTGTCGATGCCGGCAGCATCAACGCCAATCTCAGTACGAATTAACATGGCATCCCCGTGCGTGACGCATAAGCCTGCGCCTTCTGTTCCCTTCTGCCTTAGCCTGAGCAGCTACCAGCAGCAAGTCGTTGGCTTCGCCGCGAAACCCGGCATCTGCTTCGGCATCGCGTGAAACGGTCAGACGCCTCCTGCAGCGTGGCGATGCGGCAAAACTGACTCGCAGCAATCCGATCGCCCAGGCCGCGCCCTTGCAGAAAGTCTAACTCACCTTCAGCGAAAACATGACGAAATTGCGCGTTTAAGAGTTGTTGCAAAAGAGTTTTTTCCATCTCCGTACCCGCTTTGCCCGCAATATACGCCTATTCAGCAGGCTTTTTCCCCTAACCGGCGGCGTACGGTTACGAACGGTGTGGCTCTGCGTATTTATAACAGGTTATCAATTATGCCATCTCTGTCGCGCAGTCCTCCCTGCTGAGATCAACAAGCCTGCTATTACGCGTCAGGAAAATAGCGCAGCGGCAGGGGTATACCTTCCGGAAAAATGGTTAATAAAGGCACAATCCGGCTACATCCCTGCCCTTAATAGCAGTTTTAATATGGGTAATGTTGCGTAATACTTATGGCAGCAGGCTGTTCAACGCCTGCGCCATCATTTGCTGGAGTACTCATGTCTGAGAAAAAACCTGTTCGCCTGTCCGTGCTGGATCTGGCTCCTATTCCGCAAGGCGCGTCTGCGCGCGACGCCTTTCACCATTCACTGGCGCTGGCGCGTCAGGCGGAAGCGCTGGGTTTCCACCGCTACTGGCTCGCTGAGCATCACAACATGACCGGTATTGCCAGCGCGGCGACCTCGGTGCTGATCGGGTATCTCGCGGCAAATACCGAAACCCTGCGGCTTGGATCCGGCGGGATTATGCTGCCTAACCATGCGCCGCTGGTGATTGCCGAGCAGTTCGGTACCCTGGAGTCGCTCTACCCTGGTCGCATCGATCTCGGGCTGGGCCGTGCACCGGGTTCCGATCAGCGCACGATGATGGCGCTGCGCCGTCATCTCTCCAGCGCCCAGGCCGACAGCTTCCCGGAAGATGTCGCTGAGCTGCTGCGCTGGTTTGATGCTGAAGAAGGCGAGCATCATCCGGTACAGCCAGTGCCGGGCCTCGGCCTGAAAATTCCGGTGTGGCTGCTCGGCTCAAGCCTTTACAGCGCTCAGCTGGCGGCGAAGCTCGGGCTGCCGTTTGCCTTTGCCTCGCACTTCGCCCCGGATCTGCTGCTGCAGGCGCTGCATCTGTACCGTGAGAAGTTCCAGCCTTCGGCGCGCCTGGCTAAGCCATACGCTATGGTCTGTGTGAATATTGTGGCGGCAGAGAGTGAGCGCGACGCGCGCTTCCTGTTTACCTCCATGCAGCAGCAGTTTATCAACCTGCGCCGCGGCAAGCCGGGCCCGCTGCCTGCGCCGGTGGAAAATATGGATAGCCTCTGGTCGCCGTCAGAGCAGTATGGCGTGCAGCAGGCGCTGAGCATGTCGATTGTGGGCGATAGCGAAAAGGTGCGTCACGGTCTGGCAGCGTTGCAGCGCGAAACGCAGGCGGATGAGATCATGGTCAACGGTCAGATCTTCGATCCCAAAGCGCGGCTGCGCTCATTTGCGCTGGCGATGGAAGCTGCCGGCACGCTGTAGCAGGTTGAGTAAAAGAGATAAAAAAAGGGACGCCGCATGGCGTCCCTTTTTATTGCTTAACGTTTAGCGATTATGCATCACGACGACGTGAGGTGCCTTCGTCGCGACGTGGGCCACGGCCCGCTTCGCGGCTAAAGCGTCCGCCTTCGCGGCCACCTTCACGACGCTCGGAGAAGCGACGCGGTGCGCCTTCACCACGTGGTGCACTGTCGCCACGCGGTGCGCTGCTGCGACGCTCGCCACCGAAGTCACGACCGCCACTGCGGCGCTCAGTACGCTCGTGCGGCTGTGCATCACCCAGCAGCTGCATATTCATCGGCTTGTTCAGAATACGCGTGCGCGTGAAGTGCTGCAGAACTTCACCCGGCATGCCTTTTGGCAGTTCGATGGTGGAGTGCGTGCCAAACAGCTTGATGTTACCAATGTAGCGGCTGCTGATATCGCCTTCGTTAGCGATAGCACCCACAATGTGGCGAACTTCAACGCCGTCATCGCGACCCACTTCAATGCGGTAAAGCTGCATGTCGCCAACGTCACGACGCTCACGACGTGGACGATCGCCATCACGGCTCTCACCACGGCTGTCGCGGTCACGACGCGGACGGTCAGCGCGGTCATCACGATCGCGGAACTCACGACGCTGCGGACGCGGCGCGTCAGCCGGTACGATCAGTGGACGTTCACCCTGAGCCATTTTCAGCAGGGCAGCCGCCAGCGTTTCGATATCCAGCTCTTCTTCCGGCTGCATTTTGCTCAGCAGCGCGCGATACTGATCCAGATCGCTGCTTTCCAGCTGCTGCTGTACTTTTGCTGCAAATTTGGCCAGACGACGCTCACCCAGCAGCTCTGCGTTTGGCAGTTCTACTTCCGGAATAGTCAGCTTCATGGTGCGTTCAATGTTACGCAGCAGACGACGCTCGCGGTTCTCAACGAACAGCAGCGCACGGCCAGCGCGGCCCGCACGACCGGTACGGCCGATACGGTGAACATAAGACTCCGCATCCATCGGGATATCGTAGTTAACAACCAGGCTGATACGCTCAACGTCCAGACCGCGCGCCGCAACGTCGGTTGCAATCAGGATATCAAGACGGCCATCTTTCAGGCGCTCCAGCGTCTGCTCACGCAGTGCCTGGTTCATGTCGCCGTTCAGCGCGGCACTGTTGTAGCCGCTGCGCTCTAAGGCTTCAGCCACTTCCAGCGTTGCGTTTTTGGTACGCACGAAAATGATGGCTGCATCAAAGTCTTCTGCTTCCAGGAAACGCACCAGCGCTTCAGTTTTACGGCCGTAAGCGGTCCAGTAAGACTGTGAAATATCCGGACGCGTGGTCACGCTTGACTGGATACGCACTTCCTGTGGATCTTTCATGAAGCGTTTGGTAATACGACGAATCGCTTCTGGCATAGTTGCAGAGAACAGTGCGGTCTGATGACCTTCCGGGATCTGCGCCATGATGGTTTCAACGTCTTCGATGAAGCCCATACGCAGCATTTCATCAGCTTCGTCCAGAACCAGACCACGCAGGTTAGAGAGGTCCAGAGTACCACGCTTCAGGTGGTCCAGCAGGCGGCCCGGGGTACCCACAACGATCTGTGGTCCCTGACGCAGGGCGCGCAGCTGTACGTCATAACGCTGGCCGCCATACAGGGCCACGACGTTGACGTTACGCATATGTTTAGAGAATTCTGTCATCGCTTCAGCCACCTGCACCGCCAGTTCGCGGGTCGGTGCCAGCACCAGAATCTGTGGTGCGCGGACAGAAGGATCAACGTTGTTTAACAGCGGCAGTGAGAACGCCGCGGTTTTACCACTACCGGTCTGCGCCATACCCAGAACATCGCGGCCCGCCAGCAGGTGAGGAATACACTCAGCCTGGATTGGGGAAGGCTTAACGTAGCCCATACCGTTCAGAGATTCGAGGATGTCGGCGTTCAGGCCCAGATCAGCAAAAGTGGTTTGAATATCAGTCATGTAGTACACGTGCCTCTTAGATTGCGGCGGCCAGTCTACATAACTCGTCGTGAAAATTTTCAGTCATTTTCATCAAAAAGTGTGAACCGGCTCAAATTAGAAGTTTTGACGAACAGAAAAGCCCTCACCTCTGGAGGTGATGACTTTACAGGTACAACAGGCAATAAAAGTTCGTCAGCTATTGCTGGTCAGATTCTGATAAATCGTCTTGTGTCTGGCCGAGTTGCGCCAGTTCCAACAATGCGTATCGGTGTTCAACAAAGTTGTTAACGTTGTTAGACACCGCCAGTTTGAACAACGCTTTCGCGTCGTCCTTCTCCCCCAGACTTAGGTAGTACTTACCTAAATAGAAGTTGGTTTCACTGAGATGTTCAGCGAGCGAGGTGTTATCCGTTGCGTCCGCCTTGAGACGTTCCATCAATGTTTTTTCACTGATGTCGCCCAGGTAGAACTCGACAATATTCCATCCCCATTGGTCCTTAGCCGCTTTGTCATAACGCTGTTTCAGCGCTACTTTAGCCTGGTCTTTGTCTATCTCGCTTTCAGTGAGATAGAGCCAGAGGCTGCGGAACGGATCGTTAGGATCGTCTTGATAAAACGCCAGCAGATCATCTTGCGCTAACCTGTATCGACCACCGTAGTAGAGAGCGATACCGCGGTTTAAATGCGCATAATTGTAAGTTGGATCAAGCTCAAGTACAGAATCAAACGCTTCGTAGGCGGCATCAAAGTTGCCAGCCTGCGTTAAGTATATACCAAGATAGTTAAACACTTCTGGCATATCTGGTCTTATAGACAGCGCTTGCGAGAAATCGTTCCGCGCCAGTGCCCTCAGACCCAAACTATCATACAACACTCCGCGCTCATATAACAGCTGTGCGCGTTCATCGTCGGTCAGGGCCCGACTGGCAAGAATTTGTTCCATTCGCGCCAGAATGACCTCTTGCTGCAGTGTGGGCTGCAAAGGTACTGCCAGAACTTCGTTCTTACGCCAATTGGAGTTGCTGCATCCTGCCAGCGAAATAGCTGTCGCAACAATACACCAGCGCAAAAAAGGCTTCATTTCCCACTCCCGATACAAACATTGGGATAACCATCCTGTCATCCGCCTGCTATGCACAAGGGTTCCCGCCCTCGCGATGATACCCTGGCGGTGTCAACTTATCGGCACAGCGACCGTGAATTGACGCTACCAGAGTATACAAACACCCCTTTCTGCCGGGCAGAAAGGGGCTAATCAGGACACGCTTATTCAGCGTCAGAAGCGTCCACAGCAGCAGCGGCTTCTGCCGGCTTCTGCTCAGTTGCCTCTTTGATGCTCAGACGTACGCGGCCCTGACGGTCAACTTCCATCACCTTAACCGGTACTTCCTGACCCATCTGCAGGTAGTCGGTCACTTTCTCTACGCGCTTGTCGGCAATCTGAGAAATATGAACCAGACCTTCTTTACCGCCACCGATAGCCACGAACGCACCGAAATCAACGATACGGGTAACTTTGCCGGAGTAGATGCGGCCCACTTCAATCTCAGCGGTGATCTCTTCGATACGACGAATCGCTTCTTTCGCTTTCTGACCGTCGGTCGCAGCGATTTTTACGGTGCCGTCATCTTCGATTTCAATGGTAGTACCGGTCTCTTCGGTCAGCGCACGGATTACCGAGCCGCCTTTACCAATCACATCTTTGATCTTGTCAGAGCTGATCTTAATGGTGTAAATACGCGGTGCGAATTCAGAGATCTCCTGACGCGGCGTGCTGATAGCCTGCTCCATGACGCTCAGGATATGCAGACGCGCACCCTTAGCCTGGTTCAGCGCAACCTGCATGATTTCGCGGGTGATGCCTTCGATTTTAATGTCCATCTGCAGCGCGGTAATACCTTCACGGCTACCCGCTACTTTGAAGTCCATATCGCCGAGATGATCTTCATCACCCAGGATGTCAGACAGCACGACAAACTTCTCATCTTCCTTCACCAGACCCATAGCAATACCGGCAACGGCTGCTTTGATCGGTACGCCTGCGTCCATCAGTGCCAGTGAAGCACCGCAAACGGAAGCCATAGAAGAAGAACCGTTTGATTCAGTGATTTCTGATACAACGCGTACGGTGTACGGGAACTCTTCCTGCTTAGGCATAACTGCCAGTACGCCACGCTTCGCCAGACGACCGTGACCAATTTCACGACGCTTCGGTGAGCCAACCATGCCGGTTTCGCCCACTGAGTATGGAGGGAAGTTGTAGTGGAACAGGAAGCTGTCGGTACGCTCGCCCATCAGCTCATCCAGGTTCTGCGCATCGCGTGCGGTACCCAGCGTAGCAGCAACCAGCGCCTGCGTTTCACCACGGGTGAACAGCGCAGAGCCGTGCGTACGCGGCAGTACGCCGGTACGAACGTCCAGACCGCGGATCATATCTTTTTCGCGACCGTCGATACGCGGTTCGCCGCTCAGGATGCGGGTACGAACCACATTCTTTTCGAGGCTATGCACGATATCGCCGATTTCTGCATCATCCAGCGCAGCATCTTCAGCCAGCAGCGCAGCGATCGTCTCATCTTTGATCACGCCAACCTGTGCGTAACGCTCCTGCTTATCGGTGATGCGGTAAGCATCAGCGATGCGCGCTTCCGCCAGCGCGGCAACACGTGCAATCAGTGCATCGTTAGTCGCTTCTGGCTTCCAGTCCCAGCGCGGTTTGCCCGCTTCGGCAACCAGCGCGTTGATGTTTTCGATAACAACCTGCTGCTGGTCGTGGCCAAATACCACGGCGCCGAGCATCTGCTCTTCAGTCAGGATATCGGCTTCAGATTCAACCATCAGTACCGCGTTCTGGGTACCCGCAACCACCAAGTCCAGACGTGACTGTTTGATCTCATCTGCGGTCGGGTTCAGGACATACTGGTCGTTGATGTAACCAACGCGAGCAGAACCGATTGGACCGTTGAACGGAATACCTGACAGTGACAGCGCAGCAGAGGCGCCAATCATTGCCACGATGTCCGGGTTAACCTGAGGGTTAACAGAAACGACAGTAGCGATAACCTGCACTTCGTTAACGAAGCCTTCCGGGAACAGCGGACGCACCGGGCGGTCAATCAGACGCGCAATCAGGGTTTCGCCTTCGCTTGGACGGCCTTCGCGACGGAAGAAGCTGCCCGGGATACGACCAGCAGCATAGGTACGCTCCTGATAGTTAACGGTCAGCGGGAAAAAGTCCTGGCCTGGTTTCGCTTTCTTCTGGCCAACAACGGTTACAAATACCGCTGTGTCATCCATGCTTACCATAACAGCCGCGGTAGCCTGACGTGCCATCATGCCGGTTTCCAGCGTGACGGTATGCTGACCATATTGGAATTTGCGTACGATCGGATTCAGCAAAATTAACATCCTTAAATTCAGGGCAGAGCCATTGCGGCTCGCCAGTGATAACCGATCTTTGTCGCATCCTCGCGACTAATGACAACCCTCAACCGCCCCTGCGGCAAAGCCTCTCATTAGCCGCGCGAACCTCTGCAAACAAAGATCACACTCAGCAACAATACATGAGTTTGGTCTGGATTGCTGCGGATTGCTCGAAAAAAGGGGCCTTAAAGGCCCCCTTTTCGCGAAACTCGCACAAATCTGATCGTCAGATGCGTTTTTTTGCATAGTGCATGCGCTACATCCCTGATCAGATTCTTCAGACTTAGCGACGCAGACCCAGGCTCTCGATCAGGCTGGTGTAGCGAGCAACGTCTTTACGCTTCAGATAGTCCAGCAGCTTACGACGCTGGGATACCATGCGCAGCAGACCGCGACGGCTGTGGTGGTCTTTCTTGTGCTCAGAGAAGTGACCCTGCAGGTGGTTAATCTGAGCAGTCAGCAGAGCAACCTGAACTTCAGTTGAACCGCTGTCGTTAGCGCCACGACCATATTTAGCAACGATCTCTGCTTTAGCTTCTACGCTTAGAGACATAATAAACTCCAGTAAAAAAATGAATGTATGGGTGCCGATCTCTAATTCAGCAGCCCGCTTTTAAAGCCGCGCTATTCTACTCTGCGCCCGCAGGCAACGCAAATGCGCTGTTGCAGCAAAGATGAGCAGCACGGTCAGCCAGGAAACTCCACCACCAGCCGGCGTGGCGCTACCCGTCCATCGGCGGCGATTTCAGCCATGCCGATGAATTTTTGTGCCTCACCTTCCGTGACCCTTACCAGACCTGCTGCCGGCGTATCCGCAGCCTGGACCGGCATACCCTGCTTAAAGCTGGCGGCAACCGTAACGGGCAGATTGACCACCGGAAAATCTTCCGCCGGGCTGTCCATTGGCAGCAGCAGCGCATCGAGCGCGCTGTAGTCAGGCGTTTCAGCCGCGGTGGCTTCTGCTGCCACCGCCTGCAGCTGCTCCAGCGTCATCATTCGTGCAATCGGGTAGCGTGCGACCTGCAGACGACGCAGCATAATGACATGCGCGCCACAGCCCAGCTTCTCACCCAGATCGTCGATGATAGTACGAATATAGGTGCCTTTGGAGACGTGGATCTCCAGCTCCAGCTCATCACCTTCATGGCGAATAAACTGCAGCTCAAATACGGTGATGGGTCGGGCTTCACGCGGCACGGTAACGCCTTCGCGCGCATACTCATAGAGCTTGCGACCCTGATATTTCAGCGCCGAGAACATAGTCGGCACCTGCATCGTATCACCGCGAAAACTCTCCAGCGCCGCATCCAGCTCAGGCTGGCTGAAGGTCACCGGGCGGGTTTCCACAATGTTGCCATCTGCGTCTGAAGTATCGGTACGTTCGCCCAGCCGGGCGATAACGCGATAACGCTTATCAGAGTCGAGCAGATACTGCGAAAACTTGGTGGCCTCGCCCAGACAAACCGGCAGCATACCGGTGGCAAGGGGATCCAGCGCACCGGTATGACCCGCTTTGTTAGCATTAAACAGGCGCTTAACTTTTTGCAGCACATCATTGGACGACGCGCCCTGATGCTTATCCAGCAGGAAGACACCGTGTACGTCGCGGCCGCGACGACGAGGACGACTCATCAGTCCTCCTTGTCATCTTCCGCCGGGGTTTCACCGCGCCGTTCTGCATCGTTTCTGATCACGTTAGAGACCAGATTTGACATGCGCATCCCTTCAATCAGTGAGTTGTCATAGAAGAAGGTCAGCTCCGGCACAATGCGCAGACGCATCGCTTTGCCCAGCAGAATGCGGATGTAGCCTGACGCCTCTTTCAGCGCTTTCAGACCATTTTTTACCGCTTCCTCATCCTGATCGTTCAGGAAGGTCACAAATACTTTGGCATAGGCCAGATCGCGCGACACTTCAACGCCAGAGACCGTCACCATCATACCCAGACGCGGATCTTTGATTTCGCGCTGCAGAATAATCGCGATCTCTTTTTGCAGCTCCTGAGAAACCCGCTGCGGGCGACCAAATTCTTTCGCCATAATGATATCTCCCAAATAATTCGGGAGGCCAGTGGCCTCCCAAATTGCAGTACATCGATAAGTGAATTATGCGATGGTGCGTTTAATTTCAATGATTTCGAACACTTCGATCATATCGCCAACGCGAACGTCGTTGTAGTTCTTCACACCGATACCACACTCCATGCCGTTACGCACTTCGTTGACGTCATCTTTGAAGCGACGCAGGGATTCCAGCTCGCCTTCATAGATAACCACGTTGTCGCGCAGGACACGAATTGGGTTGTGACGCTTGATGTTGCCTTCGGTAACCATACAGCCCGCGATCGCGCCAAATTTCGGTGATTTAAACACATCACGTACTTCGGCCAGACCGATGATCTGCTGTTTGAATTCCGGCGCCAGCATACCGCTCATCGCAGCTTTTACTTCGTCAATCAGATTATAGATGACGGAGTAGTAACGCAGGTCGACGTTTTCAGCATCAATCACGCGACGCGCAGAAGCGTCAGCACGGACGTTAAAGCCGAGGATGATCGCATTGGAAGCGGCCGCCAGCGTAGCGTCGGTTTCGGTGATACCGCCCACGCCAGAACCGATAATCTTCACCTTCACTTCGTCGGTGGAGAGTTTCAGCAGCGAATCGGAGATCGCTTCTACCGAGCCCTGTACGTCAGACTTCAGAACGATGTTCAGCTCTGAGACTTCGCCTTCAGTCATGTTCGCAAACATGTTTTCCAGCTTCGACTTCTGCTGACGCGCCAGTTTCACTTCGCGGAATTTACCCTGACGATAGAGAGCAACTTCACGCGCTTTCTTCTCGTCACGGACCACAGTCGCTTCATCACCCGCTGCCGGTACGCCAGAGAGACCCAGGATCTCAACCGGAATCGATGGGCCTGCTTCCTGTACTTCGCGTCCCAGTTCGTCACGCATCGCACGTACGCGGCCATACTCGAAGCCACACAGTACGATATCGCCTTTGTTTAGCGTACCTTCACGTACCAGCACGGTAGCGACCGGACCACGACCTTTATCCAGGAAGGATTCGATAACCACACCGCTTGCCATACCTTCACGAATAGCGGTCAGCTCAAGCACTTCCGCCTGCAGCAGAATGGCGTTCAGCAGATCGTCGATACCGGTACCCGCTTTCGCAGAAACGTTGACGAACATGTTTTCGCCGCCCCACTCTTCCGGAATGATGCCGTACTGAGTCAGCTCGTTCTTCACGCGGTCCGGATCGGCTTCTGGTTTGTCGCACTTGTTCACTGCAACCACAACCGGTACGCCGGCCGCTTTTGCGTGTTGAATCGCTTCGACGGTCTGTGGCATCACGCCATCATCCGCAGCAACGACCAGGATAACGATATCCGTTGCCTGCGCACCGCGAGCACGCATAGCGGTAAACGCGGCGTGTCCCGGGGTATCCAGGAAGGTGACCATGCCGTTTTCGGTTTCAACGTGATAGGCACCGATGTGCTGGGTAATACCACCCGCTTCGCCAGAGGCGACTTTGGTTGAGCGGATGTAATCCAGCAGGGAGGTTTTACCGTGGTCAACGTGACCCATGATGGTCACGACCGGCGCACGGCTCTCCTGCGCTGCATCAGTATCACGATCGTCCATTACCGCTTCTTCCAGCTCGTTCTCGCGGCGCAGGATCACTTTATGACCCATCTCTTCCGCGACCAGCTGTGCAGTTTCCTGGTCGATAACCTGGTTGATAGTCGCCATCGCGCCCATCTTCATCATCGCTTTGATGACCAGTGAACCTTTCACTGCCATCTTGTTCGCCAGTTCAGCTACGGTGATGGTTTCGCCGATAATCACGTCGCGGTTAACGGCCTGCGCTGGCTTGTTAAAGCCCTGCTGCAGTGCGCTAGGTTTGCGATGCTTACCGCCTTTACCACCGCGAACCTGCGCACGCGCTTCTTCACGATCGGTTTTAGCTTCGGAGTGCTTGTTGCCTTTTTTGGCAGGACGCGTGGCTTTAGCCGTGGTGCGTGCACGTGCACGACCCGCTTCAACCTGACGATCGTTTTCGTCTTCTGCCTGACGGGCATGAGTTGAAGTTGTGACGTGATAGTCACCTTTATCTTCTTCCTCAGGTTTGTCCCACTCAGCGCCTTTCTCTTCTGCCAGGCGGCGTGCTTCTTCCGCTACGCGGCGTGCGCTCTCTTCGAGCTTACGACGGGCTTCTTCTTCAGCTTTACGCTTCAGTTCAGCCGCTTCAGCTTCGCGACGGGCTTTATCAGACTGCGCAGCCTTGGTCACTTCATCGGTAGGTTGGTTTGTCACTTTATCTTTTTCCGCTGCTTCACGCTTAGCCTTGTCAGCGGCTTCGCGCCTGGCTTTATCTTCGGCTTCACGTTGCGCTTTTAATTCAGCCTCGCGACGGGCTTGTTCTTCCGCCTCGCGACGCGCCTGCTCTTCCGCTACGCGCTGTGCCTCAGCTTCCGCTTCTGCCTGAGCCTGCTGCTCAGCCTCTGCATCACCCTTCACATATGTGCGCTTTTTGCGAACTTCAATTTGCACCGATTTACTTTTACCCCCGGTGCCCGGAATATTCAAGGTGCTGCGCGTTTTGCGCTGCAACGTCAGTTTACCTGAACTGGTTTGACCGTGCTCACGGTTCAGGTGGGACAGTAAGGTCTCTTTCTCTTGCTGGGACACCGCGTCGTTTTCAGACTTAGGGATCCCCGCATCAGCAAATTGCTGTACCAGGCGATCGACCGGAGTCTGAATTTCGGCGGCCAGCGATTTTACGGTTACATCTGTCATGCTGTTCCTTCCTGTTATTACGCGTCATCGCCGAACCAGCAGATATTACGTGCAGCCATAATCAGCGCACCGGCCTTCTCATCATCCAGCCCTTCAATATCTGTCAGATCGTCAACACCTTGCTCAGCGAGATCTTCCAGCGTGCAAACGCCTTTTGACGCCAGGCGATAGGCCAGCGCACGATCCAGGCCTTCAAGATTCAGCAAGTCCTCAGCGGGCTCCTGATTACCAAGGCTTTCTTCTTTCGCTAATGCCAGGGTGGTTAACGCATTTTTGGCTCGTTCACGCAGGGCTTCAATGGTCTCTTCGTCGAGGCCGTCAATTTCCAGCAGCTCGTTCATTGGCACATAGGCCAGTTCTTCCAGCGAAGAGAAGCCCTCTTCCACCAGTATGATGGCGAACTCTTCGTCGATGTCGAGATGTTTCGTGAACATATCGATTGCTGCGTGGGCTTCAGCCTGATGCTTAGCCTGCAGATCGTCGACGGTCATCACGTTCAGCTCCCAGCCGCTCAGCTGGGAAGCCAGACGCACGTTTTGGCCATTACGGCCGATCGCCTGAGCCAGATTACCGGCCTCAACAGCGATATCCATGGTGTGATTATCTTCATCCACCACGATTGACGCCACATCGGCAGGCGCCATGGCGTTAATTACAAACTGTGCCGGATTATCATCCCACAGCACGATATCGATACGCTCGCCGCCCAGTTCACTGGAAACAGCCTGCACGCGTGCGCCGCGCATACCGACGCAGGCACCTACCGGATCGATACGTTTGTCGTTGGTTTTTACCGCAATTTTAGCGCGGGAACCCGGATCGCGGGCAGCCGCTTTAATTTCGATAACTTCTTCACCAATTTCCGGCACCTCAATGCGGAACAGTTCGATCAGCATTTCAGGTTTGGAACGGGTAACAAACAGCTGAGCACCACGCGCTTCAGGACGCACGGCATACAGCACGCCGCGAATACGGTCGCCCGGACGGAAGTTCTCACGTGGCAGCATATCTTCACGTACGATCACCGCCTCGGCGTTGCTGCCCAGGTCCAGCGTGATGTTGTCGCGATTCACTTTCTTCACCTGACCGGTGATGATGTCGCCTTGCTGCTCGCGGAACTGGTCCACAACCATTGCGCGCTCAGCTTCACGTACTTTCTGAACGATAACCTGCTTCGCAGTCTGTGTAGTGATACGGTCAAAGGTGACAGATTCAATCTGATCTTCAACGTAATCGCCCAGATTGAGCGCTTCATCTTCGAAGCGAGCCGCGTCCAGCGTGATTTCACGCGTAGGCTGAGTAACTTCATCAACGATTACCCAACGACGGAACGTGTCGAAATCGCCGCTGCGACGATCGATACTGACGCGCACGTCGATTTCCTGCTCATACTTCTTTTTGGTCGCAGTGGCCAAAGCGCTCTCCAGCGCTTCGAAGATTTTCTCACGCGGCAGAGCTTTTTCATTAGAAACGGCTTCTACTACAGCTAAGATTTCTTTATTCATCCTGGTTAGCCTCAATCCGGACTTTTAAAAGTGGGGGACCAGGTTCGCTTTCTGAATATTGCTCAGTGCGAACACTTCATCGTTACCCTCGACGGTCACAGTGATCATCTCGCCTTCCACCGACTTGATGATGCCCTGCCATTTGCGACGGTTCTGTACCGCCATCCGCAGGACCAGGCTGACTTCCTCACCCGCAAAGCGCGCATAGTGTTCTGCGGTGAAAAGTGGACGATCGAGACCCGGCGAGGAAACTTCAAGGTTGTAAGCCACCGTAATTGGATCTTCCACATCCATCACAGCGCTCACCTGGTGGCTAACATCGGCGCAATCATCAACATTGATACCCTCTTCGCTATCAATATAGATGCGCAAGGTTGATGTGCGACCACGAACGAATTCAATACCGACCAGTTCGTAGCCAAGCGCTTCTACCGGAGCAGAGATCAACTCTGTCAATTTTTGCTCTAATGTGGACAAGCCCACCCCCAAGACATAAAAAAAGGGCCTAAAGCCCAGTGTTACGATTTCCTGATAACAAAAAACCCCGAAAAATCGGGGCTTTTTATGACTGGACCCTGTATGCCGCAGTGCGGCTTCGGCGCACAATCCAGAAGAATTTTTTTCAAAAACTCACTGATAGTGCGTCCGTCGATGCATACAGTATATTTGAAAAAGAACTCTAAGGGAAAGTGGTTGCGGGGGCCGGATTTGAACCGACGACCTTCGGGTTATGAGCCCGACGAGCTACCAGGCTGCTCCACCCCGCGTCCGAAAACGTGGCGAATATTACGCCGATCTTGCGAAAATAGCAAGTTTTACTGAGAATTGGTACCGAGGACGGGACTTGAACCCGTAAGCCCTTTCGAGCACTACCACCTCAAGGTAGCGTGTCTACCAATTTCACCACCTCGGTACTGCACTGACTGCGACGATAGTATAGTCGCTTAAGCGTTGACGATTTACTGCTTACTGCGGGATATCATTGCCCGGGGTTGCCGGTTTAGCTGGCTGAGTCTGCTGTTCAGACTGAGCTGGCGCAGTGAGGTTTTCCCACTCGCTTCCTTTGGAAGTCTTATTGCTGTTCAGGTTACCCAGAATCAGACTGATAATGAAGAACAGCGAAGCCAGTATCGCGGTCATACGTGTCATAAAGTTACCTGACCCGTTTGAACCAAACAGCGTACCGGAAGCGCCTGCACCGAATGAGGCTCCCATATCAGCGCCTTTGCCTTGCTGCAGCATGATCAGACCAACCAGGCCAATCGCCACAATAAGGAAAACAACTAACAGAGCTTCGTACATAATCAACCTGTTTCCTTGCGCGTAACCGCACAGTTAAAGCTTCAACCAATACAGACGGGTAGTCTCGTCATTACCCATCAGAAGCGGGTGTGAATACTAACCAAAGGCGCCTGGCTCTGCAAGTGCAATTTTAGTCATAAAATTCAATTGCAGAAAAAAGCGCCAGCATGATGATTTACCAGGCGAAAAGGCGTCCCGCCTGCCGACTGGCCGGGACTAAACTGCTTTTACCGCTGCGGCAATATTATGCGCCAGCGCAGTGACCTGCGCTTCATCTTCGCCTTCCACCATCACGCGGATCAGCGGCTCCGTGCCTGATTTACGCAGCAGTACCCGCCCGCGCCCTGCCAGCGCCTGCTCTGCTTCGGCAGCCGCAGCTTTCACGCTTTCGCTCTCCAGCGGATCGTGGCTGCCGGTAAAGCGCACGTTAACCAGGATTTGCGGCAGCATTTTCATACCGCTGCACAGATCGTGCAGACTCATGTGGTTACGCACTATGGCAGTAAGCACTTGCAAACTTGCTACAATTCCATCGCCGGTGCTGATTTTATCCAGCAGAATAACGTGTCCGGAGTTCTCAGCCCCCATGCGCCAGCCTTTCTCCTGCATTTTTTCCAGTACGTAGCGGTCGCCCACTTTGGCACGGGTGAACGGGATGCCCAGCTGTTTCAGGGCCAGCTCCAGCCCCATGTTACTCATCAGCGTCCCGACCACGCCACCGCGCAGCTGCCCCTGACGCAGCGCTTCGCGCGCAATGATATAGAGAATCTGGTCGCCATCCACTTTCTGTCCCAGATGATCCACCATCATGATGCGATCGCCATCTCCGTCATAGGCGAGACCAAGGTTAGCCTGCTCTTCCAGGACGCGCTGCTGCAGCTGACGCAGGTCAGTCGCTCCGCACTCCTTGTTGATGTTCATGCCGTCCGGCTGCACGCCAATCGCGATGACCTGCGCACCCAGCTCACGCAGCACGTTAGGGGCGATGTGATAGGTGGCACCATTCGCGCAATCGACCACAATTTTCAGACCGTTGAGACTCAGCTCGCCGGGGAAAGTGCCTTTACAGAATTCAATATAGCGACCGGCGGCATCCACGATACGGCTGGCACGCCCCAGTTCAGCAGATTCCACGCAGGTCAGCGGTTTTTCCAGCTCGCGCTCAATCGCTTCTTCCACATCATCCGGCAGCTTGGTGCCTTCGGCTGAGAAAAATTTAATGCCGTTATCATCAAACGGATTGTGAGAGGCGGAGATCACGATCCCCGCTTCCGCACGAAACGTTCGCGTCAGGTAGGCGATTGCCGGGGTTGGCATCGGTCCGGTAAAAGCTGCCGAGAGGCCTGCTGCTGCCAGCCCCGCTTCGAGCGCCGACTCCAGCATATAGCCAGAAATGCGCGTGTCTTTGCCAATCAGTACTTTTCTTGAACCTGAACGCGCCAGCACTTTGCCTGCGGCAAAACCCAGCTTCAGTACAAAATCGGGCGTGATCGGCGCTTCGCCTACTTTGCCGCGGATGCCATCTGTACCAAAATATTTACGCTCACTCATGCCTGTTATCCTTTTGCTCTCTGGGTCGCTTCCACGATGCGCATCGCTTCAACTGTCTCTTTCACATCATGCACGCGAATAATCTGGGCGCCCTGCATCGCAGCAATGACTGCGCAGCTCAGGCTGCCGGTAAGACGCTGTGCCGGGCCGACATTAAGCAGCTGACCAATCATCGATTTACGCGACATTCCCACCAGCAGCGGTAAGCCGTAATGGTGAAAATGGCTCAGGTGGGCCAGCAGCTCATAGTTATGGCTGAGATTCTTACCGAAACCAAAGCCCGGGTCGAGCAGCAGTTGCGCTTTTTTGATGCCCGCCGCCTCACAGCGCGCAATTTGCGCAGCGAAGTAAGCGTCCACTTCGCTGACCACATTGTTATACGAAGGTGTCTGCTGCATGGTACGGGGTTCACCCTGCATATGCATCAGACAAACCGGTAAACCGCTCTCTGCCGCCGCACCGAGCGCGCCAGGCTCTGAAAGCGAGCGAATATCATTGATGATGTGAGCACCCGCTCTCGCTGCTTCACGGATGACGTCAGGCTTTGAGGTATCTACTGAGATCCAGACTTCAAACCGCTGTGCAATGGCCTCCACGACCGGGATAACCCGCTCCAGCTCCTCCTCAACGCTGACCTCGTCCGCTCCGGGCCGGGTCGACTCGCCGCCGACATCGATGATTGTCGCGCCGGCATTTACCATCTCATTAGTATGCGTCAGCGCATTTACCAGAGAGTTATGCGCGCCGCCGTCAGAAAAGGAGTCGGGCGTTACGTTCAGAATACCCATTACATGGGGGAAGGAGAGATCGAGAAAGGAATCACGCGCGTGGAGTTTCATGGCAGGTATGGTCCTGAAGTGGTCAAACGTTAAATGTAAAAACCCCGGACTGGCCGGGGTTTTTGCTGAGGTGATGGCCTCTTATTTATTGAACTGCTCAGACATGGTATTACCCGGATTCGGCGTACGCGGTTCATCAACCGGACGTGGCGCCTTTGGCGTACCGTTGCTGTCAGAGTTGTTGCTGCCGGGATCTTCCCAGCCAGCTGGCGGTCGCACATCGCGGCGCGCCATCAGGTCATCAATCTGCGGAGCATCAATGGTTTCATACTTCATCAGCGCATCTTTCATCGCATGAAGAATATCCATGTTCTCGCCCAGAATACGACGTGCACGCTGATAGTTGCTGTCGATCAGGTGTTTAACTTCCTGATCGATGATGCGCGCAGTCTCATCTGACATATGCTTGGCTTTCGCTACGGAACGGCCAAGGAACACTTCACCCTCTTCTTCCGCATAGAGCAGCGGGCCAAGCTTCTCTGAGAAGCCCCACTGCGTCACCATGTTACGAGCCAGATTGGTCGCCACTTTGATGTCGTTAGATGCACCGGTAGAGACATGTTCTGCGCCGTAGATGATCTCTTCAGCCAGACGACCGCCATAGAGCGTGGAGATCTGACTTTCCAGTTTCTGACGGCTGGCGCTGATAGCATCACCTTCCGGCAGGAAGAACGTCACGCCCAGCGCACGGCCGCGCGGAATGATCGTAACTTTATGTACCGGATCGTGTTCTGGCACCAGACGGCCGATAATCGCATGCCCGGCTTCATGGTAAGCGGTTGACTCTTTCTGCGCTTCCGTCATCACCATGGAGCGGCGTTCTGCACCCATCATGATTTTGTCTTTGGCTTTTTCGAACTCGACCATCGACACTACGCGCTTGTTGCCACGAGCGGCAAAGAGTGCGGCTTCGTTGACCAGGTTTGCCAGGTCAGCTCCCGAGAAGCCCGGTGTACCGCGTGCGATAATAGCCGCATCGATGTCGGTTGCCAGCGGCACACGGCGCATATGCACTTTCAGGATCTGTTCACGACCGCGCACGTCCGGCAGGCCAACGACAACCTGACGGTCAAAACGGCCCGGACGCAGCAGCGCAGGGTCGAGTACATCCGGACGGTTGGTTGCGGCGATAACAATAATGCCTTCATTGCCTTCAAAACCATCCATCTCAACCAGCATCTGGTTCAGCGTCTGCTCACGCTCATCGTGACCACCGCCTAAACCGGCACCACGCTGACGTCCTACCGCATCGATCTCATCGATAAAGATGATGCACGGCGCAGCTTTTTTCGCCTGTTCGAACATGTCACGCACGCGGGATGCGCCCACGCCGACAAACATTTCTACGAAATCGGAACCGGAAATAGTGAAGAAAGGCACTTTCGCTTCGCCGGCGATAGCTTTAGCCAGCAGCGTTTTACCTGTACCCGGCGGGCCCACCATCAGGACGCCTTTCGGGATTTTACCGCCCAGCTTCTGGAAACGGCTTGGTTCACGCAGATACTCTACCAGCTCACCTACCTCTTCTTTCGCTTCATCACAGCCAGCGACGTCGGCAAAGGTGGTCTTGATCTGGTCTTCCGTCAGCATGCGGGCTTTGCTTTTGCCGAAGGACATCGCGCCCTTACCGCCGCCGCCCTGCATCTGACGCATAAAGAAGATCCATACGCCAATCAGCAGCAGCATCGGGAACCAGGAAATGAAGATAGAAGCCAGCAGGCTTGGCTCTTCAGGTGGTTCACCCACTACTTTGACGTTTTTGGTCAGCAGGTTATCGAGTAACTTGGGATCGTTGACAGGAATGTAGGTGGTATATTTATTACTGTCTTTTTTGGTTACGTTAATTTCACGCCCGTTAATACGTGCCTCGCGGACCTGATCCTGGTTCACTTCCGACAGGAAGGTTGAATAATCAACCCTACGGCCATTCGACTCGCTGGGCCCAAAGCTCTGGAATACTGACATCAGCACGACCGCGATGACTAACCAGAGAATCAGGTTTTTCGCCATGTCACTCAAGGGATTAACCTCATATTACAACGGTGTTAACAGACAGCGTAGGGTACTATATATCCTTCATACCTGGAATCGCAGCATGGATGAATTTGCTGGTTTACCCTGAAACTCAGAATCAGGCCGGGATAAACGCACTATTCAGCTTGCTTTGACGCCGGTATTCGGGCCTACAGTTTGCGCCCTGTCGCCACAATATACACTTCACGTGAACGTAACCGCGAAGCGTCTGGCTTACGAATTTTCACTTTCGTAAATAGGGAGCGAATTTCCCGGAGGTATTCATCGAAGCCATCTCCCTGAAACACTTTCACAACAAAACTGCCGCCGGGAGCCAGTACATCCCGACACATTTCCAGCGCCAGTTCAACTAAATACATTGAACGAGGAATATCCACAGCTGGCGTACCGCTCATGTTGGGTGCCATATCTGACATCACCACCTGAACTTTCTGGTCCCCTACCCGCTCAAGCAGCGCTTTCAGCACGGCCTCGTCACGGAAGTCACCCTGCATAAAATCCACGCCGACAATCGGATCCATCGGCAGCAGATCGCAGGCAATCACCCGCCCGCTATTGCCAATCTGCTGTACCACATATTGTGACCAGCCGCCGGGTGCCGCGCCTAAGTCCACCACGGTCATACCGGGTTTAAACAGCTTGTCACCCTGCTGAATTTCATCAAGTTTAAACCAGGCGCGCGAACGCAGCCCTTTTTTCTGTGCCTGAAGCACATATTTATCGCTAAAGTGTTCCTGAAGCCAGCGACTGGAACTGGCCGAACGCTTTTTACCCGTCATAATTTTTCCAGTTAAATCGTCATCGTAGCGATAAATCAGCGCGCAATGGGTAGCGATGATTTGGCGATATACCCGAGATGGCGGTAGAATGACCCGTTTTCAATCCCTGAGTAAGCAAAAAATACGATGAATCTGAGTACCAAACAAAAACAGCACCTGAAAGGCCTGGCCCACCCACTGAAGCCGGTGGTCATGCTGGGCGGCAACGGCCTTACTGAAGGCGTGCTCGCCGAAATCGAACAGGCGCTTGACCATCACGAACTGATTAAGGTGAAAATTGCCTCAGAAGATCGCGAAACCAAGCAGCTGATCGTCGAGGCCATTGTGCGTGAAACCAAGGCCAGCAATGTGCAGGTTATCGGCAATGTGCTGGTGCTGTACCGCCCGGCGAAAGAGCGCAAAATCACGCTGCCTCGTTAAGCTCTATACTAAGCGCGGCGCAGCGGGCAGAGAAAGTGCCACGCTCACGCATGCGATAAAAGGCCGCCATGCGGCCTTTTTCCTTTCTTTACATTGTGCCCGGCATAACAGCAGCGGGTGCTTACAGATATTCAACCTTCAGCACTTCATACTCCACGTCACCGCCTGGCGTTTTCACAATGGCTACGTCATCGGCCTCTTTGCCCACCAGACCACGCGCCATTGGCGAGTTAACTGAGATCAGATTTTGTTTAAAATCTGCTTCATCGTCACCCACAATGCGGTAAGTAAACTCTTCGTCGGTATCTACATTCAGCACAGTTACCGTGGCACCGAAAATGACGCGACCGGTTTTTGGCATAGATGTGATGTCGATCACCTGCGCATTAGAAAGTTTAGCTTCAATCTCCTGAATACGCCCTTCGCAAAACCCCTGCTCTTCACGCGCAGCATGGTACTCGGCGTTCTCTTTCAGGTCGCCATGCTCACGAGCTTCAGCGATGGAGGCGATGATGCGCGGACGCTTTACGGTTTTCAGTTCGTTCAGCTCTTCACGCAGCTTCTCAGCGCCTTGTAACGTCATCGGAATCTGATTCATTTTGGCTCCTCGTCTCTATCCTGGTTAACGGTGTCATCCTGACTGGTGACAGCAGAATAATCGCTTCTGCGGCACACGGCCCCTTTTCAAAAGCAAAAGAACCCTGACCCGGAAAGCTTTCCGGGTCAGGGATCGGTTTTGCATTTTGATACGTATTTTACCCCAGAGTTCCCTGTGGGTCATCGTTTACTTTGCCCTGCCCGGGGACGTAGTATTGACGCCCCATCCGTCAGTTACCGCGAGATTATGCGATTTTCACGACTTGTTACCGGATTAACCTGCGCGGTAATGCTGCAGGCACAAGCGGCCCCCGTTGAAGAATACATGCAGTATTTACCTGACGGCGCGAACCTGGCGCTGATGGTACAGAAAGTGGGCGCATCAACCCCTATTATTGACTACCACGGAAAACAGATGGCTTTACCGGCCAGCACCATGAAAGTGATCACGGCGCTGGCGGCACTTCTGGAGCTGGGACCCGACTTCCGCTTTCAGACCACGCTTGAGACACGCGGTGCTATTACCGACGGCACGCTGAACGGCGATCTGGTGGCCCGCTTTGGCGGCGATCCTACGCTGAGCAGGCAGAATCTGCGCAATATGGTCGCCGCGCTGAAGCAGCAGGGTATCACGCACATCAAAGGCAACCTGGTGATTGATACCTCCGTATTTGCCAGCCACGATATGGCTCCCGGCTGGCCATGGAACGATCTGACCCAGTGCTTCAGCGCACCACCTGGCGCGGCGATTGTCGACAAAAACTGTTTCTCGGTTTCGCTTTACAGTGGCAAAACCGCTGGTGAAACCGCCTTTGTGCGTATTGCGTCTTACTATCCGGCCCATATGTTCAGCCAGGTCCGGACGCTTGCCCCTAACAGCGGCGAAGGTCAGTACTGCGAGCTGGATGTGGTGCCTGGTGAGCTTAACCGCTATACGCTGACAGGCTGTATGCGCCAGCGGGCAGAACCGCTGCCGCTCGCCTTTGCGGTTCAGGATGATGCCGCCTGGTCAGGTGAAATCCTGAAAGGGATGCTGCGTGCGGCTGATATTGATTATAGCGGTCATCTGGTACGCCAGACGCAGGTTACGTCGCCGGGTACCGTGCTCGCCTCGACCCAATCCGCGCCGCTGCATACGCTACTGCGCATGATGCTGAAAAAGTCGGACAACATGATTGCGGACACCGTGTTCCGCACCATCGGCCATCACTACTTTAACGTGCCGGGTACGTTTCGTGCCGCCTCTGACGCCGTGCGTCGTATTCTGCGCGAAAAAGCGGGTATTGATATGGGCAACAGCATTCAGGTTGATGGTTCCGGCCTGTCGCGTCACGATTTGATCTCGCCAGAGACAATGATGCAGGTGCTGCAGTACATTGCTAAAAACGACGCCACGCTCGACTATATCTCTATGCTGCCGCTGGCCGGCTACGACGGCACGCTGCAGTACCGTGGCGGGCTCCATGAAGCGGGCCTCGATGGCAAAGTCTCAGCAAAAACCGGTTCTCTGCAGGGCGTCTATAATCTGGCAGGGTTTATTACCACGTCCAGCGGTGCGCGCGTTGCCTTTGTGCAGTTTCTGTCAGGCTATGCCGTGCCCCCGGAAAATCAGAAAACGCGGCGTATTCCGCTGGTTCGCTTTGAAAGCCGCCTCTACACGGACATTAACAAGAACAACTAATGAAATTGTTGATTGTTGAAGATGATGCGCTGCTGCAGTCGGGCCTGGCACAGGCGCTGGGCGCTAAGGGTTATGCAACAGATTGCGCCAGCAGCGCCGCAGAGAGTAATGCGCTATTGCGCAGCGGTCAGTATACCCTGATCGTGCTGGATCTTGGCCTGCCGGATCGCGACGGCGCTTCGCTGCTGCGCCAGTGGCGGCGCGAGGGCGTTGCGATCCCGGTGCTGATCCTTACGGCGCGTGATGCGCTGGAGGATCGCGTGGAGGGCCTGGATGCCGGTGCGGATGATTATCTGATCAAGCCTTTTGCACTGGCAGAACTGCAGGCGCGGGTTCGGGCGCTGATCCGCCGCTATCAGGGGCAGAGCGATAACCAGCTGCAACAGGGCGATCTGACGCTCAATCTCAGCACGCAGCAGGTGCTGCTTGAAAATCAGTCGGTGGATATTACGCCTAAAGAGTTTGCGCTGCTGACGCGCCTGCTGATGCGCATCGGACAAAATGTGCATCGCGAAACGCTGCAGCAGGATCTTTATAGCTGGAACGACGATCCCGGATCGAACACGCTGGAAGTGCATATTCATAATCTGCGCCGCAAGCTGGGAAAAGATCGGATTAAAACGGTTCGCGGTGTGGGTTACCGGCTGGAACTGCGCGAATGAACAGTATGCGGCAGCGCTTACTGATCATGCTGGCGCTGATCCTGCTTATCTGTCAGGTCATGAGCGTGATCTGGCTCTGGCACGAGAGCCGGGAGCAGATCAGCTTTCTTGTCAATGAGACGCTTTCGGCTCAGGCGCGCAATCAGCGGGTCGAGAATGAGATCCGCGAAGCGATCGCTTCGTTGCTACTGCCCTCACTGGTGATGGTATGCCTGACGCTGCTGCTCTCGTTCTGGGCGATTAACTGGATTATTCGCCCGCTTAAGCTGCTGCAGGATAGCCTGGCGCATCGTTCCGCCGACAACCTCACTCCCCTGCCGGTGTATGCGGATATGGATGAAATTGTTGCCGTCACCGGCGCGATAAATCAGCTGTTTTCCCGTCTGGACCACACGCTGCAGCAGGAGCGGCTTTTTACTGCCGATGCTGCCCATGAGCTGCGTACGCCCCTCGCCGGGCTGCGGCTGCATCTGGAACTGCTGCAGCAGCAGCAGGTGCCGCAGAGTGAAATGCTGATTAGCCGTATCGATCAGCTGATGCACACCGTAGAGCAGCTGCTCATGCTGTCACGTGCCGGCCAGGCGCTGGCGGGCGGACACTATCAGCAGCTGTGGTGGCTGCAGGATATCATGCAGCCGCTGAAACCAGAGATGGACGAGCTGCTGCTACAGCGTCAGCAGCGGCTGCGCTGGCCAGAGGGGAGTGATATCCCGCAGCAGGGCGAAGCGGTGCTGTTGCGCCTGATGCTGCGCAATTTGCTGGAGAACGCCTCGCGCTATAGCCCGGAAAACAGCGAGGTGCAGGTTAAGCTATACCGGGATGCGCAGCAGGTAACGGCAGAAGTATGGGATGAAGGGCCGGGTATTGATGCCGGAGCCGCAGAGGAGTTAACCCAGGCCTTTCGCCGTCGCGATCAGCGCTACGGCGGCAGCGGACTGGGTCTGAATATTGTGCTGCGTATTGTACAAATGCACCGCGGTACGCTGACGCTGGAAAACCGTGAAGACCGCAGCGGACTGATTGCCCGCTGTACGCTGCCGTATCAGCTCAACGGCTAGCTCTGCAGATAAAAAAAGCGGCCCGAAGGCCGCTTTTAGCTGCGATTAACGCTGATAGATAATTTCGACGCCTTCGTCGTCTTCATCATCCCAGTCATCATCCCAGTCATCATCTTCTTCCACTTCCTGAGCGGTCTCCAGCGCTTCACGATGGTAATCATCCCACATGAACGCGACCTTCTCAGGCTGCTTCTCTTCCAGTTCCGCTTCTTTAGGATTAGCGATGATAAAGCTCATCACATCCCAGCAGAGTTCATTCACGCCGGTACGGCTGGCGGCAGAGATAAGATAATATTTGTCATCCCAGCCGAGCGCCTCTGCAATCGCTTTAGCGCGGCTTTCAGCTTCTTCCTGACTCAGCAGGTCAGTTTTGTTAAACACCAGCCAGCGCGGCTTCTGATAGAGCTTCTCGCTATATTTTTCCAGCTCGCCAAGAATGATGCGGGCGTTTTCAACCGGATCGGTTTCGTCGATAGGCGCAATGTCGATCAGGTGCAGCAGGACGCGACAGCGCTCAAGATGCTTCAGGAAGCGAATGCCCAGCCCGGCGCCTTCCGCTGCGCCTTCAATCAGCCCCGGGATATCGGCCACGACAAAGCTTTTTTCGCTGTCCATGCGCACAACGCCCAGGCTGGGAACCAGCGTGGTAAACGGATAGTCCGCCACTTTTGGCTTCGCTGCAGAGACGGCGCGAATAAAGGTCGATTTACCCGCATTCGGCAGACCCAGCATGCCGACATCGGCCAGCAGCATCAGCTCCAGCTGCAGATCGCGTTTCTCGCCTGGCGTCCCCATGGTTTTCTGGCGCGGGGTGCGGTTAACCGAGGATTTAAAACGCGTGTTACCAAGACCGTGCCAGCCGCCTTTCGCTACCATCAGCTTCTGCTCATGGCGCGTCATATCGCCCAGCGTTTCACCGGTGCCCTGATCGATTATGCGCGTACCGACCGGCACTTTGATGGTGACATCTTTGCCACGTTTGCCGGTGCAGTCGCGGCTCTGACCATTCTGACCGCGCTCAGCGCGGAACGCTTTTTCAAAGCGATAATCGATCAGGGTATTGAGGTTTTCATCTGCCAGCAGATAGACGTCACCGCCATCACCGCCGTCACCGCCGTCCGGGCCGCCTTTAGGAATATATTTCTCGCGGCGGAAGCTAACGCAACCGTTGCCGCCATCGCCTGCGACCACAAGGATCGTCGCTTCATCAACAAACTTCATTCTATTTCTCCGTCACACTGTCGTCTGTCGCTGCAGAGAGCGGCAGACGGGTCCGCCAGGGTCTTCTGTGCTGACCGGCGGCGGATAATGCAAATCTGGTAATATGATATGTACAGAAAGTGTACAACAAACCGCGCAGCTTAGTTAGCGGGGAATCGATAACCGGCGGCAGAATGTAAAAAGCCCCGCAAAGCTGCGGGGCCTTTCCTTCGTGTGTTCAGACGATTATCGTCTGCAGCACGACAACCTTACTCAGCAACGATGCTGATATATTTACGGTTGTTCGGGCCTTTCACTTCGAATTTAACTTTGCCGTCTGTGGTAGCAAACAGGGTGTGGTCACGACCACAGCCTACATTGGTACCGGCGTGGAACTTGGTGCCACGCTGACGAACGATGATGCTACCTGCC
Organism: Pantoea sp. Acro-807; assembly: GCF_011752675.1. Lineage (NCBI taxonomy): Bacteria > Pseudomonadati > Pseudomonadota > Gammaproteobacteria > Enterobacterales > Erwiniaceae > Pantoea > Pantoea sp. Acro-807. The sequence goes on along the minus strand of NZ_VWXE01000005.1, from coordinate 180,688 downwards.
AGAACAGATTCACCACCGAAACGCTTAACACCCAGACGTTTTGCGTTGGAGTCGCGACCGTTACGGGTCGAACCACCAGCCTTCTTATGTGCCATTTGTCAGATCTCCTCTTACGCGCTGATCGTCGTGATTTTCACATCAGTGAACCACTGACGGTGACCAGCTTGCTTACGGTAGTGTTTACGACGACGAAACTTAACAATCTTGATTTTTTCGCCGCGACCGTGAGCAACAACTTCTGCCTTGATCATTCCGCCTGAAACCAGTGGCGCGCCGATTTTCACGTCTTCGCCATTTGCAATCATCAGAACCTGGTCGAACTCAATGGTTTCGCCGGTTGCGATGTCCAGCTTTTCCAGGCGAACGGTCTGACCTTCGCTTACTCGGTGTTGTTTACCACCACTTTGGAAAACCGCGTACATATAAAACTCCGCTTCTGCGCTTGCCTTTCTGTGTAATCAGGCGGCGCGATAATATTCACAATAGGGCGCGAATTCTACGCAAATATCCAGCAGAAAACAAGCGCACTTTGCACTCTCCTGCAGAAAAAAAGCGCAGAGTGAATGCAACCGTTTCTCATCCTGAATTTTCAAGTACAATCAGTAACAGATTACCTGAACTCACGCTGGGTAAAAGCGCCTACCATGCAAAAAACGAGTCAAAGCTGAACAGACGAATGAACCTAGAACAAATTAACGAACTAACCGCGCAGGACATGGCGGCCGTCAACCAGACCATCCTCGACCAGCTGAATTCAGATGTCTCACTGATCAACCAGTTGGGCTACTACATTGTCAGCGGCGGAGGTAAACGCATTCGTCCGATGATTGCCGTGCTTTCAGCGCGTGCGCTCAACTATCAGGGTTCGCTGCATGTTACGAACGCAGCACTGATTGAATTTATCCACACGGCAACACTGCTGCATGATGATGTGGTGGATGAGTCTGACATGCGTCGCGGCAAAGCGACTGCGAATGCGGCGTTTGGTAATGCCGCCAGCGTGCTGGTAGGTGATTTTATCTATACGCGCGCTTTTCAGATGATGACCAGCCTCGGATCCTTAAAGATCCTCGCGCTGATGTCAGAAGCGGTGAATGTGATCGCAGAAGGCGAAGTGCTGCAGCTGATGAACTGTAACGATCCTGACATCACTGAAGAGAGCTACATGCGCGTGATCTACAGTAAAACGGCGCGTCTGTTTGAGGCTGCTTCTCAGGCCTCAGCGATTCTGGCAGAGGCTTCGCCTGCTCAGGAGAAAGCGCTGCAGGATTATGGTCGCTACCTTGGCACCGCTTTCCAGTTAATTGACGATTTGCTCGACTACAGCGCAGATGGCGAGACGCTGGGTAAAAATACCGGTGACGATCTCAGCGAAGGGAAACCGACGCTGCCCCTGCTGCATGCCATGCATCATGGCACCCCCGAGCAGGCCGCTATGATCCGCAGCGCGATTGAGGAAGGCAACGGACGCCATTTGCTGGAGCCGGTGCTGGCCGCTATGCAGCAGACGGGTTCACTGGAATGGACGCGCAAACGCGCTGAAGAAGAAGCGGATAAAGCGATTGCTGCGCTACAGCTGCTGCCTGAGAGTCCGTGGCGTACTGCGCTTGAAGCGCTGGCGCATATGTCAGTGCAGCGCGACTTTTAATTCCGGACGGAGCCGCCCGGCTCCGTTTTTTATTTTCCCGCCGTTTCCTGCGCCGTTTGCATAAGTTTGCACGCTTTTTGCGAATACCCGCCAGATTTTGCTACCTGGGTGTAACAATTACTGGAAATTAATGGAACCTTTTTGCTATATAGAGCCGTTAATTTCCAGTTTTACCCTTCACTGCCACAGCAGCGATTACGCATTACATGGATATGGAGAACAAGTTATGCAGACAAGGAAAGAGGATTGGCATCCTGCAGATATTATCGCAGCGCTACGCAAACGTGGTACTTCACTGGCGGCTCTGTCACGTGCGTCAGGACTTTGCTCCTCAACGCTCGCCAATGCGCTGTCACGCCCCTGGCCCAAAGGCGAGTGGCTTATCGCTATGGCGCTTGAGGTACATCCGGCAGAAATCTGGCCAAGCCGCTATTACGATCCTGACACCCTGCTTCTGCTGGATCGCAAAAAGCGGATCCGATCGCCCGATAGTCTGAAAAAGATCCCGGAAAAAAAATAAAAAAAAACCAGCCACGCTGCTGTGACTGGTTCTGGTCCATCATACTGACTGGCTTATTCGCCGCTGATACGCTCAATGTTCGCGCCCATCGCTTTGAGCTTATCTTCGATATGCTCATAGCCGCGATCGATATGGTAAATCCGGTCAACAACCGTAGTGCCTTCAGCAATACAGCCTGCCAGTACCAGACTCGCCGAAGCACGTAAATCGGTCGCCATAACCTGTGCACCCGAGAGCGTTTCCACACCGTGACAAATCGCCGTGTTGCTCTCGATTTCCGCATGCGCACCCATACGGATCAGTTCCGGGATGTGCATAAAGCGGTTTTCAAAGATGGTTTCTGTGATCACGCCCGTGCCTTCCGCCAGCAGATTCAGCAGAGTGAACTGCGCCTGCATATCGGTTGGAAAACCCGGATGCGGTGCAGTGCGGATATTCACCGCTTTTGGCCGCTTGCCGTGCATATCAAGACTAATCCAGTCATCACCGGTTTCAATCTCTGCACCCGCGTCGCGCAGTTTAGCCAGTACCGCATCCAGCGTATCCGGCTGTGCATTGCGGCAGATGACTTTGCCGCGCGAGATAGCCGCAGCCACAAGGAAGGTGCCGGTTTCGATACGATCCGGCAGCACGCGATAGACACCGCCACCCAGACGTTCCACACCTTCAATCGTAATTTTGTCCGTGCCTGCGCCAGAAATTTTTGCACCCAGCGTATTGAGGAAGTTTGCCGTATCAACAATCTCCGGCTCGCGCGCCGCGTTCTCGATTACCGTGGTGCCGGTTGCCAGCGTTGCCGCACTCATAATAGTTACGGTAGCGCCGACGCTGACTTTATCCATGACGATGTGCGCGCCTTTCAGGCGGCCATTGACTGAGGCTTTAACATAGCCCTCTTCCAGCTTAATTTCCGCGCCGAGCTGTTCCAGACCAGTGATATGCAGATCGACCGGACGGGCACCAATCGCGCAGCCGCCCGGCAGTGATACCTGACCCTGACCAAATCGTGCCACCAGCGGCCCGAGCGCCCAGATAGAAGCACGCATCGTTTTAACCAGATCGTAAGGAGCGCTGAAGACGTTAACTTCGCGCGCATCAACATGCACCGAACCGTTACGCTCTGTGCGTGCACCCAGCAGGCTCAGCAGCTTCATGGTGGTATCAATATCACGCAGCTGCGGGACATTCTGAATTTCTACCGGCTCTTCTGCCAGCAGCGCGGCAAACAGAATCGGCAGCGCTGCATTTTTTGCGCCGGAAATGGTCACTTCACCACTTAAGCGGGTGGGGCCTTGCACACGAAATTTGTCCATTAACACGGCTCTCAATTATCTATCAACAAAACAACCAGACTGGTACTCAGAATCCGTTAAGTTTACGGTCGCGAGCCCACTCGGCGGGAGTATAAGTCTTGATGGAAACCGCATGAATGCGATTATCCGCAATGTATTCCATCAGCGGCGCATAAACAGCCTGCTGTTTTTTTACCCGGCTCAGTTCGCCAAACATTTCGCCCACGGCGATCACCTGGAAATGGCTGCCGTCGTTGCTCATCACGTGGACTTCATCTAATGACAGCGCCTGCATCAGGACTGCCTGAACTTCACTATTTTCCATGGTTTATAACTTCACTTGATAATAATAAGGCGGATATCTTAGAGGAAAGCGGCTGAGTCTTAAATATGCAAAAGCCCCTGAACGCATCAGGGGCCTGGTTTTTCAGCCGTCAGATCAGACGCTTTTCTCCGCAGAAACAATAATCTGCTGAAGATTATAAAGCGTAATAAGAGAATGGAGTTTATCTGTCGCACCCGTGAACAGCGGCGTACTTCCCTGCGCGCGTACCATCTCGCGCAGATGCACCAGCAGCGCCAGCCCGGCCGAATCGACCCGCTCCAGAGCCGCCACATCAATGACATTTATATTCTGCATAACCGTTTCACGCTGCTGCCATAGTGTCAGCAGCGTATCCCGGTCAAGCTTGCCGCTCAGTACCAGCGTATCAGTACTGCGCTGCCAGCGTAACGATTCACTCATTATTGCTGTTTATCCAGTGTAATAGGTTGTGCCGCATAGGTTTTCAGCTGTGCAGTCAGGCCATCAATGCCTTTAGTGCGCAGCAGATCGCTCCACTCATTCTGCTTGGTGGTGATCATACTGATCCCTTCGGCAATCATATCGTAAGCCTGCCATTTTCCGCTCTGGCTGTTTTTACGCCACTGAAAATCGAGACGCACCGGCGGACGGCCGTTAGGATCAACAATGGTGACGCGAATAGCCACAATATTGGCATCGCCCAGCGGTTTTTCCGGCTGAATCTGGTAAGTCTGACCGTGATACAGCGCCAGCGCCTGCCCGTAAGCCTGGGCCAGGTAGTCACCGAATGCGGCAAAGTAGGCGTCGCGCTGTGCCGGCGTCGCTTCACGATAGTAACGGCCTAAAACCAGCGCGCCGGCATATTTAATCTGCACATAGGGCAGCAGCTCCTGGCGCACAATATCGCGCAGATAGTTGGGATCCTGCTTGATTTTCGGCTGTTCATTTTTCAGCCGGGTAAAAGTTTTGGCTGCGGCTTCATTCATCAGCTTATACGGGTTGCTCTGATCCGTATCCGCTGCCGTGGCGGCCAGGGGAGCGATTGCCAGCAGGGCAACCATCAGAAAACGTTTCAACATCGTGTTTTACCTCTTTGGATTATTCCGTTGTGGCAGGCGCAGGTGCACGCTCGCCATCCTGTGACTGATTCTCTTTGCTGCCGTCGCCGCTTTTGTAAAGGAACTGACCAATCAAATCCTCAAGCACCAGGGCAGATTTGGTGTCGCGCAACGTTCCGCCATCTTTCAGCATAGCTGAACCGAGATCCGGATCGTCAAAGCCCAGATTCAGCGCCAGAAACTGTTCGCCCAGCAAACCCTGCGTACGAATAGCCAGAGAACTGGTATCCGGGATTTTGTCGACATACTGTTCGCTGATATCCATGGTCACGCGCGGCGACAGGCTTTTCTCATCCAGTGAAATATCCGTTACGCGGCCAATGACGACGCCGCCAATTTTTACAGGTGAACTGATTTTCAGGCCGCCAATATTGTCAAAGGTAGCGTAGAGCTTCCACGTGGGCTCGGTGCCCAGCGATTTGAGATCGGCCACGCGCAGACTGAGAAACAGCAGCGCCACCAGCGCCGCCAGCATAAATACCCCTACCCAAATTTCATTTTTCTTGCTTTGCATTGCATCAGTTCCCAAACATCAGTGCGGTCAGCACAAAATCAAGCCCAAGCACCGCCAGTGAAGCGTGTACGACGGTACGCGTTGTTGCCCGGCTGATACCTTCCGACGTCGGAATCGCATCGTAGCCGTTAAACAGCGCAATCCAGGTTACCGTAATGGCAAAAACTGCGCTCTTGATCAGGCAGTTAAGGACATCATTATGAAAATCTACCGCGCTTTGCATCGCGGACCAGAAAAAGCCGGGATCGATACCTTTCCAGCCAACGCCAACCAGTGCACCACCGGCAATACCGACGGCCGTAAAAATCAGCGTTAACAGCGGCATACTGATAAAACCCGCCCAGAAGCGTGGCGAGACCACGCGGCGCAGCGGATCCACCGCCATCATCTCCATACTGGAGAGCTGCTCTGTGGCTTTCATCAGACCAATCTCTGCCGTCAGCGCCGAGCCGGCTCGTCCGGCAAACAGCAGCGCCGTGACAACCGGCCCCAGCTCACGCAGCAGCGACAGCGCCACCAGCATGCCAAGGCTGGTCTCCGCGCTGTAGGTGGTCAGCACCAGATATCCCTGCAGTCCCAGCACCATGCCGATAAACAGACCAGAAACCACAATAATCAGCAGCGAGAGTACGCCAACGCTATAAAGCTGCCTGATCAACAATGGAGCATGGCGGCGAAAAGCGGGTTTTCCCACCAGCGCATGAAACAGCATCAGACCGGCGCGACCAAAGGTCGCACAGCTGTTTATTCCCCGACGCCCGAACGACGCCAGTGCCTGTAACACCATGAGTTTACTCTCTCCCTGTCCGGGTCAAATCACTAAGATAGTCGCCGGCGGCGAAACGAAACGGCACCGGACCATCAGCATGCCCATCAATAAACTGGCGTACGCGCGGATCGGCGTTCTCCTTCAGCTGCCGGGTGCTGCCTTCAGCAATGATTTTTTGCCCGGCAACAATATAGGCGTGATCGGCGATGCTCAGGACTTCAGGCACATCATGCGATACCACAATACAGGTCACGCCCAGCGAGTGGTTCAGCTCATCAATCAGCTTGACCAGCACGCCCATAGTTATTGGATCCTGCCCCACAAACGGCTCATCAAACATAATGAGTTCCGGTTCCAGCGCAATGGCACGTGCCAGCGCAGCACGTCGCGCCATCCCGCCGGAGAGCTCTGCCGGCATAAGTTTTGCCGCGCCGCGCAGTCCGACCGCTTCAAGCTTCATCATCACCGTGCTGTGCAGCAGTTCCGGCGGTAGCTGAGTGTGCTCGCGCAGTGGCCAGGCGACGTTTTCATAGACGTTAAGATCGGTAAAGAGCGCGCCTGACTGAAACAGCATGCTCATTTTCTTACGGGCTTCATAGAGCTTGCGCCGTGACAGGCTGGGAATATTCTGGCCCTGAAACCAGATTTCGCCGTGGTCAGGCTGCAGCTGACCGCCAATCAGGCGTAACAGCGTTGTTTTTCCGATGCCGGAAGGTCCCATAATCGCGGTCACTTTGCCCGCCGGAACCGTAAGTGAAATATCATCGAATATCGTGCGATCGCCACGGGTGAAACTCACACCGCGCACCTCGACCAGATTCGTTTGCTGCTGAGTCATTATTACCTCGTTAAGCGGGTCGGGCGTACTAAATGGGGTGGATGGTAGCCTGGTAAACCGCAATTCACGATAGTTTTACAGAAACTTACCGGTTCAGTGTGGCGAAAACGGTCATTAAATTTACTTTTGTCGCTCAGAGAGTCAAAATCAGCGGCTGACTCTCCCCGCATCTCAGGTTTTTTTGCCGGCCAGGGTCCGCCGGCACCGTATCCATCAAGGATTTTTCATGTTTGTAGCTACCGCCCTGTTGTTTATCGGATTGCTGTTACTGGCTTACGGGGCCGATCGACTGGTCTTCAGCGCCGCCATTCTGTGCCGCTCATTCGGTATTCCGCCGCTGATTATCGGCATGACGGTAGTCAGTATCGGCACATCGCTACCGGAGCTGATTATTTCGTTTTCAGCTGCGCAACATGGACAGATGGATTTGGCCGTAGGCACCGCGCTGGGCTCAAACATTACGAATATCCTGTTAATTCTGGGTGGCGCCGCGCTGCTTCATCCTTTAACCGTACACTCCAATTTGATTCGGCGCGAACTTCCGCTGCTGCTGCTGGTCTCTTTGCTGAGCGGCATTATGCTGTTTGATAATTACCTGAGCCGGCTGGATGGTGTCGCGCTGTTGCTGATGGCGCTGTTCTATCTGCTGATCGTGATCCGCATTGCCCGCCGCGCCGGACATGACAACAGCGATACACTCACCCGGGAACAGCTGGCAGAACTGCCGCGCGATGAAGCGGGTAACACGGTAGCCTTTCTCTGGCTGGCGGTCGCGCTGATTATATTGCCGATGTCGACCCGTATGGTCATCGACAATGCCACCGTCTTTGCTGATTACTTTGGCGTAAGCGAGCTGGTGATGGGGCTGACGCTTATCGCGGTAGGGACCAGCCTGCCGGAGCTGGCCACGGTTGTCGCGGGTGCGCTGAAAGGTGAAGATGATATGGCGATTGGTAATCTGATCGGCGCCAATATTTTCAACCTGGCGATTGTTCTTGGCCTGCCCGCGCTGTTTCATCCGGGCGAGGTCAATCCGCTCGCGTTTAGCCGTGATTACTGGGTCATGCTCGGCGTCAGCGTAGTGTTTGCCCTGTTTTGTCTGCTGCGTAAGCGGCGCGTCGGCCGGATAGCCGGCGCGCTGTTACTGAGCGGATTTCTTCTCTGGGTGCTATGGCTGTGGCTCAGCCCCACCCTTCTTACTGGCTATTAAGGATGCACTGATATGTCACAGCAGCATGCAGAGTTTGATTTTCAGCAGGCGGGTAAAAAGGTTCTGCGCATCGAACGTGAAGGACTTGAACAGCTTGATCAGTATATCAATGACGACTTCAGCCGCGCCTGCCAGCTGCTTTATGCCTGCCAGGGAAAAGTCGTGGTGATGGGCATGGGCAAGTCAGGACATATCGGTAAGAAAATGGCCGCGACCTTTGCCAGCACCGGCACCGCCTCCTTTTTTGTGCATCCGGGCGAGGCGAGCCATGGCGACCTCGGCATGGTGAGCGCCAGCGATGTGGTTATCGCCATCTCGAACAGCGGCGAGTCGGCAGAGATCCTGGCGCTGATCCCGGTGCTGAAGCGACAGAAAGTGCAGCTGATCTGTATGACCAGCCGCCCGGAGAGCGCCATGGGCCGCGCGGCAGATGTTCACCTGTGTGTGAAAGTGCCGCAGGAAGCGTGCCCGCTGGGACTGGCACCAACGTCCAGCACCACGGCAACGCTGGTGATGGGCGATGCGCTGGCGGTGGCGCTGCTTGAGGCGCGCGGTTTTACGCCAGAGGATTTTGCTCTGTCGCATCCTGGCGGCGCGCTGGGTCGTAAACTGCTGCTGCACGTCAGCGACATTATGCACAGCGGCGATGAAATTCCGCACGTCACGCGCGAGGCGTCGCTGCGTGATGCCCTGCTGGAGATCACGCGCAAAAACCTCGGTCTCACGGTGATCGTCGATGACTTAATGAAAATTGAAGGGATTTTTACCGATGGCGATCTGCGCCGTATTTTTGATATGGGCGTCGATTTTCAGTCAGCGCGTATTCAGGACGTCATGACGCGTGGCGGCATCCGCGTCCGGCCAAATATGCTGGCGGTAGAGGCCTTAAATCTGATGCAAAATAAAAATATCACTGCCGTCCTGGTAGCCGATGAAGATCGGCTGCTGGGCGTCGTCCACATGCATGACATGCTGCGCGCTGGCGTAGTCTGAACAGGAAATGTAAATGAACGCTGAAAATGCGCTGGTTGCCACCTGCTATGGTCCGGTATCAGCTGAAGTCATGGCACGGGCAGCGCAAATCCGCCTGCTGATTTGTGATGTCGATGGCGTCATGTCAGACGGCCTGATCTATATGGGAAACAGCGGTGAAGAGCTGAAGGCGTTTAATGTGCGGGATGGCTACGGCATACGTTGCCTGCTGACCTCCGGCATCGAAGTCGCTATTATAACCGGCCGTCGCGCTAAGCTGCTGGAAGATCGCTGTGAAACGCTGGGCATTACGCATCTTTACCAGGGACAATCAGATAAGCTTTTGGCGTGGCGCGAACTTCTGGATAAACTGTCACTGGACAGCACGCAGGTTGCCTATATTGGCGACGATCTGATCGACTGGCCGGTCATGGCGCAGGCGGGTCTGAGTGTTGCCGTAGCGGATGCACATCCGGTCTTGCTGCCGCGTGCAGACTATGTCACACGCATCGGCGGCGGACGCGGTGCGGTACGCGAAATATGCGACCTGATATTACTGGCGCAGAATAAATTTGAGGATGCCAGAGGGCAATCAGTATGAGTAAAAGCAGGCGTTGGATAACGCTGATTCTGGCTCTGGTCGCGCTGATATTGATCGGCTGGAACCTGACGAATCAGGATGAGAGTGCCACGCCGTTGGCTTCAAACGATCAGGAGCCAACCTACACCAGCGCGAACTCTAATACCGTGGTATACAACCCAACGGGTGCACTGGCCTACAAGCTTGTCTCCGATAAAGTGACCTATTTTTCAGCTGATGAAGTCAGCTGGTTTGATCGTCCCGTTATGACAACCTTTGATGAAAACAAAGTGCCAACCTGGTCAGTACGGGCGGACAAAGCAAAGCTAACGAAAGATCGTATGCTTTATCTGTATGGCCACGTTGAAGTGCATACGCTGACGCAGGATTCTCAGCTGGAACGCATTATCACTGATAACGCGCAGGTCAATCTGGTGACCCAGGATGTCATGTCTGACGACCAGGTGACGCTATTTGGCCGCAGTTTTAACTCCACGGGCATGAAGATGCGCGGCAATTTGCGGACAAAAAACGCCGAACTGCTTGAAAAGGTCAAAACCTCTTATGAAATTCAAAATGAACAAAAATAGCGTTAACGCGCTGCTGCTGGGATCGCTGCTGATTGGCAGCCTGCCCGCGCTGGCTGTCACCGGCGACTCAGAAAAACCGGTTAATATCGACTCCGTTAATCAGGCGCTGGATCTGCAGGGCAACGTGGCGACCTTTACCGGCAATGTTATTGTCACGCAGGGCACGATTAAAATTACAGCGGATAAAGTCGTGGTAACCCGTCCCGGCGGCGACAGCAACAAAACCATTGTTGATGCCTATGGCAATCCGGCTACGTTTTATCAGATGCAGGACAACGGCAAGCCGGTTAAAGGCCATGCCGCTAAGCTGCACTATGAGCTGGCCAACGATTTTGTCGAGCTGACCGGTAATGCTTTTATTGAACAGCAGGACAGCAACATCAAAGGCGATCGCATCACCTATCTGGTGAAAGAGCAGAAAATGCAGGCCTATAGTCAGGGTCAAAGCAAACGCGTCACCACGGTGCTGGTTCCTTCACAGCTGCAGGATAAAAACGGTTCCGCTGCGAGCCCTAAAAAGAGTAACTGACCGATGGCAACTTTAGTCGCTGAAAATCTGGCCAAAGCGTATAAAGGCCGCCGCGTAGTGGAAGATGTCAGCCTGCAGGTTAAATCGGGCGAGATTGTCGGACTGCTGGGTCCTAACGGCGCCGGTAAGACCACGACATTTTATATGGTGGTCGGCATTGTCCCGCGCGATGCGGGCCGCATTATTATCGATGATGAGGATATCAGTATCCTGCCCCTGCACGCCCGTGCGCGTCGTGGTATCGGATATCTGCCGCAGGAAGCCTCTATTTTCCGGCGGCTGAGCGTGTATGACAATCTGATGGGCGTGCTGCAGATCCGCGACGATCTGACCGAAGAGCAGCGCCAGGATCGCGCCAATGAGCTGATGGAAGAGTTCCATATTGAGCATCTGCGCAACAGCCTGGGCCAGGCGCTCTCCGGGGGAGAACGTCGCCGCGTTGAAATTGCACGCGCGCTGGCAGCGAATCCAAAGTTCATTCTGCTGGATGAGCCGTTCGCCGGGGTTGACCCCATCTCCGTTATCGATATCAAAAAGATCATCGAACATTTGCGCGACAGCGGCCTCGGTGTCCTGATCACCGACCATAACGTGCGTGAAACGCTGGCCGTCTGCGAACGCGCCTATATTGTCAGCCAGGGCAATCTGATTGCACACGGCACGCCGGATGAAATTCTGGCAGATGAGCAGGTTAAGCGGGTTTATTTGGGCGAAGAGTTCAGACTCTGATAAGGTGTCGATTAACCCGATATTCGCTTAGGACATTCAAGCCGGATTATGAAGCAAGGTTTGCAACTCAGGTTCAGCCAACAGCTGGCGATGACCCCCCAGCTGCAACAGGCCATTCGCCTGCTGCAGCTCTCTACGCTTGAACTCCAGCAGGAGCTCCAGCTGGCGCTGGAGAGCAATCCGCTGCTTGAGCAGACCGATATTCATGATGAAGTGGACGCACGCGAAACGCAGGAAAGCGATACGTTAGATACCCGTGAGGCGCTGGAACAGAAAGAGATGCCTGACGAGCTGCCGCTGGATGCGTCGTGGGATGAAATTTATACCGCCGGCACCCCTTCCGGCACCGGAACAGATTATCAGGATGATGAACTGCCGGTGTATCAGGGAGAAACCACGCAGTCGCTGCAGGATTACCTGATGTGGCAGGTGGAGCTGACCCCGTTTACCGATACCGATCGCGCTATTGCGACATCGATTGTTGATGCGATCGACACGACCGGTTATCTCACCGTGACGCTGCAGGAAATTTGCGACAGTATCGGCGACGATGAGCTGACGCTGGATGAGGTAGAGGCGGTTCTCAAGCGCGTCCAGCGGTTTGATCCGGTTGGCGTAGGCGCGCGCGATCTGCGCGACTGTCTGCTGGTTCAGCTATCGCAATATGCGGCTGACGCTCCTATGCTAAAAGAGGCGCGCCTGATTGTCAGTGAACATCTCGATCTGCTGGCTAATCACGACTTCCGCAGCCTGATGCGGGTGACCCGCCTGAAAGAAGAGGTGCTGAAAGAGGCGATGCTGTTGATACAGTCGCTCGATCCGCGCCCCGGACAATCGATTAATACGGGTGAACCGGAATACGTTATTCCGGATGTGCTGGTGCGCAAAGCGGGCGCACGCTGGATAGTGGAACTGAACGCTGAAAGCCTGCCGCGTCTGCGGATCAACCAGCACTATGCCGCCATGGGCGGTTCAGCGCGCAGCGATAGCGACAGCCAGTTTATTCGCAATAATCTGCAGGAAGCGCGCTGGCTCATTAAAAGCCTGGAGAGTCGTAATGACACTCTGCTCAAGGTTACCCGCTGTATCGTTGCGCAGCAGCAGGCGTTTTTTGAGCAGGGCGAAGAGTATATGCGTCCGATGGTGCTGGCAGATATCGCGCAACAGGTCGATATGCACGAGTCCACCATCTCACGCGTGACCACGCAAAAATATCTGCACAGTCCGCGTGGTATTTTTGAGCTGAAATATTTTTTCTCCAGCCATGTCAGCACGGAAGGCGGCGGCGAAGCCTCGTCTACGGCCATTCGTGCGCTGGTAAAAAAACTGGTCGCGGCAGAAAATCCCGCAAAGCCCTTGAGCGACAGCAAACTGACCGCCATGTTATCTGAACAGGGTATTATGGTAGCGCGACGTACGGTTGCGAAGTATCGCGAGTCTTTATCTATACCGCCATCAAACCAGCGTAAACAGCTGGTCTGACCGAACTCAGAAGGAAGACCTATGCAGCTAAACCTTACCGGACTCAATGTCGAAATCACTGACCCGCTGCGCGAATTTGTGAACAGCAAATTTGGCAAACTTGAACACTATTACGATCGAATCAATCAGGTTTATATTGTTCTGAAAGTGGAGAAAGTGACTCAGATTGCAGAGGCAACTCTGCACGTTAACGGCGGTGAGCTGCACGCCACAGCGGAAGCGGAAGATATGTACGCGGCCATTGACGGGCTGGTTGATAAGCTGGCACGTCAGCTGACCAAACATAAAGACAAACTGAAAAAACACTAACCTTCACGTTTGCAGAGCGCTGACCCGTTCAGCGCTCAGGGAAAAATGGGGCGGAAGAGCGCCCCGTTTTATCATCTGCGCAAGCGCCAGCAGGGCTTTTCGCTCTGTGGCTATGTGAACTCGCAAGTGAAACCACGATGAACAACGATCTGACACTGGAATTGAGCTCGGTTCTGACGCCTGACTGCACCCGCAGCGGCGTACACTGCCAGAGTAAAAAACGCGCGCTGGAGATTATCAGCGAACTGGCGGCTAAGCAGCTCAATCTGCCGCACCAGACGCTTTTCGAAGCGATTCTGACCCGCGAGCGTATGGGCAGTACCGGCATTGGCAACGGCATTGCTATTCCGCATGGCAAACTGGAAGAGGATACGCTGCGGGCGGTGGGGGTGTTTATCAGCCTCGATCAGCCAATTGCTTTTGACGCCGTGGATAATCAGCCGGTCGATCTGCTGTTCGCTCTGCTGGTGCCTGCCGATCAGTGTAAGACGCACCTTCATACCCTGTCGCTGGTCGCAAAACGCCTGGCAGATAAGACGGTCTGCCGTCGCCTGCGTGCGGCCCAGAGTGATCAAGAGCTCTACGCCATTATCACAGAAGCTCAGGAAGCGCATTCGTAATCAGTACATAGCGTTACCGGTCTGCAGGCCGGATAAAACAGGGGAGAATAGTGATGGTGCTGATGATCGTCAGTGGTCGATCAGGCTCAGGTAAATCAGTTGCGCTGCGTGCCCTGGAGGATATGGGCTTTTACTGTGTCGACAATCTGCCGGTAGTCCTGCTGCCTGAGCTGGCGAATACGCTGACAGAGCGGAATATTTCGGCGGCGGTGAGTATTGATGTACGCAACATGCCGGAGTCGCAGGAAGTCTTTGAGCTGGCGTTAAATAATCTGCCTGACTCTTTCTCTCCTCAGCTGCTGTTTCTGGATGCCGATCGCAATACGCTGATCCGGCGCTACAGCGACACCCGTCGCCTGCATCCGCTCTCCAGCAAAAACCTGTCGCTGGAAAGCGCCATTGATGAAGAGAACGATCTGCTGGAGCCGCTGCGCTCGCGTGCCGATCTGATTATTGATACCTCAGAGATGTCAGTGCATGAGCTGGCTGAGATGCTGCGCACCCGCCTGCTGGGCAAGCGCGAACGCGAACTCACGATGGTGTTTGAGTCGTTCGGTTTCAAACACGGTATCCCGATCGATGCCGACTACGTGTTTGACGTGCGCTTTTTGCCTAACCCGCACTGGGATCCCAAGCTGCGTCCGATGACGGGCCTCGATCGACCGGTGGCGGCGTTCCTGGATCGGCATACAGAAGTACATAATTTTATCTACCAGACGCGCAGCTATCTTGAGCTATGGCTGCCGATGCTGGAAACCAACAACCGCAGCTACCTTACTGTGGCGATCGGCTGTACCGGTGGCAAACATCGTTCCGTGTATATCGCCGAGCAGCTGGCTGACTATTTCCGTTCGCGCGGTAAAAACGTGCAGTCGCGTCATCGCACACTGGAAAAGCGTAAATCATGACCGTAAAGCAAACTGTCGAAATCCGTAACAAGCTGGGTATGCATGCGCGCCCGGCGATGAAGCTGTTTGAGCTGGTGCAGAGCTTTGACGCGGATGTTCTGCTGCGCAATGAAGCGGGCACCGAGGCTGAGGCGAGCAGCGTTATTGCGCTGCTGATGCTGGATTCAGCAAAAGGCGGTCATATTGAAATTGAAGCCAGCGGACCGCAGGAAACTGCGGCGCTGGCCGCCGTTATTGAGCTGTTTGAATCGGGCTTTGACGAAGAGTAAAGGTTTTAGTGTAGCCGGTAGCGATTCAGGAAACCCTCCCCTCCCAGCTGGCGCATCTGACGCATGATCCACTGCTGACGCTGGCGAACATAGCCTGAAGGCGCATCCGCGCGAAAACGGATCGGATTAGGTAATACTGCAGCCAGCAGGGCAGCCTCTGCGATAGTCAGGCGGCTGGCGGGCTTATGGAAATAGTGCTGCGCTGCAGCTTCAGCGCCAAAAACGCCGGGACCGAACTCAGCAATATTAAGGTAGACCGTCAGAATACGACGTTTACTCCAGACGGTTTCAATGCCAACCGTCATCCCCGCCTCCAGCCCTTTACGTAGCCAGCTACGTCCGTCCCACAAAAAGAGATTTTTCGCGGTCTGCTGAGAAAGCGTTGACGCGCCACGCATGCGCTCGCCGCTGCTGTTGTCGAGCACCTGCTGAATAGCGCCAACGTCAAAACCCCAGTGCTCAGGGAATTTCTGATCTTCGGCGGCAATCACGGCCAGCGCCATCCACGGGGAGATGTTATCCATGCTGACCCACTCTGAATGTGCGACATAACTGATATCTCCGTGCAGCCAGGCGCCTGCCTGACGTTCCGCCATAACCGCGGAAAAAGGCACGGGTAAAAAAGCGAAAACGGCAATTCCTCCGATCCAGAGTACTGCCCATGCCAGCAGACATTTAACCATCAGCGACCTGAAAAGGCTGAACCCTTTCCCTCTGTATTTTTTCATTACCTCTTCCTGTATCCCTTCCCTGTATTAATTAATCACTCTGGTCATGATTGCGTCCAGTGCTCATTGTTATACTTGCCTGCATGCTGCCAGCCGGTTTCCGGAGCTGAAAAAGCGTTCAGGCCAGCCGCGGCTCTTCTGCTGATACCCTGAAACATCAAAGACTTCCATCTTTAAGGAATCGGTTCCATGCATAAAAATCGCGCAAAGCAAACTTCAGACCGCCGTTAACCTGTACTAATAGTCATGTTAATAAGACTTTCATATAGCTTAACATTTGCAAAGAATAGCTTAGCGTTTCCTGACTATCGTCTGCTATGAGATCGGTTTCAGACACATATTATGCTGCCAGAAAGCCGAATCCCCCGGCAATTGTCCGTAAATCAAATTTTACACTCTGACCGGCCTGTTTTTCAGAACGACCGATCTGGAAGTTTAACCGCCTGCTTTCCAAAACGTTTCGGATAAATGTGATGCAATACGGCTATTTTTATTACAAAACAATAGCATAAAGAATATTTTCCTGATAACAATCCGTCCCCGGATAGCTATCCGGACTTTCGCCGCTTCCCTCAATCCTGATGGCGAAAAATCAGCCAAAACCGGTTGATATTGGTTAAATAACAAACAAATCAGCGGGGAAATTGATTCCCCGCTTGACAGTGTTGTCAAATTAATGTTTTCTGTAGCGGAACGTTGTTCAACATCACACAATTTAATGAATCTTGTCGCGCAGGCTGGCAAATTTGCTAAGGTGATTTTGTAACGTTAACCAATACCTGACTGCTGCTTTTTACTTCAATTAACCATAACAGCAGCAGTCACTTTTTCCCTGGTGTTGGCGCAGTATTCGCGCACCCCGGTTTCGACCGGGGTCATTTTTTTTAGCGCTTCTGATTTTCCCGCCCGGCAACCCATTCACGCAGTACGGCAACATCCTGTCGCCACTCCTGCTTCAGTTCATCGATCCACTCCTGCACATTGTCCCACCAGGCCGGCAGTTCCGGTGACTGGATCTGTTTTGCCAGCTGCTGCAGATGCAGCAAGCCTACCGATCCCGCGGCACCTTTAATTTTGTGCCCCTCTTCGGCAATGCCTTTTTGATCGCGCGCCATCATATTGGAATCAAGCACATCAAGATAACCAGGCATCATCTGTTCAAACATTGTCAGGCTCTGTGTAATCAGGCCAGGCCCGACCAGCTCGATATACTGCTCCAGCATCGCCACATCCAGCAGCATGCGCGACTGCGTATCCGCGACAGGCATATCTGTCTCTTCTTCCTCGCCCTGATAATCCCAGAATTTTTTGATCACCGCCGTCAGCGCCGGTACCGCCAGCGGTTTACTGAGTACTTCATCCATTCCGGCATCGAGATACTCTTTTTTATCTTTAAGTACGTTGGCCGTCAGCGCGACCAGCGGCGGCAGCTGCACGCCCTTATGCTGCTGATGGATAGCGCGCGCAACGTCCAGTCCGGTCATATCCGGCAGCTGAATATCCAGCAGCACCAGGTCAAACTCCTGCGGATCAAACAGGTTTAGCGCGTCATGGCCATTCATGGCGACCTCAACGCTGCAGCCGAGCTTCTCCAGCACCGAGCGGGCGACAATCACATTCAGTTCAATATCTTCCACCAGCAGTACGTGCAGCGCCGGCAGCGGCAGGCTGTCATCCAGGCCGGTATCTTCCACTTCGTCAGCCACGCGCGGCGCGTTAATCTCAACCACAAAGCAGGAGCCTTTACCCGGCGCGCTGCTGACGGTGATATCTCCGCCCATCGCCTGCGCCAGGCGGCGCGATACCGCCAGCCCGATACCGGTACCGGTCGCGGGTTTGCCGCCGTGCTGATCTTTGACCTGATAATACATGGCAAAGATTTTGTCCTGCTCCTCCTGCGGAATACCCATCCCTGAATCCTGCACTTCAAAGCGCAGCGTTTCATTCGCGCTGTACGCGACCCGCACGACAATCTCCCCCTCGCGGGTGAATTTCACGGCGTTTCCAATCAGGTTCCACAGGATCTGCCGTAAGCGCGTGCCGTCAGCCAGAATTTTATGCGGCAGCGGCAGCGCGGGCTGCATAACAAACTTCAGATCTTTCGGCTGGGCCAGCAGGCCGGATAAGTTTTCGAGATCGGCAAGGAAACCGGTGAAATCAAGCGGCTGGTTATCCAGCTGAACTTTGCGCCGCTCGATTTTGTCCACTTCGATCACATCGTTAAAGATATTGCCCAGCGTAATGGCTGAGACGTGAATCGTTTTCAGGTACTTCAGCTGCTCCTGGCTGAGCTCGGTATCCAGCAGAATACGGCTCAGACCCACGATGCCGTTCAGCGGCGTGCGCAGCTCGTGGCTGATCGTTGAAATAAAGGTGGTTTTCTCCCGGCTGGCGTTCTCCAGCGCATCCTGATAGCGCTTACGCTCCGTGATATCGCGTCCGAATCCCATCAGGCCGCTGCGCTTGCCCACCCGATCGTAATAGGGCACTTTACGGATTTCAAAACAGGCTTTGCGCCCGTCCGGATACTGCAGCCACTGCTCATAGGTGAGCGATACGTTATGGCGAAACACCTTTTCGTCTGTTTCCAGTACCTTGGTCGCTGCCTCATCATCATAAATATCGCGCGGCGTCAGTCCGATCAGCTGTTTTTCACTTAGGCCGGTCAGCAGCTCCATGGCGCGGTTGCAGCCGGAGAACTGTTTGTCGATATTACGGTAGAAGACCAGATCGGGCGATGCATCCAGAAATGAGCGCAGGAAAGAGGATTGCTGCTCCAGCTCAATCTGCGCCTGCTCGCGGCGCGCCATCTCTTCACGCAGCTTATCCATCACCTGTTTACGCGCCTCTTCTGCGCTGATGCGATCGCTGATCTCCTGATTCAGCTGCGTGATGGTCTGTTTCATCTGCTGATTAAGCTCGAGATCGCGCGTGCGCATCTCTTCCAGCTTATCAACCAGCTTCGTTAGCCGCTGACGCGACTCCTCCAGCTGATCGACCACGACTGACAGGAAATAGACCGCCCAGGGCGTAATCAGCAGACCAAAGAAGACCGAGCGCACCACGTCGATACTTTCCACGTGCCCGCGCAGTACCATAGTGACCGCCATCTGGACAATCATCGCCAGCACCACCAGCGCCGACGCCAGCAGCAGTGAAAAGCGCACCAGACCGAGTTTGACCATCAGGTCGACATAATATTGAGCTAACAGACGAATTTGTTTCATGGCAGATCCCCTGAACGAATGGCGCCATCATAACGTAATTAGCCTGCGTCTGCCCGGGCTGACCGGGATATTGCGCCCGCCTGACGCCCCATCATAGTGCATCCGCGCCCGGCTTGAACGTTATCTGGCACGCGCTGAGTAAAGCACTTGACTAATTTGCACAGGTGAATAATCTGAAAGGCCGTCTGCGCGCAGCTAAGCGTCAGACCTTATTGCTCTCTTTCGCCTGTGGCAGCTGATTTCTCAGCATACTGCCACCCCTCCTTATTGCATACTGATTCACATTTAACGAAATTTTACTCAGTTACCTTCTGATTAGTTTTGCTTATACAGACCTATATTTAATTCAAAACAGACGCCATAAGAAAAACAGATACATGACATGCCGGTCTGCACAGCTACGATATTTTATGCTGCTATAAGCAGCACTGCCAGCAGGGTAAAGTAATATCGCCGCCTGCAGATAGTGAGACGGCTCACACTTAGCAGGGGTTTAAATCGGCGCTTATTGACATAAATTTACTGTTAAAAAATATAAAATTCATAAGGTTAACCTCTTTTTTCTGCAGATATAGGGCTCAGCGCTCTCTATTTGACCTCTGTGCGCTTTCCCGATAAGTTGAAATTCCGCTGGATGCTTTCCAGTCGGGACTGTGTCTCGACATATCTATGCAGCAAGAAGACTCCCTCTGGATGCAAGTTATCTCCCGTTAGAGACCGGATTGAAGAGCAACTCATCAAGGACGTTATACCCGGATCCTGAGAGTCATTGCTCGGTGTGGCGACGCCCGCGTACAGCGCGGAAAAAACCAGTGAAACAGCACGCGTCAGCGCTCTGTGCCTGAAACAGAACAGGCAATGTCTAAAGCAGTTTAAGGAGACTCTCAATGTCCACGCAAAAACCTCATTCCTATGGTTTGTACGACCCGGCCGCAGGCAGCGATAGCTGTGGTGTAGGTTTTATTACCCGCAAGGACGGCGAGCAGACACATGACATTCTGCAGATGGCGCACAGCGCACTCTGCACCGTGCCGCATCGCGGCGGGATGTCCGCAGAGGGTGTCGGTGATGGTGCCGGCGTTAACGTCGATCTCTCGCTTAACTTTTTCCGTAAATTAACCGGCCAGGCGCTGGAAGCTGGCCAGTTTGGCGTAGGCAACTTTTTTGTCCCGAAAGATGCCGCGCTGCGGGCTAATGCCGAACGTCTGGTTGAAGAGACGCTGGCCGCATGGAATTTCCCGGTGCTGCTGAAGCGCGATATGCCGCTGGATAATAGCGTAACCCGCCCTGCCGCCGTGGCGTTTCAGCTGCCGATTGTGCAGTGGGTGTTTGCCGCTCCGCCTGCGCTGACGAATCAGACTGACTTCGAACGTCAGATCTACCGGGCGCTGCTGGATATCGAAGCGCGCGCGTTCACCGAAAGTGAGTTTGGCGGCCTCTATCCGCTCTCACTCTCTTCCCGCACGCAGGTGTTTAAAGCGCGTCTGAACTCGAATGAAGTGATCCCTTACTTTAAAGACCTCACCGACAGCGATCACCAGGTGCGCGGACTCTTTTTCCATACCCGCTTCTCGACCAATACCGATCCCCATACCACTATGGCACAGCCGTTCCGCCTGATGGCGCATAACGGCGAGCTGAATACCGATCGTAAAAACCGCATTGCTGAAGCGGCGCTGATGCTGGCGCGCGGTAAAAAAATTGTCCGCCCTAAAGGCCAGTCTGACAGCTCGCGTCTTGACCAGAGCATCCACAGCCGCCTGATGGAAGACGATCTCGACCTGATCACCGCCGTGGTCTCCATGATGCCCCCGGCGTGGGAGAACGACAGTTCACTCTCCGCTGACGTGCGTGCGATGCTGGAGTACTTTTCGCTGTATGAAGAGAAAAATGATGGTCCGGCCGCGCTGATTTTCGGCAACGGCGAGGTCATCGGTGCTCGTCTGGATCGCCTGGGCTTGCGTCCGCTGCGTTCAGTGGAAACTGCCGACTATATCGGTGCCATGTCAGAAGCGGGCCAGATTGCCTTTCCGCCAGAAAGCGTACTGCGTCGCGGCCGCATCGAAGCGGGCGGTATGCTCTATTACGATCACAAAGAGAAGCGCGCCTATACCACGACCGAAGCGCTGGAAAAACTGGCGGCCGCAAAAGATTATCGTGCCCTGCTGCAGGCGGCGCGCGTCGAGCTGCATGAGCTGCCGGAAATTCCGGCCGAGAAGCTTGGCTCTCCGCTGCGCTATCGCGGCGATCTCAAAACCTACCAGCGTTTTGTCGCCTACTACTACAACCAGGAAAGCTTCAAGTTCATGATGGATCCGATGCTGCAGACCGGTGCGGAGAAGATCTCCGCAATGGGTTACGGCAACGCCATCAACGGCCTTTCCGATCATGAAGGCGGCATGGCGCACTACTTTTCGCAGCGCTTTGCGCAGGTGACCAACCCGCCGCTCGACTCTATCCGTGAAGCTGACGGCATGACGCTGCGCGTGGCGCTGGGCGCAAAACCCCATCTTGGCCGTAGCAAAGGGCAGCAGATTATTGTTCCCAGTCCGATCCTGACCCACCTTGATATGCTGCGCCTGCGCGAGCAGAACGTGGCACCTTACGCGCGCTTTGAAATGCTCTATGAGCCGGTGACCGGCAAAGATATCGTCAGCCGCGCCGCTAATGCCAGCGCGCTGGAAAAAGCGATAGATAATCTGGCTCAGCAGGTGGTGGATTTCGCCCGTACGCAGGGCGGCATTGCCGTGATCACCGATCGTCACGTATCAACCACTCATGCCGCCATGCCGATGCTGCTGGTGATCTCCGCCATTAACCAGCGTCTGGTGCAGGAAGGGCTGCGTCTGGATGTCTCTCTGGTGGTTGAGAGCGGTCAGAGCATCTCGTCGCACCATATCGCTGCCACGCTCGGCTTCGGTGCTTCCGCCGTCTATCCGCTGGGCGTACAGATGCGCGCAGAAGAGAAATTTGGTGAAGGCGAAGAGGGTAATAAGGCGTTCAGGCGCTATGCCAAAGCCGCTGAGAAAGCGCTGATGAAGACCATGGGTAAAGTGGGCCTCTGCACCGTCGAGAGCTACAGCTGCGGTGAGTTTTTTGAGCCTAATTTTCTCGATACTGAAGATCCGGTGCTGAAAAAATATTTTCCGAATATCAAAACCCCGGTGGGTGGCGCAGGCTTCCCGGCGATCGCCCAGATGGCAGTAGACTGGCATCAAAGCGCGCTGAAAATCCAGGGTGAAGCGGAAGTGCCGCTGCTTGGCCTGTTCAAAGAGCGTGCGGAAGGTGCCGGTCACTCCTACGGCACCATCGCCGTGCGAACCTTTATCGATATGACTGAACAGCCGATCCGCTTTGCCGATAAGGCGCGCGAAGAGGATAACTTTATCCGTCTGATGACGCTCGCCAGGCTGGAAAACGCGTTTGGTATTAAAGCGGACGCATTCAAAGAGAGCAGCTTTGAACGGATCCCGAATGCGGTCATCGATACCTTTGCCATTACGCCGGATTACCGTCAGTTCTCCAGCCTGATGCATGCTGAGCGCAAACGCCGTCCGGCAGCGCTGCGTGACATTCTTGCCCTGCCCTGCGATCTGACCCACGTTGACAGTGAAGCGGAGTTTGGCCGCAAGCTGGGCCGCTATTCGCTGGTGAACAATGGTTTCGCCATCCGTGGCCTGCAGTGTCAGACGGTGGCGGGCAGCCTGAACCAGTTTGAACTGCGCCTGATCGACGCGATTGCCGGTCTGAAACCGGAGCAGGAGCGTCTGGCGGCGCTGGCGCGTGCGCTCAGCACCCGCTTCCGGGATGACATTGAGAGCAGCAGCGTGGAAGAGAGCGTGCTGCGCATTACCGCCTATGGTAAGGCCGCAGAGTACCTGGCAAAAATTTTCACGGCGCAGCCTTCGCTGCCGCTGGAGGAGATTCAGCCGGCACACGAAATCACCCGCACCTTCGCTTCCGGTGCAATGAGCCACGGAGCGCTGGTTGCGCCTGCGCATGAAGCCGTCGCGCACGGCACCAATATGGTGGGCGGCATGAGTAACTGCGGTGAAGGCGGCGAGCACTATTCGCGTCACGGCACCATCCGCGCCTCGCGCATTAAACAGCTGGCTTCAGGACGTTTTGGTGTCTGGGCGGCCTACCTGGCCGATCCGATGCTGGAAGAGCTGGAGATCAAAATTGGTCAGGGTGCAAAACCTGGCGAAGGCGGTCAGCTGCCGGCGCCTAAAGTCACGGTAGAGATTGCTGCCGCACGCGGCGGCACGCCGGGTGTGGAGCTGGTGTCGCCTCCGCCTCACCATGACACCTACTCCATTGAGGATCTGGCACAGCTGATCCACGACTGCAAAGCCGCGCGCGTGCGCGTTATTGTCAAACTGGTCTCTTCAGAAGGTATCGGCACCATTGCGGTGGGCGTAGCCAAAGCCGGCGCCGACGTCATTAACGTGGCGGGCAACACCGGCGGAACCGGTGCGGCATCGGTAACCAGCCTGAAATATACCGGCCGCGTGGCAGAAATCGGTATTGCTGAAGTTCATCAGGCGCTGTGCGCCAATGGCCTGCGTGACAAAGTACAGCTCCGCTGCTCCGGCGCGCAGCAGACCGGCAGCGACGTGATTAAATCCGCGCTGCTGGGCGGCGATAGCTTTGAGTTTGGTACCACGGCACTGATGATGCTGAAGTGCGTGATGGCGAAAAACTGCAACGTGAAGTGCCCGGCGGGCTTAACCACCAATGCCGAAGCCTTTGATGGCGATCCGCGTCAGCTGGCGCAGTACTTCATTAACGTGGCGCAGGAAGTGCGCGAGTTTCTCGCCCGCCTCGGCCTGCGCTCGCTGCGTGAGGCGCGCGGCCGGGCCGATCTGCTGCACCTGATGGATCATCCGCTGGAAGTGGGCAAACTCGATCTGCGCGCCATGCTGACGGTAGTACCGGAACAGAAAATCGCGCATCCGGTCTATCTGGAAAAAGATTTTACGCTCGACGACGGCTGGGTAACGGAAGTGACGGCGCAGCTGGTTGAGCAGGCGGGCCGTGAGGTTACTCTGGGCAACGGCGTGACGCTGAATAACCGCAATAAAAGCGTTGGCGGACAGCTGGCTATCGATATCGAGCGCCTGCTGAACCATACGCTACCGGCTGAGCAGCGCCTCCTGCTGCCGGCGGTGCTGAAGGACGATCGCGGGCGCCACTACCTGGCGCCACGTACGGTGCAAATCCATACCCAGGGCGCAGCCGGACAATCATTCGGGGCGTTCTGTAACGACGGCATGCTGATGCAGCACTACGGCACCTGTAACGATGGCGTAGGCAAAGGTCAGTGCGGCGGTGAGCTGGTGGTGATGTCACCAGGCGGCGGCGCACAGGATAGCGATGGCAACGTGCTGATCGGCAACTTTGCGCTGTTTGGTGCCACCGGCGGCCGGCTGTTTGTGCAGGGCCAGGCGGGCGATCGCTTCGCGGTACGTAACTCCGGCGCCACCGCCGTGGTGGAAGGCGTGGGCGATTTCTGCTGTGAATATATGACCAACGGCGCCATCCTTAACCTCGGCACCTTTGGCAAAGGCTTTGGCAACGGCATGAGCGGCGGCTTCGCTTATCAGTATGACCCGTACGGCAACCTTGCCGGCCATGCGGCGGGAGACTCCGTACTCTTTGGTTCCATTGCGGATGATAACGAGATGGCGCGCGTGCATAAGCAGGCGGTACTGACCATGCTGAACTGGCATCTGGAAGCGACCCGCTCGCCACGCGCCGCCTGGCTGCTGGCGAACTGGGAGAGCGAATGTCAGCACTTTGTGTATGTTATGCCGCGTTCGCTGCTGCTCTACCAGGATGGTGGTGAGATCCTGAAAGCAAAATCGCGCAAAGATCTGCTGGAAGAGCTTTCAACCTCGCTGGCTGCGCACCAGGTAGCCAAATTTAAAGCGGCGTGGCGCAGCGGCAAAACCATTGCTGACGGGGCCGTACCCGCCTACGGTGCGACTGATACGCAGGAGATGTTTATCCTGCTTAACAACTACACCGTGCTGAGCTTTGCGCAGCAGCTGGCGCTGGGCAAGCTGCCGAAAGGCACCGCAGTGGAAGATCCGGCGGTTGAAAAAGCGGTACGCAATCTGCTGATGACCGAGGATTTTGCGCTGGTCAGTAAGCTGCAGCGGCACGCCCGCGCGGCAATTGAGAGCTACAGCGATGATGAGCTGGCAAGCCTGATCGCGGCAAAACGCATGGCTGATTACAAAGCGGCATTAACGCAGCGTAATATCCGCTCTATGGATAGCCTGGCGACCTATGGCTGGATCATCTATCAGGATGCGCGCCATCGCGAGGTGCTGGGCCACCTGCCGGACTTTGAAGAGCTGTTTGCGCGTGCGGCGCTGCCGGAAATTGCCGCTGCGGTCGGAAAACTGTCCTGATCGCGTCAGCCCGGCATTTGAGCCTTAAGAGTGAACATTACTAACAGGATTGAGTACCCGTATCATGAAGATTCCTTACATTCCTGAAGACGCACCGTTTAACGGTGAGCAGAAATACTGGCTGGCGGGTTTTCTCGCCGGTCTCCACTCGCGCCTGTTAGTGCTGGAAGATAAGCAGACGGCGCCTGCCGCTGGCGCCAGCGCAACTACGCAGCTGCACATTCTGTACGGCTCCCAGACCGGCAATGCCGAAGCGCTGGCCCAGACCGCGGCTAAAGCGGCTCGTGCCAAAGGTCTGGTCCCGGTGGTGCAGGCGCTGGGTGAGGTCGATCTCGAAGTCTTCACCACCATGCGTCATGTGCTGATTGTGACCTCAACCTATGGTGAAGGTGAGATGCCTGACAACGCGCAGCTGTTCTGGCAGGCGATTTCAGCCAGCACCGCACCGCGCCTGGAGCAGATGCACTTTGCCGTGCTGGCAATTGGCGATACCGGCTACGACGGTTTCTGCCAGGCGGGTAAATTCATCGATATGCGTCTTGAACAGCTGGGTGCGCGCCGCGTAGTGGATCGCATCGACTGCGATATCGATTTTGAAGAGCCATCCGATGCCTGGATTGGCAGCGCGATGCCGCAGTTTGCCGCCAGCGCCGGCAGCAGCGGCACCGTGCTGGAGAGCGCACCGGAAGCGCCGGTGATCCCCGGCAGCAATAAGCAGAATCCTTATGCGGCTGCGCTGACCACCAATAAACGCCTCTCCGGCGAACAGTCGGCCAAAGATATCCGCCACTTTGAATTTGATCTCAGCGGTAGCGGTCTGAAATATGAAGCGGGCGATGCGCTGGGGATTATTCCGGTCAACGACGCCGCGCTGGTCACGCTGCTGCTGACTGAGCTGAAAGCGGACTATGAAACACCGGTACCTGGCTTCGATCGCAATCTGGGCGATCTGCTAACCTATCAGTTTGAAATCGCCGAGCCGTCACGCAAGCTCATTGAGTGGATTGGCCAGCACACCGCCAACCAGGAGCTGCTGCATGTGCTGCAGCACGACGATAAAGATACGCTGGCCAACTGGCTGTGGGGCAAAGACAGCCTCGATCTGCTGCAGCTGGAGCTGAAGCGCAGCCTGTCGGTGCCGGAATTTGTGGCGATGCTGCGGCCGCTGCAGCACCGCGCTTACTCCATCTCCTCCAGCGCCAAAGCGCATCCCAATCAGGTGCACCTGACCATCGCCTCTGTGCGCTATCACAGCGGCGGACGCGAGCGTAAAGGCGTCTGTTCCACTTATCTGGCAGAGCGCGTACGCCGTGGCGAGAAGCCGGCTATTTTTATTTCGCCTAATAAAGCGTTCCGCGTGCCGGCTGATGGCAATGCACCGCTGATCATGGTCGGACCGGGTACCGGTATTGCGCCGTTTCGCGCGTTTCTGCAGGAGCGTCAGGCAACGGAAGCAAAAGGCAAAAACTGGCTCTTTTTCGGCGATCAGCATCAGGAGCATGACTATATCTACAGTGATGAGCTGCACGGCTGGCAGCAGAGCGGTCTGCTGACGCACCTCGATCTCGCCTTCTCGCGCGATCAGGAAGAGAAAATCTATGTTCAGAACCGGATGCTGGAGAAAGGCGCTGAGCTCTACGCCTGGCTGCAGGAAGGCGCATACTTTTACGTCTGCGGTGATGCATCGCGCATGGCGAAAGATGTCGACGCCGCATTGTATGAAGTGGTACGCCAGGCTGGCGGTCTGTCCGGTGAACGTGCCGCAGCGTATATCGACCAGCTGAAGAAAGAAAAACGCTATCTGCGCGACGTCTACTGAGTTACAGCATAAAAAAACGGGCCATCAGGCCCGTTTTTTCTGCGCGAAAAGATTACTTAACGACGCGCAGTGAAGGACGTCCGCCGCGCGGCGGTGGCTCGTCATCAGGGGAATGATCCTCATCCTGAGCATCATCCGGACGATCGCCATCGATAACGGACATGACCGTCTCTTCCTGACCCGCTTCCTGATCGTCCATCGCCTGATCGTAGACCGGCTCCGGTTCGAACATGGTGCCCGCACCATTTTCACGCGCGTAGATTGCCATTACAGCAGCCATCGGCACGGAAACCTGACGCGGCACGCCGCCAAAGCGCGCGTTGAAGCGCACTTCGTCATTGGAGAGATCGAGATTGCCTACCGCACGCGGCGCAATATTCAGCACGATCTGTCCGTCGCGCGCATACTCCAGCGGGACCTGTACGCCAGGCAAGTTGATATCCACCACCAGATGCGGCGTCAGCTGATTATCCAGCAGCCAGTCGTAAAATGCCCGCAGCAGATAGGGGCGACGCGCGGTGAGTTGCGACATTTCCATACTTAGCCCCGAGCCTGCAGGCGCATTTCCCGCTCAGCTTCCGTCAGTGAGGCGAGGAAGGAGTCGCGTTCAAATACGCGTGTCATATAACCTTTCAGCTCTTTCGAGCCGGCACCGCTCAGATCAACGCCCATCTGCGGCAGACGCCACAGCAGCGGCGCCAGGTAGCAATCCACCAGGCTGAACTCTTCGCTCATAAAGAACGGCGTGCGCGCAAACAGCGGCGCAATCGCCAGCAGCTCTTCACGCAGCTGTTTACGCGCAGCATCTGCCTCAGCGCCGCTGGTGGTTTCGATGGTACGCAGCAGGCTATACCAGTCCTGCTCAATGCGGTGCATCATCAGGCGGCTTTCACCACGCGCAACCGGATAAACCGGCATCAGCGGAGGATGCGGGAAACGCTCATCCAGGTACTCCATGATGATGCGTGATTCATACAGCGTCAGTTCACGGTCAACCAGCGTAGGTACGGTGCGATACGGGTTGAGGTCAATCAGATCCTGCGGCAGATTATCTGGTTCAACCTGCTCGATCTCCACGCTGACGCCCTTTTCAGCCAGTACGATACGTACCTGATGGCTGAAAATGTCAGTCGGACCAGAAAACAGCGTCATTACCGAACGTTTGTTGGCAGCGACAGCCATGAAAACCTCCAAGTTTGTTCACAAAAATATACTGCGAATAGCCAACCACACGGCGACTCACCCGATCATCAGACTCGCACACTGCCGGGCAGCGCTGATATCCGGCTCATGTCCGGAGCGGAGCGTCAGTTCAGGCCGCGACTCGCGGGCGCAAAGTGTCAGTGAGTTTACCAGATTTTAAGCAGCTTGTGGGGCGGGGTTGCGCATTTGCGGGCAAATAGCCGGGAAAGCTCGCGTTTTTACACTGCTTTACCGGGATAACAGCCAATAAAAAACCCGCCGAAGCGGGTTTTTTGAGCCAATTGACACTGCCGAAGCAGTAAGCAATTAACGCTTGGAGAACTGAGGACGACGACGTGCTTTACGCAGGCCGACTTTCTTACGTTCAACCTGACGAGCATCACGGGTAACAAAGCCCGCTTTGCGCAGTTCTGTACGCAGAGATTCGTCGTATTCCATCAGAGCGCGGGTGATACCGTGACGGATCGCACCAGCCTGACCAGAAATACCACCACCTTTAACGGTGATGTACAGATCCAGTTTACCAACCATATCAACCAGCTCCAGCGGCTGACGCACGACCATGCGTGCAGTCTCGCGACCGAAGTACTGCTCCAGAGAGCGCTGGTTAATTACGATGTTACCGCTACCCGGCTTGATAAAGACGCGAGCGGCAGAGCTTTTGCGGCGACCAGTGCCGTAGTTTTGAGTTTCAGCCATTGCCTATAATCCCGATTAAATGTCAAGAACTTGCGGTTGCTGCGCCGCGTGGTTGTGCTCGTTGCCTGCGTAAACTTTCAGTTTACGGTACATAGCACGACCCAGTGGGCCTTTTGGCAGCATGCCTTTAACCGCGATTTCAATCACACGCTCAGGACGGCGGGCAATCATCTCTTCGAAGGTCGCCTGCTTGATACCACCGATGTGACCAGTGTGGTGATAGTAAATCTTGTCGGTACGCTTGTTGCCGGTTACAGCAACTTTGTCCGCGTTCAGAACGATGATGTAATCACCGGTGTCAACGTGCGGAGTATATTCCGCTTTGTGCTTACCACGCAGACGGCGCGCCAGTTCAGTCGCCAGGCGACCCAAGGTTTTGCCAGTTGCGTCAACAACATACCAGTCACGCTGTACGGTTTCTGGTTTAGCTGTAAAAGTTTTCATTGAAAAGCTTACCCAAATAAAAGTTACACGTTGGTGAAATCCCAAACGCTAAGTTAACGATTGAGGCTCACGCGACCATTTCGCCCAGCAAGCCCACCCCCTCAGGTAGAGTTACCGGATCACACAGCTTTCCGGGAAAAGAAATGCTGTGCTGTAACGTGGGGTCGCAAGATTATAGAGAAGTCAGATTTAAAAATCGAACCTTTTTGCGACAAAATTCACGATTTCTGCCCGGGCGTCACGGCAGATGCGGCAGCCGGAGATACTCCTCGCTCTGCATCTCCTGCAGGCGTGACAGGCAGCGCTGATACTCGAACTTCAGCCGGGTTCCCTGATAAATTTCAAACAGCGAGGTTTCCGCTGCCACCACCAGTTTGACGTGGCGTTCATAAAATTCATCCACCAGTGCCAGAAAGCGGCGCGCCTGATCTTCAGTTTTATAAATCATCACCGGTACATCAAACAGCAGCACGCTATGGAAACGCCGCGATAGCTCAATGTAGTCATGCTGGCTGCGCCCCGCCCCGCACAGCGTCAGGAAATCAATGGCGAGTACGCCTTCATGTACTCCACGGGTGGGCATCTCCCGGTGATTGATCTCCAGCACCGGTGCATCATCGGGTGCTCCGCCCGCCAGCGCACGAAACATGCGCGTCATCTCCGCCTGTGTGGCGTCATTAAGCGGATGGTTCCACAGATGTGCTGACGTCAGCGTACGCAGGCGATAGTCGATGCCGGCATCCACGTTCATCACCTCACAGTGCTGTTTAATCTGCTCAATAGCGGGCAGGAAGCGCGCGCGCTGCAGACCGTTGCGGTAGAGATCGTCCGGCGGAATATTGGAGGTGGCGACCAGGGCGATACCGCGTGCGAACAGTGCCTCCATCAGCGTACCCAGCAGCATGGCATCGGTAATGTCGGAGACAAAAAACTCATCAAAGCAGAGGATATCGGTCTCTGCTTTAAAACGGTCAGCCACAATCTGCAGCGGATCGCTTTGTCCCTGCAGCTGCGTCAGCTCTTCATGTACCCGCAGCATAAAACGATGAAAGTGCAGCCGCAGTTTGCGATCGCCAGGAATTGACTGAAAAAACAGGTCCATGACCCAGGTTTTTCCCCGGCCGACGCCGCCCCACATATAGAGACCGCGTACCGGTGCTTCCGGCGCTGCCTTCTCTTTGCCGACCAGTCGGGAGAGGCGTCCCAGCAGACCGCGGCCGCTATTCTCACGCGGCTGCTGACGGGCAATCAGCCCTTGCTGGATAGCGTCTAAGCGGGTTATAGCTTCACGTTGTACGTCGTCCGGGCGGAACTCGCCCTGCGACAGCGCCTGCTCATAGCGCGCAAGCGGAGATGAGGTTTGCATGGTTCTCTCAGAATCCCTGAAAAGTCCGATTCACGTGTCGGTTGCTGAAAATTAGGCCGCTCTACACTAAGCGATACAGTCCGATAGTTCCACTTCCTGCAGATTAACGGGTATAGTGACTTATAGTGAAGCTGAAGTTGAAGTTGAAGCAATGCCCTACGAAGCAACGGAAATTACACGGGAGTTATTATGACCTGGGAATACGGGCTGATTGGTTTAGTGATTGGCATTATTGTCGGCGCAGTCGCTATGCGTTTTGGCAACAAAAAATTGCGCGAACAGCGCAGCATGCAGTATGAACTGGAAAAATCAAAAGCGGAGCTGGCAGATTATCGCGAAGAGCTCACCAACCATTTTGCCCAGAGCGCAGAGCTGCTGGACAATATGGCGCGCGATTACCGCCAGCTTTATCAGCACATGGCAAAAGGATCCAACGATCTGCTGCCTAATCTGCCGGGTGAAAAAAATCCGTTCGCCTATCAGCTGACGGAAGCGGAAGCGGATAACGATCAGGCGCCGGTGCAGATCCCGCGCGACTACTCTGAAGGCGCTTCCGGGTTACTGCGCGGCAGCGATCGCACTACCCCGCCCCGCAGTTAATCTTTTCAGGGCACCGCCTCATGCGGTGCCCTTTTTGTTTCGAACACTTGCAGTAAACGATTGTCACACTTTCTGTACTCCCCTATTCGCAGCGAGAGCCTGATAACCCATGAAAAAACAAACAAAACTATTAAGCGCACTGGCGCTGAGTATCAGCATGAGCCTGGCCGCAACGTCAGGCGCGATGGCCGCGCTTCCGGCACAGATTCAGGGGCAGGCGCTGCCAAGCCTGGCACCGATGCTGGAGAAAGTGCTGCCGGCGGTGGTCAGCGTACACGTTGAGGGCAGCGACAGTGGTCAGCAGGCGCAGGAGATCCCGGAACCGCTGAAGCGTTTTTTCGGCCAGGCGCCAGGTCAGTCGCAGCCTCAGCCATTTGAAGGCCTCGGTTCCGGCGTCATTATCGATGCGGCAAAAGGCTATATTCTGACGAATAATCACGTTGTAAACGGCGCGGACAAAATCAGCGTCCAGCTCAGCGACGGCAACGAATATGATGCCAAACTGATTGGCCACGACGAGCAGACAGATATCGCTCTGATTCAGGTTGAAGGGGCTAAGAACCTGACGCAGGTGAAAATCGCCGATTCTGATGCGCTGAAAGTCGGCGACTTTGCGGTAGCCATCGGTAATCCGTTTGGTCTGGGTCAGACAGCCACCTCCGGGATCATCTCGGCACTCGGCCGCAGCGGCCTTAATCTTGAAGGACTGGAGAACTTTATTCAGACGGATGCGGCGATTAACCGCGGTAACTCCGGCGGCGCGCTGGTCAACCTGAACGGTGAGCTTATCGGTATTAATACCGCGATTCTGGCATCAAGCGGCGGCAATATTGGTATCGGCTTTGCCATCCCCAGTGATATGGCGATCAACCTGGCGCAGCAGCTGATTCAGTTCGGCGAAGTGAAGCGCGGTCAGCTGGGTATCAAAGGCACCGAGATGACAGCGGATATTGCGAAAGCGTTTAACGTTGACGCGCAGCGCGGCGCATTTGTCTCTGAAGTGTTGCCAAAATCGGCCGCGGAGAAAGCGGGGATAAAATCGGGCGATATCATCACCTCTATCAACGATAAGCCGATCGCCAGCTTCGCCGAGCTGCGCGTTAAAGTAGGCACCACGCCGCCAGGCCAGCAGGTGAAAATCGGTCTGCTGCGCGACGGTAAGCCGGTCAGCGTGACCGTTACGCTGGAGCAGAGCGCGCAGAGCACCGCCAGCGCGCAGCTGATGTCTCCTGCTTTGCAGGGCGCGCAGCTGAGCGACGGCACCACCAAAACAGGCGATAAAGGCATTAAAGTCGACGCCATCGAAAAAGGCACGCCGGCTGAGCAGGTCGGTCTGCAGAAAGATGATGTGATTGTGGGCGTAAACCGTACCCGGGTGCAGAGCCTTGCCGAGATGCGTAAAGTGCTGGAGGGCAAACCGCCGGTGCTGGCGCTGAATGTGGTACGCGGCGACGAGAGTATCTACCTGCTTCTGAGATAATCCCCCCGACAGGCGGACAAGCAGGTGTGTGTCCGCCTTTCTCATGTTATTCTGCCCTGCGATCTCACCTGGCTTGAAATAACACCATGTTTCTTAAACTTTTGCGTGCAGTGGTGATGGGCCTGATCGTAGCAGGCTTGCTGCTTGTTGCGATCCCGGCGCTGCGGATGGGCAGCGACGTCACTTTTGATCATGAAAGCAGCGCTGACGAAACCCCTTTCAGTTTTAATCCGGGGGTGCGCCGCGCCGTGCCCGCCGTAGTCAATGTCTACAACCGCAGCGCCCACGGTAACAATAATCGCGGTATCACCACGCTCGGCTCGGGTGTGATCATGAACGCGAAAGGGTACATCCTTACCAACAAACACGTTATCAATAACGCCGATCAGATCATCGTGGCGCTGCAGGATGGCCGCTTTTTTGAAGCGACCCTGGTGGGCTCCGACGCCATGACCGATTTAGCCGTGCTCAAAATCAGCGCCTCAGGCCTGCCGGTTATCCCGATTAACCCTGCGCGGCTGGCGCACATTGGTGACGTCGTGATGGCGATAGGCAACCCCTATAATCTCGGGCAGACGGTCACACAGGGCATTATCAGCGCGACCGGACGCGTCGGCCTGAGCTCTTCCGGCCGGCAAAATTTCCTGCAGACCGATGCCTCAATTAATCAGGGCAATTCAGGCGGCGCGCTGATCAATTCGCTGGGCGAGCTGATGGGTATCAACACGCTGACCTTTGATAAAAGCAACGACGGAGAAACACCGGAAGGCATCGGCTTCGCTATTCCTACCGCGCTGGCGGCCAAAATCATGGATAAGCTGATCCGCGACGGGCGGGTGATCCGCGGCTATATCGGTATTACCGGACGTGAACTGCCGCCGCTGCACGGCCAGGGCAGCAATCTCGATCGCGTACAGGGTATTATTGTTAACAGCGTCGCGCCGGGCGGTCCGGCCGATAGCGCCGGGATCCAGGCCAACGATGTGCTGCTGCAGGTTAATGGCAAGCCTGCGCTCTCCGCGCAGGAGACGATGGATCAGGTGGCGGAGATCCGCCCCGGTTCAGTGATTGATGTGCAGGTGCTGCGCAATGAGCAAAAAATGACGCTGCCGGTTACGATCCAGGAATTTCCGGAAGCTGCCGCCCCCGTCACCACCGCCCAGTAAGCCGCGGCGCCAGCCGGCGCCGCGCTTAACCTGACGTTCTCAGCTTCTGTCGACCGGAAACGCGATCACATCGCTCAGCGCGCTGGCTTTCAGCGCCAGCATAATCAGGCGATCCACGCCCAGCGCCACGCCGGAACAGGCTGGCATACCATGCGCCAGGGCATCCAGCAGATAGTGGTCAATCGGATGCTGCGGCAGCCCGCGCGCCGCACGACGACGGTTATCCTGTTCAAAACGCTGACGCTGCTCACGGCTGTCGGTCAGCTCGCGAAAACCGTTCGCCAGCTCAACCCCTTTGTAATAGACCTCGAAGCGTTCAGCAACGCGATGATCTTCCGTGCTGATCTCCGCCAGCGCAGCCTGACTTGCCGGGAAGTGATAGACAAAGCAGGGTTTGTCGTTGCCAATTTTCGGCTCTACGCCCAGCATAAACAGCAGCTGCAGCAGCGTATCGCGATCCTCTTCACGCTGCGCCAGCTCCCCCTCGCCGAGCTTTGTCGCGGCTTCGCGCAGCTGCGTTTTATCCGCAGAGAGCGGATCAATCTCCAGATGACGGATAAACGCCTGCTGATAGGAGAGGGATTCTGCAGTGTCGCACTCCAGCACCTGCTGCAGCAGATCGTCCACCTCGTTCATCAGGCGATACATATCGTAGTGCGGGCGGTACCACTCCAGCATGGTGAATTCAGGATTGTGATGACGCCCCGCCTCTTCATTACGGAAGCAGCGACCCATCTGGTAGATCGGCCCGCTGCCAGCGGCCAGCAGCCGTTTCATATGGTATTCCGGGCTGGTCATCAGCCAGAGATCGCGGCCTTCGCTGGCGCCGGGTCCGACAAAACGCGTCTGAAACGGCACCAGATGGATATCGGTAATGGTGGCCTGGCTCATCGCCGGGGTATCCACTTCCAGCACGCCGCGATCGGCAAAGAAACGCCTGATTTCCGCCAGAATCGCGGCGCGTTTCAACAAATTGGCAATGGGTGCGCTCGGCTGCCAGCTTGCCGTTTCGCTCATGGTGATGACTCCTCATACAAATAAGGGGTGGAAGTCTACCCGGAACAGAAGCAGCAAACAACGAGGCGTAGCGGAAGAGAAGCTGGCAGATCAGAGGAAAAGAAGAGCGGTGCGAAAGCTTTCGCACCGGCAGATTTTACTGGGTGCTGCGCTGAATTGCCTGACCACCCGCTTCGACATCCTCACCGACGCCGCGCGTGGTGTTACAGCCGCTCAGTACCGAAGAGAGCACCAGCACAGAGAAAATTGCGACAATACTTTTCTTAAACATAGCCATATCCTTGTTGGTTGCAGTAAAAGTACAGCTTTTAAAGCATAGTCTGCTTCTGCAACCCTGGTAGCTGCGCCCCGGAAAAATTCACGCCGCCATCGCGTTTCGCGGCCATAAAAAAAGGCGCATCACCGATGCGCCTGATTGAGTACTGATGTCGTGCTTATTTTACGCGGGAAACGTATTCACCCGAGCGGGTGTCAACTTTCACCACTTCGCCAATCTGAACGAAGAGTGGCACTTTGATCACTGCGCCGGTAGACAGGGTCGCTGGCTTGCCGCCGGTTCCGGCGGTATCGCCTTTCAGGCCCGGATCGGTTTCGGTGATTTCTGCTTCGATGAAGTTTGGCGGCTGAACGGCAATCGGTTTATCGTTCCACAGGGTTACGATACACTCTGCGTTGTCCTGCAGCCACTTGGTCACGTCATCCAGTACTTTGGCTTCAACCTGGTACTGTTCAAACGACTCAGGGTGCATGAAGTAGAAGAAGTCACCGTCGTTGTAAGAGTACTGCAGCGTCATATCACGAACGTCTGCGCCTTCGGCAGAGTCGGTAGATTTGAAGGTCTTCTCAACGCGAGAACCGGTCAGCAGACGACGCATTTTAACGCGTGCGAAAGCCTGGCCTTTACCCGGTTTTACGAATTCACTGGATTCGATGGCATACGGTTCGCCTTCGAACATGATTTTAAGACCGGAACGAAAATCGTTGCTAAGATAAGTCGCCATAAAGGCCCTCTGTAGATATTAACTGGTAATAGCCAAAAAAATGGCACACATTGTAACCCTAAATTCCCCTGTCAGAGAAGATTGGTTGCAGCAACTTGCTGATGTTGTCACCGATCCTGCTGAATTACTGCAACTTTTAGGCCTCGAACATCATCAGGAATTAGCTGCCGGCCACGCTGCACGCCAGCTTTTTGCCCTGCGCGTGCCGCGCGCCTTCATTCAGCGCATGCGCCACGGCGATGCCGGTGACCCTCTGCTGCTGCAGGTGCTGACCAGCCGCCAGGAGTTTACCGATGCGCCGGGCTACACTACCGATCCGCTCGATGAGCAGAGCAGCGTGGTGCCGGGCCTGCTGCACAAGTATAAAAACCGCGCGCTGCTGCTGGTCAAAGGGGGCTGTGCGGTAAACTGCCGCTACTGTTTCCGCCGTCACTTTCCTTATCAGGATAATCAGGGCAACAAGCGTAACTGGCAGGCGGCGATCGACTACATTGCCGCGCACCCGGAGCTGGATGAGATTATCTTTTCCGGCGGCGATCCGCTGATGGCTAAAGATCATGAGCTGGCCTGGCTGATTGCGGCGCTGGAGCAGATCCCGCATCTGAAGCGCCTGCGTATTCACAGCCGGCTGCCGGTGGTGATCCCGGCGCGCATTACGGAAACGCTGTGTCAGCTGCTGGCTGACACCCGCCTGCAGGTGCTGCTGGTAAGCCATATCAATCATGCGCAGGAGATTGATGAGGCGCTGCG
Organism: Pantoea sp. Acro-807; assembly: GCF_011752675.1. Classification (NCBI taxonomy): domain Bacteria; kingdom Pseudomonadati; phylum Pseudomonadota; class Gammaproteobacteria; order Enterobacterales; family Erwiniaceae; genus Pantoea; species Pantoea sp. Acro-807. The sequence goes on along the minus strand of NZ_VWXE01000005.1, from coordinate 143,568 downwards.
CGCGCGTCTGCAGCTGCTGAAGCGATCGGGCGTGACGCTGCTGAATCAGAGCGTGCTGCTGCGCGGCGTTAATGATAATGCGGATGCGCTGGCTGAGCTAAGTAATGCGCTGTTTGATGCCGGCATTCTGCCCTACTATCTCCACGTGCTCGACAAAGTTCAGGGCGCTGCCCACTTCTTTGTTTCAGACGCCGAAGCGCGCGCGCTGATGCGTCAGCTGCTCAGCCGGGTCTCCGGCTATATGGTTCCCAGACTGGCGCGTGAGATTGGCGGTGAGCCGAGCAAAACCCCGCTGGACCTTCAGCTGCGTCAGGAGTAACGCTCGCTCTCCGGTGCGCATGAATGCGCACCCTACAAAGACGTGCCGCAATTGATGCGCACCCGGCGTGCTTATGCAGGGTCGCCATTAATGGCGACCACAGCGGCTCGTAACCCCCACATTCCGCTGCAAATAAAAAAAGCCGCTCTCGCGGCTTTTTTATTGCTGCTCTGCTATTACGGACACTTGTAAACCTGGCCGGTCATTTTGCTGTCGAGCGGCGCGAACGCAGAAAGCAGATTCTGCGTCGGGCTGGTGGCACCATAAATAACGTTGCCGCCCATTTCAGCCGCCCGGTTGCGCAGATCGTTGGCAGCACCGCGCAGCGCGCTATTTTCGCCGCCCGCCCCGCTCAGCCAGTTGCTCTGTGAGCCGGTGACGTTGCCCAGAAGCTGACATTGACTTGCTGGCTGCTCATCGACAAACGTGACGCGTTCGCCAGCGGCGCTCAGCTGATTTGAGCTGCTGCAACCCGCCAGCAGCATGATGCCCGCTGCCAGTCCGGGCAAGAGGTTAATCCGCATTGTAATCCCCATTTTATTATCATCAGTGTCGGGCGGCAGCGTAGCAGAAAAGCGCACTTTTTTTCTGAACATTCATTGCCCTGAACCCACAAAGCCGAAAGATCGCGTCCCTACTTATACCCTGTTCGCCAGCAAAAGAAAAACCCCCGACCGTTTCCGGTCGGGGGTTTCGCAGATAGCTTACGCTGTCGGGGACAATTACATCATGCCGCCCATACCGCCCATGCCACCCATACCGCCTGCGCCCGCGCCTAAATCAGGTGCGTCGCCTTTAGGCAGATCGGTAACCATGCACTCGGTAGTGATCATCAGACCAGCTACAGAGGCCGCGTACTGCAGCGCAGAACGGGTTACTTTGGTCGGGTCCAGGATACCGAAGTCGATCATGTTGCCGTACTCTTCGGTCTGCGCGTTGTAACCGTAGTTACCGTCGCCCGCTTTCACGTTGTTTGCCACAACGGAAGGCTCTTCACCGGCGTTGGAAACGATCTGACGCAGCGGAGCTTCCATTGCGCGCAGCGCAACTTTGATACCGACGTTCTGATCTTCGTTCTGACCACGCAGATCGGTCAGCTGAGCCGCAACGCGAACCAGCGCGACGCCGCCGCCTGCTACCACGCCTTCTTCTACCGCAGCACGGGTAGCGTGCAGGGCATCTTCAACGCGGGCTTTCTTCTCTTTCATTTCCACTTCAGTAGCGGCACCTACTTTCAGTACGGCTACGCCGCCTGCCAGTTTCGCTACGCGCTCCTGCAGCTTCTCTTTATCGTAATCTGAGGTCGCTTCTTCGATCTGCTGACGGATCTGCGATACGCGGCCAGAGATAGCACCCTGATCGCCCACGCCATCAATGATGGTGGTGGTATCTTTGTTGATCACAACGCGCTTCGCCTGACCCAGATCTTCCAGCGTGGATTTCTCCAGCTCCATACCGATCTCTTCAGAGATCACGGTACCGCCGGTCAGGATAGCGATATCCTGCAGCATCGCTTTACGACGGTCGCCAAAGCCTGGTGCTTTAACCGCAGCCACTTTCACGATACCGCGCATGGTGTTCACCACCAGCGTTGCCAGTGCTTCACCTTCCACATCTTCCGCGATGATCAGCAGTGGTTTGCCCGCTTTCGCAACGGCTTCCAGTACTGGCAGCATTTCACGGATGTTGGAGATTTTTTTGTCAGCCAGCAGAATGAACGGGCTTTCCAGCTCAACTGCGCCGGTTTCTGGCTTGTTGATGAAGTAAGGAGAGAGGTAGCCGCGATCGAACTGCATACCTTCCACTACGTCCAGCTCGTCCTGCAGGCCGGTGCCTTCTTCAACGGTGATAACGCCTTCTTTACCCACTTTTTCCATCGCCTGGGCGATCAGGGTACCAACGCTCTCATCGGAGTTAGCAGAAATCGTACCTACCTGCGCGATTGCACGGGTGTCCTGGCAAGGTACAGACAGCGCTTTCAGCTGCTCAACAGCAGCGATAACAGCTTTATCGATACCGCGCTTCAGATCCATCGGGTTCATGCCGGCCGCAACGGCTTTCAGGCCTTCGTTAACGATAGACTGTGCCAGTACGGTTGCGGTGGTGGTGCCGTCGCCTGCTGCATCGTTTGCTTTAGACGCGACTTCTTTCACCATCTGTGCACCCATGTTCTCGAACTTATCTTCCAGCTCGATTTCACGCGCAACAGAAACACCATCTTTAGTGATGGTCGGTGCACCAAAAGATTTATCCAGAACCACGTTACGGCCTTTCGGGCCCAGGGTAACTTTTACTGCATCTGCCAGTACGTTCACGCCACGCAGCATTTTTACGCGTGCGTCATTACCGAATTTTACGTCTTTAGCTGCCATTTCAAATTTCCCTTGAATTCGTTTCGTTCAGTGAATTACGCGTAAATTACGCTTCGACAATCGCCAGGATGTCGCTTTCAGAGATGATCAGAACTTCTTCGTTGTCGATTTTCTCGGTTTTTGCACCGTAGCCTTCGCTGAAAATCACCAGATCACCTACTTTCACGTCCAGCGGCTTGATCTCGCCGTTGTCCAGGATGCGGCCATTGCCAACAGCCAGAACTTCACCACGGGTTGATTTGCCAGCTGCAGAGCCGGTCAGGACGATACCGCCTGCTGATTTAGCTTCAACTTCTTTACGCTTGACGATAACGCGATCGTGCAACGGACGAATTTTCATTTGGTAGCTCTCCTTTGAGAAGTCCAATCATTCATTTTTGGGTTGAACGCCGGGCTTGAGGGTTCCGGCCTCGTGCAGGAAGAGATAGGGGCAGACAGGAGAGTTTCAAGGGGACAGAAATAAAAAAATTTTTGTTTGTGCTACAAACGCTTAAAAAGAATACAAATAAGGCGGCTTGCGCCGCCTCGCTTACCTCAGCGATCTTTATCGTGACCGATGCGATCCTGATCTTTACGCTCAAATTCACCATCCATTGTTACGCCGCTGTCGGGTCCCTGCCCCGGACCGCGCCAGACGCGCAGATGCGGCATCAGCCTCAGCGTCAGGAGCTTTTGCACTGGCGGCAGCAGCAGCAGCAGGCCGAGAAAATCGGTAAAGAAGCCGGGCAGCAGCAGCAGCACACCGGCGATGATCAGCGAGACGCTTTTAATCATCTCCGCTGCCGGGCTTTCGTTACGCGCAAGCTTCTCCTGCATCAGCATAAAGTTTTTCATGCCCTGATTTTTCACCAGCGACACACCGATACAGGAGGTAAAAATTACCAGCAGCATCGTCAGCAGCACGCCCAGCGCATGTGCCACCTGGATAAACAGCGTGATCTCAATCCACGCCAGGACAAAAAAGAGTAAAAACGGTAACCAGCGCACTGGTGTCTCCTGTGAGTTGGGCCGCCTCGCGACAGGCCAGGCGGCAGAAACAGAGCGATCGTAACGATCATAGGTAGTGAGATGGGCACCCGCGCGGTGGATTTCAACCGCACCGGCCAAATAATTCCTTTTGACATAAAAGTGAGAGATACATCACATATCGTTATTACCACTTGCCGGGCAAATGTCCGTAAAGTGATCTGTGTACGAGCATTTCTGCCGTGACAGAATATGATCGTGCCCGCCAGCCCGAAGATGGATAAAATGTCGGCACTGGTATTCCACGACAATATAATTGCTTCACCTGCGTGTTATTCGCTCTCCATCCATGCCGGATGCGTGGCGGTATCAGAGCAGCAATAATAAGAAGGTAATCATGGCGAACAACATTCGTATCGAAGAAGACCTGTTAGGCATGCGCGAAGTGCCGGCGGATGCTTACTACGGTGTTCATACTCTGCGTGCGATTGAAAATTTCTATATCAGTAGCAGCAAAATCAGCGACATTCCTGAATTTGTCCGCGGCATGGTGATGGTTAAAAAAGCAGCCGCGCTGGCTAACAAAGAGCTGCAGACGATCCCGCGCAACATTGCGAATACCATTATTCAGGCCTGCGATGAGGTGCTGAACAACGGCAAATGTATGGATCAGTTCCCGGTAGATGTTTACCAGGGCGGCGCCGGCACCTCGGTGAACATGAATACCAACGAAGTGCTGGCAAACATCGGCCTGGAGCTGATGGGTCACCAGAAAGGTGAGTATCAGTATCTCAACCCCAACGACCACGTTAACAAATGCCAGTCAACCAATGATGCCTACCCGACCGGCTTCCGGATTGCGGTTTACGCCTCTATTCTCAAGCTGCTGGATGCGATTGCCCAGCTGAGCGAAGGCTTCCAGCGCAAAGCCGTGGAGTTTGAAAACATTCTGAAGATGGGCCGCACCCAGCTGCAGGATGCAGTGCCGATGTCGCTGGGCCAGGAGTTCCACGCGTTTAACGTGCTGCTGAATGAAGAGACCCGCAATATTCTGCGCACCGCCGAGCTGTTGCTGGAAGTGAACCTTGGCGCAACCGCAATCGGTACCCGCCTCAACACGCCGGATGGCTATCAGCAGCTGGCCGTGCAGCGCCTGGCAGAAGTCAGCAATCTGCCGGTGGTGCCGGCGGAAGATCTGATTGAAGCGACGTCCGACTGCGGCGCCTACGTCATGGTGCATTCAGCGCTGAAGCGTCTGGCGGTGAAGCTGTCAAAAATCTGCAACGACCTGCGTCTGCTCTCTTCCGGTCCGCGCGCCGGCCTGAACGAAATCAACCTGCCGGAACTGCAGGCGGGCTCCTCGATCATGCCAGCCAAAGTCAATCCGGTGGTGCCGGAAGTGGTTAATCAGGTCTGTTTTAAGGTTATCGGCAACGATACCACGGTGACCATGGCGTCTGAGGCGGGTCAGCTGCAGCTCAACGTGATGGAACCGGTGATTGGCCAGGCGCTGTTTGAATCCGTCAGCATCCTGACCAACGCCTGCTATAACCTGCTGGAAAAATGCGTTAACGGCATTACGGCGAACAAAGCAGTCTGCGAAGCGTACGTATTCAACTCTATCGGTATTGTCACCTATCTCAACCCCTACATCGGCCATCACAACGGCGATATCGTGGGTAAAGTCTGTGCTGAAACCGGCAAAAGCGTACGTGAAGTGGTGCTGGAACGCGGCCTGCTGACCGAAGCGGAGCTGGATGATATCTTCTCCGTCCAGAACCTGATGCATCCGACCTATAAAGCGAAACGCTATACCGACGAAAACGAACAGTAATCTGTTTCCGATCACGTCGTCCCGGGCACGCCTGTATACAATACGGCGTGCTTTTTTTATATGTGGCGACTACAACATTCAGGGGGCACGTTCTGCAGCCTGAGGAGAGAAACGGATGATAGCAGTGGAACTGGCAGTGGTATTCATGGCGATCTGGCTCGGTGCCCGTCTGGGCGGTATCGGAATCGGCTTTGCCGGCGGTCTGGGAGTGCTGATATTGACGCTGGTGTGCGGCATGAAGCCCGGCGCAATCCCGTTTGATGTGATCGAAATTATTATGGCCGTTATCGCCGCGATTGCTGCCATGCAGGTCGCAGGCGGTATGGATTACCTGGTCGGGCTGGCGGAAAAGCTGCTGCGCCGCCATCCGCGCTACGTGACTTTTCTGGCGCCGCTGGTGACCTATCTGATGACGCTGCTGGCCGGCACCGGCCACACCGCTTTTTCCACGCTGCCGGTTATCGCTGAAGTTGCTAAAGAGCAGGGCGTCAGGCCATCGCGTCCGCTCTCTATCGCGGTGGTGGCCTCCCAGATTGCGATCACCGCCTCTCCGCTCTCTGCGGCAGTGGTATTTTTTGCCTCCATACTGGAACCCCGCGGCGTCAGCTATCTGGCGCTGCTGGGCGTGGCGCTGCCCTCAACGATGGCGGCAATCTTCTGCGCGGCAGTGATCACCAACTTTCTGGGTACAGAGCTGAAGGATGATGCAATCTATCAGGCGCGACTTGCCAGAGGCGACGTGACGCTGCGCGGTGAGAAAGTGTATACCACCCGACCCGGCGCGCGCCGCGCCGTATTGCTGTTTCTGACCGGCATTGTGGCAGTGGTGCTCTATGCCACCGCCATCAGCGACAGCGTGGGCCTGCTCGCCAGCCCGGTGCTGCCGCGTAACGAAGCGATCGTCGTGTTTATGCTCACGGTCGCTACGCTGATCTGTCTGACCTGCCGCGTGGACAGCAGTGAGATCCTCAGTGCCAGCACGTTTAAATCGGGCATGAGCGCCTGCATCTGCGTCATGGGCGTGGCGTGGCTGGGCGATACCTTTGTCAAAGCGCACCTGAGCGAGATCCAGACTCTGGCGGGTGACATGCTGCAGCGCTATCCCTGGATGCTGGCGCTGGTGCTGTTTTTTGCCGCCACCTTGCTTTATTCGCAGGCGGCAACCACCAAAGCATTGATGCCGGCAGCACTGATGCTCGGCGTCTCGCCGCTGGCGGCAGTGGCCTCGTTTGCTGCGGTATCAGCGCTCTTTGTCCTGCCTACCTATCCGACGCTGCTGGCCGCGGTGGAAATGGATGACACCGGTTCGACGCGAATCGGCAAGTTTGTCTTTAACCACTCCTTTATCATTCCGGGCATACTGGCCATCGCCTTTTCCGTGGCGTTTGGCTTTCTGTTTGGCAGTCTGATCCTCTGACGCCGTTACATTATGAAATCCTGTGCCGAAGCGGTCGTGCTATGCTCACCGCTTCTGCACTACCGGAGTTGATTAATCTTTTATGGCTGCACCTCTTTCCCGCCTGCTGACGCTCTGCCTGACGCTGCTGCTTTGCCTGTCGGCTCAGGCCGATCTCTTTGCGCCGAAATCCACCAGCCGCTTTGTGCCGGTCGATCAGGCCTTTCAGTTTGATTTTTCTCAGCGGGGCTCAACGCTGACGCTGAACTGGCAGGTCAGGCCCGGCTACTATCTCTATCGTCAGCAGATGAAGATTACGGCTCAGCATGCGCAGCTGGCCCCGCTGACGCTGCCGACTGGCGAAGCGCATGAGGATGAATTTTATGGCAAAAGCGAGATCTATCGTCAGGCGGTGACGCTGCCGGTGACGCTGCAGCGGGCGGATGCGGGCGCCACGCTGACGGTGACGTATCAGGGCTGCGCCGCGGCCGGATTCTGCTACCCGCCGGAGAGCCGTACCGTTCCGCTGAGCGCCGTCAGCAGCGGCAGCGCGCCGGTTACGGCGCAGCCTGCCGCCACGCCGCTGCCCTTCTCGCCGCTCTGGGCGCTGCTGATCGGTATCGGCGTCGCCTTTACCCCCTGTGTCCTGCCGATGTACCCGCTGATTTCCGGCATTATCCTCGGCGGCGCACGCCGCTACAGCGTCGGCCGGCTGCTGGCGCTGGCGCTGGTCTATGTGCAGGGCATGGCGCTGACCTACACGCTTTTGGGCGTTGTGGTCGCGGCGGCCGGGCTGCGCTTTCAGGCGGCGCTGCAGCATCCATACGTCCTGGCGGGTCTGTCGCTGCTGTTTATTCTGCTGGCGCTGTCGATGTTTGGCCTGTTTTCGCTGCAGCTGCCCGCCAGCCTGCAGACGCGTCTTGCGCACTGGAGCAATCAGCAGCGCGGCGGCTCGCTGCCTGGCGTATTTGTCATGGGCGCGCTGGCCGGGCTTATCTGCTCCCCCTGCACCACGGCGCCGCTCAGCGCGATCCTGCTGTATATCGCACAGAGCGGAAACCTGTGGGCCGGCGCCGGCACGCTGTGGCTCTACGCCGTGGGAATGGGGCTGCCGCTGATCGCCGTGACGCTTTTTGGTCATCGGCTACTGCCCAAAAGCGGCCCGTGGATGCAGACGGTAAAAGAGGCGTTCGGGTTTGTTATCCTGGCGCTGCCGGTATTTCTGCTGGAGCGTATTCTCGGCGACACCTGGGGTTTGCGGCTCTGGAGCCTGCTGGGCGTAGCGTTTTTCAGCTGGGCATTTATTCACAGCATGCACGCGCGCGGCAGGTGGCGCGTTGTGCCGGTAGTGATGTTAGGGGCAGCGCTGATTATGGCGCGGCCGCTGCAGGAGTGGGCGTTTGGCGCTACGGCAAGCCAGAGCGTGGCACACCTGCCCTTTAAGCGCATCAGCAGCAGCGCGGAGCTTGAGCAGGCGCTGCAGCAGGCACCGGGGCGCATCACCATGCTCGATCTCTATGCCGACTGGTGTGTCGCCTGCAAAGAGTTTGAAAAATATACCTTCAGCGATCCGGCAGTCGCCAGCGCGCTTGCTGACGTGCAGCTGCTGCAGGCGGATGTCACCGCAAACAGCGCGCAGGACAATGCCCTGCTGAAGCAGCTGCAGGTGGCGGGATTACCGACCATTCTGTTTTTTGACGCGCAGGGTCGCGAGATCCCCGATTCGCGTATCAGCGGCTTTCTGCGTGCGGCAGCGTTTCGCGCGCATTTGCAGAATCTGCCGCGTTAAACGACACTGGTTCAGCCACTGCCCGCTCATCGACGAGCGGGCCGATATTCCAGAGGAGAGTCATGTGCAACGCGAACAAATTCTGGAGCATGCGCTGAATGTGCTCGAACAACACGGCCTGGCGGCCACCCTGTCGCTGCCACAGCTGGCAGGTGAAACCGGCCTCAGCACTGAACAGCTGACCCGCTACTGGCCCGACTGCGATGCGCTGCTCTATGATGCACTGCGCTATCACGGTCAGCAGATCGACAGCTGGCGGCGTCAGGTACAGCTGGATGAGCGGCTCACTCCGGCGCAAAAGCTGATGGCGCGCTATGACGTGCTGGCAGAGTATGTCAGCAAAGGCCGGTTTCCCGGCTGCCTGTTTATTGCTGCCTGCAGCTTCTATCCGCAGCCTGACCAGCCGGTGCACCAGCTGGCGGAGCAGCAGAAGCGCCACTCATGGCAGTTTACCCATGAGATCCTGGTTGAGCTGGCGCTGGATAATCCCGCGATGGTGGCCGATCAGATGGAGCTGATCCTCGAGGGCTGCCTGAGCAAACTGCTGGTGAAACGCAACGTACAGGATGTGGCGACCGCCCGGCGCCTGGCGGAAGATGTATTCAGCATTGCGCTCTGTCGTCAGAACGGCGCACTCGCCTGAAAACGGGCTGACATGCCTGAAAAGCAGGCAGTCAATCACGGATAGCGCGCTTTTTTGCTAAAACCCGTTGACGATCTGCGGCCATTAAGGTTTAATGCGCCCCGTTGCCCGAATAGCTCAGTCGGTAGAGCAGCGGATTGAAAATCCGCGTGTCCCTGGTTCGATTCCGGGTTCGGGCACCACAATTCAGAAAACCCGGCCTTATGGCCGGGTTTTTGCTTTTCTGCTTTTTACCAGCTGACCCACTCTGCGCCAGCGTCGGCAGATGCCACACAGCGCTCAATCCAGTAAACACCTGTCACGCCGGCATGCACGTCGGGATACCAGAAATCTGCCAGAAACGCTTTATCGCCGCGATCGGTTGCTGCCATCGCCAGGGCAAAACGGCGGTAGAGATTAGACCAGGCTTCAAACAACCCTTCCGGATGTCCGCCACCAATACGGTCATCTTCCCGTGCGCCTGAATGCAGGTAATCCATGCCGCGCTCCAGGATCCGAACTGGCTCCCCCTGGACTTCATAACGCAGCTGGTTGGGTTGCTCGTCCCACCACTCAAGGCTCGCTCTGGCGCCAATAATGCGGATTTTCTGTCCATGCATTGACCCGCAATTCACAGCAGAAACCCAGAGCGTACCCACCGCGCCGTTATCATACTCCATCATGACAAAAGCGTTATCTTCCAGCGGCGCCCGGCTGGTCACAAAGCTTTGCCGGTTGCAGAGCAGCCGTTTAATGGTCAGCTGCGGCATCATGGTTTTCGCCAGAAACAGCGTATGCGTCGCCAGGTCACCCAGCACGTAGCTCGGTCCGACATATGCCGGATTGACGCGCCAGCGGGTACTTTCATTCTGCAGTTCCACTGCCTCGTGGTGAAAACCGTGGGCAAACTGCATATTAACAACCCGGATGTCGCCCAGCGCGCCGCCGGCAATCATCGCGCGCGCCTGATGAATCATCTGATGCCCGGCGTAGCCGTAGGTGACTCCCACAATTTTCTGCTGCTGCTGGCACAAGCGCGCGAGCTCCTGCGCTTCTTCTGAGGTAAAACATAGCGGCTTTTCGCACACCACGTGCAGTCCGGCATTCAGCGCCGCGCAGCAGATAGCAAAATGGGTGTGATTAGGCGTAGCGACAGAGACCGCCTCAATACCATCTTCCCTGCCCGCCTCTGCAGCAAATAGCGTCTGATAGTCAGGGTAGCAGCGATCGGGTGCCACGCCCAGCGCCAGCCCGAATGCCTGCCCCCGCGCCGCATCGCTGTCAAATGCACCGGCCAGCAGCGTGAAGTTACCGTCGCGCTGTGCTGCCGAGCGGTGGATATAGCCAATCTGGCTGGTAGCGCCGCCGCCAATCATGCCCCAGCGCAGTGAACGCCCGATAACCGGAATGCCATTGATCATATTATTCCCCTTAAAAACCTGTTGATTTCAGATAGCGCAGGCTGGCGGTGACATCCTGCAGGCTGGTCGCGGCGTGACGCGGATCGCGCTCCTGCTCAATCGTGATCCACCCCTGGTAATCCCACTTTGCGAGCAGCGTATGAATTGCCGGATAATCGATTGCTCCCTGCCCCAGCGGGCACATAACGCCTGCTGCACAGGCGCTGAAAAAGTCGAGGCCGCGAGTGGTGACATCGCGCCATACCGGTTCACTGACATCTTTAAAGTGCAGATAGTCAATGCGCTCCCGGTAAGCGTGCAATGTAGCTACCGGATCCATACCGGAGTAGTAAAGATGTCCGGTATCGAGACACAATCCTGCCGTCTCATAGGGAAGATCCTGTGCCAGCTGTGCCAGCTCGTCGGCAAATTCAATGCAGCCGCCTGCATGCGGATGAATCACCGCGCGTACGCCATACTCCTGCCAGGAGATCTGACTAAGCGTAGTGATATGCTGCATAAGACGCTGCCAGGCTGCGGGCGGCAAACGTGGCGCCCTGTCGGGCTGACCGGCATAGCGCGCACGCTGCGCATTACCAAAGTCGATAATCACCAGATAGGGTGCGGGATAGCGCGAGCCGGGCGTTGCCGCGGCAACGGGAACCTGTATCAGGGTGCGGCAAATGTTGTGCGTCAGGGCAACCATGGCAGGAAAGTTTTCTTCGCTGACCAGGTCATCAAACAGCGTCCCCGCGACCAGTGAAATCTGGTGCGCAGTAAGCTGCTCGCGCAACACCACAGGATCGACAGGCAGATAGCCCCACGGTCCCAGCTCAATTGCCGGATAGCCAGCCTGCACAGCCTCCTTCAGAACGGTTTGCCACGGAGGAAGAAAAGGATTGTTAGAATCGTCAACGCCCCAGCTGCAGGGCGCGTTAGCAATATGGATCATCATGATTGCTCCTGGCGCAGAAAGAGAGCACCAGTATCAGATTAAAACTTCATCATCAGCAATCGCATAACTTTCAAATATTGATAGTGATCAAATTATTTATCATCATTTTAATGATAGTTTTTTATCAAAAACTGCATTATGCACTTCAAAGGTTTTCCCGGGTGACAATGTCAAAAGGCAACGTGACGCGGGAAAAGTGGCGATCGCCTGCAATATTGCACTGCTGCAGAGTCTGCGTTATGCGCACTGCCATCTCATCCAGATCGTGCCGTAGCATTACGGTGATCTCTCCAGAAATCAGCGCCAGCTCTCCCTGCTCGACCGGACCGTGGCAAATCAGCGCGACTTTTCGTTTGGGCTGTTCACGCAGCGCCTGAATAACGCCTTCGATCCCGCCACAGGGTGCATAAATCAGAGCTAAATCGCGCTGCTGTGCCAGCAGCGTGCTGGCAGCCTGATAACCACCGGCGCGGGTCTCCTGCGTCTGCAGCGGTTCCGGCACCTGCAGCGCGCTCTGCTGCTCACGCAAATAGGAGCGAAAACTAATTTCACAGCTTTCCTGACAGGTAAAACGGTGATCTCCGGTTAGCACCGCGGCGGTACCTCTGGCCTGCAGCAGGTGCGTTGCCAGCCAGCCAGCCGTACGCCCGGCTTTCTGATTATCCAGCCCAAAATAGCCGGCATGGCCGCAGGGAGAGAAATCGGAGAATAGCGCGTAGATGCGTATACCACGCAACGAAAGTTGTTCAATGGCGTGCCGAATCAGCGGATGATCCAGCGCCACCAGCGCAATCACATCCACCTGCTCAGCCAGCGTATATAGCGAGGCCACGACCGAGGTCACATCGTGGATATCGTGCGTATAAAACAGGGGTTCACTGCCGGGCGGATGCAGCGGCAGCGCATGCTGACGCAGCGCATCCTGTAAGGTCTGATAAAAAGAGTAGCCTGCCGGCAGCAGAATAAATCCCATGCGCAGCGTTGCGCTGGCTGACACTACGCCAGTGGCGTCTTCACAGATCAGACGATAGCCCAGTCGCTGCGCGGCGTTGCGCACCCGCAGTGCTGTTGCCGGACGTACCGGCGCGCGATTATTCAGTACCCGATCCACGGTTGCTACACCCACACCGGCAGCTGCAGCGACAGCCTGTAAAGTGACTTTGCTCATTCCGTTTGTCTCATTGATAAAAAGCTATCAAAATAATGAATATAATCGGATAAAAAATCGATGAAAAATTATCTTATTCTTGCGCTATCTCGCAAAATTCCTCGATAAAATTTAATACCATAAAAGTCGTACAGTTTCTGTACCGGGTAATATCCGGTTGATTGAAATCCATCAGCAAACGTATAGATCGCCACATACCGGTTCCCTATAGTGATTTCACTCTGCATATCAAGAGCGCGCGACAGGGCGCGCAGGAGAAGCGACAGCATGAAAATTGCTTTTGACGTGGACGTTATCCGGGATCTCGGCATTACCCGGATGGTGCATCAGGTGGCGGAATGGGGCTATAAATATATTGAGCAATCACCCCATCCGCAGATCAATCCCTTTTATAAACACCCCAAAGCCAGCCGCGAAATCCTGCGTGAATATAAAAATGCGCTGAACGCCACCGGCACCGAAATCTCTTCCTTCATCACGGTTTATCGCTGGTCGGGACCCGACGAGCTGCGGCGTCAGGCGGCGGTAAAAAACTGGAAGCGCATGATTGAGATTGCGGTTGAGATGGGCGTGCAGGTTATCAATACCGAACTCTCCGGCAACCCTAATGAGCCAGAAATCTGCGAAGAGATGTTCTACCGCTCTATGGAGGAGCTGCTGCCGATCGTTGAGCGGGAAGGGATCCGCATTGAAATCCAGGCACACCCGTGGGATTTCTGCGAAGAGAACAATGAAACAGCGGATATCGTGAAGTCGTTTCGCAGCGATAACGTGAAGTATATCTATAGTGCGCCCCACACCTTCTATTATGACAAAGGCAAAGGGGATGTGAAAAACATGCTGCACTACGCTGGCGACGATCTGTCGCATATGCTGATCGCCGATACCATGAACCACACCAAACACTGCCGCTACATTGTGAATCCGCCCGGCGTGGACGCAACCATCCATCAGCACGTCGCGGTGGGAGAAGGCGAAGTCAACTTTGATGCGCTGTTTGAAGCGCTGCGCGAGATGGATTTTGCCCGGCGCAGCTTCAAAGTCGGCGGTGAGTCGATTATCTCAGCGGCGCTGTTCGGCTATCCGGAGAAGATGCGCTATCAGGCGGTAGAGACGCGCGAACTGATTGAGCGCGAACTGCTGAACCTCTGATTGCCGCATCGGGTAGTATTCTCCCCCTGAGCCCTGCAGGGGGAAACGCACCGCTTACATCGCGCCAGGCATCACCGCGCCCTTCTGCAGCGGCACTATTATCATCGCCATATCAACAGCAAAGCTGCGGATCTCCTCCTTTAGCTCACACTTCAGAATGCCCTGTCTTGTCAAAATATCCCGTTCTGGCAGGCTGTCAGAACGCAGTTTTTTGATGGAATTCACTCGAATGAAAGCAACCACGCTGGCCGGACTGGCTAAGCGCGCAGGCGTTGGCGTCGCAACCGTGGATCGGGTCCTGAACGATCGAGGGGGCGTCTCGCCCGCGATGACGCGAAAAGTGCTGCAGGCGGCCCGGGAGGCGGGCTTAAAACGTATTCTGCCGGAGGAGCATCGCCACAGCTGGCAGATAGAGGTCATCCTGAGCGGCAACGGCTCATTCTTCTTTCAGCAGCTGGCGCAGGAGTTTGCCCGTCTGGCAGATGCGCTGGGCTACCGGCGGGTCCGGCTGCATCGCACGCTTATCCCGGAAGATGCGCCGGAGAAGCTGGCGGCCCATATCGATGCCGGCAGTAAAAGAATGGACGGGCTGATTGTTTTTGCCCACGCCAGCCCGCTGATTTATCAGGCGCTGGCCAGCTGCCAGGCGCGGGGCGTGCCGGTCATCACGCTGGTGAGCGATCTGCCTGACGCGCCGCGGCTCTGCCATGTCGGTATCGATCAATACAAAGCGGGACGCACGGCGGGCCTGATGCTCGGCAGCATGGCGGCCAGTACAGGGGATGTGGTGCTGATCAGCGGTCGCGCTGACTACCTCGCGCACCAGCAGCGTATTGAAGGTTTTCAGCAGGTGCTGGCTGAGCGCTTTCCGCAGCTGCGACTGCGTGAGATCCTCGCCGGCCAGGACGATCGCGAACGCATCAGCCGGCTGCTGGAAAAAACGCTGGCGGGATCGCGCCAGATCGCCGGACTCTATAACACCGGCATGGGCAATACCCAGATTTATGAAGCGCTGGCGCGCCACCGGCTGTGCGGCAGCACGGTTTATGTGACGCATGAACTTTATGCAACTACGCGCCAGCTGCTGCAGCAGCGCATCCTGACCCTGACCCTCGATCAGAACACGCAGCGCCACGCTGAACTCGCTCTGACCCTGCTGCTGCGGCATCTGGAAGAGCGCGAGCAGCCTGATACTTACGCGCCGGGCAAAGTCGACTTTATGCTCTATACCCAGGAGAACTGTACCTGATCCCGCAAACCCGCTCACCGCCAGCGCGGTTAAATCGGCGCGGAATTGCGCTGCTACACTCAGTGGCAGCGCAACGCTCACGACCATAAGGTGAAATGACGATGTCAGATAATCAGTATCAGCCCGCAAAAGTCTGGACCTGGGAACCGGAAGCCAAAGGCAATGGCGCCAGCACGAACCGCCCTGCCGCTGGCGCCACGCATGAGAAGGCGCTGCCGGTCGGGAAGCATCCGCTGCAGCTCTACTCGCTCGGTACGCCAAATGGTCAGAAGGTCACTATTCTGCTGGAGGAGCTGCTGGCGGTGGGCGTAAAAGAGGCGGAGTATGACGCCTGGCTCATCCGCATTGGTGAAGGCGATCAGTTCTCCAGCGGTTTTGTTGATGTGAACCCTAACTCTAAAATTCCGGCGCTGAGCGACCACTCCGTGACGCCACCGCAGCGGGTGTTTGAATCAGGTAATATCCTGCTCTATCTGGCGGAGAAGTTTGGCTACTTTATTCCGGAAGATGTGGCGGGCCGCACTGAAACCCTGAACTGGCTCTTCTGGCTGCAGGGTTCTGCACCCTATCTTGGCGGCGGCTTTGGCCACTTCTACCACTATGCACCGGAGAAAATTGAATACGCCATCAACCGCTTTACGCTGGAAGCGAAGCGTCAGCTGGATGTGCTGGATCGCCAGCTGGCGGATCACCGCTTCCTCGCAGGTGACGCCTATACCATTGCGGATATCGCGACCTGGCCCTGGTATGGCAACCTGGTGCTGAATGGCCTGTATGGTGCAGCAGAGTTTCTGGATGTGCAGGCTTACACCAACGTGGTGCGCTGGGCGAAAGAGATCGCAGAGCGTCCGACGGTAGTACGCGGACGTAAAGTTAATCGCGCCTTTGGCGCTGAGCCGCAGGATCAGCTGCTGGAGCGGCATGACGCCAGCGATTTTGAACACAACACCGAAGATAAACGTCAGGCACGGGGAGAGAAGTAATGACCGCTTACATGGTAATGATTAAGGATGAGACGCTGGACAAAGATGAGCTGACAACCTACTCACAGAAAGCGGGCGACGCGCGTGGCGATCATCAGATCACGCCGCTGGCTTTTTATGGCGAGCAGGAAGTGCTGGAAGGCCGGGATGCCGAAGGCGTTGTCGTTCTGGCATTTGCCGATATGGACGCCGCGCGCGCCTGGTATCACAGTCCGGCTTATCAGGAAGCGAAAGCGCACCGCGTGAAAGGCGCTAACTACCGCGTTATCCTGGTCAACGGGGTCGCATAACGCGCCGACGCCAGGCAGACCGGCTGCCGGTCTGCTGATGTGCCCGGCGGCGTGATGCTGCGCCGGGCACCCTCATCTACACGCCGCTTTCATTCTCCAGCTTTTGCCGTTTGCGCAGATGCGGGAAAAGCGTCATCCATACGGCGACCACTATCAGCGTACCTATTCCGCCCAGCGCGGCCGCCGGTACCGCCCCCAGCCATGCGGCCAGCAGGCCAGATTCAAACTCCCCCAGCTGATTGGACGTATTGATAAAAATAGCGTTCACGGCGTTGACGCGACCACGCATATCATCCGGCGTATCGAGCTGGACCAGCGCACCGCGGATCACCATACTGACCATATCAAATCCCCCCAGCGCAGCCAGCGCCAGCAGCGACAGCCAGAGCTGAGTGGAGAGCGCAAACAGCAGCGTCGCCAGACCAAAACCGGCTACCGAGCCAAACATAATCATACCGACGTGCTTCTCCAGCTTATTACGGCTGAGCCAGACGCCCACCACCAGCGCTCCGACTGACGGTGCGCCGCGCAGCATGCCCAGCCCCCACGGCCCGGTATGCAGAATATCCTGCGCAAAAATCGGCAGCAGCGCCGTGGCCCCGCCCAGCAGCACGGCAAACAGGTCAAGCGAGATCACGCCCAGCACATCTTTGCGCTCGCGGATAAAACGCACGCCAGCGAACATATTGGTCAGATTCATCGGCATGCGCGACTGCGGCGGCCGCGCATAGCGCAGACGGCTAATCAGTACAATAGAGAAGAGATAGAACAGCGCGGAAACGCCATACACCACTTCAGGCCCGGCGACATAAAGCAGGCCGCCCAGCGTCGGGCCGACGATCACCGCCGCCTGACCGCCTACTGAACTGGCAGCCATCGCACGGGCCAGAACCGGCGGCGGCACCAGCGCCGGCAGCATAGAGGTGATAGCCGGCCACTCCAGCGCCTTTGCCACTGAGATCAGAAACACCAGTCCCCAGATCTCAACGCTTCCTGCCCAGTGCAGCAGCGTCAGCGCCACCAGCCCAAGCAGCGCTGCCCACTCAATCAGTTGTCCCACCAGAACAATGCGACGACGGTCGTGCTGATCGGCCAGATGACCAGCCGGCAGCGCCAGCAGTACCGAGGGTAAAAACTGCATTAAGCCGATCATACCCAGCGCCAGCGCACTGTGTGTCAGGGCATAGATTTGCCAGCTGACCGCAACTGAAAACATCTGAAAGCCGAATGACGAGCAGGTGCGCGCCAGCCAGAAAGCCACAAACGGTCGATGCCGCAGCAGAGAGTCTTCTGCAGCAGAGCTTTTTATACCTGTCATACGATCCCATCCTGAAATGATTAACTGATTAGCGTCATTGCACTAATCTGGTCAGAAGCCAGGCAGTGACTTCTGTTATCGTTTTGTCTCTCTGAGCGTGCGTGATATCACTCTGGCAGGCAATGGCAGGTTGTGCGCTTTTGAAACAAAAACTTAACTGCCTGGCAGATAAACATTGGTCTCTATATATCAGGAGAGTGATTGTTATTGATTGAATACCGGTATTGATTTATTGATTACTGAATTAACAGCTTAATTATCCCTTTTAACGCCAGGAATATCTCTGTATCAGAGACAGGTAAAAAAAGGTGATTTAACACTCTCTTTCGATCTATATTAGCCGCCGGTAAATTTCAGTCATAACACGCATTTATAATAAAACATATCTTTCCGGTTAATAATTTTTTTGCAGAGATACATGAAAAACAGTACTTATAATCCTTATGTTACTGAGCGTATTCATCGCTTTGACAACACGCTGTGCGGCGTGTGTTATTCAGCACCCTTTATGCATTGCGAGCAGGACGCTGATACATTACTTAATGGACATAACATAATTGCTTTGCATAATCAGTTGCCTGATACCCCTGAACTAATAATTATTCCGCTGGCGGGAAATAGCCTGATGGAATTTTTACGTGCCCCGGAAAATTATCCGATGCTGCAGGCTGCCCACGTCCGTCTGGCAATTGATTATGCAGGGCTGCTACAGGGTGGTGCCTCTCTGCTTGCCGTTGCGCACCACTTCTCATTCTGGCTGTGCGATCTCGCGCCGCCGGGAACAGAGTGGAAAAAGATCGTGGCGTTTCCATTTAGCGGTGTGGTTTTATCCGAGGATTTTTTTAACGATAATTACCTCAAGTTCAGCTTTCCGTTTTTAATTGAGTCTCTGAGAGAAAGAGAAGCAGACGTTATATTACGCACCGCACAGCTGACGCTGAATAGCGAACATTACCAGCGCCTGCAGTTAAGCGGCTGGCAGCAGCAGCGCACACCCGGCACGCTTTTTTAGGGTAACCGTTTACACAATCTGCTACTTCGCGGCGCAGCCACCTGATTTGATCGGAATTAACGCCGCTATTCCGCCATAAAATGTCGTGTGATTTGGTCCGACAGAGTTAAAACCGCTAAAAAAAGCAAACTCGTTAACGTTTTTAAGATAAAATTTAACGCAAAGGGATCATCTGGCGTCACGGAAGAACGCTGCGTGAACATTTCTGCTCACTTCGTACTCTATGTCGGGAAACAGCCTGAAGCGTTGTTTCCTTTGTTTTTCTATGGCAAAGAAAGAGGTCAATATTATGGGGAAAGCTTCCTCATCTTTTGGCGTAATCCGCCTGCTCACGGTGCTGTTCGCACTGCTGACGGGCGCGTTTATGCTGGTTGGTGGCATTTGGTTAGCCACCATTGGAGGTTCCTGGTACTACGTTATTGGCGGTGTGATGATGCTGATCACCGCTGTTCTGCTCTGGCGTCGCAGCAGCGCCGCGCTGCTGCTGTATGCGCTGCTGCTGCTTGGCACGCTGATCTGGGGCGTATGGGAAGTCGGCTTTGACTTCTGGGCGCTGGCACCGCGCACCGATGTACTGGTGATTTTCGGTATCTGGCTGATCCTGCCTTTCGTCTATCGCACGTTCAATCCTGCCGGCAGAGGCGCGATGCTGGTGGCGCTGATTGCCAGCGTACTGGTTCTGGCGTGGGCTGTTTTCCACGATCCGCAGGAGCTGAATGGCGAGCTGCCCGCTGCAGCGACCACCCCGCAGACTCAGCCTATCAGCAATATTGCTGATGCTGACTGGCCGGCGTACGCGCGCGATCAGCAGGGTACCCGCTTTTCTCCGCTGAAGCAGATCAATGCCAGCAACGTCAAAGAGCTGCAGGTTGCCTGGCAGTTCCAGACCGGCGATCTGAAAAATGCTAACGATCCGGGTGAAATCACTGATGAAGTGACGCCGATTAAAATCCGCGACACGCTCTATCTCTGCTCACCGCATCAAATCCTCTTTGCGCTGGATGCTACAACCGGTAAACAGAAGTGGAAGTTTGATCCGGCTCTGAAGCAGAATCCGACCTTCCAGCACATCACCTGCCGCGGCGTTTCCTATCATGAAACCCCTGCAGCAGCGGATAGCGCGGCAACTCAGCCGGCACTCTGCGCACGTCGCATCTATATGCCGGTCAATGATGGTCGTCTGTTTGCTCTGGATGCGGAAACCGGCGAACGCTGCCCGGCATTTGGTAACAACGGTGAGCTGGATCTGCAGCACAAGCAGCCGGTTACCACCCCTGGTCAGTATGAACCGACCTCACCACCGATTATCACCGATACCACTATCGTGATCGCCGGTGCCGTAACCGATAACTACTCTACCCGTGAGCCATCAGGTGTCATCCGCGGCTTTGACGTCAACACCGGCAAACTGCTGTGGGCATTCGATCCGGGCGCGAAAGATCCTAACGCGATTCCGGAAGATGAGCACACCTACACCCTGAATTCACCGAACTCATGGGCACCGGCGGTTTACGATCCGAAACTGGATATCGTTTATCTGCCAATGGGCGTCTCTACCCCGGATATCTGGGGCGGCAACCGTACGCCTGAGCAGGAGCGTTATGCGAACAGCGTTCTGGCGCTGAATGCCACCACCGGTAAGCTGGTCTGGTCTTATCAGACCGTGCATCACGACCTGTGGGATATGGACCTGCCTTCTCAGCCGACGCTGGCTGATATCACCGACAAAGATGGCAACACCGTTCCGGTGATCTACGCGCCGGCGAAAACCGGTAACATCTTTGTGCTGGATCGCCGCAACGGCAAGCTGGTTGTACCGGCACCGGAAACCCCGGTTCCGCAGGGCGCAGCGAAAGGTGACCACGTATCACCGACGCAGCCTTACTCTGAGCTGACCTACCGTCCTAAGCAGAATCTGACTGACAAGGATATGTGGGGCGCGACGATGTTCGACCAGCTGGTGTGCCGCGTGATCTTCAAGCGCCTGCGCTATGACGGTCCGTTCACGCCGCCGTCTGAACAGGGTACGCTGGTCTTCCCGGGTAACCTCGGTATGTTTGAATGGGGTGGTATCGCCGTTGATCCACATCGTCAGATTGCCATCGCTAACCCAATGGCGCTGCCGTTTGTCTCGAAGCTGATCCCACGCGGACCGGGCAACCCGGCTGAGCCACCGAAAGGTGCGGAAGGCGGCTCCGGTACTGAAACCGGCGTGCAGCCACAGTATGGCGTGCCGTTTGGCGTTGAGCTGAATCCATTCCTGTCACCTTTCGGCCTGCCGTGCAAACAGCCAGCCTGGGGTTATATTTCTGCGGTGGATCTGAAAACCAACGAAACCGTGTGGAAAAAACGCATTGGTACCGTGCGCGACAGCGCGCCTCTGCCGCTGCCGTTTAAGATGGGTATGCCTATGCTGGGCGGCCCAATCACCACGGCGGGACACGTTGCCTTTATCGGCGCAACGGCAGATAACTACCTGCGTGCGTTTGATACCAACACCGGTGAAATGCTGTGGCAGGCGCGTCTGCCAGCCGGTGGTCAGGCAACGCCGATGACCTATGAAGCGAACGGCAAGCAGTACGTTGTCATTGCAGCTGGCGGTCACGGTTCGTTTGGCACCAAACTGGGCGACTACGTGGTTGCCTATGCGCTGCCTGATACGAAATAACCTTTCGTAACAGCAGAATAAATCAGGCGGGCCGGTGGCCCGCCTTTTTTATGCGCTCTGTCTCTCCTGCACCACGCCGCGTACCAGTAAAGCACACAGCGCCATCATCAGCGCGGTGAGCAGAAACACCGGCTGCATACCAAACGCTCCGCTCACGATCCCGCCGCAGAGCGGTCCGGTCACCTGCCCGGCATACTGTGCCGAGGTCGCATAGCCCAGCATTTTTCCCGTCTGCTGCTGCGGGACGTGGTGGCGTATCAGCGCGGTAATGCAGGGCAGCAGTCCGCCCAGCGCCACGCCCATCAGAAAACGCAGGCCGGTAAGCTGCCATACGTGGCTGATAAACGCCTGCGGGATCAGCAGCAGCGCGCTGGCCGCGAGCCCGGCAAGCAATACTCGCCCGTGCCCGATGCGGTCCGCCAGCCGCCCGGCCAGCGGCGCAGCAAGAATACTTCCCAGCGCCGCCGCCGCCATCACAATCCCGGCGTTGACGGTTATCGCGTGCTCGCCCTGCACAAACTGCGCAATATAGAGCGTGATA
Organism: Pantoea sp. Acro-807; assembly: GCF_011752675.1. NCBI lineage: Bacteria > Pseudomonadati > Pseudomonadota > Gammaproteobacteria > Enterobacterales > Erwiniaceae > Pantoea > Pantoea sp. Acro-807. The sequence goes on along the minus strand of NZ_VWXE01000005.1, from coordinate 121,534 downwards.
ATAGGTTCCACTGACATCGTGGCAAACATCATCAGCATGGCCGTGAGCCACATCAGTCGCACCACCCGAAGATTCGCCGGCGGCTCATCAGCGGCCTGCCCTGCCGTGGCTGCGCCTTTGGGCTGCCGCGGTGCCTCTTTCAGCAGACACGCCGTGCCGAGAAACGCGAGGAAGATCGCCGCGCCCGTCAGCCAGAAGGTGTGACGGATGCCAATCAGCGGCGGCAATATTCCGCCCAGCAGCGGCCCCGCGACGTTGCCCGCCATAATGCCTGCTGAGAGGATACCCAGCGCCCAGCCGGTGTGGGCTTTTGGCGTCTGCGCAGCGACCAGAATCGTGGATCCGGAAGCGTATCCCCCCAGCAGCCCGGCCAGCAGGCGCAGCGCCACCAGCTGCCAGGGTGCGGTGGCCATACCAATCAGCGACATGGCTATCGCCATGCCGAGGCTGGCGCGGATCAGCATCAGTTTGCGTCCGTAGCGATCTGCCAGCCGGCCCCACAGCGGCGCCGTCAGCGCGGCGCTCAGAAACGTGGCCGCATAGGCGGCACCCGACCAGCGGGCGATCGCCGCCGGCTCCTCAACCCCAAGCTGCTGAACATAGATCGGCAGAAACGGCAGCAGCAGCGTCATGGCGACGATAGTGGTAAATGACCCCAGAGTGCAGACCAGCAGGTTGCACTTCCAGTGTTGCTGTTCAGCTGTTAATGATACTGAAGCGTGTGACATACCCTCTCCCGGCGGTTGTTTTTATCAGGCTACCTGCGCGGAGAGAGAGAAAACAGAGGGTGCCGGAGAGTTACCTGCCAGCCTGCCACTGTTGCCAGCGAGCAACAGTCAGGGCACCTGCAGTGCGGTGATCAGCGCATCGCAAAGCTGTGTAACCGGAGAGGAGGGCTGCGGCTGCTCTTTCAGCAGCAGGTAGCTGTGAAAGCGGTCCATTTGCCAGTCGCTCAGCACCGGCTGGATATCGCCGCGCGCCAGCGCCTCACGCGTCATATAGGAGGGCAGATAGGCAATGCCGCCGCCGGCCAGCGCCGCGTTAAGCAACGCCATGCTGTTGTTAGCGCGGAAGCGGCTGCGCACCTCCAGCGCCAGCCGCTGCTTATCACGCCGGAACGGCAGAGCGGCGGTATGGGCCGGCCCGTGGAACAGCAGCAGGTTGTGGCGCGTCAGGGTACGGGGATGATCAATCAGCGGATGCGCGGCAAGGTAGCCGGGCGTAGCGTAAAGGCCCCAGTCGATGATACTGAGTTCGCGCCAGGCGCCTCCCTGCGGCGCGCGGCTGCGGACCACAATGGCGACATCGGCATCGGGGTGAGGGTCTTCGCTGGTGGTGAGATCCAGATCCACATGCAGATGAATATGCCGGCGAATAAAGGCGTCCACCACCGGCGCCACGCACTGGCAGCCAAAGGTTACCGGAGCCTGCAGGCGAAGATTGCCGGCCGGCAGCTGGTGCAGCTGCTGCACAAACGCATCCGCCTGATGCAGCTCATCCAGCATGCGCAGGCAGAATGGGTAGTACGCCTGCCCGTGGCCGGTCAGCGCAACATGACGTGTGGTACGCTGCAGCAGTTTGATCCCCAGCCGCACCTCCAGCCGGGCAATTTCACGGCTGACATAGGATTTGGAGACGCCGAGAATACGCGCGGCTTCGCTGAAACTTTGTTGCTCCGCCACGTGCGCAAACAGCAGCATGGCTGTCAGATTATCACCAGGGTTCATGGGTCCGGCTGTCAGAGAAACATAACCCGCAGCTTAAAAGGTATTGCGCCGTTCTGCACCCGATTTTCTTTCCGCTGCTGGCCGGTCATACGGCGACGGCAAAAGGCAGCAGCAGCCGCTCCGGCTCAACGCGACGCTGACGACGCAGCTGGCCTGGCGTAATGCGAAAATAATTTTTAAAGGTGCGGGTGTAGGCCTGCTGCGTATCAAAACCGTAGTTCATGGCGACCTGTAAAATGGCGTCGTCGCTGTTAAGCAGCGTTAATGCCGATTCAGTCAGACGGCGCTGGCGGATATACTCAGCCAGTGAAAAACCGGTGTGCTGACGAAACAGACGCTGCAGATGCCAGCGTGAATAGCCCGATCGACGCGCCACCTCATCCAGATGCAGATCGTGACCTAAGTTATCTTCAATCCACTCCAGTAAACTACGGATAAACTCTCGCTGATTCATCGCACCCTCCGGCTTAACAGACTGTTCCTGAAGAGCCACTGTAGCGCAGGAGATTTATCCCTTAATTAGCGAAGAATTAGCGCAGAATTAGCAAAGCGCGCAGCGGTAAAATTCAGCGGTGATAATTTTTCGCTAAGAATGCAGCGTTACACTGCCCCACACTGATAAGGAGACTCCATGCGCGTGCTGCTGGTAGAAGATGATGAGATGATTGGTGCCAACCTGCAGCAGGCCCTGGAAGCCGCAGGCTGGTCGGTGGACTGGGTGCGCGACGGCCGGTTTGCCTCGCACGCCTGGTCGGAAAGCAATTACACCTGCGTGCTGCTCGATCTTGGCCTGCCGCGTGAGGATGGTATCGACGTATTGCGGCGTGCCCGCGCCCGCGGTGATATGACGCCGGTGCTGGTGCTGACCGCCAGGGACAGCGTTGCCCAGCGCATTCAGGGGCTGGATAGCGGCGCGGATGATTATCTGCTCAAGCCCTTTGATCTGCAGGAGGTGCTGGCACGTATGCGCGCTATCACCCGACGCCGCCACGGTGCCGCCGACTCACTGCTCGGCAGCGGCGACGTGCAGCTGGATATGATGACGCGGGAAGTGCTCTATAAGGGCCAGCGTGAACAGCTTACCGCTCGCGAATATGCACTGCTCTATGCGCTGCTGGAGCGGCCCGGCGCGATCCTTTCACGCGAACAGCTGGAGAATCGCATCTATGGCTGGGGCGAAGAGGTCACCAGCAACGCCGTTGATGTGCTGATCCACGGCATGCGGCGTAAACTGGGCAACGAAGCGATTCGCAACGTGCGCGGCCTTGGCTGGCGGGTACCGGCACAATGAAAAATTTTACGTTTCTGCGCTCCCTGCGCAATAAGCTGCTGATGAGCCTGGTGCTGTTGCATCTGGCGATGATTGGTGGCGTGACCTGGTACTTTTTCCACTGCTACGGCGACATGATGGGCTCAATGAAGGACGATCAGCTCGCAAAAGTGGCCGACGTCTGGTCAGCCAGTCAGACCATGCCCGCGCTGATCCCGACGATCCTCGATCAGGACCGGCTCAAAAGCGCTTACATCGTCCAGCTGTGGGATACGCATAATCAGCTGCGTGCCAGCTCGTGGCCGGCGCTGAAAGCCCCGCTGCAGGCGGTGCACGGCTGGTCCGATTTACGCCTTGGCGACTGCGGTGACGATTGTGAATGGCGCGTCTATACCCGCCCTGGCGAAGCGGGCAGTGAAATCGGCACGGTTCAGGTGCTGCACAATATCGGCTATATGAAAAGCCTGATGGTAAAACGCGTGCTCTCGGCGGTGATCCCGCTGATCCTGATGATGCCGCTGTCGCTGCTGCTGATCTGGCTGATCGTACGTGCCATTACGCGCAATCTGCTGGTGGCATCCCGGCAGATCGCGGCGCAGGAGAGCCTGCACCCGCATACGGTATCGCCGGATGGCCTGCCTGACGAAGTGCTGCCGCTGGTCGCCGCCTATAATGCGCTGCTGGATAAACTGCGCGCCGCCTGGTCCGCCCAGCGGCAGTTTCTGGAGGATGCCGCGCATGAGCTGCGCACGCCGGTCACCGCCGTTACGCTGCAGCTGGAGAATCTGCGCCAGCATATTCAGCCCGGCGAGGCGCGCCGTCAGTTTGATCAGCTGGAAGCGGGCGTCAGCCGCACCCGTCATCTGGTGACGCAGCTGCTGGATGTGTCACGTCAGGAGGATCGGTCCGCGGTGCCGGTCGCGGAAACGATCGAACTCGACGATCTGCTGAAAGAGAGTATTGAGCAGCTGATGGTGGTTGCCGATAAGCGCGGCATCGATATCGGCTATAGCGGCAGCACGCGTTACCGGCTGCAGGCCAGCCGCTCTGAGCTGCGCACTCTGTTTGATAACGTCATCGGCAACGCAATGCTGCATACGCCAGAAGGAAGCCTGGTCGATGTGCTGCTGCACCGCACAGGCGATCGTACGGTGGTCGATATCGTCGATAACGGTTCCGGTATGCCGGAATCGTTTCTTGAGCGGGCGTTTGACCGCTTTACCCGTTCACCGGACGTGCAGGCGCAGGGCAGCGGTCTCGGCCTGTCGATTGTGCGCAGCGTGGCGCAGAAGCATCAGATGCAGGTGGCGCTCTCTAACTGTCTTACCCCTCAGGGCGAGCGCTGCGGACTGCGGGTGCGGGTGACGTTGCCATAGGGGCTGGCGCTGAGCCGCGCGGGGCTGATTGCGGCAGCGCGCGGCACCGGAGGGGTTCCGCCCGCCAGCGCAGGGGTGCGCTAAGCAGTGCGCGGCACTGAGGGGGTTCCGCCCGCCAGGCTTCTGGCAGTTTCAGCGGCATCTCCGCACGCGGACGGGCTAAGGGGCGGGTGGGCGCGCCCCTTAGCAATCCGCGCCCCGCGCCGTCCTCGCGAATTCCCGGGCTTATCCCTCCGGCCTTAACGGACCGCGCGGATTCGCTCCTGCTCACCCCGCGCTCTCGCCGGCGTCCTGCCGGCTCGCCCTGGCCGTCACTCTGCGCCCGGCGCTGCGGATAGCGCCCCTCCTCCCCGCCTGCAAATTCTTCGTTTCTTTTTTAAATTTGGTTTGGTGTGCGCAGAGGCTTCTCTACAGAACCTTCAGCCATAAGACACTTGTTGAAGAGAAAAAAAGCAGCAGCCGGGGGAACCGCGCAGCGGCGGACGGGGCTGGCGCAGGGCCGGGGAGTGCAGAGGGCGCGGCCAGGCGTCCTCTGCCCGGTCGCCGCGCCGGGGCACAGGCTGCTGCCGGCGCTGACGGCGAACGGAACCGCCCCCGGGCCCCGTAGCGAACGGAACCTGCCCCGGTGCAGCATCGCCGTGCCGGGGCGCAGGCAGCCGCCACGGCTGACGGCGAACGGAACCGCCTCTGTGGCGAACGGAACCGGCGCTTAACCCGGAACCGGTGCCCGTAGCAAACGGAACCGGCGTCCACGCCCACTCCCAATCGTATCTCTTCGCGACCACGTAAACGGTTGCGGAGTTCCGTTCGCTGCAGATAGAATATGTGACAATTGTCACAAAATAACTGAATCCTATTGCAACACTTTTTGACAAATGTGATGAAAATCTATTTTCTAACGCTCTGTTACAGGCACATTACGCGGGCCTGAAGGCTGGCAGTCAGCACGCGTTATCGCCGCATACTGCTCAATACCCGGGAACGTACTCATTCGATCGTGGCATCTCTGCGGCGATCCTCAGCAAGTGGTCAAACAATAATGAAATTTAAATCGTTGATAGCAGGTGCATTACTGATTGGTAGCGGAATGGGCGCAGCGCAGGCAGAGAGCGACCCGCAATATCTGTCTGACTGGTGGCATCAGAGCGTAAACGTGGTGGGCAGTACCCATACCCGTTTCGGGCCGCAGTTTAATAACGACGTCTACCTGGAATATGAAGCCTTTACCAAACAGGAGTGGTTCGATTTTTACGGCTACATCGATTTGCCAAACTTCTTCGGTGCGGGCAACAGCAACGCCAATGGCATCTTCGATCACGGCACGCCGCTGTTTATGGAAATTGAGCCGCGCCTGTCGCTCGACAAGCTGGCGGGCACCAGCCTGGCATTCGGTCCGTTTAAAGAGTGGTTCTTTGCCAACAACTATATCTACGATATGGGCCGCAACAGCGACAACCGGCAGAACACCTGGTATATGGGTCTCGGTACCGATATCGACACCCACAGCGATGTCGGCCTCTCGCTTAACGTTTACGCCAAATATCAGTGGGAAAACTACGGCGCGGCCAACGAGAACAGCTGGGATGGTTACCGCTTCAAGGTAAAATACTTTGTGCCAATTACCGACCTGTGGGGCGGCAAGCTGAGCTATATCGGCTTCACCAACTTTGACTGGGGCTCCGATCTGCGCGATAAATCTGACCGCTCGCGCACCAGTAACTCTGTTGCCTCAAGTCATATTTTATCACTGAACTACGACCACTGGCACGTCTCTGCCGTTGCGCGTTATTTCCATAACGGCGGTCAGTGGGCGGATGGTCAGGAGCTGAATTTCGGCAATGGTCCGTTTGAAGTGAAATCAACCGGCTGGGGTTACTATCTGGTGGCAGGTTACAACTTCTAAGTGCGGCAGTTTTGCCCCGCCGGATGCAGTGCCGGAGGGGCAAAAACAGAGGCGTTAATCCTGCGACTTCACGACGTTGATACGCCACGGAATGTTGAACTTATCGATAAACATGCCGAAGCCGTCTGACCAAAATGTTTTCTGCCATTCGGTCGTGATTTTGCCGCCAGCAGAGAGTTTATCAAACCACTCTTTGCCCTCTTTCTCGTCAGTGGTTGCCAGGCTTACCGCATAACCCGCGTGCTCAGACGCCGGTGGCTTGCTGGTATCGCCGTCGCTCAGCATCAGCTCGCCCTGACCAATCTGCAGATGTGCATGCATGATTTTTTCCGGTGGCAGCGGCGGTGCGGATTTATCGCCCACCTGCTCTCCCTGCTCCGGATTATCGCCGAAGGTCATTTTTTGCAGCACTTTGCCGCCGGTGGCCTGCAGGTAAAATTCGATGGCTTCTTCACAGCGACCATACAGAAACAAATAAGGACTTACTTGCATCGTTCCCTCCGCTTATCAGTTAGTGAGCTTTTGCACTCACCACTAAGTGTAGACGATCGCGTTCAGCCCCCGCCCGCGCTGGCTTTGGCTGATCCGTCGCTGTTTTTCGCCCATAAAAAATCCGGGCACCAGGCCCGGATAATTAACGCTCCGCAGGCGCGCTTACTTCTCTAATGCGTGGATATCCGCGCTGCCCTGATAAGGCTGTACCGTTTTATCCTTACGCTGCTTCGCCACGTCGCCAGCCGTTACGCGGGTGGTAACGCCGTTGCCCCAGCTGCTGCGAATAAAGTTCACCACATCCGCAACCTGCTGGTCGCTGAGACGCCAGCCAAATGCCGGCATGGTGATGGCCGTCGGCGCGCCTTTCACGCCTGGGAGCGTACCGCCCACCAGCACAATGTGGATCAGCGAAGCCGGATCGTCAGCCATCACGACCGGGTTGCCGCGCAGCGCCGGATAGAAGCGCTGATAGCCTGAACCGTCAGTTTTATGGCAGGCAGCACAGCTGTCTACGTAGACTGACGCGCCCGGCTGGCTGTCATCGCCGTGCCACAGCGCTTTCGCTACCGTATCATCCGGGGTAAATACCGCCTGCTGCGGATCTTTGGCGCCCAGCGACTTCAGATACTTCGCAATCGCGCTGATATCCTCATCGCTGAGATGCTGCAGGCTGTGTTCCACCACCTCGGTCATACCGCCAAACGCCGCGGTGTGATCGTTACGGCCAAAGCGCAGGAACTGCTTCAGCTCCTCTTCGCTCCAGCGGCCCAGCCCGTCACGGTTGTCACCGCGCAGATTGCTGGCGGTCCAGCCATCAATCGGTGCGTTGCTGCCGGCAAGGTAGTCGCTGCCGTCACCGTTGTTCAGCGCTTTCTCCTGCATCGTAATGCTGCGCGGCGTATGGCACGCTCCGCAGTGTCCGAGCCCTTCAACCAGATAGCGTCCGCGCGCCAGCGCCGGATCTTCCTGTGCGGCAGGCTGGAACGCTTTCACGTCCGGTGCAAAGATGCCGCGCCAGATCGCCAGCGGCCAGCGCATGGAGAGCGGCCAGGGAATGTCGCTCTCTTTGTTCGCCTGGCTGACCGGCGCCACGCCGTGCATAAAATAAGCGTAAAGCGCTTTCATATCCTCGTCGCTGACAACCGCATAGGAGGGATAAGGCATCGCCGGATAGAGCGTATCGCCATTTTTCGCTACGCCATGACGCACTGCTTTCTGAAAGTCGTCATAGCTGTAGTCACCAATGCCGGTCGCTTTATCAGGTGTGATATTGGTGGAGTAGATGGTGCCAATCGGCGTCGCCATTGCCAGTCCGCCGGCAAACGGCTTGCCGCCGGCCGCGCTATGGCAGGCCACGCAGTCCCCGGCGCGCGCCAGATATTCACCGCGTTTGATCAGTGATTCGGCGGCCACATCGTCAGCCAGCGCGCTGAACGTCAGGGTGCCCAGCATCAGGGCCAAAACTGATTTCATCATCGTCATGTTCCTTATGCCTGTACCAGCGGACCCGGGTTTTTCAGATACTGTTCGCGGATCGCTTTCGCTGACCAGTAGCTCAGTGCAGCGACCATACCGGTCGGGTTATAGCCCAGCCCCTGCGGGAAAGCTGACGCCCCCGGCACAAAGACGTTGGGCACATCCCAGCTCTGCAGATAGCGGTTGACCGCGCTGGTCTGCGGATCTTCACCCATGATCGCACCGCCGCTCATATGTGTGGTCTGATAGGAGGTCGTATCAAAATGGGTTCCCGGCGCTTTGGCGGAGCCGATAATGGTTTTCGGGTTCATCGCCTCGGTGATCTTGCGCATCTTGCCAATCATAAACTGCGCCATTTTGATGTCGTTATCCTGCCAGTCAAAGGTCATACGCAGCAGCGGCTGGCCGTACGCATCTTTATAGTTGGGATCGAGATCGAGATAGTTAGCGCGATAGGACTGGTGCGCACCGTGCGCATCCATGGAAACATGGTGCGTATAGGTATCGGCTACCGCCGCTTTCCACTGGCTGCCCCAGCCTGGCGTACCGGCTGGCACCGGCACGCCGGAGATAGGCTTGGTGCCGGCCTGGTTAACCCAGAAAGGAGACCCGCCAACAAAACCGTGCGGCCCGTGATCAAAGTTGTCCGCGTTAAAATCATCTACCGCCACACCCGCCCCGCCTGCGCCGATAAACGGGTTGGTGGTGGTGTTTTTATCAAACAGCGCTTTCAGCGTGGAGAGATTCTGATAGGCGAAGTTGCGCCCCACCACGCCCTCATTAGTGATCGGATTATAAGGTTTGCCGATCCCGGAGAGCAGCATCAGATGAACATTGTGGAACTGGAAGGCGGAGAGGATCACCAGATCGGCCGGCTGCACCACTTCACGTCCCTGACCATCAAGGTAGGTCACGCCGGTAGCGCGCTTTTTATCATCGGTCAGATTGACGCGCAGAACGTATGAATTGTTGCGCAGCTCAAACTTCGGCTCCTGACGCAGTGCCGGCAGGATATTGACGTTAGGCGACGCTTTGGAATACATGTAGCATGCGTAGCCGCTGCAGAAGCCGCAGAAGTTGCACGGCCCCATCTGTGCACCATAGGTATTAGTATAGGGTCCGGAGGTGTTCGCTGACGGCATATCATAAGGGTGATAGCCAACCGACTCCGCCGCCTGCGCAAACAGCTGCGCAGAGTAAGTACGCTTCTGTGCCGGCAGCGGAAAGTCGCTGGAGCGATCCGGCGCAAACGGGTTGCCGCCGTGCGCGTTATTGACCACTTTGCCCTTGATTGACCAGGCGCTGCCGGAGGTGCCAAACACCTTTTCGGCTTTGTCGAAGAACGGTTCCAGCTCATCGTAGCTGACGCCAAAATCCTGAATGGTCATGCCTTCCGGAATAAAGCTTTTACCGTAGCGCTGCTCATAGTGGCTGCGCAGATTCAGCTCAACCGGATCGACGCGGAAATGCACGCCGGACCAGTGCAGGCCCGCACCGCCGGTGCCGGTGCCGGGCAGAAAAGCGGCCAGCTGGCGATAAGGTACCGCGGTCTGCGACGCATCGTGACGGATAGTCACGGTGCTTTTAGAGAGGTCCTGAAACAGCTTTTTGCGAACGTTGTAGGTCAGTTCATCAATCGACTGCGGATAAGAGCCGTCCGGATAGGTGTCGCGATGCGGACCGCGCTCCAGCGCAACGACGTTAAGACCCGCTTCGGTCAGCTCTTTCGCCATAATGGCGCCCGCCCAGCCAAATCCCACAATCACTGCATCAACTTGTTTTAATTCGTTTGCCACGCTTACGCCCTCGCTCCGCGAATGTCGACTGACGGGAACGGATAACGTTCACCGCGCTCTACCCAATCCATAAAGTCGGCGCGGGCGCCCGGGAAGCCAATCAGCTTCCAGCCCACCATGCCCTGGTTGCCGCCATGAATCGGGTCGCAGAAAAAGCCTTCGCGGGTATTCTGCAGCAGGTAAGAGAAAAAGGTTTTTGCCGGCAGCTGGGCAAACTCAGCCTTACCGGTTTCGAAGGCGCTCAGCAGCGCATCCTGCTGTTCGCCGCTCAGGCTGGCGAACACCTTGCCATGCTGTTTCTGACTCCAGGCATTGGCGTCGGCAATGCCTAAGCGATAAATCTGCTGCGGCACCAGCGGCAGCTGGTAGCCCAGCTCTTTCGGCATATCCGGGTGAAAAGGTCCCTGCATATACCAGTTGCTGCCGGTGGCGTAAGGCGTATTCATCTGACGATCGATAAATTCCGGTACGCCTGCTTCCAGCGCGCCTGGCCCGCGCTCGTCGCTGGGGATCAGCCGCGCCACGGCGGCGGTGATGAAGGCAAACTCTTCGGCGGTAAACCAGCCTGGCTGATAGTCGCGTGCCGGCTGCGCTGGCGCTGCTGCATCGCTGGCAGCAGCAGGCGCGACCAGCACGCCCATGGCGGTTGAACCGACCGCCATAGCGGGTGCGAGGGTGATCGTCCTCAGCAGGAAATCACGACGTGAATGACCCTTTTTTTGTTCTGACATGACATTGCCTCAGTACCGCATATAATGCGGCATGGAAGGTTAAGTAGTTGCGTTGTAATGGTTTTTATTCTTGACTTAAGGGATACAGCACGTTTGTTACCGGTAACAAGATGACAATTGTAACACCGAAACGGTAACGAATTTAGTTTTCCGAAACAATTACGCACAAAATACTTAACATTTTCCCGCGCTGGTTTACATTCCGGCGATGGAATTGTCATGCCCGGAAACAACCCACTACAGACAGATAAACAGAAATAGCGGTATAAACGTGTCTACACCACAGCGGAGTGCTTATGTTTAAATCCTTTTTTCCGCGGCCCGGCGCATTTTTCAGCTCGGCAGCGATTTGGAGCGTGCTTGTTATTTTTGCCTGGTTTGGCTTTTTCAGCGACCTGCCGGCGCGCTGGCCCGCACTGCAGGCCGCGATGCAGCAGCCGCTGCCTACCAATGCCAGCCGGTTTATTCACGCCAGCCAGCTCTGGTTTTACGGCTACTACTGGTCTGCGGTTGCGCTGTTTGCCCTGGCGTGGATGATAATCGATCGCCATCCGTGGCAGCGCTGGTCGGTCTGGGGCACGGCGCTCATCATCTTTGTCACCTGGTTCAACGTCCAGGTCAACGTGGCGGTCAACGCCTGGTATGAGCCGTTTTACGATCTGATTCAGAAAGCGCTGACCAAAGCGGGTGCCGTACAAATTAACCAGTTTTACAGCGAAATCAGCGACTTTCTCGGCATCGCGCTTATCGCCGTGACGATTCTGGTCGCCAACGTCTTTTTCATCAGCCACTGGATTTTCCGCTGGCGTACCGCGATGAACAGCTACTACATGCACAACTGGCAGCGTCTGCGGCATGTGGAGGGGGCGGCACAGCGTGTGCAGGAAGATACGATGCGTTTCTCCACCACGCTGGAGGACTGGGGCGTCAGCTTTATTAAGGCGATCATGACGCTGGTAGCGTTCCTGCCGGTGCTGCTGGCGCTGTCGAAACATGTGAAAGATATACCGATTCTCGGTTCGATACCCTATGGCCTGGTGATCGCCGCTATTCTCTGGTCGGTGTTCGGCACCGCGCTGCTGGCGCTGGTCGGCATTAAGCTGCCGGGACTGGAGTTCCGCAATCAGCGGGTGGAAGCGGCCTACCGTAAAGAGCTGGTCTATGGCGAAGACGATCCGTCGCGCGCGTCACCGCCCACGGTGCAGGCGCTGTTCAGCCGGGTGCGCTACAACTATTTCCGGCTCTACTTCCACTACCTCTATTTCAACGTCACGCGTTTTCTCTATCTGCAGGTAGATAATGTCTTTGGCGTGTTTCTGCTGTTTCCGGCGATCGTGGCCGGTGCGCTGACGCTGGGCCTGATGAATCAGATCCTCAACGTGTTTGACCAGGTACGCTCCTCCTTCCAGTATCTGATCACCTCCTGGTCGACGCTGGTCGAGCTGATGTCTATCTACAAGCGTCTGCGCAGCTTTGAGCAGATCCTGCAGGATATCCCGCATCAGGAGATGCTGCGCGAGGCGGCGAAAGAGCCAGCCGGCGAGTAACGGCATCCTGCGCCCGCCTTCTGCATGGCCGGGAAGGCGGGCGCAGCCTGGTGCGGTGTCACCCTGGCAGGCAACTCAGCCTGCCATCACCTGAAACACTTTCTCTACCGCATACGCACCGGGATCTTTTACCCCATCCAGACTCTGCTGGTTGAGATAGGCTGAGCGTCCCGCTTTCGCACTGTTCATCTGCGCCGTAGCCTCTGCGCCCTGCGCCGCCGCCTGCGCGGCCGCCGTCAGCGATTCGCCCGCTACCAGTTTTTCCAGCGCCGGCTGCAGCGCATCAATCAGCGTGCGATCGCCCGGCTGCGCGCCGCCATAGTGCTTCATGCGCTCCAGCCCCTGCATCAGCGCCTCCGGCAGTGAGCTGCCCTCTTCCAGATGCTGTCCGGCGGAGGTAAACAGAATCGACATCAGTACGCCGCTGGAGCCGCCCATCGCCCCTGCCAGCTGCTCGCCAATCAGCGCGATCAGCGTCGGCAGCTCGTTCAGCGGCAGCTGCTTCTCCTGCAGCGCGCGCTGAATACGCTTTGCACCCGCAGCAAACGTGGAGCCGGTATCACCATCGCCGACCTTTGCGTCCAGCGCATTCAGTTCACTCTCCAGATCGATGAGCGTCTGCGTAACGCGCGTGATCCAGCCCGCCACCTCATCATTTTCAGAGGGATCGAAGTCGAGCGCGCTGCTGACTTTCTCTGCCGTCTGCAGATTGATGGGCGCAAACTCATAGGGCGCAACCCAGCCCTGCACCTGAACCGGTGCCTGCAGCGCCAGCAGGAACGGCTCTTCCAGCGCCAGCACGGAGAGTGAAAAGCCTTTCATATCCAGCGCGCTGACCAGCGTAGCGGGACCGATAAGATGGGTAATACGCGCGGCCAGCGGCGTGCGCAGGACTTCACGCGTCAGCAGCGCCAGCTCCAGCTGCGAAAAACCGCCTAAATTGTTGATAAGCAATAGCGCCAGCTTACCGTCCGGCAGCGCCTGCGCCAGTTTATCCGTCATCAGAGCGGTGATTTTTCCGCTGTCCTGCGTATCCAGCGTAATGACCCCCGGCTCGCCGTGGATCCCCATACCGAGTTCACTGTGGCCTGGCGCCACGCGCGCTTCGCGCTTCTCACCCGGAAGATGGCAGGTCGCAAACGCCAGACCAATAGAGAAAACAGACTCAATCGCCCGCTGCGCCAGCGCCTTCACCTCCTGCAGTGAATGCCCGTGCTCAGCCGCGTAGCCCGCAATCTTATGAACCAGTGCGGTGCCGGCGAGACCGCGCGGCTGCGGGTTTTCAGGCAGCGCAATATCATCCTCGACCATGACCAGTTCTACGTGATAGCCCAGGTTTTTGGCTTTCTCAGCCGCCAGACCAAAATTAAGGCGATCGCCGGTATAGTTTTTAACGATCAGCAGACAGCCCGCGTCACCGGTCACGTTGATAATGGCGTTAAGCACCGCCTCCACGCTGGGCGATGCGAAAATATCACCGCAGACGGCCGCAGTCAGCATCCCTTTGCCGACGAACCCGGCGTGCGCCGGCTCATGGCCCGATCCGCCACCTGAGATCAGCGCCACCCGGCTTTTATCCCAGTCTGAACGCACCACAACGCGGATATCATCGCCCAAATCGAGACGACGCAGGTTACGCCACGGCGTGCTGAGTAAAATACCTTCGATGGCTTCGTTAATCAGATCGTTCTTTTCATGCATAAAAAACTGGCTCATCGCTTTTTTCCCCCTGGTGTAGTTGTCACTAAAGGTAGCGCATCTGTGCAGAAAACCGTCAAAGCAACGCGCGGAAATGCAAAGGGCGGCACACGCCGCCCCTGAATCAGAAAAAGCCCTGCCGCTGCACCTTAGCCATGCTGCCTGACGCGCGTATAGATGGTTACCGCCGCCAGCAGCATCATGACGCCGCTTGCCATAAAGACGCCGCCCGCGCCCTGCAGGTCAAACATCCAGCCGCCGGCCGCCGCGCCCGCCGTGATCGCCAGCTGAATGGTCGCCACCAGCAGTCCGCCGCCCGACTCTGCATCATCAGGCACGGCACGCGAAATCCATGCTGACCAGCCGGTGGGCATGGAGCCAAATGCCAGTCCCCATAGCGCCACGCCGGCTCCCACCAGCCACGGCAGCTGCGCCATTGCGGAGAGTACCACCGCCGTCACGCTCATCAGCAGCGCCATGCCGGTCAGCGTCAGCGAGACGCTGCGCGTAACCAGCACGCCCGCCAGCGAGGTGCCAAAGAAGTTAGCTATTCCAAACGCCAGCAGCGCGAGCGACAGCTGATTAACGTTAAGCTGCGCGCTGCCCTCCAGATAAGGTCGCAGGTAGGTAAAGAAAGCAAAATGTCCGGTAAACATCAGGATCACCGCCAGCATGCCCCAGCGCATGACGCCCTGGCGCAGCAGATCAAGCACGCCGCCGCTTTGCGTCCGGTTTTCCGGCGGCATTGCCGGCAGCGTGAAGAACTGCCACAGCAGCGCCAGCACGCCCAGCAGCCCCGTCATCAGAAAAATGTTGCGCCAGCCAATCACATCGCCGAGATAGCTGCCGAGCGGTGCCGCAATAATTGTCGCCAGCGAGATGCCGCTAAAGACAATTGATAGCGCGCGCGGCACCTGCTCCGCCGGCACCAGTCGCATGGTAATGGCGGTTGACAGCGTCCAGAAGCCGCCAATCGCCATACCCAGCAGCACACGTGCCAGCAGGATCATCGGCAGACTGTCCGCCAGCGCCACCAGCAGCGCCGAGGCGATAAGCAGCAGGGTAAATGCCAGCATCACCAGACGACGATCAAACCGCCGCGTAAGCGTGCCGATCACCAGACTGGTGAGCAGCGCAACCAGCGCGGTTACCGTCACCGTCTGCCCCGCCTGACCTTCGCTGACCTGCAGCGACGCGGCTATCGGCGTCAGCAGGCTAACCGGCAGGAACTCAGCGGTGATCAGGCCAAACACGCCAAATGCCATGGCAAATACCGCGCCCCACGCGGGTTTTTCTGCCACCGCACGGGCAGCTGTCAGTTCAGTTTCCAGACTCATTTGCGATCCCCATCACAAAAAAATAGTTTCGCTAAGGATAGAGCGCTGCGGTAAGACGATCTATGATACAGAAAGTTTATTAGTTGATAATTCGTCTGGATTGCGATGAGCCGTTATGAAGATTTAACCAGCGAGCTGCTGATGGGCATGCGCCTGTACGGCGTAAAATATCAGCGTATTGCGCTGCATGCGCCTTTTGGCCTGCAGTATGACGACGCGCCTGGCCGGGCGCAGCTGCATTTTGTCGGGCGCGGTACGCTGCTGCTGCGCGCCGCTTCCGGTACGATCTATCCGCTGCAGGCGGGCGATGCGTTACTGATCCCGCACGGAAAAGCGCATGCGCTGATCTCAGATGAGACGGCGCACTGTGAACCGATCACCACGTTTAACAGTAAGCCCATCTGCCCCAGCGTCTGCGCGATCAACGATGCGGCAGATGCCGATCTCTGTCCGGCGGATAGCGATGTGATCCTGTTCAGCGCCTGCATGGCGTTTGAACTGGGCGGTATGCAGCCGCTGGTACACACCATGCCGGATGTCATGCTGGTCAGCACCCTGCTGGGACAGTATCCGGAAATCCAGCCGATTCTGGACGCGATGGAGCGGGAAACCCGCCAGCGCAAAGCGGGCTTCGCCGGTATTCTGTCGCGGCTGGCGGATGTGGTGGCCGCGCAGATCGTGCGCGGCTGGGTAGAGAACGGCTGCGGCGCCGGCAGCGGTCTGGTCCAGGCGCTGCGCGATCCGCGCCTGAGCCTGGCGATGGCGGCGATGCACCGTGCGCCGGGAGAAAACTGGACGGTGGAGCGGCTGGCGCGTGCGTCCGGCAGCTCGCGCTCGGTGTTTGCTGCCCGCTTTCAGAACGCCACCGGCATGACGCCGCTGCGCTATCTTACCGAACTGCGTATGCGGCTGGCGAAAGAGCGTATCGTTGATCAGGGCGAGGCGGTAGAGAGCGTTGCGTTTGAGCTTGGCTACGGATCGCTGGCTGCGTTCAGCCGCGCCTTTAAACGGATTACGGGCACGTCACCCGGCGCGCTGCGCGCCGGGCGGGAAGTGGCATAAGCGTTAGCGAAAGACGCTAATCGCCTCAACCAGGCGGTTCGCCTGATGCGCCATGCGGGTTGAGGCTTCTGCGCCTTCAGCCACGCGCGCGGCGTTTTGATGGGTGATATCATCCAGATCTTCTACCGCCGTGCTGACCTCGCTCAGCGCCGTGGCCTGCTCGGCGGTGGCTGCGCTGATCTGCGCAATCAGCGTCGTCACGTTCTGCACCTGGCTGACAATATCCTGCATGGTGCGGCCGGCGGCTGCCGCATAGTCGTTGCCTGACGCTACGCGGCTGGCGCTGGTCTCTACCAGCGTTTTGATTTCGCTGGCGGCTTTTGCGCTGCGCTGCGCGAGATTGCGCACTTCACCCGCGACTACGGCAAACCCTTTACCCTGCTCACCGGCCCGCGCCGCCTCTACCGCCGCATTGAGCGCGAGGATATTGGTCTGAAAGGCGATGCTGTCGATCACGCTGGTGATGCTGGCGATGCGTTTCGCGCTGTCGGCAATATCGCCCATCATGCCTGCCATCTCCTGCATCACCTCGCCACCTTTGATAGCAGCGTGGCTGGTGGTGCCCGACAGCGCATTGACCTCGCTGGCGGTTTCCGTGTTGCTCTTCACGGTGGCCGTCATCTCATTCATGGTGGCGGCCGTCTGCTGCACGTTAGCGGCTGCCTGTTCAGTCCGGCGGGAGAGCTCACTGTTACTGCGCGCCATCGCATCACTGGCACTGAGGACGTTGATCGCCTGGCCGCTGACGTCATCCACCAGCCAGCGGAACATCAGCCCCAGCTGGCCGATGGCGCGCAGCGTCATGCCGATTTCATCCACGCGGTCGGGCTGATCGACTTTATGGCTGTTGCCGGTCGCCACGCTCAGCGCCTGCTGGCACATCCGCTCGATGGGGCGTGAAATTTGCTGCTCCAGCCAGAGGCTCGCCAGCAGCAGGCAGAGGGCCGTCGCAACGCTGAAGCCGCCGAGTGCCAGCGCCGTCAGGCCTGCCCCCCAGGCGCTGCCCGCTATCAGCGGCAGCAGCAGCGCCAGCGCTGAACGAATGCGCCAGCGCAGCGGCAGCGTTTTCAGCAGTGAGGTGGCGCGACGCCAGCCGCTGCCGATAATCAATCCTTTGTAAAAACAGCGTCCTTTGCTGCGCCCTTCGCGAAAATCGCGGTACAGGGTTTCAGCCTGCTGCACTTCCGCTGCTGAAGGTTTGGTCCGCACCGACATATAGCCGCGCACGCATCCTTCGCGTACCACCGGCACCGCATTGGCCCGCACCCAGTAGTGATCGCCATTCTTACGCCGGTTTTTCACCAGCGCGCTCCAGGGCTGCCCCTGCTTCAGGGTATGCCACATATCGGCAAAGGCTTCGGGCGGCATATCCGGATGGCGCACCATGTTGTGGGGCTGACCGTTTACCTCTTCCGGCGTGAAGCCGCTGACCTCAATAAAAGCGTCGTTGGCGTAGGTAATATGGCTGCTGAGATCGGTAGTCGACATCAGCGTCGCATCGTCATTGAAAACGAATTCACGCTGTGTCACGGGCTGGTTATTGCGCATACAGAGATCCCTGGTCAATTCAGGCTGATAAACATTATTCCGGATCTATCGGCTGATTAGCGGAACGACTTAAGCGCTGATGATTTATTTCTTGCTGCTAAAAAAGAGCAATTTTTATAAATAACTGTATTGAAGGGTAAAAACTGAAAGATGAAAACAGGATTATGCGTTGCGGCTCACACCATTATTTAGCCAGAATGGAGGAAACGGTAAATATTTACGGGCGCAGCAGCGCCCGCAGCGGGCGTTAACCCAAATCGATATTTTTCATGCCCCACCACCAGGTGAAGAGAAACCCGCCCGTCCAGGCGACCAGCAGACCGGCAAGATAGACCGCCATGCCGGCAAAAATGCCCTGTGCTGACGTCATCAGCGGCAGCGTCACCAGGCCGGAGGGGCCAAACACCGTATTCATCCCCACCGGCAGGCCGAGCCAGGCCACCAGACCGAAAAAGAAGCCGCCCAGTGCACCCCCGCAGCAGGCGGTGATAAAAGGCTTGAGGCGCGGTAGCGTGACCCCGTAAATCAGCGGTTCCCCCACGCCCAGCAGCCCCGGCACAATAGCTCCTTTGATCTGGCTGCGCAGCAGCGACGCTTTTCCGGCTTTGCACCACAGCGCCAGCGAGGCACCGACCTGCCCCGCTCCCGCCATAGCCAGTATGGGAAACAGCGAATTAAAGCCCTGCGTCTCCATCAGCGCGAAATAGACCGGAATAAAGCCCTGATGGATACCAAACATCACCGCAATTAAAAACAGCCCGGCCAGAATGGCACAGCCAAACGGATTGTTATTGAGGTGAATAAACAGCCACGACATTCCTTTAAACAGCTCCCCCCCCACCGGCATAATGAGCAGAAACGTCACGGCGCCGGTAATAAGCAGCGTCAGCAGCGAGGTGAGGATCATATCCAGGTTATCGGGAATGATTTTACGCAGCTGCTTCTCTGTCCAGGCACCAAATATCGCGGCCAGCAGCACGCCGATAATGTTGCCGCGCGGATCGATCGTCAGCCCGAAAAAGTTCTCCATCCCGCTGTAGTACCCGACGGTGGCTTCCGGGCTGTAGCCAAGCACAAACAGCGAGGCGATAATCGCGCCGTTGACGCCGGTGCCGCCAAACGCTTTCTGCGCGTTATAGCCAATCAGAATGCTGAGAAAGGTAAACAGTCCTTTGCCAAACACTTTCATGTAGGCCACGGTCGCCAGCAGCCACGGGGCGTGCTCACCCGGCTGATTAAGGTGAAACAGTTGCTCGGTCAGGGTGGCAAAACCGAGCAGCAGGCCAGCTCCGATAAATCCCGGAATAAGCGGCGTAAAGATGGTGGCAAAGCAGGCGAGAAAGCGGTGCAGCGCACTGCTCTGTTTCGATTTTAACTGCTGCTTTTGCGCCTGGGCGATCGCCTGCAGATCCTGCGCCGGCGTGCCGTCATTGAGCAATAGCTGCATCTTTTCCGCCGCGGTTTGCGCCTTGCCCGGCCCCAGAACAATCTGCAGCTGGGCGTCGCTGACAATCACGCCCAGTACGCCCGGCAGCTGTTTCAGCTGCGGGCTATCCGCCAGCGCAGCATTCACCAGCGTCAGGCGCAGGCGGGTCATGCAATTGCCGCACATCGCTACGTTACCCGGCCCGCCCACGGCCCGCAGAATATCGCGCAGCAGCGTTTCAGTGATTGCGGCCATCAGCGTACTCCTGAGTCACGTAATGCGGCGCGGATAAACCCGCGGTTCTGATCCAGCAGCGCGCGCGCCTCTTCCGCCGTCAGGCCCGCCAGCACCATGACGATAGCGGTTTTGCAGTGGCCGCCGCACGCCGTCAGCGCCTGCTGAGCCGTGGCGTCGTCGCATTCGGTGGCCTGCTTAACGATGTTTATCTGGCGCTGAACCAGTTTCTGATTGGTAGCTTCCACGTCCACCATCAGGTTGCCATACACCTTGCCGCTGCGGATCATCGCGCCAGTGCTCAGCATATTCAGCACCAGCTTCTGTGCCGTGCCCGCCTTCATGCGCGACGATCCGGTGACGATCTCCGGCCCCACAACCGGCGTCAGCGCGACATCAGCCGCCTGCGCCATCGCGCTGTCGGGATTGCAGGTCAGCGCGGCGGTAAACGCGCCCTGTTCGCGTGCGTAAGCGAGCGCGCCCAGCACATAGGGGGTGCGGCCGCTGGCCGCAATTCCGACCAGCACGTCCCGGGGGCTGAAACCGATATCCGCCAGATCCTGTGCGCCCTGTCCGGCGTTATCTTCCGCGTTCTCAACCGCCTGCAGGATCGCCGTATGCCCGCCGGCAATCAGCCCCACCACCTGACCGCGCGGCGTACCAAAAGTAGGCGGGCACTCACTGGCATCCAGGATACCGAGCCGGCCAGAGGTACCGGCGCCGCAGTAAATCAGTCGCCCGCCCTGGCTAAAGGCGTGCGCAATCGCCTCCGTAACCTGTGCGATCTGCGGCACAATCGCCTCTACCGCCAGCGCCACTTTTTTATCTTCGTCATTAATGACGCGCAGCATCGCTTCCGTGCTGAGCTCGTCAATATTCTGGCTGGCCGGATTGCGGCTCTCGGTGATCATCTTGTTGAGATCAAGGGTCATAATACGCTCCTACAAATGAATAATTTATTCTGAAAAATTTATATCACAAAGAATTGTTAATTCATGTGCAGCGGCGCAGAATTTTTTTATTTTTACTGCAGGCATAAAAAAACCCGCCAGCGGCGGGTTTTGTTCTGCTTAGTAGCGGATCAGGTGGCGCTTTGCATACGCAGCTGCAGCTCGTAGGCGGCGGCCTGCTTAGCATCAAACTGATTTTCCCAGCGTGCAATGACCAGCACAGCGAGCGCATTTCCCACCACGTTCAGCGCCGTACGCGCCATATCCATGATGCGGTCAACGCCTGCGATAAACGCCAGCCCTTCAAGCGGGATCCCCACACTGCCCAGCGTCGCCAGCAGCACCACGAAGGAGACGCCCGGAACACCGGCAATCCCTTTTGAGGTTACCATCAGCGTCAGCACCAGGATGATCTCATCGGTCAGCGACAGGTCAATGCCGTAAAGCTGGGCAATAAAGATGGCGGCAATACTCTGATAGAGCGTAGAGCCATCCAGGTTGAAGGAGTAGCCGGTAGGCACCACAAAGCTGGTGATCGCTTTCGGCGCACCATACGCCTCCATCTTCTGCATAATGCGTGGCAGCACCGTCTCTGAACTGGAGGTAGAGTAAGCCAGAATCAGCTCATCCTTCAGAATACGCATCAGGGTCGTAATACGCAGCTTGCAGAAGCGCGCGACCGCACCGAGCACGACAAAGGCGAAAAACAGGATGGCGGCATAAACCAGCAGTACCAGTTTCGCCAGCGGGTAGAGCGATGCAAAACCGAAGTTCGCAATGGTCACCGCAATCAGTGCAAATACGCCCACCGGCGCATACCGCATGATCATATGAGTCACTTTGAACATGGTTTCTGATACCGAGCGGAACAGGCCGACCAGCGGATCGCGATGTTCCGACGGCAGCGCCGACAGACCCAGGCCAAACAGCACTGAGAAGAAAATAATCGGCAACATATCGCCTTTGACCAGCGAGGCGAAGATGTTCTGCGGGATCAGTGACAGGATGGTACTAACCAGGCCATGAGGAGCGCCCTGAACCGCTTCGGTGGTAGCTTCATATTTAGAGATGTCCACCGTTGCCAGCGTTGACATATCAATGCCGCTGCCGGGTTGGAATACGTTAGCCAGCGTGATGCCGACCACAATGGCAATGGTGGTGATCACTTCAAAATAGATAATGGTTTTCACCCCGATACGCCCGAGTTTTTTCGCGTCCCCGACGCCGGCAATGCCAACAATCAGCGAGGAAATAACAATCGGCACCACAATCATCTTGATCAGATGAATGAAGATATCACCGGCAGGAGTAAGAATATTGGTGATTAACCATTCACGATCGTCTGGCTGATTATGCAGCACGGTTCCTGCGATAATGCCGAGGATCAGGGCAATCAGGATCTGCCAGGCGAGGGTGAGTTTAAAACCTTTCATAACGCGTTATTTCCTCAGTTAAAACCCCTTTGCTCTGCTGCGAAGGTGCAGGAGATGGTACACACAGGGAAGTGAGCAAAAGCCCGATAAAATAGAGGGTTATAATGGGCTGTATTCCGCTTTGTTCTGCCGGCGGTTTGCGCCAGCGCAAGGATACAGCCTGAGTTGATACCTGCTGAACAGCGGCCAGATAAGTACCATTTTCACTACGGTAAATGCAACCCCCGGCGCGATAGCTTAAATCGTGCGCAGCTCAGTAGCATAAAATGCTGCTGTTATCCTGTGGCTATAACCCGCTGTTATGAAAAGCGTTAATTCGATAATTTTCCGCATAGCTATTCAGATCTGACGATTTTATCGCCCGGCGCGTTTGCTTAACATTTAATCACAAAACCCTCTGTTGCCTGCTGACAGCCGCTTTCAGCACGCTGCTTTTTTGCCGCAAAAAGCGCCGTTTTTGCGCGCTTTAGCGCATGCCGGCAGGCCGTGATCCAGACTGCAAAACCGAAACAAAGCCCCTGCCCCCTCTTCAATTAACCTTTGATTGACATATGATTAACATCTTCAAGGAGGTCAGCCATGAGCCAAATTCACAAGCATCCTGTACCCGCTGCCATCGCAGCGAACGCCCTGATTAATGCCGACGAGTATGCGGCGCGCTATCAGCAGTCCGTGGACGATCCTGACGCCTTCTGGGGTGAGCAGGGAAAGATTCTCGACTGGATCACGCCTTACAGCACGGTGAAAAATACCTCGTTTGCGCCGGGCAATATCTCTATTCGCTGGTATGAAGATGGCACGCTGAATCTTGCGGCTAACTGCCTGGATCGCCATCTGGCGACGCGGGGCGATCGCCCGGCCATTATCTGGGAAGGGGATGACGCCAGTGAAAGTAAAACGCTGACTTTCCGGGAGCTGCACGCTGACGTCTGCCGCATGGCAAATGTATTAACGCAGCTTGAGATTAAAAAAGGCGACGTGGTGGCCATTTATATGCCGATGGTGCCGGAGGCCGCTGTCGCCATGCTGGCCTGCGCGCGTATTGGTGCCGTGCATTCAGTGATTTTTGGCGGCTTTTCGCCGGAAGCCGTGGCGGGACGCGTGGTCGACAGCAACGCGAAGCTGGTGATCACGGCGGATGAGGGTATCCGCGCCGGACGTGCCATTCCGCTGAAAAAGAATGTTGATGACGCGCTGGCAAATCCGCTGGTGACCAGCGTGAAGCAGGTAATCGTATTTAAGCGCACCGGAAAAACCACGGAGTGGCATGAGGGACGCGATCTCTGGTGGCACGATCTGGTCAGCCAGGCCAGCGCAGAGCACGAAGCGGTGGCGGTTGAAGCGGAACACCCGCTGTTTATTCTGTACACCTCCGGTTCGACCGGCAAGCCAAAAGGCGTATTGCATACCACCGGCGGCTATCTGGTCTATGCGGCCAGCACCTTTAAATATGTCTTTGATTACCATGACGACGACGTTTACTGGTGCACCGCAGACGTCGGCTGGATCACCGGTCACAGCTATCTGCTCTACGGGCCGCTGGCCTGTGGCGCAACCACGCTGATGTTTGAAGGGGTGCCCAACTGGCCGAAGCCGAGCCGGATGGCGGAAGTCGTCGACAAGCATAACGTTACCCTGCTCTACACGGCGCCCACCGCGATTCGCGCGCTGATGGCGGAAGGCGATCGGGCGATTGAAGGCACCCGACGCAGCAGCCTGCGCATCATGGGCTCCGTGGGTGAACCGATCAATCCGGAAGCCTGGGAGTGGTATTACAAAAAGATTGGCGACAGCCGCTGTCCCATCGTCGATACCTGGTGGCAGACTGAAACCGGCGGCTTTATGATCACGCCGCTGCCGGGCGCAACCGAGCTGAAAGCGGGCTCGGCCACCAAACCCTTCTTTGGCGTACAGCCGGCGCTGGTGGACAACGAAGGCAATCAGCTTGAGGGCGCAACCGAGGGTAACCTGGTTATTAATGACTCCTGGCCTGGTCAGGCGCGCACGCTGTTTGGCGATCATGAACGCTTTGAACAGACCTACTTCTCCACGTTTAAGCATCGCTACTTCAGCGGTGACGGCGCGCGGCGCGATGAAGATGGCTACTACTGGATCACCGGACGCGTGGATGATGTCCTGAACGTTTCCGGACATCGTCTGGGCACGGCAGAGATTGAGTCCGCGCTGGTTTCACATCCGAAAATTGCTGAAGCGGCCGTGGTCGGTATTCCGCACAGCATTAAAGGGCAGGCCATTTACGCCTATATCACCCTGAATCAGGGCGAAGAGCCGTCAGCGGAGCTGTATACGGAAGTGCGCAACTGGGTACGCAAAGAGATCGGCCCTATCGCCACGCCGGACGTGCTGCACTGGACCGACTCGCTGCCGAAAACCCGCTCCGGTAAAATTATGCGGCGTATTCTGCGCAAAATTGCAGCGGGCGATACCAGCAACTTTGGCGATACCTCTACGCTGGCCGATCCAGGTGTAGTAGAGAAATTACTGGAGGAGAAGCAGTCGATCGCCATGCCGTAATCGTTGCCCTTATCAGCGGAGAGCATCAGCCTGTCCCCGGCAGGCTTCTCTCCGTTAGTTCACCTTACGCCGTATGCTGTTCACCATCGCACAACCCTGATAACCAGAATATTCAATCCGTTAAATCACATTAATGTGAGATTTCCGTCTGCTTTGCCTCTGGAGAAACTGTGATGAATGACACCCTGAATCAACAGGAAGCCGTCTGGCAACAAATAGAAAATAACCCCCGTTTTCAGGAGCTGGTCCATAAGCGCCAGTCTTTTGCGCTGCTGCTGAGCATTATTATGCTGGTCCTGTATGTCGGGTTTATCCTGCTGATCGCGTTTGCGCCCGGCTGGCTCGGCACGCCGCTGCATGCCGGTACCAATGTGACGCGCGGTATTCCGATTGGCGTGGGCCTGATTGTGGTCTCTTTTCTGCTTACCGGCGTCTATGTCTGGCGCGCCAATGGCGAGTTTGATCGCCTGACTAAACAGATCGTCAGCGAGGTAAAATCATGAAGCGCGCGCTCCCGATTCTGCTGGCGCTGGCGCCAGCGGGCGTACTGGCGGCCGATGCGCTGACCGGCGACGTCCAGCAGCAGGCGACCAACTATGAAGCGATAATCATGTTTGTGGTGTTTGTCGCGTTCACGCTGGGTATTACCTGGTGGGCATCAAAGCGCACCCGCTCACGCAGCGACTACTACACCGCAGGCGGCAATATTACCGGCTTCCAGAATGGCCTGGCGATGGCGGGCGATTTTATGTCCGCCGCCTCATTTCTTGGTATTTCGGCGCTGGTCTATACCTCGGGCTATGACGGGCTGATCTATTCGCTCGGCTTTCTGGTCGGCTGGCCGATGATCCTGTTTCTGATCGCTGAGCGGCTGCGCAATCTCGGACGCTATACCTTTGCCGATGTGGCCTCCTACCGGCTGCAGCAGAAGCCGATCCGCACCCTCTCTGCCTGCGGTTCGCTGGTGGTGGTTGCGCTCTATCTGATTGCGCAGATGGTGGGGGCCGGCAAGCTTATCCAGCTGCTGTTCGGCCTTGATTATCATATCGCCGTGGTACTGGTTGGCATTCTGATGGTGCTCTATGTTCTGTTCGGCGGCATGCTCGCGACCACCTGGGTGCAGATCATCAAAGCGGTGCTGCTGCTGTTTGGTGCCAGCTTCATGGCGATTATGGTAATGAAAGCTACCGGTTTCAGCTTTAACACGCTGTTTACGGAGGCGATGGCGGTCCATCCTAAAGGCGCGGCGATTATGCAGCCCGGCGGACTGGTGAAAGATCCTATCTCCGCCCTGTCGCTGGGGCTGGGGCTGATGTTTGGTACAGCGGGACTGCCACACATTCTGATGCGCTTCTTTACCGTGGCGGATGCGCGCGAGGCGCGTAAAAGCGTGTTCTGGGCAACCGGCTTTATGGGTTACTTCTATTTCCTGACCTTTATTATCGGCTTTGGTGCGATTCTGCTGGTGGGTGCAAACCCGCTGTTTAAAGACGCCAGCGGCGCCCTGATTGGCGGCACCAATATGGCAGCGGTGCATCTATCGAATGCGGTAGGCGGCAGCCTGTTCCTCGGCTTTATCTCGGCGGTAGCTTTCGCCACGATTCTGGCCGTTGTCGCCGGGCTGACGCTGGCGGGCGCGTCGGCAGTGTCGCACGATCTCTACGCCAGCGTGATCCGCAAAGGTCAGGCAACGGAGCGTGAAGAGCTGCGCGTCTCTAAAATTACCGTGCTGGTGCTGGGTGTGGTTGCCATTGCGCTGGGGATCCTGTTTGAGAAGCAGAACATCGCCTTTATGGTCGGTCTGGCCTTCTCTATTGCAGCCAGCTGCAATTTCCCGATTATTTTGCTCTCCATGTACTGGTCGAAGCTCACCACACGCGGCGCGATGGTGGGCGGCTGGCTGGGACTGCTGACGGCGGTGGTGCTGATGATTCTGGGCCCTACCGTCTGGGTTCAGGTGCTGGGTCACGCTACCCCGGTCTATCCTTACGAGTACCCGGCGCTGTTCTCCATGCTGGTCGCTTTTGTCTGCACCTGGTTCTTTTCCATCACCGATCACTCCGCTCAGGGTGCACAGGAGCGCGCACGGTTCCGCGGACAGTTTATTCGTTCGCAAACCGGTATCGGTATTTCACAGGGGAAATCGCACTGATCGCAGCCGCACCGGGTTCGACACGGTCGCCATAAATGGCGTCATCGGATCCGGTGCGGGAATTGGCCAGGGCGTCATTAATGATGTCATCGGAACCGGGGCGGATATCAACCAGGGCGCCATTAATGGCGCCCCTGCGAGGTGATGTAGGGGGCGCATTTATGCGCCCCTGGTTTGCAGCGGCAGATCAGAAGCGGAGTGAGGCACCTACGTATGGGCCATCTACCAGCACGTTATCTTTGCGGCTGCCTTTATTGTTCAGCTCGATATACTGGTAGCCCACGCGCAGGTTCAGCAGTGAAACTGGCGTAAAGCTCAGGCCGCCTGACGCTTCCTGATAGCTGTCCAGACGATCGGAAAACGCCTCTGGCGCATAGTAATATTCACCATACAGGCCCCACATGCTGTTGAAGCTGTACTGTGCACCTGCACCCACGGCGATGGTGAAGCCATCACGGCCATCTTCCGGGTGCGTAAACAGCGCTTTTGCCGTCGGCGCGACGCGCAGATCGCCAACATCGATGTTATAGCCCAGACCTGCACCGTAGGTGCTGCCGTCATGGTCGCTGCGCAGCCAGTTACCTTTCAGAAACAGACCCGGAGAGGTAGTACCGAGGCCAAGGTTCAGGTTGGTGCTGTGCTCACCCACGTCAACACTGCCCTCAATCGCCTGTACGCTACCGCTCAGCAGTGCAAGGCCCAAAACGCTTCCGGTAACAAGTTGCTTGATCATGCTAATCCACTCCATGAAGTAAAAAATAAGTCGGCGCAAAGAGTAGTTAGCATAGTCGTCAGACACAACTTTTATTGGAAACCTTTACGTAAAATTAAATTACAATGGGAACGATTTATCGATAAACGTGTCACGCGTGCCACAGCAGATGGCTCAGAAGCGGCGCCAGCAGAACCGTGACGACGCCCGAAAGCATCATCACCAGGCTGGATACCACCCCCTCCTGCTGACCAATCTGATAGGCGCGCGCAGTTCCGGCACCGTGAGAGGCAGCACCCAACCCGGCGCCTTTCGCCACCCCCTGTTTTATCGCGATGCGCAGAAAAAGAATATCCCCTGCCGCCATGCCAAACACGCCTGTGATCACCACAAACAGCGCGACCAGATCGGGCTGTCCGCCCATCGGACCGGCGGCGGCCAGCGCAAATGGCGTGGTGATTGAACGCACGGCCAGACTACGCTGAATACTCTCCGGCAGCGCCAGTAATCGCGCCAGCCAGACTGAGCTACACACGGCAACCGTGGTAGCGCACAGAACCCCCGCACTCAGCGACAGCCAGTGACGCCGGATGAGCGCCATGTTTTCATACACCGGCACGGCAAACGCCAGCGTGGCGGGTCCCAGCAGCCAGAGCAGCCAGTGACTCTCCGCAATATAGTTTTGCCAGCTGACATGCGTAATCAGCAGCAGCCCGACCAGTATCAGCGGCGTCAGCACCAGCGGCATCAGCATCAGCCGCCGCCAGCGCCGGTAGAGACGCTTGTTGAGGTAATAGACCAGCAGGGTGAGTGCCAGACAGAGCAGACTGATGATGGCGTTACTCATTGATATCCTGCCTGCGTGCCGCACGCGCCATTTCAAACCGGTAGAGGCGATCAACCACCAGCGATGTGACCGCCAGCACCAGCAGCGTGCTGATCGCAATCACGATAAAAATACGCCATCCCTCACTGCGCAGCAGATCGCTGTAATTGACCACCGCCACCACCGCCGGAATAAAAAACAGCAGCATTTCAGCCAGCAGCCAGTTTGCCCCGGCCCGGACCCAGCCCAGCGGCAATACGCGCAAAACAATCAATAACAGCAGCATAACCATGCCGAGTACATTTGCCGGTAGCGGCAGGTGCAGCCAGCGCACCAGAAGATCGCAGACGCTGAATAGCCCGATATAAAGCAGCAGCTGCAGCGGCAGTATCAGATGTTGTAACAGACGGGGGCGCGGATTAATGGCGGCAGCCATGGCGATCTCCGGTAAGGAATGTGAGAAACGCAGTATAAATCTGCCGCTAACCGTGAAAGAAATGAATTAAAATCATCCGGACTATGCCATTAAGGAATGATCATGGATATACGTGCCCTGCGCTACTTTGTCGCCGTAGTACAGCAGCAGAGCTTTACCCGTGCAGCAGAGCAGCTTTATGTTACGCAGCCCACCATCAGCAAAATGGTGCGCCAGCTGGAAGAGGAGCTGGGGTGCGCGCTGCTGCGGCGGGAGGGACGCCGTCTGCATCTCACCGACAGCGGTCAGGCGGTCTACCAGCGCGGTCTCGCGATCCTGCAGGAGTTTCATCAGTTGGAGGCGCAGATTGGTGATATCAATCAGCTGAAAACCGGTGAGCTGCGCCTGGGTATTCCGCCGATGGTGGGCATGCAGATTGCCGGCTCAATTTCAGCATTTCAGCGCCGCTATCCCGGCGTGCAGCTGCATATTGCAGAATCAGGCGGGCTGACCGCACAGCAGGCGGTGCTGAGCGGCGCGCTGGATATTGCGCTTACCGCCCTGCCGGTTGAGCCCGATTTACCGCTTAACACGCTGGAGCTGATGCGCCATCCGCTCTGCGTGCTGGTGTCGCGCAGCGCGGCCTGGCACGCCCGCCCGCATCTGACGCTGACAGAACTGGCGCAGCATCCGCTGCTGATCCTGAATGAAGAGTTTGCCCTTAACCGCCAGCTGATGCAGGCATTTCAGCGTGAAGGCGTAACGCCTCAGATTGCGCTGCGCAGCGGTCAGTGGGATTTTCTGGCTGCGATGGTGCAGGCGGGGATGGGCGTAGCCGTACTGCCGGAACCTATCTGTCAGCGGCTGGATCCGCAGTCGCTGGCGTGGCTGCCGCTGGCATCTGCGCTGGAGTGGCGTATCGGGTTGATCTGGCGTGAAGGGAGCTATCTGTCGCGCAGTGCGGAAGCCTGGATCAGCTGCTGTCGCACACACTGGCCGGATGATGCGCCGCGTCTGCAGGTGTGAGACGCGGCGGCATGCAAAGGAGGTTACTCCTCTTTCTCGATCAGTAGCGCTTCCAGCAGATCGAGATCGCGCAGCAGGCGCTGCATCGTTTCATTGGAAATCTGCTGCGTTGCGCGCAGGTGATACACTTCAGCACGCTCGGCGCGCAGCGCGGTCAGACGGAAACGACGCTCCAGGTTCTCAGCAAACAGTGCCTGATCCACGTCATCCTTGCCATCCACGCGGCGGCGCAGGTTGCCAATCACCCGCAGGCTGACCTCTTTAAGCAGCTCCGGATCGATATTCTCTTCGGTATCACTCTCCAGCCGCTGCTCCATCTTATGCAGGCTTTCAATCGCCACACCCGCCATCGCGGCTCGCGCATGCTGCAGTTCATGACGGTGGCCTGCTTTATCATGGCTGTCGATACCGCGCAGCAGGAGAGGCAGCAGGATAACGCCAACAAACAGCGAGAAGAGGATCACGCCGGTGGCGATGAATACCAGTTCATAACGCGCCGGGAAGGGCTCGCCATTACTGAGAAACAGCGGAATAGAGAGCACGCCCGCCAGCGTAATCGCACCGCGTACGCCCGCAAAAGAGGCAATCAGCAGCTCGCGCAGCGAGTAGTTTGAGAATTCCAGCGGTTTTTTCTTCAGCAGGCGCATGCTGGCGCGCTTCATGATCCAGAGCCAGCCAAAACGCACAATCATCAGCGCCGCATACACCAGCGCGACATCGGTAAACAGCATCCACAGCTCGACGTTGGGATCGGCATTCGCCTGCTCAACGGACGTCGCAAGGATATCCGGCAGCTGCAGGCCGAGCATCAGGAACACCATGCCGTTGAACACAAACTCCAGCATCTGCCAGACGCTGTTTGCGCGCAGGCGCATCGCCAGCGGCGCCTGACGGATGATGCCGGAGCGCGTGATGGTCATCCCGGCCGCGACGGCGGCAAGGATACCGGAGACGCCGAGATGTTCAGCAATCAGGTAGGAGGCAAACGGCAGCAGCAGCAGCAGCACGGTCTGCGTCGCCGGATCGTCTCCGCTCCAGCGGCTCAGCAGGCGCAGCGAGCGGCCATAGAGCCAGCAAACGGCCACGCCGGCAATCAGTCCGCCAATGGCCACTTTAAGAAACTCCACGCTGGCGCCGCCCCAGGTAAAGACCATGGTGCCCATCGCCACGGCGACCGCAAATTTCAGCGATACCAGGCCAGAGGCGTCGTTCATCAGCGCCTCACCCTGCACAATCGACATGATTTTCTTTGGGATGCGCCCTTCGCCAACGATACCCGACAGCGCCACGGCGTCGGTCGGTGACAGCACGGCTGCCAGTGCAAAAGCCGGGATCAGCGGAATACCCGGCACCAGCCAGTAGATCAGGTAGCCGATACCGACCACGGTGATGAGCACCAGTACCAGCGCCAGCCCGAGGATCTCGCGACCGTGGCTCAGAAACTCATTGATAGGCGTCTTCCAGCCGTCAGCAAACAGCAGCGGCGGGATAAACAGCACCAGAAAGAGTTCCGGATCGAAATCGACATGCAGGCCAAACGTGGGCCAGGCAAGTAAGGCACCCGCTGCGATCTGCACCAGCGGCAGCGGAATTTGAAACGGCAGGATTCTTGCCGCGACGCCGGAGAGTGACACCACCAGCGTCATAATGAGAATAGTAAAAAAGATTTCCATGCTTTCCTTAGGCGAATCGAAATGGTTAAAAGCGAGGGTCGTTACGCTAAAAAGTGTAAAACAAAACGCCGCACATAGGGGGACCCGATGTGCGGCGCTGGCAAAGTCAGGGGATTATCTGAAAATTACTGGAACCTGTGGTCAGATAGCCCAGCCTGCCGCATAAAAGGTGACCAGTGCAACAGCGATCGCTACCGTCCCCACGTTGAGTTTGCGCCACTCCCCGGCAAACAGACGGCCAATCACCAGCGAGGCGAAGCCCAGCATAATGCCGGTCACGATGTTACAGGTCAGCACAATAAACACCGCGGTCAGCAGGCCTGACATGGCATCTACAAAATCGCTGAAATCAATTTTTGCCACGTTGCTCAGCATCAGTAGCCCGACATACATCAGCGCCGGCGCGGTCGCATAGGCCGGCACCAGACCGGCAAGCGGCGACATGAACAGCATCAGCAGAAACAGTACGCCTACGACGATAGCGGTTAAGCCGGTTTTGCCACCCGCTGCCGTACCGGCTGCTGATTCAATATAGACTGCTGCCGGAGACGCACCGACCAGGCCGGCAAACAGGCTGCTGAGGGAGTCGCTGGTCAGCGCCCGGCCGCCATTGAGGATCTGCCCTTCTTTATCCAGCAGATTGGCCTGCCCGGCAACCGCACGAATGGTGCCGGTCGCATCGAATACCGCTGTCATAACCAGCGCCAGAACGCTGGGCAGTACGGCTGGCTGCAGCGCGCCTGCGATATCCAGACTGAACATCGCTGACTGACCGCTGGCATCCTTCAGGCTTGGCATCGCAAACAGCCCCTGCCAGGTCACCGCCGGATCAAACACAAGCCCAATCAGTGAGATAGCCAGTATAGTCAGCAGGATGCCGCCAGGTACGCGGCGTTTTTCCAGGCCAAAGATTGCCGCCAGACCCACCAGCGACATGATGACCGGAAACGCGGTAAAATCGCCCAGCGCCACCGGCAAGCCTGCGGCCGGGTTTTTTACCACCAGGCCAATACCGTCTGCTGCAATCAGCAGTAAAAACAGGCCGATACCAACCCCGGTACCGTGCGCCACGCCCATCGGCAGATTGCGTAAGATCCAGGCGCGGATACCGGTTACCGAGATAAACGTAAACAGTAATCCCATCAGGAATACGGCGCCCAGCGCGACCGGTACGCTGATGTGCTGCCCAAGGACCAGGCTGAATGCAGTGAAGGCGGTCAGCGAGATAGCACAGCCGATAGCCAGCGGCAGATTGGCCCAGAGTCCCATCAGCAGGGAGCCAAACCCGGCGACCAGGCAGGTGGCAACAAATACCGCCGTAGGGGAAAAGCCCGCTTTACCAAGCATGCCCGGTACCACAATAACCGAGTAGACCATGGCCAGGAAGGTGGTAAGCCCCGCCAGCACTTCCTGCCGCACGTTGCTGCCGCGTGCTGAAATGTGGAACCAGGCGTCCAGTTTTCCACTGGCCGGGCGTGAGTCGCCAGACATAATTATTCCTCTGCATATTTTAGATGTAAGTCGCCGCACAGCTGCCGCTTACGCATCACCCTGGTGGGGATTTCTCAAAGAGAAAAGAGGCGCAAACGATTACGCAGCTATGTACTTCCCGTCAAAGAGGGGGAGATAAAATGGCAGGCGATTATCTGGCGTTTGGGGTAACGTTTTCAACTGTTAATCGTCACCGGACTGGAGAAAGCACGCCTGCGGTGACGGCGGACCAATTCGGGGCGCATTAATGCGCCCCCTACGATTACCGGATTCCGGGCCGGCGTCAGTCGCTGAATTTAATCGGGCCGCCCTGCTTCAGCGCCCGCTGCCAGGCGGCGCGCTGCTGCATCTCTTCCAGCCAGCGGGTGGTGGCAGGCAGATCGTGCAGGCCGCCGCGCATCTGAAGCGCCAGCAGCGGAAAACTCATCTGAACATCAGCGATGCTGAAACGCGAACCGGCAAAAAACGCATGCTGACTTAAATGCTGTTCAATCACGCGGGTATGCAACGCCAGCTGCTTATTCAGCCAGGCTTTCTCCATTCCTTTACGCATGGCGCCACCGATCGGGCGCAGCAGCCAGGGAACCGGTTTTTTGCTTAGCTGCGCAAAAACCAGCTTGATGATCAGCAGCGGCATCAGCGATCCCTCGGCATAATGCAGCCAGTAGCGTCCCTGAATCTGTTCATCTTCATTGCTCAGCGTCAGCTGCTGCTCGCTGTCATACTTCAGCTGCAGATACTCCAGAATGGCGCCGGATTCAGCAATAACGCGGTTGCCATCGGCTATTACCGGTGATTTCCCCAGCGGATGCACCTTTTTCAGCTCATCGGGTGCCAGCATCGTATTTTCCCGCTGATAACGTTTGATCTGATACGGCACCGCCAGCTCTTCCAGCAGCCATAACACACGATGCGAACGGGAGTTTTCCAGATGATGAACGGTGATCATGTACAGCTCCTTGCTGATAAAGGTATCGCACCAGTATAGCGGATTAACGCCCCTGCTCATCCTGCTCCGGGTCAAGCAGCACGGCGCCTGAACCCTGCTGCGCCAGCCGGTCGCCGGGGTTGCGTAACGGACAGTCGCGCATCGACAAACAGCCACAGCCAATACATCCGTCCAGATCGTTCCGCAGCCGCGTCAGCGTCTCAATGCGTTTATCCAGCTCCTCACGCCAGTGCTGCGTCAGTGCATCCCACTCCTGCGTCGACATCCGTTTATTCGCCGGGACATGCATCAGGCTCTCACTCACCGTCGCCAGCGGAATACCGATACGCTGCGCAATTTTAATAATCGCCACGCGGCGCAGTACATCACGGCTGTAGCGTCGCTGATTGCCATTATTACGGGTGCTGGAGATCAATCCTTTGGTTTCATAAAAGTGCAGTGCCGAGACCGCTACGCCGCTACGTTTTGCCACTTCTCCTGGCGTCAGCACCGGCTTTGGATAGTTACGCTCTTTTTTTACCATCAGCCTTTACCTCAAGTTAACTTGAGGAACTATACTCGCTCACCATCAAAAGTACGAATTTCTCACCGGGTAATACCCCTTCAGAAGGATGAGGCTATGATGCAACAGGAAATCATTCATTCACTGACTAACTGGATCGATCAGAATCTGGATAAAGCACTGTCGATTGATGATGTGGCAGCAAAATCGGGTTACTCAAAATGGCACCTGCAGCGTATGTTCCGTACCGTGACGAAACAGACGCTGGGTGGCTATATTCGTGAACGGCGTCTGACGATGGCGGCAGAAGCGCTGCTGCAGACGCAGCGACCGGTTTTTGATATCGCTATGCAGTATGGTTACGATTCGCAGCAAACCTTTTCGCGCGTGTTCCGCCGGCAGTTTTCGCAGACGCCTACGGCCTATCGTCACGCCATGCGTCGTCAGGCGATTGCGCAACGGCCTCGCCTGCTTAGCTTTGACTGCAGCGACAATATGAACAGCTTCGCCCAGCGCACCACCGGTGAATGCTGCCCTGTCCGGTAATCAGCGCGCCTGCTTCAGGCGCTCTCTTCCAGCTTTAGCCGCGCGTCCCAGCCCGCCTTCGCGGGTACAAAATTTGTTCAAAAATTCAAATCCGCTGATATAATGTGATCCAAATCACACTCAATCCGACGTGAGAGCGTTTCCTGACGCGCTCTTTGCCGTCAGTGATGTCCGGTTAATGTCAGGGATATCACTGATTCGAAGAGGTTTTGCGTTAATGGCTACGTTAACAACCAGTTTACTGGTAATGCGCTGGGGTATTCTGAGCGCCGTTCTGATGTTTCTCGCCAGCTCAATGAAAATAAAACTGCTGCAAAAGAGCCATCCGGTTATGGCGCTGCTGTGTGGCGGTCTGGGCGTGGGGATGTCGTGCTGGTTTGTGACCGGACTGCTGGGTATTACGCTGAGCATGGAGAACGTGCACAACTTTATGCAGATTGGCAAACAGGCTTTTATCGATGTGATGAGTCAGGCGCCGACTGAGTGGCCAATTCCCTGAATAGTATGCATAAAAAACCCCGCGCTGCGGGGTTCTTTATATTGCTGTGCGATCAAATTTTCTTCAACACGGCGGGAATACCGACTTCCGCAACCGAAACGCCCGGTCTCTTCGTACCGCGACGATCCTGAATCCACATATCACCCATCATCTGGTCCAGCCCGCGGTCCAGACCCGTTACCAGTCCGGCACCCGGCGTGAAGGTCAGCTCACCAAAGTAGATCTCTTCACCGTGGATATACCAGTCAACGCGGACATAGTCGAAATCGCTGGCCAGCGTCTTGCTCAGCGCCAGCGCCTTCTGCAGCTGCGGCAGAATAGGCTCAACATCCAGACCGGTATCGCGGATCTTATGATACGCCTCGTTCAGATTGTTGACGTAAAAGTTCATCGACAACAGCGGGTTGCAGCGGTTGTAGATCACCTGCAGCACATATTCAAAACTGCCATCGCGCTTATTGAACATGTGAAATTTGTAGTCAATCGGCGCACTTTTGCCATCGCCAATGTACTGCTCTACCAGAATCCGCGGCTTGATGTAGCGATAGTGGATCTCACGCGCTTCATTAGCGAAGTCCGTTTTCAGCCAGCGATGACAGTCGCTGATGATCTGCTGCTTCTTCAGCGCATCCGGCTCTTCCAGCAGGATCTCAACCATGTTGGAACCATGGTTAGGCTTGATCACAGTATTCTTCCACTGCGACAGCGTGTGAAGCGAATGCGGATCGCTGGTCTCGTAAACCAGCGGGATCAGATACTCACTGCCTACCTTCTCAGCAATGTATTCGCGTACTGAATACTTGTCCGACAGGCGACCATAGATTTGATAGTCGCCATACACAAATTTGCGATACAGCACCTTCTCGTTAAACACCTTTGGCTCGCGCAGATTAGGCAGCTTACGGAATTTACGGAAGTAGTAGATGCGATCCTGCGTAGCCCAGGGCATCTTCTTGATAAAATACTGAACGCTTCTTCTGAGTTCTTCTTTCAACCTGAGCATATCTGACCTCATTTGTAGGTTTTGTAGTTGAGTGAGGAAACCTGAATTTTTTGAATGACGCCGTTTTTAAAGAAGTAATTCATTACGGTAAGGGAGAGCAGCTCAGTGATGAAGACGCTCCAGGCGGCACCCATAATGCCGTACCCCTGGATCAGCCACCATGAGAGCGGCAGGCTGATAACCATCAGGCAGAGGATCTTCTTCAGCAGATAGTTAAACCCGCCCTCTTTGACCATGTAGCGGTAAGCTACGGTCCCCATTGCCGAAAAGCAGGTTGCTAACGACAGTAACGTAACGAGACTTCCCGATTGTGTGTACTCGTGACCATATAACGCGATGATGATCTTCTCGCCAAACATGGCGATCACCGCCAATAACAGCAATGAAACTCCCATGACATAGCCGTTCAGCCGCGCGGTGAGTTTGATTGCGGCTGCTCCACGCTCACGGAAAATTTCCGAAAAGCAGGAAGTGATGATGGCAACCGGGATAAAAATCCAGGAAGCCGAAATGGTGTTAGCCGCGGCGAACAGGCCCAGATCGCGGGCGGAAGCGATACCGGCCAGAAACATCTGCGCCGCTTTTACCTGCACGGAGATAAAAATGCTGGAGATAGCGAGCGGCAGACCGGCATACATCAGGTAGCGCAGATAGGTAGTGCGTTTCTGCTGCGGCGGCGCAATGTCCTGATGCTCACGGTAAAAATTGATGCGCTTGATGAGATAAGGCACCAGCGTTACCGCCACGATGGATATGGTCAGCCACAGCGGATTGAGATGCAGCCACGCGATGGTAAAGCTCAGCGCGAAGCCAAGCAGCAGTCCCACTGAGTTAGCCAGCGTATTGAGCCGCGACGCGAGACGCGCATTGTTGTAGACGCTAAAAGTGTCCTGCGTTACAAATACCGAGGAGATAAATGAGGCCAGTGCAAATGCGAGAAAATTCTCCTGCATGTTGTACCAGACCCAAATCAAGACCGGAATGGAGGTCAGCAGCAGCAGCGCGAGGCGCATGGTGCGCGCCACGGCCATCAGACGCAGACCTTTAGGCGCACTTTTGCTGATGCGCTTAAACAGGATGGTTTCGGTACCGAAAATCGCCACGGTCTGCACCATGGAGAATAGCGAAGCTGAAAATGCCATCTGGCCAAATATGGTCGGGCCAAACGATTTTGCCACATAGGAGGTGACAAAGATGACGCCGAACACCGAGACGACTTTTTCAGACATCATCCAGACGGCATTAGACATTACGCTCAATTTCATTGACTGGTCCTTAGTATTACTTACAGCAACTGCCTTGCGGTAAAACGTCCTTGAAATGAATTAACAAGCGCTCAGTGGGCCTGACAAAAATTAATAACTTCAAACCAGGCTGGTCCGAAAAATGAGACTCGCGTCAGGATTTAGAAGAGAAATTCAGGAAAATTCTGATTAAATCTGGTGCGAATTTCAGCGGATGTAAACGATTTCAACCCGAATTCGAGACAAAAGTTTACTGGCACGCCCTCTCTTTTTTGCAAGAAAGCTGTACCGAATATCCAATGTTTGTCGTATTTTTCTGCATTTGGGATGGAATGAATCTATATCAAAAAGCCAATGCCAGGAAGATGTTCATTGGCATTCATAATAAAATAAGATTTATCCCATGATGATATTTATTCTAAATATCTTAATTTATCCCTCGCAATTCAAATCGCGCACTTTAATACTGCATTAATACCGTTTTTGCAGTACCAGATATTAATACAGTAATTCTCATCCACTAATTGATAAGAAAGGTAAGAGCATTTATGAGAAAGTCACGATATAGCGAAGAGCAAATCACAAATGCCATTAAAGCTTCTGAAACAGGAGTAAAAGTCAGGGAGATTTGTGAAGAGCTCGGCATTTCAGAGGCTACCTTCTACAGCTGGAAGAAGAAATTTTCAGGCCTTTCTTCTGAAGAAGGAAGAAAGATCAAGGAGTTAGAGGACAAACTACAGAACCTTACCCGCGAACTGCAAACGCTGAGTTCCGATAAAGAGATGCTGCAGAGCGTGCTCAAAAACTTCTTTACCACCAATGAAAAGCGTCAGGCAGTCAACTTTTTGCAGACAACCTTTGATATTGGAACCCGCCGCAGCTGTCGTTTGCTCGACATCAGCCGCAGCGTTTACCACTATCCGTCAGGATCAGAAAATCGCTAATAGTTGTAAGGCCGCTGTTATTTGACTAAATGCTGAGATTTGTTCTTACCAGAAGAGATGAAGATCATTTAATCCGGCGTTCACAATATAACAATTCGCACCTCTTTTTCCTGATGAGTAATGGCAGGAAAATGCTTCTTTTTTTGCGGTAAAATTGATTCACACCAGCAAAAGTCTTGTAGTTTAAGCCATTTAGACGTTGCCCAATCTCATTGCGGTGAGATTGGCGCTTCGTTTATTGCATTAATGCCACTGTTGCTGGCCTTAAATCACAGTTGTTTTTAGTTAGCACAACTGAACATCTCCTCCGGCTGCACCACTTTTCCCCTCTCATTTATCCTGGCCCTGACGGTTGCGCTTAAAAATCGGCGCGTCGCGTGGGATAAACAATTTATGATTTAATTTCTCCAGGAATTTTCCCGCCCAAAAACGTAATGAGCTTTAAACTATGTAAGATAAAAAGCGATATGATCGATAAATAACATTCGGTTATTTGTCGCTGGTTTTAATATTTTTATGCGGAATGTGACCGGGATCATTCTTAACCGCAGCGCTCTCGCTTGATACCTGAATGGTTTTTCTTACCATTAAACAGGGCCATTCTCTGATTAAAACCGGGGGCAGCAGAGCGGTTCCAGCCAATTTTTATTCTCATTTCGTCTCATCAATATGCAACTGCTGCTCTGTTTTGCATAAAAAACAGACGTCCTGACACATTTATCATCGGGGTAAGCACGCCATAGCAGCCGGGCTTTATGTCAAAAGGTGATTAAAAGACAACCTGTCTGCCTGCTCAGGAGCATATAGCAGCGGATGTGCAGGCGATAAGGCGGGTAAATCAGGCAAAAGCGGGTGGGCTAAATTCTTAAAAACGCCGGTATAACACTACAAATCAACGCCGGTTGGACATCGCTGGCCGTGGTCACAGAATGAGGAGGCATGAACGCCAGCAACCTCAGCAAAAGCTGTTAGCGACATAATACGCAGAGCACAACCGGCACGCCTCTGGCTGTAAAAAGCGCGTCACTGCTGGCGAGCTATATCGCAGCGTAAACCTGCCGGGCTGACGCTACGGCACTTCTGTTTTCGTCAGGCTGTCCGTTGCCTCTCAATCTCAGTCAGTAACTTCTGGACTAACCCTGCAGCAAAACGCTGTCGGCTAACAAGCTCATCTTCGTCTTCATCGTTCTCGCTATGGAAACGTGCATAGGCAACGGGGGACCAAACCACCGACAAGTCTCAGAGTTTCTCTCAAATTTCCAAAGGCGCTTAACAGTGTAAGCAGCGTCCTCTCGCATGCCAGTGTGACATTTTGATCGTATCCAGCCGCTGTACGAGGTTTCAATTCCGTTGCCATAAAGACTCCAATCGTTCTCTGATATGTTGCGCCAGTTCCTTGTTACGGCCCCGACCATCTAATAAGTCCAGATACAGAATGTAAGGACTGGCGAAAAAGGCAGGCTGATCCGAGCGCATATATCGATAAAGCAAGCTCGCAGGTTCGCGCTCGATGAGCGTAACGTTTGCCCCTTTACTCACTGGCTTCAGGCCTAATCTATCAGCCATCTTATCCGCATAGCCCCTGGGCACAATGATTTCTGCTCCCTCAGTACTGGTCAGCAGTGGAGCATAAACATTCGCTGCAGCAGCACCCGTAAATGCCCACGGATAATCCACTTTCTGACGGTCTATCTCTTCCGCCAGGTGAGCCAGCAGATGCTCGGGCGTTTCGACAAAGGTGTACCACTTTGACCTTTTTTCTTTACGCCCCTGCCACTGCTCAGACCAGGCGTCTAAAAGCTTATCAGGGTGAGTGAGCATTCTGCGCTTGCCCGGTCCTCTACCAGTAGACTCCACCCATTCACGCAGCGTCAGCTCCTGCAGGACGAGAGAGCAGGTGTATGGAGATGTTTCGGCTTTTTCGGCCAGTTCTGCACCGGTTAACCACTTATGACTATTCATCAGAAGCGCATGTATTACACTTTCCCGAGCCTCAGTGAAAAGCTCAATGCCATGAGTGTTCTTTTTGGTACGGTGGGAAGGCTTTTCGATGTTAATGAGCCAGCCTTCATGCTTCAGATAAAGGCTGCCCCCCAGCTCGAATGAGGCGATATTTTGATTCCTGAGCTCCTGTTTAGCCCCGGGACTCAACTCACCTGCAGCAAGCAGTCCAATCGCTTCGTGACAATCACTGGTTTCATCTATGCCTCTGCGAAGCTGGTAGACAGCATTTCTCAGGTCTCTTGGGTAGACCTTTTTTTTGACGTCGACGAATACCTGCAGGGTTTTACCAGGAGTCTTGATCACAATCTTGCCATCAAGTTCAACTCCAGCTTCGGGAAGCTCGTGTGAGGCATTCAGTACAGAAGCTTCGGAGCCGAAGGCTTCAGCAATAGCTTCCCTCAGTGCATCCAGCATCTGTTGTTCGAATTCTGAATAATGTGCGTAATGGCTCATAACATTCGTTTCCAGCCCGTTATTAGCTGTGCAAAAATAAAGCTAGCTTAGCTAATATTAGTCATAATTGCATCATTAGCTGCGCAGCTAATAATTATTCTAAGGCTAATATTGCTCTTTCCTGCTTTACATCAGCTGACGCGTTCATACAGATAAAATATGCCACTCTTTTTTCTCCTGGCTGTCATGCAGGATCTTTGGATCAAAAAACGGATATGAATTGATATTTGATGAGTGCCGAAAGTACAAAATAAAAAGCCCCTGTATTAACAGGGGCTTGCGCATATATTTTAAAAGGTGACTTATCAGTCAGCTTCAGAACGGGATATCGTCGTCGAAATCCATTGGCGGTTCGTTGTTCGCCGGTGCGCTCTGCTGCTGTGGACGCTGCTGCGCGCCGCCGCTGAACTGATTGCCGCCCTGAGACTGCTGCGGCTGCTGTGGCTGACCCCAGCCGTTGTTATTTCCGCCGCCGCTCTGGCCGCCCATCGGTGCGCCACCTGCATTCGCACCGCCCTGCTGACGTCCGCCCAGCATCTGCATGGTGCCGCCTACGTTGACAACAACCTCGGTGGTATATTTTTCCTGACCGCTCTGATCCTGCCACTTGCGCGTACGCAGCTGACCTTCAATATAGACCTGTGAGCCTTTACGCAGATATTCGCCGGCAACTTCAGCCAGTTTGCCAAACAGCACAACGCGGTGCCATTCGGTGTTCTCTTTGTTTTCACCGGTCTGCTTGTCACGCCAGCTTTCAGACGTGGCCAGCGTGAAGTTGGCTACAGCGCCACCGTTTGGCATGAAACGCACTTCCGGATCCTGACCCAGATTCCCGACAAGAATCACTTTGTTTACGCCACGACTGGCCATGTTGCTCTCTCCCGATGAGTTGATGCTATAAGTCTAAACGACAAAGTTTAACACGTCCTGATCTATGATGGATACTTTGGAGCGTGCTTCCAGTTTTGCGTCTCTAGTGTACCAAAGGATAAAACTACTGGATATTTATTCAGGTTATTTTTTGTGCCATAATGATGCGTTTCTATCCGTTATGCTTTGCTGGCATAGCGGGTGTAGTTCAATCCGGGAAAGGTGAATGGATAAGATCGAAGTCCGCGGTGCTCGCACCCACAATCTGAAAAATATTAACCTGATCATTCCACGCGATAAGCTGATCGTTGTCACCGGTCTCTCAGGTTCCGGGAAGTCATCGCTGGCGTTTGATACGCTCTATGCCGAAGGTCAGCGGCGCTATGTAGAGTCCCTCTCTGCTTACGCGCGCCAGTTTCTCTCGCTGATGGAGAAGCCGGATGTCGATCACATCGAAGGCCTGTCGCCCGCCATTTCCATTGAGCAGAAATCGACTTCGCATAACCCGCGCTCGACGGTGGGTACTATTACTGAAATCCACGACTACCTGCGCCTGCTGTTTGCCCGCGTGGGTGAGCCACGCTGTCCCGATCACGACGTCGCGCTTGCGGCGCAGACCGTAAGCCAGATGGTGGATCAGGTGCTGGCGCAGGAAGAGGGTCGCCGCCTGATGCTGCTGGCACCGGTGGTGAAAGATCGCAAAGGTGAGCACACCAAAACGCTGGAAAACCTGGCGGCGCAGGGTTACATCCGTGCCCGCATCGATGGCGAAGTGTGCGATCTCTCCGATCCGCCGAAACTTGAGCTGCAGAAAAAGCACACTATTGAAGTCGTCATCGATCGTTTTCGCGTGCGCGACGATCTCGCCACGCGTCTGGCGGAGTCGTTTGAAACCACGCTTGAACTCAGCGGCGGCACCGCGATCGTGGCGGACATGGACGATCCTGACAGCGAAGAGATGCTCTTCTCCGCCAACTTCGCCTGCCCGATCTGCGGCTACAGCATGCGTGAGCTGGAACCGCGCCTGTTTTCGTTCAACAACCCGGCCGGCGCCTGTCCAACCTGTGACGGCCTTGGCGTGCAGCAATACTTCGATTCCGATCGCGTGGTGCAGAACCCTGAGCTGTCGCTGGCGGGCGGTGCGATTCGCGGCTGGGATCGCCGCAACTTCTACTATTTCCAGATGCTGCGCTCGCTCGCTGAGCATCTCGATTTTGACGTAGAGGCGCCGTTCAGCAGCCTGAGCGACAAAGCGCGTCAGGTGATCCTGTATGGCTCGGGCAAAGAGAATATTGAATTCAAATATATCAACGATCGCGGTGACACTTCCGTGCGGCGTCATCCGTTTGAAGGGGTGCTGCATAATATGGAGCGCCGCTATAAAGAGACGGAGTCCAATGCGGTGCGCGAAGAGCTGGCGAAGTTTATCAGCAACCGCGCCTGCACCAGCTGTCACGGTACCCGCCTGCGCCGCGAAGCGCGCCACGTGTTTGTTGAAGATACTAACCTGCCTACCATCTCTGAAATGAGTATTGGTCATGCGATGGAGTTTTTCACCAA
Source organism: Pantoea sp. Acro-807 (assembly GCF_011752675.1). Classification (NCBI taxonomy): domain Bacteria; kingdom Pseudomonadati; phylum Pseudomonadota; class Gammaproteobacteria; order Enterobacterales; family Erwiniaceae; genus Pantoea; species Pantoea sp. Acro-807. The sequence continues at coordinate 78,121 of NZ_VWXE01000005.1, read as the reverse complement.
CCTTAAACTGAGCGGCCAGCGCGCAAAAATTGCTGAGAAAGTCCTGAAAGAGATCGGCGATAGGCTGAGTTTCCTGGTCAACGTCGGCCTGAACTATCTCTCCATGTCACGTTCGGCTGAAACGCTCTCCGGCGGCGAGGCGCAGCGTATTCGTCTGGCCAGCCAGATTGGCGCGGGCCTGGTTGGCGTCATGTACGTTCTTGATGAGCCCTCTATCGGGTTACACCAGCGCGATAACGAACGCCTGCTCTCGACCCTGATCCACCTGCGCGATCTCGGCAATACCGTGATTGTGGTAGAGCATGACGAAGACGCGATCAGAGCGGCTGACCATATCATCGATATCGGTCCGGGCGCGGGCGTGCACGGCGGACAGATAGTGGCTGAAGGTGATGTACACGCCATTATGGCGCATGAAGAGTCGCTGACCGGCCAGTTCCTGAGCGGCAAGCGCGAAATCGCAGTGCCGGCCGAGCGGGTGAAAGGCGATCCGGCTAAAGTGCTGAAGCTCACCGGCGCGCGCGGCAATAACCTGAAGGATGTGACGCTGACGCTGCCGGTTGGCCTGTTTACCTGCATCACCGGCGTCTCCGGCTCCGGGAAATCAACGCTTATCAACGATACGCTTTTCCCGATCGCGCAGCAGCAGCTTAACGGTGCAACCAGCGGTGAAGCGGCACCTTATCGTGAGATCGCCGGCCTTGAACACTTCGATAAAGTGATCGACATCGATCAAAGCCCGATCGGGCGTACGCCACGATCTAACCCGGCGACCTATACCGGCATTTTTACGCCGGTGCGTGAACTCTTTGCCGGTGTGCCGGAGTCGCGCTCGCGCGGCTACAATCCGGGCCGCTTCAGCTTTAACGTGCGCGGCGGACGCTGTGAAGCGTGCCAGGGCGATGGCGTGATCAAAGTGGAAATGCACTTCCTGCCCGACATCTATGTGCCGTGCGATCAGTGTAAAGGCAAGCGCTATAACCGCGAAACGCTGGAGATCAAGTACAAAGGCAAAAGCATTCACGAAGTGCTGGAGATGACGATTGAAGAAGCGCGCGACTTCTTTGAAGCGGTCCCGGCGCTGGCACGCAAGCTGCAGACGCTGATGGATGTCGGCCTCTCCTATATCCGTCTCGGCCAGTCCGCCACCACGCTCTCCGGTGGTGAGGCGCAGCGCGTCAAGCTGGCGCGTGAGCTGTCGAAGCGCGGTACCGGACAGACGCTCTATATTCTGGATGAGCCGACCACCGGCCTGCACTTTGCCGATATTGCGCAGCTGCTGGAAGTCCTGCATCAGCTGCGTAATCAGGGCAATACCATTGTGGTGATTGAGCATAATCTGGATGTGATTAAAACCGCAGACTGGATCGTGGATCTGGGTCCCGAAGGCGGCAGCGGCGGCGGTGAGATCCTGGTCGCCGGTACGCCGGAAACCGTGGCAGAGTGTGAAAAGTCACATACCGCACGCTTCCTGAAACCGATGCTGAAGAAGTAAGCCTTTTCTGTCTGCGCCTTTACCATTATCAGGCCGCCCTCCGGGGCGGCTTTTTATTTGCCGGTTATTCAGACGTGCCTGATTACGCAACAAAATGCAGAAACAGGCAAGAATCAGACAACTTCAGGCATGGTCGCATCCAGGCGAGCTGACTACGCTTATAGCGGTCTGCTTGCAACGCTGCCTCAGCGTTGCGGCCTTTCGAACTCCGTAAGGCGTTTGCATACCCTACTCACGACACATCCGACTGGAGACACCATGAATATTACCCATGCCTGGGCTGCACAGGACGCCAAATCAAAACTCGCCCCGTTCGACTACAAACCGCGCGAACTGCGTGAGCATGATGTGGAGATTGAAGTGCTCTATTGCGGCGTCTGCCACTCCGATCTGCACCAGGCGCGCAACGAATGGAACAACACAATTTTTCCGGTCGTACCGGGCCATGAAATTGTCGGTCGCGTAACCGCCGTGGGCGCGCACAGCCATAAATATCAGCCCGGTGACCTGGTGGGCGTTGGCTGTATGGTTGACTCCTGCCGCAGCTGTCCGAGCTGTCAGGAAGGGCTGGAGCAGTATTGCGAAGAGGGCATGACAGGCACCTACAACGGCCAGGATCGCGAAACCGGCGCGGTCACCTACGGTGGCTACTCCACCAGCATGGTGGTCAACGAAGATTTTGTGCTGCGCGTGCCGGAAAACCTCGACCTGGCAGGCGTTGCGCCGCTGCTGTGCGCGGGGATCACCACCTATTCGCCGCTGCGCCACTGGAATGTCGGGCCGGGCAAAAAAGTGGGTATCGTAGGCCTCGGCGGCCTGGGCCATATGGGGGTGAAAATTGCCCATGCGATGGGCGCGCAGGTCGTGCTGTTTACGACATCGCCATCAAAAGTCGAAGATGGCAAACGTCTTGGCGCTGATGAAGTGGTGATATCTAAAGATGCCGATCAGATGGCGGCCCACGCTAACAGTTTCGATTTTATTCTGAACACGGTAGCCGCACAGCACGATCTCAACCCGTTTATCACCCTGCTGAAGCGTGATGGCAATATGACGCTGGTCGGTGTGCCCGAGCACGATCATCCGGCACCTCAGGTGGTTAACCTGATTTTCAAACGCCGCAGTGTCTCTGGCTCGCTGATCGGCGGCATCGCTGAAACGCAGGAGATGCTCGATTTCTGTGGCAAGCACGGCATCACCTCAGACATTGAACTGATTGCCATGGATCAAATTAATGAGGCGTATGAGCGCATGCTGAAAAGCGATGTAAAATATCGCTTTGTCATCGATATCAATACCCTGCGCGATACGCCTGCGGCGTAACGGCTCAGGCGTTGTGCTGGCTGGCGCCCGCCGCGTGCGTGGCGTCGGCCTGCTGGTAAGAGGCGTCAACCAGATAGTAAATCTGCGAATCCTTCAGCGATCCATCCAGCCACAGCGTGCTCCAGCAGGATTTATTCAGGTATTCGCTGGGAAAGACGTCGCTGTGCTCTTCACGCAACAGTTCAGCCAGTGCGGGAGAGGTTTTCAGCGTCACCGCCGGCCGCCCTGCTTTCTCATAAAGCATGGCAAACAGCACACCGTGGCTCTTAATCTGCGTTGCATCCCACGCCTCTTTAATGTCCTGTTCTGCGGCGGGTTTGCTCATGCAGTAGGTCAATAGCTCAGAAATCGTCATTGGTTATTCCCCTTGTAAAGTCGCGACGATGCGTCTGGCACCGCCCTGTATGCGATGTTCGCCCAGCCAGATGCCCTGCCAGGTCCCCAGCATCAGCCGCCCGCGACTGACCGGCAGCAGCAGTGAAACGCCCAGCAGTGACGACTTGATATGGGCAGGCATATCGTCTGCGCCTTCATAATCGTGCTGCCACCCTGCGTTTTCAGGCACCTGGCGTAAGAAATGCTGCTCCATGTCGCTGCGCACGGTGGGATCGCAGTTTTCATTCAGCGTCAGCGACGCGGAGGTATGCTGTAACAGCAGATGCAGCTGGCCGATGCGCACGCCATTGAGGCCGTTAAGCTGGCTTAAGATCTCATCGGTAATGAGGTGAAACCCGCGCGCTTTTGCGCTCAGGGTGAGGGTCTGTTGCTGCCACATAGCAAAGTCCTAAAAAAACAGGTCTCTTAAGTGTGCAGCATGTTGGCGAAAGGTAAACCCTGCCGCAGGAAAAAGCATCAGCCTGCCTGGCAGACGCAAAAAAAAACCATCCGCATTAAAACGGATGGTTCGTGGTGTCGCGTCCGGCAGTTACATAACGGCAGCAAACGCCTCTGCAACGCGTTTAACGTTACTGCGGTTCAGACCAGCAACGCACATACGCCCGCTGGCGATAAGATAGATCCCGAACTCATCGCGCAGGCGATCAACCTGCTGTGCGCTGAGACCGGTGTAGCTGAACATACCGCGCTGCTTCAGCAGATAGTCGACATTTTTACCCGGCAGAATTGCCTGCAGCTCGCTGACCAGCGCCTGGCGCATCTCCGCAATACGCAGGCGCATCGCTTCAACTTCTGCCAGCCACATGTTCAGTAATGCGGCATCATTCAGCACGCAGGAGACTACCTGCGCACCAAAATTTGGCGGACTGGAGTAGTTGCGGCGCACGGTGGCTTTCAGCTGACCCAGCACCCGTCCCGCTTCTTCAGCGCTGTCGCAGACCACAGAGAGCCCGCCCACGCGCTCGCCATAGAGCGAGAAGATCTTGGAAAATGAGTTGCTCACCAGCGCCGGCAGACCCGCGGCTGCGATAGCGCGAATGGCGTAAGCATCCTCTTCCATTCCTGCACCAAAGCCCTGATAGGCGATATCGAGGAACGGGATCAGCTCCTGCGCTTTCAGCACGGCGGTGGTCTCATCCCACTGGGCATCAGTGAGATCGGCGCCGGTCGGGTTATGGCAGCAGGGATGCAGCAGCACAATGGCATGCTTCGGCAGCGATTTCAGGCAGCGGATAAATGCGTCAAACTTAACGCCGTTGGTCTCAGCATCGTACCAGGGGTAGGTGTTTACCGCGAAGCCCGCGCCGTTAAAAATCGCTACGTGATTTTCCCAGGTCGGATCGCTGACCCAGACCTCTGAGTGCGGAAAATAGCGCTTCAGGAAATCAGCCCCCACTTTCAGCGCACCGGAACCACCCAGCGTCTGAATAGACGCGATGCGTCCCGCTTTCAGCACCGGGTGTTCGTGACCAAACAGCAGCGGCGCAATGGCGTTGCGGTAAGGGCCTAAACCTTCCATCGGCAGATAGAGTGATGCCTGATGCGGCTGCGCCTGCAGACGCTCTTCAGCTGCCGCAACGGCCTGCAGCTGCGGAACGATCCCTGCTTCGTTGTAGAACAGGCCGATACTGAGATTGACTTTATGCGCGCGCGGATCTTGTTTGTAGGTTTCCATCAGCGACAGAATCGGATCGCCGGCGTAGGCATCAACGTTTTGAAACACGGTGCAGATCTCCATAAAAATGCATGAGTAAGCGTAAGACGGCGCTTTTATACCTGATAGCGGCCAGGACGATGGTTCAGCGCAATGATAAGGTTGAGGATCGCCGCGCCCGCAACAGAGGCCAGCAGCATCGGTAGCGGTACGACAAACAGCGAGGCGCATACCACACAGGTATCAACCATCATCTGTAGCTTCCCGGCACGCAGACCGGTGCGATCCTGCAGCCAGAGCGCCAGAATATTGATACCACCCAGGCTGGCTTTGTGACGAAACAACACTATAAACCCGATCCCCATGACCACGTTACCGAACAGTGTCGCATAAAAAGGATTTAATGCCGAAAAGTGGATAAACAGCGGATGCAGCTGTGTGAACAGGGAAACCAGCGCCACGGCACCAAAGGTTTTGCAGGTAAATTCCCACCCCATGCGGCGTATCGCCAGCCAGTAAAACGGCAGATTGATGGCAAAAAAGGCGGCGCCGAAAGAGGAGGATGAAAGGTAGCTGATTAAAAACGCGATACCGGCCGTTCCGCCGGTCAGCGCGCCCGCCTGCTTCAGCAGCATGACGCCAAATGAGACCATCAGCGTTCCCAGCACGATAGCCAGCGCATCTTCGATGCGGGAGTGAGGAGCCGCCACTGGCTGAGCGATGTTGTCCATCAGGAGTTCTCTGTGCAAATAAAAGCGATATAGCTGCAAAAAACGCACCACTCCGGCCTCGCTGCTGCTTAGCCGGAGGGTGCCAGCGAATATCCCATTGATATCTAAGGCGCTTTATTGCACAGTTTTATGCATGAATCAGAATAAAACCGTTGATTCATGCACAAATTCGGTCTTAATCGCGAGAAATAAGCAGAGAGAGGGAGTCTGATGCACTTTTATGGCGCATTATGCACCTTTATGGCGCACTTTGTGCGCAGGCTTCATCATCAGGCCATTCTCTTTCAGCCGGTTGAGTACCACCGCCGTTTTAACGTGCGACACGCTCTGATGGCCCGCCACCAGCTGGCTGATCAGCGCGCTCAGCGAAGCGAGATCGGCCACCGCCACTTTCAGCAGATAGTCAGCGTCTCCGGTGGTTTTAAACGCGTCAACAATGGCGGGTTCTGCTTCTACCATCTGCAAAAAGTTATCTTCGTAATCGGGCGTATGGTTTTTCAGCCGCACTTCAATCAGTCCGACCATGCCGAGACCCACCGCATCAGGCGACAGCCGGGCATGATAGCCAAGGATTAAATTCGCCTGTTCAAGGTTGATGCGGCGGCGTGAGCATTGTGATGCGGATAACCCCACCAGATCGCTCAGTTCCTGATTGGTAAGACGGCCGTTAGATTGTAATAGCGTCAATATCTTAAGATCGTAATCATCTACCTGCGTCATTCTGATCCCACAGCGTTGTCACATTCGCTTTGGCACAGATAACCTGATAGCGGACCGCCTTGTCCAACACTATTTTCTGATGACGTGAGGTGCATGCACAAAACGTGCATGCACTGGCAGGCAAAGGCTTATTCGTCGTCGTATTGCGGGCCGGCGTAGTTGTCAAAGCGCGACCACTGGCCGTTGAAGGTAAGACGCACGGTACCGATCGGCCCGTTACGCTGCTTGCCGATGATGATCTCAGCGATGCCTTTCAGATCGCTGTTTTCGTGATAAACCTCATCGCGGTAGATAAACATGATCAGGTCAGCATCCTGCTCGATCGATCCTGATTCACGCAGATCGGAGTTAACCGGACGTTTGTCGGCGCGCTGCTCCAGTGAACGGTTTAGCTGCGACAGCGCCACGACCGGCACATTCAGCTCTTTGGCCAGCGCTTTCAATGAACGCGAAATTTCGGCGATCTCCAGCGTACGGTTCTCGGAGTGCGACGGCACGCGCATCAGCTGCAGATAGTCGATCATGATCATGCTCAGACCGCCATTTTCGCGGAACACGCGGCGGGCACGCGAGCGTACTTCGGTTGGCGTCAGGCCGGAAGAGTCATCAATAAAGATGTTTTTCTTCTCCAGCAGAATACCCATCGTGGCGGAGATGCGCGCCCAGTCCTCATCTTCCAGCTGGCCGGTACGAATACGCGTCTGGTCCACGCGCGACAGAGATGCCAGCATACGCATCATCAGCTGCTCGCTGGGCATCTCCAGACTGAAGATCAGCACCGGTTTCTCATTGAGCATCGCGGCGTTTTCGCACAGGTTCATGGCGAACGTGGTTTTACCCATTGAGGGACGCGCCGCCACGATAATCAGATCGGACCCCTGCAGGCCAGCCGTTTTTTTGTTCAGATCCTGATAGCCGGTATCTACGCCGGTTACGCCATCGTGCGGCGTTGAGACCAGCGCTTCAATACGGGACACGGTGGCTTCAAGGATCTGCTCAATGTTCTGCGGGCCGTCATCTTTATTCGCGCGCTGCTCGGCGATTTTAAAGACGTTGGATTCGGCAAAGTCGAGCAGATCTTCACTGCTCCGCCCCTGCGGATCGTAACCGGCGTCGGCAATCTGGTTAGCAACCGCGATCATCTCACGCACTACCGCACGTTCGCGCACGATATCTGCATAGGCGCCGATGTTAGCCGCACTTGGCGTATTTTTCGCGAGTTCGGCCAGATAGGCAAAGCCGCCCGCCATCTCCAGCTCGCCGCGCGTTTCCAGCGACTCTGACAGCGTGATCAGGTCGATAGGCTGGCCCAGCTCCAGCAGCCGCTGCATCTCAGCAAAAATCATGCGGTGTGAGCGGTTAAAAAAATCGTCTGCGACAACGCGCTCAGAGACGTTGTCCCAGCGCTCGTTGTCCAGCATCAACCCACCCAGCACCGACTGCTCCGCTTCTATGGAGTGCGGCGGCATTTTTACGCCTTCCAGCTGCCGATCGCGGGGTTCGTTCGATTTGTTGGTGGGTTTGTTTCCTGCCATAGTGAATGCATTACCGATCGTGAAAGGGACGCGCAAGTATACCGCCCCCGGATGAACATTCACAGGAGTCAGCATGGCAAAGCGTATTCAGTTCAGTCAGCACGGTGGCCCGGAGGTTTTGCAGTGGGCAGATTTTGATCCTGCCGATCCGGCTGAGCATGAGGTGCAGGTAGAAAACCGGGCGATAGGCATCAACTATATCGACACCTATGTGCGCAGCGGGCTCTACCCGGTTTCAGCCTTTCCTTCCGGACTCGGTACCGAAGCGGCAGGCGTGGTCAGCAAAGTGGGCGCAGCGGTCACGCGTTTTCAGCCTGGCGATCGGGTGGTTTACTGTCAGGCCGCTCTGGGCGCTTACAGTGAACTTCACAACGTTGCGGAAGAGCGGCTGGCGCTGCTGCCGGAGAGTATCTCTTTTGAAACGGCGGCTGCCTCATTTCTTAAAGGGCTGACAGTCCAGTATCTGCTGCGACAAACCTGGAAAGTCAAAGCGGATGAGACGTTTCTGTTTCATGCTGCCGCAGGCGGTGTGGGTCTGATTGCCTGCCAGTGGGCCAAAGCGCTGGGTGCACATCTTATCGGCACGGTGGGTTCTGCCGAAAAAGCGCAGATTGCCAAAGCGGCTGGCGCATGGGCCACCATCAACTATCGCGAAGAGGATATTGCACAGCGCGTCAGCGAACTGACGCAGGGGAAAAAAGTGGCCGTGGTGTATGACTCTGTCGGTAAGGATACCTGGGAACCATCGCTCGACTCTCTGCAGCGCCACGGGCTGCTGGTCAGCTTTGGCAACGCCTCCGGCCCGGTAACCGGCGTGGATTTAGGAATTCTTAATAAGAAAGGCTCTCTGTTTGTCACCCGCCCGTCGCTGTTTGGCTATATCACAAACCGTGAGGAGCTGGAGCAGGCGAGCAGTGAACTCTTTTCCCTGATAGCCAGCCGCGCCATTCAGGTAAACGTACCGGAGCAGCAGAAGTTCCCGCTGCGCGATGCCATGCGCGCGCATCAGATACTGGAGAGTCGTGCGACCCAGGGCTCCAGCCTGCTGCTGCCCTGATGCAGGCAAAAAAAGAGGGCTTCCTGAAGGAAGCCCCTGATTCTTTTTTTAGTTCGCGCTGGTGTAGGGACAGCGGTACTGAATCTGTATACGTATAGTGGCAGAAAACATAAGTAAAAAATATGTTTACGTTTTATTTAGCGCCAGCGGAATTCAGCGCTGTGATCTGAGCCGCATTTTTTACCAGCCGCGTCGCTCCATCCTGCTGATTTTTCTCCTGAGCCGGTTCAGTCTGGTGCTGCTACCCGGTGTGGTAACGCTGCGCCAGACCCAGACGGCGACCACGGCCAGCAGCAGCCAGGGTAACAGTTTTATAACAAAGGCAAACAGGCCGGTTAAAAACATCAGCGCGGTGGCAACGGCTAAAGCCGCAATCACCCCCAGCAGGGAAACGCCGGTCAGCAACAGCATTAAAAAGAACCCAAGCACAAATACAATTTCCACGTCTATTCTCCTCTGTCAGGACTCTGCTGACAGATACAATTTTCGTGCCAGATCGGTTAATTTATAAGATATTGATTGAAAAGTATTTATTCAGGGCACTGCGGTAGAAGTGGTGAAAAAAACCAGGTTTCAGGCAAAATAAAACCGCACCATTTCTGCTGCGGTTTTTAGAGAGCGCGAATTACGCTTCCTGGGGGATGCGATCGGCCACCAGCGCCAGCGCGGCTTCCAGCACCCGCACATCAGCACCCGGTTTATGGGCATTTTCGCTCAGATACCGTCGCCACTGACGGGCACCCGGAATACCCTGAAACAGCCCCAGCATATGCCGGGTGACGTGCCCCAGATAAGTGCCCTGCGTCAGTTCCGCTTCGATATAGGGATACATTGAACGCACAACGGCGACCAGATCCACTGCCGGCGTTGTGCGGCCAAAAAGCTCGCGGTCAACCTGCGCCAGCACGGAAGGATTTTGATACGCTTCGCGGCCCATCATCACGCCATCCAGATGCATCAGGTGCGTCTTGGCCTCTTCCAGCGTTTTTACCCCGCCGTTGATCGCCATGGTCAGCGCCGGAAAATCACGTTTTAGCTGATAAACGCGCGGATAGTCCAGCGGCGGGATCTCCCGGTTCTCTTTGGGGCTCAGGCCTGACAGCCAGGCTTTGCGAGCGTGAATGATAAAGGTGTCGCAGCCGCCCCGCTCTGCCACGGTGCCGGTAAAGTCGCGCAGAAACGCGTAGCTGTCCTGCTCATCAATACCGATGCGGGTTTTTACCGTGACCGGAATAGAAACCACATCGCGCATCGCTTTAATGCAGTCAGCCACCAGGTTCGCATCCGCCATCAGGCAGGCACCAAAACGACCGTTCTGTACGCGGTCGGAAGGACAGCCCACGTTAAGGTTGATCTGATCGTAACCGCGCGCTTCAGCCAGTCGGGCACACTGCGCCAGCGCCGCCGGATCGCTGCCGCCCAGCTGCAGCGCAACCGGATGCTCCTCTTCGCTATAGGCAAGGTAATCGCCTTTGCCATGAATAATCGCGCCGGTCGTCACCATTTCGGTATAGAGCAGCGTATCGCCGGTCAGCTTGCGATGAAAATAGCGGCAGTGACGATCGGTCCAGTCGAGCATCGGCGCGATAGAGAAGCGTTGCGAAGAGAAGTTATCAGTCATGAAGCGCAGTAGATCCGGAGTTAAATGATGAGAAACTGCGCAATGATACCACAGCCGTCACGGACGACACAGCCGCCCGTGACAGACCCGTCAGAAGTTAAAGCCGAGCTGTACCATCGCACCCCAGGTACGATCTTTACCGGCGGAGCCCGCGAGATCCAGATGCACCGCATTATTAAACGGCGACAGCCCGAGGCCGGCGGTAACCACGTTAACGTCATTTGATTTCAGATCGGCGCGATAGCCTGCCCGCAGTGCCAGCCAGTCGAGCACGCGATATTCCGCGCCTGCGCCCGCATACTGGCTGCTCTCCTGCGACTTAAAGCGTTTGGTTTCCGTCAGGTCCACATCGCCGGTCAGGGTAACCGGCCCGCGCTCCCATGCCAGTCCGGTTGTCACCAGCGGACGGATTTGATAGGTATCGCGATAGCCATTGACGACTTTGGTTTCCAGATCGCGTGAGATCAGGTTCTGCCCGGTCAGACCAAACGTCCAGTTTTCAGCAAACGCGGTTGCGAGACCGGCATCAACGTTAAAGCCGGTGTCTGAACTGCGATAGCGTCCGTTTTTAAGATCGTTTTTATCGTAGTTATAGACGCTGGCGCTGTAGTTATAGAGCCATGTCTTCTGCAGCTTGGGCGTAATACCGAGCGAGACCGGATGACCGGCAACCGTGAACTCATGCGCCATGGCGATACCATAATCGGTGACCAGCGCTGCCAGTCCGTTCGCGCTGGAGCGCAGGTTATCCTGATCGCCCGGCTGCGGAAACGCCCCGTTTGCCAGACTATCCAGATAATCGATATCGCTCTGAGCCACATTGGCCCGGATATGGGCGGTGCCATAGGCTTTGGTAATAAAAGCAAACGGCAGCGTCGCATTGGGAACGGTGACGGCCAGCGCAACGCCAGCGGTGGCATCCGCTTTGTTACCTTTAAGCCCGCGCAGCTGATCGGCCATATCACCGGCTGCGGCACGCAGTTGCGGTACCGCATTGATGGCGGCAAACGGATCCGAGATGAGATTCGCGTTGATGTTATCAATCACGTCGCGATAGCGATCAACCGTATCGGTGATGTCATCAATGCGATCGACCAGCTTGTCTTTATCCGTCACCTGTAACCCGGCAGAGGGAAAAATAATGCCGGCGTTCTCTTCCGGCTGCGCGCGTGTCATCAGCGCGGGGTTAGCCAGCACGGCAGAGCTCCAGTGCGACGATGCGACACCGGTTCCGCCCATCGCATCATTGCGCGCATCATACCAGGTTCCCGCGGCCAGCGCTGAAGAGGAAACCAGCAGCGCGTTTAAACCAGCAAAATAAGCCACCCGGGCCAGCGTAAAGCGTGTTGTCATCATGAGGCTGCTATCACCTTAAAAAATTATTGAGTGTCGCGTAGGCGAAATAATGGTGTTAACCGCTATTCTGAATGGCGGCTAACGCTTCATTGCTGTGAACTGAAAGGGATAAGCACTGCTGTTCGCAGAATTGGACACGATTGCGTCACACTGCGCTTTTTTTAGCCACTCAGGCGAATTATTGCTCTTATAAGGCCAGTGATAACTTTAGCCTGCCTGAACCATATCGGGAATCTGGTCACTTGCAAAGCAAAAATAGCGCGCTAAACACGCTTAAAATTGCCGGATAAGTGTGATCGACAGCACGCTTCGGCCTGGGCAGGCAAAAACAGCATGGGCGGATGGAGTGTGATAAAATAACATCACCTGTTAGCCGGAGAACATTATGTCAACTCTTACCCCAGCGCAGCTGCTGACCCAGGTCGAGGCGCTCTGTCTCGATCGCGGCGTGCGTCTTACGCCACAGCGTGCCGAAGTACTGCGCCTGATGGCTGAGCAGAAAGGTTCTGTCAGCGCCTACGATCTGCTGGATCAGCTGCGTATGAGTGAGCCTCAGGCGAAGCCGCCCACGATTTACCGCGCCCTCGACTTTTTGCTGGAGCAGGGATTTATCCACCGCGTGGAGTCCAACAACAGCTATGTGGTCTGCCATCATTTCAATGAGCCGGCCCACAGCTCTGTCATGCTGGTTTGCGACAGCTGTGCCGCAGTGAGTGAACAGCAGGCGCACGGCGTGGAAAAAATCATTGCGGGACTGGCTGACCAGGCAAACTTCAGCCTGCGCCATACGGTAATTGAAGCGCACGGCCTGTGCGAAAACTGTGCGGAAATTGCCGCCTGTACACAGCACGCCAGCTGCGCGCACGATCATGAAGCGATGAGTAAAAAACGCGGCAAAAAGGGCTGAGCGCACGCCTGAAGGCATGCGGGCGGGTTATGCTCTGAAGCGGGGTGGCACTAGCTGTGTGGATCGTTGTGCCGGCTTTCCCATTCGTTTACTTCGCGCTCCGCTTCTGCTCTGGCATAGCCGTAGCGCTCCTGAATTTTGCCGATCAGCTGCTCGCGTCTGCCTTCGATCACGCTCAGGTCATCATCGGTCAGCTTGCCCCACTGCTCTTTGCATTTTCCTTTAAACTGTTTCCAGCTGCCACTCGCTTCATCTCTGTTCATTGCATCTCTCCCCGGTTTGCTGAGCCAGACGGTATGCCACCACAGCGCGGGCTGAACCGCCGTATAACCCGCGTGCTGTCACGTTAAGGTTAACCGCTGCAGCACAAACTGCCAGTTTTGTGGGCTACCGCCTGACCGGCTGCTATCACACGCTGAACCAGCTGTCGCGCTGCCAGTGATGACGCCAGATCAGCCCGAGCGTAATGCCTCTCAGCGCGAGAAATACGGTAATAGCCAGCCATAAACCATGATTCCCGAGCCACGGCAGCGTCAGCAGCGTCAGCGCATAGCCCAGCGCCGCCAGCAGCATGCTGTTGCGCATATCCCGGCCGCGCGTGGCTCCGATAAACATCCCATCCAGCAGATAGCACCAGACGCCAGCCAGCGGCAGGATCACCTGCCAGATCAGATAGCGGTCAGCCGCCTCACGCAGCGACTCAATCGAGGTCAGCAGCGCGATAATTGCCGGACCGCAGAGGGCGTAAATCACAGCGAACAGCAGCGCCACAATGCCCGCCTGCCGGCAGGCGGCATACCAGATCAGCCGCAGCCGGCTGCGATCGCCTGCGCCGGTCGCCTCACCGGAGCAGGCTTCCACCGCATACGCAAAACCATCCAGCGCATAGGCAGTAAAAGTCAGGAACATCAGCAATACCGCATTGACGGCGACCACGTCAGCGCCGAGTCGCGCGCCCAGTAGCGTCAGCGAGGCGAAGCAGAGCTGCAGCAGCAGCGAACGCAGCATGATGTCGCGGTTAAGCCGGAACAGGCGCGCGGCGTCGCCGCGCCAGCTGGCTTTAAGCAGCGAAAATGATATGCCGCGCAGCGCCAGCACCCGCGCCACCATCCATAGCCCCACGGCCAGCGTCACATAGTCCGCGACGGCGGTGGCCGCTGCGGCACCCGCCACGCCCCAGTGCCACTGCAGAACAAACAGCAGATCGAGCAGGATATTCACGACGTTGCCGGTAATAAGCAGCACCATCGGCGCGCGCGCATACTGTACGCCGAGCAGCCAGCCGAGGATCACCAGATTTGCCAGCGTGGCAGGCGCGCTGAGCCAGCGGATAGCGATAAAGGTTTGTGCCTGCTGCTGCACCGCCTCGCTGCCGCCCATCAGCGCGGCTGCCAGCTCGCTGACCGGCGTTCGTAGCGCAATGAACAGCACGCCTGCCGTCAGCGCAATCAGCATCGGCTGGATCAGCGCCCGCGCCAGCGCTGGCTTATCGCGGGCGCCGAACGCCTGCGCCGTCAGGCCAGTGGTGCTCATCCGCAAAAAGAGCAGCAGCATAAAGACAAAGCTGGTGGCCGTTGCACCCACGGCTACGCCGCCGAGGTAAACCGGGCTGTCGAGGTGGCCAATGATAGCCGTATCCACAATGCCCAGCAGCGGTACGCTGATGTTAGAGAGGATCATGGGCAGCGCCAGGCGCCAGAGCGTGCGATCAGAAGAGGTAAACAGCGGCATCAGCCAGTCCTGTTATTGCGGGCAACGCGCCTCATGCAGCTGCACGGCGCCACGGTTGGAAGCAGAGGGGTAATATAGCAGACCGCGGCCTGTGCAAGCACAGACCGCAGCGGGGGGACTAACCAGGTATTACAGCCATTCACCGGTACGGACAATACCGACAGCCAGACCTTCAACGGTCAGAGACTGCTGGCGCGTATCCACTTCGATAGGCTGAAAATCGCTGTTTTCCGGCAGCAGATGCACGATAGCACCCTGCTTTTTCCAGCGTTTTACGGTGACCTCGTCGTCAATGCGCGCCACCACGACCTGGCCATTACGCACATCCTGGGTTTTATGCACGGCAAGCAGATCGCCATCCATAATCCCGATATCTTTCATCGACATGCCGCTAACGCGCAGCAGAAAATCCGCACTCGGCTTGAACAGGTTAGCATCGACCTGATAGTGGGTCTCGATGTGCTCCTGAGCCAGCAGCGGCTCGCCGGCAGCGACACGCCCGATTAACGGCAGTCCGCCGCTTGTCTCTTCTTCCATCAGCAAGCGAATGCCGCGCGAGGCGCCAGAGACAATCTCAATGACCCCTTTACGCGCCAGCGCTTTCAGGTGCTCTTCAGCTGCATTGGGTGAGCGGAAGCCCAGCTGTGAAGCGATTTCAGCACGCGTTGGCGGCATGCCGGTTGTATTAATATGGTCGCGAATCAGGTCATAGACCTGCTGCTGCCTGCTGGTTAACGCTTTCATCCCGCCCCCTGGTTGTTTATACAGTCGCTGTGAGTATATACAGGTATTGGCGAAATGAAAACCGCAGCTGCGGCAAAAATCAGCGATATATCGGTACGGGCGGCCTTAATATGCGTGCGGCCAGAGCAGCGTTATCCAGACAAACAGCGCGAGAAGGATCGTCAGCAGTACGGCGGCAGAACCCATATCCTTAGCGCGGCCCGCCAGCGGATGACGCTCCTGGCCGATTCGGTCGACCACCGCCTCAATCGCGCTGTTGAGGATCTCCACCACCACCACCAGTATCACCGAACCAATTAGCAGTACGCGCGTCACTGCGTCCACATCCAGCCAGCAGGCGACAACTACCGCAATCACCGCTGCAACGGCTTCCTGACGAAAGGCCGCTTCATGTTGCCAGGCTGCGCGTATTCCCTGCCAGGAGTAGCCCGCCGCTTTGATAATACGCAGCAGGCCGGTAACGTTATTTGCCATGAATAGGGAACCCTTGAGTAATTTTGGCGTCAATGAGTGCGCAGCGTGCGATGGCACAGCCACAGATCTCCGCTGCACTTTCTGGTATGCTTGCCGCGCTTTGCTAACAAGAGGCTTCAAGTTGTCTATGTCAGGTTGGCGTAAACTCTATTACAAATTATTGAATTTACCACTCTCTATTTTGGTAAAAAGTAAGGTCATACCGACCGATCCGGTTTCGGAGCACGGTATCGATCCCACTCGTCCCGTGATGTATGTTTTGCCTTATGATTCAAAGGCGGACCTGCTTACATTACGCAACCAGTGTCTGCGGCTTGATCTGCCCGATCCGCTCGCGCCGCTGGAGATTGACGGCACGCTGCTGCCGCGCCATGTGTTTATCCATGATGGCCCGCGTGTCTTTCCTTACTACGTGGCGAACCCGGAGTCAGTGAAATTGTTTCACGACTATCTGGATCTGCATCGTAATAACCCGCAGCTGGATGTCCAGATGCTGCCGGTGGCGGTGATGTTTGGCCGTGCGCCGGGTCGTGAAATTCAGGGCGAGCCTACGCCGCATCTGCGCGTACTGAATGGCGTACAGAAGTTTTTCGCCATTCTCTGGCACGGTCGCGACAGCTTTGTCCGCTTCTCTTCCACCGTCTCGCTGCGCCAGATGGCGACCGAACACGGCACGGATAAGTCGATTGCGCAGAAGCTGGCGCGCGTGGCGCGTATTCACTTTGCCCGCCAGCGTCTCGCCGCGGTGGGACCAAGCCTGCCCGCCCGTCAGGATCTGTTCAACAAGCTGCTGCAGTCGAAGGCGATTGAAAAAGCGGTTGAAGATGAAGCGCGCAGCAAAAAGATTTCGCATGAAAAAGCGCAGCAAAACGCCGTTGAGATGATGGAAGAGATCGCGGCAGACTTCTCATATGAGGCGATCCGCGTTACCGACCGCATCATGGGCTGGCTCTGGAGCCGCCTCTATCAGGGCATTAGCGTCAACGGCGGCGAGCGCGTGCGTCAGCTGGCGCAGGATGGTCATGAAATAGTCTATGTGCCCTGCCACCGCAGCCATATGGATTATCTGCTGCTCTCCTACGTGCTTTATCATCAGGGGCTGGTGCCGCCGCACATCGCTGCCGGTATCAATCTTAACTTCTGGCCAGCCGGGCCCATTTTCCGCCGGCTGGGGGCCTTCTTTATTCGCCGTACCTTTAAGGGCAATAAACTCTACTCCACCGTATTCCGCGAATATCTGGGCGAGCTGTTCAGCCGCGGCTACTCGGTTGAGTACTTTGTTGAGGGCGGACGCTCGCGCACCGGTCGCCTGCTCGATCCCAAAACCGGCACGCTTTCAATGACGCTGCAGGCGCTGCTGCGCGGCGGCAGCCGTCCGATTACGTTTGTACCGATCTACATCGGCTATGAGCACGTAATGGAAGTGGGTACTTACGCCAAAGAGCTGCGCGGCGCAGCGAAAGAGAAAGAGGGCTTTGTGCAGATGGTGCGCGGCCTGCGTAAGCTGCGCAATCTCGGTCAGGGCTACGTTAACTTTGGCGAACCGCTGCCGCTGGTTAACTACCTGAACAAGCATATTCCCGAGTGGCGCGAGGCGATCGACCCGATCGATCCGCAGCGCCCCGCGTGGATGACGCCAGCGGTAAACGATATCGCTGCCCGCCTGATGGTGCGCATTAACGAAGCGGGTGCGGCCAACGCCATGAATCTGTGTGTGACCGCGCTGCTTGCGTCCCGTCAGCGCTCGCTGACGCGTGAGCAGCTGACGGAGCAGCTGGAGTGCTACACCCAGCTGCTGCGCAACGTGCCCTATTCACCGGAAGCGACGGTGCCCGATCTGAGCGCCGAAGCGCTGCTGGATCACGCGATGGGCATGAATAAGTTTGAAACCGAGCAGGACAGCATCGGCGATATCATTATTCTGCCGCGCGAGCAGGCCGTGCTGATGACCTACTACCGGAATAACATTCAGCACATGCTGGTGATGCCGTCGCTGATTGCCGCGATTGTGCAGCAGCACCGCGAAATCAGCGAAGCAGAGCTTCTGCGTCAGGTAAGCCTGGTCTACCCGATGCTGAAAAGTGAACTGTTCCTGCGCTGGGAAAGTGCCGAACTGCCGGCGCTGCTTAGCGCGCTGTGCGCGGAGATGGCGCGACAGGGGCTGGTAACGCAGCTGGATGGGCAGATTAAGCTGAGCGCCGCGCGCTATCGCACGCTGCAGCTGCTGGCAGCCGGTATTCGCGAAACGCTGCAGCGCTTTGCGATCACTTTCGCCATTCTCAGTGCCAAACCGACGATCAACCGCGGCACGCTGGAGAAAGAGAGCCGCACGCTGGCGCAGCGTCTGTCAGTGCTGCACGGTATCAATGCGCCGGAGTTCTTTGATAAGGCGGTATTTACCACGCTGGTGCTGACGCTGCGCGATGAGCGCTATATCAGCGACTCAGGTGATGCCGATGCGGAGCGCACGCACGCGATGTGGCAGATGCTGGCGGAGCTGGTCACCAGCGATGTGCGTCTGACGATAGAGAGTGCGGTCGCACACGAGTAAGGCAAAGCAGGGACGCAGGATGCGTCCCTGCCGGTTCAGAACAGCGCCAGAAACGGCTGCGTATTCAGCAGCACGCCAGCAAACAGCACCAGTCCCACATAGTTGTTATTCAGAAAGGCCTGAAAGCAGGCGTCGCGTTCGCGGCGGGCGATCAGGCTCTGCTGATAGACAAACAGCGCGCCGGCAGCCAGCAGTGACCAGTAGAATGCCCCGTTCAGATTCAGCATACTTCCCACCAGCGCCATCAGCCCCAGCGTGGCCAGCTGCAGCAGGCCAATAATCAGCTTGTCAAAACGACCAAACAGAATCGCCGTAGATTTAACGCCTATCTTCAAATCGTCATCGCGATCCACCATGGCGTACTGGGTATCGTAGGCCACCGTCCAGCAGATGTTAGCGAAGAACACCAGCCAGCAGACTAAAGGTAAGGACTCACTTACTGCAGCCCACCCCATCGGGATCGCCCAGCCAAAGGCTGCGCCGAGCACCACCTGCGGCAGATGGGTATAGCGTTTCATAAAGGGGTAGACCCAAGCCAGCGCCAGCCCGCCGAAAGAGAGCAGGATGGTCATGCGATTCATGGTCAGCACCAGCATAAACGCCAGCAGGCCCAGCGCAGCAAACAGCAGCTTTGCCTCTTTTTCTGAAACCGCCCCGCTCGCCAGCGGCCGGCCGGCGGTGCGTTTGACGTGACCATCCACTTTGCGATCGGCGTAATCATTGATGACGCAGCCGGCAGCGCGCATAACGATGACGCCAAGCACAAACACAATCAGCACCGGCAGCGGCGGCACCGCCATGCCAGCCAGCCACAGCGCCCAGAGCGTAGGCCACATCAACAGCAGCGTGCCGATAGGTTTGTCGATGCGCATCAGGCGGCTGTAAGCCTGCCATTTGCTTACGGATAATGATTTTTGCACGGGTCTCATCCTTGCTGCAGCGCGCGGTAAAGCGGCGATGCCGGTAAAAAAAGTTCAGTTAACAGAAGGGGCTTATCCGACAGGCGCAGGCGCGAACGCCGTCCCCACAGATCGCCGGCCTGGCCGGGATGAATAAAATCGCGGCTCAGCGCTGAAGAGGCAAAAAGATAGCGCCCCAGCGGGCGTGTGCCAAGTTGCTGCAGCATCTGCTCCGGTCCCTGCAGCGTACTCTCGGGCACTACGGTGCGGCCCAGCAGCCACGGCTCGCCGTCGCCGCACAGCACGATTTCGCGCAGCCAGAAGCGCGTATCGTTCGGCAGAAAAGCCGCTTCTGCTGCGACCTCCGCCGCGCTGACAAAGCCTTCACGGATGGGTTGAACGGTAACCTGCCGGCAGTGCTGCTCAAAACGGCGCGTCATGGAATCTTCTTCCATCAGCCAGTCGGTCAGCGGTGCGGGCAGCAGCGAGGAGGCGGGTAACCACTGCAAGGCATATAACTGGCGCAGCGCATCGTGCGACATCAGGCGATCTCCGGCAAAAAAGTTGCCTTAGTTTACCGCAGAGCGCGGCCGCTGGCACGGCCGCGAGCGCCGGAGATGATAAGGGACGTTATTCGCGCTTCAGCCGGTTGCTGTTTGCCAGCCACAGCGTGACCACCAGAATCAGGATCGCAGCGGAATAGCAGAGCGTGTCGAACGGGTTTTTGTGGTCAACGATAATCAGCCGGATAATGGCGGTGATCCCGATATAAACAAAGTAGCGCAGCGGAAAGTGATAGCCCGACTGAAAATATTTCACAATCAGCGCGATAAATTCAAAGTAGAGAAAGTAGATCACAATGCCTTCAATCAGCAGATAGGATGACGCCTGTTCACCGGTGCTGAACAGCACGTTAGCCAGATGAATCGTCTCCTTGCCGAGAAACACCACCAGGATCACGGCCAGGATTAACAGGCCGAGGTTAAGTACCCACTGCAGCACCGTCGCGATGAGCTGACCGGCGGCTGATTTATCTGTCATTGCTGCGTCCTTAATGCGCAAATGAGAAGAGCGCTATCATGCTGCAATGTGATCTGAATCACAATATGACGTTAAGGTGGCGGTTCTCCGGCAGGGGCAGCGTAAACGCCGTGGATATCTCATCGCAGTGAACCGGATTCAGCTACAGTTAACAGGTCGACGCCGCTTCAGGTTATTTATATCTAACGAAAAATTCATGCGGTGCGCTACCGGTCTTCCCCCGCTGCCGTGTTTGCCAGGCAGGCAGCTGGCTGCTTTTTGCCTGGCATACAGGAGCCTGCGACCGTGCTAACTCTGCTTAATCTGCTTTCTGCTGTCGCACTGCTGGTCTGGGGCACCCACATTGTGCGTACCGGCATCATGCGCGTGTACGGCGCCGATCTGCGCCGGGTACTGAGCCGCAGCGTGGAAAAAAAACCGATGGCTTTTCTGGCCGGCATTGGCGTTACCGCTCTGGTACAGAGCAGCAACGCCACTACGCTGCTGGTCACCTCGTTTGTGGCGCAAAACCTGGTCAGCCTGACACCTGCCCTGGTGGTGGTACTGGGGGCTGACGTCGGCACGGCCATTATGGCGCGCGTGCTGACCTTCGATCTCTCCTGGCTCTCCCCGCTGTTTATCTTTTTTGGCGTGGTCTTTTTTCTCAGCCGCAAACAGACGCGCGTCGGACAGATGGGCCGTGCTGCCATTGGTCTCGGGCTGATCCTGCTGGCGCTGCAGCTGATTGTCACCGCAGCACGTCCGATAACGCAGGCTTCGGGCGTGCAGGTGCTCTTCTCCACCCTGACCGGCGATACGCTGCTGGACGCCCTGATTGGCGCCGTTTTTGCCATCATCAGCTACTCGAGCCTGGCGGCGGTGCTGATCACCGCGACCCTGACGGCCGCCGGGGTGATCTCATTTAAGGTGGCGCTCTGTCTGGTCATTGGTGCCAACCTCGGCAGCGGCCTGCTGGCGATGATCAACGCCAGCGGTTCTAATGCGGCTGGCAAGCGGGTGGCGCTCGGCAGCCTGCTGTTCAAGCTTATCGGCAGCATTGCGGTACTGCCGTTTGTTGATTTTATTGCTGAGCTGCTGGATCGGCTGCCGGTGAATGATGAAGAGCTGGTGATCTTTTTCCACGTTTTCTACAACCTGGCACGCTGCCTGATCATGGTGCCGTTTGCGGCACCGATGGCGCGACTCTGCCAGCGTATGATTTCTGACGATGCAGAGCATCAGGCGCATCTCAAGCCCAGACATCTGGATAAAAGCGCGCTGGATACGCCTGCGCTGGCGCTGGTCAATGCCGCGCGTGAGACCCTGCGCATGGGCGACGTGCTGGAGCAGATGCTGGAGTCGTTCAGCCGCGTAGTCCGGGGCGAACTGCGTGAATCGCACCGGGTGCGGCAGCTGGATGATGATGTTGACGTGCTCTATACCGCGATCAAACTCTATCTGGCCCGCATGCCGCGCGAAGATCTGGCAGAGGAGGATGCGCGGCGCTGGGCTGAAATTATTGAGATGGCGCTGAATCTTGAACAGGCGGGTGACATCATTGAGCGCATGAGCGGTGACGTTGCGGATAAATCGTTGCAGGCGCGGCGGGCCTTTTCGGCAGAAGGGCTGGAAGAGCTGAATACACTGCAGGAGCAGGTGCTGAATAACCTGCGCCTGAGCCTCTCGGTATTTCTGTCGCATGATATCGCCAGCGCGAAACGTCTGCGGCGGGCCAAACATCGCTTCCGTATTCTGATCCGCCGTTTCTCTCACTCGCACGTGGAGCGGCTGCATCTGAATAATGTGCAGAGCATTGAGACCAGTTCGCTGCATCTGGGGCTGCTGGGAGATATGAAGCGCCTTAATTCGCTGTTCTGCGCGGTGGCTTACACCGTTCTCGACCAGCCAGATGATGAGCGGGAAGTAGATTAAGGTAAGCACGCAGAGGCGCATTTATACGCCCCTGGTTTAGGGTGTGCACGGTATCAACCGCCACTAACGGCGTTATTTAATCCCGTAGGGGGCGCATTTATGCGCCCCTGGTTTAGGGTGTGCACGGTATCAATCGCCATAAATGATTCGGTGCGGGCATCGGCCAGGGCGTCATTAATGACGCCCCTACGAGGGCGATGTAGGGGGCGCATTTATGCGCCCCTGGGTTATTTACGATAACAAACTAAACGCAATCATGCCGACGATGGCGCCGGTGGTGCCGAGGATGGTCTCCATCAGCGTCCAGGTCTTTAGCGTCTCGCCCTCGGTGGCACCGGTAAAGCGGCCAAACAGCCAGAAGCCAGCATCGTTGACGTGGCTGATAATAATTGAGCCACCGCCGATACAGATTGAGAGTGCCGCGAGCTGCGCGCCGCTGTAGTGCAGCGGTTCGATCACCGGCATCACCAGCCCTACGGTGGTCAGACAGGCCACGGTTGCAGAGCCCTGAATAACCCGGATAGCGCCCGCCAGAATAAAGCAGGCCAGCGCGATCGGCATACCGGCGCCGGTCAGCGCGTGACCCAGCACCGGCCCCACGCCAGAGTCAACCAGCACTTGCTTAAAGACGCCGCCGGCACCGATAACCAGCAGAATAATGCCGGCGGGCTGCAGCGCGCTGCCGCACACCTGCATCACCTTCTCTTTATCCATGCCTTGCCGGTACGCCAGGCCATAGATCGCCACCAGCAGCGCCAGCAGAATCGCGGTAAACGGATGGCCAATAAATTCCAGCCATTCGTAAAGCCGGGTATCCGGCGTGGTAAAGCGCGCACCGATGGTTTTCAGCCCGACCAGCAGCAGCGGAAACAGGATCAGAGAGAGGCTGAAACCAAATGAGGGCAGCCTGCCCTCGTCCATATCCGGCTGATGATCTTCCGGCGGCGCGCTGAAGCTGACGTGGCGGGCGATCAGGCTGCCAAACAGCGGCCCGGCGATCAGCATCCCCGGAATGGCTGCGCAGAGTCCCAGCAGGATCATCCAGCCAAAATCAGCGTGCATTTGTGCCGCCAGCAGCATCGGCGCAGGTCCCGGCAGCAGAAACGCCGCCGCCGCCGCTACGCCGGCAAACAGCGGGATCACCAGCTTCACCAGGTTGTCATGCGTGCGGCGTGCCACCGCAAAGGCGATGCTGATCAGCAGCACCACCGCGACTTCAAAAAACAGCGGCAGCGCGCAGATCAGCCCGGCGATCCCCATCGCATAGTGCGCCCGGCTCTCGCCAAAGGTTTTCAGCATCCGGATAGCGATCTGATCCACCGCACCGGTTTCATGCAGAATTTTGCCGAACATTGCGCCAAGCGCTACGACGATAGCAAGAAAGCCCAGCGTGCCGCCCATGCCTTTCTGCATCGTATCGGCGATCTGATCGAGTGGCATACCGGAGAAAAGTCCGGCGCCAATAGAAACTAACATCAGGGCGACAAAGGCGTGCATCCGCGCTTTCATTACCAGAAACAGCAGCAGCAGGACAGAGCCTGCTGCGGTTAACACCAGCGTTGCGGTACTCATTACTCGCCCTTGTTGATTGCATCCCTGATGGTCGCAACCGTAGCTGCAACAACGTCATCCAGCGAGTGATTGATATCCACCATCAGGACATCTGCCTCATCTGTGCCAGGTTCCTGCAGCGTGGCAAACTGCGTTACCAGCATCTGCGGCTTGAAGAAGTGACCCTTACGGGCTTTGAGGCGGGTTTCAATGGTTTCGAAATCGCCTTTCAGATAGATAAATTTCAGGTTGTGATTGCCCTGGCGCAAAATGTCACGATAGGACTTTTTCAGCGCCGAGCAGACGATAATCGACACCGCCTGAGTGCGCTGCATGGCAAAAGCCGCGTCGTTCAGCGCCTGCAGCCACGGCTGGCGATCGTTGTCATCCAGCGGATGGCCTTCCGCCATTTTCATGATGTTGCTGCGCGGATGAAGGAAATCTCCATCCAGAAAAGCGGTATTCAGTTCGTGTGATACCCGATTAGCAACGACAGACTTTCCGCTGCCGGATACACCCATCAGGATAAAAACGTGATGTGATGAAGATGGCGTGATCATAGTTTTGCGCTCCGGCAGCTTATTCTGCCAATGTTACCGATAACAAATCTGTCATTCATTGTCGGAGTGCGTCCCGATGCTGACAACCCTCGTCAGCCGGAAAAGCGTAAAAGTGTGAAGTGGCTCATACAATCGCCAAAATCAGATGCTGTCACCTTCAGCAATCTCAAAGCCGATATCGAGCGGGCCGCTAAATGAACGTTCGCCACCAATGCGCGCCAGCAGCATGGCAGCCGCCTCGCTCCCCATCCGTTCGCGCGGTGTCAGCACGGTTGCCAGCCGCGGCGTCACGACCTGCGTAATATCGTGACCATGAAAGCCCGCGATCGCCATCTGCTCCGGCACGCGCAGCCCCTGACGCTGGCATTCAAACATGGCGCCTACGGCCAGGTCATCGTTAGTACAGAACAGACTGTCGGTTGCCGGATAGCGCTTTTGCGCCTCGCACAGCAGCTGCGCGCCGGCGCTGAAGGAAGAGGCGTCTTCCATCATCACGCTGTGCGGCGTCAGCCCCGCCTCGCGCATTGCCTGTTCATATCCCTGCTGCTTCTGCAGCGTACGTTCATCGAGCCGCGCCCCCAGGTAGACCGTATGGCGATGCCCTTTCTTCAGGATAGCCTGCGTCATCTGTCGCGCCGCTTCGACATTATCAAATCCCACCGCCATATCCAGACACGGCGTGACGCTGTCCATGATCTCAATGACCGGGATCCCGGCTACCTCCAGCATGCGCAGCGTACCGGTGGTATGGGTGCGTTCGGTTAAGATCACGCCGTCAATATTCCAGCCCAGCAGCGAGCGCAGCTGCCGCTCCTCTTTTTCCGGATTGTAGCCAAAGTGCGCGACCAGCGTCTGATATCCCGCCTCATCGGTCACGGTTTCAATTCCGCGCAGCACGTCAGCAAAGACCTGGTTGGTCAGGGAGGGCAGCAGCACGCCAATGGCGCGGCTGGTGGCGTTTGAGAGCATATCGGGTGCACGATTAGGGATATAGCCCAGCTCATCCAGCGCGACGGCAATTTTGTCACGCAGCGCGGCGGAGACCCGCTCCGGGTCGCGCAGATAGCGACTGACGGTCATTTTGGTGATGCCGACGCGATCGGCGACGTCCTGTAATACCGGTCTTTTCTTCTTCATCGTATGCACCTGAGGCCAGAGATAGGCTGAGTTTATCACTATTTTTACCGCTTCCGTGTCTGGTGCCCGCCCGCATGCCGGATGGGTCGATCGGCGATAAAAAAAGCCAGCACGCAGGCTGGCTAAACAATACCGGAAGCAGTATCGGACTTACCGGCGATTAATAACCGGCGCTGAGATCGTCAACCGAACGCGGATCGGAGGCGCCGTAGCGCATGCCATCAGGACCGATCATGATGCTCTGCGTGCTGCCCATTGCCGGCAGCACCTTCACGTGCTGGCCTTTCGCTTCCAGCAGGCGCAGCGTATCGGGACTGAAGCCTTTCTCCACGCGCAGCTGATCGGGCAGCCACTGATGATGAAAACGCGGCGCGTTAGTCGCTTCCGCCACGTTCATCCCGAAATCGATGCTGTTAACCACCATCTGCAGCACGGTCGTGATGATCCGGCTGCCGCCCGGGCTGCCGGTGACCAGCCAGGTTTTCCCCTCTTTGGCCACAATCGTCGGTGACATGGAGGAGAGCGGACGCTTCGCCGGCTGAATCGCATTCGCCTCGCCGCCGACCAGACCGTAAACGTTTGGCGTACCCGGCTTCGCGGAGAAATCATCCATTTCGTTGTTCATCAGGATGCCGCTGTTGCCTGCCACGATCCCGCTGCCAAAGTAGGTGTTCAGGGTATAGGTTACCGCCACAGCGTTGCCCGCTTTATCCACCACCGAGAAGTGGGTGGTCTGATTGCTCTCGTACGGTGCCAGCTTACCCGGTTTGATCTCTGACGACGGCCGCGCTTTGCTGACATCGATCTGCTGCGCCAGGGTCCTGGCATAGGCTTTGCTGGTCAGCGCCTGCTGCGGCACTTTAACGAAATCGGGATCGCCAAGATACTCTGAGCGATCGGCGTAAGCGTACTTCTCCGCTTCTGCCATGACCTGCATGGCGTCTGCGCTGCCAAAGCCCCACTTCGCCAGATCGAAGTTCTCCAGGATATTCAGGATCTGCACAATGTGGATCCCGCCCGATGAGGGTGGCGGCATAGAGAACACTTCATAGCCGCGGTAGGTGCCGCTGACCGGTTTACGCTCTACGGCACGGTAAGCGGCGAGATCCGCTTTGCCAATCAGCCCGCCGTGCTGTGCCATCTCGCTGGCGATCTCATCAGCAATGCGGCCGGTATAAAACGCATCGGCTCCCTGCTGCGCAATCAGCTGCAGGCTGCGCGCCAGGTTCTTCTGCACCAGCCGATCGCCTTTCTGGTAAGGTCTGCCATCCGCTTTGTAAAAAATTGCCCGGCTGGTGGCGTGATTGATCAGGTTCTCTTTGCCATAGGTGGCGAGATCGTCCGCCAGCGCATCGTTGACGATAATGCCGTCACGCGCCAGCTTTATAGCCGGGGCCAGCAGCGTGCGCAGCGGCAGCGTGCCATACTTCTTTGCCGCCAGCGCAAATCCCGCAACCGTACCCGGCGTACCAGACGCCAGGTGAGAAGTAAGTGATAACTTACTATCCGCATTACCCTGCTTATCAAGGAACATATCGCGCGAGGCGCGCGCCGGCGCCATTTCACGAAAGTCGATAGCAGCAGTCCGCCCGGACGCCGTGCGCAGCAGCATAAAGCCGCCACCGCCGAGATTACCCGCCTGCGGATGAGTAACGGCCAGCGCAAAGCCCACGGCGATCGCCGCATCCACCGCATTGCCGCCCTGCCTGAGAATATCCACGCCCACCTGCGTTGCCATCGCATCCACCGAAGCGACCATGCCGTGCTGCGCCTTTACCGGATGAAAGGTGTCGCTGTCAACGCCATAGGAGATCGGCGGCGCGCTTGCGGGCGCCGCAGCAGCCCCCTGCACCACGGTAAAACTCATTAACATCGCCCAGCTCAACTGGCGCAACCTGCCTGCTGTCCTCATCCTGCCACCATCCTTTTCAGTTGTTTACATTTGTTATTTATCGATGCAAGTGTTTGCTAAAGCAGTAAAAACATAACACTTAACGCAAATTGCACGCACGCCCGATTTCAGGCTTTGTGATATCGCATAAACTTATGATTAAGAGGCAGACGACCTGCGGGCCGCCTGTTTACACAGCAGGTCAGACGATCGGAGGGAATAATGAAAACATGGCTTATTGCGCTGGCAGCCCTGCTGCCGCTGAGCGGTATGGCAAATACGCTGAATAACAATAATGTGAATCAGCCCGGCTATAACCCAAGCCAGCAGCGTATGCAGACCCAGATGCAGACCCAGCAGCAGCAGCAGCAGCGCCTGCTGCACCAGGATCAGCAGCGGCAGACGCAAAATATGCAGCGGCAGCTGCAGGAAAAACGCGACAGCACCCGACAGCAGGTACTGCAGTCGCAGCCGGGTCAGAATACGCAGCAGAACGGCACCATGCCGAATAACAACTAACTGAAATCGGGACCAATGATGTCAATGCGATCGGTGCAGATGGCATCCACACCCCAGCTCAGCAGCTCGCGGGCACGCGCGGGCTGGTTAACCGTATAGGCCAGGATATGCAACCCGGCTGCCTTCAGCAGCGCGGTGCGCTCCGCGTCGAGCAGCCGGTAATTCAGGTGAATCGACACGCACTTCAGCTGGCTGGTCAGCGTCTGCCATGCGTCATCCCACTCATCCAGCAGCAGACCGCGCGGCAGCTCTGGCGCAGCCTGCTGTGCTGCTGCCAGCGCTTCAGGTGAGAATGAGGAGAGCAGCGGAGGTGTCTGTCCCTGCCAGAGCTGACGGGCGGCGAGCGCCACGGCAGCGCCCGTCTCCGCGTCGGTGCCGGTGGTGGGTTTAATTTCGATGTTCGCCATCATTCGGTGCTGACGACAGCGCGCCGCCACGTCCGTCAGCAGCGCCAGCGGCTCGCCCGTAAACGCCCCGCTGAACCAGTCGCCGGCATCGAGCTGTGCCAGCTGCGCCCACGTCTGTTCGCCCGCCACGCCCCAGCCGCTGCTGGTGCGATCGAGCGTGTCATCGTGCAGCAGAAAGATCTGTTTATCCTGCGAGAGTTTGGCATCAAACTCAATCATGGTATGGCCATAACGCGCGCCGGTATCAATTGCCGCCAGCGTGTTTTCCGGCGCGAGTTTACCGCCGCCGCGATGGGCCACAATTTTCGGGTAGGGCCAGTTGTTGTTACTCATTCCAGACGTTTTCCATGAACAGCATCGAAGAAGTGTAACGCATCCGGCGGCAGATGCAGCCACAGCGTGCTGCCCGCCTGCGGACGTTCGCTGTGCGGCAGCCGTACCACCAGCCGCGCCTGACCAAGATGGCCGTGTGCCAGGTTATCCGCGCCGAGGATCTCCAGCGTATCGACCACCAGCGGCACGCCGCCTGCTTCACGCGAAGAGAGATGAATATGCTCAGGACGGATGCCGAGCGTCAGCGGCCTGTTAGCCCACTGCGGCCGTCTCTCGCCCAGCGGCAGGCTGTTCAGCGCATCCAGCGTAAAGTGCAGGCCATCGCGGCTGATCTCTCCTGGCAGCAGGTTCATCGCCGGGGAGCCGATAAAGGCGGCAACAAACTGGCTGGCCGGACGCTCATAAACCTCTACCGGCGTGCCAACCTGCTCCACAATCCCTTTGTTCATCACCATCACCCGCTCCGCCAGCGTCATCGCCTCAACCTGATCGTGCGTGACGTAAAGGCTGGTGGTTTTCAGACGGCGGTGCAGCTGCTGCAGTTCAAGACGCATCTGCACGCGCAGGCGCGCATCAAGGTTGGAGAGGGGTTCATCGAACAGGAAGACAGCCGGTTCACGCACGATAGCGCGTCCCATCGCCACACGCTGCCGCTGCCCGCCCGAGAGTTCACGCGGTCGCCGGTTCAGCAGGTGGTCAAGCTCCAGACTACGCGCGGTCTCCAGCACGCGCTGGGCGATCTGCGCTTTGCCCATGCCGCGGATTTTCAGGCCATAGCCCATGTTTTCGCCTACCGTCATATGCGGGTAGAGCGCGTAGTTCTGAAACACCATCGCGATGCCGCGATCTTTCGGCTCCATCTCCGTGACCCGCTGCTCAGCAATAAAAATGTCGCCGGAGCTGACGCGCTCGAGTCCGGCCACCATGCGCAGCAGCGTCGACTTGCCGCAGCCGGAGGGCCCCACCATCACCATAAACTCGCCCTCGTTGATGGTGATGGTTAGCGGCTGGATCACCGCATTTTTGCCGTCATACGATTTCGTCACGCTCTGTAAGGTTACGCCTGCCATCTATTTCTCATTCTCCACCAGGCCACGCACAAACGCGCGCTGCATTACAAGAACCACCACAACCGGTGGGATCAGGGTTAATAACATCGCCGCCATCACTTCATTCCACTGCGTCGGGCCGCCGCTGGTGTTGATCATGCTTTTTACCCCCGCCACGGCGGTGCTCAGACTGGCATCATTGATAATCAGCAGCGGCCAGAGATACTGATTCCAGCCGTAGATAAAGGTGATCACAAACAGCGCGGCAAGATTGGTTTTTGACAGCGGCAGAACAATGTCCCAAAAGAAGCGCATCGGCCCGGCACCGTCAATGCGCGCGGCTTCAATCAGCTCGTCCGGCAGCGACAGGAAGAACTGGCGGAACAGAAAGGTGGCCGTTGCCGACGCCATCAGCGGCAGCGTCAGCCCGCTGTAGCTGTCGAGCAGATTAAGGGTGGCGATCACCTCAACCGTCGGGAAGATACGCACTTCAACCGGCAGCATCAGCGTAATGAAAATCAGCCAGAAAAAGAGCGTGCGCAGCGGAAAGCGAAACCAGACCAGCGCAAAAGCTGAGAGCATAGAGACGCTGATTTTGCCGATCGTAATCGCCAGCGCCATGATAAAGCTGTTCAGCAACATCATGCCAAACGCGGCGCTGCCGTTAACGCCCTGCGTCCAGATACGCGAAACGTTCTCCCACAGATGCGTGCCGGGCACCAGCGTCATCGGGACCTGATAAACCGCGGTGTTATCCAGCGTGGCGGCGACAAAGGCGACATAGAGCGGAAACAGAATGGTCAGCACGCCCAGAATCAGCAGCGTGTGGCTGAAAATATCCAGCCCGCGTCGGTTCTCAATCATTGATATTGCACCTTACGCTCAACAAAGCGGAACTGCAGAATAGTGAGACCAATCACCAGCAGCATCAGCACGACTGACTGCGCGGCAGATGAGGAGAGATCGAGACCGGTAAATCCTTCCCGATAAATTTTGTAGATAAGCGTGGTGGTGGACTGTACCGGCCCGCCACCGGTGGCGGCATCAATGACCGGGAAGGTATCAAAGAAGGCGTAGACCAGGTTGACCACCAGCAGAAAGAAGCTCACCGGCGTAATCAGCGGCAGAGAAAGATGAAAAAAGCGCCGTACCGGCCCGGCCCCGTCGATAGCGGCCGCCTCAGTCAGCGACTTCGGAATCGACTGCAGCGCCGCGAAGAAAAACAGAAAGTTGTAGCTCATCTGCTGCCAGATAGAGGCGAGCACGATCAGAAACATCGCCTGACCGCTGTTCTGCGCATAGTTCCAGTTATAGCCCATCTGATTAAGCAGATGGCTGAGCAGCCCAAGCCCTGGATTAAAGAGGAACATCCACAGCACTGCGGCGACCACCGGTGCCACCGCGTACGGCAGCAGCAGCAGGGTCTGATAGAGCTTCTGCAGACGCACAACATAGTCAACCAGCGCGGCCAGCAGGAGCGAGAACAGCATCCCCAGCACCGTGACCAGCAGGCTGAACACTATCGTGGTCCAGAAGGAGTCGAGATAGTAGGGATCGCTGAACAGACGGCTGAAGTTCTCCAGCCCGACAAAGGTGCTGGAGATGCCAAACGGATCGATGCTCTGCAGCGAATACCAGAGGGCCTCTCCGGCAGGCCAGAGAAAGAAGATGGCGGTGATAATCAGCTGCGGTGCCATCAGCAAATAGGGCAGCAGCCGGGCACGAAAGACCGGACGAGACGATGAGGGCATAGCGAACTCACGCTGAAAGCGGGAGCGACCCAGCGTCGCTCCCGGTGGATCGGATTTATTTCACCTGCTGTTCAAAGCGGCGCAGCAGTGCATTACCGCGCTTAACCGCGTTATCCAGCGCTGCCTGCGGCGTCTGCTTGCCGGTCCAGACGCCTTCCAGCTCTTCATCTACCACCGTGCGGATTTGCGGCATATTGCCGAGACGCATCCCTTTGGTGTATGGCAGCGGATCTTTGTTGAGCATCTGCCGGGTAGCG
This sequence comes from Pantoea sp. Acro-807, assembly GCF_011752675.1. Lineage (NCBI taxonomy): Bacteria > Pseudomonadati > Pseudomonadota > Gammaproteobacteria > Enterobacterales > Erwiniaceae > Pantoea > Pantoea sp. Acro-807. Next base: position 46,520 of record NZ_VWXE01000005.1, on the reverse strand, counting down.
ATATCCGCGCCCGGGTTCTTCTCATAGAAACCCTGCTTTCTGGTCAGCTCGTAGGCGGCGGTAGTGATCGGCAGGTAGCCGGTTTTCTGATGCCATTCGGCGGCAATCTCCGGCTGCGCGAGGAACTTCATAAACTCCGCCGCCCCTTTATAGGTGGCCGCATCTTTGCCTTTCATCACCCACAGGCTGGCGCCACCGATGATGGCGTTCTGCGGTGCTTCAGGCACGGTCTCGTCATACGGCATCATGCCTACGCCGAAGTTAAATTTGGCGTAGTGCTTGATATCCGCCAGCGAGCCGGAAGAGGCGGTCGTGATCCCGCAGTCGCCGTTATAAAACTTGGCGGTCGGCTCATCCTTGCGTCCAAAGTAGGTAAAATCACCTTTTTTGTTCATCTCTTCGAGCATCTGGATATGCCGCACCTGCACCGGCTTGTTGAACTCCAGCACCGCATCCGTGCCGTCGAAGCCATTGTTTTTACTGGCTACCGGCAGCGCATGCCACGCGCTGAAGTTTTCAATCTGGATCCAGCCCTGCCAGCCGCTGGCATAGCCGCAGCTCATGCCGGCTTTACGCAGCGCAGCGGCGTCTTTTGCCAGCTCCTGCCAGGTTTTCGGCGGCTGCTCCGGATCCAGCCCCGCTTTTTTAAAGGCATCTTTGTTGTAGTAGAGCACCGGCGTTGAGCTGTTAAACGGCTGAGAGATCAGCTGACCGCTGCTGTCGCTGTAGTAACCCGCCACGGCTGGCACAAACTGCTTCGCATCCATCTGCACGCCAGCCTGGCTGAACACGTCGTGCACCGGCACAATCGCTTTCGAGGCCATCATGGTTGCCGTACCGACTTCATAGACCTGCAGCAGCGCAGGCGCTTTACCGGTGCGTACCGCTGCGATCCCCGCCGCCAGGCTCTGCTCGTAGTTACCTTTGTAAGTGGGCACAATTTTGTAATCGGGATGCGCCTGGTTAAAACGCTGTGCCAGAGAGTCAACTTCTTTGCCTAACTCCCCTTCCATTGAGTGCCAGAAAGGGATTTCGGTCGCAGCCAGCGCGTTACCGCTGAGCGCCAGACCAAGCAACACACTCATCAGACGGGGACGAAGCGTTAAAGCGGTCATAAAGTTTTCCTGTGCTGTTAGGTACGCGCAATATCACGCATTTTTTGTTCGCGGAGTAACATGACACGGGAAGATGATAGAAAAATAACCGAAATATGACAGAGATATGACACACAGAAACGCGCCAGCCGGGCGGTAAAACGTGAACGTTGTGCACATTTTTCAGCAAAAAAGCGGCAGGCAGGAAAAAGGCGGCCCGGCAGGATACCGGGCCGCAGGCCGATCAGGCACCGAGATAGGCGCTGCGCACCGCTTCGTTAGAGAGCAGCGCCTCACCGCTGTCCTCCAGCACCACGTGACCGTTCTCCAGCACGTAACCGCGATCGGCAAGCTTCAGCGCCTGATTGGCGTTTTGCTCAACCAGAAAGATGGTCATCCCCTCTTTACGCAGCTGCTCAATAGTGTCAAAAATCTGCTGGATGATGATAGGCGCCAGCCCGAGCGAGGGTTCATCCAGCAGCAGCAGACGCGGCTGGCTCATCAGCGCACGACCAATCGCCAGCATCTGCTGTTCACCGCCGGACATGGTACCGGCACGCTGCACTTTGCGTTCTGCCAGCCGGGGAAAGAGCTGGTAAACCCGCTCAATACGCGTCTGATACTCATGCCGGCTGGCAAAGAAACCGCCCATCGCCAGATTCTCCTCCACCGTCATGCGGGAAAACACCCGACGCCCTTCCGGCACGATCGCGATCGCCTCCCGCATGATTTTTGCCGTCTGCCAGTCGGTAATGGTTTTTCCGTCAAACACAATGGTGCCGCTGGTGGCGCGTGGCTCGCCGCACAGCGTACCCAGCAGCGTGGTTTTACCGGCGCCGTTGGCACCAATCAGCGTGACGATCTCCCCCTGACTGATATGCAGATTAATATTGTGCAGCGCCTGGATCGGACCGTAGTGGGCGCTTACACCCTGCAGCGTTAACATCGGGTTTGCCATCTTACGCCTCACCTAAATAAGCCCGGATCACGTCCGGGTTGTTGCGGATCTGTTCCGGTGTACCGTTCGCCAGCGGCGTTCCCTGATTGACCACGTAGATGCGGTCGGAAATGCCCATCACCAGCTTCATATCGTGTTCAATCAGCAGTACTGATACCTTGTGCTCGCTGCGCAGCTCGGCGATCAGCGCATCCAGCTCATGCGTTTCACGCGGGTTAAGGCCCGCGGCCGGTTCGTCCAGCATCAGGATCTCCGGGCGCGTGACCATGCAGCGGGCAATTTCCAGCCGGCGCTGCTGGCCGTAAGCCAGATTACCCGCCTGGCGGTTTGCCAGCTCCAGCAGGCCGATACGCTCCAGCCAGATGGCTGCGCGATCGAGCGCCTCGCTCTCACCGCGGCGAAACGCCGGGGTTTTTAACAGGCCGGAAAAGACGCCGCTTTTCAGATGCTGATGCTGCGCCACCAGCAGATTTTCAATCACTGTCATCTCACGGAACAGCCGCACGTGCTGAAACGTGCGCACAATGCCCATGCGCGCGATTTTCTGTCCCGGCAGGCCCTGCAGCGGCCGATCGCGCAATTTAATGGTGCCGCCGGTCGGCTTATAGAAGCCGGTCAGGCAGTTAAACACGGTGGTTTTACCGGCACCGTTGGGTCCGATAAGTGAAACAATCTCCTGCGGATGCAGCGCCAGTGCCACATTGTTGACGGCCAGCAGGCCGCCAAAACGCATCATCAGGCCTTCAACGGCTAATAAAGGCTGACTCATGCCTGCTCTCCCTGTTTGCTCTTTTTCAGTTTCAGATGCGGACGCTTCATCGGTAGCAACCCCTGCGGACGCCAGATCATCATCAGCACCATCAGGCCGCCCAGCACCAGCATGCTGTACTCATTAAGATCGCGCATCAGTTCACGCGATACCACCAGCAGGATCGCCGCGAGGATCACCGCCAGCTGAGACCCCATCCCGCCCAGTACCACGATAGCCAGCACAAAAGCGGATTCAACAAACGTAAACGACTCCGGGCTGACAAAGCCCTGGCGCGCTGCAAACAGCGTCCCGGCAAAACCGGCAAATACGGCGCTGATGGTAAAGGCGGTCAGCTTGATGCGCGTCGGGCTCAGCCCCAGCGAGCGGCAGGCGATCTCATCTTCGCGCAGCGCTTCCCATGCGCGCCCCAGCGGCATACGCAGCAGGCGATTGATCACAAATAGCGTCAGTACCACCAGCAGCAGCGCGACCAGATAGAGGAAAATCACGCGGTGATTGGGGTTGTAGGCAAGCCCGGTCAGCTCGTGGAACGTCGTCCAGCCCCCTTCGCTGACGCGGCGGCCAAACTCAATGCCAAACAGGCCGGGTTTGGGGATTTGCGCGATACCGTTCGGCCCGCCGGTAATCGACGTACTGTTCAGCAGCAGAATACGCACGATTTCACCGAAACCGAGCGTGACAATCGCCAGATAGTCGCCGCGCAGGCGCAGCACCGGAAATCCCAGCATCAGGCCAAAGGCGCCCGCCACGATGCCCGCCAGCGGCAGGCTCTCCCAGAAGCCAAAACCGTAGTAGTGGTTCAGCAGCGCAAAGGTATAGGCGCCAATGGCATAAAAACCGCCGTAGCCCAGCACCAGCAGTCCGGAGAGGCCAACCACCACGTTAAGCCCCAGTCCCAGCATGACGTAGATCAGCGTCAGCGTAGCAATGTCGATGCTGCCGCGTGAGGCAAACAGCGGCCACGCAACGGCAGCGACGATCAGCAGCGCCATCAGCAGTTTCTGCTTCGCGGTAGATCCATCAAACGCCGGCAGCACAAAAGCTTTACCGCTGCGGCGAAACCGGCCTGAAAACAGCGGACGCAGCAGCTGAAAGATAAAGACCACCGCGCAGCCGGCGAAGATCCAGTTCCAGCGAACCTCGCCCGCGCTGACCACAATCAGCCGGGTGCCATCCAGGTCGAGACGCATGCCCATAAAGAAGCTGGCCAGTACCAGCAGCATTGCCGCGGAAAGCACGGCGTTAAGCAGCCCGAGACGCTTCATACTTTCTCTACCTCCGGGCGGCCCAGGATACCGGTTGGCATCACCAGCAATACCACGATCAGCAGCGCAAAGGAGACCACATCTTTATATTCCGTCGAGAGGTAAGCTGACGTCAGCGCTTCCGCAATGCCGAGTACCAGTCCGCCAATCATGGCGCCCGGAATACTGCCGATACCGCCCAGCACCGCTGCAGTAAATGCTTTCATGCCGGCCATAAAGCCGATAAACGGGTTGATTGAGCCGTAGAACTGCCCCAGCAGCACGCCAGCAACCGCTGCCATAGCCGCACCAATCACAAAGGTCAGCGAAATGACGCGGTCGGTATTGATGCCCAGCAGGCTCGCCATTTTCAGATCTTCTGCGCAGGCGCGGCAGGCGCGGCCCATACGCGAATAGCGGATAAACAGCGTCAGCGCCAGCATTGCCAGAAACGTCACTACCCAGATCACCAGCTGCATGGTGGTGAGCGTGGCGGCGAAGCCGTTGCTTTCACCCAATGTCCACTGGCCGGTGATCAGACTGGGCAGCGCCAGATCGCGCGAGCCCTGGGTCAGGCTGACGTAGTTTTGCAGGAAAATAGACATCCCGATGGCGGAGATAAGCGCAATCAGCCGCTTGGAAGCGCGCACCGGCTTATAGGCAACGCGTTCAATACTCCAGCCGTAAGCGCTGGAGATGATCACTGCCATGATAAAACCGGCGGCGATCATCAGCCACGAGGTATCAATGCCCATCATCATCAGGGCGGCAATGACAATAAAAGAGACATAGCTGCCGATCATGTAAACCTCGCCGTGGGCGAAGTTGATCATGCCGATAATGCCATACACCATGGTGTAGCCAATCGCGATCAGCGCATAGGTGCTCCCGAGGGTGACCCCGTTGAACATCTGCTGAATAAAATAGAGAAACTGCTCGGACATAATGAGGACCTGCAAGTGGATCAGAGATTCCCTCTCTGGGGTAAGAAAGGGTCAGGGCAGCAAACCGCTCGCGGCGCGTCTGCCAGCTCCCTGCCCCCGCCCGCGCACGGGAGGGGGAGATAGTTACGCTATGCGGTAGAACCGGTTAACAGCGCTTATTTCACTGCGGTTGATGAGCCATCTTTGTGCCATTTAAACACGCCGAACTCGAACCCTTTCAGATCGCCTTTCTGATCCCAGCTCAGGTTGCCCATCACGGTTGGCACCGGTGCGCCCTCTTTCAGGTTTTTTGCAATCGCATCGGGCTCATCGCTTTTGCTGCGCTCAATGCCCGCCACCAGCGACTGGATTGCGGCATAGGTGGTCCAGACAAACGGGCCGGTCGGATCTTTGCGGTTTGAAGCGCTGTTGCCCTTAATGGCATCAACGATCGCTTTGTTCTCCGGCAGCTGGTCATAACGCTTTGGCAGCGTGACGTACAGCCCTTCTGACGCATCGCCAGCAATATTGGAGAGTGAGGCGTTACCCACGCCCTCTGGTCCCATAAAGCCCGCTTTCAGGCCGGCAGTTTTTGCCTGGCGCAGGATCTGCCCCAGCTCCGGGTAGTAGCCGCCGTAGTAAACAAAATCGACGTTCTCTTTCTTCAGGCGGGCAATCAGCGTGGAGAAATCTTTATCGCCGGCGGTGATGCCCTCAAACAGCACCACGTTGCCACCTTTGGCCTTCAGGGTTTTCTGCACGGACTCCGCCAGACCCTGGCCGTACTGCTGCTTGTCATGCACAACGGCAATACGCTTCGGCTTGATCTGCTCCAGAATATAGGTCGCTGCCGTCGGCCCCTGATCGGAGTCGAGACCGGTAGTGCGCATAACGTCAGCATAGCCACGCGCCGTCAGTTCAGGGGCGGTGGCGGCCGGCGTGATCATCAGAATGCCTTCATCGTTATAGATGTCAGATGCAGGCTGCGTAGAAGAGGAGCAGAGATGGCCGATAACATATTTAATGCCGTCGTTAACCACTTTGTTCGCCACCGCAACCGCCTGTTTCGGGTCGCACGCGTCGTCATACTCCACGCCAACCAGCTTGTCGCCGTTTACGCCGCCTTTGGCATTAATATCTTTGATCGCCTGCGCTGCACCCGTGAACTGCATATCACCATATTGCGCGACCGGGCCGGTTGCTGCACCCACGATAGCGATTTTAATATCGGCAGCCAGCGCGGCATGGCTCAGTGCCAGTGCAACGCAGCCCGCCAGTAACGCGCGTCCTTTACTCATCTTCATGCGTACTTCCCCATCTGTTATGTCGTGTCTGTTGTGATTGGTTTTATTTCAGCCAGTGAAAGAGGAAACTGATTCAGATAGAAGGAGTTAGCGCTCTTATCTGGCTTTTTTTGTTAAAACAGCTTTATTTTCAGGTTATTAAACAGGAATTTTCTGCTGTAAATCAACTGACATATTCAGTAATGAGCGGCCTGAACAGCATAATACTCTGGAGGTTATGGCCGTAATTTGTGCACCAGGGTAGCGTGTTATGCTGGCTTATTCGGCAATCGTTGCGGGCTTACTCCACAATCCTGGCAAAGTGTCTGCCATTTGACCTGTTTTTATCGCAAAAAAGTGACAGCGCTCTGACTGTATAAATTCGCTACACTATGCCCTTTCTGCCAGTACAGGTACGGGTTATGAAACTCACTATTCAGCGTATCGTTTCACTTACGCCGCAGGATCGCATCGACCTCGCTAAAATCTGGCCACAGCAGGATATTGCGCAGCTGGAAAAGACATTGAGTGATACGCAGCGGCTCTATGCCGCGCGGTTTAACGATCGGCTGCTGGGCGCGCTGCAGCTGGAAATCCGCGGTACCCACGGCAAAATCACGCACTTTGAAGTCCGTGAGGCTACGCGCCGGCGCGGCGTCGGGCGTTACTTACTGGAGGAGACTCTGGCGCAGAATGGTTCGCAGGATCACTGGTGGATTGCGGATGATGGCTATGCTGACCAGGGGATCCGGGCGGCGTTTATGCAGGCGTGTGGCTTCCGCGCGCAGGCAGATGGCTGGGTAAAAGTGGCAGAGTAGCGTTACGCGGCCGGATGGCGGACATAAAAAAGGGCAACCCTGAGGTTGCCCTTATTACCGTCTGCGAACTGTCAGGCTTCAATCGCCATGCGCAGCTTTTTCATCGCATTCTTTTCCAGCTGACGCACGCGCTCCGCTGAAACGCCATAGCGGTCGGCCAGCTCCTGCAGCGTGGTTTTATTGTCATCATCCAGCCAGCGGGCACGGATGATATGCTGACTGCGTTCATCCAGGCTGAGCATCGCATCACTCAGCTTATCCGCTGCGTGGGCGTCCCAGTTATCCTCTTCGATACCGTCAGCGAAGTCTGATGTTTTATCCTGCAGGTAGAGTACGGGAGCCATTGGCTTGCCGTCGCCCGCCTCATCGTCAGAGGACATATCAAAGGTCATGTCCTGTGCCGCCATACGCGACTCCATCTCCAGCACATCTTTCGTGCTGACGCCGAGTTCACGCGCCACCATGTCAACTTCATCCTGATTAAACCAGCCCAGACGCTGCTTGGTTTTACGCAGGTTAAAGAACAGCTTACGCTGCGCTTTGGTAGTAGCGACTTTGACAATGCGCCAGTTGCGCAGCACGTACTCGTGGATCTCTGCTTTGATCCAGTGCACTGCAAATGAGACCAGGCGCACGCCCACTTCCGGATTAAAACGGCGCACCGCTTTCATCAGGCCGATGTTGCCTTCCTGAATCAGATCCGCCTGTGGCAGACCATAACCTGCATAGTTACGTGCGATGTGAACAACAAAGCGCAGGTGTGACAGGATCAGCGTTTTCGCTGCATCCAGATCGCCCTGGTAATGCAGCCGCTCAGCCAGTGCTTTTTCCTCTTCTGCCGTCAATACCGGCCAGTTGTTGGCAGCCCGAACGTAAGATTCCAGGTTACCCAGAGGAGCAATCGCTAAAGTTTGCATTTCTTTGGTCATTCAAACCCTCACAAATTCAATGGAGTTGCTGCGCGTGTCCTTACGCAGACGCTACAGTATGTCAACGTCAGGCGAAAACCAACAGCAATCTGTGCTAATTAGACGCCAGGGTTATCCACAAGTTCAATTATAGCAGTGAATATTTTACACACAGGTGACAGCGGGGAAAATCGGAGCATTCCTCTGCGCCTGCATCGCTGGCGGCAGAGGAAGAGTATATCAAAAAATCGTTGCCATGGGTTACTGCGGCGTAAATCGGCGTAAATGTTGTACAGTGGCAAGCCAGGCAGCAATCCAGCCAATAATGGCGGCAATCAGCAGCAGCAGCAGGCCTTCGTCCCACGCAAAACCTTCCAGCGTAAAGGCGGTGCCAAACACCGACGCGACCTGCGCCACCACCGACTGCAGTCGCAGCACCAGCACTTCAGACAGCACCAGCGACAGCAGCGCACCGGCAAAACCGAGCAGCGCACCGCCATAGAGGAACGGCCGCAGGATAAAGCCATCCGTTGCGCCAATCAGCTTCTGGACGTTGATGGTGTCACGCCGGGCAAAGATGCTGAGCCGGACGCTGTTACCAATCACCAGGAACACTGCCACAATCATCAGCAGACCGATCATAGAGGCCACCTGCCCGACCAGACCGGTCAGCGCCGCCAGACGGGCAAACCAGCTGTCATCCATCCGTACTTCATCCACGCCCTGCACTTTTGCCACCCGATCGCGCAGGCTTGCCATAGTGTCTGAGTTCTGGAAATTAAGCTTCGGCGTGATGATGGCCACCGCCGGCAGCGGATTCTGCTCCAGCAGATCCATCGCGCCGCCAAAACCAGACCAGTTGCGAAACTCACTCTGCGCCTCGTCGCGCGTCAGGTAGTTCACACTGTCGACGCCTTCCAGCTGCTTAAGCTGTGCGGTGACGTTTTCTGCCGCACTGTCGTCCAGCGTCTTGTCGAGATAGACCGTCAGCTGCGGCGCCGGATACCACTGGGTGGCCGCCTGGCTGACGTTTTTCCACACCATGTAACAGACGCTCGGCAGCGTCAGTGAAATCGCGATAACCATAACGGTAAGCAGCGTTGCCAGCGGCTGGCGCCACATATCAGACAGGGTGCCGCGCAGGGCGTAGCGCCACTGCTCCTGCCAGCCACCTTTTAGCGCTTTGCGCTTTGACGGCGTTTTAGGCTGCTTTGCCGCTCTGGCCGCCGCCGGGCGCTTGTTGCGTTTATTGACCATCGTGGCCTCCGTGCAGACGTCCCTGATTCAGCGTCATCACGCGGTAGTTACGCCGCGCGATCAGCCCCAGATCGTGGGTTGCCATCAGTACCGTTACCCCGACCCGGTTGAACTCTTCAAACAGGCGCAGGATATCTTCTGACAGCGCATTATCGAGGTTACCGGTGGGTTCATCTGCCAGCAGTACGGCGGGTTTATTAACCACCGCGCGCGCAATACCCACGCGCTGCTGTTCACCGCCGGAGAGCTGAATCGGGTAACTTTTCGCTTTGTCGAGCAGGCCGACTTTATCCAGGGCCGCTGAAACACGACGGCGGATATCTTCGCCGCTGGCGCCGGAAATAATCAGCGGGATAGCCACATTGTCATAGACAGAGCGATCCATCAGCAGATGGTGATCCTGGAAAATCATGCCAATCTGGCGCCGCAGAAACGGCACTTCGCTGTGACGCAGGCGGGAGATATCGTGCCCGCTGAACCAGATCTGTCCGGCGCTCGGACGCTCAATGCCGCAAATCAGCTTCAGCAGGGTACTTTTACCCGCGCCGGAGTGTCCGGTCAGGAAGGACATCTCGCCGGGACGCAGATGAAAATCAACGCCCTGCAGCGCCTGGCGCCCTCCAAGATAAGCCTTACTGACTTCTTCAAAGCGAATCATGCCAATCATTCCTCTCGGGCAAACAGTGCCTCAATAAAGTCTTCGGCCTTAAATGGCCGTAAATCTTCGATGCCTTCTCCGACACCGATATAGCGAATAGGAATGCCGAACTGATCGGCAATGGAGAAGATAACGCCCCCCTTCGCCGTGCCGTCCAGCTTGGTCAGGGCGATACCGGTCAGCCCTACCGCTTCATTAAACAGTTTTGCCTGACTCACCGCATTCTGTCCGGTGCTGGCATCTAACGTCAGCATCACTTCATGCGGCGCATCCTCATCCAGCTTCTTCATCACGCGGGTGATTTTTTTCAGCTCTTCCATCAGGTGCGATTTGTTCTGCAGGCGACCAGCGGTATCCGCAATTAACACATCCACATTGCGCGACTTCGCCGCCTGAATAGCATCGAAAATCACCGAGGCGGAATCCGCACCGGTATGCTGTGCCACAACCGGAATATGATTGCGCTCTCCCCACACCTGCAGCTGCTCGACCGCAGCGGCACGGAAGGTATCGCCGGCAGCCAGCATCACCGATTTGCCTTCCGCCTGATACTGGCGCGCTAGTTTACCGATAGTGGTGGTTTTGCCGACGCCGTTTACGCCGACCATCAGGATCACAAACGGCGTTTTGCCACTGACATCCAGCGGCGCATCGACTTTATCGAGAATGCCGGCCATTTCCGCCTTCAGCAGACCATAGAGCGCTTCAGCATCGCGCAGCTGTTTGCGGCTCGCCTGCTGAGTCAGGCTGGTGATAATCCGGCGAGTAGTTTCCACGCCCACATCCGCAATCAGCAGCTGCTCTTCCAGCTCGTCAAACAGGTCGTCATCAATCTTTTTACCGCGAAACAGGCTGATAAAACCTGAGCCAAGGTTGGTGCGCGTTTTAACCAGGCTGCGCTTGAGGCGCGCAAAAAAGCCCTCTTTAGTCGGGCGCTCCTGCTCCTGCGCCACAATAGGCGCGGCCGCCAGCGGAAGATCGCTTACGGTGTCTGCAGAGTCTGCAGCGGCGTCTTCAGCGTAGGTTTCCGCCAGCGCCAGTGCCTCCAGCTCTTCATCGCTGAGCGGCGCATCCTCATCTGCCAGAGGTTCCGCTTCCGCCAGCTGGCTTTCATCGCCGGGCAGAACCGGTTCCGGCGCGACGGCGGCTGTCAGCGGTGGCTCCCCGGCAGTGGCAGCCGGTATCTCTTCCGGCAGCGGCGCCAGTTCAGGTTCTTCTTGCGGCAGGGTCTCTTCAGCAACCGGCAGCGGCGCCCGTTCAGGCTCCTCTTCCGGCAGGATCTCTTCATTAACCGGCAGCGGCGCCAGCTCAGGCTCCTCTTCCGGCAGGATCTCTTCATTGACCGGCAGCGGCGCCAGTTCAGACTCCTCTTCCGGCAGGATCTCCTCCGGCTGCGCGGTGATGATGGCCTCTTCAGGTGGCAGCGCATGCCGGGCTGCCTGATCTGCTGCCGCCTGCTCTTTCGCCAGTTGCTCCGTCAGCGCAACGGTTTCTGCTGCCTGCGCTTCGGCACGCTCTGACGCACTCTCTTCAGCGGCAGCGGGCTGAGCCTCCTCTGCAGGCTGCTCTTTTACCTGCTCTTCAGCCGGGGCGGGTGCCTGCTCTTCCTTGCCTAATCCCAGCCAGGAAAAAAAGCCGCGTTTTTTCTCTTTTGCCATTGTGTAACTACACTCCTCGATGGCTTATTCCCGGTAGCACGCTGTCCCCAGGGGATATAAATTCAGTTTTTTAGCTTTCTGCGGCGTAAAATCAGCGAATTACGCACGCTTGTATCGTTCAATAGTCTAACACTTTCCGGCCACCGCACCACAGCACCCTTTTTTACGTTTCTTCTGCCTGTCGCGCCCGTTAAACTACGCAACAAATTATGACGAGTTGTGAGCAAAATGAGTAAATCACCCCGCAGCGGCGGCGGCGCTGGCCAGATCCGCATCATTGGCGGCCAGTGGCGCGGCCGTAAACTTCCGGTGCCGGATAGCGCAGGCCTGCGCCCCACGACCGATCGCGTACGCGAAACCCTGTTTAACTGGCTGGCGCCCGATCTTCCGCAGGCGCGCTGCCTCGACTGCTTCGCCGGCAGCGGCGCGCTGGGTCTCGAAGCGCTGTCGCGCTATGCGGGTTCAGTCACGCTGCTGGAGCTGGAGCGCAGCGTAGCGCAGCAGCTGTCGCGCAATGTCGACACGCTGCGCGCCACGCAGGCGACGGTGGTGCAGACCAGCGCGCTGCAGTGGCTGGCGCAGCCTGGCGAAGCTTTTGATATCGTATTTGTCGATCCGCCCTTTCGCAAAGGGTTGCTGGCGGAGACGCTGGCGCTGCTGGAGCGCAATCAGTGGCTGAGCGCAGACGCGCTGATTTACGTGGAAAGTGAAGTGGAACAGGGGGCGCCTGACGTGCCCGCCAGCTGGCTGCTTTACCGGGAGAAGATCGCCGGTCAGGTCGCCTATCGACTCTATCAACGCCAACAGGAGGCGCATGATGTGGCTTAATCTGGGACGGTTACTGATGATTTGCGTCTGGGCTTTTCTGCTGCTTAATCTGGTGCACCCTTTCCCCACACCGCTGCGCTATTTTGTGCATGTCGCCCTGTTTTTCATGGTGATTATGCATGGACTGCAGCTGGTGCTGCTGCGCGCCACCCAGCCCAAAGAGGCGCCGAAGCTGAGCGGCGCCACGCAGGCTAAGATTTTCTTTTTCGGGGTATTTGAGCTGCTCGCCTGGCAGAAAAAGCACTATCCGAAGATGTGATCCGGCGCTAACCGGGGCACCTTTGCCGGCGCTCCGGTTTCAGCGCGCGGGGGTAAAGCTGACAAAACGGCTGCCCTGCATCTTCAGCTCGCCTTTTACGCCCTTATCCATCTGGTGATAATCGCTGGCGCTGACCGCGGTTTTAATGTCGCTCGCCCCGTTCAGCGGATGAAACCAGGCTTCATATTTCATCTCTTCACCGGCAATCTCTTCGCGCTGACGCGAACGACGATTCGGTGCCGGATATTCACGCTTGGTTTTTACCTGCACGGTCAGCGATCGTACCGGGGAGGCGTCGTTAACCGCAGCTTCCCGCCGCTGCTTGATAAACTGCCGGGTCGCCAGAATGGCGATAATCGCCAGGACGATAAAAAAGATTAGCGGTGGTTTGCTCATGTTTTTGCTCGCACTTCACTTCATTTGATCATTAAAAAAGAAGCTAAAGCATACAACCAGAGTTGCCCGATTGTCACATTTGCCAGCGGTAACTTAAACTCAAAGAGAGTCTGGGATATTTCAACAGTGTGGACATCTGGTCTACAAAAGGGAGAAAAAATGCTTTGGTCTTTCCTTGCAGTACTTTTTTCCGGCTGGCTTTATGTGGATGCCTCCTATCGCGGTCCGCAGTGGCAACGCTGGCTGTTTAAACCTGTTACCCTGCTGCTGCTGGTTGCCTGGGCCTGGCAGGCACCGGCTGTGAATACCACTGACTATCTGATCCTTGCCGGACTGATTGCCACGCTGGCAGGCGATGCGCTGATGCTGCTGCCCCGACAGCAAATGCTTTATGCGCTGGGCGCGTTTTTCCTTTCGCATCTGCTCTACACCATCAGTTTTACCGCCCATATGACCATGAGCTTCTACTGGCCTATTCCGCTGACGTTTCTGATTATCGGCGTTGCGGTCATTGCGCTGCTCTGGACGCGGCTGGAGGAGCTGCGCTGGCCCATCTGTACCCTGATTGGCATGACGCTGGTGATGAACTGGATGGCGGCTGAAAACTACTTTTTCCGTCCGACCGACTACAGTTTCTCGCTGCTGATTGGTGCGGGCCTGCTGCTGCTGGCCAATATTATCTGGTTTATTTCACACTATCGCCGCCGCTTCAGCGCTGACAGCGCCATTGTCGCCGCCTGCTATTTTGCCGGTCATTTTATGATCGTGCGTTCACTCTGGCTCTCCTGATAATCCGGCCATTCCGGGCTTGACTCTGGAGCTGACTCCAGAGTGTAGCCTTCAGTAACGGGCAGCTGCCCGTTACTGATACCGGAGGCTCCATGCATCAACAGATTTCCCCCTGCGGCTGTGACCGGCCGGGCAGCAAACTGCGGCCACACGCTGCCGTGCGCCCCCTGCCCGCGGCCCGCTTCACCCGTCTGACCACGCCCGTCACAACCGGCACCGCCTGCTGTGCCGGAAGCGCGGCGTCAGCTGACGCGGATGAAAACAGAGACTTTGCTAACGGGCTGCCTGCACTGCGCTGGCGAATTACCGGGATGGACTGCCCGGGCTGCGCGCGCACTATCGAAACCGCCGTGCAAAAGTTGCCGCAGGTCACGCAGGCGCGCGTGATTTTTGCCAGTGAAAAGCTGGAAGTCTGCGCTCCCGCTGCCATGCAGGCCGCTATAGAACAGGCGGTAAAACAGGCGGGCTTCAGGCTGCACGCCGCTGATGCCCCCGCTCCCCCGCCAGCGACTTCATGCTGGCGCGATCGCGCCGCGCTGCTGCTGCTGGCACTGCTGATGCTGACGAGCTGGCTGATAAGTCAGCAGTCACCGATCTGGGGCGATCGCCTGTTTGTTGCGACCGCGCTGGCCGGTCTCCTGCCGGTCGCGCACAGCGCCTGGCAGCGGATCCGCAGCGGCTCGCCTTTCTCAATCGAAACGCTGATGACGGCGGCGGCAGCCGGCGCGCTGGTAACGGGCGCTCATGCCGAAGCTGCGATGGTGCTGCTGCTGTTTTTAATCGGTGAGCGGCTTGAGGCCTGGGCCGCAGCGCAGGCGCGACGCGGTGTGACCGCTCTGATGGCGCTGCGTCCGGAGCGTGCGACACGGCTGCAGGGCGCGCAGCGCGTTGCGATCCCGCTGGCGGCGCTGCAGCCGGGCGACATTATTGAAGTTGCCGCCGGCGGCCGCCTGCCGGTTGATGGCGAGCTGCTGCAGTTCAGCGCCAGCTTTGATGAAAGCGCATTAACCGGTGAGTCCCTGCCGGTGAGCCATCAGCCCGGCGATCGGCTGATGGCGGGCGCCACCAGCGTTGATCGGCTGGTGCAGATAAAAGTGACCTCTCTGCCGGGAGAGAGCGCTATCGATCGTATCCTGCAGCTCATTGATGAAGCGGAGAGCCATCGCGCACCGGCAGAACGCTTTATCGATCGCTTTAGCCGCATCTATACGCCGGCCATTATGCTGCTGGCGCTACTGGTGATGGTGGTCCCGCCGCTCTCTGGCCTGGGAGAGTGGCAGCCGTGGATCTATAAAGGGCTGACGCTGCTGCTGATTGGCTGCCCCTGCGCGCTGGTGATCTCAACGCCGGCGGCGGTGACTTCAGCGCTGGCCTCTGCCGCGCGTCAGGGCGTGCTGCTTAAAGGCGGCGCCGCGCTGGAGCAGCTGAGCCGCGTGCAGGTTATCGCCTTCGACAAAACCGGCACGCTGACCCTGGGTAAACCGCAGGTTACGGCGATCCACGCTTTCGGTCAGACTGACGAAGCGGCGCTGCTGCGCCTCGCGGCGGCGGCAGAGCGCGGGTCCGGGCACCCGCTGGCGCAGGCGATTATCGCAGAAGCCGCGAAACGGCAGCTGACTCTGCCGGATGCGCAACAGCAGCAGGCGCTGGCGGGCAGCGGTATTCGCGCGAGCATCGACGGCGTCCCTTATCAGCTGCTGACACCGCGTGCCGCGCCGGGATTGAGCGATCAGCAGCGGCAGCGTGTGATGGAGTACGAGCGCGAGGGCAACACGGTGGTGATCCTGCTGCAGGCAGATCGGCCGCTGGGGCTGCTGGCGCTGCAGGATCGGCTGCGTGAAGAGGCTGCGGCGGCTATCGATCAACTCAGAGCCGCGGGGATCGCCAGCGTCATGCTGACCGGTGATAACCCGCGTGCGGCCGCCGCCATAGCGGCAGAACTTAATATTGAATATCGGGCGGGTTTGCTGCCGGCAGACAAAGTCAGTGCCGTACGCGCGCTGAGCCAGCAGCAGCCGCTGGCTATGGTAGGTGACGGCATTAATGATGCGCCAGCGATGAAAGCGGCGGCTATCGGGATTGCTATGGGCAGCGGCACCGACGTGGCGCTGGAAACGGCCGACGCTGCGCTGACGCAGAACCGCCTGACCCTTCTGCCGCAGACCGTCGCGCTGGCGCGGCGCGCCCGCGCCATCGTGCTGCAGAATATTACGCTGGCGCTGGGGCTGAAGGCGCTGTTTCTGCTCACGACGCTGCTCGGCTTAACCGGCTTGTGGCTGGCAGTGCTGGCCGATTCGGGCGCTACGGCGCTGGTGACCGCAAACGCTCTGCGTCTGCTGCGCCAGCCCCCCGTCAGGCCTCCGCGCCTTTCCTGATCAGATACTGGTACGGCAGCGCTTCGGTCTGCTGTGCCAGTAAATCGTGATCCATAAAGCGGCAGAAGCCGGGGATATCGCGCGTAGTCGCCGGATCGTCGGCAATAATCAGCAGCGTTTCACCCGCCTGCATCGTGCGTACCGTCTTGCGTACCATCATCACGGGTTCAGGGCAGCGCAGGCCCAGCGCGTCCAGCGTGTGGTCGGGTGCGGAGAAAGGATCGCTCATGATTCTCTTATCGGTCAGTAAACAGGGATGCTCATTCTAGCTCGCCATTTCCGCAGCGCAAGGCGACAACGATTGCGTTAAAATTAACCGTTGCATAAATTGCGCAACGGGTTAAGATGCCGTCCGATTTTTCAATACCGTTGCTTAGTCCCCAAAATCGTTAGTCTTTTGGCACGCGCAGCCAGCGCAGCAAAAATGCGAACGATGAAGGGATGGGTTCCCTCACCCCATTGTTAAAAAAGGCTCAATATGATCGCTTTTTCTGCGCGTCAGCGCATGCACGCCCTTTTCTGGCTGTCGCTGTTTCATCTGCTGGTGATCACCTCCAGCAATTATCTGGTTCAGCTGCCGGTCGCTATTTTCGGTTTTCATACCACCTGGGGTGCGTTTAGCTTTCCCTTTATTTTTCTCGCAACCGACCTGACCGTGCGTATTTTTGGCGCCCCGCTCGCGCGACGCATTATTCTCGCGGTGATGATCCCGGCGCTATTTATCTCGTACGCTATCTCCTGCCTCTTTTATCAGGGGGCATGGCAGGGCTGGGCGTCGCTGCAACAGGTCAATCTGTTTGTCGCCCGTATCGCCTGCGCCAGCTTTATGGCCTATGCGCTGGGTCAAATCCTTGACGTTCACGTCTTTAACCGTCTGCGCCAGCTGCCGCAGTGGTGGATAGCGCCAGCCTGCGCCATGTTTCTCGGCAACGTCAGCGATACGCTGGCCTTTTTCTTTATCGCTTTTTATAAGAGCCAGGATCCCTTCATGGCAGCGCACTGGGTCGAGATTGCCTTGGTGGACTACAGCTTCAAAGTGCTGATCTGCCTGATCTTCTTCCTGCCCGCCTACGGCCTGCTGCTGAATGCCGCCCTGAAGCGCATGGCGGAACGGCATCAGGCCCGCCAGATCAATTTCGGCTAATGTGCCATAGACGAAATGGCGCGGTGCGCTAAGATTTCCTGACACATCGGCGGTTGCTTTTGACCGCCGATTCCGTTTGTATAAGCCAGACTGCAATTGTAAAAGGGAACAGAATGCGCAACGTAGTGAAGTATGCAGGTATCGGCCTGCTGGTGCTGGGCCTGGCGGCGTGCGATCAGAAAAAAGAGGATGCTGCTGACAACAGCGGTACCAGCGTCAGCCAGTCCGCTCAGACGGTGAATCTGATGGAAGGGAAACTGAGCTTTACGCTGCCTGCGGGCATGTCTGATAAGAGCGGTAAACTCGGCTCTGAATCCACCAATATGCACGTCTACGCTAATGAAACCGGCCAGCGCGCCATTATCGTGATTGCCGGCGACCCGACCAGTGACTCACTTGAGACGCTCTCAAAACGTCTGGAGCAGCAGCAGCGCAATCGCGATCCGCAGCTGCAGGTGGTGTCGAATAAAGCGGTAACGCTGAAAGACCAGCCGGCACAGCAGCTGGATACGGTGATTTCCGCTAACAACCAGACATCGTGGTCAACGGTGGTGCTGGCAAAAGTCGATAACCAGCTGCTGACGCTGCAGATCACCCTGCCGGCAGAGAATCAGCAGCAGGCGCAGAGCGATGCAGACAGCATTGTGAAGAGCATTACGCTGAAGTAAGCCGTTACCCGATGCGCATTAATGCGCATCGGGCCATATTTTGCAGGGTCGCCATTCATGGCGACCTTTTTTATAACCGCACCGGCGAAATATGCCAGATCTCATCCGCATACTCCTGAATGGTGCGATCTGACGAGAAGTAGCCCATACCGGCGATATTCAGCGCTGCACGCCGCTGCCACTCATCCGGCTGCCGGTAAAGCTTATCCACTTTATCCTGCGTATCCACATAGCTGCGGTAATCCGCCAGCAGCTGATAGTGGTCACCAAAGTTAACCAGCGCATCAAACAGGTTGCGATACCGTCCAGGCTCCTGCGGACTGAACACGCCGGTGGCAATCTGCGTCAGCACTTGGTGCAGCTCAGCATCTTCCTCAAAGTATTTGCGCGGGTTGTAGCCCTCTTTGCGCAGCTGCTCAACCTGCGGCGTGGTGTTGCCGAAGATAAAGATGTTCTCTGCGCCCACGTGCTCGCGCATCTCCACGTTTGCGCCATCCAGCGTGCCGATGGTCAGCGCGCCGTTTAGCGCAAACTTCATGTTACTGGTGCCGGAGGCCTCAGTACCCGCCGTGGAGATCTGCTCGGAAAGATCGGCCGCCGGAATGATGATCTGCGCGAGGCTGACGCCGTAGTTAGGAATAAACACCACTTTCAGCTTGTTCTTTACCTGCGGATCGTTGTTGATCACGTCAGCCACATCGTTGATCAGATGGATAATGTGTTTTGCCACGTAGTAGGCCGAGGCGGCTTTACCGGCAAAAATATTTACGCGCGGCACCCAGCTGGCATCGGGATCGGCTTTGATCCGGTTATAGCGGGTGATCACATGCAGCACGTTAAGCAGCTGCCGTTTGTACTCGTGAATACGCTTGATCTGTACATCGAACAGCGCGTGCGGATTGAGCACGATATCCATATTCTTGGCGACCCATGCCGCCAGCCGCTGCTTGTTGGCAAATTTGGCATCGGCAACCTGGCGAATAAACGCCGGGTAGTCGATATGCGGCTGCAGCTCGCTGAGCTGTGACAGATCGGTGCGCCAGGTGCGGCCAATGGTTTCATCCAGCACGCCGGAGAGCGCCGGATTCGCCAGCGCCAGCCAGCGACGCGGCGTCACGCCGTTGGTCTTGTTGCAGAAACGTCCCGGAAAGAGCCGGGCAAAGTCGGCAAACAGCGACTGCACCATCAAATTGGAGTGCAGCTCAGAGACGCCGTTTACTTTGTGACTCACCACCACCGCCAGCCACGCCATACGGATGCGGCGGCCATCATTCTCATCGATAATCGAGATGCGCGACATCAGATCCCAGTCGTCGGGATAGTGCTCCTGAATCGTCTTCAGGAAGTAATCGTTGATCTCGAAAATAATACTCAGGTGACGCGGCAAAATTTTGCCGATCATATCTACCGGCCAGGTCTCCAGCGCCTCGCTCATCAGCGTATGGTTGGTATAGGAGAAGATCTGACAGGTGACTTCAAACGCGTCATCCCAGCTGAATTTATACTCATCAATCAGCAGCCGCATCAGCTCCGGGATCGCCAGAACCGGATGCGTGTCGTTCAAATGGATAGCGACTTTGTCAGCAAGGTTGTCCCAGGTTTCATGCATTTTCCAGTGGCGATGCAGAATATCCTGCACCGTAGAGGAGACAAGAAAGTACTCCTGACGCAGCCGCAGCTCGCGTCCTGAGTAGGTTGAATCATCCGGATAGAGAACCCGCGAAACGTTCTCGGAATGATTTTTGTCCTCGACGGCCGCAAAGTAGTCGCCCTGGTTAAACTTGCCGAGATTGATCTCATTGCTCGCCTGCGCCCCCCACAGCCGCAGGGTATTGGTGGCATCGGTGTCAAAACCGGGAATGATTTGATCGTACGCCATCGCGACAATCTCTTCTGTTTCAATCCAGCGAACGCGCGCGCCCTCATGCTGCAGACGACCGCCGAAACGCACTTTATAGCGGGTATTATGGCGCTGAAATTCCCACGGATTGCCATACTCCAGCCAGTAGTCCGGCGACTCACGCTGCTGGCCATCGACAATGTTCTGCCGGAACATACCGTAGTCATAGCGGATGCCGTAACCGCGTCCCGGCAGGCCTAACGTTGCCAGCGAATCTAAAAAGCAGGCGGCCAGACGACCAAGGCCGCCGTTGCCGAGTCCGGGATCGTTCTCCTCTTCCATCAGTTCGCTGAGATTGAGTCCCATCTCATCCAGCGCCTGATTGAGATCGTCATAAATGCCCATCGCCAGCAGCGCATTGCCCAGCGTGCGGCCCATCAGGAACTCCATCGATAGGTAGTAAACCTGACGCACATCCTGCGACAGCTGCGCACGGCTGGAACGCAGCCAGCGCTCCACCATACGGTCGCGCACCGCGAGCAGCGAGGCGTTCAGCCACTCGTGTTTATTCGCGATTGAAGGATCTTTGCCAATCGTAAACATCAGCTTATAGGCGATTGAGTGCTTCAGCGCTTCAACCGTCAGCGTGGGTGAGGCGTAGGTGAAAGGTGCATTCATATCCGGACTCCCAATCTCTCAATTACAGCATACGTTGATAAAGATCGCGGTAGGCCTGCGCAGCCACCTGCCAGCTGAAATCCATCGCCATGGCCTGGCGCTGAACATAGCGCCACAGTGAAGGCCGTGACCAGAGTACAAAGGCGCGACGAATAGCCCGCAGCAGTGACCAGGCATTGCTGTCTTCAAAACTGAAGCCGCTGGCAACACCATCCGCCAGGTTCTCCAGAGAGCTATCCTGTACGGTATCGGCCAGGCCACCGGTACGACGCACCAGCGGCAGCGTGCCATATTTCAGGCCATAGAGCTGCGTCAGCCCGCAGGGTTCAAAGCGGCTGGGAACCATAATCACATCGGCACCGCCAACAATGCGGTGTGAGAACGCTTCGTGATAGCCAATCTGCACGCCTACGCTGCCGGGGTGTTCCGCCGCGGCCGCAAGGAAACCCTGCTGCAGTTCGGCGTCGCCCTGACCCAGCAGCACCAGCTGCCCGCCCTGCGCCAGCAGACCCGGCAGCGCTTCCAGCACCAGATCGAGCCCTTTCTGTTTTGTCAGCCGGCTGATGACGCAGAAAATCGGCACTTTATCGTCGACCTTCAGTCCCATGGCGATCTGCAGCTGACGTTTGTTTTCCGCTTTGCTTTCCAGGGTTTCGCGGTCATAACGGGCGGTCAGCAGCAGGTCATGAGCCGGATCCCAGATGCCCGGATCCACACCGTTGAGAATACCGCTCAGACGACCTTCACGCAGACGCTGCTCCAGCAGCGCTTCCATGCCATAACCAAACTCCGGTCGGGTGATCTCCAGCGCGTAGGTCGGACTGACCGCCGTGATGTGATCGGCAAAGAACAGACCAGCCTTGAGGTAAGAGATCTGGCCGTAAAACTCCAGGCCATGCATGCCAAAATATTCGCGCGGGATCTGAATCTCATCCAGATGCCGGGCGTTAAACAGCCCCTGATAGGCAAGGTTGTGTACGGTAAAGACCGTTTTAGCCGGATTGCCGCGCGCGGCGATATAGGCGCAGGTCAGACCGGCATGCCAGTCATGCGCGTGCACAATCTGCGGACGCCACAGGCCATCTACTCCGCTGGCCAGCTCGGCACCCATCCAGCCCAGCAGTGCGAAACGCAGATAGTTGTCTACGTATGCGAACTGCGACGTGTCGTGGTAGGGGCTGCCGGGACGGTCATACAGTCCTGGCGCATCAATCAGATAAATACCGACACCGTTGTACTGCCCGAACAGCAGGCGCACGGGCCCGGCAAAAGTTTGCAGCTCCGCCACCACGTCAGTATCAGGAATTCCTTTACGCAGATCCGGAAACGCCGGGATCAGTACCCGCGTATCCGTACCATCGGCTATTTGCGCCTGCGGTAATGCGCCGACGACATCAGCCAGCCCGCCCGTTTTCAGCAGCGGAAAAAGCTCTGAACAGACATGTAAAACCTGCATCCTGAACCCCTATTATGTTATCGCGCGCGTTCCACGCGGCGGTTTTTTTGTATGCTTGTCGCCACTCACTGACCCGCGGTGGCCAGCCTGGCCAGCATGGCGCGCGTCACCAGTACGATGCCCTCTTCCGATCGGTAAAAACGCCGGCTGTCTTCATCCGGATTCTCTCCAATCACCATGCCCTCCGGGATTGCGCAGGCACGGTCAATTACACAGCGGCGAAGCCGGCACGAACGGCCTACCACAACATCCGGTAGCAGCACCGCTGAATCAATATTGCAAAATGAGTTTACGCGCACGCGCGGAAACAGCACTGAATTCACGACTACGGAGCCGGAAATAATACAGCCGCCCGATACCAGCGAGTTCATGGTCATGCCATGACTGCCGGAGCGATCCTGCACAAATTTAGCCGGCGGCAGTGGCT
This sequence comes from Pantoea sp. Acro-807, assembly GCF_011752675.1. NCBI lineage: Bacteria > Pseudomonadati > Pseudomonadota > Gammaproteobacteria > Enterobacterales > Erwiniaceae > Pantoea > Pantoea sp. Acro-807. Next base: position 24,087 of record NZ_VWXE01000005.1, on the reverse strand, counting down.
CCATATGGGTCCGGATGGGCCATTCATGGTCATACATATCCAGCTCTGGCGTCACGGATGCCAGATCAAGATTCGCACGCCAGTAGGCCTCCAGCGTACCTACATCACGCCAGTAGGGTTCTGCATTCTCATCGTTCTGCACGCAGGAGAGCGTGAATGAATGTGCATACGCCTCACCGCTCGCCACAATTTTTGGCAGCAGATCTTTGCCAAAGTCGTGGCTGGAGTTCTCTACCAGCAAATCTTCTTCCAGTAACTGATAAAGATAGTCGGCATTGAAAACATAGATACCCATACTTGCCAGCGCCTTATCTGCGTCGCCAGGCATAGCGGGAGGAGTCGCGGGTTTTTCAACAAAATCGACCACGTTGTTGTCAGCATCTACCGCCATCACGCCAAAGGCGGTCGCTTCCGCCAGCGGAACCGGCAGACAGGCGATAGTGCACTTCGCCCCGCGTTCAGCGTGGTCGAGCAGCATACGCGAGTAGTCCATTTTGTAGATGTGATCGCCAGCAAGGATCACGATGTACTGTGCGTTATAGCGCCGGATAATATCGAGGTTCTGCGTCACCGCATCGGCAGTGCCGCGATACCAGTACTCCGTCGCGGCGCGCTGCTGAGCGGGCAGCAAATCGACAAACTCATTCATCTCTTCGTTAAACAGTGACCATCCGCGCTGAATATGCTGCGTCAGCGTATGCGACTGATACTGGGTAATAACGCCAATGCGCCGGATGCCTGAGTTAATGCAGTTGGAAAGGGCAAAGTCGATGATACGAAACTTGCCGCCAAAGTGAACGGCAGGCTTCGCGCGTTTTGCGGTCAGATCTTTCAGACGCGTGCCGCGTCCGCCAGCAAGGATCAGGGCAACTGTCTGGGTAGGGAGCTGGCGCGCCAGCATCAGAGGATCGTTTCTGTCTAACTTCACCATGTCTGACTCCTTATGATTGCTTTAGGAACACACACACGCCGCGTGCGGGCCCGTGCCAGACAGTTGTCAAAATGGGATTATCTTCCCCGGCGAAAGGAGGTATGGCATGCCATTCTCCGTCTGGTAAGGCTAGGTCACTGATTGCATCTGTTGCATTTATTGTTATCAGCCAGCGATCCGACAGCAGGATTTGCATCTGATGCGCACCCCGCTCCCACTCTTCTGGTTCCAGTGGTTTGCCGCTGGCATTGAACCACTGCACCTGACCATCACCTTCCTGCCACCAGCAGTCTGCCGTCAGCGCCGGAATGCGCTGGCGCAGCTGGATCAGCGCCGCAGTAAAGTCGACCAGTCCTTCATCATCCTGCTGCCAGTTGAGCCACGTCAGCAGGTTATTCTGACAGTAGGCGTTGTTGTTGCCATACTGGCTCTGGCCGCGCTCATCGCCCGCCAGCAGCATCGGCGTGCCCTGTGCCAGCAGCAGCGTGGTCAGCAGCGCATGCGCGCTGTGCCGCCGCCGCTGCAGGACATCCGGATTCGCTTTCAGCCCTTCATGCCCGTGGTTATGACTGAAGTTGTCACTGCTGCCGTCGCGGTTATCCTCGCCGTTAGCCTGATTATGTTTATGGTTATAGCTCACCAGGTCGCGCAGCGTGAAGCCATCATGCGCGGTAATAAAATTAATGCTGGCGTGCGGCCGGCGCCCTGCCTGCTGAAACAGATCGGCTGAGGCGGCAAACCGACGCGCCAGCTCGCCGTTGTTCAGTTCGCCATGCAGCCAGTAGCGGCGTGCGGCGTCGCGAAAATGGTCGTTCCATTCGGCAAAGCCTGGCGGAAACCGGCCCACCTGATAGCCGTTTTCGCCGATATCCCACGGCTCAGCAATCAGCTTGACCTGCGACAGAACCGGACAGGCGCGAATCGCCGCCAGCAGCGGTGCTTCAGCGCAAAAGTCCGGCGTACGCCCCAGCACGCTGGCGAGATCAAAGCGAAAGCCATCAACGTGACAGTGCTGTACCCAGTATCGCAGCGCTTCCAGCGCCCACGCCACCACCTGCGGATCGCTGAGATTTAGCGTGTTGCCGCAGCCGGTCCAGTTCTGGTAATTCCCCTGCTCATCAAGCCAGTAGTAGCTGGCGTTATCCACCCCGCGCAGCGACAGCGTCGGGCCAATCTCTTCCAGCTCTGCGGAGTGGTTAAAGACCACGTCCAGGATCACTTCAATACCTGCTGCGTGCAGCGTTTTCACCGCCTGCTGAAACTCCTGCAGCGCTGTGACGCCCGCTTCCCCTGACGCATAATCCGGGTGTACCGCCCAGAGCGCGTAGGGGTTGTAGCCCCAGTAGTTTTGCAGCCCTGTCCGCTGCAGCCGCGGCTCGCTGGCAAACGCCGCCACCGGCAGCAGCTCCAGCGCGGTAATGCCGAGGTCGCGCAGGTACTTCACCATAGCAGGGTGGCCGAGCGCCGCATACGTCCCGCGCAGCGTTTCAGGAATTTCCGGATGCAGCTGCGTCAGACCGCGCACGTGCGCTTCGTAAATGACCGTTTTGCCCCAGGGCGTACGCGGTGGCCGATCGTCTTCCCAGTCAAAGTCTTCAGCGATAACCAGCGATTTGGGCATGCAGCCGGCGCTGTCCTGACTGTCAGGCTGCGCGATGCCGCCATACAGCGCGGCGTCATCCGCAACGCTGCCGGTAACGGCTTTGGCGCAGGGGTCCACCAGCAGTTTAGCCGGATTAAAACGGTGTCCCCGCTGCGGATCCCACGGACCATAAACGCGATAGCCGTAGCGCTGACCCGGCTTCAGCCCGGCAATATAGCCGTGCCAGATATCGCCGCTGCGGGCGGGCAGCGTCAGACGCTGCTCCTCTCCTTCACAGCTGAACAGGCAGAGCTCCACCTTCTCTGCGTGACGCGAGAAGAGCGTGAAGTTGACGCCGCGTCCATCATAGCGGGCCCCGTGCGGCGCAGGCTGGCCCGCTTCGATCATCAGTCCGCCTCCCGCACCAGCCAGATGGTCGACAGCGGTGGCAGGGTCAGACTCAGCGACTGCGCGCGGCCGTGGCTGGCAATCTCGTCGGTGCGGGCGATGCTGTGGTTACGCACGTCGCTGCCGTGATAGTCGTGCTGATCGGTATTCAGCACTTCGCGCCAGCTGCCCGCCTGATTGACGCCAAAACGGTAATCCTGGCGCGTGACCGGCGTAAAGTTGCTGGCAACAATGATCTCATTGCCTTCGCGGTCGCGGCGTACAAAGACAAACACCGAGTTATCGTGGTCATCCACTACCAGCCACTCAAAGCCCTGCGGATCAAAGTCGAGCTGATAAAGTGGCGCATAGTGGCGATAGGTGTGGTTGAGATCGCGTACCAGACGCTGCACGCCGTGATGCCAGTTGTCATCGCCTTCCAGCAGGTGCCAGTCGAGGCTGACGTCATGGTTCCACTCGCGCCCCTGAGCAAACTCATTGCCCATAAACTGCAGCTTTTTACCCGGAAACGCCCACATCCAGCCGTAGTAGGCGCGCAGGTTAGCGAACTTCTGCCAGGCGTCACCCGGCATGCGATCGAGAATAGAGCGCTTGCCGTGCACCACTTCGTCATGGGAGAGCGGCAGCACGAAGTTTTCGCTGTAGTTGTAGGCCATGCCAAATGTCATCAGATTGTGATGATAGCGGCGATGTACCGGGTCGAGCTTCATGTAGTCGAGGGTGTCGTGCATCCAGCCCAGGTTCCACTTAAACCAGAAGCCCAGCCCTTCATTTTCGCTCGGGCGCGTGACGCCAGGGAAGTCGGTTGACTCTTCCGCCACGGTGATGCTGCCAGGTACCGCCGTGCCCAGCGTCTGGTTGGTATGACGCAGAAATGCAATCGCTTCCAGATTTTCGCGCCCGCCCAGATGATTCGGGATCCACTCGCCCGCTTTACGGCTGTAGTCGCGGTAGATCATTGAAGCCACCGCATCCACGCGCAGGCCGTCAATGCCAAACCGCTCCAGCCAGTAAAGCGCGTTACCGGAGAGATAGTTGCTGACTTCACGCCGGCCAAAGTTATAGATCAGCGTATTCCAGTCCTGATGATACCCTTCGCGCGGATCGCTGTGCTCATAGAGTTCAGTGCCGTCAAATTTCGCCAGACCGAAGTCGTCGTCAGGAAAATGGCCCGGTACCCAGTCCAGCAGTACGTTGATACCCGCCTCATGTGCCGCTGCAATAAACTGACGGAACTCATCGCGCGTGCCGAAGCGCCGCGTCGGCGCATACATGCCCAGCGGCTGATAACCCCAGCTGCCGTCAAACGGATGCTCATTAATCGGCAGCAGCTCGATATGGGTAAAGCCCATCTCTTTGACATAGGGGATAAGCTGCTCAGCCAGCTCTTTGTAGCTCAGCCAGAAGTTGTTATCGGTGTGGCGTCGCCATGAGCCGAGGTGCACCTCATAAATAGAGATAGGCTGATCAAAACCGTTCGCCGCTTTGCGCGCTGGCTGCATCTCAACCTTCGGCGGCAGGCCGCAGATCATCGATGCCGTCTGCGGGCGCATCTGCGCTTCAAACGCAAACGGGTCAGCTTTGATACGCATCTGCCCGTGTAAATCGACAATCTCATATTTATAGAGCTGTCCGTTTACCGCACCCGGCACAAACAGCTCCCAGATACCGAGTTCGCGCCGGAAGCGCATCGGATGACGGCGGCCGTCCCAGAAGTTGAAGTCGCCCACCACAGAGACGCGCCGGGCATTCGGCGCCCATACGGCAAAGCGGATGCCGCTGACGCCATCAATGGTCGCGCCGTGCGCACCCAGGGTTTCATACGGACGCTGGTGCGTACCTTCAGCCAGCAGCCAGGCGTCCATATCGGCCAGCAGCGGGCCAAAACGGTAGGCGTCATCAATCAGATTCTGCTGACCATGCCAGTTCACCGCCAGCTGATAGCGAAACATGTTCTTGCGGCGCGGAATCACTCCGCTGAAAAAGCCGCGTGAATCCAGACACTTCAGCTGACCACATTTGCGGCCGGTTTTGGTTTCAATCACCCAGACTTCAGACGCATCCGGCAGCAGCGCGCGGACTTCAAGGCCCTGAACGGTCTGGTGCATTCCCAGGACAGAAAAGGGGTCGGCGTAATCCCCGGCAAAAAGCGCATTGATCGCATCGCGATCGGGAAACTCTGACATGACTTTCTTCCTATGATTTTGTGCAGGCGACCGCAGGGGCAGCTGTGCCGCTGTAAGTGCGCTGCTTTTCATTGAGTCATACGTACGCTGGCAAGAGAGGCCACCCTCCATGGGAAAATTCGTTGCCAGGTACCACTACTAATTCGCTTACAAAGTACAACCTGTTAACAATCGGTACTTCTCAGTTAAATCATAGCTTGGGGTTGGCAGAAGCCAGGGAGGAACGTGAAAAATTGTTATCGGAAAAACAAAAAAGGGAAGCCGATCACTCGCTGGCGGCAATTTGCCTTAGGTTTTGCCCGTCAGCTGATTAAAAAAAAGCCGGGAAACCCCGGCCTGTCTGATGTCGCTGCGCTTAGTCGATAAGCAGACGCAGCATGCGACGCAGCGGTTCTGCGGCACCCCACAGCAGCTGATCGCCAACGGTGAAAGCGGAAAGATACTCCGGTCCCATGTTGAGTTTGCGCAGGCGGCCAACCGGCGTGGTCAGGCGACCGGTAACCGCAGCGGGCGTCAGCTCGCGCATCGTGATCTCGCGATCGTTTGGCACCACTTTTACCCATTCGTTATGCGCTGCAAGCAGCTGCTCAATCTCTGCCAGCGGCAGATCTTTTTTCAGCTTCAGCGTAAACGCCTGGCTGTGGCAGCGCAGCGCGCCGACGCGCACGCAGAGGCCGTCAACCGGAATGATGTTGCCGGTATTGAGGATCTTGTTGGTCTCCGCCTGCCCTTTCCACTCTTCGCGGCTCTGGCCATTGTCGAGCTGCTTGTCGATCCAGGGAATCAGGCTGCCCGCCAGTGGCACACCAAAGTTATCCGTCGGCAGCGTGCCGGAACGGGTAAAATCAGTCACGCTGCGCTCAATCTCCAGAATAGCGGAAGCGGGATCCTGCAGCGCCGGAGCAACATGGTCATGCAGCATACCCATCTGCGTCAGCAGTTCGCGCATATGACGCGCGCCGCCGCCGGACGCCGCCTGGTAAGTCGCCACCGAGGCCCACTCTACCAGATCGTTTGCAAACAGGCCGCCCAGCGACATCAGCATCAGGCTGACGGTGCAGTTGCCACCGACAAAGGTTTTGATGCCGTTGTTCAGGCCGTCGCGAATCACCTGATTGTTGACCGGATCGAGAATAATGATGGCGTCATCTTTCATGCGCAGCGTAGAAGCTGCATCAATCCAGTAGCCCTGCCAGCCGCTCTCGCGCAGCTTTGGATAGACTTCACTGGTATAGTCGCCGCCCTGGCAGGTAATAATGATGTCGAGCGCTTTCAGCGCGTCAATATCAAACGCATCCTGCAGCGCGCCGGTTGACTTACCGCCAAACGCGGGCGCAGCCTGACCCAGCTGCGACGTAGAGAAGAACACCGGATTGATCACGTCAAAATCGCGTTCTTCGCTCATTCGTGACATCAGCACAGAGCCGACCATGCCACGCCAACCAATAAAACCTACATTCTTCATTTTCTGTCCGTCTCAGGAGCTCGGGCCGAGGCCTGTATAGTGCATGTATCAGACCCGGCGCTAAAGATGCGCGAGCCTGCGTAATATTCAGGTTTACCTGCGACCTTCAACTCTACAAAATGCTGCACTTCTGGCAAGTGAATTAATTCGATTACACCTGTTTTTTCAGCAACAGAGCTAATAATAGTGAACACCAACAGAAAGGAGTGGTTTACCGCCCATGACTGAAATGATATCTGCGACCGTGCTGCTGCTGCTGATCATGGATCCTCTCGGCAACCTGCCTATTTTTATGTCGGTGCTGAAACATCTGGAACCCAGACGCCGTCGCGTGGTGCTGATGCGCGAAATGCTGATTGCGCTCGGTCTGATGCTGCTGTTTCTGTTTGCCGGTGAACGCATTCTGATGTTCCTGAACCTGCGCACCGAAACGGTCTCTATTTCCGGCGGCATTATTCTGTTCCTGATCGCGATTCGCATGATTTTTCCCTCCGGCGACACCGGCAGCAGCGGCCTGCCGGCTGGCGAGGAGCCGTTTCTCGTGCCGCTGGCCATCCCGCTGGTCGCCGGCCCCTCACTGCTGGCCACGCTGATGCTGCTGTCGCACCAGTACCCGCATCAGATGAGCCATCTGGTCGGCGCGCTGCTGATCGCCTGGGGTGCTACGGTTATCATTCTGCTGCTGTCGGGAGTGTTTCTGCGCCTGCTGGGCGACAAAGGCGTTAACGCGCTGGAGCGGCTGATGGGACTGATCCTGATTATGCTGGCGACGCAGATGTTTCTGGATGGGATCCGGGCGTATCTGAAGTTATAACCGCATGCTATGGCTGCGGGCGACTGGCATCGCCCGCATCAACCATTCAGGATTTTTTCTTTATGGGTTTGCCAGACCAGTAGCCTGCCAGCAGTGAGCCGGAGAGGTTGTGCCAGACCGAGAAGAGTGCACCCGGCAGGGCAGCAAGCGGTGAGAAATAGAGTTTGCCGAGCGTAGCCGCCAGCCCCGAATTCTGCATCCCCACCTCCAGCGCCAGCGTGCGGCAGGTCGACTCATCAAAGCCAAACAGCTTGCCGCCCCAGTAGCCGCCGAGCAGACCAATGGCGTTATGCAGGATCACCGCCAGAATAACCATCAGGCCCACCGATCCGATAAAGCTCTGGCTACCCGCCACCACCGCGCTGATAATCAGCAAAATGCAGAGCATGGAAAACGCCGGCAGCCAGGGTTCAACGCGGCGCACCACGCTGTTCATGGTGTGATGAATAATCAGCCCGAGTGAAATCGGGATCACCACAATTTTCACGATGCTCAGCAGCATCCCCACCACGTCGACCTGAATATGCGTATCAACGTAAAAACGGGTCAGCAGCGGAGTGGCAAATACGCCCACCAGCGCAGAGACGGAAGAGATCGTCACCGAGAGCGCCACATCGCCCTTCGCCAGGTAAATCATTACGTTTGACGCGGTTCCGCTGGCGACGCTGCCGACCAGAATCATGCCGGCAGCCAGATCGGGCGGCATCTGAAACAGCTTTGCCAGCGCCCATGCGGCCAGCGGCATCACCAGATAGTGCAGAAAGGTGCCGGCAATCACCGGAGCCGGACGCACCAGCACGCGTTTAAAATCGTCAATATTTAGCGTAACGCCCATGCCAAACATGATCAGCATCAGCAGATAAGAGACCCACGGACCGATACCGGTAAAGGTGGATGGCGAGTAATAGGCGGCGACTGAGAGCAGTACAGCCCAGAGTGGAAACAGGCGGGTGAGACTGGCGAGCATGAAACACTTCCTTTTTCAGAGACCTTTGTCCGCTACAAAAACGAGCCGGAGAGGTTTTAGATAATGTGCCACAGGTGAAAGATCGCACGGGGAACGACCGCTGCAATCGGAAGGGATCATAACATTTCGTTATCGCCGACGACGGTGCCGGCGGCAATTGCCTATCAGCTGCTGCGTATTGCGCCCTGAAGCGGGAAATAACACTGCGCTTTGCGGCAAACGCCAGCAGATATGGCGGGGTTAGCCGGAAAAAAAGCCGGACAGCGTCCGGCTAATCAGCATCATAAAGGGGGTTATCAGGCACCAAACAGGTTGTGATGCAGCGCGCGCACCACTGCTTCCGCATCTGGCGTCGGCACCAGGAAACAGAGGTTGTAGCTGCTGGCACCGTAGCAAATCATGCGCAGATTAAACGGCTCCAGCGCACCAAAGACCTCTTTGCCCACGCCGCAGGCTTTCGACAGGTTGTTACCGATAATAGCGACCAGCGCCAGATTCTCTTCAACTTCCACGCGGCACAGCGAAGAGAGCTCGGTAAGCAGCGCCTGCGTCAGCAGGCTATCCACGCTGCTGGTGGAGCCGGTGTTATCCAGCGTCAGCGCCACGCTGACTTCAGAGGTGGTGACCAGATCCACAGAAACATTATGGCGCGCCAGAATCGCAAACACCTCAGCCAGAAAACCGTGCGCGTGCAGCATGTTCAGGCTGTGCAGCGTCAGCAGCGTCTGCTTGCGACGCAGTGCCAGCGCGCGGAAAAGCGGCGGATTACGCGTTTCATTGCAGACGCGCGTGCCGCCGGCGGCCGGATCTTTACTGGAGCCAACAAACACCGGGATATCGCTGCGTACCGCCGGCAGCAACGTGGCGGGATGGAGCACTTTCGCGCCAAAAATTGCCATTTCTGCCGCCTCTTCGAAGGTGATCTCTTCGATACGGCGCGCAGCCGGCACCACGCGCGGATCGGTAGTATAGATACCTGCCACGTCGGTCCAGATATCGATGCGCTCAGCCTGCAGCGCCTCGCCCAGCAGCGCAGCAGTATAATCGCTGCCGCCGCGGCCCAGCGTGGTGGTGCGCCCTTTGCTCTCGCTGCCGATAAAGCCCTGGGTAACCACCAGCGCCTCCGCAATGCGCGGCTGCAGCTGCGCCGCTGCCAGCGTCTGCAGCTCAGCCACCTGCGGCTCGGCCCGGCCAAAACGATCGCTGGTGCGCATCACTTTGCGAACGTCAAACCACTCGGCATTGACACCGCGCTCGCGCAGGATCTCGACAAACAGCAGCGTTGACATCAGTTCGCCGTGGCTAACCAGCTCATCGGTAAGAGCCAGAGAATTGGCCAGCGCCGTGGTATCTGACAGCATGGTGATGTTTTCCAGCACGCGGTCAATTTCTTCACGGATTACATCCGGCGCAGCAAGGCGATCGATAATGGCGTACTGGATACGGCGAATTTCATCCAGCATCTGGGTACGCTCTGCCTGATCCTGGCCCTCGGCCAGCGCGACCAGCAGATTCGTCACGCCAGCAGACGCAGAGAGAACGACCAGACGGGTGTGGGCATCGGACAGCACAACGTCTGCGCTGCGGTTCATGGCATCGAAATCGGCAACGCTGGTGCCACCAAATTTTGCCACAATCAACGGTTGAGACATGTAACAAACCTCGTGTCAGGTTATCTTCCGCCGGGAATTCGGTTCAGAAGACAGGGATAACAGCCTTGGCACAAGAGAAGAGCGGAATTGGACAGACAAGATCAGGAGATGAGTCACCAAAAGCACTTCACCTTGCGAAACGTCCGACTGCGGACGCTTCTGGTGACAACCCAGAGGATTCAGCCCCTGCAGCCGACAGCACAACACTCCGCGTGTTATGCCATCTCGGCGTCGCACCCCCTGATGTGTTTTCGCCGGATACGGATCCTCAAACACACTGCCTGGGCGACGCGCCTCTTCTGGCTTGCACCCGGAGGTGCAAGTCGCGGGCATAAATTATCGACAAATTGTGCTGCTGTCCAGCCTTGTGGCACCCGGAGAAATGATTTTTTAACGCGTGCAGCCCCGCTGTAAATACGCGCCGCGCCCGATGCGGGATCCCTGATACAAAAGCGCCCGCTTACGCGGCTTTTTACTGACGCGCCGCAGAATTTATCTTTTCCGCATGCGGCATACTGGCGCCTGGATTTCACTGAAACCGTGCGGCCAGGGTCACAAAATTTTTCCTTTCGCCTGCAACTATGGTCATACTGAAATGCGTTTGCGCGATGCCTGTTCGACTGTACCCGACGCGGTTATGCCCCTGATAAACAGGCGCACACCGGGGTATCAGCAGCGCGCCGTAAGAGAAACTAAGCATGCCGGGCCAGCGGAACGCGCCCGGATGAAATGACGGTTCTTATATCAACAAGAGTGTTGCCATGAAAAATATCAATCCGACACAAACCGCAGCGTGGCAAGCGCTGCAGCAGCATTTTGAACAGATGAAATCAGTGCAGATCGCCGATCTTTTTCAGCAGGATGCCGATCGTTTTGCGAAATTCTCCGCTACTTTCGATGACCAGATGCTGGTGGATTTCTCAAAAAACCGTATCACTGAGGAAACCCTCACAAAATTACAGGCGCTGGCTAAAGAGACTGACCTGGCGGGCGCCATTAAATCGATGTTCTCCGGCGAGAAGATCAACCGTACGGAAGAGCGCGCCGTGCTGCACGTGGCGCTGCGCAACCGCAGCAATACGCCGATTCTGGTTGATGGCAAAGATGTGATGCCGGAAGTCAACGCCGTGCTGGACAAGATGAAAGGCTTCTCTGAGCGTATCATCAGCGGCGAATGGAAGGGATACACCGGTAAGCCTATTACCGATGTGGTCAACATCGGCATTGGCGGCTCCGATCTCGGTCCGTTTATGGTGACTGAGGCGCTGCGCCCTTATAAAAACCATCTGAATATGCACTTTGTCTCCAACGTTGACGGCACGCATATTGCTGAGACGCTGAAAGATCTGAACCCGGAAACCACGCTGTTCCTGGTGGCCTCAAAAACCTTCACCACGCAGGAAACCATGACCAATGCGCACAGCGCACGCGACTGGTTCCTGAAAACGGCGGGCGATCAGCAGCACGTGGCAAAACATTTTGCCGCGCTCTCTACTAACGGCAAAGCGGTCAGCGAGTTTGGTATTGATACCAGCAACATGTTTGAGTTCTGGGACTGGGTTGGCGGGCGCTACTCGCTCTGGTCGGCCATCGGCCTCTCTATTATTCTCTCCATCGGCTTTGACAACTTCACGCAGCTGCTCAGCGGCGCACACGCGATGGATCAGCATTTTGCCACCGCTCCGGCGGAGCAGAACCTGCCGGTGCTGCTGGCGCTGATCGGTATCTGGTACAACAACTTTTTTGGTGCCGAAACCGAAGCGATCCTGCCTTACGACCAGTATATGCATCGCTTTGCTGCCTATTTCCAGCAGGGCAACATGGAATCGAACGGCAAGTATGTCGATCGTGAAGGCAATCCGGTCGACTATCAGACCGGCCCGATTATCTGGGGCGAGCCTGGCACCAATGGTCAGCATGCGTTTTATCAGCTGATCCATCAGGGAACCAAGCTGGTGCCGTGCGACTTTATTGCACCGGCCATTACCCATAACGCGCTGGCCGATCACCACCAGAAGCTGCTGTCGAACTTTTTTGCTCAGACCGAGGCGCTGGCGTTTGGTAAGTCACGCGATACGGTAGAGAAAGAGTTTACGGATGCCGGCAAATCGGCGGAGTCCGTGGCGCACGTTGTGCCGTTTAAAGTGTTTGAAGGTAACCGTCCGACTAACTCCATTCTGCTGCGCGAAATTACCCCTTACAGCCTGGGTGCGCTGATTGCGCTGTATGAACATAAGATTTTCACGCAGGGTGCCATTCTGAATATTTACACGTTCGATCAGTGGGGCGTGGAACTGGGCAAACAGCTGGCAAATCGTATTTTGCCTGAGCTGGAAAATGACGCAGATATTGCCAGTCACGACAGCTCGACCAATGGATTGATCAATCGCTACAAATCCTGGCGTTAATTTGCATCAGGATCATCAGGGCGGCCGCTGGCCGCCTTTTTTTATTCCGCTTATTTGCCGGTTTTAATACGGCCATTCATTGCTGATGAAATATCCCTTCGGCTGGCTACAGAAAATCTGATGTTGCGCTAAGCCTCTGCAAAAATCACAGATTTTACCGGATCTGATTGCGTGCAACAGGCGCTCAGCCCCCCTGAATCCACGCGGATTTAAATTTACAACCCATCAGGAAAATCCGATAATTCCTATTCCGTGCCAAATTTTACTAAAAAAGTGTAAAATCCTGCCGTATATAATGTCGTCATATTTACGCTTCAGGCAGTAGCAAACGGGCCACGGAAAAAAGCTATTCACGCCGGTTTTTTCTGACTGCAATACCACAGCAGCCGGATACGGGCGCGCTTTTTAGCCTGCTACAGGCTGATATTTTATTGCTCTGACGTAAATGCGCCTGAAACCAGGATAGCTCCTTCATTCATTTTTTTTCTAAATGCAGGAAACGCTGTTATGAAAAAACTCGTGGCTGCCGGTGCAGCCTTGTTATATCTCGCGGTCGCTTCTGCCGCCCACGCCGTACCGGAAGAGACCGGCGCAGCAGCCGGCGCACAGGCGGGCGCGATCTCCTCTGGCGCATCGACCGCGGTGGGGATTGGCGCGCTCGGCGCGCTGGTAGGTCTCGGCCTTGCCGCTGCTGGCGGCGGTGATGGCGCAAATACCGGTACAACAACAACCACAACGGGCACGACCCGCTGATAATACGCTTTGACTCCTGACCACACCGCCGTGTGGTTATTTTTTGCTTTTGTTTTTTAGACAGGGATACACACAGTGCGCCAACTCTCTTTGCTGCTGCTTTGTCTGTTGCTGCAGGCCTGCACACAGACGCAAAAAGGTCTTGAGCAGACCGTCATGCTTGCCGTCAATGGTCCCGACGACGTCACGGTCAGTGCCGAACAGATTCAGAAACTCCCTTACGCCAGTATGTACGCCCGCATCGACAATGGCGCACGTATCTTTGTGGTACTCGGCTACCTTGAAGCGGGTCAGCAAAAGTGGGTGACTCAGGACAAAGCCATGCTGGTGATGCAGCATGGCCGCATGGTGAAAACGCTGGGACTGCGCGACAACCTGCAGGCGGTCAGCAACCTCGCCGGGGATCCGCTGGCTGATGCGCTGCATCTGCAGAACGGTGCCAGCTGGACACGCGTCGTGCAGTGGCGTGAACAGGATCGGGTACGCGCCGCAACGGCGGTCTCGCAGTTTGAGCGCGGCACCGATGAAGTGCTGACGCTGGCGGGAGAAGCGATACCGTGCCGCGTCTGGCAGGAAAATGTGTCGATGGCGAGCCTGAACCGCACCTGGCAGAACACGTTCTGGATCGACAACCGCGACGGCACGGTGCTGCAGACGCAGCAGATGCTTGCCGCTGACCAGTTTCCTGTTGTAACCACCCTTCTGAAGCCGGCTAAATCATGAAAAAAATAATTACTCTGCTGGCTGCACTGGCTCTGCCTGCGGCAGGCAACGCGCTGGCCGCAGGCCAGATTACCGTGCACGCTGCGACAGGCGATAGCAGCATGCAGATTGATGACGTTCAGCGTCTGAGCCAGCTGCTGACGCATCCCGGCCTCAATACCTGGTGGCCCGGCACCGTCATAGCAGAGCGCGGTGCTACCGCTGCCGTACAGCAACAGCGCCACCAGCTGCTGACCGATCTGCGCGCCTGGCAGGGCAGCAGCGATGCCGCACTCGGCGCAACCATCGGTGCAGTGATCCGGCAGCTCAACGCGCTGCCGGTTACCGGCCGGCAGTTTACCTCGCTGGATATCGACTGGCTGCGGCTGCATCCGGAAGCGGATCGTGCGCTGCAGGGCAGTTATGACCTCTATACCCTGCCGGAACCGCACCAGGTACTGATTATGGGCGCCCTCGCCCGGCCTGGCGCAGAGAGCTGGCAGCCCGGACGCAGCGTACGCGACTATCTCGCCGCACACGAACGCCTGACCGGCGGCGATCGCAGCGTGGCCACCGTTATTGCGCCATCTGGCGAGGTCCGTCAGGTTCCGGTCGCCTACTGGAATCAGCGTCATGCTGAAGTTGAACCCGGCAGCATTATCTGGCTCGGCTTTACCTCATGGAGCCTGCCGTGGGGCCAGGCAGATTTAAATACGCGTCTGATTTCTGTTCTGACTCACCGGATCCCGCAATAATGAAAAAACAACTACTGCTCAGCCTGCTGGCTGCATCTGTCTCTGCCGCCTGCCAGGTGCAGGCTGAAACCTGGCCGCAGCCGGTGGGTCCTTCACAATCCGATTTTGGCGGCGTCGGCCTGCTGCAGACGCCTACCGCCCGCATGGCGAAAGAGGGTGAATTCAGCCTTAACGCGCGGGATAACGATCAGTATCGCTACTACTCCGCCTCGCTTCAGCTTCTGTCGTGGCTGGAAACCACCGTACGCTATACCGATGTGCGGACCCGTCGCTACAGCGGCGTGGAAGATTTCAGCGGCAACCAGAGTTATAAAGATAAAGCGTTCGATCTGAAACTGCGCCTCTGGCAGGAGAGCTACTGGCTGCCGGAGGTGGCGGTGGGTTCACGCGACCTCGGCGGCACCGGGCTGTTTGACAGCGAATATCTGGTGGCGTCTAAAGCCTGGGGGCCATTCGATTTTACGCTGGGCCTTGGCTGGGGCTATCTCGGCAACAGCGGCACCGTGAAAAACCCGTTTTGCTCTTACAGCGACAGCTATTGCAGCCGCACCGGTGGCGGCACGGCCGGTTCAGTCAATGGCTCACAGCTGTTTCATGGCCCTGCTGCCCTGTTTGGCGGCGTGGAGTATCAGACGCCGTGGCAGCCGCTGCGCCTTAAGCTGGAGTATGAGGGCAACGATTATCAGGATGACTTTGCCGGACGGCTGGAGCAGCGCAGCAAAGTCAACGCCGGTGCGATTTATCGCCTTACTGACTGGGCAGATATCAATGCCAGCTATGAGCGCGGCAACACCTTTATGTTTGGCGTCACCATTCGCACCAACTTCAACGATCTGCGCCAGACGCATATCGATACGCCGAAGCCTGCTTACGACCCGCATCCGCAGGGCGATCTGCTGGATTCTGCCGTGGTCGCCAGCCAGCTCAGCGCACTGAAGTATGACGCCGGATTCAATGGCCCGCGCATTCAGACCAAAGGCGCTACCCTTTACGTCAGCGGTGAGCAGATCAAATATCGCGATACGCGCGAAGGCGTTGATCGCGCCAATCGTATTATGATGAATCACCTGCCGGCCGGCATTGACACGATTGCCGTCACGGAGTCGCGCTTTAATATGCCGCAGGTGACGACGCGCACGCAGGTTGCCAGCCTGCATAATACGCTCAGCGGCTATCCGCTGGGGCATGAGCAGCCGCTGCAGCAGTCGCGCGTTAATCCGGTCGATCCGGGCGCAACCGAGCAGGGCCTGTTTATGCGTAAAGATCGCCTGAATTACAGCCTGTCACCGGTGCTCAACCAGTCAGTTGGCGGGCCGGAAAGCTTCTATATGTATCAGGTTGGCGCGATGGCAAACGCGGATTACTGGCTGACCGATCACCTGCTGGTGGGCGGCAGCCTGTTTGGCAATATCGTGAACAACTATGACCGCTTCAATTATAACGGCGCGCCCTCTGACTCCACGCTGCCGCGCGTGCGTACCCATATCCGCGACTATGTGAAAAACAATGTCTACGTAAACGATCTGCAGGCCAACTATATGCATTACCTCGGTAATAACCTGTATGGTCAGGTTTATGGCGGCTATCTGGAGACCATGTATGGCGGCGCCGGTGCTGAAGTGCTCTACCGCCCGGTAGACAGCAACTGGGCGGTGGGCGTTGATGCCAACTATGTCAAACAACGCGACTGGGACAACATGATGCAGTTCCGCGACTACAAAGCGCCAACCGGTCATCTGACCGCCTACTGGCGCCCGTGGTTTATGCAGGATGTGCTGGTGAAAGCGAGCGTGGGGCAATACCTGGCGAAGGATAAAGGCGCCACGCTGGATATCTCCAAACGCTACGACAGCGGTGTCACCGTGGGCTTCTACGCCACCAAAACCAACGTTTCATCTGAAGCGTATGGCGAAGGCGACTTTACCAAAGGCTTCT
Source organism: Pantoea sp. Acro-807 (assembly GCF_011752675.1). NCBI lineage: Bacteria > Pseudomonadati > Pseudomonadota > Gammaproteobacteria > Enterobacterales > Erwiniaceae > Pantoea > Pantoea sp. Acro-807. The sequence continues at coordinate 7,529 of NZ_VWXE01000005.1, read as the reverse complement.
ATATTTCGGTTCCGATGGATCTGTTTACCGTCACGCCAACGCGCGGCCGTGCACAGGTGAACTGGGTGCCGCTGACGCGTGATGGTGGCCAGATGCTGAGTCGTAAATATCAGCTTTACGATCTGACCGCCGATCGCGACGCGCGGTTTAATTAAGATCGGGCGCGGGGTAACACCCGCGCACTCTATCTGTGCTGATGCTCTCCACCCCTCTTTCCCCTGGCATCAGTCAGACTCCGCACGCTTTCTTTCCTCATTGCTCACAGATCCGACCAGCACAACTGCATTTGCCTCCATAATGGTTAAAACGAAAATGGTTTCCACGTACAACGCTGAAATGGAGCAACTATGGCTACCCCGGTACCGGCTAAACGCGGAAAAAAACCTCGCGTTACCTCCCCTGCGGCTACGCCGCCGGCTGGCGGTCAGGTTCAGTCGCTGACGCGCGGCCTGCGTCTGCTGGAGCTAATTGCCGACGCGCACGGCAGCGTGGCGCTGACCGAGCTGGCGCAGCAGGCGGGCCTGCCAAATTCAACCACGCATCGTCTGCTCTCCACGATGCAGCAGCAGGGCTTTGTGCATCAGGTGGGCGATCTGGGCTACTGGACGATTGGCGCCCACGCCTTTGTGGTGGGCAGCAGTTTTCTGCAGAGCCGCAATCTGCTGGCCATTGTGCATCCGGTGTTACGGCGACTGATGGAGGAAGCTGGCGAGACGGTGAATCTGGCGGTGCTGGACCTGAGTGATTATCAGGCGGTGATTGTTGATCAGGTGCAGTGCACGCAGCTGATGCGTATGTCAGCCCCGATTGGCGGCAAGCTGCCGATGCACGCTTCCGGCGCCGGGAAAGCTTTTCTGGCCCATCTGAATGACGATCAGGTAACTGCACTGCTGCATCAGAAAGGCCTGCACGGCTATACGCCTAAAACGCTGATGTCGCCGCATACGCTGAAAGAGAATCTGGCGCTGATCCGCAAAATGGGCTTCTCGCATGATGATGAGGAGCATGCGCTGGGGCTGCGCTGCGTAGCGGCACCTATTTATGACGAGCACGGCGACGCGTTTGCTGCGATCTCTATTTCAGGCCCGCTGGCCCGTATGACGGACGATCGTATTACCGAGCTGGGTGCGCTGGTGATCCGCGCCGCCCGAACGGTCACGCAGGCGTACGCCGGGCGTTAAACTGCTACTGTGGCGTAGCGCACGCTGAAGCGCCGGGCGTTACGCCACGCCATCGCCTCTTCAACATGGCCATTGCGGATCTGCGCCTGCAGCGATCGCCACCAGCCGGGGTCAAACAGCTGCGGATGCAGCGTCTGCAGCAGCCTGCCGGTCGCGGGTTCGCTGCAGAGCGCGTAACGGAACGTCTCCGGAAATATGTCATCGGGCCCGACGCTGTACCAGGGCTCTGCCTGCAGCTCCTGCTCTTCATAACGCGCGGGCGGAACGTCACGGAATATCAGCTCAGTCATCAGGCGGATTTCATCGTAGTCATAAAACACCACGCGCCCGTGGCGCGTCATACCGAAATTTTTAAACAGCATATCGCCGGGAAAAATGTTAGCCGCCGCCAGCTGACAGATGGCATTGCCATACTCCTCCAGCGCATGCCGACGCTGCGCCTCGCTGGCGTGCTGCAGCCAGAGGTTAAGCGGCTCCATGCGACGCTCCAGCCAGAGATGACGAATGATAACGTTCTCATCGCGCAGCGTGATCTTTTCCGGTATATCGCGCATGAACTCCGCCATCAGCGCGTCCGGGATCCGCGCGCGCGGCAGGGCAAAATAGCGAAACTCCTGCGTATCCGCCATGCGTCCGACGCGATCGTGCTCTTTGACCAGCCGGTAGCAGTCGTGCACCTGCGCTTCCGTTACCTCCTTTTGCGGCGCGAAACGGTCTTTAATGACCTTGAATACCCGATCGTAGCCCGGCAGAGTAAACACCAGCATCACCATGCCGCGCACGCCAGGCGCAGGCGCAAATGCGTCATCATGGTGTGCCAGATAGTGCAGATATTCGCGGTAGCTCTCGGTTTTACCGTGTTTCTGGCAGCCAATGGCGATATAGCGCTCGGCGAGGGTTTTGCCTGGCAGCAGCGGCTGCAGCCACGCCACCAGCGCCGCAGGCACCGGGGCGTAAACCATGAAGCTGGCGCGGGCGAAGCCAAATACGATGCTCGCCTCATCGCGATCCGTCAGGCAGGTATCGATCCACAGCTGCCCATCGCTGTCGCGCTGGATCGGCAGCAGACAGGGCAGGATCTCACCGCTGCGGAACTGCAGCCGCGCGACAATCCACGCGGTTTTGTTACGATAGAAAAGTTCGCTGGCGACCTCCAGCACGGCACCGGCCAGCTGCGCCGCGCTGAACTGCTCCTTCAGATGCCGCTCAATCCAGCGGATATCGCGTGCCCGATCCTGCCACGTCAGCCGCAGGGGAAGATCGGACAGCAGCTGCCGCAGCGCACTCTGCCAGTCCGGCCGGGGAGCATAGCGACGCGACAGTGGACGCTGCGCTTCCGGTTGTTGCAAACCCGGCTGCGAGGAGTGAATAAACAGCCGCTCCGGAAACAGATGGCTGTGCCCCTGCAGCCGGCAGTAAACGGAGTTAAAAAAGCTCTCTGCAATTTCATGGCGCGGATAGCCCGGCAGCAGCATCTCATAGTGCGCCTTTACCCGCAGCCAGAAGGCGGTATCCCACTCCGCCTGCCCGTTCAGCACGCGCAACTGACTGACTACCAGGGTGACATGATGATCATACAGATGTATGCGCTCCTTCATGGCGCGCTGCGCCGCCGGCCAGTCCGCCTGCTCAAACCGCTGCTGCGCACCGGCGGTGATATCGAGAAAACGACCGTACTGCGCGTCAAAGCCCTGCAGAATGGTATGGGCAATAAGGGATTCTCCGGGTGACATCAGTTATCTCCGGTACGCGGTGGCCACGAGCCGCTGCACAGCAGCGGCGCCTCTCTTGCCGATCCGATCAGAACTGCGCGGTTTCCGTTGAGCCGGTCAGGGCCGTCACAGAAGATGCGCCGCCCTGAATCACCGTGGTGATGCGATCAAAGTAACCGGTGCCCACTTCCTGCTGATGCGATGAAAAGGTGTAGCCTTTGTCGCGCGCCGCAAATTCCGGCTGCTGCACTTTTTCAACGTAGTGGCGCATCCCCTCGCCCTGCGCGTACGCGTGCGCCAGGTCAAACATGCTGAACCACATGCTGTGGATCCCGGCCAGCGTAATAAACTGAAAGCGATAGCCCATGTCGCTCAGCGCCTGCTGAAAGCGTGCGATGGTGCGATCGTCGAGGTTTTTCTTCCAGTTAAATGAGGGTGAGCAGTTATAAGCCAGCAGTTTGCCGGGATAGCGCGCGTGTATCGCGTCAGCAAAGCGCTGCGCCAGCGCCAGATCGGGCGTGGAGGTTTCACACCATAAAACATCGGCATAGGGCGCATAGGCAAGACCGCGGCTGATCGCCTGCTCGATCCCGGCACGGGTGCGATAAAACCCCTCCGGCGTACGTTCACCGGTGATAAACGCGCTGTCGTTCGGATCGCAGTCAGAAGTAATTAAGTCAGCGGCATCCGCATCGGTGCGCGCAATCAGCACGGTTGGCACATTCATGACATCAGCCGCAAGGCGTGCAGCTACCAGTTTCTGAATCGCGTCCTGCGTTGGCACCAGCACCTTACCGCCCATATGGCCGCATTTTTTTACCGCCGCCAGCTGATCTTCAAAATGCACGGCGCCAGCCCCGGCCACAATCATCGATTTCATCAGCTCAAAAGCGTTCAGTACGCCGCCAAAGCCCGCCTCCGCATCGGCCACTATCGGCAGAAAATAGTCGACATACGCGTCATCTTCCGGCGACAGGCCGCTGGCCCACTGGATCTGATCGGCGCGCTGAAAGCTCTGATTAATCCGCTGCACCACCTCCGGTACAGAGTTAACCGGATAGAGCGACTGATCGGGGTACATCTGCCCGGCGAGGTTCGCATCCGCCGCCACCTGCCAGCCAGAGAGATAAATAGCTTCGATACCGGCTTTCGCCTGCTGCAGCGCCTGACCGCCGGTTAATGCGCCGAGACTGTTGATATAACCTTTTGCCGCACCGCCGTTAAGCAGCGACCAGAGCCTGACGGCGCCCCGCTCTGCCAGCGTGCAGGCGGGCGTTACCGAGCCGCGCAGGCTGATGACCTCTTCTGCCCGATAGGGACGCGTGATACCGTTCCAGCGCGCATCCTGCCAGCTCATTTCCAGCTGTGTGATCTGTTGTGTCCGATTCATAGCACTCTCTCCGGGGTCAGGGCAGCAGGCGATAGCCTGGCAGCGTCAGAAATGGAACCAGCTCGTTATCCGTGGTGATTTGCGCCATCAGCGCGGCTGCATCTTCAAAGCGTCCCTGCTGAAAACGTACGTCGCCGTAGCGCTGACGCAGCGCGGCCAGCTCTTCGTCAAGAAACTGCTCAAACAGGGCAGCAGTGACCAGCTGGCCATCACTCAGGATCTGTTTGTGACGGATCCACTGCCAGATAGAGGCGCGGGCGATTTCAGCCGTTGCCGCATCTTCCATCAGTCCCTCAATCGGCACGCAGCCGTTACCGCTAATCCACGCTTCCAGATACTGCAGCGCAACGCGGATGTTTGCGCGCATGCCCGCTTCGGTACGTAAACCGCGGCAGGGACGCAGCAGCCGCTCAGCCGTTACCGGCGAATCGGTATTACGCGTCACGTGCAGCTGATTGGCGCGATCGCCCAGCTGGCGATCAAACACCTTCATGGCAATATCTGCCAGACCAGGATGCGCAACCCATGTCCCGTCATGGCCGTTACCCGCTTCGCGCGCTTTATCTTCCTCAACTTTCTCTTTTACCCACGCATTGCGCGTCTCTTCCTGCGCCGGGATGAGTGCAGACATGCCGCCCATTGCCAGTACGCCGCGCCGGTGGCAGGTTTTAATCAGCAGCCGGGAGTACGTATCCAGAAATGGCTGATCCATGGTGATCTGCTGTCGATCGGGCAGAATGCGATCGCCGTGCTGCCCCAGCGTTTTGATGTAGCTGAAGATGTAATCCCAGCGGCCGCAGTTAAGCGCTACGGCGTGGTCGCGCAGCTCCCACAGGATTTCATCCATCTGAAACACCGCGGGCAGCGTTTCAATCAGTACCGTGGCTTTGATCGTGCCACGCGGCAGATCAAAACGATCTTCGCTGAAGCGGAAGATCTCACGCCACCACGCTACCTCACTGGCGTGCTCGGTTTTAGGCAGATAAAACCACGGTGCATGCCCTTTTTCCTGCAGCGCCCGCACGTTATGGAATACAAAGAGAGCAAAATCAAACAGGCCAGCCGGAATCGCTTTGTCGCGCCACTCCACATGCTTTTCAGCCAGATGTAATCCGCGTACCCGGCACATCAGCAGTGCAGGATCGGAACGCAGCTGGTAGATCCGGCCATCATCGCGGGTAAAACGCAGCGTACCGGCGACCGCTTCACGCAGCACCTGCTGCCCGTCCATCAGCTTGCTCCAGCACGGAGCCAGCGAATCCTCGAAATCCGCCATAAAAACCTTAACGTTGGCGTTCAGCGCGTTAATGGTCATTTTGCGATCGGGTGGCCCGGTAATTTCGACCCGGCGATCGCACAGCAGCTCAGGCAGCGGGCGCACCTGCCATTCATTTTCACGAATGGAAGTGGTTTCCGCATTAAAGTCAGGCAGCGCTCCGCGATCGTAGTCCCGCTGGCGCTGCTGCCGCGCTTTAAGCAGTCGATCGCGTTCCGGGGCAAAGCGCACGACCAGCGCCTGCAGAAAATCAATAGCCGCCGGCGTCAGCAGTTGCTGCTCCGCGTCTGAGAAGGGCTGAGTGAAGGTCAGCGTAGAGTGAATAATCGTGTCTGTCATGCTGGCTCTCTCCTGAAGCGATCCTGGTTTACTGCCGGGATCAGAATACTGGATGTTTTGTAACCGACAGGATCAGAGCATATGCATTTTAGTTTTTATTTCAAAAACTATTTCCATTTTATGAAAAGATAATCATTAACTCTCTGTATATACTGTTATTTAAAGTATCAAAATAAAGGCAATGGTTTCTGCTTTGGAAAAGACATAAAAAAACCGCGATGGCTCGAAGGCGATCGCGGTGGAGAGAAGCTAAAAAGAGATCAGTCGAGAGTCGGATTCATGTGGCGCAGGTCAAACGGCGTGATCTGGTAAACATAGTAGTTCAGCCAGTTAGAGAACAGCAGGTTGCCGTGGCTGCGCCAGGTCGCACGTGGCGGCAGGGCCGGATTGTTCTGCGGGAAATAGTTAAACGGCACTTCCGGCTGCAGACCCGCATCATTATCCCGGTGAAATTCACCTGCAAGGGTCAGCGCGTCATATTCCGGGTGCCCGGTTACAAAGGCCAGCCGCTTGTCTTTACTCGCCATCAGATAGGCGCCGGTTGCCTCAGATTCAGCAAACAGTTCGAGATCGGTGTAGTCGCGTATAAGCTGGCTGGGAAAATCCGCATAGCGCGAATGCGGCGCCAGAAAATTGTCATCAAAGCCGCGCGTCAGCAAAGCGTGCGGATGCAGGATCTGATGTTCATAGACGCCTGACAGTTTGTTTTGCCGCGTCTGCTTGGGAATACCATACAGAATGTTCAGCGCAGCCTGTACCGCCCAGCAGACAAACAGCGTAGAGGTGACATGCTCGTTTGCCCAGTGCAGCACGCGCTGGATCTGCGGCCAGTAGGCGACGTCGTTAAAGTCAACCAGACCCAGCGGCGCACCTGTCACAATCAGGCCATCGAAGTTATCGTGCTGTATCTCTTCGAAATTGCAGTAAAAGTTATTCAGATGTTCGCTGGGGGTATTGCGCGATTCGCGGCTGTCTATCCGCAATAGCTGCACATCAATTTGCAGCGGTGAGTTAGAGAGCAGACGTAAAAACTGATTTTCAGTCTCGATCTTTTTTGGCATCAGGTTAAGGATCAGTACTTTTAACGGGCGGATCTCCTGAACACGGGCGCGCGATGAGGTCATCACAAACACATTTTCATCACGTAAGAAATTCACTGCCGGTAATTCGTCGGGCACCCTGATTGGCATAACCTGCTCACCTCTTGCTGATAACCATATAAACGTTTAGACATCCAGATGCCCGAGATTAGCCTGGCATACGCGGAATGTCGAGACTTCATGCTATTTATGAAAATGTTTCAGCTTAATGTGGCATAACCGACAGCGACAGAGAAGAAAGGAAATTGCGCCGGCACTAAAAGCGAGACGGTAAGATCTTTTTTGAGGTAAAAAAAGTACCCATAGCATGCTGATGCTTCAGCAATACCCGTGAGCGAACGTAAAAGTTATTTTTTGCAGACGTAAAAAAGCCCTGAACGCGTGTTCAGGGCTCTCTTACTTGATGGATGCCTGGCAGTTCCCTACTCTCGCATGGGGAGACCCCACACTACCATCGGCGCTACGGCGTTTCACTTCTGAGTTCGGCATGGGGTCAGGTGGGACCGCCGCGCTGTGGCCGCCAGGCAAATT
>NZ_VWXE01000004.1:0-428621 GCF_011752675.1 Pantoea sp. Acro-807 | reverse complement strand
GGCCGGCTGAAGCTCGGACCGGAGATCGCGCCTGATGTTGCACTGCAGAGTTTTCAGCAGCTGACCGGACAGCAGAAAGGGCTGCGCGGGCTGAAGGCGCTGCATAATGGTCAGGCGGGCGCGCTGTGGATGAATTTTTATCTCAGCCCGTGGCACGTCGTTGCAGCAGAATTTATGGCTAAAACGCTCTATCCGCAGCGTTTCGCTGACGTCGATCCTCAGCAGACGCTGGAAACACTGTTTCGCGATTTTTTACGCATGCCGCTGCAGGGAACCTGGTTTATGCGTATACCCGCTGACCAGCCGTAAACTCAGCGCTGAGGGCGGCGTTTGAATACCCAAAAGGACCAGCTGTGGTAGGCCAGCGTCAGCGGCAGGAAAATCAGCATGCCGGTCAGCACCACGCCCTGCGTCACCGGCGACGAGGCCTCTTCCTGAATACGCAGCTGAAACGGCAGCAGCCACGGATAGAGGCCGAACGCCAGGGCGATGACCACTGCGCCGATAAGCAGCAGCGTTGTCATCAGCAGCGCCACCATCGCTTCGCGCCAGAGTAATATGGCCTGAAGCACAATCAGCAGCGGGATCGCAATCAGAATAAGCTGGCCAGGCGCGCGCTGCCAGCTCAGCTGCCATAGCGTCGGCTCCAGCAGTATCACGCCTGTCAGACATATCACCGCGCAGGTCCATGCCAGCACGGCAAGTGACCGGGCGCGTTCTCCCGCCGCCTCACCCAGACGCCAGCAGATCCAGCAGCAGCCCAGCAGCAGATCGACTGCCACCACGCCGGCGCCACACAGCAGCGGTGCCAGCGAGAGATCGATAATAATTCCGGCAGGCGGACGCGAAACCAGGATCAGGCCGCTTATCCAGCCGGGCAAAAAGGCTGCGGCCAGCGAACTGGCTATCATCAGACGGTCAAGCCAGACACGCCATGCCCTACTCACCTGCGCGCGATAAGTCAGCGCCAGCGCGCGCAGAAACAGCGCCAGCAGCAGCAGAAATACCGGCACCATCAGCGTCTGCAGCAGCAGACTATAGAGCGCAGGAAAAAGCGCCAGCATTCCCCCGGCCATCAGCACCAGCCAGGTCTCGTTAGCATCCCATAGCGGCAGCAGGCTGTGTGCCATCCACTGCCGCTGCTGTGGCGTGTCGAAAGCGTAAAACAGCATGCCCACGCCAAGATCGGTGCCATCCAGCGCCAGATACATCAGCAGTGAAAAAATCAGCACGGCGGCAGAGAGATCGGCAAGCATCATCAGCTCCTCAGGCCGGTGTTTCAACGTGCTCGGCTGCCACGTCGGCATCGTCAGGCAGCGGTGCGTTGATTTGACGCACTAAATAGAGCAGGCCAGCCGCAAAACCCAGCGTATAGACCAGCACGATAGCGATAAAAATGACCAATGTACTGCTGAGCGACAGCGGCGAAAGGCTGTCAGCAGTACGTAATACGCCATAAACCGTCCAGGGCTGGCGTCCCATTTCCGTGACCACCCAGCCAGCCAGCAGCGCCAAAAACCCGGCAGGCGACATCAGCGTCAGCAGACGCAACAGGCGCGGTGAATGGTATAAACGACCGCGCCAGCGCTGCAGGTTGGCCGCCAGGCTAACCACCAGCATCAGTACGCCGCATCCCACCATCAGGCGAAACGCAAAAAACACCGGTAACACGGGCGGCAACGCCTCTGCCGGAAACTCGCTCAGACTTTTAATATGCCCGCTGAGGTTGTGACGCAGGTAGAGGGAGCCGATCGCCGGGATCGCCAGTTCAGCGTGGTTGCGCTGCGCCTGCTGATCCGGAATGGCAAACAGCCGCAGCGGCTCTCCCTGACCCGGCGGCGGAGCGTGCCAGCTCCCCTCGATGGCAGCCAGCTTAGCCGGTTGCCAGGTGCGCGTATTTTCACCATGCAGATCGCCCACTACAATCTGCACCGGTACCGCCAGTAGCGTTACCGTCAGCGCGCTGCGCAGCATCAGACGACTGGCCGCTTCATCCGGCTGACGGCACAAGCGCCACGCGGCTACGCCGCCCAGCAGGAAGCTGACGCTTATTGCCGAGGCGAGCAGCATATGAGCCATACGCCAGCCAAAGGAGGGAGCAGCAAGCAGCGTCCACGCGCTGTCGGGCAGCAGACGGCCATCATCGGTCAGATGAAAATCAACCGGCGTCTGCATCCAGGAGTTAGCCGCAAGGATCCAGAACGCGCTCAGCACGGCGCCCAGCGCCACAAAACAGGTCACGGTGAAATGGACGCCAGGCTTAACCCGATCAAAACCAAACAGCATCACGCCGGTCAGCGCGGACTCCAGAAAAAAGGCGATAAGCACTTCGTACAGCATCAGCGGGCCTATCACCCCGCCCGCGCGTGACGCCAGCCCGGACCAGTGCGTGCCGAACTGAAATTCCATAACGACGCCAGAGACGGTGCCGATAGCCACCGTCAGGGCAAAAATTTTGATCCAGAACTGCAGCGCCTGCCGCGCTTCAGGGCGCTTCCCCCATAGCCAGCGCGCTTCAAACCAGACCAGGAAAGGAGCCAGGCCCAGCGTCAGCGCTGCCAGCGTAATGTGCATGCCCATGGTCAGCGCAAACTGACCACGGGCAATCAGCAGCACCCACTCCTGACTATTCACGGGTCGGCTTACCGCTGTAGCGGGTAATCGGGGTCTCCTCCTCTTTCTGCATCTCGCGCGAAAAAACTTCCAGCGCCGACAGCAGCGGACGCACACCCTGCCACAGGTCTTCATCATTAAGCAGTTTCATTACCCCTCTGATGCCGGGCGCAGCTTTCTCCTGCTGAACAGACTCGCTCGCTGGCTTCATCGCGACCAGCGCATCGCGCAGCGCCAGCAGTACATGATTAAACCGCTCGGGCGGAATAGTGCTCAGCATCATAAACAGCAGCGAAATGTTCTGGATGGCGTTCTGAGTACCGGGGCGATTCAGCCCGCCGGCAAGAATTTTACCAATGTCGTTGTTCGCTTTAACCACGTCATTGGCGAGACGCAGAAAGCCGTGCTGATGCAGATTCTCCAGCAGCGTATTGAGTGACTCCTGCGCGGTGGGTTCAGTGCGCGCAGGTTCAGGCTGGTAGTCCAGCGGTTCGGCCATTAGCTTTTCTCCGGGTGCGAAACATGTTCAGGGGGCAAACGGTACTCCGGCTGCTGCCATTTCACCTCAACCGGCAGGTGATCCAGCGGCGTGCGCTGACCGTGACGGAAGTTATGCAACGGCAGCGGATGCGGCTGGGGCTGAGGCTGACGCGCCAGTTTACGCAGGCTGACGGCAATCTCTTTGTAAGCCGGCGTGTTCACATCCGGGTCGTGGTGGTTACCGGTCAGACCATTGACGCCGGGTTTGCCATAGTGAATCGGGATAAACAGCACGTTCCCTGCGGCACGATCGGTCACCACCACCGGCACCTCCAGCGCGCCGCGCCGCGAGCGGATTTCAACCCAGTCACCCTCCTGCAGCTGACGCGCTTCCGCCAGCTGCGGCGAGATCTCCACAAACCAGTTGGGTGACAGCGACATGATGCGTCCGCCCTGCCCGGTCTGGTTTGTGGACTGGAAATGCTCCAGCATGCGGCCATTATTCAGCAGCAGATCGTACTCTGCGTCCGGCTGCTCTTCTGGCGGCTGCCACTCAAGCGCATAGAGACGCGCTTTACCATCCGGAAACGCAAATGCGTCGGTATAGAGCAGCGGCGTACTGCTGCCATCTGCTTTCACCGGCCAGAGCTGTGACTGCCAGCCTACCAGCTGTTCATAGCTCACACCGGCAAACAGATCCGCAATGCCCGCCGCCTCCGCCATGATGGCGCCGGGGTTTGGATAGCGCCAGTGATGCCCGAGACGCGCGGCGAGATCGGTCAGAATCTGCCAGTCAGGCCGGCTCTCACCCAGTGGAGCAAACGCCGGGGAGAAGTGCTGTATACGGCGCTCGGTATTGACGAATGTGCCCTCTTTTTCCAGGCTCGGACAGCCGGGCAGCACCACGTCGGCGTAGCGCGCGGTATTGCTCATGAAAATGTCCTGCACCACCATAAAATCGAGCTGGCTGAACGCTTCATCCACTTTGGTGGAGTTAGCGTCTGAAAAGGCGGTATCTTCGCCGATGATGTACATTGCGCGCAGCTGCTTATCGTGGGCGTGCTCAATCATCAGGAAGTTATCCAGCCCCTCTTCATCAGAGAGCGCTTCCGGCGCAACCTGCCAGGCACGCGCCCACTTCTCGCGAACCGCATCATCCGTTACGCTTTCATAGCCGGGGTAAACATTGCTCAGGCAGCCAAAGTCGCTGGCCCCCTGTACGTTGTTATGGCCGCGCATCGGATAGCCACCGGTGCCGGGACGACCATAGTTGCCGGTCACCAGCAGCAGGTTAGAGAGTGCCGTGCTGGCATCGGCACCGTGGCTGTGCTGCGTGATACCCATCGCCCAGAGAATACAGGCGCTGTTTGCCTGGCCGATCATCTCCGCTGCCTCGGTGAGCGCCTCCACGCTCAGACCGGTTACTTCACTCGCCATCTCAAGCGTAAACGGCGCGAGCGAGGCGCGGTAGGCGTCAACATCATTAACGCGTTCAGCCAGAAACGCGTCGTCTGCATAGTGATGATCGAACATATATTTCGCCATCGCAGAGGCCCAGACCATATCGGTACCGGGCCGGATACGCAGATAGCAGTCGGCGCGCTCCGCCATTTCATGCTTACGCGGATCCACGACCAGCAGTTTCTGCCCGTGATGTTTATGGCTCTGTTTGATGTGCGAGGCGAATACCGGATGGTTTTCTGCAAGATTACTGCCCACGGTGATAATCAGATCGGTCTGCTGCAGATCGCGCAGCGTGCCGGCATCGCCGCCATAACCCACGGTGCGGAACAGCCCCTGGGTAGCCGGGTTCTGACAATAGCGTGAAGAGTTATCGACATTGTTGGTACCAAAAATCAGGCGCGCGATCTTTTGCGTCAGATAGGCCTCTTCATTACTGGCTTTACTGGAGCCAATAAATCCAATTGCTGCGCCGCCGTGCTGATGCGCTACGGCACGCAGCCCTTCCGCCACCCGGTTCAGCGCCTCTTCCCAGCTGGCAGGCCGGAATGCTCCGTTTTCCCGGATAAGCGGCGTGGTCAGGCGATTCGGGCTGTTAACAAAATCCCAGCCAAACTTGCCTTTTACGCAGGTGGAGATGCCGTTTACCGGCGCCTCAGCGACCGGCTGCACCTTCAGGATATGGCGATCGCGCGTCCAGACCTCAAAGCTGCAGCCAACGCCGCAGTAGGTGCAGACCGTTTTGGTTTTTTTAATTTCTGTTTTGCGCAAAGCATCATCAATCAGTGAGATGCCGGTTATCGGCTCCATGCCGATGCTCTTCTCCATTTTTTTAATGGCATCAATAAACGGCCGCTTTAAATCCTCATCCATGCGGGTAAACGGACCGGCATCGGGCTGCATGGTTTTTTCTAAAAGCGCGTTACACGGGCAAACCGTGACGCAGTGACCGCAGCTGACGCAGCTCGATCCGGCAATCTCCGTCCCGCCATCCCACAATACGCGCGGATGTTCTGCGCTGTAGTCAATTGAGAGTGTCTCATTGACTTCTATGTTCTGACACGCCTCAACGCAGCGTCCGCAGAGAATGCACTGGTCGGGATCGTAGGTATAAAACGGATTGCTGTGATCTTTCGTGTAGGGTTTACGTTCATAGGGATAGAACTGAATCGGCATGTGCATATCGGCTACCGCATTATGCAGCGTACAGTCGCCGGTATTGTGCTCACACACCGTGCAGTAAAGTTCATGGCGATTCAGAATACGGTCCATACCTTCCTGCTGTGCAGCAGCCAGGTCGGCGCCTTCACTGACCACCTGCAAGCCTTCATAAGTCCGCAGGGTACAGCCACGCACCTGCTCTCCGTCAGCCCTGACCCAGCAGACATCGCAGCTTTGCAGCGGCGGCAACGCCGGGTGGTAGCAGACGTGCGGCAGTTTTTTTCCCTGCTGCTGCAGAAAATCGATCAGCGGTTGATCCGCTGCGCCACTCAGCCGTTCCCCGTTATAAATAATGGTACAGAGTGCTTCGCTCATTTTCGCCTCGTTGACGACAGTGCTCATTATGTTTATCCCGGTAAAACGCCGGGAATTTATTAAAGTTATTCAATGAGCTTAGAGCTAATTTTCTGCTCTGCAATGTTGCCGACTCGCTTATTTTCTAAATGTGGACTAAGAGGGGATAAATAATCATTACGTTAGTGAAATTGTAAGGAAAAATAACTTCCCGCACTGCATGGATATTGCACAAATAAAATTCATTCGTAATTTTTTTACGTGACAAATATCACATCTCTGCCAGGCTTATTTTCTACACGTTCACTGTACAAGGAGCCCGTTATGAATTCGTTCACTAACAAAACGCTAATCGCTAATGAATATCCGCAGCCGCCGTTTAACACGCCGTCGCAGGATTTCCCCGGCTTAGCCAGTAAGATGGATCCGCTTCCCGATCACGGTGAAACAAGCTATCGCGGTTCAGGCCGCCTGACCGGACGTAAAGCGCTAATCACCGGCGGCGATTCAGGTATCGGCCGCGCCGTGGCTATCGCTTACGCTCGTGAAGGCGCAGACGTTGCCATCAACTATCTGCCTGCTGAAGAGTCAGATGCGCAGGAAGTGGTTAAGCTGATTGAAGCTGAAGGACGTAAAGCCGTCGCTATTCCGGGTGATATCCGTTCCGAATCGTTTTGCCAGCAGCTGGTTAAAGAAGCCGCTGAAAAACTCGATGGCCTGGATATTCTGGTTAATAATGCCGGACGTCAGCAGTTTAATGAATCTATTCGCACGCTCTCGACGGAAGATTTTGACGCAACGTTTAAGACCAACGTCTATGCGATGTTCTGGATCACTAAAGCCGCGCTGGAATATCTGCCAGAGGGCGCCTCTATTATAAATACCTCTTCCGTTCAGGCTTATGAGCCAAGCGCTATTCTGCTGGATTATGCGCAGACCAAAGCCTCAATTGCCGCCTTTACTAAAGCGCTGGCTAAACAGCTGGCGGAACAGAAGATCCGCGTTAACGCTGTGGCACCGGGCCCATACTGGACGCCACTTCAGGCGTGCGGTGGTCAGCCGGAAGAGAAACTGCAGCAGTTTGGTTCCGGTGCACCGATGGGCCGTCCGGGCCAGCCGGTGGAAATCGCGCCGCTCTATGTCACCTTTGCTGAAAACCTGAACGGCTTTACTTCCGGCCAGGTATGGTGCTCAGACGGCGGTACCGGCACGCTGTAATAGCACATTCTGCCCGATATCAGCGTGGCTGCCCCTGTGGCAGCCACGCTGTCGTTTCAGCTGACAGGGAAGCATGATGAATAACCAGATTTTGCAGTCGCCGATGCGCGAGAAAGGGTTTGCGCGCCTTGGAGATTACGCTGCCATTGGGGAAGGCCGTTCCGTTGCGCTTATCGCACCGGATGGGGCTATTGACTGGTGGTGTGCACCTAATCTCGACTCCGCCCCGCTGTTTGACCGCCTGCTCGATCCGGAGATTGGCGGGTTTTTCCAGATTGTACCCGCAGCCCCCTTCCGCACCGAACGCGCTTATCGCGCTGACAGTAACGTGCTGGAAACCACCTTTATCACCGCAGAGGGTTCAGTCCTGCTGACTGAATCATTAAACAGCACGCTGGCCGGTCGTCTGCCGTGGAGTGAGCTGGCGCGGCGCGTTGAAGGGATCGAGGGCCACGTTGAGCTGACGCTGACGTTACGCTTTGGTACGCTGGCTGAGACCTGCTCGCCGTGGCGGGACTGCACTGAACAGGGCGATGTTTATCATATTGCCGATCTGATGGCGATGCTGCGCACCAGTGACGCGTGGCATATTACGCAGCGGGACGATGAACGTATCGCTGCCACGCTCAAAACCTCGCCCGGCAGTCACGCGCTGGTTGCTCTGCTGGTCACCGAGCGCGAACCGCTGGCGGTGCCGGATTTAAGCGCTATCGATACCCGTATTGAAACCAGCCACACCGCCTGGTGCGACTGGACGCGCAGCCTGAGTTATCAGGGGCGCTATGAAAAGCACGTGCGGCGTTCAGCGCTGTCGCTGAAATTTCTCTGGTACTCTCCTACCGGCGCGCTGGCGGCGGCGGCCACAACTTCCCTGCCGGAAGGTATCGGCGGCGAAAAAAATTATGACTATCGCTATGCGTGGGTACGCGACGCCTGCCTGATTATTAAATCGTTTGTGTTTCTGGGCGCGCTGGAAGATTGTAAGGCTGCTTTCTCATGGCTGTCGAAAACGATTATTCGTCACGGCACCGCGCTGCGCGCCTGTTATACGCTCGAAGGGGATGAAGTCCCGGCTGAATCTTATCCGCCGCTGCGGGGTTACCACCATTCACAGCCGGTACGCATCGGCAATAATGCGCGCGATCAGCTCCAGCTCAGTATGTATGGCGACATGCTCGCCACCGCCGATTTGTTTATACAGGCTGGTCACATTCTCGATCTCTCTACCTCGCGCATGCTGGGTGAGCTGGCGAATCATTGCGCTGATTCATGGCGTCAGCAGGATTGCGGGATCTGGGAGCTGCCCGATCAGCATCACTATACGCATTCCAAGATGGCCTGCTGGCTGGCGCTGGATCGCGCCGTGGCGCTGGCAGAGGCGAAACATATTGAGCCGACCTGGCTTGAGCGCTGGCAGCGCGAACGCGATCGCATCAGCGAGTGGGTGGAGGCGCACTGCTGGAGCGAGGCCAGACAGGCTTATCTCTTCTACCCGGACAGCGAAGATAAACTGGATGCGGCGCTGGCGCTGATGCACCGTTACGGCAACCAGGTGAATCCTGAGCGCATGCGCGCGACCTATCGCGCTATCCGTCAGGATCTGGGACACAACAGCGCAATGGTTTATCGCTACTCCGGTGTGGAACAGGAGGAGAGTACCTTTATTGCCTGCTCTTTCTGGCTGGTGGAAGCGCTGGCCGCGCTGGGTGATATTCCACAGGCAGAGCAGGCGATGGAAGAGATCCTCGACAAACTTTGTCAGCGTGGCAACGTTGAAACCTTTAATGAGATGTTCGATGTCCGCACCGATGAGTGGCGCGGTAACATGCCGCAGGGGCTGAGCCATCTGGCGCTGATTTGCGCGGCGCAGTCGCTGACGGATCACGGCTGAGAAAAGGCTAACGCCGCAGGCATGAGGGCGGGAACGGAGTCCCCCCTGATGCCGCTTAGTGGCTCAGGCTATACTGTACCGTGAGCTCACCCTTCTTTTCTTTTACTTTGCCAATCACAATGTCACCGATCTCCCCGGTGCTGAGCACATGCGTGCCGCCGCAGGCATAGGGGGTCAGTTCACCCCAGCTCACCATACGTTTTCCCGCCTCTTCACCCAGCACGCGGGGATAGTTGCCCGCCACCAGCGCTGCAGCCCGCTGCATCAGCGCCTCTGCCGTAACCGGCTGAGTCTGATCCAGCGCGGTAAAAACAATGCGACCTTCCCCTGGCCGATGGTTGGCTTTATATCCACGCCAGCCAAATGACTCTCCGGCATAAGCGATCAAATGACCCGCGGAGTGGTAACGCGAGTGCAGCTCGCGCAGCTCGCCATCCACCACCAGCTCCACCTCGCCTGGTTCAACCGGCCGATCGGTATAGTGTGCGACATCGTCGCCCTCCTGCAGCGCCTGCAGCATCGCCGCGCCGGCAAGGGTTCCGCGATCGGAGGGCTGTCCGCCACCCTGCGGATGAAACAGCGTTTCACTGAGTATGAGACGAAAGCGGCCATCATCCTGCGGTTCACAGCGTAATACCCGGGTGGTAAGCGTCAGCTGGTCGCTGGTGAAATAACGTTTGAGCGTCATAATACGTCTGGTTCCTTACGGCAGAGAAAAACGATCTCTCTTTTTAACCTGGTTCGGGGGCGGCAGGCGAAAAAAATCCGCAGGGCGAACGCTGCGGATAGATTTTGTGGCGATCAGTGCGCCTGATGTACGCGCTGGCAGTTATCAGCGCCTGCGGCCACCGGATGCGCGTCGAGATCGGCGCGCGCCGCACGAATTTTCTGCGTGTCGACGCCAAAGCGCTGGTCACGATCGCGCAGCAGCGCCGGGTTCATCTCTCCGTCGGCGGTAAAGCCCATCATCAGCGCTGGCTCGCCCAGCGGCAGGGTTTTGTCGCGGTCAGTATGCCAGGTGTGCCAGGTTTTTCCGTAGGTATTGACGATTTTGCCCATCAGCGCATGTTCAGCGGCGTCCGGGATGCCCGGCGCAATCAGAGAGCCTGATTTCACTTCATAGCGGTGGCTGTGCCAGTACTTCTTCTCGCCCGCCGGAAGCTGCTTAAACAGCCGCTCGCTGATGATATATTCAACGCCCATCAGCTTGGCATCTTTTTTATTGCCGTCGAAGATCACTGCCTGCATCACATCATCGTTGAGAATGGTGACATAGTGATGCGCTTCCATCTGTCCCTGTTTATCACCACAGTAGTAGTGGAATCCATCCAGATAGGTGTTAATGGCATCAATCGGCGGGCGCGACTGCAGTGCGGCCGCGCCGCTCTCCAGCAGCGCGGTTTTACCCGCCACGGGCGCACCGGGAGCGTTGACCGGTGACGCACTGTTATTCGCGCCGCATCCTGACAGCAACAATACGGTGAATCCACTCAATATAAGATTACGCATAGAGCATCCTTTTATTCTTTGAGTCATAAACATAGTTAATATGAATCAGGATGCCAGCGCAGCGGTGGAAACAATTACGTTACTGATTGTCCGATAAAAAAAGGCGACCGCCATAGAGAATTATTCAGAAACCTGTTTTATTACGCTTCAGGCGGCCAACTGCGCGAACGTGAATAATACTTAGCACTTCCCTCTTCTGTTATCAGCAGAATATCAGCCTGAACCGGAGTCTTTATATGTCAGATTACTCCTCTGTCGCACTGCTCGGCCCTGGCGCTATCGGCACCACCGTTGCAGCTGCCCTGTATGAAGCCGGGCGCCCGCCGCTGCTCTGTGGCCGTACGCCCCATGCATGCCTGAGGCTGCGTCATGACGACGGCGAAATCCGGGTGCCGGGTCCGGTGCTGACCGATCCTGTCGCTATCCGTCATGCGGTTACGCTACTGTTTGTTGCGGTCAAAACCACTCAGGTGGCGCAGTGTGCAGGCTGGCTGCGGGCATTATGCAATGAGAATACCGTGGTGTGCGCGCTGCAAAACGGCATTGAACAGCAGACGCAGCTGCAGCCGCTGGTGAATGGCGCGCAAATTATTCCTTCGGTGGTCTGGTTTCCGGCCCAGCGCGAAGCGGACGCCTCTGTCTGGCTGCGCGCCCGGCCGCGGCTGACGCTGCCCGATACGCCAGGCGCAGCACGCATCGTTGCTGCTCTGGCGGGCACGCGCTGCAGCACCGATCTCAGCGCTGATTTTCACTCTGTGGCATGGCGCAAGCTGTTACAGAATGCGGTAGCGGGCCTGATGGTGCTGGCAAATCGCCGGGCAGGCATGTTTAACCGGAGAGATATTGCTGAACTGGCGCTGGCTTATCTCAGTGAAGCACTTAACGTGGCGCGCGCCTGCGGGGCAACTCTAAGTGACAACGTCACAAACGAAATAGTGGCAGGGTTGCAGAGCGCACCAGCCGATCTGAGCACCTCTATTCTCGCTGACCGGCAGGCGGGTCGACCGCTGGAGTGGCAGTGCCGCAACGGGGTTATACAGCGGTTTGGCCGGGAAAAAGGCGTTCCCACTCCGCTGAGTGACGTAATTGTGCCGCTGCTGGCCGCAGCAAGCGAAGGACCGGGCTGATTTGCCTGCGCACTGACAGGAATTGACATTGTGAACCCTGGCGGCGATTTTTTATACTCTGGTATATCACAGAGTGATAATGGTCGTTTACGATATATCTGCCTGAGTATTTTCCGTGCCCAGCATAATATTGCGTTAATGCGCCGAATATTCCGTATCAACACGATAAGCTGTTATCCCGCCGTCGCGCTTTTTGACAGTTCTTTACTTCAGCGCTACGCTTATTGCCAGTGATATACATCACAAAGTTGCGTAAAGAAAAATTATCTCCTAAGGTGTTCGCCTTTCGGCCTCTTATAGCTTTCTTTTCCACCCTGCAATAACCGGCTGCGAAAGCTATAAGATCGCTTTTATTTCATTGTCAAAGGAAGCCTATGAGCACTGAAACAGTAAATAAACCCGATCTGACCATTGATGATATTACCGTCATCGACAATAAACTTTTAAAACGCGCCGTCGGCGCAGCTGCTCTTGGTAATACCATGGAGTGGTTCGATTTTGGCGTATACAGCTATCTGGCCGTGATTATTGGTCAGGTCTTCTTCCCCGATGCCAGTAATACCGCGCAGCTTATCGCTTCATTTGGTACCTTTGCCGCCGCGTTCCTCGTGCGTCCGATTGGCGGTATGGTGTTCGGACCGCTGGGCGATCGCTTTGGCCGTCAGAAAGTCCTCGCTTTTACCATGGTAATGATGTCCATCGGCACCTTCTGTATTGGTCTTATCCCGAGCTATGCCAGTATCGGCATTGCGGCGCCGATTCTGCTGCTGGTAGCCCGTCTGGTTCAGGGCTTCTCAACCGGCGGCGAATATGGCGGTGCAGCAACCTTTATTGCCGAGTATTCAACCGATAAGCGCCGCGGTTTTATGGGCAGCTTCCTGGAATTTGGCACGCTGGCGGGCTATCTGCTGGGTGCCAGCCTGGTAACCGGGATGATTGCGTACCTGCCGCATGATGAGATGATGTCGTGGGGCTGGCGTATTCCGTTCTTTCTCGCGGCACCACTCGGTCTGTTTGGTCTCTATATTCGCCTGAAGCTGGAAGAGACGCCGGCATTTAAAGACCATATGGATCAGCGTGAAGAGATGGAGCATAACAAGCCGCCGCTGACGCTGTGGCAGATGCTGCGTACCCAGAGCAAACCGCTGCTGAAGTGTATCGGGCTGGTGCTGCTGTTCAACGTCTCCAACTATATGCTGACCGCATATATGCCAAGCTACCTTACCGGGATCCTCGGCCTGAGCGAACTCTCCGGCCTGCTGCTGGTGATGGTGGTGATGTTTATCATGATGCCACTGACGCTGATGTGGGGCTACTTTACCGATCGTCTCGGCCGCAAGCCGGTTATCGGCTTTGGCGCGCTGGGCCTGATTGTGCTGGCTATCCCTGCGTTTATGCTGCTGGGTACCGGTAATATGTACTGGGTTTTTGCCGGACTGGCGATTCTTGGTCTGCTGCATACCTGCTTCAGCGGCACCATGCCTGCCACCCTGCCGGCGCTGTTTGTCACCGATATCCGTTATAGCGCGCTGGCGATTGGCTTCAACCTTTCGGTCTCACTGTTTGGTGGCACCACGCCGCTAATCACAGCCTGGCTGGTGGATACCACGCACAACAAAATGATGCCTGCTTACTACATGATGGGCGCCGGAGTTATTGGCCTGCTGACGGTGCTGACGCTGAGCGAAACGGCGCGTAAACCACTGAAGGGGTCATCGCCTGCGGTCGCCACCCGTGCGGAAGCGCATCGCCTGATTGATAAACTGCGCCGGCAGCGCAAACACAAAAAGCAGCAAAAACCTGCCTGATACGCTGTCACGCTGGCCACCTTCGGGTGGCCTTTTTTTTGCCTGCAATTGCGTGCGCCTCACAGACACCGCATTGAAATCTATGCCTTAATGCCGCTTTACAGCTCTCTTCTCTACGCTTCTGTCTATAAGGATAGGCTATGCCTGCTCAGATGATGCCAGCGCATCGACGTATTATCGTCGCCGGTTCGGTTGGCAATTTTATCGAATGGTATGAATTTGCCGTTTATGGCTTTATGGCCCCGATTATTGCCAGTCACTTTTTCCAGCTGCCGGATGAGCGTGCCGGCACCAGTATCATCCTGACCTGGGCCGCCTTCGCCGTGGCGTTCTTTTTCCGTCCGCTCGGCGCGATTATTTTTGGCCGGCTGGGCGATCGTCACGGACGTAAACCGGTGCTTATCGGCGTATTGATCATGATGACGCTGGTGACGGCTGCTATCGGGCTGGTGCCGGACTATGCGGCTATCGGTCTTGCCGCACCGTTAATGCTGACGCTGTTGCGTATTCTGCAGGGCCTGTTTGCCGGTGGCGAGTATGGCGGCGCGGTGTCGCTGATGACGGAAGCCGCCCCGCCAGGCAAACGGGGCCTGTATGGTGCGTGGCAGTCGCTAACGGTGGCGTGCGGCCTGCTGGCCGGTGCGGCGACCGTCGCGCTGATCCCGCTGCTTATCGGTGAAGAGGCGATGTTCGCCTGGGGATGGCGACTGCCGTTTTTGCTGGCGCTGCCGCTGGGAGGCGCTGCACTCTGGCTGCGGGCCGGGCTGGATGAGTCGCCGCAGTTTAACGCTGCGCGGCAGGCTCCGGCGCCGGAACGCGCTTCTTTCACCGCCACATTGCGCGCCATTGCACTTGCCATCAGCCGCCTGATGGTCTGGTCAGCGGCGGGCTACACCTATCTGGTGATTATGCCAACCTATCTGCAAACCACGCTGCATACCGGTTTTAATCAGGCGCTGCTGATTGCCGTGATCTCAAACCTCGGTTTTGCCGCCACTATTCTGCCCGCCGGCTGGCTGAGCGATCGCATCGGCAGGCGTACCATTATGCTGGTTGCCACCTTTATGCTGCTGATCTTCGCCCTTCCGCTGCTTGGGGTGTTGCAAAATCCTGCTTCCGGACTGTTAATGAAAGCGCTGGTGGTCTTTGTGGCTGGTGCGCTGGTCGGCATGCTGGCAGGCCCGGGACCCGCCATGCTGGCAGAGATGTTTCCCACGCGGGTGCGGTACACCGGCCTGGGTTTCGCCTATGCCCTCTCAAACGCGTTATTTTCCGGCTGCGCCGGGCTGATTATTTCAGGGCTGATCAAACAAACCGGAAATCCGGATATTCCGGCATGGTACGTGATGATTACCGCACTGATTAGTTTTGTCGCGCTGCTGAGTTTAAATAAAGACGACCATAAGCGGCCATTATAATAACGACTGATGAGTGCCAGCGCAGAAATAGCAGCAGGAGAGGAATAAACGTAGCGGGAAAAGGCGATGTGCTGAAACAAAATATCCCGGCACGAACGTGCCGGGAAGCTGAGACTTACCAGTGATACTTATTGCTATCTTCCCAGTCTTTCAGCTCTTTTTCTGCCTGGTCTTTACCGTAGCCGTAGCGTTCCTGAATGCGGCCCACCAGCTGATCGCGTTTGCCGTCGGCAACATCCATATCGTCGTCAGTCAGCTGACCCCATTTCTCTTTCACTTTTCCTTTGAACTGCTTCCAGTTTCCACTGATGCGATCTTCGTTCATAAGTGCTCTCCTGTTTGACGGTGAAAGCCGTCTGGCTTTATTGGCGCATCGCTTACATGCGTAACCATAACCGTAGCCTATGACGGCAAAAAATAAATGTTATGCCGCACAAATCGGAAAATTTACTTCTGCAACGACTTTACGGCGCGCCCGGACTTATATTTCCAAATATAGGCTATGATTTTCAGGGTACTCAGCACTTTACCTGAGACCTTTCTTCATTACCGGGGTGATTAGCCTTTTATTTCATAGAGTAAATGATTTCGGAAATGCGAATCGCTTGATGTCGTCCATTGCCCCGCGCGGGGCTTAACGAGGCAATAGAATGGAATCCACAACGTTGGAAAAATCCTGGGGTGCTGAAATCCTGGCTGACGGCACCGTGCGTTTTCGTCTCTGGGCACCGGGTCAGCAGCAGGTAGCCCTGCGCCTGAACGGTACCGATTATCCTATGCAGGCGGAAAAAGATGGCTGGTTTACCCTGTCACAGTCAGGGGTGACGCCAGGTGCAGAATATCACTACGTGCTGGCCGATGGCAGCGTGGTGCCTGACCCGGCTTCGCGGGCGCAAAAAGCAGAGGTTAACGGTCCGTCACTGGTCATCGATCCGCAAAGCTACCGCTGGCAGCAGACCGAGTGGCGCGGACGTCCATGGCAGGAGACGGTGGTGTATGAGCTGCATATCGGAACCTTTACGCCTGAAGGGACCTTTCATGCAGCTATTGAAAAACTGCCGCAGCTGGCTGAGCTGGGTATCACCATGATTGAGGTGCTGCCGGTGTCGCAGTTTGGCGGTAATCGCGGCTGGGGCTATGACGGCGTCCTGCTCTATGCGCCACACACCGCTTACGGCAGCCCGGATGATTTCAAAGCGTTTGTTGACGCGGCGCATGCGCTTAACCTCTCCGTAGTGCTGGACATTGTGCTGAATCACTTCGGTCCTGAAGGCAACTATCTGCCGCTGCTGGCCCCGCAGTTTTTCCATGAAGAGCGCCAGACCCCCTGGGGGGCCGGTATCGCCTACGATGTGGATGCGGCCCGCCGCTACATCTCTGAGGCGCCGCTCTACTGGCTGAAAGAGTATCGCCTCGACGGCCTGCGTTTTGACGCTATCGATCAGATTGAAGACAGCTCAGATAAACATGTGCTGATTGAAATTGCAGAGCGCATTCGTCATGAAATCCCGGACCGTCCGGCACACCTCACCACGGAAGATTCACGAAACGTGATCTTCCTGCATCCGCGCGATGAACAGGGCAATACTCCGCTCTTCAGCGGAGAGTGGAACGACGATTTCCATAACGCTATTCATGTGCTGGCAACCGGTGAAACTCACGCCTACTACCAGGATTTTGCCGATGCGCCGGAGAAAAAAGTCGCGCGTATTCTGACCGAGGGATTTGCCTATCAGGGTGAGGTCTCGGCCCAGAGCGGTGAGACGCGCGGCGTACCGAGTGCAGGCCAGCCCCCGGTGGCGTTTGTTGATTTTATTCAGAATCACGATCAGGTGGGCAACCGGGCACAGGGCGATCGCCTGATCACGCTGGCCGGAGAGGAGCGTACCAAAGTGCTCTACTCGGCTCTGCTGCTGTCACCGCATATCCCGCTGCTGTTTATGGGCGAAGAATATGGTGAAACTAATCCGTTTCTGTTTTTTACCGACTTTCACGGCGATCTGGCGAAAGCGGTGCGTGAAGGACGTGCACGCGAGTTTACCGGCCATGCCGGACATGACGATGAGGTGCCGGATCCCAACGCGGAAGAGACATTCCGGCGTTCAAAGCTCGACTGGGCGAAGACGACCAGCTGCGAGGGCAAAGCCTGGCTGGCGCTGACGCGCACGCTGCTGTCGCTGCGTCAGCAGCATCTGGTTCCGCTGCTGGCGACGGCCGGGGGTCACAGCGGTCAGGTACTGGCGACCGGTGATGGCTACGTCGCCGTGCAGTGGCGCTTCCCGCAGGGCACGCTCTCTATGGCTTTTAATCTGGGCAATAGTGCTCAGGCACTTCCTGATATGCCAGGCGAAACGCTGTTTGCCTGGCCGCAGGAGCAACATGAACTCGCGCAGAACGCCATTATTGTCCGTCTGGCACCAGGAGCAGCAGCATGACTATCCCGACCTCCACTTATCGCATTCAGTTTCGCAACGGCATGACCTTTGATCGTGCCACGGAACTGGTGCCTTACCTGCAGAAGCTGGGCATCAGCCATCTGTATGCTTCACCCATTTTTACCGCGACGAAAGAGTCAACGCACGGCTACGACGTCACCGATGCCAACGAAATCGATCCGGCTATCGGCGGCAGAGCGGGCTTTGATCGACTGAGCGCAGCGCTGCAGGCCGCCGGCATGGAGCTGATCCTGGATATTGTGCCTAACCATATGGCGGCTTCACTGGAGAATGCCTGGTGGCGTGATGTGATTGAGCATGGACAGGAGAGCCAGTATGCGCGCTATTTTGATATCGACTGGTCGCGCAGACTGACGCTGCCGTTTCTCGGTGACGATTTCGATCGCGTACTGGAAAAAGGTGAGATCACGATTAAAGCCGATCCGCAGAGCGGTAAACCGGCGCTGGCGTATTTCGACAGCTACTATCCGCTGACGCCTGCGAGCTGGCAGGGACGTGAAGCAGAACTGCTGGCGCTGACGGACCCCGCCGCCATTACTCAGCTGCACGAGGAGCAGCCGTGGCAGCTTATGAACTGGCGTGAAGCGCGTAGCGCCCTCTCCTATCGCCGCTTTTTTGAGATCACCGGGCTGGCAGGCGTACGCGTCGAAGATCCGGTGGTCTTTGAGGATTCGCACCGTCTTATCCTGTCGCTGGTGCGCAGCGGCGCGGTCAGCGGCCTGCGTGTCGATCACGTTGATGGCCTCGCCGATCCGCTGGGTTATCTGCAGCAGCTCCGCACGGCGGCCGGTGAAGGGTGTTACATCACCGTAGAGAAAATTCTGGCCGACGGTGAACAGCTGCCGGAAGAGTGGCCCGTCTCCGGTACAACCGGCTATGAGTTTATTGCGGCGCTCTCGCATGTGCTGATTGACGATACAAAAATCGACACGCTGCGTCTCGCCTATGAGTCAGCCACGCGTGAGCGTAATGATGTGGAAGCGGGCCTGCGCGCGGCGCGTGAGCTGATGGTGGATCGTAATTTTGCCGGCGAATTCAGCCGACTGCTTTCGCTGGCAACCGATGCTGCCGGACTGGAGCACCGCAATTTTGGTGAGGCGGAGCTGCATGTGGCGCTGCGCGAGCTGCTGATTGCCTTTCCGGTCTATCGCACTTATGGTCAGGCAGCGGGTATGCCGCTGGCGGGCGAGGAGCGTCTGCTCAGCGTGCTTGAGAGCGTAAAACATAGCGCGTCCCCTGCTGCTCTGAGCTTCCTGCAGGCATTGCTGCTGGGTGCAGTCAGTGAAGAGGGTGAAGTGCTGGCAGCGGAGTTCCGCGCCCGTTTCCAGCAGCTGACCGGACCGCTGATGGCGAAATCGGTTGAAGATACGCTGTTTTTCCGCAATCACGTGGCGCTTGCGATTAATGAAGTGGGTGCAGAGCCGCTGCCGCACGCGTTCTCACTGGCACATTTTCATCAGGAGATGCAGACCCGTCTTCAGCACCAGCCTGACGCTATCTCCAGCACTTCCACGCACGATACCAAACGCGGAGAGGATGCGCGCGCGCGGCTCTATACCCTGAGCGAAGCGCCGGATGAGTGGGCAGAGAACGTGACGCGCTGGCAGCAGCTTAATCAGGAGCGCGTACAGGAGCTGGCGGATGGCCCCGCGCCGGAACCCGCCGTTGAGTGGATGCTCTATCAGGCGCTGGCTGGCGTCTGGCCCGCTACGCTGCAGCCGGACGATCGCACCGGACTGGACGCGCTGTGCGAACGCTTTATTCCGTTTGTGGAAAAGGCGCTGCGCGAAGCGAAGCTGCGTACCGACTGGGCAGAGAGTAACGAAGCCTATGAAAATGCGGTACTGGATTACGTGCGTCATCTGTTCTCTGCGGAGAACGTGGCGTTTCTCACTGATTTTTCCCAGGCGCTGCAGCCGTTTATTCGCGCCGGACTGGTGAACAGCTTTACCCAGACGGTGATCAAACTTACCGCACCCGGCGTGCCTGATATCTATCAGGGCTGTGAAGCGCTCGATTTCAGCCTGGTCGATCCGGACAACCGCCGCGAACCCGATTTTGCAACTCTGGTCAGCCAGCTTGATGCTGACGCCTTCCCTGACTTTACCAGTCAGCAGGGCTGGCTGAGCGGCAGCCTGAAACAGCAGATGGTTATGCGCCTGCTTCATCTGCGCCGCGACCACGCTGCGCTCTTTCGTTTTGGCGACTATCAGGCGCTGGACGCCAGCGGTGAACATGCAGAAAAAGTGGTGGCCTATGCCCGTCAGTCTGAAACGGGTGCACTGATTGTAATTGCTCCGCGCCTGATCTTTGCTGATGCCCAGTGGGCAGACGTCTCGGTTGCGCTGAGTGAAACGCTGGCGCACCGCAAGTGGCTAAACGTTCTGAATGGAGAAACCTACGCTATCACCGACAGCATCGCGCTGGAAAACCTGAACTACAGCGCACCGCTGGTCCTGCTCAGCAGCTAACCCTGACTGATGGAACTGAAGTTATGCCTGCATATCTGTTCACTGAATGGAGAGGATTAAATGTCAAACGGTAAGCCTGTTGAGATTACGGCTGGTACAGGGTATCAGCTCGGCGCTAACTTTGATGGGGAAGGCGTTAACTTCGCCCTTTTCTCCGCACACGCTGAGCGGGTTGAACTCTGCCTGTATGATCCGAGCGGTCAGCATGAGATTGCCCGCTTTGATCTGCCGGAATATACGCATGAAGTATGGCACGGCTATGTGCCCGGCCTGCAGCCGGGTGCGCTGTATGGCTATCGCGTGCACGGACCTTATGATCCGGAAAACGGTCATCGCTTTAACCCGAATAAACTGCTGATCGACCCGTATGCGCGGGAACTGCAGGGCGATATCGACTGGAACGAAGCGCATTTTGCTTACGAACTGTTGCATGAAGATAAAGATCTGACGTTTGACAGCCGCGACAGCGGTCCGTTTACGCCTAAATGCCGGGTGGTAAACCCGAATGAGTTTGACTGGCAGGATCAGAACCGGCCTTCCATTCCCTGGTCTCAGACGCTGATCTATGAAACCCACGTTAAGGGCTTCACACAGCTCAACCCGCTAATCCCGGAAAACATGCGCGGCACCTACGATGGCATGGGTAATAAAGCCACGGTGGATTACATCAAAAGCCTGGGTATCACGTCAGTAGAACTGCTGCCGGTACACTGGTTCCCGGACGATCAGCATCTGCTGGACAGAGGCCTGAAAAACTTCTGGGGCTACAATTCGCTGGCGTTTTTTGCACCCGCTACACGTTATTTTGGTCCGCGCGGCATTCAGGGCTTTCGCGATATGGTGCGCAGCTTCCATGATGCCGGCATCGAAGTGATCCTCGATGTGGTCTACAACCATACCGCTGAAGGTAACGAGCTTGGCCCGACGCTCTCCTTTAAGGGTATCGATAACTTCTCTTACTATCGCACCCTGCCGGACCAGCATCGTTACTATATCAATGACACCGGTACCGGAAACACGGTAAATACCTCGCATCCGCGGGTACTGCAGCTGGTGACTGATTCGCTGCGCTACTGGGCAGAATCGATGCATATTGATGGCTTCCGCTTCGATCTCGGCACCATCCTCGGCCGTGAGCCGGAGGGCTTCGATCAGCGCGGCGGTTTCTTTGACGCGGTAACGCAGGATCCGGTGCTGTCTAAACTCAAGCTGATTGGTGAGCCGTGGGATATCGGCCCTGGCGGCTATCAGGTTGGTGGCTTCCCGCCGGGCTGGGCGGAGTGGAACGATAAATATCGCGATACGGTTCGTGAATACTGGAAAGGTGACAACGTCTCGACGGACTTCGCCGCGCGCCTGCTCGGTTCCGGCGATCTCTACGATCAGCGCGGTCGTCGTCCGTGGGCCAGCGTCAACTTTATTACCGCCCATGACGGGTTCACGCTGAATGACCTGGTTTCCTACAACGAGAAACACAACGACGATAACGGCGAGGATAACAACGACGGTCATAACGATAACCGCTCATATAACTACGGTGCTGAAGGCGCAACCGAAGATGAGGGAATTATCGCCGTGCGCGAACGTCAGAAACGCAACTTCCTCGCCACGCTGCTCTTCTCCCACGGTACGCCGATGCTGCTTGCAGGCGATGAGTTTGGTCGCAGCCAGATGGGCAATAACAATGGCTACTGTCAGGATAGTGATATCTCCTGGCTCCACTGGGAAAACCTGCCGCCGTCGGCTGACGCGCTGCGTGAATTTACCAAACGCGTCATTGCCCTGCGTGCTAAACAGCCGCTGCTACGCCGCGAAAGCTGGCGCGACGGCATGGACATCAAATGGTTTAACGCCGGCGGTGGTTTCCAGCAGTCGGAGCAGTGGGAAGAAGGCTCCACGCTGGGCGTCTATATTGGCCGTCCCGATCTGCAGCCGGAAGAAGGCATCTGGCACGACGTGCTGATGCTGTTTAACCCGTTTGAAGGCAATGTGCCGTTCCGCATTCCGCAGTTTGGTGAAGGCGGCTGGGTGCTGGAGCTGACCACGTCAGAGACCGCCAATGAGGGCCTGGTCATCACTCAGGAGCAGGATTTCGAACTGGAAGGGCGCAGCCTGGCGCTGTTCCGCCGTCCGTAACCCATTCCCCCGCGGAGCCGATCGCCGGCTCCGCATTTTTACCCGCCTGATGCACTAACTGTTAACGCCGTCACGAAAAAATCCTTAACTATTTTATCCTGCTGCCGATGAACCTCCATCGACCCTGCTTTTTGTGTGCCTTTGCGCCGGGGTGTAACGCTATTAAGGATAATAATATGACCATCTCGCAACGCCTGCTGCTCACGTTTTCTATGCTGTTCGGCGCGATTATTCTACAGGCTCTTCTGGCTATCTCCCTGCTCTCAGGCTTTCAGGAGCGCTTTGAATTCGTACAGGACAATGCCATCCCTTCAATAAAAGATCTCAGTGAGCTGGTGGATCAGAGCAATCAGCTGGCGCTGCTGCTCTATAAGCATCAGTCTCAGCCTGATGAGCGCGCGCTCCCGGTAGTGGAAAGCAGCATTCATCAACAGCTCGGGCTGCTGAAAACGCATACCGATTATTATCTCGCGCATGAGATATCGAGCGAGGAGGATAAGCGCCTTACTGAAGTCGCCTACGCCAGCCTGCAACGCGTTAACGACCACCTTCCGGCATTTCTCAGCGCCTCCCGTCAGCATCAAAACGCGGTCAGTCTGGCGTTGATTGAAGGCGAACAGGGGATCGGCGCCGCTATCCGGGAGCTTATCCGCGGCTATCAGCAGCAGCTGGAACTGAACATCACTATCAGCAATACGCTGCGCGCTGCCAACCGCGCAACATTCCATAATGTCCTGTGGGCCACCATCGCCGGCGTGGTCGCGACGGTCGTTGTTTTTGGTATCTTCGCGACCCTGACAGTGCTGCGCATTCGTCGCAGCCTGAGCCACGCCGGTCAGGTCATGCTGCGCGCCAGTGATAATCTCGATCTGACTCTGAATGCTGACGCTACGCGCCGCGATGAGGTGGGTAATATGGCTCAGGCATTCAACACGCTGATAGGTAACGTGGCCACCTCGCTGTCGGCGGTGCAGCACGCGTCCCGTTCGGTCAGCGGAGCAGCGGCAGAAATCAGCGCCGGTAATCAGGATCTCTCGGCACGTTCAGAAGAGCAGGCGGCTTCGCTGGAGCAGACCGCTGCCAGCATGACCGAGCTGGGCGAAACCGTACGCCAGACGGCTGATAATACCCGTCAGGCCAGCAGTCTGGCAGAACATGCCAGTACGCTGTCGGAACAGAGTAGCCAGTCACTCACTACCCTGCTCACCACCATGGGTGATATCCGCAGCAGCTCACGCAGCGTCACCGAGATTGTCTCGCTGATAGAAGGGATCGCTTTTCAGACCAATATTCTGGCGCTGAACGCTGCTGTCGAAGCCGCTCGCGCCGGCGAACACGGCAAAGGCTTTGCCGTTGTTGCCGGTGAAGTGCGGAACCTGTCGCAGCGTTCAACGTCTGCGGCACGGGAAATTAAAGTGCTGATTGAAAACGCACATCGCCTGACTGAAGCCGGGGCCGCACAGGCCAGCCACGTCAGCCAGAATATGCAGATAATGAATGATGCCATTCATCAGGTCAGCGCTCTGATGGGCGAGATTGCCGCCGCCGCCGTTGAGCAGAGTCAGGGCATAATGCAGGTTCAGCAGGCCGTCAATCAGATGGATGACGTAACGCAGCAGAACGCCGCGCTGGTGGAGCAGGCTTCTGCCGCCTCGCAGTCCCTGCAGGATCAGGCAGAGATGCTCAGCCAGCTGGCGGCGAAATTTATTCTCACCGCCGAGCCTGAAACCGCCCCGGCAGCGACCGGCGACTCAGCCGCAGCACCGGCATTCGCCTTTTCATAATACGGGAGCAAACCGGCGCAACCGTTTCTGCAGCGATCGGATGAGCGCCCTGTTCATCTCCTCTGGCGCCTGCCCGCGACGGCGGGCAATGGCGGCAGAGCGATGCGGTTACGTCACTTCTGCGTTGATATCTGAAACGTTCAGAAACGAGCCGCAATAAAAGTCACGATCGTTTCGGGCAAAGAATAATCTTAAAGTTAGCTTAAGACTAAGACTGTAATCTGTTGAGTGCGCACTGCACATGCGATGCACGCGCGTACGAAGATGGTAATTTCTGGAATAATTTGCCCGCCCTGCGCGGGTTTTTTTAAGTCAAATTTGCACTAATCCCCGATAAAGCCACCACGCTTCGCTTTTTATCAGTACCACTCTAATATGAAGGCGGCGATAACGTTTGTGATCATCACGCCTGCACGCTTTTTTTGCCTGCAAAAACAGTACCTTTACGCACCGGAGAGATAGCCTATGCTGGCTGCACAATAAAATTCCACGTTAGAGGGATCTGTTATGTTTGCTGCGTCCGTACCCTGCACCAAAGAAGTCATGCCGTTGTATCATGAGATCATTGATACCGTTAATCTGAACGGCGTACGCTGCCACATCATCTATAACAGCGTGGCACCCAGCGTCAGCGTAATAGTGGCGGAGGTAAGCGAAATGCAGCATCGGGTGCTGGCTGTGCTAGAGCTGGAGCGCGTGAATGGGATTAATACTCTGCTGCGCATCAAATCATTTAGTACGACGTCTGAACAGAAGCTGGCTGGCACTATCGTAATTGAACCCTGCGGCCTGGCTGCAGCCCTCTATAAAGCGCTGACAATAAAAAAGCATATTACGCTGACAGGATTGTAAGGCATGAAGCGCCCGCAGCGTGCGGGCTCTTCTGTCACTTTGTATCAGCTGCCGCAGCTTCCAGCGCATTAACCTTTTCCAGATATGAATCAGCCTCAGCCTTATCCATAATCACCTGGGCGCAGGCCATGCAATGGCTGCCTTTAACATCGGGTACGATGTCATCAGGATTACCTGTATTGAGCGGTACATCTCGCGTGTCGTAAACAAAAGCTTCTGAGCCACATGCCGGACATTTCATGCTATTTCTCCCTTTTCAAACCGGTGAAACAATCATAGCTGACAGACCTCAACCCGGCTGGCAACGGCTGACCAAATTATGCGGCGTCAGCATCACTATCCTGAGACATCGTCACCAGATTCGATAATTTCAGATATTTCACACTCTCGTTTAATCGCCCGCAACGCCCTGCCCCGGCTTAAGCATAAACAGGTGATTCGCTCATTTTATGCAACAGTTTGTCTCCTGGAGTGCTGTTTATCACTTTGCAGCGTACAGATAGAGTGTGTGTTATCAGCAACGGCCTCAGAGGCCCGATAAAACTCAGGAGCAGCAAAATGAAAATTGCATTGATTGGCGCATCCGGACAGGCGGGTTCCCGCATTCTTCACGAACTGACTGCACGCGGCCATACAGTAACGGCTATTGCGCGCAATGCGGATAAGATTTCGCCAGCTGAAGGCGTTATTCCGGCCGCGGGTGATATCAACGATCCGCAGGCGCTGGCAGAGGTGCTGGCCGGGCACGATGCCGTGATCAGCTCAGTACACTTCAGCGCCAGCGATCCCGATAAACTGGTCGACGCGGTAAAAGCGTCAGGTGTAAAACGCTATTACGTTGTTGGCGGCGCAGGCAGCCTGGAAGTTGCGCCAGGCGTAAAAGTGATCGATACCCCCACCTTCCCGGAAATGTACAAAACGGAAGCTGAGGCGGGCGTGCGCTTTCTGGAAAAACTGCGTGCACAGCATGACCTTACCTGGACCTTTCTTTCGCCATCCGCCCTGTTCACGGCGGGCGAACGCACCGGTAAATTTCGCCTGGGGAAAGATACGCTGCTGACCAATGAGCAGGGTAGCAGCATTTCGTTTGAAGATTACGCCATTGCGATGGCTGATGAGATTGAAACCCCGGCGCACGCTAACCAGCGCTTTACCGTGGGTTATTAATGGTCGAAGCGCAGAGACGCACCTCAGGGCAGCCTGAGGTGCTTGACCAGATAGTCGATCAATACGCGCTGCGCCTGCGGCATCTTTTTCTGCGTGAGATAGACTGCACTGACCGCCAGCCGATCGGGTTCATATTCCGGCAGCAGCCTGACTAACCTGCCCGCTGCAATCTCCTCCTGCACGGCAAACAGCGGGAGCACAGCCATTCCGCCCCCCATTTTTACCGCTTTCAGCAAAATCGCTGCTTCATTGGTGCTGATACTGCCTGTTACGGGCAGGTCGATGACTTCATTTTCATGATGAAACCGCCACGCATGACCAAAACAGCTATAGGTCAGACAGTTATGATCCTGCAGCTCGCGCAGGCTGCCGGGGGTGCCCTGTTTATCCAGATAGGCTTTGCTGGCGCACAGCACTGAGGAGCAGTATCCAAGGTGACGCGCGTAAAGCGCCGGGGCGAGTGTGGCGGCGATGCGGATAGCCAGATCGATCCCCTCTTCTGCCAGATCAAGCGACCTGCCTGTAACCTGCAGATTAACCTCTATTTCCGGGTAGATTTGCAGAAAATCGATCAGCATGCCCGTCAGGCAGCACTCGGCCAGCAGGGCGTCAGCGGTGACTTTCAGTTTACCTCTCGGTACGGCAGTGATCCCCGGCCCCATCGCGGTAAGTCCGTCGACGAGCGTCCTGATCTCCTGACACAGCAGCAGTGCCTGCTCGCCGGCGACGGTCAGGCTGAGTTTGCGTGTCGTGCGGTGCAGCAAACGCGAACCTGTCCACTCCTCCATCAGCGCAATGTAGCGTGATGCCATAGCCCGCGACAGGCCCAGATGCTCTGCCGCCGCCGTTATGCTGCCTCGCTTTGCCGTCTCTGCAAAGACGATAAGCGCTGTGATCCTGTCCATTCACTCACCTCGTGCAACAATGCACCTGAAGTATGCCTGTTTTACTGTTGCGGCGTCTGATTATCATTAACAGCGGTAAACCCTGCAGGATGTTGATGATATCATCGCAGAATCTGTTGAGATCTGAGGCCACCCGCATGACCGTTTTTTACCAATTCTCCGCAACCCGCCTGCAGGGTGAGCCGGTTTCAATGTCTGACTACGCCGGTAAACTGGTTCTGGTGGTGAATACCGCCAGCCACTGCGGGTTTACGCGCCAGTATGCGGGCCTTGAAGCGCTCTGGCAGAAGTACGCGGCACAGGGGCTGGTGATACTCGGTTTCCCCTGCAACCAGTTTGGCAAGCAGGAGCCCGGCACTGCCAGTGAGATTGCGCAGACGTGCCATATTAACTACGGGGTAAGCTTCCCGATGTTTGAAAAAACCGAGGTTAACGGAGCCGCAGCACATCCGCTGTTTGATTATCTTAAGACGGAATTACCTGGCCTCGCGGGCAGGCGAATCAAGTGGAACTTTACGAAGTTTCTCGTCGGACGCGACGGCCAGCCGTTAAAACGTTTTGCCCCCATCACCTCACCGGAAAAGATGGAGCCGGCGATCGTTGCGGCTTTGTGATTTAACGCGGCGGGTGCGCAGGATCTCATCTGCGGCAGGCGAAACGCATGACGTCTGAGACAGGCGTGATGATGCGAAAAGCTGGCCCCGGCAGGGCCAGCCGAAATCAGAAGCTGTAATTAAAGCTGACTGAATAATTTGCCGGCTCGTTGAACGCCACACCGCCCGCCGGGTTGGTGTTATATTCACGATCAAACAGGTTTTTAACGTTACCCTGCACAGAGAGTTCGCGGGTAACCTGATAGCGTGCAAACAGGTTGACCAGCGGATAGCTTCCCTGATAGACACGTTCAGTCTCGCCGGCAGGATTAATCGCTTCCTTATAGGTGCGATTCTGCCAGTTAATTCCCCCGCCGACGGTCAGGTCAGACAGCATTGGCAGAGTGTAGCTGGTGAACAGTTTCAGGCTTGTCTGCGGCATATAAGGATTAGTGCGATCGCCGTCCGCATCCTTAGCCACATAGCGTGTGGCACCAAACGTTAACTTCAGGTTGTCTGTGACCGCACCATTGATCTCAAAGTCCACGCCGCGGCTGACCACGCCTTTGGACGATTTATAGGCGTTTTCACTACTATTGTTTACGTATCTGTTGCTCTGTACCTGTCCGAGATTCTCCTGCTCAATACGGAACACCGACAGGCTCGCCGTAATATCGCCGTTATCCCAGTCGCCTTTGATGCCCGCTTCGTAATCCTTACCCGTAACGGGCTTCAGGTAATTTCCCTGCTGGTCACGATACGTCTGCGGCTGGAAAATGGAGGTATAGCTGGCGAAAGCAGAGTAATTTTCATTGATGTCATAAACCAGGCCGCCGTAAGGCGTGATGTTATTCTTTTCCGTATCCGCCAGGGTGCCGTGCGCGCTGTACTGAGTGTAGCGTGCGCCTGCGATCAGCGAGAGCGGATCGGTCAGCGAGAATCGCGCTGCAGCATAGCCCGCCTTCTGCCGGATGGTATCTTCAGAAGAGAGCGCCCATGCTGGCCAGTCGGGCTCAGCCACATCGCCACTCCAGCTGTTCCAGTCACCAATTTCCGCAGGGGAGAGAATGGACGTTGAGTAGAGATAGCGGTTGCGCTGGCGGCTGTAATCCACCCCTGCCACCAGCTGATGTTGACGACCAAACATTTCAAACGGCCCGGTTGCATAAGCGTCTACCGCCGTCTGGGTGCGAAGCCCCTTATACCATCCCGCATAACCGTAACCATTGCTGTTAAATATACCGGTGGTCTGGTCCGGATATCCCGTCATGTAGAGCAGCTTGCTGTCAAAATCGGATTCGGTATGCGTGCCGTTCACCCGCACCTGCCAGCCGTTATCAAAGTTCGTCGTCAGGTTTGCAAAGACCTTACGGGACAGAATGTTGTAGTGGGTCCAGTCGGCAGAAGGGTTATCTGACCGATCGTAGTGAATTTTGCTACCGTTGCTGTACCAGAGAGGCAGGCCGCCCCAGGTCGGGCCATCAGTATTGCGTGACTGATAGTCATACCCCAGTTCCAGAGTGGTGTTGTCGGTGAGATCTGCCGCCACGGTGGCATACAGAAACTTCTTACGCTTATGGTAGCGGTCAACCCAGCTATCCTGATCCTGATACCCTGTCACCACGCGGCCGCGCAGCGTGCCGGAATCATTCAGCGGTCCGGAGAGGTCGGCTACATAGCGCTGATTGTCCCAGCTCCCGTAACTTGCGGAGAGATCGCCGGCAAAGGTTTTGCTGTCAGCTTTCTTGCGGATCATGTTTATCGCAGCCCCCGGATTGCCGGTGCCGGTCATTAATCCGGTGGAGCCGCGTACGATATCGATACGCTCATAGATCGCGGAGTCACTGTCGGTTTCACCAAAGTTCCACGCGCCGGTCTGCGTGGAAGGAATATCATCGTAGGTGTAGTTGTTGATGTAGAAGCCACGGGAATAAAAATCCACGCGCTCGGAGTCATTCTGTGACGCCGAAATACCGGTCACGTTCGCCAGCGCATCGCCCAGGTTTTGCAGGTTCTGATCTTTAATACGCTGCCGGGTCAGCACGCTGACCGACTGCGGTATATCACGCTGAGTCAGATTCAGTTTGGTTCCGGCGCGCGTGGCCGGAACGGTATAAGCGCGTGCGGGATCAGATGTGCTGTCATCACTGGTATCAGCGGTGACCACCAGCG
This sequence comes from Pantoea sp. Acro-807, assembly GCF_011752675.1. Lineage (NCBI taxonomy): Bacteria > Pseudomonadati > Pseudomonadota > Gammaproteobacteria > Enterobacterales > Erwiniaceae > Pantoea > Pantoea sp. Acro-807. The sequence goes on along the minus strand of NZ_VWXE01000004.1, from coordinate 399,045 downwards.
ACTGCTCGTTGCGAAGATCGCTCTCTGCTGCAAACGCGCTTTGAAGAGTCACGGCTTCGATAATAGCGAGCGTTAATAGTGAATAACAAAACGTTTTGGTCATGCCTGGCATGGCAATGGCGCGAATAGTAGAAATCTCTTTGAAAGACAATTAAATACCTCATTTATTATAGTTAATGCTTTTGACTTACCAGCCTTATATGCCATTCAGAAAGTGCATATATATGCCAGACACAGGTCATGCACTCGCTATAGTAAATGCAAATGATATTGATTGTCATTTAGTTTATTATCAAAACTCGCCCTCCTCTGCTGCAATGCGCGCATGCTGATGTGCAACTGCAATGACAAACCGGTGACGTTTAAAAATGGATAGCTATCAGAGCCGTTTACCTTAAGTCCCTGCCGGGTGAATGTGACGAGGATGCTGCAAATAGCCGGCGCGTTGTCATCATATTGATGGGGTCTGCTTTGTGGTAAATCAGACCAGGGAACGGGAGATAAGCTCTGCTCCCAACACCATCAGGAGCAGGAGAAAACAGCGTCTGAAAAGCCGCGCGCTGATATGCATCCGCAGTTGCTGTCCCAGCCACATACCCGCCAGCGCAGGTAATACGGACGTCAATGAGAGTGAGAGCTGCTCCGTTGTAAAGGAGCTGTGCAAATAAAGCCCTGCAGAGAGCCCTATCGTCGAAACGGTGAATGAGAGGCCCAGCGCCTGGATAAGCTCATCTTTACTAAAGTGAAGCGACTGAAGAAATGGCACGGCCGGCATAACAAATACGCCTGTTGCGCCGGTAATCACGCCGGTTATGCCACCAATAATGGGTGACAGCCATTTCTCCGTGGTCAGTGAAACCGCAAAAGCAGGTGAAGCCAGTGCAAAGAGAGCATAGATAATTAACATCCCGCCCAGACCACAGGCTGACCAGATGGGATCAACGCTGACAAGCAGCGAAGAAGCTGCGATTGTGCCCGTTAAACTAAGCAGCATCATCAGCCACAGACGGCGGATAATCGGCAGCGCTGAAGGGCCGGTAAAGAGCTGCAGCACATTGGTGACAAAAGAAGGAATAACCAGCAGAGCCGCTGCGGCTGGCGGAGACATAAGCAGGCCAAGTAATCCCATAGCCACCGTTGGTAAGCCCATTCCGGTTACGCCTTTAACAAAGCCGGCGAGTATAAAAATGATAAAAAAAGTGAGATAAAGTTGTTCGCTCATAAAACCGCCCCGCCTGATGATTGCAGTGATTCAACCATCCCGGCGATCGGTGGACAATCTGGTTTAAGCGCATCATGCTTCGGATAATCCGAAGGCTGAAAATGAGGTCACTATGAAGCTGGATTTTTCTGACCTGAAACTTGTCGTCTCCATTGCTGATGCAGGCAGTATTACCCAGGGGGCGCGGCATGCCTGCCTGGCAATCGGCTCAGCCAGTGAAAGACTCAGATCCATAGAAGCCGATATCGGGGCAAAGCTGTTTACCCGCCATCCGAGAGGGATCATTCTTACTGAGGCTGGCGAAATCCTGATCTGTCATGCACGTGAGCTACTCTTCCGCCAGGAGAAGCTGAAAGCTGAGCTGGGCGCTTACATTACTGGCGTAACCGGAAAAATAGGGTTGTATGCCAACACCTCAGCCATGACCGGGTTTCTGCCCGGCAGGCTTGCGCGATGGCTGGCAGAATATCCGGATGTGACTATTGAGCTGGGAGAGCGGAGCAGCGCAGATACCATTAACAGCATACATAATGGCACCGCTGAAGCAGGCCTCGTCTCAGATGCGGTTGATGCGCGCAACCTCACGCTTGAACCCGTAGCAGATGACAATCTTGTTCTGATTGTTCCATCCTCTCATGCGCTTGGTTCGAGAAAGCATGTCTGTCTCGCCGACGTCTATGATGAGGCTTTTATTGGTTTATACCCCGGAAATGCGTTGCAGGATCATATCAGCGGACATGCCAGAGCGTCTGGCCACTCACTGAACTATCGCATCAGAATGAGCGATTTTGAGGGAATGTGCGAAATGGTCAGTAACGGTATCGGCGCAGGCGTTCTTCCTTTATTGACTGCTGAACGTTTCAGTAGCAAATTCCTTTACCGCATAGTGCCTCTCACCGACCCGTGGGCGCAGCGGCGGATCTGCATTTGTTATAAAACGCCGCAATCGCTTAGTCCCGGCATGGCCAGACTGCTCGCTTTTCTCAGAATAAAGGAAATGTAATTCTCTTGTTAAGCCGTTTTGAATTATTCCGTTAGCTTTAAACAGTCTTAAATTCAGCGTGCCAGCGTTAAAAGCATGCGGCAGGCTGAACGCTTTTTATTATCAGAGGTACTGATGAAAACGCTGGTTATGTCTCTGCTCTTCATTCCATTCATATCGGATGCTGCCCTGACCGCACCTGATTATCCTGGCTGCAATGTCAACGTACAGCGTCAGATTACAGGCGAAACGGGAGGATCAATGTCCGACCCGCTGCAGGCTCATATCTCTGTACGCGCTAATATCCTGCAGGCAGATATCGGTACTGCCCGCAAAGCGCGTGTTCTGACTCAGTTGCGCGCCGATAAACTCTGGCAGCGTGTTGAGGTCGTGCGGCGTGATACTGACAGGTTAGTACAGAAACAAGGTTTTCTGAGTGCAGCTGAGCGTGCAAGTTACGATCGTGAACTGGATGATGTGGCCGCAGTGCTCTGTAGATAAATTGCCGGCTGCTTGTCTGGGGAACAGTACCAGGCAAAGTCATACGCGCGTTCAACAGCCAGGAGCCGTTACAACAACAGGGCATGACAGCGGCCGGAAATGACGCTCCATCGGGCGCTCAGGATTCATGCGGCAGACCTTCCCTGCCAGCATTGTGTTGCCAGGGTTTCCTCCCGACACAGATCCTGTTCAGCATACAGATATACCTGAGGTCGCAAACAGGTATGCCTCGTGCTATACCTTACGCTGCCGGTGCATTTTTCGGGATCGACAGATACTGGCGTGGTTTTGTTCTGCCCAGTAAATAAGCTGTTGCATCGGTACCAGAAAAGATCTTCCGAGGTTCGTCAGCGCATACTCAACGCGGGGAGGAATTTCTGCATATACTGTCCGGCTGATATAACCATCTGTTTCGAGACGTTTTAGCGTTCGGGAAAGCATTTGCCGTGAAATATCTTCAATTTCCCGATTCAGCTCATTAAACCGTATTGTACGTTCTGCCAGCGCTTCGAGAATAAGTAAACTCCACTGATCCCCTATCTGATCCAGCACATCGCGTATCGGACAGAGCTGCCCGTATTGAGTGATAATTTCATCATCATTTTCATTTCCCATTTTTTGATATTGCCTCGTATTTGTCAGTCACTTTTCTGTGACCAGGTAAGAAAATTGTGACCTCTTGTTGAGGGCCAGAAAGCAAGGTAACCTGAATTTGTTCTACGGTCTATTTTTGTGACCACCTTTATATATCAATTCATCCAGAAGAGTTTTTGACAGGAGATCAATAATGAAGAAACGTATTCAGGCCGTGGTATTTATTACCGGAATGCTTATGGCCGGTTCTGCCCTGTCGGCTCAGACAGAAGCCGAACGTACAGATGAAGAAGCAAACCGCAGGCTGGTAATAGATTTTTATGATCGGTTTTTTAATCGTCATGAGACCAGGGAAGCAGCCAAAGTCGTGGCTGATAATTACCGTCAGCACAACCCGGAAGTCCCGGACGGGAAAGCACCGTTCGTCGACTATTTTACCGGTTTTTTCAGGGACAATCCGCAGTCGCATGCACGCATTGTACGCAGCGCTGTCGATGGCGACCTGGTATGGTTGCAGGTTCATTCGGTCAATAACAATCACGATCGCGGTCAGGCTGTGCTTGACATATTTCGGGTCAGCGAAGGAAAAATAGTAGAGCACTGGGATATTATTCAGAATGTACCGGAGCAGTCGGCCAACGGTAATACAATGTTTTAATTCTACGGCGGGTTAATTCAGCGCTTCCTCTTTTGATATATCTTCGGGCTTTTCTGACAAACCCGAAGATACACCTTGCCGCAACCACGTTATGTGTTAAACGATATACCGGGATTATGTTTACCGGCGTTGTTTTGTATCTGGCATAAACAGCGTAGCGAAGCCCAGCAGCGGCAGAAAAGCGCACAGGCCATAAACCCACTCAATACCGTATATATCTGCCATCTTGCCAAGACCGGCGGCGGCGAGCCCGCTGACGCCAAACATGGTACCAAACATGATCCCGGCGACCATCCCTGCACGACCCGGGACAATTTCCTGAGCGTAAACCACCAGCGCAGAGAAAGCTGAAGAGAGGATCAGGCCGATAAAGATGGTGAACACAATGGTCCAGACCAGGCCAACGTGTGGCAGTAACAGTGAAAACGGAATAACGCCTAAGAACGAGATCCAGACCACCGCCTTACGACCGATGCGATCGCCTATAGGTCCGCCGGCAAACGTCCCGACCGCCACTGCCGCCAGAAACGCAAACAGGCAGAACTGCGCGTGCTCCAGCGGCATGCTGAAGCGGTGGACGAGATAAAACGTAAAATAGTTACTCAGCGAAGCGATATAAGTAAATTTCGCGAACATCAGAACGCTGACCACAGCCAGCGCCTGAAAAACTTTTGCTCTGGAAAACGTCTGCAGTGGGGTGCTGCCGTGGCGCTTCATGTGCGCCTGACCGTGGCGGGCAGACCACTGGCTAAGCCGGGTCAGAATTACAATCGCGACCAGCGCACACAGCATTAGCCAGGCAACAGAGAGCTGGCCATGAGGAATAATCAGCAGCGCGGCCAGCAGAGGGCCAAACGCCGATCCCGCATTTCCGCCAACCTGAAAAGCGGACTGCGCGGTGCCAAACCGCCCTCCCGACGCCATGCGGGCGATGCGCGAGGCTTCCGGATGAAAGACGGACGATCCAACGCCAATCAGCGCAGCGGCAACTAAAATGACTAAAAAATTGCCGGCAACCGCGAGCAGCCCGATCCCCAGCAAGGTGACGCCCATGCCCGCAGGCAGCAGAAAGGGTCTGGGGTGTTTATCCGTGTAAAGCCCGACCCAGGGCTGAAGCAGGGACGCCGTTATCTGATAGACGAGAGAAATCAGGCCAATCTGCGCGTAGGTAAGCGTAAAGTTCGCCTTAAGCATGGGATAGATTGAAGGCAGTACGGCCTGAATCATATCATTACAGCCGTGCGCGAGCGCGGTAGCGCCTACGATACTGACCAGGAACCCCTGAGCGGGACTGGCTGTTTCCGCGGCAGGGATCGCCGGAGAAGGTTCAGATTCTGTAGAGTGTGAAGCCATAGTCATGTCTCTTTGCGGGTGAAGGTAAGTCGGTTTTAATTGTCTGGTTTTTGCTACAGTTTGCCGTAATAGCGGCGTTTAGCCAGTCAGGATGCCCAGACGGATAATCATACATGCAGGGCTTTAATCTGAAATGCCAGACAATATAGATAAAAAGCCAGGAGACGATAAGACAATCGAATGGTCTGCGCTTGCCAAACGCTGCCAGCGGGGAGATATCGATCCGCCTCATTACCACGTTGAGGGACAGCTGCTGTATGCAACTCAGGGAGTGATGCTGGTTGAGACGGGCGATAAACACTGGGTAATTCCCCCGCAGCGGGCGCTCTGGCTCCCGGCGCTTCAGGAACATAGCTACAGCCTGCTTTCACATACCGAACTCCGCACGCTCTATTTCAGCCGCAGTCTTATTGATGCATGCAGCCGCTTTACCAAAAGTGACGCCGTCCACGTCATCACAGCGACGCCTCTGGTTAAAGAGCTGATAGCCGGACTGTTCAGCACCGGCTACCAGGCGGGCAGCCAGCGGACAATGGCGCTGTTGTTAATGGAAATCCTCAGTGAAGCAGAGCATCAAATGACCGAACTGCCCATGCCGCAGGACGAGCGCCTGTCCCGGGTCGCCACCGAGCTGCTGGTAAACCAGCGCTGGGCAACGTCAATGAGCGACATGGCGGATCTGGCGACGATGTCAGAGCGTACCTTCTCCCGGCTTTTTATCCGTGATACCGGGTTCAGCTTCAGAAACTGGAAGCAGCGGGCGCGGATCTGTATCTCGCTGGATCTGCTCTCAGCGGGTACGCCTGTTAAACAGGTCGCTTATCAGCTCGGATTCTCCTGCCCGGCTGCGTTTACGGCAGCCTTTCGTTCAGTGCTGGGCGTCACTCCGCACGGTTTTTTGACCTGAATGATGTCCTGGCCTGACGCAGGTCGGGTGCCAGCGCTTAAGGGAGAACCAGAGTGCGCAGCCACGCAAGCAAGTCTGCCTGCAGGCTATCAGGCTCAAACGGTTCAGGTGACAGCAGGTAATAGCGGGAACCATCCTCAATAAACCCCTGCGGAGCCGCGAGGACACCGCTTTCGAGATCGTCACAGACCTGATACCAGGAACCAATCGCTACGCCAAGCCCTGCAACAGCGGCCTGCAGGCTGAAGTAAAAGTGGTCGAACGTTTGTCCTTCCGTCGCTGCGGCGGGCATTTCTTTGGCACGGGCCCATTCCTGCCATGCATCAGGGCGGGTGCGGGTGTGCAACCGCTTTGCGTCCCGGGCAGGCAGAAGACCTGCATCTGTGGCGTTAAACCACCGGCTGATCCTGTCAGGGCGGCATACCGGCCCGACCTTTTCCTCAAACAGTAACTCAGCATGATAATTTTCTGGCCAGGCAAAATCATTACGGCGAATAGCCAGGTCGGGGCCGCCGGTGAAGGAGACAGGTCCGCCACCGGCCGCAAGGTGGATCTCTTTACCAGCGTGCATTGCCTGAAAGGCTGGCCAGCGCGGCAATAACCAGCGCATCAGTAACGTCGGCTCACAGGACAGCACCCATCGCTGCTGCTGACGTGCGTCTGAGCGGAGCGAATCGACAGTCTGCCGTATGATATCGAACCCCTCATTTGCCGCACGGGCCAGCGTGCGTCCGGCATCAGTTAGATAGACGCGCTGGCTACGTCGTTCGAAGAGCAGTACGCCCAGATCCTCTTCCAGCAGACGCACAGCCCGGCTGACCGCGCCGTGCGTAATGTGAAGCTCAACCGCCGCTCTGCTGAAATTTTCCAAACGTGCAGCCGCTTCAAAGCTACGGAGCGCAATGAGCGACGGCAATCTTGGTGTAGATAGTGGTGAATCAAACTCACCATTTTTGTCAGAAAACATCGTTATCTGCCCCGCATAAAGAGACGGTAGAGTCTGATTAATAGACTTATTTAACTGGAGATAATTATGACTGAACTGCTAGCTGTAATCACCATCACTATTCTTGCCGTAATCAGCCCGGGTCCCGATTTTGCCATGGTTTCACGCAATAGTCTGATGCTATCCCGTCGGGCAGGCGTGTTCACGGCAATGGGGATCGGGCTGGGCGTACTCATTCACATCTCCTACACACTGCTCGGTCTGGGCCTGTTGATTCAGCAGTCACTCTTGTTATTCAACGCTATCAAACTGGCAGGTGCGGTTTACCTCATCTGGCTGGGCTTAAAAATGGTCCGCACAAAATCCGGTAGTGCAGTCACTGATAATCGGGTCGCTGCCCTGTCCGATCTGGCCGCACTCCGCATCGGTTTTCTGACGAACGCGCTCAATCCTAAAACGACCATTTTTGTTGTTAGCCTGTTTATGCAGCTGGTTAAGCCGGAAACGCCGCTGGCAGTGCAGATTGGCTATGGCCTTTTTATCGCCATAACGCATATCATCTGGTTCAGCCTTGTAGCACTTTGTTTTTCTATAGGAAAGGTGCGCGAACGCTTAATTAATATGCGTCACTGGATAGACAGAACGTTTGGCGCGCTTCTGATGATGTTTGGTGCCCTGCTGGCTGCAGCCAGCCGTATGCGTTAAATATGCTGCGTGCCGGCAAAGCACACCTTTACCGGCAGCAACGATTGTTGCCTTCCGTGTATAACCTGTATCAGGCTGGTCTCCGTCCGCCTTGTATCAGAAGCGGACGGAGACCAGGTAAAGTGATTTATCTGGCTCTGCGCCAGGGTATTTTCAGTGACTTAAAATAATCAGCTGACGTTGTTTACCAGACAGTAATGGCTTCATGAAACTGCGTTCATAGCTAAGGATGAACGTTTTCTGATTAGCTTCATCGAACAATTCAGCACATCCAGCCTTGCTCAAAATGGCTACTCTGTACTCTTCGTACTGCGCCAGACTCTCAAAGCTAAATAAACAGTCGGCTATGTTGTTTGCACCTTCCGATGGAAGGCAGTATCCATGATGAGTGCCCCATCGATTCAACAATTTCTATCCATTTTGAAGCGTAATTCCCGAAATCGGCCAATTGATAGGGGTCAATAATATATCTGACGTGACAAGTGATCATTCTCTTCCCTTAACTGTGCTAACCTATTTTTTGTATCTTACTCAAAGCGACTACCGCAATAACTTGAGCAAATTCTTATTTACCTGTTCTGAATGTCCGCGCCTCGCGCATAACAGACCAAATCTATATGTCAGCCCGCCCTGTGCCAGGAGCGGACTATTCAGTTTTGTCTCAACCGATCGGCGTCTGTAACTGTAATTCAGGCACAACCTTTTTCTGGCTACTTTATCACCGGGGTCTTTTTCAGAGACAGATTGTTCATAAACTCATCATCCAGGTGCAAATGTTGCCGGACACGTTCAGACGGCGTATTGGCCAGATACTGGTTAAGCGAAATATCGGCGTAATAATCGCTTTTAAGCAGCTCAGGAAAATGCAGCGTCCCTTTACCGGTATTTTCAATGTAGTGCCCCATCGCAAAAAGAATATAGCCAGCATCTCCGGCGCGGTAATCAAAACTCCTTGCCTGACCTGAAGAGGCAAATACCGCCCTTCGCCTTCAAGGTAGTATTGCCATTCATCATTATTAGGATGCCAGTGCAGCTCGCGTATACGTTCCGCTATCAGCCTCAGGCGGATTTACGATATCCGGATTCTCTGCTTCGCGGATAGGATCGTGTGGGCCAGGATCCCGCCCGCCGCTGCGGGTACCGGCAGGAAACGTCCTGACACTATTGTTATGCACCATCAACTGACCTGCCGCAAGCGCGACCGTACCGCCCGCTGCATAAGCCATAAAATGTCTTCTTATAAATGTTTTTCTCAGTCATCCCCTCTTCAGAAAGACATGTATCAATAGTCGTCTTTTTTTTACGCCATAAAGTTATAAATGCGCTTTGAAAACAGAGAGCAAAATTTTTGTAAAAAAGCAGACAGCAAAACGATGCCGCAACCTGCCAGAACCAAAGAATGCACCTGAGAAAATAACTTCTGTTTAATTGTCTTACATTTAAAAAGCAGATATCATTTTAATAATCGCACAAATAAACAAACAAAGACCACCCCTTGCCCCTCAATTATGCTGACCACCCGTAACAAAAGAAAATATCCTTACTAATTGTGGTATTCAGCAGCATTTGGTTAATTAAGTTGAGTGGAATCCCCGCTCGCGTTATTTATAGAACCCATACAAAAGAGCGACATGTAGTTCCTGAATGGCTTTAAAGGCCGCTTTCATTGTACATAATAAGTACAAGTGGGAGGTAAAAGAGGGATGAAGCACACTTAGCCAGTAAGATGGCTGGCAGGAAGCAGAAACCGGCTACGATAAGCAGGTATCGATAAGCCTGGCATCCTGTCCTGACAACCCCTCATCGTTAATTTATTGCTGCGCTCCAGGCGTTGAAACCCAGAATAGCCGCCGCGTAGAGACTTATCGCAATAATGCTTACACAAGTCCCGTATGTGATAGGTTTTGCTGAATTGCCAGTTCCCAGGTAGTGCGTTTCCAGCACGATAATATTTGCTGCGGGTGGCAGCAGGCAAAACAGATATAACGTTGCCGGATTATCAGCTATGAGCCTGAAGTTAAGTAATATTGCGAGGATAAACAGTAACGATATCAGCACGGCCATTACGATCGACCTGAGCAGAAACGGCCTGACCTCCTGCAAAACATCGCTGAACGAGAACCTGATTTTTGACAGCCAGAGCCCGAGCACGGCCATACCCAGAAAACTCATCATAAATTTCGCTACGCTATAGAGGTCTGCTCCCCAGCGGTTAACGTCGTGACTTAAGGGAATCAGCGCAGCGCCAATAAATAGCGCCAGCACCGGAGGAGTCTGAGCCAATTGCAGTAGGTTAAACCGGTTTCCTGATAGCATACCGGCCCCCACTGAATTTCCTACGATTGAACTGCCGACGTAGGCTGCAATGATTATGGTCGCTGCGTCATTACCAAACAGTGCGCTGGCAACAGGCAGCCCCAGCCAACCAATATTGAGGTAGCTGAAACAAAGACTTCTTACCGGATCGCGCAAAATTCGCTGGCAAGTAAAGAGCATAAACAGCATAGATACTGCCGCTGCAATGATAATGGTACTCATGCTATCAAATCGGGTAGATATATTAAAAATGATCACAACGGGGATAGCAACACGCGTCAGAATCCACGACGCCGCCGTTTTGAAATCCAGTGCAGTTTGTCCTACAAGCCAGCCGGCTAATAGATAAATCAGGGGAAAGAAAATAGTCACAATGCTTCCTTTGCGTCTGCTGAGCTGAATTCTATAGCCCACTGTTTAGCCCAGGTCTCCGCACAGCGTGCGTTGAACCAAAAGGCATTGGTTGAAAACAAACTTCCTTTATTGAGCGGCCCGATGTTAAACAAGCCAGAGACCTTACGGTTGTTTACCCTGCAATGAAAAGTCAGCGGGTCGATATTAATGCCGCCGCAGGGATGTTCTTCAATTAATGACTGGCTAAGCAGGTCATTCAACAATGGCTGTGTTGTTTGACCAATATCAAGCCTGCCTCCTGTTGCATCCCAAAAATGACGGAATGAAAGCGTTTCTGACCGGGTTTGCAATACATAATGGCTGTCAGTATGTTCCGGAGCAGCAAGCGCCTGATGAAACCTTACCCTCCCATGAGCAGAAGCCTCGATCAGTTCACCAAACACCTCCTGAGGTACCGGATGGCGCCAGGCGGCCCACACCGCACCGTACATTTTCATAAATCGCAGCTTTTGTTCGGATGTGAATGCGTTCCAGAGCTTGTGCATATACGGCCGTGTTGAAACCAGAACATCCTGCCAGGGCAGATCACCATTCTCCGCACGCGTAAGCAGCATGCGGAAATACCCGGTCTGCCGCTCCTCACGTAACAGGTTCATAGCAGGCCGGAATTCCCCTTTTTCTCTTAGAAGGTGAAACTCTTTGCGGAGGAGGCGGGAAAACACGTTCAGCATGTCTTCACTTTCCGCAGTAGCAGACATGATATTACGCCAGGTCAGGTGAACGGGTATGTAGCGAGCACTGCTTGTCAGGCAGGTCGGAACATAGCCGCTGCGTGAAAAGAGATGGATTTTTACCTGACTTTTGCCGAACGCATAGCGAAACGCATCAACAGCCGTGAGACCGCTACCGGCGATGATTAGCGGCGCAGAAGAAGACTGATCAAACTGCGTATAATGCGAAATAAAACCTGGCTTTCCAGCGAACGCCGGAAAGGCGCTTTCAGATAATGCCCCCAGGCACATCACAACGTTACGAGCGAAGAGTGTGTTACCGTTGTCATCGCACAGGGAGAACAATTCTCCCTGCTTCCTGATGCTCACCACGCTGTGGTGGAATTCATCAATTTTCAGTATCCCGGCCTGCTTAACGTCACGGTAAGTCTGGCGGATAAAATCTGAGTATCTGAGGCGCGATGGCCAGCGTTCACGGGAGTTAAAAGTGGTATGTAACCAGTGACCAAACAGTTCCGGTTCAGTTGATGTCACCGACATCAATCCCGGCGGGGTATTGACCTTATGCATGGCATCAGCATCACCAAAGGCTTTTCCTTTTGCAAAGCTGGCTGGGGGATTGAAAACGGCAATTCGCGGTTGAGCCGTTCTGATGTTATAAATTTCATCCTGTAGCTGGCTGAGTAAGCATGTTCCTGTCGCCCCCAACCCTACAATTGCAACGTCATACATGACTAATACGTCCTGTTAATCATTTGAAGTGCTTATATAACAACAAACCCCGGCCAAGGTAAATAAATCTCATTTAATGTAAATTTACGCAAAAACAACATTTAACTTTATGATTTTAATGATAATAATATCAGCATAGAAAGTATCGACTGTAATAATCTGCTATTTCGGAGTTTCGCATTGCACCCATTATTGATAACTTTTTCTTCTTTTATGAGCGCCTCCGTACAAACCTATACTTTTATTCCTGATGTAGCCTGCAAAGCAGATAGGCATCTCCAGACCACTGGAAACAGCAAAATCCTGTCTGGTCCAAATGCATACCGGCAATAACCAGTTTTTCATCCACAGCCTGTTGCAGCACTTTTTTTCGTGTCTCTTCAGCCTGCACAGGATCAACATCAAACATGATTGAAACGGCGGGAAGTGCTGACTGAATATAGGGAAAATGAACGATATCTCCCCATATTAACACCGCTTTTTTATCGGAATGAATATGAAATCCGGTGTGTCCTGGGGTATGGCCTGGCAGCCATACAGGGCGAATGCCCTGCACAACTTCATTTTCATTAAGCAGGCGTATCTTCCCGGCATAGGCGGCCAGGACTTTTCGGAACAGTGCAAAATTATGTTTGCCGCGCTCACTGGCTCTCTGTAGTTTTTCATTATCCTGCCAGTGCGCAATTTCAAGGGGATGAATATAGAGATCGGCTTTTTTATATACCGGCTCTCCGTTTTCATGCAGCAGACCGCCGATATGATCGGGATGACCGTGCGTCAGTAATATCCTGTCTACGTCATCAGGCAGAATGCCGAGCATCGTCAGCTTCTCCTTAAGCCTCCCACCCACGTTGTTTTGCCCGCCAGCGCCCGCATCTACCAGAATAGTGTGTCCATATCCACGGATGAGATAACCGTTAATATGGATATCACCCTGTCTCTCAATCCCGGCAGCGCACTGGATACTTGCAGCCTTTGCGACGTCAATACCTGAAAGAAGATCAAGCGTGGCCGCCATAGTGCCATCGCTCAGCGCAATAACCTGATAACCGCCAACCTGACAGGTCGGGAAACTATCACCGTGCATACATACCTCATAATAGTGCTGGCAGGCACCCGCTTGCCTGATATGTTTTCATCATGCTAAGCAACTGTTTTCCCAATTTAAATCGAAATTAATTCACTGATTAATGATATTTTGTCACTGTAAAGAATTTTGTATCAATAATCAGGCCGTATTAATGCTAAGAAAAATTCCCAGCAGTCGAGCCATGCTTGCCTTTGAAGCCGCAGCAAGGCATGGAAATTTTGCGCGGGCAGCGCAGGAGTTATCACTTACCGAAGGCGCAATCAGTCGACAAATAGCCCGCCTTGAGTCCATGTTAAACTGCAGATTGTTTGATCGCAGCGGAAGTCGCGTTACGCTCAATTCAGTTGGCGCCCGCTATGCAGATCAAATACGCGAATCGCTTGACCGGCTGGAAAGAGATACGCAATCGGTCATAGGTGTGCCAGAAGGCGGTAAGACTCTGGAGATTGCTGCCCTGCCAACGTTTTCATGCCGCTGGCTAATCCCGCGTCTGAAAAGCTTTTATACCCTGTATCCGGAAATTAGTGTGAACATCGCCGCCAGAACAGATCCTTTTATTCTTGCTGGCAGTGGTTTTGACGCGGTAATACATTTCGATCATCCGGCATGGGCAGGTATGTATATGCAGTTTCTTTTTCAGGAAACGCTGCTGCCTGTATGCCATCCGGCACTTCTGAAGAACAAAAAAGAGAGCGTGCCGCTTAATGAGCTGCCTCGCATTCACCGTCTTCAGAATCCGCAGGCATGGCAGTACTATGCGCAGGAAACCGGAATTGAACTTGATAACCCGGCGCAGGGAGTCCGCTATGATCTGCACGAAATGTCTATCGCCGCAGCGCTGTCAGTACAGGGCGTTGCACTGGTGCCGCGGATATATGTCGAAAAAGAGTTAACTAACGGCGAGCTTATTGCTCCCTGGCCTGAGTCTGCTTCACTCAGCAAAAAGTTTCATTTAATAAAACCGGCTTCAACAGGCATAAATGAAACGGCGCTGCATGCTTTTGAGCAATGGCTGATGACGGAAATTAATCCGAAAGCATAACGTCGCCGTTATTGATAAAACCAACTTCTGACGCTGATAACGCTCCGGACACGTCTCCGACCGTTGCAGAACTGCGCGTGCGGGTGCTCTGGTCGGAAGCAAGATGAAGGCACAGACTGACCCCTTCCCGCCGTCGTTTAAGGCCAGCTGTTTTTGCCTCTCCCGCTCTGTTGGCGGAATGCCAGGGTGTCAGTGGCCGATGCGGTTTCCGTGCTCATCGATAATCTGTTCACCATCTTCTTTCATCAATGCCCCTTTCTGTGGATCAGGCAGAATATCCAGAACGGCTTCAGACGGACGACAGAGCGCTGTACCGAGCGGCGTTACCACTACCGGACGGTTAATGAGAATGGGGTGAGCCAGCATAGCATCCAGCAGTTCGTCATCGCTGAACCGATCATCTGCCAGACCCAGCTGCTCAAACGGTTCCGTATTTTTGCGCAGCAGTGCGCGCACGCTGATTCCCATATCTGCAATCAGCGTCTGCAGCTCAGCGCGTGTCGGCGGCGTCTCCAGATATAAAATCACTGCTGGCTCCACGCCACTATTGCGGATAAGCGCCAGGGTGTTACGGGACGTGCCGCAGGCCGGGTTGTGGTAAATAGTAATGTCAGTCATCAGTCATACTCCATACAGGCGCTGCATGCACGCAGCCCGGATCACGTTTAAACAGACAGGCGCAGGGCCAGCGCGGCCAGCGTCACAAAAAGCACCGGCAGGGTCATCACGATGCCAACACGAAAGTAATAGCCCCAGCTAACAGTGATATTTTTTTGCGCCAGAACGTGCAGCCACAGCAGGGTTGCCAGGCTGCCAATCGGGGTAATTTTCGGGCCGAGGTCGCAGCCAATGATGTTCGCGTAAATCATTGCCTCTTTTACCGTGCCCTGAGCGGTACTGCCGTCAATAGAGAGCGCCCCGACCAGCACGGTGGGCATGTTATTCATGACCGATGACAGAAATGCCGTCAGAAAGCCCGTACCCAGCGTTGCCCCCCAGACGCCGTGCTCTGCAAAGCGGTTCAGAATGGCTGAGAGATCATCCGTCAGGCCGGCATTACGCAGACCATATACCACCAGATACATGCCCAGCGAGAAGATAACGATTTGCCAGGGTGCACCTTTCAGCACCTTACGGGTATCGATAACGTGTCCTTTGCGTGCAACCAGCCAGAGAATGAAGGCCGCCGCTGCCGCAACCAGGCTGACCGGTACGCCAAGCGGCTCCAGCGCAAAAAAACCGGCCAGCAGCAGAATCAGCACCAGCCAGCCGGTTTTGAAGGTCCGCCTGTCACGGATAGCGTCACGGGGCATTTTTAGCTTTGTCAGATCATAACCTGCCGGAATATCTTTGCGGAAAAACAGGTGCAGCATTACCAGCGTAGCCACTACGGAAGCCATATTCACCGGCACCATAACGGACGCATATTCGCTAAAGCCCAGTGTAAAGAAATCCGCCGTTACGATGTTGACCAGGTTCGATACGATGAGCGGCAGGCTGGACGTGTCTGCGATAAACCCAGCCGCCATCACAAATGCCAGCGTGGCACCTGGGCTGAAGCCCAGCGCCAGCAGCATGGCGATGACAATCGGCGTGAGGATAAGCGCCGCGCCGTCATTGGCGAACAGCGCCGCCACCGCCGCGCCCAGCAGAACAATATACGTGAACAGCAGCCTGCCTCTGCCGCCTCCCCAGCGGGAAACATGCAGTGCCGCCCACTCAAAAAAGCCGGATGCATCCAGCAGCAGGCTGATGATGATAACCGCGATAAACGTGGCCGTGGCGTTCCAGACAATCTGCCAGACCGCCGGAATATCCCCGATATGCACCACGCCCGTCAGCAGCGCCAGCGCAGCCCCGATAACAGCACTCCAGCCAATACTGAGTCCTTTCGGCTGCCAGATAACCAGCACCAGCGTCAGAACAAAAATTGCACCTGCCAGAAACATAGTCCCTCCTTCACCTCACAGAATAAGCACAGCGCAACCAGAAACGTTAAATATGGAAAAGCATATATGTATAGGTAAATTTTTAAATGCAGACAGGTTTGCCATTGGTCGTAGCGTTGTCCCGCTCAGCCTGCCGGCTAAGATGCTGGATGTCATCCTGCTGACACAGATAAGCCTGTTCAATCACGGCTGCAGCCCAGGCGGGCATGTGAGGGGACAGCCGGTAATGGATCCATTTGCCGTCACGCCTGTCGATAAGCAGGCCGCTGTCTCTGAGTAGCGCAAGATGCCGGGATACTTTGGGCTGGCTCTCTTTCAGTATCAGCGTCAGCTCGCATACACAGAGTTCACCTTTTTCACGCAGAAGCAGGACAAGCTTTAAACGCGTTTCGTCAGACAGCCCCTTGAAAAGCTGAAGAGGAAAAAGCTGAGGCATGATAACTCCGGGTAGCTGGCGTAAAAAGCCAGTGTGACTTTACGCGCAAATGCCGTCAACACATATGCATAAATTCATATATAAATACCAGGCTGATTCCATGTATGTTTCTGCGGTGACATGCGCAGACATGGTTAATATACACGCTGGTACCGCTGTTCGCAGCCCTGTTCCGCTTGCTGAAACGTTGACCTCTCACCGTTTTTGTTTATAGTTTAGTGCCTGTCCTGAGAGGGGCAGGCTTCGCCGTCAGCGCCCCGCCCCGGGTTTCGCTGGCTTATTGCAGTCCTGAAGGCACCCTTTTGCCGTAAAGGAGAACTCAAAAATCATGCGTCTTACGCCACCCTGAGTCGTCACCCTTCCCTGTCGCACTGAGTAGTTTCAGTCGCGCACTCAAAAACATCCCGTCTGCGGATGTGCTTTTTCGTCCCTGAATTTTTTGCCCTCACGGGCTGACTGTATCTAAAATCTGAGAAATTACTATGCTGCTGTCCTCGACGCGTAAGGACTGGCTGGGCAACGTCCGTGGTGACGTGCTCGCCGGTATTGTCGTCGCGCTCGCGCTCATTCCTGAAGCGATCGCGTTTTCCATCATTGCCGGAGTCGACCCGCAGGTCGGCCTCTACTCGGCCTTCTGTATTCCCGTGGTTATGGCCATCTTTGGCGGACGTCCCGCCATGATTTCATCGGCTACCGGCGCCATGGCGCTGCTGATGATAACCCTGGTGAAAGATCACGGCCTGCAGTATCTGCTGGCGGCATCAGTGCTAACCGGCCTGCTGCAGCTGGTCGCCGGCTACCTGAAGCTTGGCAGCCTGATGCGCTACGTGTCGCGCTCGGTCGTGACGGGCTTCGTCAACGCGCTGGCCATTCTGATTTTTATGGCACAGTTGCCGGAGCTGACCAACGTGACCTGGCACGTGTATGCGCTCACCGCCGCAGGCCTGGCAATCATCTACCTCTTTCCGTACCTCAATAAAACTATTCCCTCCCCGCTGGTCTGCATCGTGGTGCTGACCGCCATCTCCATGTGGCTGCATCTGGACGTGCGCACCGTGGGCGACATGGGCAAGCTGCCCGACAGCCTGCCGGTGTTCCTCATTCCGGACATTCCGCTGAACCTGGATACGCTGCTGATTATCCTGCCTTACTCCGCCGGCCTTGCCGTGGTGGGACTGCTGGAGTCGATGATGACCGCCACTATCGTGGACGACATGACCGACACCCCGAGCGATAAAAACCGCGAGTGCAAGGCGCAGGGCATCGCCAACGTCTGCACGGCGTTTATCGGCGGCATGGCGGGCTGCGCCATGATTGGTCAGTCGGTGATTAACGTAAAATCCGGCGGGCGCGGGCGTCTCTCCACCCTGACGGCCGGGCTGGTGCTGCTCTGTCTGATTATTTTCCTCCGCGATCAGGTGTCGCAGATCCCGATGGCGGCGCTGGTCGCGGTGATGATCATGGTCTCCATCGGCACCTTCTCCTGGCGATCCATCACCGACCTGCGCCGCCATCCGCTCTCGACCAGCGTGGTCATGCTGGCAACCGTGGTCGTGGTGGTGGCCACCGACAACCTGGCCTTCGGCGTGCTGACCGGGGTGCTGATTGCTTCGCTGAACTTTGCCACTAAGGTAGCGCGCTTTATGACGGTCAGATCGTCACGGGAGGGTGAGACACGGATCTATACCGTGACCGGCCAGGTCTTTTTTGCCTCCGCCGATCGCTTTATGAGCCACTTTGACTTCAGAGAAGCGGCAGAGCGCGTGGTCATTGACGTCACGCACGCCCACTTCTGGGACATCACCGCCGTTAGCGCACTGGACAGGGCGGTAATTAAGTTCCGCCGCGAAGGCGCTGAGGTAGAAATACCGGGCATGAACGACGCCACCCGTACCCTCGTTGACCGCTTCGGCGTGCATGACAAGCCGGAAGAAGCGGAAAAACTGATGGGCGGTCACTAACTGACAGGAGTTACAGCTATGAACAATACCGTTGTGGCCTGCGTGGATGGTTCGCCGTCAACCGGGCCAGTCTGTGACTACGCGGCGTGGGCCGCCGCCGGCCTTTCCGCGCCGCTGGCCCTGCTGCACGTGCTGGAAAAAGACGGTCATCCGGCCGTCTCTGACCTGAGCGGCAGCATTGGCATCGACAGCAAAGAGCTGCTGACCGAAGCGCTTGTGCGCGTGGAGGGTGAGCGCAGCCGCCTGCTTATGGCGCAGGGGAAAACTATTCTGGCTGGCTGTGCTGAACGGCTGGCCCGGGCGGGACGCCCGGAGGTACGCCAGCTGCAGATGCACGGCGCACTGGACGAAATCCTTGCCGGGCTGGATGACGTCAGGCTGATGGTGCTCGGACGACGGGGCGCAGAACATACGGTGGGCAGCCAGCTGGAAAGCGTCATCCGCCTGCAGAAAGCGCCCGTGCTGGTTGTGCCGGAAACGTTTATTGCGCCATCCCGGGTACTTTTTGCCTGGGATGGCAGCGAGGCCAGCCGCCGAAACCTGACCCGGCTGACCGTGAGCCCGCTGCTTCGCGGCCTGGCCTGCCATGTTGTGATGGTGAACGGCGACGATGCTTCACTCCATGATGCGCAGCACATCCTGCAGGCAGCCGGCATTGATGCAGAGTCACGGCTGATACAGGATGAATCCGTCTCGCGCGGGCTGTGCCGTTACGCGCAGGAGAACGGAACGGACCTGATCATGATGGGGGCCTGGGGACACTCCCGGCTGCGCCGCTTCTTTATCGGCAGTCACACCACGGCGATGCTGGCTGAAAGCCGTTATCCGCTGCTGATGCTGCGGTAAACGTTACGGGCCTGCAATCGCAGACCCTTTTCATAACGAGCCTCCGGAACACAAGTCCCGGAGCAGTTCATTTGTGCGGCGCCTTTGTCAGCCGTGCTCAGGGAATACCATGCGTCAGCTGTTTCGCTTTATGTATCAGCACGGCAGTCATCTCGCCTTTGGCGCGATACTGATGGCCATGTCGAGTTTTGGACAGACTTACTTCGTATCGCTTTACGGGCAGGACCTGCGTCAGGCATTCGGGCTCAGCGACGGCGGACTGGGCGGCCTTTATGCCGCGGGCACCGTGATGAGTGCCGTCACCCTGACATGGGCGGGCCGGCTGATTGACTACACCACTACCCGTCGATTCACCCTGACCGTTACCCTGCTGCTGATAACGGCGTGCCTGCTCGTCTCCGGTGCGCAGGCGGCATGGACGCTCTGTGCAGGCTTTTACCTGCTTCGCCTCGGCGGACAAGGCCTGATGGTGCATACCGCTCTGACGGCGACTGCGCGCCAGTTTCCGCTTGATGCTGGCAAGGCACTGGGTGCTATCGCACTGGGCCTGTCGCTCGCACAGGCGCTGTTTCCGTTGGCTGCCGTGCAGATTAACGCTCTGACGGGATGGCGCACTGCCTGGCTGATAAACGCTGCGGTTCTGGTGGCCGGCGTTGCGCTGGCTGTCAGCTGCCTTTCGCGCGCTGCCGAAAAGCCGCTGCGGACGTTCAGAAAGCGGGGCGCAGAGAAGGTTCGCGAAGCGTCAGTATGGAAGAACCGGAATCTGCTTTTTGCTCTGCCCGCAGTGCTGGCGTCACCTTTCATCACCACAGGGTTCTTTTTCCATCAGGCGCGTCTGGCAGAGGAGAAAGGATGGGCGCTGTCGTGGGTTGCAGGGTGGTTTATTGCTTACGCGATAACGCAGGCGGTTTCCCTGTTATCATTTGGTCCGCTGATAGACCGGCTGACGCCACGCCGTCTGTTGCCGTGGTTTCTGCTGCCGCAGGGCGCTGGCATGCTGACGCTGTGGCTCAGTAACAGCGTGTGGGTCACGCCGTTTTATCTCATCATGACCGGTATATCGTCAGCCATTGCGTCCACACTGGCGACTGCGCTATGGGTACAGCTGTTTGGCCCCGCGCAACTGGCAAAGGTGCGCTCGGCTGTTGAGGCGGGTACCGTGCTTGCCAGTGGTGCCTCTCCGGTCATCATGGGCGTTCTGATTGATAACCATATTGCCCTTCGGGTGCAGGCGCTGTTATGCCTCGTCTTTATACTCGCGGCCAGTCTGGTGGCAACCCGTGTCAGAGCTGGCGTACCGGAAAATGAAACTGATATTTCTGGCTGATCGGAACACGATACGTGAGGCAGGAAACACTGTCCGCTTTGTGCCAGAAGCGGACATTTTCTTTGAGCCTGAACTGGCAAAATTCTGTCAGTATCAAAACCGTTAAACTGGGTGTGCCGCAAAGCGCTTTTCAGGTAAGCCGGGGCTGACATCAGATTCAGCCTTGAGCATTGCACCGTCATATTCAGACAGCGCAGTAAGCCCCACAGAAGCAGTGGTGCAATAGAGACGGGTAAAACCCTCACCGGCAAGTGCCGGACAGGTGCTCTGCATTCCAGGTGATGTCAGAATAGCAGCGATGGTCCCATCCGGGCGGTAACGGACAACACGGCTCCCTCCCCATTCAGCATTCCACAGATATCCCATCGCATCCACGCAGCAGCCGTCAGGCGCGCCGCTGCCTTCGGTTTCTGCGAACACGCGCTGGTTTCGCAGCGAGGGATAATCACAGCACATTATCCGGCCCTGCATCGAGTCACAGTAATAGAGCGAGCCACCATCGGGGCTGAAACAGATGCTGTTCGGGATAGCCACATCGGGCAGTGCAAGCGTCTCAACAGTCAGCGTCGCCGCGTTGAGCCGGTGAAATCTACCGATGACTTTAACGGGATAACCGTCATCCATCGTTCCGAAGACAAAATTACCGGTACGGTCACACCGTCCATCACCTATGCGGGTGCCGGTGTCTCCCGGTGAAGGGGCCACCGGGGTAAGCAACCCGCTGTTGAGATCATAGAAAGCCAGCCTGGATGCAAATCCCATCAGCAGAACGTTGTTTTGTTCAGTCAGGGCAAAAGAGCCGAGACGTTCAGGAAGCGACCAGCGCATCACAGCGCCAGTGCCTTCTTCCAGTGCGAGCAGTTCACTGGCTTCGATGTCAGTCCAGTAGAGCCTGCGGGTTCTTTCACACCACAGCGGGCACTCTCCCAGCGTATTCCTGACATCAGCTGCGATTGATAACATGTTAAGCCTCCGGATTATTTAGGGTTTTACCGTTCGTCGGCAGGGTGGGTAACGCCGTTACTGCAGAAAACGTGCTGAGAGCCGCTCGCCGAAAAGCATGACGGCGAGTCCGGCCAGCATGACAACCAATCCCCCCAGCCTGAGTAACGAAACCGGCCGACGCACAGCCCCCAGCAGGCCAAAATGGTCAATCATCTGCGAGGAAAGTAACTGTCCGACAATAGCCAGCCCGAGCAGGGCTGAAAACCCGATTTTCGGTGCAAGCACGACATAGCTGAACAGAGCACATGCGCCAATCAGACCGCCCGCCAGACTCCATAGAGGCTGCGATGGGATTGCTGCTAACGATGTTATCAGCCCACCCCGCAGCAGGGCGTAAATACCCAGACTGAACGCGCCCGCCGTAAAGGAAAAAAGCGCAGCAGTGACCGGGTCGCCGCCCAGTCCTTTTGCCAGCTGGCTGTTCAGGGTCGTCTGCAGGGTGATCCCCAGACCTGCGGCAAAGGCGATTACGTAATAGATCATGCTTTTCATCCCGGCCAGTCTGACTGCTCCAGCGGCAGGAAGGTGTCAGCAAACATGTCAGGCTGGTAGCCAGAGGCGGTAAACAGGTGCTCACGTGACTCATCAATTGCCGCACGCAGTCGCGAGCTGTCCACGCCCAGCACCTTGCCGTTCTGTTTAAGGATTCGCCCGCCGATCATGACGGTATCGATGTTGCTGCGCTCGGCGGCATGAACCACCGTGCCAAAGGCATTGCCGGACGGGTAAAGGTTGAGGTCACTGGCGTTAATCAATACCAGATCGGCTTGTTTGCCTGGCGTCAGGCTGCCCACTTTGTCCCCTAACCCTGCACAGGCTGCGCCATCGAGAGTCGCGGCTTTAAGGAGTTGCGCCGCCGGAAGTGTTTTCAGCGCATGTTCAGAATCGCAGCAATGCTCCTGATGCATCCCCATCACCCGCTGAAGGTAAAAGGCAACGCGCATCTCCATAAACATGTCGGTGCTGTACGACGTTTCATTGTCTACGCTCAGGCCAGGACTGATGCCATGACGCTGCGCGGCCTCAATGGCGAACATTCCGCTTTCGATGCCATAGTGCGAATCTGAGCGTGGACAGACGTTCACCCGGACACCCGCTTCCCGCAGGATTTCCCATCCACGGTCAGGCAGCGCCGTGCAGTGATTGAAAATATTGTCCGGTCCCAGCAGCCCCTGCTGATGCAGCGACTCAAGTTCAGACCCCATCTCAGCCCCAAAGAACTCCGTGACAATCGGCAGTCCCAGCCTGCGAGCCTCGGCCCACAACGCTGGCTCCAGCTGCGCCATGACGGCGAGGGAGACCAGGCTTTCAGGGTCGCTGGTGAAATACTTCTCCTGCAGGCGCTGCCAGTTTCCCGGCCAGTGCGCTTTATCCCATTCGCCGGCTACCGGTGCGCCGGAAGCATGAATGGCACGAATGCCGGTATCAAGCAGGGCCTCGACGGCGGCATCGGAATGCGCTGCGGTGCGGCTGTTATGTGAATTATCAATCATCGTGGTAATGCCCGCGTCAATCGCACCCAGCGCCGTCAGAAGGTTACCGACATAGATATCTGCAGGGCGGTAATATTTAGCAAACGAGAAGTGCGTGGCGTTGCTGTAGTCGTCCAGACACGTGGCGTTAGGGTTAATGCGGCGCAGCTGACCTTCCCAGGCGTGACGATGAGAATCAACCATCCCCGGCATGGCAATCATATTTTTGGCATCAATGACGTGCGCATCCGGCGCGTCAAGATTCTGGCCCACAGCGGTAATCGTTGAACCGTTGATGAGAATATCACCGCGCTCAATGTTGCCGACGCTCTCGTCCATGCTCAGTATCGTCGCGCCACGAATCAACGTAGCCTGTGAAGTGACATTCTGATTATTAACAATATTTCTGATGTAACCGCTCATTGACTTGTCTCTTTCCTGATTCATGGGCAAACAATACGCCACACCATTAACCTGAAAAAGATGCTTAAAACGTTTTCATAATTCATAATTCGCGAATAATCAGACTCATATTTATTGCGGAACATAACCATGGACAGGATTCAGGCTATGCAGGTTTTCATGCGGGTTGCTGAAGCCGGAAGTTTTGTGCGCGCGGCCGAAACACTATCACTGCCCTCATCCACCGTCACCAGCACGATTAAAAATCTGGAAAAATATCTGCAGGTGCGCCTGCTTAACCGGACGACAAGGCGGGTCAGCCTCACGCCTGAAGGCCTTCAGTATCTGGCGCATTGCCGGGAAATCCTGTCGCTGATTGAACACACTGAATCCAGCCTGACCGACTTCGTACGGCGCCCCCGGGGACGGCTGCGTGTTGATATGCCCGGGGGTATCGCCCATTTTATCGTTATGCCCCGCCTGAAAGATTTTTACCGGCTCTATCCGGAAATTTATCTGATGATTGGGGTCAGCGACCGGCAGGTCGATCTTGTTCAGGAAGGCGTGGATTGCGTTATCAGAACCGGCGAATTAACGGACTCCACGCTGGTTGCGCGTCCGCTTGGCCGGTTTCGCTGGGTGACCTGCGCCTCGCCGGACTATTTAAGGGAATACGGTATTCCTGAGACGCCGGAAGCGTTATCGCAGCACAGAGCGATCCATTATTTTTCCGGTTCGGGAAGACGCACCAATGAACTGCGCTTTACACAAGGCACGGAGGCATTCTCCGTTCAGGTCGGGGGAAATGCGGCCGTTAACGAAACGGGACTTTACATCAGACTGTGTCTGGAGGGCTTTGGGCTGGCGCAGCTTGCTGAAAATGTGATTTCGGCGGACCTGCAGCAAGGCAAACTGACTGAGGTCCTGACGGACTGGCAGCCTCCTTCAGTGCCGGTGACGATGCTCTATCCGCATCAGCGTTTTCTCTCTCCTGCCGTGCGTGCTTTTGCTGACTGGGTCGCCGGGCTTTTTGATGATAGCGCGGCGGAGAATCGGTCTTCCCGGTAAAAGATGGCTCTGATAGCAGGAAGATGCTTCAGCACGATATTTAACCGCACCCACAGCAGAGGAGCCTGTTGTCCCCCTGCTGTGTCAGCAACTTCAGCCCGACTGCTGCGCAGGCTCCAGGTGCGCATTTCGTCCGGCAGCCATTCCGGTGCAGGCACCTGCGACCGCGATTGCTGCGGTCATCAGTAACGGTACCGTCCAGCCTCCGGACAGCTCCTGTACTTTACCCAGCAACAGTGGCCCCATTGCCGCCATCAGATAACCGACACTCTGTGCCATGCCTGACAGCGCGGCAGCATCACCGGCGTTTTTGGTACGCAGCCCGATGAAGGTCAGACCCAGCATCATACTGGCGCCAGAGCCAAAGCCGAGAAGCGCCGCCCACAGCATCGCCAGACTCGGCAAATACAGGATGCCGATACAGGACACTGCGGTTACCAGGCTGACGCCAGCAGCAGCTAATTTCTGATCGTTAAGACAGCGCAGCGTGGCGGCCAGAATCAGGCCGGGAATGGCGGTGGTCAGCTGAAGGATGCCGTGTACCTCACCAGCCTGAGCTGAGGAGAGTCCACTGTCCGTAAGAATGGCTGGCAGCCAGCCGACCGCAACATAAAACGGCATCGCATTCAGGCCCATAAACAGGGTGACCTGCCAGGCCAGAGGCGAGCGCCAGACCGCGACGGTCGCCGCTTTTTTCTCCCCCACAGCTGGAAGCTGATGCTTTTCCTTCAACTGGGGCAACCATAAAAGCAGCGCCAGCAGAGGCGCAATCACCAGCATGGCTAACGCGATGTTCCAGCCCCAGCTCTGCGTCAGAGGAATGACAATGGCTGAACCAATAGCACCAGCCGCGCCCATGGTGATGGAATATGCACCCGTCACGGAAGCCACTTTGCCGGAAAAGTCACGCTTTATAAGGCCAGGCAGAAGGACATTACCTAGGGCAATCCCGATACCTATCAATAGGGTTCCGCCATAAAGCGCCCAGACACTGCCTGTGGATCGAAGCAGAATGCCGGCTGAAATCACGGCGAGTGCACCAAAAAGGGTGCGTTCCAGACCGTACTTCCTGGAGATGGAGGCGCTCAGGGGTGAAAAGGCGGCAAAGGCCAGTAAAGGCAGTGAGTTAAGTAACCCAGCGGCAGTAATACTTAGCCCAAAATCTTGGCGGATGGACTCTAAAACGGGTGCAATAGCGGTAAAAGGAACACGCAGGTTAATAGCGATAAAGAGGATGCCGGTCACAAGTATGACTGAAGACCCCTTGTTCGTAGTGTGGGACATAAACTGTGCTTTCTCTGAAAAAAGAAAGACTTTAAAGTACGCATGAGTCACAGAATACAGATAACCTGACAACATATAACTAAATCATGCCAGCTCATAAGAAACCGGTGACCTCGCCGGAAGAATTTACAGCCGATGCATTCAGTCAGGCTGCTATCGCCCTGCATGTATCTTCGTCTGGCGAGTATGCCGGGCAGGGTCCGCACGCCCATCGTAAAGGCCAGCTTATTCTCTCTTTGCGCGGTGCAGTAAGCTGTGAGGTTAAAGACGCGCTGTGGCTTGTTCCACCGGGACATGCTGTCTGGGTACCGGGTGAAATCCCTCACAGCTGCCGGGTCACAAAGAATGCAGAGACCTGCTTTCTGTTTATCGAACCCGGCGCGGCAGCGATGCCGGAAACCTGCTGTACCCTGGCGATTAGTCCTCTGGTCCGCGAGCTTGTTCTGTATCTGGCAGAGCAGGAACATGCTTATTCGCCTGACAGTAAAACCGCGAGGCTGGCAGCGGTGCTGCTGGAACATATACCGGACGTGCCGGTTAAAGCGCTCCACCTGCCTGTATCCGGCCATCCTAAAATCAGAGCTATGGCTGAGAGACTTTTTAAGGATCCTGATGACCGGAGGACGTTAAAAGAGTGGGCTGTACACCTGGCAACCAGCGAGCGATCGCTGGCCAGGCTGATAAAAAATGCCACAGGACTGAGCTTTGGTCGCTGGCGTCAGCAACTGCATTTAATGGTTGCCCTGAACCATCTGGCTGAAGGGCTGTCTGTGCAGCGCGTAGCCGGTATGCTGGGTTATGATTCGGTTAGTGCGTTTATCACCATGTTCAGAAAAGCGCTGGGGAAGTCACCGACTCAATATTTTTCATCTCTAAACTAATCCAAAACGACACCAACCGGAATTTTATAAACAACGCCAACGTCCGCTTCTCGCTCTTACCGGACGTTCATCTGATTCCGCCCACTTTGTGCCAAAAACGGACGTCAACGCTTGATAAAAAGTCATCTTCAGTGCTTATTAATTTTCAGGAATCGCCATCCAGAATGCTGAAAAATGGGAGAAGGAATGCTTTTCGCAATAAGGTTTACGGATCACCCAAGTGAATACAATGTCAGAAAACAATATCTCAATCCTCATTTGGACTGGTTAAAGCAAAAACGAGGTGTGGTTCTTGCTGCTGGTTCATTACGTGAAAAACATAACGATCAACCTGTCGGAGCTCTATGGGTTGTGAAGGCTGACCATGAAGAAGAAGCCTTATCCATATTTTCCGATGATCCTTTTTGGATCCATGGTTTACGAGCATCGGTTGAGGTTTTATCGTGGAACCTCGCTTTTGAGGACATGCTTAACGGTTAATGTCTGCTTTTCGCTCATATGGGACAACCATAATCACATCTCCTAACCCTAAGGAGATTGAGCATGACAACATCCCCCTGGAACAAGGGCCGTATTATTGGCCAGAAACGGCCTCTTCAGATCTCTCATATCTGGGGAATCCGTATCAGACTTGAGCTGGAAGGAAAAGTACGCGATTTAGCTCTGTTTAACATGGCTCTGGACAGTAAACTTCGGGGCTGTGATCTGGTTAAGCTAAAAGTTTCTGATGTGGCCTATGGGCACTCTGTCTCGGGCAGAGCGACAGTGCTGCAGCAAAAAACGGGAAGCCCCGTTCAGTTTGAACTGACTAAGGGAACCAGAGAGGCTGTGGCAGCGTGGATCAAAATGGCTCATCTACGTAGTAGCGACTATCTGTTCCAGTCCCACGTCGATTCTTCACGACATATCTCAACCAGGCAATATAACCGTATTTTTCATGGATGGATTGATAAGCTGAGTCTCGACGAGACTCTGTACAGTACGCATTCTATGCGAAGAACCAAGCCATATCTGATCTATAAAAAAACGAAGAATCTTCGAGTGATCCAGCTACTGTTAGGTCACAAAAACCTCGAAAGTACAGTCCATTATCTCGGTATTGAAGTGGATGATGCTCTGGAGATAGCTGAGTCTATTGAAGTTTAATTTGTGAGGGCTGCAACAGCAGCCCTGTGCCAGAAGCGGACGTTGACAGCCCGGCACTGCAGTGGCTGCCCTGAAGCTGGACGCAAGTGATTCTTCAGTTTCAGGCCTGACTAAATTTGGCTCCGCAATCCAAAATATATAAAATATTTTCATTTAATTTGTGACGTTCATCCTCTCCATGTTTTCATACCCTCAACAAAAAAACACCTTAAAATCAGGCTCCGTTTAGCATTTAAACTATAATCAGGTTTCATCATCTGGATTCGTACGGATGCTTTTTCACTGACCTGATACAGTTAATGGTTAAGGATATATCATGAATAAAGTGACCTTTGCCCTGATTAGCAGCAGTATTTTTCTGGCGATGAGTGCGGCCGGTGCGGCCTCAAACGATGTTCATCTGGAGCATCACACGCAGTCTTTCGTTGACCAGCTGAACAGCGGTAACGGAAAACCCATCGAGAATCTTTCACCGGAGGAAGCCCGCAAAGTACTGTCCGGGGCGCAGTCTTCAGTTAAGGTAGATCTTTCCGGCGTGGCAACCTCCAGTAAAACCATTCAGGTAGATGGCAAGCCTGTGGAGCTGACCATCGTCAGGCCTGAAAATGCCTCAGGAAAGCTGCCGGCCTTTATGTTTTTCCACGGAGGAGGATGGGTTCTGGGAGATTTCCCGACGCATCAGCGCATGGTCCGGGACCTGGTCCTTGCGTCCGGTGCGGTTGCCGTCTTTGTAAACTATACCCCCAGCCCGGAAGCACACTATCCGGTTGCCATAAACCAGGCCTACGGTGCCACAAAGTGGGTCGCTGAACATGGCGATGAAATCAGTGTCGACGGTAAGCGCCTCGCGGTCGCGGGAAACAGCGTTGGCGGAAACATGGCGGCAGTGGTAAGCCTGATGGCAAAAGAAAAACACGGACCTGACCTGCGTTACCAGGTGTTGTTCTGGCCGGTAACCGATGCCAAATTTGACACAGCCTCCTACGAAAAATATGCGACAAAGCGCTTCCTGACCCGGAATATGATGAAGTGGTTCTGGGATAATTACACAACCAGCGATGCGCAGCGCAATGAAATATACGCTTCACCGCTCCGTGCTTCAGAAACTCAACTGAAAGGCCTCCCGCCAGCGCTTGTACAGACGGCAGAGAATGATGTGCTGCGGGATGAAGGTGAAGCTTACGCCCGTAAGCTTAACGCAGCCGGCGTGGACGTGGTTCAGGTGCGTTATAACGGCATGATACATGATTACGGACTGCTGAATGCTCTCGCCGAAGTTCCTGAAGTTCAGGCCTCACTGACTCAGGCGGGTAGTCTGCTTCGCGAGCATCTGAAATAGTTTTAGCGGGCTGCTCAGAATGCTGACCAGCCCGGTTTTACTCTTCCTGAACCCTTCTTCATGCCGTAGATCAGTGCGATTATGGCAATCACAGATATAACACCAAATCAGACATTTCATCCCGAAAGACTATTACGCCGGAAAATAACGTCTGCTGTTCGCTCTTTGCGGACGTTAAGGTACGCAGCGGGCTGAGTTCTCCCGGAGTTGATCGGGACGGGGCTCAGAACAGTAAGCGCATTTGCTTAGGACATATCTCAATTGCCCGTTATTTGTTCAGAAACACCTATAATTTAAGTTATCTTAAATTACACATCTGTCAGGTATCGCTATGGCCAGTTATACAGTCCGGATTGAGCTAAAGGAGCAGACCGAAAAAGCGCACATTGAGCTGATGTTTGCCATGCTTGAGAACGGTTTTTCACGAAGCGTCGTCTGCAGGCGGGGGTTCACGTATGCCCTGCCGACGGACGAGTTCGTCTACGTGGGTTCTGAAAAGATTACGGATTTAATGAGCCGGGTATGCACCCTGCTGAGCAGCTTCAGTGAGGCGCCCGTCGTGCTGATAACCGGTGCCGGAGAGCGGTGCTGGTCAGGACTGCGTGTGATTGACCTTGAATAGTCCAGCCCTGTTCAGCAGCTCCGGCCGTCGCGCTGCAGAATGATGCCTGGCCCGGCGACCGCCTGCATGTGCGTCATACCAGTACGCGGTGACACGATGTGGACTTTATTGACCCTGCTCCATCAACTCTAGTGTCTGTCCATCGGGGCTTTGTAAATAGATTACTCTGGTTCCCTGCATGGGGCCTGATAAGATTGTCTGAGGTTTACCTGGTGTCTTCCAGCCATACTCAGATGCTTTACTCAAGAGCGTATCAATATCCTCAACTATAAATGCAAGGTGAGCATAGCCAGGGATATAAGGTACTGAAGGTTCTTCTGGCTGTTTGATGTTATCGTATTGCAGTAATTCAATTTTGATGCCAGCCAGTTCAAGCAACGCCATTCGCACATCAGCGCCCCTTGCGCCTGTCACTTCATCAATGATAGGCCCAGACATTTTTCCTTCGCGTAATAACTTTGCGCCAAGAATATCAGTCCAGAAAAATAATGACTCTTCAATGCTTCTGACTGAAAATCCGACGTGATCTGCTTTTTTTATCATACAATTACCTGCTGTGCGCGACTGCATCGTAAACCAATATCAATTATAGAAAACCTGAATGTTCGCTGTGAGCAAACATATCTGAATGGCTTAATTGAACATACTACTGTCCGGACCCGGGTACTGCTGTTGCAGTCAGAAAAGATTCTATTCCTGTATGCTTAGACACCCTGGACGACGTGCTCCGGAGAACAGAAAAACCGTTGAGCTGATTTCTATGTCAGAACTACGCGGTCACGGCCCGGCGTTGGGTAGAGCAGCTCTCACCGGTCCGGCCGTAAAAATGACGATGCAGGTTATCTTTGTGGTTGCGGATTCTGAGCGTGCATATGCAGGTATAGCGCGTGCTAAGGCATCAGGAAGGTGATCCTGACGTAGAGAGCATATGTGTTTCTTAACATTCAGAAGGGGCAGAAAGCATACATGTCCCCAGACAAGCAGCACAACGACTGATAGTATAATTTTCAATCAAAACGAACCGTAGCGGTTGTATCTGTTTGTTGTGTGCCGGAAACGAAACGACTCATTTCCAATGTCTGAACAGGCCAGATATGCCCTTTCCATATTTACTTACTGAAGCCTGTAGCTACTTGCGTTCCAGTAACCACTACCCTGACAACGATATTCTTTAAAACCCAATGACCTCAGTTCCCTTGCAATTAGCCGATTCATTACTCCATGTCCCATAAGCAGCACGGGACCGTCAGATCTTTTTGCAAACGCTGCAAGGATACCCGCAGCCTGAATAGCACGTTTCTTTGCTGTTCCGACGCGCTCTACGTCACGGGATATGCCGCATAACCACATGACGCGGAAAAAAACAGCCCATACGGTCGGTGATAGCCTGAAACCGGGCATAGGAAATACCGGCAGATCTGCTTCCCTGAAAACCTCATCAATGACATCCGGTTCAAGGTCTAATGCTTTCAGGGAAGAAAGTGCTCTGGGAAGAGGGATACTGAGGATTTGCGATGCGCTGAACGCCAATGATTCACTGGACTCAGGCGGTATATCTTCTCCTGTATCAGAACGATCATAATCTGCAATCCAGTTGGACATTTCACGGCTCGTTACTTTCGCAGAGCCTGTAAAAGCGGGCTTTCCATGACGCATTAAAATAATTTCCATACAACGCTTCTTGCTTATGGTCCTTCCAGGCGGTCAGACTAACGCGATAAACATATGACGCACCACTACTTTGTCCAGGATTGATACTGATCGATGAGATGATATGATATGTCAGGTGATAATCACTGTATGAAAAAGTAAATACCTTAATACACACCTCACACCGTCATGATGTCCGCTTCTCGCCCATAGCGGACATCAGCCCGATGTCAGTCCGCTTAGCGCCACAACCGGACGGTTTACGTCGCTTCCCGGTTTGCCGCAAGGCGAAACCGGGGTCTGCCCGCTGCCTTCGTGACCCTGTTCACACTCTGTTCAAATAAAAAGCATAGCCGCTACCAGAATGATGATAAAAACACCGCCGATGGTCCGTTAAGTTAATTTATTGTTAATATATTGATTAATTTATGTTAATAAAATGCAGGTTTTCGGCCCCGTAGAATAGCAACCCGACTCAAAACGGATTTTTATAACTTATTTTTTACATAAAAAACCATTAAATTTAACAAATGTGGGCATTGCTCACATTTCGCTCAAGGGCGAGCGAAAAGCGATACCCCCTTACGTTAATCTCAGAACGTGGATGTGAAAGCTGTCGCCTGTCCCCTTTATCAGAACCTCATAAGAAAGGTACCGAAATGAAATTTAACCTCGCATTAGTCAGTGCATGTGTGGTTTCAGCATGCATGTTATTTACAACACCTTCATTTGCCGCCAAACCTTACGATATCGCCGTCGTTGCCAAAGTTACGGGCATTCCCTGGTTTACCCGTATGGAGGTCGGCGTAAAAGAAGCCGCGCAGAAACTGGATGTCAACGCATACCAGGTCGGTGCGTCTACCCCGGATCCGGCCCAGCAGGTCAAAGTTATTGAAGATTTGATCGCTAAAAAAGTTAACGCAATCATTGTGGTACCCAATGACGCTAAAGTGCTGGAACCGGTGCTGAAAAAAGCCCGCGATCAGGGCATCGTGGTATTAACGCATGAATCGCCGGATCAGCAAATTGGCCAGTGGGATGTCGAAACCATCGACAGCCAGAAATATGCTCAGGCCAACATGGATGAGCTGGCAAAAGATATGGGTGGCAAAGGGGGTTACGCCATTTATGTCGGCTCTCTGACCGTGCCATTGCACAATGCGTGGGCGGATGCTGCGATTAAATATCAGAAAGAGAAGTATCCGGACATGCATGAAGTGACTTCACGTCTGCCGGTGGCCGAAAATATTGATAAGTCATACTCCACCACGCTGGATTTAATGAAAACCTACCCTGACCTGAAGGGGATTATCGGTTTCGGCTCGCTCGGTCCTATCGGTGCCGGTCAGGCTGTTCAGCAGAAACGTGCAAAAAACAAAATTGCAGTTGTCGGTATCGCTATGCCAGGCCAGGCGGCTCCTTACCTGATGCGCGGTGATATTAAGAAAGTTCTGCTGTGGGATCCGAAAGATGCCGGTTACGCCCTGGTGACAGTTGCCGATCAGCTGCTTCAGGGTAAAGAGGTGACTAAAGAGCTGAGTATTGAAAAATTGGGCAAAGCCGATGTAGATATGGACAAAAAAGTGATCCGCTTTAATAAAATTCTTGAAGTCACACCAGAGAATGCGAAATCACTTGGCTTCTGATGGGCCATTTTAATTATTTTATTTTCCGGAGATATATTATCTCCCGCGCTACACCAGGCAAATAGAAACAGATACGGCGTTGTATGCTGTGCTGTATCTGAATTTCTACTGAGAGATTGAAAACCTATATCCTGTATAACCCGGATTGGGTGTGCATTAATTCCTGCGATCACATCCGTCAGTGATCCGCAGGAGTAAGTGCAGCCAAAGCCCCAGCCCGAATATAACCGGTATGCTTAAGGACCTGTGATGGATATGCTCAACGCGCCCCCTGCCCCTGCTGAAGCCTTTATCAGCCTTGAGAAGATCAGTAAAAAATTCCCCGGCGTATTAGCACTGGATAATGTCAGCCTGACGCTTAATAAAGGCGAAGTACATTGTCTGGCCGGTCAGAATGGCTGTGGTAAAAGCACGATAATTAAAGTTATTTCCGGCGTCTATCAGCCGGAAAAAGGTGCGACGATTACGCTGGACGGAAAACTATTTCATACCCTGACGCCGCAGCTCTCTTCCTGGTACGGTATTCAGGTTATTTATCAGGATCTGTCCCTCTTTCCAAATTTATCGGTAGCCGAAAATATTGCTATTAACCGTTATCTCCCGGGCGGTGATTTTTGGGTACATCGTGAGTCAATGCGCAAAAAGGCTGTGGCGGCGATGCAACGGGTCGGCGTTTCTCTGGATCCGGATCGTAAAGTAGAAAAGCTTTCAATCGCCGACCGCCAGTTAGTGGCAATATGCCGCGCCATCGCCGCTGATGCCACGCTGGTGATCATGGATGAACCCACGGCCTCACTGACCCGAACCGAGGTCAATGGCCTGCTGCGGGTAGTAAGTGAGCTGAAAGCCGCCGGTATCTGCGTGGTGTTTGTCAGCCACCGTCTGGATGAAGTAATGGAAGTGGCTGACCGTATCAGCGTGATGCGCGACGGCAAACTGGTCGGCACCTGGCCGGCGAGCGAACTCGACAGCAACGAGCTGGCGTTCCTGATGACCGGTCAGCGCTTTACCTACAGCCACCTGCCGCACCGGGCACCTGCCGAAGTTACGCCGTTACTGGAGATCAGCCATCTGAGCCGCAAGGGTCAGTATCATGATATCTCGCTGTCGCTGCACCAGGGCGAGATCGCATCGATTGTTGGTCTGCTCGGTTCAGGGCGTACGGAACTCTGCCTGAGTCTGTTTGGCATGAGTCAACCAGACAGCGGCGAGATCCGCATCAACGGTAATACGGTGAAATTCCACTCTAACCGCGATGCTATCCGGCACGGTATTGCCTATGTGTCAGAAGACCGTTTGACGCAGGGGCTGATAATGGAGCAATCCATTTACGATAACACGCTGGTATCCATTTTCGACAAGCTGCATACCCGCGCAGGATTGATGGATCATCACAAAGCCGCCCTGGTAGTAAAAGAGCTGATCCGCGATCTGAACATTAAAGTTTCGGACAGCAGTTTACCCGTGAAGACGCTTTCCGGCGGTAATGCACAGCGTATCGCCATCGCCAAATGGGTGGCGACGCAGCCACGTATCCTGATCCTCGATTCGCCGACGGTCGGTGTGGATATTGCCAACAAAGAGGGAATTTACCGCATCGCACGCGATCTGGCGGAGTCCGGCATGGCGGTGCTGATGATTTGCGATGAGATCCCGGAAGCGTATTACAACAGCCATCGCGTGCTGGTAATGCGCAAAGGTAAACTGGTAGCGGAATTTGCGCCGCATCAGAGCAGCGAAGCGCAGATTGCGGAGGTGATTAATGGGTAATAAATCGCTCTCAAAACTGTTTTCACAGCACGAATTCTGGCTGGGATTACTGGTTCTGCTGTTGGTGATTGGTCTGAGCGTCCGCACCAGCGAATTTATGACGCTGGGTAACCTGACGGACGTCGCCACCAGCTACGCCATTCTCGGCATTCTGGCCTGCGGTCTGTTTGTGGTGCTGATCGCCGGAGGTATCGACATCTCCTTCCCGGCCGTAACCTCCATCGGCCAATACGTTATGGCGAGTTACATCATCCATCACGGTGGCAGCTTCCCACTGGCATTTGCTCTGTCGATGGGTACCGGTTTGCTACTTGGGCTGGTCAACGGTTTTCTGGTTTACTGGCTGCGCGTGCCGGCCATCATCATCACCATCGCCACACTGAACCTGTTCTACGGTTTGCTGGTGTATCTCACTAACGGCACCTGGCTGTACGGTTTCCCCGACTGGTTTATGAACGGCATTAACTGGTTCTCCTTCACCGCCGCCGACGGCTACGACTATGGCCTCACTCTGCCGCTTCTCAGCCTGCTGGGGGTGATCATCGCCACCGGGGTACTGATGAACCGGACCCGCGTGGGTCGCCAGATTTACGCTATGGGCAGCAATCGTGATGCTGCTTCGCGTCTTGGTCTGAATATTTTGCGGCTGCATTTCTACGTCTACGGTTTTATGGGTTTGCTGGCGGGAATTGCTGCCGTGGTGCAGGCGCAAATCACTCAGTCAGTCGCGCCTAACTCCCTGCTCGGTTATGAGCTGACGGTCCTTGCCGCTGTAGTTTTAGGCGGTACCAGCATGACCGGCGGGCGTGGTTCGCTGACCGGCACCATTCTGGGCGTGATGCTGCTGGCCTTCCTGCAGAATGGTTTGACCTTACTCAGCATTTCAGCTTACTGGCATCAGGTATTCAGCGGCGCAATCATTCTGGTCAGCATCAGCAGCACCGCGTGGAATGAAAAACGCAAACTGGCAAAGGGAATGTGACATGACAACCATAAACCGACTCTTCCCCGGCGACCGCATCATTCGTTTGCAGTTACTGATTATCGTAGCCGTTGCCGTACTGTTTTCGTTCACGCTGGGCGGCAGCTTCTACAGCGTCGGCAATTTCCAGTCAATCGCTTCACAGTTACCGATTCTGGGCATGCTGGCGCTGGGGATGGGCATTACCATGCTTACCGGCGGTATCAACCTTTCGATCATTGCCGGTGCCAATGCCTGTTCGCTGGTGATGGCGGCCATTCTGGTGGCCCACCCTGACCAGCCGCACTATTTCGCACTGGCGATGCTCGCCGGACTGGCCGTAGCGGTAGTCATTGGCGTGCTCAATGGTGCGCTAATCGCATATATCGGCGTTTCGCCGATTCTGGCGACGCTCGGTACTATGACACTTATCGCCGGGCTGAATATTCTGCTGACCAACGGCACAGTGCTTTCCGGTTTTCCAGCGGCCATTCAGTATCTCAGTAACGGTAGCCTGATGGGCATTCCGGTTGCGCTGCTGTTATTCCTGCTGGTAGCACTGCTGCTGTGGGTCCTGCTGGAACATACCACGCTGGGTCGCAGCCTGTATCTGATGGGCTCCAATGAACAGGCTACGCGCTTTAGCGGTGTTAATACGCACAAAGTCACCATCGCAGTGTACGTGCTTTCGGCGCTGCTCGGATGGGGTGCAGCACTGCTGATGATGTCCAAATTTAACTCGGCGAAAGCGGGTTACGGCGATGCCTATTTACTGGTGACCATTCTGGCCTCTGTGCTCGGCGGAATTAACCCTGACGGCGGTTTTGGCCGGGTCCTCGGGCTGGTGCTGGCGCTAATCGTTCTGCAAATGCTGGAGAGCGGCCTGAATCTGATGGGCGTCAGCAGTTACCTGACCATGGCGCTGTGGGGATGCGTTCTGATCCTGTTTATCGCTCTGCAAAACAGAAAATCATAAGCGAAAGCTTTCTAAAAAAAGGAAAGAACATGGCGAGTTATTTTATCGGCGTAGACGTAGGAACCGGCAGCGCCCGCGCAGGGGTTTTCGATATGAGTGGTCGTATGCTCGGTCAGGCCAGCCGTGAGATCACATTATACCGCCCGAAAGCCGATTTTGTTGAGCAATCTTCCGACGAGATCTGGCAGGCCGTTTGTAACGCGGTAAGAGACGTAGTCAGTCAGGCGGATATTAACCCGATTCAGGTGAAAGGCATCGGTTTTGACGCGACCTGCTCGCTGGTGGTGCTGGATAAAGAGGGCAATCCCCTGACTGTCAGCCCATCAGGACGCAGTGAACAAAATATTATTGTATGGATGGATCATCGCGCCATCACTCAGGCAGAACGCATCAATGCCACCGGCCATCGCGTACTGGAGTTTGTCGGCGGGATTATCTCTCCGGAGATGCAGACACCCAAACTGCTCTGGCTAAAACAGCACATGCCGACCACCTGGAGCAACGTCGGACATCTGTTCGACCTGCCTGATTTTCTTACCTGGCGCGCCACGCAGGACCCCACGCGCTCGTTATGTTCCACCGTCTGCAAATGGACATATATCGGTCACGAAGACCGCTGGGATCCCGGCTATTTTCGTCAGATCGGTCTGGACGATTTGCTGGAAAACAACGCATCAAAAATCGGTAGCGAAGTGAAAGCTATGGGTGAGCCGCTGGGGCATGGGCTGACACAGCGCGCTGCCGCAGAGATGGGACTGATAGCGGGTACCGCAGTCAGCGTCTCGATTATTGATGCTCACGCAGGCAGTCTTGGCATTCTTGGCGCCAGTGGTGTATCCGGCGAATCAGCGGATTTTGACAACCGCATCGCACTCATTGGCGGCACATCTACGGCGCATATGGCGATGTCGCGTAGCGCGCGCTATATCGGCGGCATCTGGGGGCCGTATTATTCGGCAATTCTGCCGGATTACTGGTTGAATGAAGGCGGACAATCCACTACCGGCGCGTTGATTGATCATGTGATTCAGTCGCATCCCTGCTATCAGGATCTGCTTAAACAGGGTAAAGACAGCGGTAAAAACATCTATGAGGTTCTCAACGGCATTCTGCGCAGCATGGCGGGCGAATCAGAGAATATTGCGTTTCTGACTAAAGACATTCATATGCTGCCCTATTTTCACGGCAATCGCTCACCGCGCGCCAACCCGACGCTGACTGGCACGCTGACGGGCCTGAAATTATCACGTACGCCGGAAGACATGGCGCTGCATTACCTCGCCACCATTCAGGCGCTGGCGCTTGGCACTCGCCACATTATTGAAACCATGAACCAGAATGGTTACTGCATTGATACTATGATGGCGTGTGGTGGCGGCATCAAAAACCCAATCTTTGTGCAGGAGCATTCCAATGCGACGGGCTGCGCGATGCTGTTGCCGGAAGAGAGTGAAGCGATGCTGCTTGGCAGCGCAATGATGGGCACCGTCGCGGCGGGCGCTTATGAATCGTTGCCAGAAGCGATGGCTGCCATGAGCCGCATTGGTAAGACCATCACGCCACAGACAAACAAAATCAAAGAGTATTACGATCGTAAGTATCGCGTCTTCCATGAGATGTATCACGACAGTATGAAATACCGGCATCTGATGCAGGGGGAAACGCAATGAATGCGGATGAAGAATTTGCCCTGGCGTGTCAGGGCTGGCAGACCTACAGTCAGGAGTTACTGGCGCTGCAGCTTCATCTCAATGCCGCGACCTGGCAGCAGCTGCTGATGCTGATCACCGGCTGCAAGGGAAAAATTGCCGTGACGGGCGTTGGCACCTCGGGCATCGCCGCCCGAAAAATCGCCCACATGCTGGCATGCGTCGAGCAGCCGGCAGTGTATCTCAGCGCTACCGATGCGGCCCATGGCGATCTGGGCTTCATGCGCAGCAACGACCTGATGATCCTGATATCGCGAGGCGGCAACTCTGAAGAACTGACGCGCCTGCTACCGACGCTTAAAACCAAAGGCGTGACGATTATTAGCGTGACGGAGAACCCGGACTCAGCCATTGCCCGCGCCGCCACGCTGGTGGTTAAAACACATATCCAGCGTGAAATCGACCCGCTTAATATGTTAGCCACTACCTCTATTGTGCTGGTGCTGGCGGTGTTTGATGCGCTGTGCGGCAACATTATGCTGCGTAACGGCTTCGATCAGAAGCGGCTGCTGAACGTTCATCCGGGTGGCAATGTTGGTAAAACGTTGCGCGAACAGGATGTGTGAACAGGACGTTAATTGTTTTATCTCATCTGGTCCGTCAGCCATACCCGCCAGTAGATATGCCGCGTGCGAGCGGTTATACCAACGATAAAACCGGGTAATAGCCCGGTTTGTCCCTTTGTCAGCAATCTCGCTTATAGGGTATTACCGGCTGCGCTTTTTATCCGGCATAAACAGCCCAGCAGCGGCAGGAAAGCACACAGGCCATAAACCCACTCAATGCCGTATATATCTGCCATCTTGCCAGGACCGGCGGCGGCGAGCCCGTTGACGCCAAATATGAGCCCGGTGACCCTCCCTGCACGACCCGGGACAATTTACTGAGCGTAAACCACCAGCGCAGAGAAAGCCGATGAGAGAATCAGGCCAATAAAGATGGTGAACACAATAGCCTGCAGGTGAGTGTCAGCATGGGACTGCAGCCAGGCGGATATCAGGCGGCGACTTAACGAATAAGCGCCGCGCCTGCTCTTCATAACTGACACTCATCAGCGCTTTTTTCCGCAACGCCATCAACGCAGGTTGCGGGAGCGCGCAAGATAGTTATTTACCGGCTTGTGACATCTGTTCGGCAGACTTCAGATGCTCTTCAACAACCGGCGTGTGTGCGTCAGCCAGTGCTTTGACATCGGGATCCTTAATCATTTTGGCGTCACTCTGCAGGGTCGACAGCACCATCTTGTGATCTTTCGTGCCGGCGTTAGTCATATACATCTTGTCAAATGCGGCACCGCTCTGTTTTTCCAGCTGAGCGGCCATCGTTTTGTGCTTCGCATCCGGTTCAGTCGGCAGCGTTACGCCTTTTTGCCCGGCGACTGTCTGAACTTTGGTCAGCGCAGCGCTGTGATCGTCTACCATTTTTTGTGCATAGGCCTTCACTTCGCTGCTTTCCGCTTTTGTCAGCGCAATTTTGCCGGCAGCGACTTCATTGATATTGGCCTGCGCCATATCCTTCAGCGCTTTTTCATCGCTGGCGCTCAGTTTGCCGCCCGCTGCGCTCTGGCCTGCAGCACCATCCTGCACGGTGCTGGCTGGCGTCTGAGCATATACGCCAGCTGTGCTGAACATGGCGACAACTGCTGACAGAACCAGTACTGTTTTCAACGTTTTATTCTTATGCATATTGTTCTCCGGAATATCGATGAGGTAGCTGACGTCTGGCCATTAACCGCACGCAGCCATGCAGGGAAATCAGAAGTGCATTAATCAGTATAGACAGTGATAAAGAGAGGGGATTTTACCGCGCTAAATTCCGCGCAATCTATTGGAGACAGGTCACGATAAGATCATTTAAAGCGAGCCGCAAAAAAACCAGCTCGTGTTAAAAATACAATGAAGATATTTTATATTAATCAACTGAACAGGCAGGTTTTATATCAGTCCGGGCCTCCCTGGTAATAAGACCCGGACTTTTCAGACAGAACGTTTACTCATTCAGCAGGGGCAACCTGCTCACGGACGCTTAAAGATGCCATGCATCTCAAAAAAAATAGTTTTCTTTGTTCCGTCATCCACTATTTATCTTCTGATATCACCTGCGCAGATTGAATATCAGATCTGTTCTTTTTCCTTTATGTCCGCAACTGGCGAAAGAATATCCTCAGGCAGACTCTCAAGCGGTAAATTGCTCTCAACTTTGTGAGGCCAGTCAGGATTAGCCAGCGCAGCCTTACCGATAGCAACAAAATCAGCGCCCATACCGAGCAGTTGTTCTGCCAGCTTACCATCATCAAGGCCGCCATTAGCGATAATCACAGTATCCGGAGCCGCTTCCCGCGCAATTTCAACAAGACTTCTCTGACCATCTTCAAACGCAGGCAACCACGATTTGTATTCAGTTATATGAATGTAATCGACGCCGGCTGCGGCAAGCAGAGTAAAAATTGTTCTGGCTCCGCTCTCACCCTCTTTCCATTTATGATGAAAATCATTTACTTTTCCCTGCGAAATTCTGACGCCCAGCACGCTATCCGTACCGATTTCTTTGCGCACCGCGCGGATAACGCTTAGCGTAATAGCCAGACGATTTTCGAGTGTCCCACCCCATTCATCGCTGCGCGCATTGGTATAATCTGTCAGGAACTGGTCAAGCAGATAACCATTAGCCGCATGAATCTCCACTCCATCGAATCCGGCCTTGCTCACGGCCCGCCCGGCGCTATCAGCAAAACTGGTGATAATTGCCTGAATCTGCTGTTCACCCAGTGCCTCAGGTATGCCGTACTCACCAGAACCATGATAGAACTCCAGCTGCTGACCTTTAGGTTTTATGGCTGAAGGCGCCGCGGTACCAGGGCGATAAATATTGTGCTGAGACAGCGCGCCAGCATGGATCAGCTGAGCAATAATGCGCGCACCGGCGTTATGAGAATGCCTGACAATCTGTTTCCAGCCTGATATCTGCTCATCATTAACTATGCCCGGCTGAAACGCATAGGTCTGCGACCATGCCGTATCGATATAGATACCCTCAGTAATCAGGGCGCCAAATCCACCACGCGCAAACCGGGTGTAGTAATTCAGCATCTTTTCTCCCGGCACACCGCTTTCCGAAGCGGAAATACGCGTCATGGGAGCGACCA
Source organism: Pantoea sp. Acro-807 (assembly GCF_011752675.1). Taxonomy (NCBI): domain Bacteria; kingdom Pseudomonadati; phylum Pseudomonadota; class Gammaproteobacteria; order Enterobacterales; family Erwiniaceae; genus Pantoea; species Pantoea sp. Acro-807. Next base: position 357,317 of record NZ_VWXE01000004.1, on the reverse strand, counting down.
TAATCCGGTTTTTAAATATGACATTTCCAATAGAAGCAGTATCGAACAGTGAAGTATGTGGCATGGAAAATACTCTCAGTTAATTATAATGAATGCCATTATAATAGAGACTGAAGGAGAATATAAACGCGACTTAAAGCATCACTGTATAACGGAATCAGATATAATGAATGTAAAGCATATTGAATTATTCATCGTTCTTGCTGAAACCTGTAACCTGAGCCGGGCTGCGCGAAGACTGGGCATGAGCGCAATGACCGTTTCCCGGCACCTTGCTCAGCTTGAAAAGGATCTGGGCGTACGGCTGTTTCAGCGCACAACCCGTGCTGTGTCGCTAACCAGTGAAGGTGAAGAGTTTCTTCCCTACGCCAGAACTATCACCGAGGCGGAACAAAGCGCCCGGGTCATGTTCAATAATGAAATTGCCGGGGCATCAGGCTTGCTAAAGATGTCGGCTCCGTCAGGTATTGGCCGGCGCAACATTCTGCCCCTGCTTCCGGAATTGATGAAAAAAAATCCAAAATTGAAAATCGATCTCAACCTTAGCGATGACGTGGTTGATATTGTAGGGCAAGGTTATGACGTAGCGATAAGAGTGGCACCACTCAAAGATTCCAATCTGATTGCACATAAACTCAGTAATAACCCGCGTATCCTTTGTGCATCACCAGAATATATTTCGCAATATGGCCAGCCTGTAATTCTGGCAGACCTTTCTGATCACTGGTGTCTCAAAACGGCAATGGTGGCGCAATGGACGTTTATACAGAATACCGCAACCATAAATTATGTTTTTGACCCACGATTCACCTGTAATAGCGTTGAGGGTGTACGATCAATGTGTAAAGCAGGGGCCGGAATTGCTCAGCTGACAAAAGTTGATGTTGAGCAGGAGCTGGCGAAAGGCGAGCTTATCGAAATACCGCTGAAAGATGCAGAGCCACACATGCTGGCAATTTGGGCACTATTGCCAACTAAACGCTATCTTCCCTGCCGCGTAACTCTTTTTCTTGAAGCATTAAAAGTTTCACTGAGCGGGTTATCATCCTGAAGCTAACAGGATTAGCGGCGAAAGAGTGCCTGAAGGTAAAATAGAGCCTGTTATACAGGTGTACAGCGGCACACTATCGAACTATTTCTGAGCAGGCAGACGCAATGCTCTGCCAGATAACCAGGCCCCGAAAGGCCTGTTCAGATTCTGTGGATTCAGGAACATGGATGGAAGGCCTGCCATTCTCCGAAAAATCTGGATAAAAACGATGTGATGACGCGCAATTTTAAATACCGGAAAATCACGCTGCCGCAAATTTCCAGGAGCACCCTGCTTTAGAGATATGAGTTCAGTCACAAATTTTTGTATCCGTTGCGCATTCTAAAAGTAATCGATTACTTTTTGCGTTACTTTTGTAATCGATTACTTTTTGGAAACGGGAAAATTATGCTTCGTCACTTAGTCTTTAGCACCTGCCTTCTGGCTTCAACAGCAATGACTTCCACTGCTGCTTTGGCAGTGAATGTGGATGACAGTATCGCTCTGCAGATGTATACCCTGCGCAATGCCGGTCCGGCAGAAAAACAATTTGCCATGGCGCATGATGCCGGGTTTAAGCACGTAGAAATAGTCGGAACGCACGACCTCAGCGCTAAACAGTTAAGCTCCCTGCTGAAAAAGAACGATCTTACCGTTACCTCAGCGCACGTGCAGCTTTCAGCACTGGAAACAAATTACGCCGAAACGGTCGCCTTTAATAAATCAGTTGGCAATAGCACTATCGTTGTCCCATGGATTGAGCCGCAGGATCGTCCTGACAGTTCTCAGGGCTGGATCGACTTTGCCAGACGTCTGGATGCGATGGGAGCAAAACTGCGCCATGATCGCCTGCAACTTGCTTACCACAATCATAACTTTGAAATGAAAAAATATGGGGGTGTAACGGCACTGGAAATTATCCTGAATCACTCTTCACCGGATAATCTCAAACTTGAGATGGACGCAGCCTGGGTATCGCGCGGTGGTCAGGATCCGCTTCGTTTTCTCAACGCCTATCCGGGACGGGTTTATGCCATTCACGCTAAAGACAATGCCTCAATCGGCATCCGGGACGATGAAATGAACTTTGCGCCCTTGGGTGAGGGATTACTGGACTGGTCAGCCATTCTGCCTGCAGCCAAAAACAGCGGCGTAAAGTGGTTTATCATTGAGCATGACAAACCAAAAGACGCGTGGAGCATTATCAGCACGTCACTGCGTAACCTCCGGGCCGCACTGCAAAAACAGCCGCATTAAGATTGTTTATGCGCTGGCTCGCTTAATCAGGTGGCCCTGCAGAATGACGCGTTGCGCCGCGGAGTCAGGCTGGTCTATCTTCTGCTGAATCAGCCTGAAAGCTTCACGGCCAATATCCCTCGAGGGCTGTGCCAGCGTGGTCAGCGGCGGCGAGATCATCTCCGCCAGCTCAGTGCCGTCAAACCCGGCTACCGCTATGTCACCGGGCACGCTATAACCAGAGGCCTGTATTGCCGCCATTGCACCCGCTGCCAGCGTGTCTGATACCGCAAATACCGCATCAGGGATCTCATCAGCGGCAAGCAGAGTCATCATTGCCTGCCTGCCTGCACTGAAACTCAGTTCACTGGCATAGCTGATGCCCTGCCAGTCCAGATTGTGCTCGTCCAGTTGAGACAGATATCCCTGCTGGCGCAGGCGCGCATATTTATAGCTGAGATCGTGATTTATCAGGGCTATACGTCTGCGACCCTGATCCGCCAGATAACCCACCACCTGCTGTGATGCCTCGCTGTCGTTAATGCCGACGCAGGATATGTCACCGGCATCAGCATACTCTGCGCACTGAACCCAGGGCGTATCAGCAATCAGATGGCTCAGCTCCGGCAGCTTGCTAAAAGCGTCCATGGTAATGATACCGTCAACCATTTTCCCCGACAGCAGCTGCAGGCTGGAACGGGAGCGCTCAATGTCCGAACCGGAATTGCACAGAAGAATGCGGTAACCGTTCTTCTCTGCCTCTTCTTCGATGCCTTTGACCACCTCGGCACAAAACGGATTCGAAATGTCGGACACCATAACCAGAATCATTGAGCTGCGCGCGGTGCGCAACTGGCGTGCCAGCAGGTTAGGCTGATAATTACTCGCTTTGATGGCCTGAAGCACTTTTTCGCGGTTGGCGTCTTTAACCGTATCGCTGTTGTTTAATACGCGTGACACCGTTGCAACGGAAACACCCGCCAGACGGGCGATTTTTTGAATGGACATGGAAGGATCCGGACCGAAACATATAGCACACAGGCTACCATAAAACCGCGCGAACAATAAGTTAACCCGGTCTGTGCAGGACGGACCGGGTTGTGTATCAGCAATTAACGCTGACCCAGCGTTGTTCCCTGTGACTCTGCACGATGGCTTCAACGATCGCCATCACCTGAGCACCATCGCGAAAGGTGGCATAGGTGGTATCCTGCGGAGCAGGCGCTCTTCCCTGCTCCACTGCCTGATAAAACTGCTGCATCATGGCGCGGAACGCATCCGGCCAGCCTTCGATGTGTCCCCCGGGAAAACGTGCGCGGCGGGCCACGTCAGGATTCATCAGGGCAGGATCGTCTGACAAAAGCTGGTTAGCCTTATGCCGGTATCCCAGCCACAGCTGCTGGGGCGTTTCCTGATCCCAGGCCAGCGACGCCTGGCTGCCATTCACTTCCAGGCTGAGGCGATTTTTGCGACCGGCTGAAACCTGCGAGACGCTAAAGCTCCCTTTACTGCCGTCATCAAAGCGGAACAGCACAAAGCCCATGTCTTCTGTGGTGACCTCGCGGGACTCATATTGTGCCTCCTCGTTCTGCGTGCCAAAAGTGCCGGCGGCAGCCAGGCTGGCTTTGCGCGTGGGCCAGACTATCGATAAATCGGCCATCACCTCCACGATTTTACGTCCGGTGACAAACTGAATGGTATCGCACCAGTGCGAACCGATATCCGCTACGGCCCGCGAGGCGCCGCCCTTTTCTGCATCCACGCGCCAGTTATAGTCGGTCTCTTCCAGCATCCAGTCCTGCAGGTAGCTACCCTGAGCCGAAAACAAACGCCCCAGCTGCTGGTAGCGCACCATACTGGCTGCCTGCTGTACCATGGCAAACTGGCGATAGACAAAGCTGACCCCGTTTACCACGCCCGCCTTTTCAGCCAGCTCAACCAGCTCACGCGCTTCATCCATGGTCATGCACAGAGGCTTTTCAGAGAAAACATGTTTGCCGGCGCTGATGATTTGCCGGTTTATTGCTGCATGGAGATGATTTGGCGTACAGTTATGCACAGCGTGCAGCCCTTCATGCTGTAAAAACGCCGCGACGTCGCTGTAGGCGTGCGGCACGTTCAGCTCTGCTGCACGCGCCTCGGCCGCGCTCTGGCTGGTATCACAGATGGCCACCACGTTAATGTTGCCGAGACGGCGTAACGCCTCAATATGCGCCGGTCCGATAAAACCGGTGCCGATAATCCCTGTGTTAATCACTTAAATCCCCTCTTATTTCAGACCCAGCTGGGCGCGTACCCCGGCGGTATCCTGTTGTCGTGCGGCGAAGTCGTCAAATGCGCGATCGGCAACCGGAATAATGTGGCGCTGAATAAATTCGGCTCCCTCAAGTGCGCCGGTGTCGCTCTCTTTCAGGCAGCACTCCCACTCGAGCACCGCCCAGCCGTCGTAGTCGTACTGCGCCAGCTTGCTGAAGATCCCTTTGAAATCAACCTGACCGTCGCCCGGTGAGCGGAAACGCCCGGCACGATCGATCCAGCGCTGGTAGCCGCCGTACACGCCGCTGCGACCGTTAGGCAGATACTCGGCGTCTTTCACGTGAAACGCTTTGATGCGCTGATGATAAATATCAATGAACTGCAGATAGTCGATATGCTGCAGCAACAGATGGCTGGGATCGAACAGGATGTTGCAGCGTGGATGATAATTCACCGCCGCCAGAAAACGGTCAAACGTCACGCCATCGTGCAGGTCTTCACCCGGATGAAGCTCGTAACAGAGATCAACGCCGTGACGATCAAACTCTTCCAGAACCGGCAGCCAGCGGCGCGCCAGTTCGGCGAACGCCTCTTCCAGCAGAGCCGGATTGTGCGGCGGCCAGGGATAGACATAGGGCCACGCCAGCGAACCGGAAAAGGTTGCATGCGCGCGCAGCCCCAGCTTTGCCGAAGCCGCCGCAGCCTTTTTTACCGTCTCAATAGCCCAGGCCGTGCGCTTTGCGTTATCTCCGCGTACGTGTTCCGGCGCAAAGCCATCAAATGCCGCATCATGCGCAGGATGAACCGCAATCAGCTGTCCTTCCAGATGCGTTGAAAGCTCGCTGATTTCCAGACCGTATCCTGCCAGTAATGTCGTGACCTCATCGCAATAGGACTGGCTGGCTGCAGCACGCTCAAGGTCAAAAATGGCCGGATGATTACAGGGGATCTGCAATGCCCGATATCCCAGGTCTGCAGCCCATTTCGCCAGCCCCTCCAGCGAATTAAACGGGGCCTGTTGTCCGATAAACTGCGAAAGAAAAATGCCAGGTCCTTTTAACGTTTTCACGTACACCTCCGGTTAATCAAACCGCTTCATCCCGGTATTTAAAGGAGAAGAGGAAAAGAATGGCGATCGCCGCTGCTGCAATAGCCGGGACCCACCAGAACGTTGCCCAGTTTTCTGCCGTGCCCTGGCCGGCAACCAGGTTGTTGTAAAGTGCGCCAGAAATCTGTGAGCCCAGCAGCATGCCAATGCCGTAGGTGAACATCACTACCATGCTCTGCGCCTGCCCCTTGACCTTTTCGCCAGCGATCCTGTCGGTGTAGATGAACCCCACCACGAAAAAGAAGTCGTAGCAGACACCGTGCAGCAGAATGCCCAGGTAGATCAGCGCGCGGCCCTCATCGTTCATACCCATCGCAAACAGCGCATAGCGCACGAACCATGCCAGCATCCCGACCAGCAGCATGTATTTCACGCCGAGGCGGCGGAACAGTAATGGGATCACCAGCATGAAGAAAATTTCAGACATCTGACCGAAGGACATCGCGGTGCTGACATTTGACACGCCGGCGTCTGCCAGCCATGAGGCGGTATAGGCATAGTATGTGCCCAGTGGAATAGAGATCAGGGTGGCGCACAGCGCGAACACAAAAAAGTGCCGGATTTTAAGCAGTGCAAACGCATCCGCGCAGAACAGATCGCGGACCTTTAGCGGTAACCCTTTGGCGGGTGCCGGGGTATGGGGTAGCGTCAGGCTATAGATCGCGAGTGCCACAGAGCAGACCGACGCAACGGTGAAGATCGACGTGCTGGCAGAAATGCCGGCAAACCCAATAAAGATGCCGGCCACAATCCAGCCAATCGTCCCGAACACGCGCACCACCGGAAAACTTTTGTCGCTGCGGGCCAGGCTGTGAAAGGCAATGTTATTGGCAAGCGCCAGGGTGGGCATAAAGCACAGCGTATAACCAAATAACAGGGCGATGAGCAGCGCACCGTTCCCGGCCACCAACGCAGACGGGATAAACCACAGGATCACCGCGCCGGCAAGATTCATTACCGCCATGACTTTTTGCGAAGGAAAGAACCGGTCTACGAGCATGCCCAGCACAAAAGGAGACAGGATCGAGGCTATCGGCCCTGCTGAAAAAGCATCACCAATCAACAACGACATATTATGCTGCGCCATCACCAGCCCGAGCGTAACGGACCAGCTTCCCCAGATAAAAAACTGCATGAACATCATCAATGAGAGGCGAGGGATCAGTAAACGCTGTTGTGCCATTGCCTCCTCCCTGCCTGTTGCTGTAGTAGTCATACTCTCCTCACACTTTAAAGTAATCGATTACATTTTTGAATATGCATAAAGTAATCGATTACAAATGGAGTTTCCGTCTACCTGATCACACATTACATTTAATTACTTCCTGACCCGTTTCGTTAAGATGCTGAGTTTCTGACGCAGCGCCTGAGGCAAACACGTTGTTATTCAAAATAGTCAAAACTTGTCTGACAGGCGCAAATTTTCCTGACCATCCTTCGCACTGGATCAAACCAGTAGCACTCAATCGCGATCAAATTACAGACCAAAAACCATATCCCCTTAGGGCAGCAGCAAATCAGAAGAGCTGGCCCTGAGCCAGCTTTCTGTAATCAGTTGAACCAGGGCTGGAAAGGATCGTGAAGCGTTGCCCAGCTGTCAGACCCGGCCTGCATCTCTTCGTCGGTTAACAGCGCGCTGTTCAGTTTCAGCCGAAGCTGAGGTTCATCCATACCGATGCCAATGAAGACCAGCTCCTGTCGCGCATCACCGGTATCCTCAGCCCAGTTTTGTATGATGTAATCACGTGACTCTCTATCTTCCGGCCAGTGCTGTTGCGGCACGTTGGCCCACCACATGCCTGCCAGCCCCTGACGACTCACGCCTCCCGCCTGAGACCAGGAGCCGGCATATCCGGGCCGGCTGGCAAGCCAGAAAAAGCCTTTCGATCGCACAATGCCTTTCATATCGTTTTCAATCACGTTCAGGAAACGGTCCGGATGAAACGGACGACGGGCGCGAAAGACGAAGTTATGAATGCCATACTCTTCTGTTTCAGGCGTGTGTTCGCCCCGTAGCTCCCTGAGCCAGCCCGGCGCCTGAGCCGCCGCGTCAAAATCAAATAATCCGGTATTTAGTACGTTATCCAGTGCGACCCTGCCAAATTCGGCGTTAACGATTTTGGCTCGGGGATTAAGAGAGTGCAGAATCGCCATCAGACGCGTTTTATCTGCTTCGCTGATCAAATCTATCTTGTTCAGGATCAACACATCGCAAAATTCGATCTGGTCGACAAGCAGATCCACGACCGTGCGCTCATCTTCCTCACCCAGCGACTCGCCGCGAGCCTGGATGCTTTCATCAGACTCATAGTCGCGAAGGAAATTGTAGCCATCAACAACCGTTACCATGGTGTCAAGCAAGGCAACTTCGGAGAGGCTCTGGCCGCTGTCATCGGCGAATGTGAAGGTTTCCGCCACCGGCAGCGGTTCAGAAATACCGGTGGATTCAATCACCAGATTATCGAAGCGCCCTTCCTGCGCCAGCCGGTTAACTTCCAGCAGCAGATCTTCGCGCAGCGTGCAGCAGATACAGCCGTTACTCATCTCTACCAGCTTTTCATCTGTGCGCGACAGTTCTGCGCCGCCCTCTCTGAGCAGCGCTGCGTCAATATTGACCTCTGACATGTCATTGACGATAACGGCCACGCGACGGCCTTCGCGATTATTCAGAATGTGATTCAGTAACGTCGTTTTCCCTGCGCCCAGAAATCCGGACAGAACGGTAACAGGTAACTTTTTAAACTGGCCAGCGTGTGGCGTGCAATCAGACATGACATGCTCTCCTGAAATGAACTGCTGAGTTCGTGGTCGCCAGCGAGCTGACAAACAAGCCGGACGACAGATTTATTTATTGTTATGTTATAACATAACCTTCGCGCTTGTCATTGACTCAAATGCGTATTGAGTTAACGCCAGGTATTTCAGAGCGTTTTTTACACGCGCTACCTGCCGGGAAAACAGATACTGCAGCAGGCTACAAAGCTCGCCGGTGATTGACAAAAGCCAGATAAAAATCTGATAATGTTATGTTATAACGTTACTTTGGCAGATGATGATGAAATTTCCTTTTAAAATGCTCGCTCCGGCGTTCATGGCTTTCTCGTGCACAACCGCATTCGCCAGCACCTGGCCACTGACCGTTGAGAACTGCGGCGTTTCTGAAACATTCAGGCAGCCGCCCGCTCGCGTCGTTACGATTGGACAACACGAAACTGAACTTCTGCTGGCGCTGGGGCTGGAAAAAACGATTGCCGGCACCTCGGTCTGGTTCGGCAAGCTTCCGCCCGAGCTTGAAAGCAGGGCCGCAGACCTGAAGCGCCTTGCTGATAATTCGCCCGGGTTTGAAACGGTTGTGGCGCAAAAGCCAGAGCTGGTACTGGCGCAGTACAGCTGGCATGTCGGTCCACAGGGTGAAGTGGCCACGCGTGAACAATTTGAGCAACTGGGCATCAGAACATGGATATCCCCTGCTGACTGCACGGGCAAAACCGTCACAGAGATGTCGAACGGCGACGGCGCGCGTACTACGCCTTATACGCTGAACTCCGTCATGAATGAGATCACTCAACTGTCACAAATTTTCGATGTCGCCGATCGCGGAGAGGCGCTCAAAAAAAATCTGGCGGATCGGATCGCTTACGCACAGCAGCAGGCAGACGCGCAGACAGGACCTCCGCTTAACGTCGTTTTCTGGTTTTCCAGCAGCCGGCTGAAAGGCGATCCGTGGGTGGCGGGTAATGACGGCGCGCCGGGCTGGATAAGCAAGACCCTTGGCCTGCAGAATATCATTCACTCTTCAGAGGAGTGGCCTGCGGTGACGTGGGAGCATATTGCTCACTCTCAGCCCGACGTGATCGTTATCGCCAGCATGGACAGACGGCTTTATCCCGCTGATGACGCCTCGGTAAAAAAGGCCTTTCTCCAGAATGACCCTGTCACGCGCGAAATCAATGCGGTCAGGCAAGGCCACATCATCGTCGTACCGGCAATGTCGCTCAATCCCTCACTGCGCAACGTGGATGCAGTAGAGCTAATTGGCAAACAACTGTCCGCATACAGAAACGAACATGGCAAATAAGATCTCTTCGCCAGCGCAGACAGCGATAGTCATTCTGGCAGGCTTGCTCAGCCTGCCTGTGACGATGGTGTTAGCCGCTTCAACAGGCGACATGCCCGTTTCTTTTACCGTTACCGCTCAGGCGATCGCCAACGGGCTGGGCCTGTCACATTATGACCTCCCGCCGGTTGAGGCGGGCATCGTCTGGCAGTATCGAATGAGCAGAGCGTTAATGGCGGCCAGCAGCGGTGGCGGACTGGCGCTGTGCGGGCTGGTGCTACAGTCCGTATTGCGTAATCCGCTTGCTGAACCTTATCTGCTGGGGATTTCAGCCGGTGCTTCAACCGGTGCCGTCTGTATTATGCTGTTAGGCGTTGGCGGCGGGATTGTCACTGTCGGCGCCGGCGCGTTTACCGGTGCATGCCTGGCGTTTGGGCTGATTTTGCTGTTATCTGGCGGCATACAGAATCACACCGGAAGAATCATCCTCGCTGGCGTGGCGGGCACTCAGCTGTTTAATGCACTGACCTCTTATATTGTCAGTACCGCCGCGAATGCCGAGCAGTCGCGCGGTGTGATGTTCTGGCTACTGGGTAGCCTCAGCGGCGTGCGCTGGCCTGATGCCATACTCTGTTCTCTTGTTTCACTTGCCGGTTTAATGCTGGTTATTGGCCATGCACGATCGCTGGATACGTTTACTTTTGGCGTTGAGATATCGGCCACACTGGGCACGCGTGTGCTTTTTGTCCGCATAATGCTACTGCTGGTTACCGCTCTGGTCACGGCCGTTATCGTCAGTTCGATTGGCGCTGTCGGATTTATCGGCCTGGTCATTCCTCATATAACGCGGATGCTGGTGGGCCACCGGCATCTGGTTAGCATTCCCGTAACGTTTATTGCTGGCAGTCATTTTATGATCCTCGCCGATCTCCTATCCAGAACGTTGATAACGCATCAGGTCTTACCTGTCGGCGTGGTGACTGCTCTGGTCGGTGCACCTGTTTTTGCCGTTATTCTCTATAGCAACCGGGGGAAGTCGATATGAGTATTGTGGTCACTCATCTTGATGTTGAATTGCAAAACAACACTATCCTGTCAGACATCTGTTTTAGCGCCGGACCTGCGCAGACTGTTGGGCTGCTTGGGCCGAACGGCTCCGGTAAATCAACGCTGATCAGGTCGCTGGCGGGTTTGTTTCCCGCTTCCGGCAATCGTATTCAAATCGCCGGTACGTCGCTCTGCCAGTTTCCACGCCGCCACCTTGCACGGAAGCTGGCCTTTGTGCCACAGCATGCAGAAGCTGATAACGAACTGAGCGTCATTGATATTGTGCGTCTGGGGCGTACGCCACATCGCAGCGCATTCAGTCGATGGCGGGATGCGGATAATCATGCGGTGCAGGAAGCGCTTACACAGATGCAGTTAAACAGTCTGGTCAGCCGGCCGTGGCAGCGCTTATCAGGCGGTGAACGACAGCGCTGTCAGATTGCACGCGCGCTGGCGCAAAAGCCCGATATCCTCCTGCTTGATGAGCCGGTAAATCATCTGGATATTCAGTTTCAGCTCGAATTAATGCGGCTTATTACTGCGTTGCCTGTAACGGTGGTTATTGCGCTGCACGATCTGAATCTGGCCGCCAGGTATTGTCAGCATCTGGTCGTTCTGCAGCAGGGCAAAGTTATTGCAACAGGCTCTCCGGAGAGCGTTCTGACGCCAGCGCTTATTCATTCCACATGGAAAGTTCACGCACTGGTTAACCAACCGGGAAACGGTGCCATAAACATACAATATGTTTAACCACTCTATTTATAAACGACCTGCCTCTCTTTCCACTGCTTACTTATGAAAGTGTACTGAAGACAGGCAAGAAACTTTTGAGGAACCGGTATGGCCATTAAATCTCCCTGCACCGACGTTTGCATCTTTGAACAGTCGAAAGGCTGGTGTAAAGGATGTGGCCGCACGCTAAAAGAGGCAAAAGAATGGCGCAAGCTTTCTCCTTATCATCGTAAACAGATTGAGCGAGCGCTTCCTGTGCGGCTGAACATTCTAATGAAGAGTTAAACGCCACCGGTTTTGTCGAATCCGCGCTGACGCGCCTGACGCGCCCCTGTGAGGTTACCACCCTGGTTAATTTTTGAACTTCCATGAGTCTGCCTGCGCTGAGCAAAACCTTACAGGAGGCTATTCCTTCTGAACAGAATCACTTTGCGGCGTCCGGTGACGTGCCTGCCTTTACTGACAGGCACTGCGCTTCTAGCGACTCAGGGTGGCGAGTAAGGCATCAATAGACGTCTGCAGACCAGCTTCAACACTCATCGTCAGATCTTCCATTTCAAGTGACACATCACCGTTATAACCAGTCATACGCAATACTGAAAAAAACTCTTTCCACCATTTCAGATCCTGCCCGCAACCTACGGCGACATAGTTCCAGGTACGGGTTTTAGTATCGGTAACGGGCTGGTACTCCATCAGTCCATCAATGTCGGCGAGACCCCGCTCGATTCGCGCATCTTTACCATGAACATGAAAAACCGCGCCTTCCAGCTTACGCGCTGCTGCTATGGGGTCAGCGCCCATAGCTATCAGATGAGAGGGATCCAGGTTGATGCCAATCATGTCATCTACGGCGTGACGCAGACGCAGTAAGGTGGATGGGTTATAAACCAGCTGGCTGGGAAACTCTTCGATAGCAATTTGCTCTACGCCATGGTGCTTTGCGTGCTGCACAAACTTTTTCCACCATGGAATGGCGACATCGTTCCATTGATAGTCAATTACACCCGGCATGTAATCCGGCCATGAAACCGTTGATGTTATCCAGTTCGGCACGCGATCTTCTGGCCCGCCGCCGGGCAAACCGCTCATCATCACAATTTTTTTAACACCCAGCTTGCCTGCTAACTCTACTGTCCTGTAGCTGCTTTTAGTATGGGTTTCGCCCAGTTCACCAGGCGCTAACGGGTTGCCAGAACAGTTCAGCGCGACAATACGCATCTCCCGCTCAGCCAGTTCCTGTTTGAATTGCTCAAGCTTTTCAGGCGAATTTAATAACGCTTCAGTTTTAACATGTGGACAGGGTGACCAGCCGCCTGCGGTCATTTCAACCCCACTGATCCCATAACTTTTAACTTTGTCCAGCATTGCCGGAAAAGGTAAATCCGCCAGAACATCAGTACACAATGCAAGTTCCATTCTATTATCCTCAATATTTCGCGTGAGTTACGCTCTTCCGAACTGATCGATAAACCCGGATTTAGTTCTGGCGTTCGCTAATAGGGTGGTTTTGACTTCATCACCCAGTAAATCTGCAATATCCGCCAGAATCTGAATATGTTCATTTTTCGTTGCAGCTACAGCGACAACAATAAAAACAATTTTCCCTTTACCCCAGCTAACGCCATCGGGAAATTGAAATACCTGAAAGCCAGATTGAATGACCAGATCGAGGTTTTCCTTTGCGCAATGGGGAAGCGCAATACCTGCTCCAATGTAGGTTGAAACGCTCTTTTCCCGCGAGAGCATTGCCTGTTCAAAGCCGGGTTTGACATAACCCGCTTTTTCCAGAGCACTGGCGGCAATATGTATTGCCTCATTTTTATGCGTTGCCCGGCACTGCAAATGCAGCGCGTCTTCCGTTAAATTCAACATGATTTATTCCTCACTGATGGCGCAAGAGTGCATTAATCAACGGTAGAGCGCGGGCTGCGGTGGAATAATGACATCGTGTTTTTCGCCATCTTTCAGCGAGGCTAAACCGGCATCACAAACCAGCGCCACTACGTAACCATCCCATGAGGAGGGGCCGCTCATCTCGCGCCCGTTACGCACGTTATCGACAAAATGCTGCACTTCCCGATCGTATGCCGTGGCGAAACGTTCCATACAGGATTGTGCAATATGCTGTGCGTTGCCGTTCAGCGAACGCGTACTAATCAGCTGCTGTTCAGTCAGCGCGACAATCGCGTTTTCGCCAATCACTTCGCAGCGAATGTCATAGCCGTAATGGCAATTTACAAACAGCTCATCATCGATGCGCACACCAGATTCGGTCTCGAAAATTATGATTAAAGGATCCTGTAAATGCGGCAGCGCACACCGGGTTTTCTTACGGGGTTTGTCCACGCGCACCGAAATAATATTCTCATTAAGCAAATAGCGGATGATATCGATTTCGTGCGTGGCGGAATCATTCACCGCCATTTCCAGCGTATAGCTTTCCGGCACAGAGGGATTTCTGTGCGCGCAATGGATCAGCAGGATATCGCCGGGTTTCCCGTCATCGATTGTCTTTTTCAGCGCCTGATAACCTGGATCGAAACGGCGCATAAAGCCAAGCTGAAGCAGACGCTTACCGGTTCTGACTTCAGCATCAATAATTTCTGCTGATTCATCAGCAGTTGGTGTTAATGGCTTTTCACAAAATACCGGTTTGCCGGCATTAAATGCCGCAAGGATTTGCGTTTTATGAACCGGACCTATTGAGCAAATAAACACTGCATCGACCAGCTCCGAATTAATCATCTCTTCAGCATCATAAAACGCCGTAGCGTTAAATTCTCTGGCCGCCACATCGGCTGTCGTATGGTTTATATCGCAAACAGCAGTAACCTGCGCGCCAGTAATTGTATTTTGAAAACGTTTCAGGTGATCCTGGCCAATCATGCCCAGACCAATCAGGCCAATTTTGACAGTCATTTATTTACCCTCAGTTACTAAAGCGTTAGAAACGAAATTTCTTTTCGATTTGTTCTAATGTCAGACCGCGTGTTTCCGGCAGATATTTCACCAGCAGAATCAACATAATGATGTTAGTTGCCCCGAAGAAGCCAAAGGTCAGGCCGCCTCCGTAATGGTTCAGCAGGAAAGGGAAAATAGACTGGATTATGAAATCGAATATCCACAAACCGAATACCGCAAAGCCCATACCGATACCGCGCATTCTGAGAGGATAGATTTCTGCCAGCATCAGCCAGAACACCGGTGCTATCCAGCCCTGCATGAACACCAGAAAAACCAGCATCAAGCCAAGGATCACATAGGGTGCGCTGGCAAAATTCGCATGCAGAATTTCTGCACCATCCACAACTTCAGTGTGAAACAGGAACTTAAACGCTAAACCAATCAGTAGCAGGCTCAGCGTGACGCCGGCCTGTCCGGTAAAAAACATTTTCCGGCGTGAGTGTTTGCCAATTAACGCCATGCCAAGGAGGGTAGCCAGTACAGAGATAATGCCATTGGCTACTGCGCCAGTGACAGCTGCCGCATCGCCCAGGCCCGTGGCTTTCAATACCGTTGGCGCGTAGTACATGATGGTATTGACCCCGGTAACGCGCGTTGCGAGTACGATCATTAAGCCCGTTAACACCAGTTGAATCACCCAGCGTTTTTTTAGTTCGTCAAACAGGTTTAATTTCATCTGATCGGCTTTGACGATTTGCTGGATATCTTTCACTTCGCGGTCAACTTCTTCCGGCAGGCGAAGCGTTTTCAATACGCTTATGGCCTTTTCAGTTTCACCGCGACGAATAAAGAAACGCGGTGATTCCGGCATCATAAGCATACCGATCCACAATAGCGCGCCAGGCAGTGCCGGAATAGCCAGCATAATGCGCCAGTTGTGCTGCAACTCGGGATAGACATTCACAAGCGTTGCATTAACGGAATACGCGAGGAACTGGCCGGTAACAATCATTAGCTCATTGACGGTGACTAACCGCTCGCGCTGATCGGCTTGTGCCAGTTCGGAAATATAAATGGGTACGGTTACAGAAGCGCAGCCCACCGCTAAGCCCAGGATAAAACGCGCAACAATCATTGATGGCACATCCCACGCAAACGCCGTGCCTAACGCGCCGAACATAAAAACAGCTGCCACCCAAAGCAAATTTTTACGACGTCCTTGCTTATCTGATAAATATCCACCAAATAGCGAGCCCAGCGCGGCACCAAACAGCAGAAATGAAGTGATCAATCCTTCCTGAGCCGGTGTCAGATTCATATCATATTTCATGAATATTAATGCGCCGGAGATAACGCCGGTGTCATAACCGAAACATAAGCCGCCAATGGTTGATACAAGCGTAATCAAACGCATGCGCTTAGGATTTTGCAGGTGAGTTTTGTTATACATAGTTTTTCCATCTGGTTGTAAGGTAATACCGTTGCAAGCCGTTTATAGTCAGAATAAAGCTATGTTGTTTTAAAACGTTAAAAAGAGCAGTTAACTTACTGGCTATGTAAGTATGATTTTAATTTCAGCGTGAAGAGGCTGCTGTGACCCTCAAACGTTACGACAACGTTATATCAAAGTGAAAATCAAAAGCCAGACACGTCTCTCCGTACTATTTACCAGCGTGCTGGCGATCAAATATTTTTAATTACATTCGTGAAAAGCAGTGATAATCATCACGCCGTCAAATATGAACGTTGACATAGCAAGATTGAAGAGAGTTTGAAAAGTCAATTTTTACCACCACTGTGGTGGCTTACTTGTAAGAAATAAAATAGCAATTTTGATGATTATTGACCGTTTAATGAAAATACCCCTCTTAACAGAGTTAGCTTGTTACTGTCTTTATCTGAATGAGTGCATCAGGCTGCTTTTTAAAGAACGTGATGACAATCATGTCTCCTTGCGTGACCAGAGCGGTCATAACAATTAAAGAGAGTTAAGGATAAAGGAATTTCATTCTGGCATTATATATCAGTGGGTTAGTCAGGAAGAAAAAGCAAAGTTGATGATTACCAGCGCGTAAAGTCGTGTCAGAATAGCGCCATCACGACAGGAGACATTATGATCACCTTCAGTCTTAACGAGCATCCTTCCGCACGCGGCTTCGACAGTGGCCTGCGACCGCGCCTGAGCTTCATCTGCAAAGCTGAAGGCAAAGAGGAAGCGATTCCTCGCGTAATGCACAAACATGATGAACGCTTTGAATTGATGTTTATCCGCTCAGGCAAGGGTATTTATAATATCGACGGCCGTAGCTATGTCGTTAAATCTGGCGATATATTACTGTTCAATGCCAGCGTGCTTCATGATGAATGCCCGGAAGCCTCAGATGACCTGCTGATATTCAGCTGTGGCGTTGAGCAACTGAAGGTCGATGGTTTGCCACTGAACGTCCTTACGCCTCGCTCGCAAACCGCGGTCATGCCAGCCGGCAATTATTATCATGAAATTTGCCAGTTGTTTGAACAGATGTGGTCGCATGTCAGTAATAAGCGTCTGTACAGCACAGAAATTGGCGATAGCTTACTCAGCGTGCTGTTATTATTGTGCCGGAATATCTGGATAGAAAGCAAACCGCAACAGGAAAACGCCAGCGTATTATTAGGGCAGCGCGTGAAGGACTATATCGACAACCATTATAAAGAAGATATCTCCCTGAGTTCGATTACTGCAGCGATGAATATGAATCAGTTCTATCTGGCGCATGTCTTCAAAGCCTATTCGGGTTATTCCCCAAAACAGTATCAGACCCGCCGCCGTATCGGCGAGGCACAAAACTTATTATTAAGCACTGACCTGGGAGTCATAGATGTAGCAAGTGCTGTAGGCTACGATAACGTAAACAATTTCCACCGAATCTTTCATAATCTTGTCGGCATTCCGCCTGCCCGTTATAAAAAATTCTGGATAACCGGGCAGATAAAAAGATAAGTTACATGGATACTTTGTGTGCGGCACGATCACCCTGCCCCTGATCTGTTCTGAGATGCTTCCGGTTTTCTTTTTCTCATACAGTTTAAGACGCATCCGGTAATATTGCGTGACCGTATGCAGGCTTTCTATCTCCTGTTGATTCCCGCTATATTAAATTCTGATGCAGAGGAAATTATGCTCAAAGCTCTTCACGGTATTTCAACCCATTACTGCAATGTGGTTACTGAAGCACGTATAGCTGCGGAAGCGGGCTATGATGGTCTGGAGTTTTTGCATGATAAATTGCTGCGTTATCTCGATCACGGCGGCAGTACTGCACAACTTAACACGCTGGTGCGGGGTCATGGATTACAGACCTTGTGTCTTAATGCCCTGATAAATATTGAACGCTATCAGGGCGCAGAAAAGCAGCAAATGCTGGCTGAAGCCAGGCGACTGACGCAGATTGCGGCGGATTTGGCCTGCCCGACCATTCAGATTCTGGCGCAGCACGGCATTGATCATCTGCCAGAGAGGCAAATTCTCGATATTATTACCGAAAATATTGCTGAGATTGCCACTATTGGCCAGCAATATGGGGTGCGCTATCAGATTGAGGTTATCGCGCATACGCGATTCAACACGCTCAATCAGGCACTGGAGGTGATTCAGCGTATAAATGCACCTAATATCGGTTTAGTCATCGACTTCTGGCACCTCTTTGCGACCGGGCATACTACGCCGGAGGATATTCAACAGCTCGATCCTGCCCTTATCTACAGCGTGCACTTTTGTGATGGCCGTAAGCCCCGCCCTGGTGAAGAATGGAACGAAACGGTGCTGCGCGCTTATATGCCCGGCGAGGGGGATATTGATATTCAGGCATGGAGCAATGCGGTAAAAACCACCGGTTTTGATGGCGTGTGGTCAGCAGAATTATTCAGCCCGGCACGCTGGGAAATGGACCACGCTATCCTGGCAAAACAGATCATTGATAATATGAAATTCTATTTAGGTTAGGTTAAGGCTTTGGCTGTCCGCTTTGTGCCGAAAGCGAAACTACTAATTTTCAATGTCTGGAGACTCCGGACGTGCCCCCAACCCGATATCTTTAATTACTGAAGTCTGTAGATGCTCGCGTTCCAGTAACCATTACCCTGACTACAATATTCTTTAAAACCCAAAGACCTCAGTTCCCCTGCAATTAGCCGATTCATCACCCCATGTCCCATAAGAAGCACAGGCCCGTCGGATGCTTTTGCCAACCCGACGAGGCTATTCGCAGCCTGAGCAGCACGTTGCTTAGCTTTTCCCACACGCTCCACATTACGGGACAGGCCGCTTAGCCACATAACGCGAAAAAAAGCAGCCCACACGGCTGGAGATAACCTGAAACCGGGCAGGTGAAATACCGGCAGATCTGCTTCCCTGAACACCTCATCAATAACCTCCGGTTCAAGCCCTAATGCTTTCAGGGAAGAAAGTGCTCTGGGAAGAGGGCTACTTATGATTCGCGATGCGCTGACCGCTAATGATTTGCTGGAATCGGGCGGTGTATCTTCTCCTGTATCAGAACGGTCATATTCTGCAATCCAGTTGCACATTTCACGGCACGTTACTTTCGCAGAAGCTGTAAAAGCAGGCTTTCCATGACGCATTAAAATAATTTCCATACAGAACTTCTTATTTATTGTCCTAATGTCCGCTTCTCACTCAAAGCGGAGATGACTAAACCTGAATGCACTCATCAATGGCGAGCCGTTGACAGTGCATAGCCATGTACTCCATCGGAATCTTCAGGCTGTTTTTCATCGGATGGCAAAGGTGCCGGAAATGCCCTTTACGCCTTTAAAAGGCTCCGGGGCGTTTTGAGTAGCGCAACCAGAAACGTTTTTTAAGACACAGTCAGGTAAGGTCTGTTCGATCTCCGCGCGGTGTTGGATGTGAAATGACGATAAATTCGATTGCGGAATCCGTGTCATTTCTGGCCTGATGCTTTGACCCAGGGGGGATCTCGATGCCCTGCTGAGCGACAATTCGATGCGCTTTTCCTTCCAGCTCCATGGTCAACACACCATCCAGAACGAAAAAAAACTGTCTGGATACCGAATGGTAGTGTCGCTTTTCACATGTTTCCGGCGGCATCTTTTCGTGAATAATCAGCATGTCTTGCCGGTTTACCAGATACCAGCCATCGCACTTATCACCCCATACATAATGCTCAGCATTAGCCTTAGAAATCATTGGTTTTTACCTGTTGACCGCGTAAGAATTCTGAACCTGATGCGTTGTTATACTTTGAGAGCTCTTTGATTCGCAACAGCGATGTTATGTTTGATGCGGCTCTATCTGCAGATGTAAGAAAGCCGCTGGGTAGCGGCCTTTTATAAACGTATCGTGATTCGGTTTCGGTAAAGTTACTCACTCTCTGAGATTTCATACTCTCTGGCGATCGCGCTGGTTTCTCTTCCCCAGACCGAAGCCCTGGTTCTTTTCTGATGGGCGTCAAAAGTAGCCTGGTTTGTAAAAAGCTCTTCAACGGTCCAGACCAGGGGGTCTGCTGTTTCAGTAACCTCAAATGATACGCATCCGGTTTCTTTCCTGGTTAGTTGCTTGTGTTCAGGAAGGTACTGGCGAACAAGATCCGCTTCTTCTGCACTTTTACACACCAAACGACCCGTCAGCTTAATCATTATCATCCTGCTATTTTCATGCGGTTTTATCGAGTATCCCAGCGACGAAGTTACACCAAACCGTTGAGGAAAAGAAACCGGTCGGTATCAGCAGCACTGCGATTAGTGTCTGCCGTTACCACATGAAAAAGGCGCCCGCAGGCGCCTTTTAAACGTAATCAGCTGTCAGAAGCTGACCTTCAGACCAAGCATAGCGCCGGTGTCCGAGTAGCCGCTGCCGCCCATCTGCTGCGCCACGTTGCCCCAGAGTTCAACGCCGGGCTTGATCTGACCCTCCACGCCGAGCTTCAGCTCACCAACGTTACGCGTCCCCTTCTGGCGCACGTCGACGCCGTTCAGGTTCACGCCATACGGCTTCGTGTTCGCTATCCAGTTCGCCTCAATAAAAGGCTGGAACGTCTGGTTTTTGCCCTCATCGATGGCGCTGTGGCCTTTGATAAACGCCCGCACCCCGAGCCGGGTCTGTACGTTGCCTTCACCCGTACCGCTGACCCGCGTGCCGTTGCTTTCGCGGATATCGTCCGCCTTCACGCCCGACCACGTCACCTGCGCCTTCGGCTGAAGGTAGTAGCTCTCGCGCGCGTTCTTCTCGCCGATTTTCCAGGTGTAGCCGCTCTCCACGGACGCCGTAAAGCCTTTAGCCTTATAAGACTCTGGCGCCAGCGAGTCACCCTGCACGCTGCCGTCAAACCAGCTGTACTGCGCCCAGGTGTCCACGTACGCGCCGGTTTTCTCCGCGTTGTCCTGCAGCCAGGTGCCGTACAGGCCCGCGCTGTAGCCGCGGATGCTACCCTTCGCCGACTGGCCACTCACATGGTTCTGCGTGCTGCTGTGCTGGTTTGCGTAGCCGGCCATCACGCCCAGGTGGTAGCGATCGGCGCCGTCTGAACTCCACTGCGCCACGTCACCGCCGAGCTGCATCACGTAGCGGTTCGCTTGGGTTTTCTGCTGGCCGCTGCTGTCTGCAAAGCGCGTGTGCCCGCCGGTATTACGCAGCCACATGCTGGTCACCTTCTTCTCGCCGGTAAGGGCGTCCGTGTAGTGCGTTTCGCCCAGGCGGTCGTGCAGGCGCGTGCTGAACAGCATGTTTGCCGCCGCCAGGTTCGCAATATAGGCGCCCGCTTCCGGGCGGTAAACGCGCACAACGTCGTCGTCATTGCCCTCCATGGTGCCGCCGCCCCCTTCGCCCTCCGCGGTATTGCGCAGGTACCAGTTGGCGCTGTTCTCCGCGTCGCCGCGTGCCAGGTGATACTCATAAGCCCCGGCCACGATGCGGCCCTGCTGCGTGAATTCACCCTCAGATTTGCCCCGGACCGTGATGACCTCGATGCCGTCGATGGTTTTTGCGCCGCTCCCGCCAGCGTTGTTTACCGTCACCGCGGTGGTGCCGCGCGTGTCGCCGTCAACCAGCAGGCGGTCGGTGAGCGAGCCGTCGCCGCCGAGCGCGGTGTTCAGCACCAGGCGTCCGCCGTTACCGGTGTAGTCGCCCTTCACGTGCAGCAGGCTGCCCGCCACGTCCGGCTGCGCTACCATCAGCGTGCCGCTGCTGGTGAGATCGCCGCCAACCGTGAAGTCCGTGGCCCCGGCCGCCGCGCGCGTCGCCGGACCCAGGGTGCCCAGCTGCAGGGTGCCGGCGTTGTTTACGTTGCCCGCCGTGCCGCCGAAGCCGCCGAACGCCGCGCCCGCCGCCACGTCAGTGCTGTCCGAGGCCAGCGTCACCGCCTGTCCGGCGGTGCCGAGCTGCAGTCCGCCCGCATTCACCCTTGTGTCGCCGGTGTAGTGCGCCGCGGCGTTGCTTAAGGTCACCACGCCGCTGCCGTTCTGGGCCAGTGCGCCGGCACCCGTGATGCTGTTTTCCAGCAGCCAGCTGGCGGCGCCGTTCAGGTTCAGCTGCCCTTCATTTGTCACTGCGGCGGTGCCGAGACTGTGTTCACCGGTGGCGGTGAGCGCGCTGCCCTTCGCAACGGTAAACCGCCCGCCGAAGTCGCGATTGTCCCCCGTCAGCACCACATCGCTGCCGTCATCAAGCGCTACCTCACCACTGCCGCTCAGGCGGTTAACCAGCTTGCCGGCCGCGCGTTTCAGGGCCAGCAGCCCGTCGTTCACGATGCCGCCGCTGCCCAGCCCCTGCACGTGGTCAAGCTCTGCCGCTGCGCCGCTGGCAATGGAAGTGGTGGCAGTAAGTCCGGCGTTGCTGCCTTTTACCGTCAGCGTGCCGCCGGTAACGTTCAGTGCGCCCGCGCCCTGCAGGCGGCCATCCGCCGTGCCGCCCTGGCTCAGCGTCAGGCTGCCGCCGTTCAGGTCCGTCAGTGAGCCTGCCAGCGTGTTAAGCATGCCCACCGTCTGGCTGTGGCCGTTCATATCAAACGTCGTGCCTGCGGCCAGCGCCAGCTCAGACGTCTGTCCGAGCACGTTATTGTTGCCCATCTGCAGCATGCCGCTGCGCACGTCCGTGCGTCCGGTGTAGCTGTTGCCGGCGTTTGAGAGCGACACGGTCTGGCCCGCGCCGGTGTCAATTGCCAGGTCGCCGCGGCCGCTGAGCACGGCGCTCATGTCCGCCGCGCTGCCGGTCAGGCCGCGCGCGTCCAGCACCAGCGCGTCGCTGCCGGCGGTCAGCAGTTCCAGCGCCGTCAGGCCGTAGTTCGCGTAGAGCCCGTCAGAGGCCGCGCCGCCGGTCAGGCGGTAGTCGTAGGTGGCGTTCGCCACGGCCTGTCCGTTCTGCGTCACCTGCGTGTGCAGCGCGTTGCTGATGACGTTGCCGTTCTGGTCCTTCAGCACCAGGTTGCCGCCGCTGCCGGTGACCGCGCCGTCGCTGCCCGCCAGCTTCAGCAGGGTGTTCGCGTCGTCCTGCGCCATCAGCGGCAGCGTGTCCGGTGGCAGCACCGGCGCGTTGTCCACGGTGCCGGCATTAACCTGCACCGTGCCGCTGCCGCTCAGGTCCAGCAAGTTCGCGGTCTGCACGCTGCTTTTCGCCGCACTTTCGCCCGGCGTGCCGGTGTTGAAGGCCAGGGTGCCGCCGTCAAAGGCGAGCCCGCCGGTGCGCTGCACGCCGTCCGCCACGCTGACGATGCTGCCCGCGCCCGCCAGCAGACGGGCGGCGGCCAGCGCCTGCGCGTTCAGGCCACCCAGCGCGAAGGTGGCGTCGGTGAGCGCCAGGGTGCCGGTAAAGTCCCGGCCTGCCGCCGCACTGTTGTTAGCGGTAAAGTCAAAGGCCCCGCTCGCCGCGTCCGCCGCAACGGTCCCCGCACCGCGCAGGAAGCTGTTAAAGGCCGTACTGCCCGCGCCCAGGATGCGCAGCGTGCTGTCGCCGTTGATGTCGTAGCCGGTGCCCGACGCGTCGTTCTGCGCGTCCCCGAGCGGCAGCAGCGTGCCGTCGAGCGTGAACTCAGAACCGCGCAAAAGCGCCACCGTTTCGAAGCCCGTCAGGGTCGCCGGATCGGTAACCGTCAGAACGGAGTCACTGAGGTTCAGCGTGTCCGCACCTGCGCCGGCCTGCAGCGAGCTGTAGAGCCCGGTATCAGACGGGCGGATGCCGCTCAGGTAGAAGTTGTCGTTGCCGCTGCCGGTCGTGACGTCGTCCGCCGTGCTGCCGCCCTCCAGCGTGACGCTGTTGTTGCCGTCCGCCAGCGCCACCCGCCCGGTAATGTGGCCGCCGCGCGCGTTGGTGAAATTAAGGTAGCTTCCGGACGCCACGCGCAGGGCGTCATAGGCCGCTCCCGCCGCCTGAATAACGCCCCGGTTAATAAAGCTGCTGACGCTGCCGCCGGAGACGTCCACCACCGCCGAGGTCAGGGACTGCGAGGTCAGCGTGCCCGACTGCTCCACGTTGCGGGTGCTGCCCTTTACCACCAGCGCCGCGCCGCCCGCGGCGTCGTTCACGTTAACGCTCGCGCCCGACTTCACGTCCCCGCGGGTGTTGGTCACGACGCCGCTGCCCTGTGCGCTGTCCACGTTAATGACCAGGCCCTGCGATTTGGATGTATCAACATCCTTATCCGATTCCGAGCCGTCGGCGCGACCGAAGTAGAGGCCGGCGCCCGCGCCGCTCACGGTGATGGTGCCGCTGTTCTCCTCTGCAAGCGTGGCGGCCGTGCGCACGCCGTAGCCGTCGCCCACGGTGATGGTGGTGTCCTTGAGCTGAATGCCTTCGATTTCCGCAGCATTTTCAATCGCGTTGCCGGTGCCGCCCGCCGTCATCTCGATGGTGGCGCCCTCTACCGTCAGGCCGGTTGCGCCGCTGTCCAGCAGCACGCCGTGGGCGCTGCCGCCCGCGCGCACCGTGCCGCTGCCGCTGAGGTCGAGGGCCGCGCCGTCGCGCACGCGGAAGGCGGCCGTGCCGTCTGTGGCCTCCACCGTGCCGCTGTTGGTGATCACCGAGTCTGCGCCCGAGACGTCCACGGCCGTACCGTTCACGCGGATGCTGCCGCTGTTGTCCAGCACGCCGCCCTCAACCTGCACGCCGGTGGTATCCGATGCGGTAAAGTCGATGGTTCCGCGGTGGTCGAGCGTGCCCCCGTTGCGGGCGATGTAGCCCACGGCGCCCGGCGCCGCGTTGGCGCTGTTCAGGGTGGCAAAGCTTGTGAGCGTGGCGCCCTGCACCTGGCTCTGGTTGCCGCTGATATCGGTGTAGGTGTTCTCCACAATACCGGCTGAGCTGCCCGCGCCACTAAGGTTTATGGTAGTGTCCGCCGCAAGCACGCCGCGGGCGTCGCCCGCCACGCGAATGCCGGTGGCGCCCTCGCCGGTAACGTTCAGGTTCATGTTGCCGGTGTCCAGGCTGCTGCCCGCGTCCTGCGCGCCGGTGACCAGCAGGCCGGTGGCGTTTTTACCGCTCACGCCCACCTGCGTGCCGGTGCCGCTGCCGTCAAAGCTGGCGCCGCCGTCGATGCGGTAGAGGGTTGAACCCTCGGTGCTGACGTCCTGCATGCCGGTGCTGTTGTCGGTGATGCCCGAGCTCACGCCGAAGACGTAGTAGCCGGTCTGGTTTTTGTCGCGGAAGTTCACGGCCGCGCCGTCCTCCACCAAGAGCTCACCGCCGCTGCGCGCGTGGGCGGCAATAGCGCGCTCGCCCTCCAGGTTGATGGTGCCTGCGTTGGTAGCGGTAGCCATAGCGCCCTCGGCCCACAGGCCGTAGTTGGCGGTGCCGGTCACCGGATCCACGCCGGTCTCTACCTCAATGGTACCCTCATTGCGTACCGCCGAGCCCGCACGATCGGTCATTTTGCTGATGGCCTGCATGGCCACCGCGTTGATGCCCTTCAGGCTGATGAGGCCGGGGTTGACGACGTTCACCGCTCCTTCCGTTGCCACCATGCCCGCGTTCTGCAGCGGGGCCTGGCCGTTCACGCCGGGCGCGCGCCCGAGAATGGTCAGGGTACCGGCGTTCTGCGCAACAGCGGCTGAACCGCGCGCGACCATGATACTGGCTCCCTGCACCAGGCTGCCCAGCGTCATCGTGCCGCCAGCGTTATTGCGGAACGTACTGCCGCCGCTGACGTCGGCCAGCCGGTTGCCGCTGGTTTTCACGCTGACGTCGCTGACGGCCTCATTCAACGCACTCTGTGCCTGACGGCCCATGTACATTTCACCGTCATTATTGAATACAGAGTTATCCTCCATCAGTACGCCGCGGGTGTAGATAGAGGCGTTTGCTATTCCGCTGGGCTCTTCAAGGGTAACAACATTAATATTGCCGGTATTGCTGAATGTACTGCTGCCCCTGAGGGTAATCCCCTGGTTACCGCCCAGGCTGCCGCGCGGACCAACGTTAACGATGCCACTATTATTGACGGTGGAATCCAGGGCGTAAATCGCCTGGTTTATACCCTGGCTTGCATTAGGTAATGTACTGCTGCTGCCCGCATTGATGGCGCCGCGGTTATTGACAACCGCGCCTCCGGCTGCGTACACGCCCATGCTGCCACGCGTTGTGTTCACGTGCGATTCAATCGTTCCGTCATTGTTAAGCGTTGCGCCGTCGTTCAGGCGAACCGTTGTAGTATCCGAGTAACGGGCAAGTATGTTCGCGCCGGCCCTGATATTGACCTGCGCACCCGCGCCTTCTGCCAGTATATAAGCGACTCTATAGAAGTTTATGTCCTGCCAGACCGCGTCGTCCTGCGGGATTGGGTTATTGGTATAGTCAATGTAGGTATATTTTAAAAGCTGCTCAAAGGCCTTGCTGAACTCGCTGCGATAAAGGCCCGGATCAAGCGTGCCGTTCTGTACGGCATCAATCAGTGCCTGGTTATAATCTTTAAGCTCGTCGATATTGCTGACGGTTCTGGTGCCAATGGCGCTGCTGAAAGTGCCGGTATATCCGGCTTTAAATGAGCTGTAAGCCAGGGTTTCCGGACGCGCCACGTTTCCGTTATTGCCAAGAAAAATAACGGTTTTGGAATCATAATTCAGCGTCGCTGGCGCAGAAGGATCGGCAGACGTCAGTTTGAATATGGAGGAGATGAAATCAGGGTTTGCCTTACTGCCCTTCAAAATAGCCTGCAGGAAATTAAGCGGGTCATAAAACCAGTCTGAAGATGTCTTACTTCCCACGCTGACTGTTGCTTCACTGTTGGCAGAAAGCTGAATAAGATTACGATCAACATAATGTCCATCTTTGCCTACTGCGTAGGAGATGGGTACAGAGTTATTACGACCATCAAACTCGCTGATGTTGTCATTATTGTAGGCTTCGAAAGTTTTTACTGTGCCGGTCTGCTTATCGTAGTAGTCAAATCCGGCCAGAACTCCGGTCTGTACCTGCTGATCCAGGTAATTTATTCCGCTGCCTTTGAGGTAGCCATTTTTCACCGCGTCAGCGAACGTACTATATGTAAATCCTGACTGACCCGTAGTAATGCTACCCCAGCTGGCTGCTGTAAGCGTATTCAGCGGCCCGCTGATGGTCTGGATGTGCCCGCCATCTTTCGGAGCGAACGTATCCAGCATAACGTCGGCTGCCACCGCCGCGGGGCTGATTAACAGGGCACCGGCTACAGACAGCGCGCCCGCAGTGAAACGCAGGCCGGTACCGGAAACGGACGATTTTGTTTTCCCCCGCGCAAATTCCGAGGTGACATCATAACGCTGGCAGGCGGCATTCCATTTTACTTTAAATATTTTATTCATGGTGTTGTGCTCACGGTAATTAAGTCAGGGTCAGAAAATTATCTGAATAATGACACCGGCCAGGCACCACGCGCCGAGGGAAAAGGCGGTGATAAATATCCAGGCGGCAGGGCGCAGCAGCTCGCTGCTCATCACAGAAGATGTTGTTTTCATTTTTTGCAGGCTCATGATGTAAGGGGCTCAGCGCAGGTGTGAGCACGTCCGGACATGATTCTGTCACTTTATGACCACGGCCAGAATCAGACGGCGGGAGGCACCCTGTAAGCCGCGGACTACACGGAGGCGTTTTTATTCTTAATTTTAAAATTGCCCCTGACGCAATCAGGAATATTGTCATCCGGCTGTAGGAAAATGACTACGCAAATATATTTTTTGCATCCGGTAATTCTGCAGAATATGATTAATTCATGTTTAACAGAGCAGATGAAATATGGCCGCGTTTATTGTTATCGACGACCATCCGCTGGCGCGCCTGGCCATCCGGATGCTGCTGGAAAAAGAGGGGCACACCGTGGTGGCCGAGTCCGACAGCGCTGACCGCGTCGTGGAGATGGTCCGTGAGCACGGCGCCGGCGCGCTGATTATGGATATCGACTTGCCGGGCATCAGCGGCACCGAGGCCATTGCGCTGCTGCGCGCGGCGGATATCCGCGTGCCGGTTATCGTAATGAGCGGCAAAAACCCCGCCTACTATACCCAGCTCAGCATGAAGGCCGGCGCCAACGGTTTTATCAGCAAGCAGAATAGCCTGGGCGACCTGTCTCAGGCCGTTGGCGCGGTTTTTTCCGGCTACGGCTACTTTCCGCTCAGGATGCATGAGACCTGGGAAGAGAGCGTGGCCGAGCCGGACGCGGACCGGCTGCGCCGGCTCTCTAAGCGCGAGTTCGAGGTGCTGCGCTATCTGGGCGAGGGGCGGGAAATCATCAGCATTGCCGCCCGTATGGAAATCAGCAACAAAACCGTCAGTACCTACAAGGCGCGCCTGATGGAAAAGCTGGGCCTGAAGAACCAGCGCGACCTGCTGGATTTCACGCGCCGGAACAATATCTCCTGATGCGCCGTTTTCTGCTGCTGTGCACGCTGCTGCTGCCGGCCGGTGCCGGAGCGGCCCCGGTCGCGCTCAGCTATTCACCTGCGGCTCTGCCGGACGTGGCGTCCCCGGCGCTGTCCGACGCACAGTGGCGCTGGCTCGGTCAGAAGCGCGAGCTGACGCTGGCGCTTTATGGCACATCCCGCCCGCCGGTGGTAAGAACCGATCCGGCGCGCCGCCTCACCGGCTACCTGCCGGACTTTATCTGGACCGCAGCGCGAAGCCTCGGCCTGACGCTGCGCGTGGTGCACTACGGATCCGCACAGGAGGCCTGGGCGGCGCTGGACGCGGGCCGCGCCGACGTGGTGTTCAGCCCTGCCGGCGACGCGGTGCCTGCACACTACGGCGAGAGCGGCATCGTCACCCTGGCGCCGGCGCTGCCGGTCGAGGTCACGCGGCGCGGTGCTCCCCGCTCTGACGGCCCGGCGCTCGCTGGTACAGACATCAGCCCGGGCAGGCAGCTGGCGCAGCTTGACGAGGGGGCAGCCGCATCTGCGATCCTGCCCGCCGGCGAGGCCTGGTACCTGACCGGACGCAACTACGTCAACACGCTGGAGGTCAGCCGCCTGTCGCCGGCGGCCATGACGCCCTACCGTCTCGTCACGGACGGCCGCGCGCCGCAGCTCAGCGGAGCCCTTCGCGCCGCGGCAGAGAATCTGCGCGACAGCCCGGCGGGAGAAATGCTGGCGTCGCGCTGGGATCAGAACGATCTGACGCGCTTCGTTGCCGCGCCGCCTGGCCTGACTCCTGAAGAAAAAGCCTGGCTGCGCGCTCATCCCGAGGTGCCGGTAGCCGGCTCAGCGTTCAGCGCACCGTTTTTCGTGACCGGGCCCGGCGGCGCGCCTGCCGGCATCGGACCGGAGCTGCTTTCGCTGGTCAGCCTGCGCACGGGCATCCGGTTCCGCTATACGGACATCGGTGACAGCCGGGACCTGCCGGACGCGCTTGCACAGGGACGGGTATTGATGACGGCGCCACTGATATGGAGCCGCGAGCGGAGCCGCAGCCTGCTGCTGAGCGCCCCGTTTATGTATACGCCGGTGGTGATGGTCACGCGCAGCGGCTTTGACGGCCCCGTACAGCGCGCCGACCTGGTACCAGGGCAGGATGCCTCTGCCTGGTTCACCGCCGCGTGGCCGCAGGCGGAGATTACCTGGACCGGGAACCCGGGGCTTGCCCTGCGTCGCGTCGCAGACGGCGACACGGACGCCACCCTCTCGACCCTTACCAGCGCCCGCTATCTGATACAGGGCCTCTACAGGGACCGGCTGACCCTGCGTGAAAACCTGCCCGTGGAGGAGGCGGCGGTAGTCTTCGGCGTGCGTCGCGCCGATCCGGAGCTGCTGAGTATCCTGAATAAAACGCTCGCCCTCGTTCCGCCCGGCATCGTTACCGCCATTCTCGCGCACTGGCAGTCCACGTCGGCTGCGCGCTTTGATACGTGGCAGGTTTATCGCACCGAGTTTTACGCCGGCGCCGCCGGCGCGGGCGCGCTTATTCTTCTTACCGCCGCCTGGGCCGTCTCGCTGCGCCGGCAGGTGCGGCGAACCCGGCGGGCAAAGGCCCTGCTGCGCCAGGAGGTGGCGTTTCGCGACCGGCTTATCAACGGACCGCCCCGCCCCGTTTACGTCACCAGCCGCGACGGTAACATTACCCACAGCAACGCGGCGTTCGGCCGCTACTTTACCGGCGCGGCGGCTGAACACCTTCCGCTTCCGCTCTGGGACAGCCGCCACCCGCTGTACGGGGTGTGGACAGCGTGTATGCGCACGCCGCCGGCGGGCGGGGAGCCGCTGGAGGCGGAGTTTGTGCTTGATGCCGGAGACGGAACGGAACAGACCATCCGGCACTGGATGACCAGCTTTCAGGAGGATGACGGAACAACCGGCGGCTATATCGGAGGCTGGCAGGACGTTACAGCGTATCTGAGCATGCAGGCTGCGCTGCAGCAGGCGCAGATCGAGGCCGAGCAGGCAAGCCGCACCAAGAGCCGCTTTCTTGCCACCATGAGCCACGAAATCCGCACGCCGCTCAGCGCGGTTATCGGCCTGCTGGAGCTGCAGGTGCAGGAAGGCCGCGCCGATACAGAGCTTATCAGCGTGGCCCATGAATCGTCACTCAGTCTGCTGGCGCTGATAGGCGACGTGCTTGACATTGCGCGCATCGAGTCCGGAAAAATGACTCTGCAGCCGCGCTGGAGCCCGCTCAGTGCCGTGGTGCAGCCTGTCACGCAGGCGTTCAGCTGGCTTGCCCGGCAGAAAGGGCTGACGCTCTCCCTGTCGCTTCCGGAGGGGGAGACCAGCGTGTTTGCGGATGACAACCGGCTGCGGCAGATCCTGGCGAATCTGACGGGCAACGCGGTGAAGTTTACGCAGCAGGGGCAGGTGCAGGTGCAGGTTACGCTGACGCCTGAGAGGCTCCGCGTTGCCGTGGAGGACACCGGGCCCGGCATTACCGAAGCTGACCAGAGGCGGCTGTTTTTGCCCTTTGAGCAGGCAGACGGCGCCGCGGGCGGCAGCGGACTGGGGCTTGCCATCAGCCGCGAAATCGCCAGCCTGATGGGTGGCACGCTGACGCTTACAAGCACACCCGGGCGCGGCAGCACCTTTACGCTGGACGTGCCCGTACAGATCCGGTCCGCCGCACTGCAAAGCGAAACCGCCCCCGCGCCCGCACGGGGCCAGCCGCGCCGGGTGCTGCTTGTGGATGACCATCCGGCCAACCGGCTGCTGATCTCCCGGCAGCTGGCGCTGCTCGGGCATCAGGTGATCACGGCCGAAGATGGCCGCGACGGGTTGCAGAGCTGGCGGGCATCGCGTCCGGAGATCATCCTGACCGACTGCAGCATGCCGGACATGAACGGCCCGGAGATGGCCCGCCTCATCCGGCAGGAGGACGCGGACGTGATCATTATCGGCATCACGGCTGACGCGCAGGCCTCCGCCCGGGCGCGCTGCCTGGAAGCAGGCATGAACGACTGCCTCTTCAGGCCCGTGGAGCTGCCGCGCCTGGCGCAGGCTATCCGCGCGTATGACCCGCCGGACGCAGAGCCGGATAGCGATTTCGACAGCTGGATCGATCGGACCGTGCTGGAGACTTTTATTCCGGACAGCCCGGAGGAGGCAGACCGGTTCATCCGCACCGTCATCAGCGAGAGCCGGGGCGACCTGCAGGCCGCGCGACAGGCGCTGCTTGATGACGACCTGTCCGCCGCCCGGCGGATTTTCCACCGCATGGCCGGCACGCTGCGGGTAACGGGCATCCGTCGCCTGGACGAGCAGTGTGCGCAGCTCGAGGAACTGGCCGACATGGAGGAAGAGTGCGCGGTTATCCTGCACCATGTCGCAAAGGCGGCAGACATGCTGGAAGCGTTCGCGCGCGCGTATGCCCGGCTCGGGGACTGAAACCAGGACAATGCCTACAACCCCTACCGACACTGTCTGATACTTCCCGCTCCCCGTCTGCGGTGTAATAGCGGACAGGGAACGCGAGGAGAGAAACATGTTCACAGTCACCGTGATAGACAGCGACAGATGGATTGCGCAGGGCATCACCTGTTACTTCAGTGAAAAGCATATCCGGGTCCGCCTGATTGACCAGACGCAGATTGACAGCGCGCTGCGCATCGCCGCCGGCTCGGATGTGGTCATCAGCGAGCTCTGCGCGTTCGGCCGCGACGTGCAGGCGCTGACCGAACTGCTGGTTACCCTGCGCCGCGTTTCGCCGGCCACCCGCCTGATAATCCTGACCGACCTGCGCGAGAAGGCGGTCATCAGCCACGTGCTGACCCGTCTGCCCGGCGCCTGCGTACTCTCCAAGCGCTGCGACATCACGCACCTCGCCGGCGAGGTGTTCGGCTGCCCCGCCGGGATAACGCCGCCCCCGGAGACGCTGACGGTCGGGTATGGTAAGGAGGCGCTGACCGCACGGGAATTCGGCCTGCTGCGCCTGCTGGCTACCCAGCGCACCCTGACCGATATCGGCCACCGGCTGCAGCTGAGCGTCAAGACCATCAGCCAGCACCGGAAAAATATTATGCAGAAGCTGGGCTGCCGCACTCTGGTGGATCTGCCCCCGCGCCTGAGGCGCATGGGGTTCGGACGCCGCCCCGCCTGATTACCTTTGCTGTGCTGGCGGGCGGCGCCGCGTGAAGCCGTTCTGCCGGGGGCCGTGATCCGTGGCCCCTTTTTTTATTCCCGGACGGGCGAGATAAAAGGCTGCTCAGGCGTCCCGACCGTTAACTGACGCCCGGCGTCGCTCAACCCTCTACCCTCAGGAAGCAGGCCTGACCGCCTCCTGTGCTGGCAGAAGCCCCGACCGGTTCACCGCCGGGACCTTGCTGCAACGGGCCCGTTCCCCCGGGCACCGTCTTTTTAGCACCTGCGCGCGCCTGACTACCCGTTCAGTCAGCACGGAAGGAATGCCAGCATTGCAGGCCCTGAATACATTTTTAACTGAAGCCCGGTTTTTAAATCACGTTAATCACAACTTTCCCGAATGCACCCTGTTCCAGGTGTTCCAGCGCCTCCGGCAGCTGGTCGAATGAATAACTCTTATCGATAACCGGCTTTAAGTTAATCTCATCAACGGCCCTGACAAAATTTTCAAGGGCCCGACGATGCCCTACCCCAATGCCCTGCAGCGTCGGAGATTTCAGCAGAAGCAGAGCGCCGGATGCAGAAACATCGTGCGTGTCCATCATGCCAATCAGCGAGATACGACCGTGCGAAGCCACTGCGCGAACTGAATCGGCAACATTGCGCCCTCCGACCGTATCGATAACGTGATCTATTCCCCTTTCACTGGTCAGGCGGTATACGGCCTCCACCCAGTCCTCTTTCTTCCGGTTAATCCCGCGATCTGCGCCCAGCATTTTTGCGGCTGCAAGCTTCTCATCGCTGGATGAGGTGACAAACACCTGCGCCCCCATGGCTTTTGCAATCTGCAGTGCAAATAGCGACACGCCACCCGTCCCCTGAACCAGCACGCTTTCACCGGCGCGCAGGCCGCCACGTTCAACCAGGGCAACCCAGGCCGTCAGGCCTGCACAAACCAATGTGCTGGCTTCAGCATCAGTAAGCGTCCGGGGCGCGCGAACAAGCCACTCCTCATTCATGACCACATACTCAGCCATTACGCCCTGAAGAGCGTAGCCGAGCGAGTTGTATTCAGGGTTTTTAGCATTATTGACTGGGCGACCCTCGATCCACTCTGCATTGAAAGATGAAATAACTCGATCGCCTGCGCTGAAACGGGTAGCCCCCGTCCCCACGGCTTCAACCACACCCGCCATATCAGACCCTGGTGTGAGCGGCATCGTCATCTCATTACCCATTTTTCCTTCGATAATGGCGTTATCGCGGAAGTTCAAAGAGAGGGCCTCTACACGCACCAGCACTTCATACGGGCCTGGCTGAGGAATATCTGTGTGCGTGAGCTTCAGGTTCTGACGCCCTGTTTTGTCCAGGCTCCAGCATTTCATTAAGCGTTTCATTGCGACTCCTTTTGGGTTAGAACGATAGAGCTTCATTATTACATTGCCTGTGCATTGACAGTGGCGATAATATTTCCCTCTATTGATTCCTGTCAGGCGACAATATGAAAAGTGAAATGAGCGGCATTCCGGTTTTTGTGGCTGCTGCTGAGTCGGCAAGTTTTTCTCAGGCCGCCGAAAACTTGCACCTCACGCGTTCGGCCGTAGCAAAAACCATCGGCCGGCTGGAAGGCAGGCTGGGCGTTACGCTTTTCAGCCGCACAACCCGTCGTCAGACCCTGACGGATGAAGGCGCGCTCTATTATGAATTCTGCCGTCGGGCGCTGGATGAAATCAGAATGGCAGAGGAGATGCTGGAAGGCGGCAAGCTGCAGGCAAGCGGTAAACTAAGAGTCTCTGTGCCGGTTTTGTTCGGACATTTTTGTGTGGCACCGCTATTAGCCGCGCTGGCAAAAAAGCATCCCGGGCTGGCACTGGAAATTTCTTTCAGCGATCGCCAGGTTGACCTGCCAGCAGAGGGTTTTGATATGGCTGTCAGGATTGGCATGCTGGATGACAGCAGTAGCCTGATAGCCCGCCAGCTAACCTCTCACGCCATGGTTTTATGTGCATCACCGGCATATTTGCGTGAAGCGGGAGAACCTGCCTTACCGGAGGATCTGCAGCAGCATGCCGCGATTGCCTACCTCAGTGCAGGACGCATTCTTAAATGGCGTATAAAAAATGGTGATAAAGGGATGTATGAAATGACGCCATCCGCCCGGCTGATAATGGATGACATGCAGGGTATAAGAGATAGTGCCGTTGCAGGAGGAGGGATCGCCTGGCTGCCTGACTGGCTTGTGCGGGAGCAGCTTATCAATGGCAAGCTGGTACAGGTGTTAAAAAACTGCTCTTCTGAAAGACAGCCGGTCTATGCCGTATGGCCGCAAATGCCTTATCTTCCTCTTAAGGTCAGGCTGGCGGTAGATAAACTGGTGAGCGAACTGCCAGCTATGATCTCTGGTGCTGAAGACCCGATCTGAGATTCGCTCACGCCGTCTGTATGTCTGGTTTGTGGCAGAAGCGGATGTTAGCCTCATTAAGTCCACAATCAAATTGCGCCACAGCAACGGTGACAGAAAAGAATTTTGGTCAGTAAAACTCATCTTTATGTTGATATCTGTATTCTTGCGTTATCCCGGTATAACCATATGAAGCCGCATTATAATCAACAACATGCACATTTGACTGCGGATATAGCGGGCAACTTGCTGCCCGCGTCGCAATGATTCAGGCCACGTCCAGACATTTCGGTACGAACAACATGGTGCTGACCCTGCAGCCCCGGCCGACTTTTCCGCGCTAAAGCCCCTGGACAGGATCTGAAAGTGTTTTTTGCCCTCAAATCCCGGCACGACAAAACAGGCGCCGTTGCTGATGGAAAAATACTCCCGGTATCCCCCCGTCCAGTCTTTAGAGTGAGAACGCATCCAGTGAGTCAGTAAACGCGGCGCTTTCGATGCCAGATAACCAATAAAGCCCTCAAAAAAGTCAGGCGCAGGCCCTAACTCCGGAGGGATCGGGCAGAGCCGGTTAGCGGGGGTGAGGCTGAAGATCCGGCAACGCCGAAGAGCCGGAGGGGGCCATCAGTTTTTTGATACTAATGACCGCTTCGTACCAGGAGCGGACTTACCCATAGCAATAAATCAGATTATTTATCAGCTACTCTCTTTTCATTTTTTATCTCTTCTCTCAGCACCGCAATCAGCTCCTTCAGCCCTTGTGGAACCCGCCGGTGACCGGGATAGTAAAGATACATAGGCTCTTCAACGGGTGCCCATTCCGGGAGCACAATCCTCAGGCTGCCGTCACGAATGTGGTCACGAACCCTGTCTTCAAGGCAGTAGGCAATGCCGGCGCCTGACAGGGCCAGCTCAATTGCCAGCGCCGTTTCGCTCACGCAAAGCTGTCCCCGGACATCGACTACGCGATAGTCTTCATCCTTCCGGAATTCCCATTTGTAGATAACGCCCTGCCCGGTGCGTAACTGAATACAGTCGTGGAAGCGAAGATCTTCAGGTATGGCAGGAAGAGTATGTTGATAAAGATAGCGTGGCGATGCTACCGCCACCCACCTGAGCTTTTCGCCCAGCCGAACTGCAACCAGATCTTCAGGGACGGTGCCGCCAAAGCGAATTCCGGCATCAAATCCCTCCTGCACGATATCGACCATCCTGTCATCAACGCTGATTTCGATCTCCACTTCCGGATACTTGCTGATAAAGCGCGGAAGATGGCGTGCCATGATGAGGCGGGCGCCGTCACTCAGCACGTTAAGCCTGAGTCTTCCCACAGGCCGATCGCGCATGCGGTTAATTTCCTCAAGCGCGTCGCCAATTTCTTTAAACCCTGTTTCAAGACGTAATGCCAGGCTTGCGCCTGCTTCGGTTGGAGAGACCGTGCGGCTTGTTCTGTTTAACAACCTGACGCCCAGGCGCGTCTCGAGATTACGTATGGTATGGCTCAGCGCAGATGTCGTGATCCCGAGTTCTATGGCGGCTTTGGTAAAACTGCGCATTTTCTCAGTAATAAGAAACGCGTTGAGCTCAGCCAGATCGCTTCGGGTGAGCCTGGTGGAAAGTCTGGTAGGCATGAAGTTAAACCGTTGATTAAAATTCAATGCTATATCAAAGGACATTGCACGGAATCGCGCCAGAAGGATGTTGAGTGTAGAGTGATTCAACAAAACGTTGCAACCCGACGCCACGGCAGACGAAAAGTCATCATTTCGCGGGGGATCTTCGCGTAACTCATCTCTGGACGCTTATCCCTGTTGAAAGAGGCGCCAAGCTTGTGCCCGGCGCCGTGTGAATTTACTTTTTCGTGGCAGAATTGGGTTCAGAAATAATGCGATGACGCTGAGCTTTGTGTGATTCACTCATCATTCTGTTCATCACCTCGCCCTCGTACTCGGCATACTCGCTGCCGTAGACAAATTCATGCCCTGTCATCAGGGCATACCAGGCGCGTCTGGCTACTTCTTTCGGATCGTCCTTTTTCATGGATCCTACCGTCGTACTTGCCTGCCCTGCATTTTTGAAGAAGTTTGTCTCCGTTGCCCCGGGCATCAGAAGCGTCATCGACAAACCGCTTCCCATCAGCTCGTTACGTATGGCGTAAAAGAAGGAGTTGACGAAAGCCTTCGACGCCCCGTAAACAGCTTCAAAAGGTATCGGTGCCGAGCCGGAGAGCGAGGAGGTGATAAGAACGTGCCCGTTGCCTTTTTCAACGAGCCGCGGGATAAATATTTTAGAAAGATGAACCACAGCATCAACGTTAAGCCGGATTAACCTGAGCTCTTTTTCAAGATCGGTACCATCAATAAAGGCGCCGCCGAGGCCTTGGCCGGCGTTGATAACCAGCGCGCTGGGGTTTAAACCGGCCGCATCTATTCTGGTCTGCAGGCCGATTATCTGATCATACTCACTAAGGTCAGCACTGAATGAGTGTACGCTAACTGAAAAGTGTTTTTGCAGATGTTCGCGTGTAGCTGATAGCTTTTTATCATCCCGGGCCACGATGGCAAGATCGTATCCGTTAGCCGCAAATTCTTCCGCAAGCGCCAGGCCAATACCGTTACTTGCGCCGGTTATGAGAGCCAGTTTTTTCTCACTCATATCATTCTCCTGTTGAGACGGTTTACCCGGCCCTGTACAGGCCGGTAACAAAGGGATCATCAGATACTGTCGGTCCAGCGGTAAGCCGGATGATAACCCAGGATGCGCATTGCCTTTTCGCTGCTCAGCACCGATTCATTGCCTGCAAATTGTTTACGCTGCTCAACTTCAGGATAGTAATGGTCGAGAAGTTCCTTTGTGGGGATTCGCATGCAGGTGACATCACTGGTAATAAAGAACTCATCTTTGCCCCTGACGTCATATTCGAGAGCTTTTTCAATCGCCTGGGCAACGTCACGAACGTCAACGTAGGTCCACATATTCCATAACCTGACGGCCGGATCGTCCTGCCAGCTTTCAAACCGGGCGTATTCATCCGGCCCCATAACATTAGAAAGCCGGAGACAGGTAATACGCATATCAGCGTTATTAAGGCAGAACTGACGGGCCATTTCCTCACCCAGCACTTTCGTCAGCGCGTAAATGCTAATCCCCCGTACCGGGTAGTGTTCATCAATCGGCACATATGGGGGCGCCCACCGATCGTAAGGCACGCCGGTAGGAACCTCGCTCGATGACCAGATGATATTTTTAATCCCCAGACGCCTGGATGCTTCAAATACGTTGAAAGTGGCCAGCATATTGTTTCTGAACTCGTCAGAGTCGGGGATCATCCGGGGATGGGGGATACTGGCGAGGTGAACCAGAGCATCAAAAGCTGCAGGTTCGGGTCGTGAATAGATGTCTTCCCCGACGGAGGAAAGGGCGTCAAGTGTTGCACCAAAATCCTCTAAATCCGCAATCATCGCCGGATGTTTGCTGGTTGACGGTTCTTTCTTATCAATGAGGAACAGGTCATACCCTGCTTTTTCAAGCCACTCTACTGTGACCCTGCCAATTTTTCCTGACGCACCGGTAATGGCTATACGTTTCTTATCTGACATACTTCGTCCTTATGGTTGAGGTGCAAATCAACCCTAAGTTTTGATGACAACAGAAAATTAGCGATGAGCCTGGCTAAAAGCTACGGTTACTTTAATTCATCGATCTAGTTTTATTTACAGAACAGGCGGAATCCATCAATCGGCAAGGGTGCTTATAAGGCTTCATAATTAAAGGCCCGCTTTTCGCTCATAGCGGACGTCATAAGCCTCTCTTAGTGTTCAAAACTACCGCAGAGTAAACAACGCTTAAGCAGTGCGGCTTTTAAGCGACGTGAAGCCTGCGGCCTTAAGCGGTCGCGTGTTCGGACAGGCATCGTATTCATTTTGGGACTACAGTTACCGGTGAGGTTGTCATTGACTCGTATCAGGAGGTGTATTCAGTGTTTGATCACGACGACGATCAGGAGAAACCTGTCATCGGAGAGGCAGCACTCAACCTTGCAATGGCGGGACAGGACATTAACCAGCGAACCCTGACGGCGGAGCTGGATTTGATGGCTGGTAACGCTACTAACGCGGTCAGGGCGGAGAAAATCAGAAAAGCCAGACACTGGCTCAATGGTTTCTCTCAAACTGATATGCGCGACAAGGCTGGGCTGCACTTAAAGATGAAAGCAGACCCGGACGACGACGGAAAACATCACTAACCGTTGCCCGGCCCCGGCCGGAAGACGACGAAGATAAGCCAACCTCATAACGGGCGCGTCCGACGCGTACCGGCCGGAGAAACTGTCAGGGATGACACCCGGTTGTTAACTCAGGCAACACCAATCAGAACGGGCAAAAGATAAATAACCTGCCCCACCCCCATCACAAACTTCCTGTTCTGTCAGGCTGGGGAAGGCGTTTAGTGACGGTCAGAACGCGTGGCAAAGAAGACCACGGCGGCTCCAAGAGCGACAACCAGCGTATCTTCAATCAGGCCGCTTCGGGTCTGTCCGATTTTTGTTATCGCCTTTTTGCGGGCTGCAAGCGTGGCATAAGCCAGTGGCACCGCGGCAGAAATAGCCACCGCGGCCCCGGTCTTCTCTTCGCCACGAGGTGCCAGCGCGGCACCGGCAATCCCGGCACTGGCCACGCGCGCCGAGAGGCCAGGAAACACAGTGCGGTCCGGTGCTGATTTCATTTTGTCGCCATACAGCTCCCCTGCTCCCATCGCTAACGCCCCATATTTAAAGAGCGGCCGATCCAGCAGCAGCAGAGCGCCTGACGTATTACGCTTCGCAAGACGTGCCGCAGCAAGAGCCGCCATCGGCGTCATTGAACGGCAACTGGCGACCACGCCAATCAGGGCAGAATAAACAAAACGCGTTATTTTCATTATTGGTTTTCCGGATAGTGAGAGATCTATTTGCTCTTACGCTCCGCCGGGATATAAGGCAGGAACGCGCTATTTAACAAGCACATTTACATGGTCACATTATCTGAGTGTTGGGATCTATACTGCCAGCAGCATGCCTGCTGGAATAATCAGTATAGATGAGCGGTTTGAGCGTGCAGAAAGAAGAGAAGCGGGCGGGTAATAGTGGAAGCATTCAGGCATGTCAGCGTGTTGCATGCCTGAATGTGAATATCGACTATTCGATCTGTCAGAACTGCCAGGAAACGCTGACGTTCATATTTCGTGGCTCACCATAGACGTAACTGTTCATATAGCTGTAGTAGTGGCGATCAAAGAGATTATCGAGGTTGGCCTGTACCGCAACCTGTTTATTCACCTGATAGCGCGCAAACAGCGATGCCAGCGGATAGCTGCCCTGATATACCCGTACGCTCTCACCGCTGGCGTTGGTCACATCCTTAAATACCCGATTCTGCCAGTTAACGCCGCCGCCAATAGTCAGGTCAGGAATAGCGGCCAGCTGATAGCGGGTGAATAGCTTAAAGGAGGTCTGCGGCTGGTAACTGTTAAAGCGGCCACTTTTGTCACGCGCAACATAGCGGGTGGCACCAAATGTCAGTTGCAGATTATCAGTCAGTGCACCATTCAGTTCAAACTCGGCGCCTTTACTCACGGCACCTTTAGCGGCGACATAAGCCTGCTCGCT
The DNA here is from genome assembly GCF_011752675.1 of Pantoea sp. Acro-807. Taxonomy (NCBI): domain Bacteria; kingdom Pseudomonadati; phylum Pseudomonadota; class Gammaproteobacteria; order Enterobacterales; family Erwiniaceae; genus Pantoea; species Pantoea sp. Acro-807. The sequence continues at coordinate 316,923 of NZ_VWXE01000004.1, read as the reverse complement.
GCCATTCAGGTAGACACCATCAAGCGCCTGACCGACATCATCCTCTTCGATACGGAATATCGCCACGGTGGCGGTGAGCAGGCCATCGTTCCAGGCAGATTTCAGCCCGGTTTCGTAGCTTTTTCCGGTTACGGGTGACAGGTAGCCGCCTCGGGTATCGCGATAAGTCTGCGGCAGGAAAATAGCAGTGTAACTGCCATAGGCGGACCAGGTATCGTTGATGTCATACACCAGCCCTGCATAAGGCGTGGTGTTATTTTTAGTCGCCTCTCCGCTGCTGCCGGTGGTGCTCCACTGGGTATAGCGCGCGCCAACAATCAGTGACAGCGGATCGGCCAGCGACAGACGTGCTGCGCTGTAAACGGATTTCTGCCGCACCGTGTCATTGGCGTTGCGATACCAGCCCTGCCACGCCGGCTCCGCTACATTACCGCTCCAGTGGTTATCAAAAATACCCATATCGGCTGCCGTGATCTCACGCGCTTCTGCATCGCTGAAACCATCCTGGCTATACGTTGCATTGTGCTGCCGGCTGTAACTGGCACCCGCCATTAACAGATGCTGACGACCAGCCAGCTCAAACGGGCCGCTGGCGAAGCCATCGACAGAGTCCAGTTTACGTTTGCCGCGATCCATACTGCCGTAGCCGGTCGTACCCTCACCGCTCTCCCGATCGGGATTGCCCATCACATAGAGCAGCTTATCGCTGAATGTGTTTTCAGCGTGCGTGCCGTTAACATGAACATTCCAGCCGTTATCAAAGTTATGTTCAATATCGGCAAAGACTTTACGGGAGTTGGTATTATACCGCGCCCAGTTGGCTGCTGAATTCAGGCTGCGATCGTAATGGGTGGTGGCATTGTTACTGTAAAACATCGGCAAACCGCCCCAGGTTGGGTTGCCGGTGTTGTTATCTTCGTAGTCATATCCCAGTGACACGGTGGTGCTTTCAGAGAGATCGGCATCAATGACGCCGTAGATAAACTTTTTGGTCTTCTGATAGCGATCCAGCCAGCTCTGCTGGTCAGTGTAGCCACTTACAATGCGGCCACGCAGGCTGCCATCCCCGTTCAGCGGAGAAGAGAGATCGGCCACATAACGCTGCTTATTCCAGCTGCCATAGCTGGCACTCAGCGTTCCGGTGGCGGTTTTGCTGTCGGCATGTTTGCGCACCATGTTGATTGAAGCCGCCGGGCTACCTGCGCCGGTCATCAGGCCGGTTGCACCGCGCACGATCTCAATGCGGTCATAAATAGCGGAGTCGGAAGCCGCATCGCCATAATTCCATGCGTCGTTGACTAAAGCCGGAATACCATCAAACGTAAAATTGCTGACTTTGAAGCCGCGCGAATAGTACTCAGAGCGTTCACTGTCGACAAGATTAGTGGATATGCCGGTAACGTTGGTTAATACATCATTAACCGACTGCAAATCCTGATCCTGCATGCGCTGCTGTGTCACGACGCTAAGAGACTGCGGTACATCGCGCGGTGTCAGCATCAGCTTAGTGCCCGCACGGGTGGTCTGCACCGCATAGTTCTGGTTACTGAGCGCACTGTTAACGGCCGAATCAGTGCTGACGATCATCTCCTGCGCATCCTCCTCTGCCGCCCGGGCGGGAGTGAGAAGGGAATGCACGGTCAGTGCCAGTAATGAGATGCTGAAGAGGTTATTGAACCCTGATTCCCTGCTACAAAAAGCCATAAACTCTCTCTTAAACATTGGTATTAGGTTAAGCAGTGATGCGCTGTTTTTATATTTATCCGTTCAGCGCAGGCAGGCAGAGGCCCGCAATATATGAGAAAGACAATGATAATCATTTGCTTTAGCAATTCTCTAAAAGATTCCATTGCAAATGTAACTTTATGTAAACATCATAATATTCAGTGATATAGGGAGTTAAAACCCGGAAATAGCGGTGGTTTAGGTTATACCGATTTAGAGAAAGGCAGAGTGCAGGAGGTGATCAGCGATGATTACGGGAGAGATCGCGGTGCCATTCAGGCAGGCCATCCATAGCCTGCCGTTTGCATACAACAGACCCGCTGTTATTTATAGACGGTAGCGGTAGCTGACATCTTTGAACCCTCTTTTGCAGAGGTGATGACGTAGTATTTGCCGCCCAGTTCATCTGCCTTTTTGGAGAGATCGGCTTTGGCATCTGAAGGCGCAGTCTGCTCTTTCATCGAGCTTATCTTGCCCACTTCCTGATACTGGCTGGCCTGTTCTTTAGTGATCTCCTGCGCGGCTAAAACAGAGCCAGAGGCAAGTGTTCCCAGAAACAGAGCAGCAGCGACCATTATTTTACGTTTCATACATTAGTCCTCGTGAAATAAAAAATAACCGGATATCCCTATAAACAGATAGTTCAGAATAAAAATAAAGCAACGTTCTTTCAGGAGATTTTTTAATTATGCGGGCAGACAGCTTTTACCCGCAGCCGGCTGTCCGGTCCGGTGATACGTGCGTGATGTCGAAACGGCCACTTTCTTCCTGAATACAACGGCCTGCCGGGCGATTCACGGTAGCGCGAGCGCTTCCTGCGAAGCAGCCGCACGTTATAGCCAGCGGCAGGCGTCGCCGCGCGTAAATATATATATACTGCCTTCAAACCACCCGCCGGTTTTATTATCACAGGCAGCATTTCTACTTTTCCACAGCAGATCGCTGCATCTGATATTTATTTCTGTATGACGGCCGTTGCCAGGATGATATTTATTTTTCCGGGTCGGGTAACGCAGCAGGTGCGTGTTGCTCTTTGGCGATAATTGAGCGTTTATCGTAAACGCTATATGCTGTATAAGCCGTTCGCCCGTCGGCCGAAAAGCTGCTGCTGCACTCGTCCGTTGCTCAGCAGCCCGGATTAGCCTGAGTAAAGGTTTGCCTCAGATGGATGCCTGCGACCAGAACAACCTGTTGCCTGAAGGAGAGATATGATGACCATAATGGATGCGCTGCTGGCATTCAGCTTTGCCGCGCTGTTACTGACTCTGACGCCGGGCCTGGATACCGCGCTGGTATTGAGAACGGCAACGGTTGAGGGACGAAAACAGGCGGTTCACGCGGCGCTGGGTATCAGCACCGGCTGTCTGGTCTGGGGAGCCGCCGTGGCGTTCGGGCTGGGGGCGCTCATCGCAGTGTCAGAACTGGCTTACGACATCCTGAAGTATTGTGGCGCGCTCTACCTGAGCTGGCTGGGCATTAACATGCTGCTGCGTCCGAGAAAGCAGCTGACGCTGGCGGATAATACCGCTAAAAAAGGCTCAAACTGGTTTTTGAAAGGCGTGCTCGGCAATGCACTCAACCCTAAGACTGGCATTTTCTATGTCTCCTTTTTACCGCAGTTTATTCCGCAGGGTCACTCACCGGTACTCTGGACCTTTATTCTGGTCGGTATCCATATTGTGATCGGGACGAGCTGGTCGATGGCACTGATAAGCGCCACGCGCCCGCTGGCAACGATACTGCGAAAAGAGAAGGTCATTCGCTGGATGGATCGTACAACCGGCGCCATTTTTCTGGCCTTTGCTGCCCGTCTGGCCCTGAGCCGTCGCTGAACAGCGCGGCTGCGGTAAACCTGCCGCAGCCGGCCTGAAACGCTGCTCAGGCCGGCAATGGCCGCCGCTTAAAACGACCAGCGAACACCGGCATTGTAGTGCCAGCCGTGCGCGCCGTTCCCGTTAACCTCTTTGCGATAATCGGTTTCGGCATAAAGTGACACATCCCGGGTGAGCGTCGCGGTGCCGCCAAGGCCGACATCCCACATCTGACCAAACTTACCGCTGTCAAAACGCTGACTCTCCGTGCCGTCAGCAGAGCCGGCCCGGGTTTTCGCCGTTCCGCCCCAGCCGCGATAGTAGTTTGCGCGCAGATAAGGCGTGTACTGCCGCAGGCTCTCATCCTGCCACGTGCGGTCCAGCCGCGCCCCGAGCCGGCCAACGGTCTGCTCATAACGATCCCAGGAAACCCGCGTCTGGTCCCGATCGGTCAGGCTGTCCATATCGAGACGCTGCCAGGTCAGCTGCGCCTGGGGTTCGATACGCCATCCCTGCGTCAGCTCAATGGCGTAGCCTGACTCCAGTGAAGCCGCCCAGCCGCTGCCTTCCGGCGAAGCCACCGCTTTTTGCCGCATGATGTCAGTTTCGCCACGATAGCGGTTCCATGACAGCGAGCTGTCAACATAGAGGCCGCTGCTATGCTGCCAGGTGCCATACAGCGCCACGCTGTCGCTGTCGAAAGCGGTTGAGCTGTAGCCATCCACCGCGTGCGGACGAATACGCGTGTTGCCGCGCGTCCAGGCGATACCGCCGCGCAGGCTATCGTCTGCGCCATCCAGTCGGATGACGTTACCGCCGAGCTGCGCCGCGCTGTAGTCAAGGTCAGCGTCATAGCCGTAGTGACTCAGGCCGCGGTTGCTCTGATAGTGCAGGTTGGCTCCCAGGTAGCGAACAAACATCTCACCGCCCGCTGCATCGGGATCGTGCTGCTGGCGCAGCTCGCCCAGCCGCTTGTGCAGATCGTCCGTGATCGCCAGCGTATAGAGTGCCAGGCCAACCGGCGCTGAGATATATGACGGGAGCTGCGGCGTTACCGCCCTGCGCAGGCCGGTTTTGCCATTGCCTGGCTGCGGCTGACAAAGCTCGCCGTCTGCGCAGACAAACGTGTTAGCCAGACGGTAGTCGCGGAAATCATTACCGCTGCCGCTAAGCTGACGTTCACTGGCGGCGCTGCTGCCTGGGGCAAAACTATACAGGCTGTATTGCCACGGGCCTGAAGCGACATACCCCTGCTTCAGAACAAAACTCTGCGGAGCGGCTCTGCCCGACACCTGCGCAAGCGAAACCCCCTCCGCCGGCCCGATGATTCCGTCACCGTTGCGATCCAGCTGCGGCGCGCCGCGCAGAACATCATCAATCAGCGTCGTGCCGCTGACGTTACCGTTAACGCGCAATATATCGCTGCGGGTGGCCGCCGAGTTAAGCCGCAGCGTGCCGTTTGCCGAAGCCAGATCGCCGTTAAGCGTCAGCGAGTTACCGGCCTGGCTGCTGCCATTGGTCAAATCCAGCGTACCAGCGTTATTCACCTGCAGCGAGGTGGCGCTACCGCCCTGCAGCAGCGGCTGAACACCATCTCCCGCCAGCAGGGTCGAATCCGCGTCAATATTGATGGTACTGTGCGCCAGCCGAAGGTTGTCCGTCAGCGTCCAGCGGGTGCCGGAAAAATTCAGCGTGCTCCAGCCGGCGCCGATATTGGTGCCTTTTACCGGATCGTCACTGGTAAAAGATCCGCCACGCGCCGTAATGTCATGGAGGTTGAGAGTACTGCCTGCGCCACCAGCCGTGGTGATGTGCCGGGTATTTTCCAGGCTGATGTTCTGTACGGTGGCGCGGTTATTTACGCCGCTGCCCATTGTCAGACTGCCCTTCAGCGTGCCGCCGGTGACAATCAGCGTATCCTCTCCGTTACCGGTATGCACATCGCCGGTTACCCTGCCGTCCAGCAGGGCAACAACATCCCGGGCCGCTCCACCCGCCACCACCACAGTCTGCGGATTGGGTGCCGTCACGGTGCCTTCATTGATAAAGACCGACGCACCGCCGCGCAAATCGATGATGGGTGCCACCAGGCTTTGTGACGTGATACTGCCCTGGTTAATCACCCGCCTGGCGGTGCGCGTCACTACGGCGGATCCGCCGTTAGCGGACTCAATGGCAATCGTTCCTGCGGTGACAACATCTCCGGTTGTATTGGCACGTATGGCGGTGCCCTTACCGGGCACCGTGATGGAATAGCCCTGCCCGATAAACAGATCGTTACGCGTTGCTGAACCATCTTCATTCGCAAACAGATAGCCGGTTCCGCCTTCGCCTGTGACAATCTGCGCACTCCCTTCGCCGTCAAAAGAGACGGCTGAACGGATACCGGCTCCGCGCCCGGTTTCCAGCCGCACATTTTGCAGTGAAATAGCGGTAATTCCGGCACGGTTATTGATGACGCTGCCACGACCATAAGCGCCCAGCGTGATATCGCTGGCCTGGAAAAACTGCGCCCCGTTATCCAGCAGCACGCCATCGGCGCGTCCGCTGGCGGTAATGGTACTGTAGCCCTGACCATCACCCTGAACCGCCAGACCGCCACTGTTGCCGACCCGCAGCGCGGCGATCCCGTCATCTACCTGCAGACGACTGCTCTCGCGCGGATAGTAGTAACCATAACCACTGCTGGCATCGATGCCGGTGCCCGAGGCGATACGCACACTGCCAAAGTTAAGAAATGACGCGTTGTCGTGCACGCGCGCGCCCGTACTCTCAGGGCCGGTTAAATTCACCAAGCCCTGATACTGATTGAAGATCGCTGAATAGTAACCCGCGTCGAAAGCGGTGATCTGCCGGCCGCGCCCGGTAATGTCAGAAGCGGCATAGACGGTTGCCCGATCGCCCGACGCTATTACGCCGCTGGTATTGTTGCCGTTAAGTGCAATGGGACTGGTGACAATCCCCTCGCCCAGTTCATAGACGCGCAGCGCCGCAGCCCCTCTGCCGTTCACGTTATACCGGTCAGTGCGGTAGGCGTAGGACGTACTGCCGGAGACCGAGACGCCGGTCGTATCAGCTCCGCTCAGCGTTACCGTACCGGGCTCACGCGCATAGACATCGCCTCCGTTGCTGGCCTGGTAAAGCGTTGAGCCGGCTGTACTGACGTCTGTGCTGCCTCCGCTGCTGAAAATAATACTGTCCGTGTCCGTCGCCTGATAGCCGACCTGGTTAGCATGATGAAACACCACGCGACTTGTTGCCCCGCTGTTGATAATGGCGTTCTTTTCGGCGCGGGCACCAACCACATTAGCCCCGTACAGATTGATAATGCCGTTCTGGTTCAGCACCGCCTGCTCGCCGCTGGCGATCGCGCCCAGCGTTGTCTGCTGGCTGCCCGATCCGCCATACACATTTAACATGCCGCGGGTGGTTATTTCTGTGGTCGGGAGGTTCTCCCCGGGAGTGGCGAATCCCCCGGCGTATAAGCCGGTTCCTCCGCGCGTCACGCTGATATCGCCCTGGTTGATGACTTTCGCCCCCAGGCGCGCGAGGATCCCCACCGATCCTTCTCCTCCTGAAGTGATGCGACCGGTATTCACCAGCTGCGCCTGGTTTACTGCCGCCAGTCCCACCTGCGCATCCGCCAGCCCGCTGATAGCGGCATGGCTGGTCAGCAGCGTGCGGCTATCCGGCAGGTAATCAGCGCTGATATTGCGGCCGCTCAGATCATATTTATACCCGTCAACCGTTGCGGCACTGGCGCCTTTGCCCGTCAGGCGCAGCCGGGTGGCAGCACTGAGTGTACCCTGCGCACCGCCTTCTATCCGCATGGCGCTGGCGCCAGCACCTACATTGAATGTTGCATCACGCGTCACAATATCGCTGCCCCTGCCGCTGCCCACGATACCGGTGGCGCCCGGTGCGTTGAGCGAGAGCGTAGTACCGCTGGCGCTGAAGTCTGCGCCATCCGCGAAGCGAAATAGCGTACCGTCGGGGCTGGAGGTGGCGTAGCGGCCGCTGGCGGGCAGCCGGAGACGTGCGTCCGGACCACTGATAAAGAAACTGATCTGATTACGGCCCTCTCCGGCGCGCGGCACCGCGCTGGCGGCCACCTCCACCCGGGCGTTTCCATCTGCACGCACACCGATAGCCGCATCGCCCTGTAAATTGATCCGTCCGCCCAGCGCGGCGTGCGCCTGAGCGCCCTGTTCGCCGGTTACCCAGACGGCGGTATTCTGCGTGCCGCCAGGGAGGTCAGCATGACCCCTGACATTGATGGTGCCGGTAGACCAGGCGCTGGCGCGATGGTTCTGCATGGCAAGGATGCGCAGGCCGGTACTGTTATCACCGTTAAGATTGATTGTTCCTGCGTTGCCCACCCGCCCGTACTGCCCGGCATTCAGCACCAGCATGCCGATGTTTTCCAGCGGCTGAGGCTGTGCCCGTCCGTTGATATCGATAACGCCGTTATTCAGCGTCAGCGCAGAGGGTGCATTTTCCACGCGCATACCCACGGCGTTCTGCACGCGGGAGCCGATGACAATACGGCCATTATTGATCGCGCTGCTGTTGTGGTGTTGCTCAATAGCACTGACGCCGCCGCTCAGCGTAACCGCGACATCCTGCGTTCTGTCCGTTTTGCGGTTTTGCGGCGAGCGCCCGATGGCGATGGTGCCTTGTGCCGTGTTAATAAAGTGCCCTGCAGCGCCTAACGTAACCCCTGCCGCTGAACTGTTATTGACCACATCCGTGACGCCGACGTTGATGCTGCCGCGGTTAATCGCACTGCCCTGATTAATCCAGATGGCGCTGCTTTCCTGGCCTTCAGGCGCATCGCCGGGGGCAAGATTAATCACGCCATTATTGGTAAAACGGCTGCCGTTTTTTACCGCAACGGCCTTACCGATATAGCCCAGCGTGCTTCTGTCGACACCCGTGCCGCTGGCGTTATTCAGGAAGCCGGCGTTCAGCGTGCCATTGTTGATTCCGGTGCTGCCCGAGAGAAGTGCCAGCGCCCTGCTCTCAGCAATCCCGGTGGCGGTCACGGCGAGCTTGCCATCAATGATTGCGGTCGCGCCGTTGCTGGCCTGCATCGCCGTGCTGGCGTTGATGACCTCAAGCGTACGCCCTGCAGAAATTTTCACGCTGGCGTCACGACCATTCGCACTTAGCACTATCCGGTCGCCCGCCGGCAGCCTGACTTCATCGCGGCGGTTGCCGGCACCGGTGCGATAAACCACGCGGCCTTCATTAAGCGAAAACGCTTTATTAAACGCGTTGCCATACTCTTCCTGCGTAATATTGTCATTCAGCAGCTGATTGATTAACCAGTCATTATAATTTCTTAATTCCGCAAGGGAGGCTACCGTGAACGTGGTGACTTCGCCATCCCGCGTATTTACGCTGAAAGGCCCGGTATATCTCACCACGCTATCTCTGCTCAGCGTCAGCTGATTATTTGCGGGAGGTGCCTCAACGGCGGTGAAAGTAACACGATTATTACTGTTCCAGTTCAGATGGCCGCGCTGTGCCGTGGTAAAAAGCTGGCTTTGCCTGGCCGCCATTGACCAGCGGTTTGTGTCCGAACCTGCGATTTTGTCAGGTCGCCCGATATTAATATTAAGCGTGCCGCGCGTAACTGAGGCGATGCGGGCATCTATATATTGACGATCGTTTACAGCATAAAAGTCCTCTGCCTGTGTCTCTGTATTAATTTCTGGTAAATCTGTAAAGGCTAAGCTGTCATAAACATGAAAGGATTTATAGCTGTTGTTTTCGGGATCGGGAATAACGATATTCAGATTTTGCTGCCCGACGTTAATACGGGGTTGCCCCGTGAGCGTATCGGTAACGATCCGGCCCGCGCGCTGCAGCTCACCCAGCGTTGTGCGGGTTACGCCACTCACCCCCGGCGTGAACTGCGGCAGCCCGGTCAGCGTCCGCACTGAACCATCACGCAAATACAATGCACCCGCTTTATAATCATTATTTTCAGGCGTATAGGGCTTTAATATCTCCGCCGATGCATTTAAAACCGGAAACATCATACCTTGTGCTGCAATAAGGGCCAGAAGTACAGGATTTAATTTAAACACGATATTTTCCTCAGCTGAGAAAAAAGCAAAACCTGAAAACAGAACACGGCTTTCAGGCATCGACAGAGCGTATTTATTTTGGAAATGTCAGATAAAAGTAATCAATGCGCAGACAATAACATCACGTTACTAATGTATTGTCCAGCCTGGCTTACGCTTCGTTAGCGCATAAATCATAAATTAAGATAAAAGCCTTTCACATAGATTTATTTCGGCGGAGCTAAAAAATTCATTAACCAATTAGTTATTAAAAAGAATGAAAAGAATAAAAGTACCGTTTATTAACATACATTATTAACCCGACACTCAGAAAAATCACAGCCACACCGATTAGCCAAATGCATAAACCAGCGAAAGCTGCGAGCTGCTTTATCGTGCGCGTAACCCTTTCAGCCACCAGATCGGGGGAGAGAAATCGCGATGTAATTCTGTTAGCCAGCCTGATGCCCGTCACAGAGGCGAGGGCAGGCAGAAAAACTGGTATGCGACGTCACGGCGGGCTTTTGCCTGGTACATGGCGGTGTCAGCCTGCTGAATCAGTAATTTAGCGGATAATGTCGCAGGTCGCGCCTGGCTTATGCCGATGGCGGCCCCGATGCTTATCGTCCTGCTGTTGATGCTGAAAGGAGCATTGAAGCTGGCAATCAGACGTTCAGCAAGCGCAGAGGCCTCCCGGCGATCGCGGCATCGGGCTGCTACCACAAACTCATCGCCGCCGAGTCGGGCAACCGACTCATCCGGCGCCAGGCAGCTCTGCAGCCGCTCGCTTATCTGTAACAGCAGCGTGTCACCTGCCGCATGGCCCATTGAATCGTTAACGGCTTTAAATCCGTTCAGATCGAGAAACAGCACCGTGACAAGGCGCTGCTCCTGCTGCTGTGCGAGCAGGGCGTCAACCTGCTTATAAAACCAGGAGCGGTTTGGCAGGCCGGTCAGCGCGTCACGCATCGCCTGCTGCTCCAGCTGCAGCATTTTCTCTTTGTCGCGGGTGATATCGCGCGATACCAGTACCGCACCGATGTTCTTTCCCGTGGAGGGATCGGTCACGCCGCAGGCTTTTGTGCCAAGCGTAATATAGTGGCCATTGCGATGACGTTTGTGCACCTCCACCACGTCCGGCTGCTCCCCCCCGGCGAAAATAGCACTCAGCACCGCGGCTGCAGGTGCGCGATCGTCAGGGTGCAGAAAGTCCGTCACCCGCTGGCCCAGCATCTCTTCGGCTGACCAGCCAATCATTTCGCTGTAGGAGGGAGAAATTGAGACATACCGCCCTTCGGCATCGCAGTGAGCGATAAGATCCGTGCTGTTTTCAATCAGCAGGCGATATTCAGCGGCCGTGCGCAGCGCCTCCTCCAGCGCCTTACGCTGTCCGGTGACATCCAGTACGAAACCGCTGTACTGCAGGTGTGGCGCTTCCGCCCGCTCGCCAGGCAAGCCTGACACGATGACATGGCGCAGGGTGCCATCCAGGCAGTTGATCGGCACTTCAATATGAAAAGGCTGTACGCGCTCCAGGGCCGCAGTCAGCAGCAGCGCAATTTTTGCATCCTCATCAGCCTGGGCGATGCTCAGCCACTCCCGTAGCGTGACGCCTTTGAGCGCAGGTATCAGGCCGGCAGGGCACTCCTGGCTGGTGACGCAGATCCCCAGGGCGTTGGTGGACCAAACGGCGGATAAGATAGGTTTGATCGTTGTGCTCATGATAGCTGGACCTGGTTTATTCTGACGATACTCAAAGAGCATAAAACGTATTGTGGCAGATATCCCGATCGCCCGGCTTGCTATCCTGCACGCGCGCAAAAGAACGATGATAGTCAGAGAATCATTTTACGCCTGCCTGATTTGGCAAAACGTCGCTGTTTCTCTGACCCGATACAAAAACTGACGCAGCACAGAAGCGTTATCGGCTGACCCGCCTGCAATCTTTAATCGGTAAAGCGTTATTCCCCGCGGCGGGCAGCGAGAGCCTCCTTTTACGGCAATCTGCCCCGTCCTGTCGCTGTACAGATAACACGCAAAGTGAGTCAAATGGAAAAACTGATGCAATCAACCATGCAATCAAGTTACGCCTTGATTATGGCTGTGATATACCTGTCTGCGTAACGTCCTGAGACAGGATTTAATATGATTACGCCGCTTTTTACGCGCTGGGCAGCCCTGCTTCAGCAGCAGACGCAACGTCCGGCCTATCTGCGCATCGCGGATTTCATTGCAGAGGGCATCAGTACAGGCGAGTTGCCTTCACGCTACCGTCTGCCGCCGCTGCGTGAACTGGCTGAAACGCTGGGTCTGAATTACACCACGGTAACGCGCGGTTATGCGGAAGCGCGGCGCAGAGGATTAATTGACTCACGCCCCGGACTCGGCAGTTTTATTCGTGCGCGGGCATCAGCCTCTTCAGCTCTGCCTGCCAGCACTTATGAAATGACCATGAATGCGCCGACAGAACCTGCCGGTGCCGCCGTTGAGGAAGCGCTGCGCGCAGGAGCCATCAACCTTTTTAACCAGACCGACATGCTGAGTCTGCTGCGCTATCAGGATTTTGGCGGGACGGCAGAGGATAAAGCAGCAGCGATGCGCTGGATCGGGCGCAAACTTCACGTAGAGAGCGAGGCCGACGTGCTGGTTTGTCCGGGCATTCACAGCGCTCTGATGGGCATCATGACGCTGCTGAAGCGCAGGAAAGGTGCGGTCTGTGTCAGCAGCCTGATTTACCCTGGCATGAAGGCGATTGCCAGTCATCTGGGCGTGCGGCTGCAGCCGGTGCTCTGTGACGCGCAGGGGCCCGATCCGCTGGCGTTTGAGGCGCTGTGTCGCAGCGGCGAGATCGGCGCATTCTATATCAACCCGACGCTGCAAAATCCGACCACGATGACGATCCCGGAAGCGCGCCGGCGGGCGCTGGCTGAGTGCTGTCAGCGCTATAACATTACGGTCATTGAAGATGACGCTTATGCGGCGCTCAGCGATGCGCCGGTGCCAACGTTTGCCGGATTAATACCGGAACTGACCTGGTATCTTACCGGCCTGTCGAAGTGCTTTGGCCCCGGATTGCGGATCGCGTTTGTGAAGGGCCCTGACAGACAGATGATGCAGCTGCTTTCCGGCGTGCTGCGGGCGCTGACGGTGATGTCCAGCCCGCTCACTAATGCGCTGGCGCGGCAGTGGATCAATGACGGGACGGCAGATCGCATGCTGATCGCTATCAGACAGGAGGCGGGCATCCGCCAGCAGATTGCAGCGGCCTGCCTGACCGGATACCCGTTTGAGGCTGACAGCGCAGGCTATCACCTCTGGCTGCCGCTGCCCGGTCTGGTCAACGCCAACGCCTCCGACATCGCGGCAAAGCTGCGTGAAAAAGGGATCAGCGCCGTCTCCGGTGCCGCGTTTTGCACTGGTAATCTTCCTGCTGACGCGCTGCGCATCTGTCTGGGCGGTTCTCAGTCGCGGCAGCAGTGTGAAGAGGGCCTGAAAATTCTGGCCGCCATGCTGGCCGATCCCATCCACTTTTCCGGTATGGCGATTTAGCAGCGTGACGCTAACAACAGCCAGTAAAACGTTAACTCCATCATTATGGGCAGATAAGGTTTAAAACATGAGCAATCAACTTAATGCGCTTCTGCAGCAGGAGCTGGACAGCATCAACCGCGCGGAAAAACGCAACGATCGACCCTATTTCGACGTATCGTTTATCCGTCAGTACCCGGGCCTGTATGGCCTGATGTGTTTCCTGTTTGTGCTGACCATGGCACTTTTACTCTACTCCGACTCCTTCGGCACAATTGAGTATGTCGTCTGCTGTGCCATTTTTGCCGTCTGTAACTTCTTTTTCTTTTTTCACGTGAACCCGTCTTACCGGGTAAAAGATATCGATAAAGGCGCATGGAAGAACTGCTATACCGGCGACTGGTACATGGAAGTTTACGTTCGCGAAGCCTTTATTCATGACCTGCTCAATGGAGATGTACTCACCGAAAGCGAAAAAGCTACCCTGCAGGCGCAGTATGCCCGTAAAGGCCATCTTTACTTTGCTGATATTTACCGTCTGAGAACCCGGTAGTCTGCGGAACTGAAAACAGCCTGCTGGCAGGCTGTAGAGTGCAGGTTGCTGTGCGGCATCAGGCCGGATTAATAGAGTGTCTCTTTCAGGCGACCAGGGAGTGCCGCATCGTAGGCGCCGGCGTCAATATCCTGCGAAATGCTGTTCAGTATGGAACCGGTGCTTGGCAGCGCCTCCCGCGTAATTTGCGTCGCCGGATCCCAGAGCCGGGAGCGAATGATGGCCCGGCTGCACTGGAAAAAGACGCTCTCAACGGTGATGGTTAACACCGTTTTTGGCAGCTGATTATTCATCGCGAAGCGGGTAAGTAAGGCGGGATCGACGCTTATGGTGGCGGTTCCGTTTACGCGCAATGTCTCCCCGATACCCGGGATCAGAAACAGCAGCGCTACCCGATTATCATGCAAAATGTTGCGCAGGCTATCGATACGGTTATTGCCGCGTCTGTCCGGCAGCAAGAGCGTGCGCTCATCCTCAATATGCACAAAACCTGCCGGATCGCCTCTGGGTGAAACGTCCAGCCCATCCGGTCCGCTGGTGGCCAGCGCGACAAAGGGTGAGGCGGCGATAAAGGGACGATACGCCGGGTGAATATGATCGGTGACTTTGGTCAGCGACGGTTTCGCCACCGCGCCGTAGCACGCTGCAAGCGCGCTTAAATCGGTAATCGTATTGCTTCCATCCGTCATTGCCGGAATCCTGTGTTTAACGGGCCTGCCGCTAGCGTAAGGGATGCATTACGCCGGAAGCAACGCGCGAATGGCATATTGCTGCGCCGCAGCACAGTTATTTTCAGCGCCTGCGTATAAATATATTTGTTTGTCTAATGAACCGCCTGGCCGGGATAGCCGCAAAAGCGTACGGCGCGGTTAAGAATGATAAAAAAAAGGGCCGACGTCAGACGTCAGCCCTGATACACCCTCAGGCGTATTACTGGCCCAGCAGTTCGCGGCGCACGATATCAGCACCGGCGCTCAGCGCATCCAGCTTGCCGCGAGCAACCTGACGCGACAGCGGCGTCATACCGCAGTTGGTGCAGGGATAGAGCTTATCCGCATCGACAAACTGCAGCGCTTTACGCAGCGTTTCCGCTACCTGCTCCGGCGTTTCGACAGTATTGGTTGCCACATCGATGGCACCGACCATCACTTTTTTCCCGCGGATCAGTTCAATCAGCTCCATCGGCACGCGGGAGTTCTGGCACTCCAGTGAGACGATATCGATATTTGAGCGCTGCAGGCGCGGGAAAATTTCTTCATACTGGCGCCACTCAGAACCCAGCGTTTTCTTCCAGTCAGTATTAGCTTTAATGCCGTAGCCATAGCAGATATGTACAGCGGTTTCGCACTGTAATCCCTCAATGGCACGCTCCAGCGCCGCAATACCCCAGTCATTAACCTCATCAAAGAAGACGTTGAAGGCAGGCTCATCAAACTGGATGATATCCACGCCTGCGGCTTCCAGCTCTTTGGCTTCCTGATTGAGGATTTTGGCAAACTCCCAGGCGAGTTTTTCGCGACTTTTATAGTGACCGTCATACAGCGTGTCGATCATGGTCATCGGGCCAGGCAGCGCCCATTTGATCGGCTGAGTAGTCAGCTGACGCAGGAATTTTGCATCATCAACAAATACAGGTTTAGTGCGTGAAACTTCACCTACCACCGACGGTACGCTCGCATCGTAGCGGTTGCGGATCCGCACCGTTTCGCGCTTTTCAAAATCCACGCCGTTGAGATGCTCAATAAACGTCGTCACAAAATGCTGACGCGTCTGCTCACCATCGCTGACGATATCAATACCGGCCCGCAGCTGGTCGTCGAGGCAGAGACGTAGCGCATCGCGCTTGGCATCTGCCAGATCGTCACCCGCCGGTTTCCACGGGGACCATAATGTTTCCGGCTGCGCCAGCCATGAAGGTTTCGGTAAACTGCCAGACGTCGATGTCGGTAATAACTTTTTCACTATAGATAACCTTTTTTCCATTAATCAGTGCGCAAACTCAGCAGACCATTGCTCCAGACGAGTCTGGTAAGGTTTGATAAAATGCTGTTCGGTGAATTTACCCTGCTCAACCGCCAGATGCGTACGCTCTTCACGGTCATAAACGATGCGTGTCAGTGAATAATCCTTGTGTGACAGGCTCGGCTGATACTCCTGTCCGGCCGCTGAGTTCGCGTTGTAGATCTCCGGACGATAGATTTTCTGAAACGTCTCCATCGTGCTGATGGTGCTGATAAGCTCCAGATCGCTGTAATCACGCAGCAGATCGCCGGCAAAATAGAAAGCCAGCGGCGCAACGCTGCCCTGCGGCATGAAATAGCGCGCCTGCAGGCCCATTTTGGCAAAGTAGTGATCGGTCAGCGAATCCGCGTCCTGCCGATATTCAATCCCCAGAACCGGATGATGATTACCGGTACGGTAATAGGTATTTTTACTGGAGACGCTCAGGCAGATAATCGGACGCTTGCTGAAGCTGGCTTTATAGATATCTGAGCTGACGAAGCCTTTGAAGATATTGCCGTGCAGATCACCGAAGTTTTTCGGCGTACTGAAACCGGCCTGGTTTTTATTGTGCTCAGATAACACAACGCTGAAATCGTAATCGCGCACCCAGGAAGAGAAATTGTTCCCGACGACGCCTTCAAAGCGCTGCCCGCTTGTTTTATCAACTACGGTTGTCTTCAGGACTTCGATGACCGGAAACGGCTTTTCATTTCCCGCCGGATCGATATTCAGCTCAACAGAGATGATATCCAGCTCAACGGCATAGCGGTCAGCTTTCGGGTTGTCCCAGTGCGCCAGCGAGTTAAAGCGGTTATCAATCATCTTCAGTGCGTTGCGCAGGTTTTCCTCACGCATTTCACCTCTTGCCAGATTGGCGAAGTTAGTTGTGATACGCGTGTTTGCAGAAGGATTATAGTTTTCGTCAAAACGAAGGCTTTTAATTGAAAAGGTAAATTCTTTGTTCATCGTAATTTCTCACCTCAATTTCTGATGTAAACCTGCTTCTCTGTCTGCCTGTACAACCGACGCTGAATGCTGATTTGATATAACCATTTCCTCAATGGGCTGACTCTTTTATGCCTTACTCCCCTGCTGAAAAAAAGTGATTAAATTTCACCGAACCTGAAGCTTTTTCATGTTCAGATGGGCAGCGGCTTCATTAAGCCCATAACTAAATTGAAATGAAGGCAGGCGTGAACCGAAAGGCGCATAACCTTATGTTTTTTAAGGCGTGATTAATCTGCACCCCGTTTAATCAGGATGAATAAATCTCAACATCCACATTTTCACTTAGCTGAAAATATTTGAGTCAGGCGAGCTAAGGCACCAGCCACCGTCCTGTCCATCCGTTCGCCTGCAGTAAAAACTCACAGCGCTGATGAGGTTCGCTACTAACATCAAGCGACTCAACACGCTCTATCATGATGCGTATCAGCGCAAAATTTTCCGGGGGGTCAGCTAACGAAGCGGAGGCGTGTCCGCTACGCAGCGCATCCGGATCATCAAGGATCTCACCGGGTGAATCAGGCGAGTAAAATAACTGCTGCGCAGCGGGCCGCAGCTTCTGCCAGACGGTACGGCGCAGTTCGCCTTCATCCACGCAGCCTGCCTTACCCTCAAGACGCAGCTGAAAGCTGTTCTCCGCATCCCAGCCCAGCAGCGAAACTTGCGGATTATCTCTCATCTCCTGCACTTTGGCGCTGCGCACGTCAGTGGTAAACAGTAAGGAAGCTGGCGCGAGGCTGAAATCGCGCAGCACTATGGTTCTGATCTTAGGCTGTGCATTCTCTGCCACGCTGGCCAGCTGCATCAGGGTAAAGGGTGAGCGCGCGCTGACCGCATGAGTCAGCTTTTGCCAGATTGCCTGCAGATGCGCATCCGGTAAATGTGCCATAACGTCTCCTCGCGGCTGAACCGGTTAGCGTGAAACCAGCGCGTCTATCGCCTCTGCAATGGGTGTCTCTCCCGCCGTCAGCTCAATAATGACGCGGGATACGGCAGGCTGATGGACCAGCGCCGCCAGGGTGGCTGCAACATCGGCACGGGCAATCGTGCCATAGGCAATTGCCGGTCCGGCGCTGATTTTGCCGGTTGCCGGCTCATCTGTTAACGTGCCGGGACGCAGAATAACCCATTCAAGCGCGCTGGCGGCGAGAACCACGTCGGCCTGTTTTTTTACGCGCATATAGTTTTCAAAAGTGTCAGAAAGCTGCCTGCCACGCCCCGCTTCCGGAAAGGCGGAGACCAGAATAAAGCGTTTAATACCGGCCCGCTGTGCGGCTGCAACTGACTTAGCCAGCCCGTCGCCATCAACGGCATTTGTCATCGCCTCTCCGCCTTTTCCGCCGGCACCAGCGGTGAAGACCACGACTCCACATCCCTGCATCAGTTCGGTGAGTTGCTGTTCATCGAGGGCAACCAGGTCGCCTCTGACAGCCTGGATACCCTGCTGCTGCAGGCTGGCTTCCTGCTCAGCGGTACGACACAACGCCCGTGCCGTCACGCCGGCATGGGTCAGCTGCTGACCCAGCTCACGACCAATCTTTCCTGCACCACCCACAATAAAGACATCTTTCATGCTGATCCCCCTGTCACAAAGGCTGAAATATTTATCGCAATACGATGTAATTTAACCACTTAACTCTAGCGCAAATCTCCGGCGTTGACCGGCCCGGACGCAACCGGGATAATTTGGAAATAATCGCTTCATAAGGGCTGAAAATGCCACCAGTAAAATCCTCTGCCACAGCTCCCCGCGAACGCGGCAGGCCGCGCAATTTTGATATTGATGTTGCGCTTGATAATGCGATGATCATTTTCCGCCAGAAAGGGTTTCACGCTGCCTCTATTGCCGATCTTGGTGATGCTATGCAGCTTACTGCGGGGAGTATCTACAAAGCTTTTCAGGACAAGCGCTCGCTTTTTCTGCGCGTGTTCGAGCGCTACATTGCCATTCGCAATACCGATCTGCGCGAACGTCTGAACGCATTCTCTACGGGTCGTGAACGCGTCGCTGAGCTACTCCAGTTCTATCTCGATTCCGCCAGCGAGATAGAGGGACGGCGCGGCTGTCTGGTGGTGGGCAGCACCGTGGAGCTGCAGACGCTTGATGAAGAGTTATCTCATCTGGTACGCCAGGCAGTGCTGCGCAACCGCGCTTTCCTGATGTCGCTGATTCAGCAGGGCCAGGCTGATGGTTCTATAGCAAGTCATCTGGATGCCGATACGACTGCCGGTTTACTGCTCTGTATTGCGTTTGGTATGCGCGTAGTGGGCAAAATTCAGGATGTGACTAATGGCGAAGAAACTATTAAGATGGCGCTGCGCCTGCTGGATTAACGCTGCTGCGCTATTAGGAAATACGCATTTCCTAATTAAGCTACTGTGCTGTCGTCGCGATTTTCAGTAACAGGCGTCCCTGACATATTACAAACATTAAGCAATTTTAAAAATGGACGGGGGTTATGTGCAGCAAGACGATTCAGAAGATGCGGAAGCGATGTACGCTTTACTGGGTGACGTAATTACACAGATTTTAAAACCGGGTGAAACGCTTTCTTTGCAGGAGATCATCGGCGCGTTATACCGAACAGGCTTACGAGCGGACAGCCCTGAAATGCAGCAGGCGTGCGAAAAAGTTATTCGGTTGCTGGCCAGGAAAATGAATTAATAGTGCTTCAGTGCCGATCCATCAGCCGGTTAAATTAATAAGAGAGAACTATGTGCCAGAATCATTATCTTCCCGTAATGGATAAAGTCAGCGCTGAAGAGCAGGCCAGAATACGTCAGTCCACAGAATTTGAATTGCTGGGTGAAATGGTTAAAGATATTTTATGTTCTGATAAAATTCTTAATCGCAAAGCGCTCTGTATCGCTTTACTTTCCCGGCTGGATAAATGTACAGATGCCAGTGAGAAGATGCATTATGAGAATCTTTTCAATCTGCTTTTAGGGCGTGCAGAAGCGGCCTGATAATATTTATTTACTTTATCTGCGTCAGCTCGCTGCATACTCGTTTTCCTGCGGGCTATAAAGTGCGCCTCCGTGGCGAGCCCTCTCTTTAGCCAAAATTTTCTTAACAAGCCTGTCTCTTTTCTGATGGTTCGCCTGCCTTTATCTGTTTCTCAGGCATCACCGGAAGGATAGCAAAATATATGCTCCGCTACGGCCGTACTCCCCTGCTGTTCACCGCATCAATTGCACAAAAAAATCATCAAGGTCAGACCACCCCCGGAAATTATGGACTATGCTCCTCTTATAACGTGTCCAGAAAATAGGGAAATATGATGAAAAAAATGGTTGTTGCTGCCGCAGTCCTGACATCTCTTTTAGCCGTAACCGGCTGCTCGTCTAACCAGGCGATTAAAACGACTGATGGCCGCACCATTATTACCAGTGGTAAACCACAGGTAGATAGCGATACCGGGCTGGTATCGTATGAAAACGCGCAAACCGGCAAAACTGAGCAGATCAATCGTGATCAAATCACGAACATGAGTGAACTGAATAACTGATCCATCTATCAAGGAGAGTACAATGAAGAAAGTTATTTTACTTCCAGTAGCAGCGATTATTGCCCTGTCCGCCCTTACCGGCTGCACCCGCACCACCTATGCGATTCATACTAATGATGGTCGTACTATTGTCAGCGATGGTAAGCCAAAAGAAGCGGAATCAGGACTGCTGGGTTATGTCGATGCCAACGGCGTTAAACAGCAGATTAATAAAGCTGATGTCAAAGAAGTGTCTGAGATCCCACGCTCATAGTTTGTGTGACGTCAAAGATAAGCCCGCGCAGTTGCGCGGGCTTTTTTGCTGCTATCAGGCCTGTTTTGGCTGACCGTTCGATGCCGTTAAACCGCCATCAACCGGCAGGTTAGCGCCCGTGATATAGCGCGCATCATCGCTGGCAATAAAGACAATTGCGCCCGCAATGTCATCAGCCTCTCCCGCACGGCGTAGCGGAATGCGGTCGTAAAAGCGTGCCAGCAGCTCCTCATCCTGTTTTGCGTTTTCCGTTAAATCAGTAAACGTAAATCCCGGACAGATAGCATTGACTCTGACGCCGTCTGAGCCATAGTCCATCGCCAGTGCGCGCGTGAAGTTGGTCACAGCGCCTTTGGCTGCGTTATATACGCTCATTCCCCAGTCGCCACCAAGTCCGGATACGGAAGAGATGTTGACAACGTTACCTTTGGTTTTCAGCAGGGCTGGCATAAAGTAGTGCGTGCAGTAATAGACGCCATCCAGATCGGTGCCCATCAGCTTTTTCCAGTCATCAGGAGAGACTTCATGGATCTTGCCCTGAACGATACTGCCCGCATTGTTGACCAGTACATCCGCGCGCCCGTAATGCTGGTTCACCTTTTCACTAAGCTGCCTGACCTGCCCGGCATCTGAAACATCACAGGGAACAACAAGATGTTTTCCGGCAGGTAAAACCTCTTTGACTTTCTGCAGCTTCTCTTCAGTCCTTCCCACCAGTACTACTGATGCCCCTTCAGCAGCAAAACGTTGTGCTGACGCAGCGCCAATACCTGAGCCTGCACCAGTAATAACGACAACTTTATCTGCAAACCGTGACATGATTTCTCCTTATCTGATGGAAATGACACTCCTAAGCCTGGCAAGCTCTCGCCAGTCATCAAGCGAAACGTAAGTTTTAGGATGACTCTCAATGGAGCACGCGTCACCCTGTGCTTTTTGTCAAAAGTGACAATCACGCCTCTTTTAAGGCGCATATTTGTATTGGTTTGCAGTCGGTGGCGCACTTCAGATATGAAAGCAAAAGGTGTGCGGTACTGAGTCTGGTTAAAAATCCACCCACAGAAAAGTCGCTACCTGAAGAATAAGATTAGAAAGGGTGATATGAGCAGGTTAATGAAAATATAAGTAAATTCTTAGAAAACGATTTCATCACAAACTAAAGCCATATTATTCATATAGTTAATCAGTAATCATGCTAACTATAAGTTTTGTATGTATAATTTTTTACTAAGCGAGTCGGAAAAACTGACAAATTTCTCTATTCTTAAAGTGTTCAGTGAGAAATCCAACTAAGCACTGAGCTGAGTAACTCCTACCTTGCCTCCTTGCGGAGGCATTTTTTTGTCAATTTCACGGGTTGTTGTTATCTGCTTACCTCTGGCCCGGTTATCCATTTCTGTAAACTGCTTATAGCCTGCCTGATTAGCTTATTGCCCTATTTTATGCTGGTCCGATGAGCAACGCAGATTTTCGTCGGGTTTACAGCTAAAACCCAATTTAAAATGGTTTGTCATCTATAGTGTATGAGCCAGCCTATTCTGGCAAACAACACACAGGATGCGTTTTCAGCGAGAGAAATCCTCTTCAACATTTTGTTAGCCCGCCCTGCGCGGGCTTTTTTTTTGCAGAATTTCAGAAGGGTCGCTGGCGAAAGCCCGCAGAATTTTCATTGGCTAAAAAGCGTTCGATCAAAAAATTCTGCTAGCTGATTTGGGAAATTTCAAAATATATCCGGCAAATTCTGCCGTTACGCCTACAGTAAGTGGTGAGGTTATCATGCAATCGTAAAGGAGGTTTGTTTGTCTATTCAACACGACGAGATAGGTCATGTCATTATCGGCGAAGCGGCACTCAGCCTTGCACTGAGCGAAAAAAAGATCAGCGTTCGTTCACTGATTAATGAGCTCGAATCAATGGCAAATGCGGGTGGCAGCGATGCCCGTCTTATTGAGATCTCAGAGGCCAGAAGCTGGCTGAAAAGTTTCGATAAACCCGAGCACGTTGTTCCGCACGTGCCCTATTTGCAGACACTGACAAGCCTGAACGACGAAAAGAACTGACGCCTATGGACGTAATCCGGCTCCGGCTGGAAGACGACGATAAAGATAACCTTATCGGTTACGCGCAAGCGTTTACCGGCCGGAGAAACTGTCATGGACGACACCTCCGCCCTGCTACGGCGTATCTGAACAGACGCTTATAATCTTATCTCCGGCTACACTTTTTCCTGCTGTACCAGCTTATTACTCATTCAAACTGATGATCAAATCCACTCCGGTTTTCAGGGAGGTCTTTTGGAACGTACGACAGCGGATAACCACATGCCCATCACCTTACCTGATACGCACTTTAATCAGATTCTGAGCCGTGAAGTGCCAAACCGGGACGATACCTGTGCTTTTCTTACAGGTAAGACGCGCGTATTTACGCTGCCAGGCTTTATTATTCCCTTTGGCTATGCGCTCTATGTCTGTCCGGAGGATAAACAATACCGGCTGGTTACCCAGGAACCGAAACCTGAAACGGTCTATGCAGTAAGGCTGGAAGAAACAGAGGATTTTACCTCGCCGTTACGCGCCTGCATTCAGATTATGGTCTGGCGCACGCGTCAGCCGCAGCATGAACAGGCGGTGCATGGCCTGGCTCGTCGCTTTTTTTGTTATTTCCTGCATACGCGTTCAATTATTGTTACCGATAGCGCTCAGACCAATGCGGCAAAGGTGATGTGGGAGAGTATGATTGCCTGGGCACTGCGCGATCGCGATCACTATGTCTATGTGTGGGACGGGACACGTCGCGACAAACCGCTGGTGCCGGTTTCTGACTGGCACGCATTTTGTGAACACTGGATCACCTTTTGCTGGGGCAGCCAGCCTGACAGCCATCTGCTGCGCAGAGTGATCATCAGTACCCTTCCCCTCACTCCTGATAATCCGGAGCATTAACCTCTCACCCTCCTGCATGCGCAAAATTTACTCTGCTGATATAAAGCTAATAAGGTAAGCGCGTGCCATGCTTAACACACGTATAGAGTAAAAGCAGAGCACGCCAGCCAGGGTTGCAGTTATCAGAATAAATGCAGACCCAGGCCTGAGTATAGAGCGGGCAATTGTCCTAAAGCGTGGCTTTTGTTAACCGGGTTCAGGTTTGTCCCCCATGACCAGGCTGTAATCATCAGCAATCAGCGGGCTATAAAAAGTGGCATGCAACGTCTGAAAAAGCGCCAGAGCTGAAACAGACAGCGATGAATAACGTTCAAATTTTTTAAGATTATTCTGCCTTTAGCCGGTTTACACTGCATGAATAGATGATGCTGCACACTATCAGTACGTTACAAACCTGTATCTCAGAATCATCAAATACTTTTTGCATCGGGACTCAGCTGATCGTTTACAGCGTATTGTAGAAGTATTGCTGCTCATTACACTTTAAAATCATTACAAAACTATGATGAGGAGAGCGGAAGTGTTATTTCATGAAAAGGTAGTAGGTCACGTCATTATTGGCGAAGCGACACTCAATCTGGCACTGGGCGATCGGGATATCAGCGTTCAGGCCCTGATCGCAGAGCTGGGTCGCATGGCAGAGAGAGAAGAGAACGATGAGCGTCTGGCACAAATTGCCGATGCCAGAAGCTGGCTGAAAAATTTTGTACAGCCTGAGCGAATTCACCAAACTCAGACAGAGTGGCAGGCCCAGGCACTACGTCATGAACAGGCAGCGTTATCGGCTAAACCGATACGTTTTACCTCAGGTGACGATGAAGAGAGTTAGCAGAATATCAGCGCAACCACGTTGTACACGTCTCAATGCAGAAGCTGTACAAAGAAGAAGTAAAATTTTCACTCAAAAAAATTTCATTTAACTATTTGATATAAAAGAAAAATAATAATGAAAAGATCGCAGGCGATAAATTAGTGGCAGAAAAAGCTGTACAAGTAAAAGTTAGTTGTATAACTTTACCTCTGTCAGTACAACTTACTTATTACAACGAGGCTAACTATGCGTCAGAATATGGTACAGCATCCATCATCCGCTAGTGACATCGCTAACTATTTCAACAAAGCTTCCACTCTGAGCCAGCAGGAAACGCTGGGACAGTTGGTAGTTGAAATTCTGACCTCAGGCAAAAACCTTAACCGTAAGGCGTTATGCACAAAACTGCTTGGTCGTCTTGAAGCAGCAACCAGCGCCGAAGAAGAGCAGCATTATCAGGCACTGATTGGACTGTTGTTTGATCGTTAATACTGCGTGAGCTTTAGTTAGTGCATCTGACGAGCAAGCAAAATGACAGCTTTACGGCAGGCCTCACGAACATCCTGCCCTGTCGCTGTCTCACCCATGTGATGCAGTGCAGTAGTAATCTCATGCAGAGTCAGATGCTGGTCCGGCTTAAGAAGGCGCGCCACAACCGTTCCAATAACGGCGTAGATATCTTCGGCGGCTGCGTCATTTTTCACATGACCTCCGTCCGTAGGTGGATAAGCATACAGTCTAACAGAAATTGTTCCCGGGAAACAATTTAGCGTCAGACCTTAGAGCGTCTTTGATTTAAATCAATTTTAATGCATTTTTCCGCGTGCAGGCCGTATATCAGATTCAGTCCCGATCGCTTTTTCAGACGCCCTAACCTGCATTTCACGTCTGACTTCGTCGATAGCACGCAATCCGGCACGGATGCGATGCTCATCGGTCTCTTTATCAAGACCAGCGCGCAGACGATCAAGTAAAGCGGTCCATGAAATGGCTGCATTAGCATCAAGTAAGTCAGTAACCGCCTCACCGATCAAAATTTCCGTCATCTTTTCTTCAAATTCTTTTTTCATGATGTGTCCGCCTGCAGGTTCGGGGGCGCAAAGTTTACCACAGAATTTTAGTGTGTAACCCTGAACCGCAGCGAGCCTGAGCGTTTCTTATAAATTTCACATATTTATCGCAGCAGTGCTGTCAGAAAAGATCTTTTCTGGTTGAAAAAAGAGCAGAGCCGGAAAGGGTATGACAAAAAACAACCGACCGGCTTTTGATGTGCCGGTCGGTCAGACTGATACTGATAGTGAAAGAGTAAGCGTTACATCGCCGCGCGATATTCCGGCCATGACACGGATGTGCCCTGCGGGGTAAAGAGCGAGCCCTGGAAGTCGATAACACCTGCAGCCTCAAGCCACATCCACTCTTCCGGCTGTTCAATACCAGAAGCGATGACGTTGATTTCGAGCGCTGAACAGCATTTGATAATAGCCTGAATGACAGCCTGCTTTGGACCACTGCGATGAACATCGCGAATAATTCCGGAAGCAATACGCACGCGATCGGGCTGCACATGAGTCAGCAGTGAAAGCCCGGCAGAGCCGTCACCAAAGTTATCAATCGACAGGCTGATGCCTGCCTGTTTTAGCTGCTTAACCGCTTCGGTAAAATCATTCAGGCCCGGGATAACTTCCGTTTCACTGACGCCCAGAATAATCTGTTCCGGCACCAGTCCGGCGTTTTTAATGGCGTCCGTGATAGTGTCAACCGCGTTAGGCACCGCAACCAGCGTCATAGGCAGAATAGTCAGATAGAGCGTCATGCCATCCGGACAGGCTTTGCCCGCCTTCATCAGCGCCATGCGTACGGCGTTCAGATTAGCAATATACTTATCTTCATCTTCACCTGCGCTCTGCGGACTATCGGAAATAGCCTCCAGTGCGGTGATCTCGCGGCCGAGTGGATCCACAACCGGGCGGAAATGAATGCCGTGCTCTTCCTGAAGCGATCCCGTCATGTCGGGAATAAAATCCCACAGATCGGCAGGCAGCACTTCGAAATAGTTTTCTTTTTCCCGCGATTCAACAAACGTGCGCAGGAACTGCAGGCCCCGATCGTCATAGGTCAGCCGGAAGCGTGAAGTACCGCGATCCAGTACCGCCTGAAGTACGGTTGACTGGTCATGTTCGCGCAGGTCAAACAGCTCCATCCCGGAATTACCGAAACGGCGATAAGGGGAGTAGTCACGCATAAGTTCAACCACATTGTGATGACGACGGTCAGCACAGATGCGATTGTAGATCGTCATAACACCCTCTTCAGGTCCCTCAAGGATCTGAAAGAAATGTGTACCGTTAAAGAGCAGAATACCGGTAACCTGGTGTGACTCATTCAGGAGACTCGCCTTCTCAACCATACCCGGCAAAATTTTCACGGGCACATCCGCAGAGATGTGGCTACGGTAAATGATTGTGGTTAGCATTAAATACTCCAGTTTACGTGAGTGTACCTGTCTACTTTATCAGCCGGCGGCAGCTACGTATAATCCTGTCTGAAATAATCTGGCTGAATTACTGTCAATATTAAAGCTACGTTTCCAGTAAAAACCAGCAAAAGTGCACAAAATCGCCTTTTTTCAGAATCATACAGAAGCGCAGTAAATAAGCGAAACGGGGTGGGATTGTAATCCGCTGCAGACAAGTTTTTTGACAAATCGTGTTGGTTCGCAACGATTCTCTGCTTTTTTACTGCGCGAGCAGATGCGGGACGCGCCCGCATCGTCGCAAAGATTACGCCGTGTGGAAAACAGCCACCAGCTGACGCAGACGCGAGGCGCGTTCTGCGAGATCGCCTGCTGAAGAGGCAGACTCTTCAACCAGCGCTGCGTTTTGCTGTGTCACCTGATCCATCTGGTTTACTGCGATATTAATTTGCGAAATCCCGCTGCTCTGCTCCTGAGAGGAGGCAGATATATCGCGGATAAGCTGCGCCGTCTGTCCAATAGCATCTACGCTCTGTTTCACTTTGTCACCGGCATTTCTGGCCATCACCATTCCCTCTTCGGCGTGGCTGACCGAGTGCGCAATCAGCTCTTTAATCTCTTTGGCAGCAGAAGCGGAACGCTGCGCCAGCGAGCGCACTTCTGCTGCGACGACGGCAAAGCCTTTACCCGATTCCCCTGCTCTGGCTGCCTCTACTGCCGCATTGAGGGCCAGAATGTTTGTCTGGAAAGCGATACTGTCGATAACGCTGGTGATCTCTTCAATTTTGGCCGAGCTGCCCCGGATACGCCCCATGGTGTCCATCACTGACGACATTGCCTCTCCGCTGAGCGATGAAGCCTGCGTTGCCGCTTCTGCCATGGTCGTGGCGTGATGGGTATTTTCAGCATTCTGACTGATAATGGATGCCATCTGCTCCATGCTGGCGGCGGTCTCTGCCAGCGATGCGGCCTGCTCTTCAGTCCGGGCTGAGAGATTTCCATTGCCGTTTGCGATCTCTTCAGAGGATGAAGCGATCGTCAGTGCGCTCTCCTTGATATCTGAGACCAGCCCGGCAAGATGCTGCTGCATATACTGCAATGATTGCAGCAGCTGCCCCATTTCATTGCTGCCGGTAATGTTAACCGGACACGTCAGGTCGCCCTCTGCCACGCGACGGGCAGCATTAACGGCTTCTTCCACCGGACGCGTAATCGAGCGGGATATCATAACGGCAACCCAGACAGCCAGTAACGCCACCGCGAACAGTACGCCCAGCAGGCTATATTGCGCATGACGGCGTGCATCAATCTGCTGGCTAAGCATAACCGAAAGCCGATCGGCGCTCTGTGTTCCCAGTGTGGCAAATTGATTGATCGCCTCAGTGAATACCCGGACATATTCTGCCGGCGTGACAGTTTTGGTTTTGGATACAAAAATAGTATTGGCCAGCGCCAGTGCATCCTGCGCCTGCTGCACGGCGGTGGTCTCTCCGCTGGCAAACAGCGCTTTTAGCGCCGGTTCAATAGTAAAAACTTTATCCATATTGTTGCTGAACTGCTCCAGCGCTACGTTGCCGTTTTGCAGCCGGAAGTCCATCTGGCTGAGCGTTGCCTCTGATGCGCCCATGCCAGACGCAATCAGCGATGTGCCGCTTGCTCTGATCTGCCCGAGGGTTTCTGTTAATAGCGGCAACCGGTTGAAAATGCTGACAATAAGCTGATAAGTATTTAAGTCGCTGTCCAGTGACAAGCCGTAAAAATCCAGGATGTCCTGATTGGCTATTAACAATGTCTGAATCAGACTGGCGTGCTGGCTGAGGCTCGCTTCCAGCGAAAGCTGCTTATTGCCCAACTCTGCCTGCAGTTTTTTCCACTCGCCGTCAGCTTTATTCAAACGCGCCAGCGGTTGCGCAGCCTCCGCGTTATCGCCCAGTACAGTCACTACACCGCTGTAGAGCGCATCGGCCTCCTCTGCCAGCGCCACGCGTGACGCTCGGGCTGGATCGTCACTCGCAATAGCAATAGCGCTTTCTGCCCGATGGCGCTGGACCAGGTTAATCAGTGACAGCATCTTCTTTTCAACCGGTATGCCGGTAAGCTCAAGCTTTTTTGCATCAATGGCCTGGTTCCCGCTTTGAATAAACAGACAGGTTGGAAATATAAACAGCCCGAGAGCAAACAGTCCCAGCAAAATAAACTTCGCTGGCAAATTAATCGTGTTAAGTATCTTTTTCATGCAATATTCCTGGGTGAGCCTTAAGTGAGCAATTCTGAATAAAAATTATTGTTATTAAACGGTGCAATCTGCTCATCCATGAGATAGCCACTCTGCATCCGGGCCTGCCGGTTATTGCAGGCACTGATGAAGTGAAAAATTATAGATTGCTCAGGGTTATTTTACAGGAAGTGTATTGACGATATATTCTTGCGTAACTGCCAAAGCCAAATAAACATAAATCATTTAATAACAACAAGATAAAAGTTAAAGCAGGTATGTCAAAAACACCCTGGCTCGTTATATATCGGAAAAGCTTATATTATAATAAAGTGCTAAAGTTTTAGCTAACCTCGCCGATAAACAGCTTATTTTTTATAAAAAATAAAACAGAGAAATACGTTTACGATTTAAATTTTAATCAGGAAGAAATATCAGCCCTGACAAAGATGCCTGTCAGGGCCTGGGAAATCAGACGCCTTAACCGTAAGCTTTCAGCAACGTTTCTGCAGCAAGTTTGCCTAACGCATTTGCAGCATAAGGGCTGTCGCCCGTTATAACATTGCGATCGCGATGTACCGTACCTTTGATATCTTCATTGATAATATGAAGACCCATTGCGCGCAGCTTCTCACCGAAGTACCAGGTAAGATGGCCTGGCATATAGCCTATGTCCGGCGTCTGCTTATCAATGGCATCAGGGAAAGCACAGATTTCATAGCCAGCCAGCGGATTGTCGGACCCGGCGAGTGAAAGAAACGCCGCCGGGCCGTGACAGAGTGAGATCAGATAGCGGTCGTTTTCCAGCGTCCAGCGAAGCAATGTCGCCACCTCTTTACTCTCCGGTAAGCCGATCAGCGCGCCATGCCCGCCCGGGATAAACACTGCCGCGTAGTCGCTATGAGGAGAGAGGGACGCTAACACATCTGCCAGCCTGAGCGGAGAGCGAAAGGCTGACTGGTAGCGCTGATAGAATTGTATTACCGCTTCATCCTCTCCGGGCATGGCCCAGTGTTCAAACTTTGCCATCTGACCAGAGAGCGTTGCAATGTCGATACCGAAGCCCGCCTGATGCAGGTGATACATCGGCAGCAGCGTTTCCACCGGATGATTGCCGGTTGAAAACAGCGTATCGTTCTCCAGCGGCAGATAGCGTTCATCAGCACACAGGACCAGAATTTTTTTGCTTCCGTCGCCGGGCGCCGGATAGTCTGCGCCCTCCAGATCGGATAGAGGAGAGGTAAACCGATCGCGCGAGTAGTCGGAGGGGAAAAATGCGTCTGCCTCGGCACGATCGGCAACGGGTTTCCTGCTGAGTTCGTTCGTCATTTATGCTTCCTCTGTGAATAAATACAGAAAGAAGCGTAGGTAAAAAAACGGCCTGGCTCACTGAGCCAATTCTGAATGCCGCTGCGCCTGTTGCGCCGCAGAGAACATCGGTACGCACAACTTATTGCGTCACAGCGGCAGACATTTCCTCAACTAATACCAGCGGACACCGCCGCACGCGGCAGGCCTGAGAGTAAGCCAGCGCGCAGACTGCGCACAGGTCACGTACGTCAGATTCATACTCATACTCCATATAGTACCGGAAGCGACTGGTGTGAGTAGCAGTACGCCAGAAACGCTGCGGCTCCAGCAGTTCATCAAGTTGCCTGAAAGTCAGGGCTGACGGGTTATGATACCCGACTCTAACGCGATAAGTTGTCATGCTTCGATTATTGAATGGCATACCGCTGGCTGCAACCGGACACCGGTTTTCATTTCAATAGATAAAATGTATCAGCCACTACTTTTCCGGCACGATCTCTTCAATCAGCTCAGCATCCTGCTGACGTACGCTGCCTACCCGCGTGGTCACCGCATGCCAGCAGAATGCCTCTTCCGGCTCAGCAGCTTCATGAGCAATCTCCTGCGCGCGACGCGCAGAGGTGCTGCTGCTCAGCCATTCATGAACGCCTTCTGCGGTCAGAACCAGCGGGCGGCGATCGTGGATATCGACCATGCCTTTATTGCTGGCGGCGGTCACGATGACAAAGCCTTCATGCCCCTGAACGTGATTAAACGGCGCCTTACCGATGGCAGCAAAAAACAGCGGCGTTTTACGCTGGTGATAAATAAAGAACGGCTGTTTTCTCCCCTTCTCTTTTTTCCACTCAAACCAGCCATCAGCCGGCACTATCGCCCGGCCCTGTTCCCAGAGAGGCTTAAACATCCGGCCGCTGGCCGCGGTTTCGCTGCGGGCATTAATCAAAGGCTGCTTATGCCACCACTCTGGTCCATATCCCCAGTAGACCGGATCCAGCTGCAGCGCCTCTTCGCGTTCGCTGAGCAGTAATACCCGGGTACCAGGCGCAACGTTGTAGCGCCCGATGGGCAACGGATCGTACTGGATTTCGTCCGGCGCAATACCCAGCGCCATAAAATAGTCATCTCTGCTGCTGTACTGCGCGAATCGTCCACACATATCGGCCTCCGGCTGTAAGCATAGGCCAGTTTGCCAGACCCGCGACGGCGACAGCGTTTGTGTCAGGTTACATTGACATCAATTTAATTTGATTCAATACTTGTGGCTGCCCGGACGCAGCGTGCGTTTTCCCTGCCGGCCAGCTCACTAAAATGGATTGTGAATGTGTACTGATATAAATGATCAAAGCGGTGAGCATGATGGTGCGCTTTCTGATGCACCGGTCACCGTCGACCAGTTTCTCTGTTTTGCGCTCTACTCTGCATCGCTGGCGATGACCAAGCTTTATCAGTCCAGACTAAAACCGCTTGGGCTTACCTATCCCCAGTATCTGGTTTTACTGGCGCTGTGGGAAAAAGATGAGGTGACAGTATCGGAGGTTGGCGCACGTGTGCGGCTGGACTCCGGCACGCTCAGCCAGCTGCTGAAGAGACTTGAAGCGGCCGGTTTTATTTTGCGCAAACGTGATGCGGGAGGAGACGAACGCCGGGTACGCATTTTTCTGACGCATGAAGGGCTGCAGCTTAAAAGCAAAGCCGCCGGCGTGCCCGCCGATATGATATCGGTAATGGATACCCCCTATGAAGAGTTGCACGATCTTACCGTAAGAGTGGCAGCCCTGCGGGAGAAGCTGCATCGGGCACTGCCCTGAGCGCAAATAAGAAGCACTCTGCTCAGGAATTGATCTGTGCAGAGTATGTAGTGGCAGCCATGAATATCAGAAAACCAGGCAGAAGGATAAAGCGTGAAACTCAGCGTTTTGGATAACAACAGTGCTATTCATGCCGTCATCGGGCGCGCCGTTTCGTTTTTACGTAAATCAGGGCAGCCTTTGAGTACGGATAACATTCTGACGCGTCTGCGCCAGCAGGAAAAAGAGGCGCTGGATGGGATGAAAGAGATCTACGCGAGCGCGGCGCGCGCCCTGACAGCCAGAAAGCAATAAGTCATGACGGAGCGGTACGCCTCAACGTTTAGTGCAAAGTCTGTTCATTTGATGCCACGTTAATCGCCGGGTGCTCTGCTCCCTGGATTTCCCGGATGGCAAAAAACAGTGAACGGGTTTTTGCGGCGCTCTTCTCTGCTGCCAGCATCTCCTGCAATTTGCTGAGCAAAGCATCATAAGAGACGGGTAACTCCTCATTGAACAGAGCCATTACCGCCTCGCCTATTACTATGTCTACCCATTCACTATCATCTGCTTTGTTCATATTTGCGGTCGCCGGGTCAGTTTACATCTGGAGAAAGGGCTTTTCATACCGCTAAAAAGATACTACAAAATTTATGTCCATTCAGAAACAATCCGTCACTAACATCGGACCAGAGCCTTCCCTTCTCTCTAACCACATGAATAATAAAACGTTAAACTGATACTTGAAATTTTTTACTGCATCTCTGAGAGGCTCGCTTCAGGATAAAGAGTAAACAATTAACAGGCCTGATGTGCGTTTTACCACTGCCTTAACGGCTGCGGCTTTGTTGTATTCGCTGCAGGCACCTTGTTTCTTTCTTTATTGCGGGTAGTATATGCTTCATATATAAAACATATAAGGCACAGCGATGGGCATTGTGAAAATTTCCGATATGATGCACGAAAATCTGCGTATCGCCAGCGGCGCATTGAGCCGTTCAGTCAACGCACAGGCGGAACACTGGATGAAAATGGGCATGCTGGCGGAACTCTATCCTGACAAAGATCATCAGGCGCTGGTCCGGCTGCTCATGCGCATAGAGCGCGACGGGGGCAGCGACCTGGCCGCACTCTTAAACCATCCTCTCTTTCTGACTCAGGAGAAAGCATCGTGAATATTACGCTCCATAATGCCGCTGAAATTGAACAGGCGCGCGCCGCGGGCCAGGCCGCTGCTGCCGTACTGGCGATGATTGGGCCTCATGTGAAGCCGGGTATCAGCACCGACGAACTGGATCGTCTCTGTCACGATTATATCGTTGATGTTTTAAACATCACGCCGGCAAATATCGGCTATCACGGCTATACCCGCACGGTCTGCACGTCAGTTAATCATGTAGTCTGCCACGGTATCCCCGGCCCGAAACGACTGAAAGAGGGCGATATCATTAATATTGATGTCGCGGTCATCAAAGAGGGCTGGTATGGCGATACCAGTCGCATGTACTTTGTGGGCCAGCCTTCAGTTCGTGCCAGACGACTGGTGGATATCACATACGATGCTATGGTAGCGGGTATCAACGTGGTTAAACCCGGCGCCACGCTGGGCGATATCGGTGCAGCCATCCAGCGGGTAGCTGAAGGCGCAGGGTTCTCGGTTGTGCGCGAGTATTGCGGTCATGGCACCGGACGGATCTATCATGATGAACCACAGGTGCTTCATTATGGTACGGCCGGTAAAGGCCTGGCGCTGGAACCCGGCATGATCTTTACTATTGAGCCCATGATCAACGCCGGGAAAGCGGCAACCAGCGTATTGAGTGATGGCTGGACGGTAGTGACCAAAGATCGTTCCCTCTCCGCGCAGTGGGAGCATACCGTTGCGGTTACGGATAACGGCTTTGATCTTCTTACACCCTGGCCGGATGGCACCGGCAGCTACTCTCCGGTTTAGCGCTGAGTGACACTCATCGCGTCAATCACCTCTGTCATCTGCTGAATCAGCATCTGCGCCGCGCGCGAAAGCTGTCGCGACGGTGCGGTGCATAAGGCCAGCGTCAGGGGGCGCATAACGCTGTGCCTGAGCGGTACGAAGCTTAACTCACCCTGTTCAACCTCGGTCATGACATCCAGCAGGCTCAGCACACAGATACCGCTGTTCTGCGCCACCAGCGTATGGATAAGCCGTATATCATTACAGCCGATTACATTTTCAGGCTGGAATCCCTGCCGGTGATAGAGCGCAGTGACGCGCTCATGAACAACCAGTGAGTCGCCCGGCAGAATATGCCGCTCGTGACTCAGTTCACTGAGCGAGACAGCGTCACGGGTGCTGAGCGGATGCCGGTTGTTCATCACCACGCCCATTTCCAGTTCGGCAAAAGCCAGTACATTAAGGCCGCTCTGCCCATCCGGGTCGAGGATCAGACCAAAATCGATTTCAGATTGCCGGATAAGCTGGCTGATGCGCTGGCTGTTATCAACGGTAAGCGTCAGATTCAGCCAGAGGTGCGTCTGCGCCATTGCCGCTATCCGTTCAGCTATCCGGCCCCGGGTCAGAGACTGCACCATTCCCAGAGTGACATTGCCGCGTTTTAGCCCCTGTATCTCATCGAACCGCTGACGCGTAACGCGAAATTCGCGCTGCCAGCGCGTGAGATCGCTGTAGAGCAACTCTCCGGCAGTGGTCATACGCAGACCCTCAGGCAGACGCTCAAACAGCGGCGTGTTAAAGGCGGCCTCTGCCTGCAAAATTTGCCGGTTGATCGCAGAGGCCGACACGTGCAGCTTTTCTGCCGCTTTGCGCAGGCTGCCGCTGCGGGCGACTTCGGTAAAATAGAGAGCGAAGCGGGAGAATGGGCTCATCGTGCACCTGTACACTTTTTTGCAACAGCAGACTGTAATCTTAGCGATGGATCGTAACACAGAAGCGTAATAACAATGTCCTGACAAACATTATGTTTATCACGCTGTGTGAACTGATTATCAGGAGATAACTATGTCCGGTCCGACACCGCCCGCCCACTGCACTTTTGATCCCGAAGACTGGCTGCGCCTTGCGCGCCACTGGCATCCTGTTGCGCGCAGCGGCGATATCAGCAGCGCGCCGGTGAAGGCGACTCTGCTGGATGAACAGCTGGTGCTGTATCGGATTAAGGGGGACGTGGTGGCCGCACGTGATATCTGTCCACATCGTGGCGTACCGCTGACGCTGGGTTTCCATGATGATGAGGGCATTATCTGTCCCTATCACGGCCTGCGTTTTGGGGAAAATGGCCGGTGTAACCGTATTCCATCGAGTCCGGACCAGCCGGTGCCTGCCAAACTGCATCTTACCTCTTATGCCGTGACGGAACGTTTTGGACTGATCTGGGTTTGTCTGGCGCCCGACAGTCAACAGCCGGCAAAACTGCCGACGATGCCGCACTGGGATGACAGCGGGTTTCAGCAAATCAACTGCCCTGGATTTGATGTCGCAGGCTTTGCCGGCCGCCAGGTAGAGGGCTTTCTGGACGTCGCGCATTTTGCCTGGGTGCATACGGACACCTTTGCCGATGCGGCTAACCAGCTGGTGCCGGCATATAACCCGGTTGAAACCGACTACGGCTTCAGCGTGGACTACTGGAGTACCGTCAGTAATTTTGCTGCCGGCAGCCCGCAGCAGGCGCCCGACGGCTTTGAGTGGCTGCGACGTTTTGAGATGCATCTGCCCTTTACGGCCACGCTGACCATTTTCTTCCCTGGCGACGCCCGCCTGACAATCATGAATGCGGCCTCTCCGGTTTCAGCCCGCCAGACGCGCATGTTTGCGCCTATCGCACGCAACTTTGATCTGCACATTCCTCCGGAAGAGGTGCACGCCTTTAACCTGCGCGTTTTTGAGGAGGATCGGCTGATGGTGGAGACCCAGCGCCCTGAACGTCTGCCGCTGGATCTTACGCTGGAGGCGCATATTCCGGCCGATCGCAGTTCAGTGGCCTACCGGCGCGGGCTAAAACGTATGGGATTTGGTGAATTTTTTCTGGTGTGAGGGGCGGCAATGAACGAACTGATTAATGTGGTGACAGACGGCATCTGGCGTCAGGGCCGCCGTAACCTGAGCGTCAGGCTGATGACGACAGACGGGCAATTGCTGCCCGCATGGCAGGCAGGTGCGCACATTGATGTGCATCTGCAGCCGGGAATGATCCGGCAATATTCACTGACCGGAGCGGAAAACAGACGTGACTGCTATGAAATTTGTGTGGCGCTTGAGGCTGAGTCGCGCGGTGGGTCGCGCTACATACATGAAACGCTGCGCCCGGGCATGCAGCTTGCTATTTCTCCGCCACGTAATCTTTTTCCGCTGGTCGCTGCCAGGAAGGTTATCCTGCTGGCCGCAGGCATCGGCATTACTCCGCTTTCTGTGATGGCACAGGCGCTGGAGGCAGCAGGCCAGGCGTTTGAACTGCACTATTATCTCAGAGAGCGGGGCGATGAGGCGTTTGCAGCACTCCTGAACCAGAATTTTGCGCACGGCGTTTGTCACATCTGGTACAGCAGTGAGGGTGTCAGCGCCCGCACTCATCAGCCTGAGAGTATCGCTCGCTATCAGCCCGGCGCACATATCTATCTCTGTGGTCCGCTGCCTTTTATGTCCCATCTGCAGCTTCAGGCTGAAACCTGCGGCTGGCCTCCTGAGGCGATTCATACAGAGGCATTTAAAGCAGCCGCACCGCAGCAGGTAACTGAGCAAGGCGCAGCGTTCACTATAACCCTGGCGCGATCGGGCAGAAGCTGGCTGGTTCCGCCGGACCGTTCCATTGCAGCAGTGCTGACTGAACAGGGTGTGGAGGTTGCGCTGTCATGTGAAATGGGTATGTGCGGAGCCTGTCTGACACCTGTTACTGAAGGCCAGCCGGACCATCGCGATACGGTTCAGTCTGACAAAGAAAAAGCGGCGCCCTCCCAGTGTATTGCACTCTGCTGCTCCCGCAGCCATACCGTCAGCCTGACAATCGATCTCTGAACAGCCGGCTGCTGACCCGGCCAGCAGCCTGGCCTCCCCTGCCCCGATAAACACGCCTGTTATCATCTATCATTTTCTGTCTATTTTTAGTCCCGGCTTATGTTCCGGTCCTCAATACTCTGTCACGAAAAAAATAAACGAAGCGCAAATGAATACCTGCACCCTTTTATTGCATGACGTAATGCTGTGCCCGGCTAATTGTCACAACTTTTCATTAAACCTTTTCAGGACGCAAAGAACGCTTTCCTTTATCAAAGTAAAATGCTAACTATTCACCTGCGTTAGATTAAGATAACAGAATCGCTTAAGATCGATTCTTACTTAAACAAACGACCCGTCGTAAATTAAAAAGTCAGGATAAATTCTGTCTTGAACATGGTAAAAACAGCGCTACATTTATTTTTGCCACAAGTCAGCATGAACAGAGAGGAAAAAATGCAGGATTCCAGCAATAACCCGGAAGAAGCTGAAAAAACCAAACCACGCCGCGGTGGTGCAGGTAACTTTGCTGCTAACAAAGAACGTGCTGCCGAGGCAGGCCGCAAGGGCGGCCAGGTCAGCGGTGGCAACTTCAGAAACGATCCTGAACGGGCTATTGAAGCGGGCAGAAAAGGAGGGAAGATCAGCCGTCGTAAGTAAACTTATACAGAGCCCGATATCTCTGCACTTCATTTAATTCTGAAAATGACACTCTCCTGACATCGTTTACGCTTCGCTTACGCGAAAGAATTAACCTGTCAGGAGAGTTATTTTTTCATTCGGAGAAGAATTTTCGATTAAAACTTGATCGATACCCTTTTTTACCGCTTCGCTTTATTAACAAAAAAACGTTCTATATTTTCTGACTGACTTACAAATGGCATTTTTATTAACCAGCAACATGAATGGATATATTTGTACAACGCACAACCCTTTGTACACTTTTATTAAAAATATAAACCCATACTACAACGCATTTTAAATAATAAACGACCTAACTCTATATTTAATAAAGAAAAATTGCATTAATGATGCATCTTATCGTTGCCTGCGCAAATGCCGGGTATTTCGTTTGAGGAGGCAGCAATGAGGGATGACTGCAACCGCACGCAAAGTGCGACGCGTGCATCACCGCTGACTATAGTTAATATTCAGCAACGATAAGGGGGCTTTATGGCAGGTGGCTGGTCGGAAGATGGCGCAGTCCAGAAACAGATTGATGCGACGGTTGATGATGCTATCGCCCGGGCGCGAAGTCATCTTAAGCAGGGTGACAGTGCACGCTTCTGTGATGAGTGTGGAGAACCGATACCCGAAGCACGTCGCGCGGCACTGCCCGGCGTACGCTACTGTATCCAGTGTCAGTCTGAACTGGATAAGAAAGAAGCCAGCAGTAGCGGTTATAATCGCCGGGGCAGTAAAGACAGCCAGCTGCGTTAGCCTGGCGCAGACTTGTGTTACTCAGCTCCAGAGCAGAACGTCGTTACGCCCTGCCCGCTTTACCTGATAGAGGGCCTCATCCGCATGGCGCAGCCAGTCGCGCAGAGAATCAGCGCTGCTCGCAGGAGCGATACCGATGCTAACCGTGCAGTGAAAATCAGGAGCGGCAGGCAAAGCAACCTGCGCTATTTTTTCACGCAGTCGCCTGGCGAGAGCAACCACGGTTTCATCACTGGCATGGTGAACAATAACGCTTAGCTCATCACCTCCCAGACGCGCGGGTATATCCTGAATACCGACATAGTTGCGCAGCAGAGCGGAAATTTCTGCCAGCAGAAAGTCTCCGGCTTCATGCCCCCAGGTGTCATTGACGGCCTTGAAATGGTCCAGATCCAGCAGCAGCAGATAGCCGTTACTGTCGCCACGCCGCGTACTTAAAAACTCACTCTCCAGCCGTCGTTCAAATAGCCGTCGGTTAGGGATCTGCAGGCCCGGATCCATCAGAGCTACGCGCTCCAGTTCGCGATTACGCTTGCGCAGCTGCCAGGTCAGATTATAAGAAGCGATACTCAGCGCCAGCATGTAACAGCTGGCGAGCGGCAGCGTCAGCCACACCGTCTGCGTCGTAAAGGCACTCTCTATCCGTGCACCATCGAGTATCCACACCGACAGGAAAGCCACTATAAACGCTTTAATAGCGGAGATGAGAAGCGTACTGCCTCCCGCCGCATAGCGATCTGAGGCCAGTACGGCCATGATAATCACCGAGGGCACCGGAGTGAGCGACATCAGCGCCACCCATATCCCGCCAAAAGCGGCATCGAGCGTAAGGTTGTTACGTTCAGCGCTGGTCGGATCTTCAGCGCGCAGTGCACGCTGGCAGGCAAGCCACGGCCAGGCAAAGGCATTAATGAACAGTAAAGCACTGTAGAACAGCTCGCGCTGCGTATCGAGCAGCACAGAAAGAATAGGAAAGAAACAGAGTACAGTACCGAGCTGACGCATAAAAAACATGCGCCGGACGAAACGTCTCGATCGTTTTTTCAGATGATCATCATCAGGGGTGTAATAGTTCATTCTAAGATAAATCTGATCAACAGGAACTGCAGTTTATCGGGAAAAAGGCGCAGACAGCGAATTATTTTGACGCTTCCCCCTTATCGATTGAAGTTACCGTGCTTATGTAATTACGCTGGCGCACATCGGCTGTTTTTACCATCATCCTTTCATTGATAAAATAATTATACTTATCAAACAGATAAGCTGGATAAATCTGACAGCCTGAAATAAATGCTGCACTATTCAGACTGCCAGTAAAGCCCGGCTTAAGAGATTATTTTTTTCAGATTACATCGTTTAACATGTCACCTGAAGAGCCTCTGTTGGCGATTTCAGGCTGAAATCGCTGTTAATCATAGACTTACCATTGAGTCGCTTGCATATCGATGACAAAACGATAGTGCACATCGCCGCGTAGCATACGCTCAAATGCCTGTTCTATCTCATCCCCGGTAATAGTCTCGATATCCGCCACAATATTATGCTGGCCGCAGAAATCGAGCATCTCCTGCGTTTCCTGTACGCTGCCGATTGAAGAGCCAGTGATGCTCAGCCTGCGGAAAACCATTGGGGTGATATCCGGCGAAATATGTGGCCGATCCGGAATACCTACCAGCACCATACGTCCATTGGTTTTCAGCGTGGCAAGATAGGGATTAAGGTCGTGCGGAGCTGCCACGCAATTGATGATGATATCCAGCGAAGTCTGGCAGGCTGCCATCTCCTCCTCATTGCGAGATACCACTACCCGACTGGCCCCCAGGCGCAGTGCATCGTCGCGCTTGGCGGCAGAAGTGGTAAACAGAGTGACGTCTGCCCCCATTGCGCTGGCCAGCTTAACCGCCATGTGTCCAAGTCCGCCCAGTCCAACCACGCCCACACGGTCGCCTGCTTTAACATTGAAATGGCGTAATGGCGACCAGACCGTAACCCCGGCGCAGAGAAGCGGTGCTACCCCGGCTGGTGGCAGATTTTGCGGAACGGCGACCACGAAGTGCTCATCGACAATTACGCTCTCAGCGTATCCTCCCCAGGTGGTGCCGCCGGTGTACTTGTCGGTTCCGTTATAGGTCGCGGTAAAACCCGCTTCACAATATTGCTCTTCATGCTGCTGACAGAAATGGCAGGTCCGGCAGGAATCCACCATTACGCCAACGCCAACCAGATCGCCTGGCCTGAATTTGCTGACTTCACTGCCCGCCTCCGTTACCCGGCCAACAATCTCATGTCCCGGTACCAGCGGATAGCGGCTGACGCCCCATTCATTACGCGCCATGTGCAGATCAGAATGGCAGACGCCGCAATAGAGGATCTCAATTTTGACATCCTGTTTTTGCAGCGGGCGCAGCGCGACGCTATCGGACGTCAGGGGTGCGGTTGCATTATGTGCAACCAGTGCATTGATTTTCATTGTGCCTCCGGCAAAGATGGCTTAATAAGCTGAGAGGCGGCAGACTATAGTGAATGCGAAAAAGAATTAACAGTAGGCACCAAACGGTGACCTTATAAGGAGTCAGGCATGCCAGCCTGGGAAGAGGGTAAACTGGTCTTTTATGCGGATTCACCTCCGCGCAGACTGCTGGAGCTGTTCTCTGTCAAATGGAGCACGATGGTGCTGCATGCGCTTTATCACTGGCCAGATCACTGTGCCAGAACCGGCGAGCTGCAGCGCAGCCTGCAGGGCATATCAAAAAAAATGCTGTTTCAGACGCTAAAAGCGCTGGAACAGCGCGGCCTGGTTGAACGGCGGGAATATGACGTTACGCCCGCTAAAGTCGACTACCGGCTCACCCCGCTGGGAATGACATTTGCCCGACCGGTGGAGGAGATGTATACGTGGGGGCTTAAGAACCAGGCCGCGCTGGATAGTATGGAGGCTAATCTGCACGCTGCCCGGCTTAAAGCTGAGTCAGAGGAGTAACAGAGCCGCCGCGGGCGGCTCTGTCAGGTCAGACTTAGTTAAACGGCGTTTCCCGGGCCAGCAGGCGCGCAATGACGTTGAGTGCGCCCTCTTCGTTATTGTTCTGCGTACGATAGCGGGCGACTGCCGCAACCGACGGGGCAGCGTTATCCATGGCAAAGCTGTAGCAGGCCTGTCGCAACATCTCGATATCATTTGCGCTGTCGCCAATCGCCAGCACCTCACAATCATCAATGCCCCATTTTTGCTGCAGCATGGCAATGCCGTGCGCTTTATGACAGCCAGGAATAATCAGGTCAATAAAGCCGAATCCGCTGGAGACCGGATGCATAATGTTCTCAATTGCGCTCAGCTCATGATGCAGCCGCGCCATCAGCGCCTCAACGCCTTCATGCTCAAGATTTAATGAGAATTTAAAAATGGTGTCGTCGATGCTGCTCAGATCGTCGCGCTTTTCCAGCCGGCGATAGTGATTGCTGAGTTTATTCACCACATGTTCAGGCATAGAGGTGTGCACATAGGCGCTGTTACGACCGCAGACCACGACGCTGATATCAGGCTCTTTCGCCAGGATAGTCAGGATCTGCTCTACCCGCTCAGGCGCCAGCTCTCCGCAAAACAGTTCCTCATTGCAGTCTGAGACCCAGGCGCCGTTTTCAGCAACAAACGCGATCTCATCCTTGATATCAGGAAAATAGTGTTGCAGCTGATAATACTGATTGCCGCTGGCAACAACAAAGCGGATCCCTTTCTCTTTGAGCAGTGCGTACTGGCGGGCAAAACGCTGCTGATTATAGTGCTTGTTATCATCAAGGAAGGTGCCATCCATATCTACTGCAATCATCTTAACTGCCATTACTCTCTCCCATATAGAATCTGCCGTCAGCCCGTCCGGCCTGTTATAGAGTATAAGCTTACTCGCGACGTGGATTAATGAGAATGTTAATAGTGACGATGTTCACTGCTTTCAGAGATTTCTCGCTGGCAGACGCGGAGCATCTGTATGGTTTACTGATTACAGTGAATAAGATGAGTTGCACAGCGTAAGATGCCAGGCAAAGAAGGTTGCCGGCGGCGCATTAAGGCCGCCCGGCTCAATCAGTTATTGTCAGGATAGCTCAGGGTAATAGCGTCATCTGGCAGATGCGTGAAGGTTTTAACCAGCTGGTGATAATCGGCAACCGGATTCAGCGCGGCAA
Organism: Pantoea sp. Acro-807; assembly: GCF_011752675.1. NCBI lineage: Bacteria > Pseudomonadati > Pseudomonadota > Gammaproteobacteria > Enterobacterales > Erwiniaceae > Pantoea > Pantoea sp. Acro-807. The sequence goes on along the minus strand of NZ_VWXE01000004.1, from coordinate 274,313 downwards.
ACTGCTGCGGATAGAGATCTTTCGCCAGGATTTCCATGCCGATGATATTCCACGGATGGTTGTAGAAATGGTGATAGATACCATAAGCCCGGTTCTGCTTCACCGGCTCAATCTGTGCCACGCCGGTACGGCGCGTCAGGGTCTGGAAGGTTGCAGTGACCTCCTGAGGCTTAACCCCATAGCCAAACGGTAACACGTTGCTGTTAGGCCGTTTAGAACCGGTCATGATATAGACATCAGGCTTCATCGCGATGATTTTTTCCAGCGAAACAAAACCTGAGTTGCCCGGTAAAAGTGCAGAACCGATATTTTTGCCTCCTACCGCTTCGACCAGTCCGCCCCAGCCGTTATGACTGTGCGTAAAACAGCAGTTATCGCTGTTGCCGGCAATAGGCTCGATAAACACCGTGGGTTTCTTTTCAATGCCGCTGACTTTATTCGTAATAGCGGACATTTTTTGCTGATAGAAAGTTGTATAGTCCCGGGCCTGCTCTTCGCGGTTAAGGATCTGCCCAAGCAGAGAAACACTTTTAGCTGTGTTCTGCGCCGGGTGCAGTTCATAGTCTACAAACACAACCGGGATGTGCAGATTTTCAAGCGTCCTGACCACACCAGACTGGATCAACGCCGGTTTTGCACGTAACTGTGCAATCATCACATCCGGCTGCTGCGCCAGCACGCTTTCAAGGTTGACCTGACCCTGGTCGTTGAATCCCATATCAACAATTTTTTCCGCCTGCGGCCAGCGTGCTTTCAGCATTTCCCAGGTTTGCGTATCCTGTTTTTTAGGCAGGTTATTCCAGGCTACAACGCGTTCAAAAGGATTATCACGATCGAGCAGAGCCAGCGTCAGTACATCACGCCCATCCTGTAAAATAATATGGCGAGGCTCTTTAGAAAACGTATGTTGCTGTCCATCCAGATCGGTGATGGTCAGTGGATAGGTGGTGGCTGACGCTGATAAAGCCACACCCAGGCTCAGCGCCACGCCGCAAATAACTTTCATTTGAACTCCGTTCGTTACTGAATAGTAATTATTATCATCTAATTTATCATAACTGGTAAAGCCGGAGCAGGGTCCGTGCGGGTGCGGTTGTAACGGAATGCGTCATCCTGCCGGATAAAGGCTCTCTTTTGTTACGTAAAACAGCCTGAAACAGTGGCGATTTCAGGCTGAAATTTTTAGCTCAAATCTATAACTGACAATCACTTAGGCGTGAAAAAGGGGTGGCGAAAGCAAATAAACCGCCCGCAGGCGGTATGGTTACTGCTCCAGATATTTAGCAAGCGTGCTGCTGATGACCTTATCCAGCTCATCCTGTAGCTCTTTAGGCTGGCGATTAAATTCATAACTGAAGGTGCGCCCTTTGGATTTTTTCCGGGCAAAGCGATCTTTGTCAGCAAAGTCCCAGAGCGACGTCGTCACGACTTTCTCTTTTCCCGGAGCCTCAAGCAGTGCGTTACTGCCATTGCGCACCAGACGCAAAATGGCATTCTTCACTTCATCTTCAGCCAGACCATCTTCAGAGGCAATCTCATCAATATCCGCGCTGATAGTCTCTACCAGCGTGGTTATGCTCTGTTGCTTCTCCTGAAGCCTTTCACATGCCTGCAGCAGCAGCTTATAGTCCGGATAGGCGAGTTCAGCATGGTTAGGAAACAGCATGATCAGTTCAGCCGGCACACTCGCGGCCTGTAAGGCGCGTGTCACTTTAGCCTGTGACAGTCCCTGTTGCTCAGCAATCTCTTTTTGCGACAGGCCACTCTGCTTTAGAGCCAGCAGGCGCAGACCTACTTCACGCAAATTATGCTCACGCGCAGTCTGAATATCCTGAGCCAGGCGACGTGCTTCTTCGGCAGAGATATCCTCATCAGTCACCAGTATGCTCAGACCCGTTTTGCAGAACAGCGCGGCAGCGCGACGGCGGGAGCCATCAAGTACTTCAATGCGCTCACCGCGCTTTACCCCGATGGCGGGAAAAAACTGCTGCAGTTTGATCGTACGAATGATGTCACGCAGCGATTCTGGCGTCAGGCCAGACTGGTCGCGACCGTTGGTCTCCTGCACGACAAAAGTCTTTGCTTCCACATCGCGGGCAGAGACGTGCTGAAGTGAGAACAGCGCGCGTTTGCCGGTATTCAGCACAAACGTTTGCGTATGTTCTGCAGCAGTGTGTTCATTTTGCAGAGGTGACTGGCTGAAAGTACGGCCAATAGTAATGCGTTTTGCGCTCATCTTAACCTCAGTTCAAACGAATAAATTCAATACGGTCAAATACGGCTTTGGCAAAATCCTCTGCAGCCGATCGCGCGTTTTTCAGTGCCTCACTGCTGCCCACATAGGTAGAAGGGTTAGCTGAAATCACCGTATCAAACGACTCACCGCAGCGCTCAAATCCGTCAAGCCGCGGCAGCGCCGCGTCCAGCATATCGCCACCGAAAATCTCTTTAGCCAGGCTGTGGCACATCTTATGATCGGCTTTGTTGGAGAGTTTCGACATAAAGCCGATATTGCCCTGCAGCCGGCATTCAGCCCCTGAGGCTTCAATAATCTCTACCAGCTCAGGCAGTCGGGTAAGGTATTTGAGCGTCGAATGAAAATCGACCTGCGCAGGCGGAACGGGCGTCATCAGCAAATCAGAAGCAGCAATCGCATTTTTGAGAAACGCATCCAGATGCGGGCCGCTATCAATAAAAATGAAGTCATAATCTTTTTTGAGCTTTGCCACAACGTTTTCATACAGCACAGCGTGCACGTTCTGCCCTGGCAGGTGTTCATGACAAAGCTCCTCCCAGCGTGAAGCGATAAACGCATCATCAATTGAAGCGGGCAGTACATCCACGCCCGGGATGATTGAGGGCACAATAAAGTCGCTTTTCAGCTCTTCGCCGCTGACATTCTGCAGCATCGCCTGGGCGGCAGTGGCTTCTACCAGACCCACTGAACGTTCATGATTCAGAAACATGGTGGCCGAAGATTGCGGATCCAGATCGATGACCAGAATACGTAAATCTTCAAACAGCATATGCGGATGCGCCCGCAGCGCATGTGCCAGCGAGACGGTTGAGACCGTTTTGGAGACGCCACCTTTCAGATTGCCAACGAAGAGGGTATAGGCTTCCGCGTGGCGATCGCGATATTTAGGTACGCCCCGGTGATGGTAGATATCGACAATGTTTTCAATCGACATCGCATATTTGGTGGAGCTGCCGGCAGCGCGTTTATCAAACACGTAGCCATTTTCTTCCATCTCATTGACCGCATAATCAACGCTGGCGCGCGTCAGTTTTGGCAGTTTAGCCAGCGCGGCTTTCGCATAGACCTGATAAAACGTATTTTCTTTGAGTTCTTCTTTTTGTGCCTGAATCTGCTCGGTGAGACTCATCAGCATTCTTTCTGAACGTTGAGCAACCTTCAGAATCTGCTTCTCATCATTAGCCATACCTGCTCCACACATGTAGGATTTATGACTTTATACTTAAATCCTGCACATAAGGCAATTACTTATCCTGTAAACCGGAATGCTTAATTATGCCTGCAGAATGTATTGCCCGCAGCATTCACTGTAATCAGTAGCCGCTAAACGTTCACTGTAATCAGCAAACGTAAAGTTGCAGGCGTTCAGATATAAGTCGGAAGTCCAAAGATTCACTGTAATCAGTAAATGAGGGCGCAGCGTTCACTGTAATCAGTAAAAGATTCACTGCAGGCTGCTGCAAACACGCTGTGTGAAGCAGGCTCTGGCCGGTATCTCTCTGCACGTTCACTGTAGTCAATAGTCAGCTGTTAAAAACAGAGGAGACCCTCTTCGGCAGCATTCACTGTAGTCAGCATTCTCCGGCAAATTAGCCTCTCTCTGGCTGTAACGTTCACTGTAATCAGGAGAGCCACAGAACGCGGTCGTTTAGCATCACCGGCACCTGGATCGTCTATACGCAGCACGTTCACTGTAATCAGTAGCGGATGCCCGCTCTCACTGCATTAAAGCCTGGCCACATTCACTGTAGTCAGTAACGGCCCGTCTTATCGCTGGCAGCGTTCACTATAATCAGCAGACAGGTCCGCAGGCGGCCTGGGCAATAGAGCGGGCCGTAAAAGGTATTGCTTTCAGCTGTCGTAACGCTATCTGGCCCTCTGCTGATTACAGTGAACAGCAGCTGTGTCCTCTATACAGTGGTCACAGCAGGGCAGGGCAGAGGGTTAGCAGGCGTTCACTGTAATCAGTAAACAGAGCGGGATTAAGCTGCCTGAAAAGATATGTTAGTGCTTACTATCAATTTATGCTACGTCTGGTGCATACCGTGCCTGATTGTTCCCAGCCTGGCTAAAGAAGTCTACTGTTTACAGTGAACGTTACTGATTACAGTGAACAGCCAGCCTGCATGGGGAACATTAAGGAGCAGAGTAGCGCTGCACGGCTGATACGGCACAGCGGCGGGAAAAGATGTTTTGCTGATTACAGTGAACATCACGACTCGTCGTCAAACTCGATCTCATCCAGCACGTCGATGCTCTCCAGATTTCCGATACCATCCAGCTTGGGCGTCCTGCTATGGATGATGAAAAACACTGAACGTCCACGCTTAATCTCGGAATAGTCGAGATAGCCTATCTCTTTCAGCTGCTCCATAGCACGCCGCACCACATGGTTCTGCGTGGTGGTTTTCGATCCCAGGTTAAGACGCATACGCAGTCGCGCCAGCGAGATAGGGGCCGGATTAACAGGAAGGCTTTCCAGATAGGTATAGAGCGCCTGAGCAGACTCTTTACGTTTCAGGCGCGAAATGGCCCGCAACTGAAGCAGAACCTTGTGATCAAAGTTATATAACTCAAACAGCTTCGGATCGGCCTGAATGCGAACCAGATCTTTTTCCCGATCGTAATAGGCAGATTGTACAAGGTGAGTATGATAAGCCTTGCCGTTACCTTCAAAAGAGAGCGTATTGGTTGCAATGCGCCGTAATGAGGCATCCAGGCGCCTGCGCAGGGCTGCAGAGGAGTTCGCTGACGGAATACCACACATCTTAACGAAATCGATAAAAGGTAGCGTGACCGTGTCGCCTTTGGTCGGATAACGGGAGAAAGATTGAATAATCCCTGCCCAGGTTTTGAAATCGTTATCCATATCCAGTCTGGCACCGGTTATGGTGATCTTCTCATACCCTTCCGCTTTTACCAGCGAGAGGTTTTTCAGCTCTTTGGTCGCATCAGTGGAGGCCATAGCCCCGGATTTGCCGCGAGCAGTGGATTTAAGGGTGGGAACAAACAATCCCAGACGCATCAGTGCCACAGGCTGGACAGTATTATTCTTGTTAGGATGGAGCTGGATAACTTCGCCACTGTTTTTTGTCACCGACAGAAAAGGTTCCAGTAACGCCTTGTTTTTACTCTCTTTGTCTGCCATGGCATGAGATCTTCATTTTGTGGATGAAAGGGATCGTTTTCTGATTACAGTGAACATTAGCACTGATTATAGTGAATATTCCACAGAGTACAGTGAATATAGCACTGATTACAGTGAATGCTTTACTGATTATAGTGAACATGATCACCCTTTGAGGCCTTGTGTGGTGCGGCCTGCGACGATCGGGGATCTCTTAGGATCTATCTTTGATCTCTTTATGATCTCTTATTGGGATCTGGTTTATGTATAAGTGGATAACTCAGGATCCCACTATAGAGACCCGCTCTTAGTTGATTTCAATTAGAGAACAACTTGCTCAATATTATTCATTTTATATCAATAGTAATCGGGCGTATCGTAACAGGCACGATCAACAGCAATGTACTGAGGAATTCTGATGACTGACCATGTGATTTCACGTAATCCTGCAACGGGTGCCATTCTCGCAACGTATCCACTCCAGACCGCTGAGGAACTTGACCGCTCTCTTGCACAGAGCGCTGAAGCCGCTGAGCTGTGGCGTAATACAACGATTGAACAGCGTGTGAAGGTACTGCGCCAGCTGGGTGAACAGCTGCGTCAGCGTCAGGATGAACTGGCAACGATGGCTACACGAGAAATGGGTAAGCCTGTTGCCCAGGCACGTGCAGAAGTCCTGAAATGTGCCAGCTTATGTGACTGGTATGCCGAACATGGCCCGGCAATGATTGCTGATAAACAGGCTCCGGTAGAGGGTCAGCAGGCGTGGCAGTCATTCAGACCACTGGGCGTCATACTGGCCGTGATGCCGTGGAATTTCCCTTACTGGCAGGTGCTGCGTGGCGCTGTCAGCATGCTGCTTGCCGGCAATACCTATCTGTTAAAACATGCACCCAGCGTGATGGGATCGGCTTATCTGATGGCTGAACTGTTTGAGGCAACAGAACTGCCGCACGGTGCTTTTACCGTTATCAATACGGACAACGACGGCGTTTCAGCAGCAATCAGCGATTCACGCGTTGCAGCCGTTGCAGTCACCGGGAGCGTACGCGCAGGCGCCGCTATCGCAGCACAGGCCGGTGCGGTACTGAAGAAAACAGTACTGGAGCTGGGCGGTGCCGATCCTTTCATCGTACTGGCCGACGCAGATCTTGACGCTGCTGTCGCTTCAGCCGTGGTGGGCCGCTATCAGAATACCGGACAGGTTTGCATGGCAGCGAAGCGCTTTATCATCGAAGAGAGTATCGCCGCCGAGTTTGAAGCGCGTTTCAGCCAGGCCGTAGCCGCACTGAAAATTGGCGATCCGCTTGATGAGCAGACCTTTATCGGTCCGATGGCACGCTACGATCTGCGTGATGAACTGGATGGGCAGGTGCAGCAAACGCTCAAAGAGGGCGCACGTCTGGTGCTGGGCGGTCATAAAATTGAGGGGGAAGGAAATTACTATGCCCCTACCATTCTGGCTGATGTGACGCCGGAGATGACAGCATTTCAGCAGGAAATATTTGGCCCGGTCGCGGCAATCACTACGGCGCGTAATGCAGAACACGCCCTTGCGCTGGCTAACAACAGCGATTTCGGTCTGAGTGCCACCGTCTGGAGCCGCGATGAGTTGGTGACCAGCTGGCTGGCAGAGCGGCTGGAAACAGGAGCGGTATTTATCAACGGCAACGGCGCATCCGATCCGCGTGTCGCGATTGGCGGCGTTAAAAAGAGCGGCTATGGCCGTGAGCTCTCCAGTTTTGGCGTACACGAGTTCTGCAATATCCAGACAGTATGGAAAAACCGTCGCTAACTGCCCTGAGGCGCGCAATACTGTGCGCCTCACGATTTTCAGGTAGCCAGCAACATGAAAAGTCCGGGCATTATCATCCTTGCAGCAGGGCAGGGAACACGTTTTCAGCAGGCGGGCGGAAAAGGCAATAAGCTGCTTGCCCTCTTGCCTGACAGCACCGGAACACCCCATCCTGTGCTCGGTATGACGCTGCATGCAGCACAACGCAGCGGGCTGCCGCTTCTGCTGGTAACGCGACCTGAATATACCGCAATACGGGCGCTGGCTGCCGCGCAGGCGATACCGGTGCTGTGTGTCAGCAGTGCAGGCAGCGGCGAGACGATTGCCGCTGCCGTTCGCGCTGTGCCGCACTGGTCTGGCTGGCTGATTCAGCCCGGCGATATGGCATGGGTTACTGCAGAAGATCATCAGCGTATCGCCGGCGCACTCTCCGAAGGGGCCTCCCAGGCCCGTTTTTGCTGGCAGAACAAACCCGGCCACCCGGTAGGCTTTGCGGAAGAATATGGCCCGGCACTTAGTGAGTTAAAAGGGGACAGCGGCGCCCGCTCGCTGCTTGATACCGCGCGCCTGCTGCGTTTGCAGGGACACGCTGGCGTGATCCGCGACGCCGATCTCCCCGTTACCGCCACGCCGCTCGCCCGCCGCAGGAAGTAGTGGCGCAGGGTGATAATTACCGCTACTCTCGCGCGGTCATATTTATGCGAACGGGTGACACACTACCCGGTTGACCGTCCCTGTTCAGAGTCATGGTACGCGGAGAGAGTGATGAGCGCAGTAGCCGATCCTTCAGTAATCCAGTCGCGGCGGGAAAGTGCCGCCATCTATCGAAAAATAACGTTAAAACTGATCCCGTTTCTCTGCCTGTGTTATCTGGCAGCCTACCTGGATCGCATTAATATTGGTTTTGCCAAGCTGCAGATGGCAAGCGACTTAGCGCTAAGCGAAACGGCGTTTGGTCTGGGTGCGGGTCTGTTTTTTGTGGGTTACATTCTGTTTGAAGTGCCAAGCAACCTGTTTCTGCAACGCACCGGCGCACGGATCTGGATCGCGCGGATCATGATCAGCTGGGGAGTGCTCTCGGCGTTAACCCTGCTGGTAAAAACTCCCGGTCAGTTCTATACGATCCGCTTTTTACTGGGCGTGGCAGAAGCAGGGTTTCTGCCGGGCGTGCTGTTTTATCTGACCCGCTGGTTTCCCTCATGGCGACGCGGCCGTATTATTGCGCTGTTTATGCTGGGTTTGCCACTTTCCAGTATCATCGGCGGCCCTCTATCAGGCTGGATCATGACGCACTTCGACAAACTGCACGGGCTACATGGCTGGCAGTGGCTGTTTCTGCTGGAGGGCTTGCCGAGTATTCTGCTGGGGCTGATGACGCTGCGAATGCTGCCGGATGGCCCGGCAGAGGCATCCTGGCTGAGCGTTCAGGAAAAACAGGTCATTGCTGATGAACTCCGCAGCGATGCGGGCGAAGCTGCTGAGGCGAAACACCGGCTGCGGGATGGCCTGCTTAATTTGCGGGTAGTGATGCTGGGCGGAATCGATTTCTCCATACTGCTTAGCGCTTACGCAATGGGCTTCTGGTTACCGACGCTGCTGAAAAAAGCAGGCTCCACCGATCTCACCACGATTGGTTATCTTACGGCGGTCCCAAGTCTGGCCGCGCTGGCTGGCATGCTGCTGATTGGAGCCAGCTCAGACAGGCTGCGCGAACGCCGCTGGCATATTATTGTTCCATTTATCATCGGTGCAGCCGCAATGGCCTGCGCGCCCTTCTGGAGCAGTAATGTGGCTGTAACCGTGCTGCTATTTTCCATTGCGCAGGCGATGATTATTGGTGCCGTGCCGGTTTTCTTCAGCCTGCCCGCAACCTTTCTGACCGGTACTGCCGCCGCCGCAGGTTTTGCGCTCGCCTGCTCAATTGCCAATATTGCAGGCCTGGTCAGTAATTCTGTTATGGGAATCGCGCTGGATATGACCGGCAGCAGCGACGGGGCGCTGTGGCTGTTTGCTGCCTGTTTATTGCTCAGCTGCCTGCTGGTGCTGGCACTGCCGGCAAAACTGGTCAATCGCTGATCGCCATAAAGCGCGCCTGTTACGGGCGCGCTTTACTGATTACAGTGAACGTTGCGTACACGTCAGGCAGGACGCGTTTATTCAGGCTCAGGCGATATCAGTTCTGCTCAGAGAGTTGCACCGCCATGGTATCGGCTTCCAGTGCTTCAAACACGTGGGGTTCATCAGCGGGATAGCAGATGTAATCGCCAGGATTCAGCTCCACCGGCGCATCGCTGGGTCCTACCCTGGCCCGCCCGCGGGCAATGATAACGTGCTCAACCGAACCGGGCGGATGCGGCTTTGAAGCGCGCGGCGCGCCTGGCTGACTGGTCACCAGATAGAGGTCGCGTCGCCCGCCTGGCGGGCAGCTGGCGAGCAGAGCCGCCTGATAATCAGCCAGTTCAGCCGACACAATCATCCCTTCACCTTTGCGAATAACCTGCAGACGTTTTACCTCTGGTTCCAGCAGGCGGGCGAAAGGAATATTTAACGCGACACAGAGCGCCCAGAGGGTTTCGATACTGGGATTGCCGTTGCCCGCTTCCAGTTGTGAGAGCGTTGATTTTGCCACACCCGCACGGCGAGCCACTTCAGTCAGTGAAAGTCCGGCACGCTGCCGCTCGCGGATCAGCCCGGCGGCAATAGTATCAATCGGTGGTGTCACAGCAGCTCCTGTTCGTTTTATCGAACGTTTGTTCATCTTGTAAAACAATTTCTGAACGTTCATTATACTGTCTTTACTGTTCGGTATGAGATCAATATGTGATGCGTGCGGGGATTAACGTGCTTGATCGCGGCGTGATAAAAGCGATTGTTTTGGTTTGTCTGGCAGACGGTATTGTGGGCCTCTCCTATGGCTCGCTGGCCGCTGCACAGGGTTTTCCGCTCTGGGTGCCGATAGCGCTCTCTACGCTGGTGCTGGCAGGCGCTTCGGAATTTCTGTTTATCGGCGTTGTTGCTGGTGGCGGAAGCCCGCTCACTGCCGCCGCCGCCGGGTTGCTGGTCAATGCGCGCCATCTGCCGTTTGGCATTGCGGTAAAAGATCTGGTGGGGCAGGGAGGCCGCAGCCTCCTTGGCTGCCATATCATGAACGATGAGAGCGTGGTATTTGGTATCTCGCAACCGGGACTGCAGCAGCGCCGGGTTGCCTACTGGCTGTGCGGACTCGGTATTTTTGCGGTCTGGCCACTCACCGTTATCGGCGGCGCCATGATTGGCCGCTTTATTCCTGACGTTTCCGCCATCGGGCTGGATGCGGTTTTCCCGGCGATCCTGATTGCGCTGATTTTTCCGGCGCTGCGCAAACGGCGGACACGCATTCCGGCGCTGGCCGGGACCGCACTCTCTGTCGCGGTCACGCCTTTTGTACCGGCAGGAATGCCGGTGCTCTTTTCCCTGCTGGGGTTGCTGAGCTGGCGGGAGCGTAAAGATGGACAATAGTCTGGTCATTGCCGGTATCGCGCTGCTGGCCGTCGGAACGTACGCTATCCGTTTTGCCGGATACCGTCTCGGCAGCCGGCTGCCGATGTCAGAAAAAACGCGCAATATGCTGTCAGATGCTGCCACGGTCCTGTTGCTGGCGGTGGCGGTCACAACCGCACTGTTTGAAGGAACGCACTTTGCCGGCATCGCACGGGTAGCAGGCGTTCTGTTTGCTGTTTTTCTGGCATGGCGACGGACGCCGTTGATTCTGGTTATCGCAGGAGCCGCAGCAATGACGGGATTACTGCGTTATCTGGGCGTGCCGTAACGACTTTTCAGGCTGGCAATATCCGCCTGCCACGGCTTTTGCTACCCTAACAGTATAAGGCGTCGCTTCCGGATCCCTTCAGAGAGCGACAGAGTAAGCCAGAGCAGGATTGAGGCAAAAATGGAAAAGCAGGAACGAACCGACAATCATGCAGATGAGATCGTCAACTGCGTGGTCTATCGTCATGGCGAGCGGCAAGAGCATGTCGATGTTGCAGAGATCAGCGATATCCTGAAAGAAGATAAATCGTTCGTCTGGCTTGGGTTATACCAGCCCGAACCCGCTTTTATGCAAAAGCTGCAGGAGGAATTCGGGCTGCACGAGCTGGCGATCGAAGATGCTCTGCTGGCGCATCAGCGTCCTAAGATTGAACAGTATGGCGAATCGGTATTTATCGTGGTCAAAACGGCGTATATGCAGGCGCAGCAGCACATCACGTTTGGTGAAACGCACTTCTTTCTGGGCAAAAATTTCCTGATTACGGTACGCCATGGATCGCGGGAAGGCTATGCCGCAATCCGGGAAAAAGCGGAAAAGAATCACGCCATGCTGTGCCAGGGGCCAGGCTATGCACTCTACTGTATCCTCGATTTTATCGTAGACAACTACAGTAAAATCACACAAACGCTCAGCGAGCGTATCGGTAATCTCGAAGATGGGATGTTTTCCACGCGCTTTGATAACCACGCGCTGGAGCAGGTCTACCATCTGCGACGCCAGCTGCTGGCGCTGCGCAACGCCGCGATGCCGGTCACTGAAATCTGTCCGCAGCTGGTTCGTTTCCATGAAGATATTATCCCAAAAAATCTGCGCGCCTATCTGCGCGATGTGCAGGATCACGCGCATCACGTCATGATCGATGCAGAGGATATGCGTGAAACGCTGGCCAGTGCTATGCAGGTCAACCTCGCGCTGGTCTCTGTACAGCAAAGTGAAGTGAATAAGAAGCTGGCGGGCTGGGGCGCCATTTTGATTGTGCCAACAATTGTATTCAGTATGTATGGCATGAACTTTTCCGACATGCCGGAGCTGCACAGCCATTTTGGTTATCCGGTGGCGCTGGGATCAACGCTGCTTATCTGCTGCATTATGTGGTGGCGGCTGAAGCGCGCGGGCTGGTTATAACGACGCCCGCGCGTCGATGCCTGAAATTTCAGCCTGAAATCGCCAGAATTTTTATGGCTTAAAACGGGCTGGCAGTAGGGCGCAGCGTGATTTCACTGACGTCAACCTCGCCAGGCTGATCGATAGCCCAGCTGACCGTCTGCGCTATCGATTCCGGTTTAAGGGCGATAGCCCGAAAGCTGCGCATTGCCTCCTGGGCCACATCGTCAGTGATGCTGTCAGCCAGCTCAGATTCCACTACGCCTGGATTGATAACGGTAACGCGCAGAGCGGACGACTCCTGCCGTAATCCCTCAGAAATAGCGCGGACGGCAAATTTAGTGGCGCAGTAAACCGCCGCGGTGGGTGAGACCGTAAGCGCCCCGATTGACGCGATATTGATAATGTGCCCCGCCTGCTGCTGCTGCATTGCGGGCAGTACTGCAGCGATGCCGTAAAGCACGCCGCGCACATTAACATCCAGCATCTGGTCCCACTCTTCAACTTTCAGTGAAGCCATCGGAGAGAGCGGCATCACGCCCGCATTGTTAATCATCACATCAATCCGCCCATATTTTTCAATGGCCAGACGGGCTAATGCCTGTGTATCAGCGCGCTGCGTCACATCTGTCGTCAGATAATCTATCCGGGCACCCTGCTGCTGCAGCTCATCACACAACGATGCCAGACGTGTGGCCCGGCGTGCACCAAGGATCAGCCTGTGACCCTGCCTGGCCAGATAGCGGGCGATGGCTTCACCGATACCGCTGCTGGCGCCGGTCAGAATAATTACTTTCGCTTTTGCATCAGTCATCTTTTTTTCCTCGTGTGAAGTACCCTGCTATTGTTGAAAAATGCCGCAATCGTCAACAGACCTATTCACTGCGCATCTTTGCCTGATCCTCTCGCAGAGCGAGCCGCGCGCTGCGCCTTGTGACTAAGCAGGAATTCAACTATCCGGGAGAACGTGTGATGAATGACGTGCAACAGCAGATTTGCACTTTGCTTAACCAGCTGGCACCGCAGGAGGGATATACAAAATCCCTGCTGGATAGCGTGTTATTTATGCGGGCTAATCAGCAGTGGGCGCGCACGCCGGTACTTTATGAGCCGGGCATCATCATTATCTGCCAGGGCGCTAAGCGTGCCTTTCTGGCGGATAATGTCTACCGCTATGACGCGCAACACTATCTGGTATTATCTGTGCCTCTGCCATTCTCAGCGGAGACTGAAGCGACGTCCGCTGAGCCGCTGCTGGGCCTGGCGATCCGTTTTGACGTTAACGTACTGGCGAAACTCATCGCGCAGGTGCCGGCAAAGCCTGCGGGTGAAGAGAGGGCGACGGCTGCTATTATCTCCACGCCGCTGGATAGCACACTGCTACAGAGTACGCTGGCACTGCTTCAGGCATTACGGGATCCGCTTGAGGCGCGGATACTGGGGCCGGCCCGTGTGGAAGAGATCTGCTTTCGCATTCTGATGGGGCAGCAGGGTGCCGCTGTACGCGCCGCGCTGGCGTATCAGGGCCATTTTGGCCGCATTGCCCGGGCGCTACAGCAAATCCATGATAACTGGCAGCAGCCTATAAACGTTACGCAACTTGCCCGTGAGGCGGGCATGAGCGTGCCGCGTTTTCATCTGCACTTTAAAACCGTTACACAAACTTCACCCATTCAGTATCTTAAATCACTGCGCTTACATCGTGCACGACTGATGCTGATCCAGCAGAACCTGACCGCAGCCGGGGCAGCTGCGCGTACAGGCTACGAAAGTGACTCACAGTTCAGCCGCGAATTTAAACGCCTGTTTGGCCGCAGTCCGGCAGAGGAGGCGCGCATAATGAAACGGGCATTTACGCTGCTGCCAGCCGAACCATACGACCTGTTTTAGCACCCTGCACGCGGGTAACGGCTGACTGAGCATCACCCCCTGCCACAGAAAGAAGCCTGAATGTTTTAAAGCGAATCCCCCAGTTATTCGTGGTATTGGCGGCTGCGTTATCCAGACTTGTGCCGATGGCGTTCCGGGAAGGGATATGAAAAGATCGCGCATCTTTAAGTGAAGCACCGCTGCCGCCTCAGGAACAGCGCATTGCGCTGCGCGCGACAGGTTTCCGGCAGCCGTGCTGCAGGCTGTTGTCAGCCATGCTGCAGGCACTTTTTATCGTTCAGGCTGACCTCTCTTATTGCACTGCAGCCTTACGGCAACATGTCGCTTCTGCTGCACGATAACGGAAGAACAACCCTGAGGCAGGCTACGAACTTTTCTGAAATAGAGGCTGGCAGCCGCAATCTGTCTTCGCCAGTCAGTACCAGATTTTTCTGCAAATGCGCCCGGCGCTGTACCTGAACGGTCAGCGGGTGCTGATAAATCGCGCCAGATATGGTGCAGAGATAACGTTAATTTTCCCGGTGGCGGAGTAATGGAATGAGCGCGAAAGTGTGGTTAGTGGATGATGATTTGTCAGTAAGGGAGTCGCTGGGATTTCTGCTGAAAACCGTAGATTACGAGGTGGCTGACTTCGGCGATCTGGCGACATTCGACGCCGTTGCCAGTGCAGAAGCGCTGCCGCTGCGCGGCTGTCTGCTGGTGGATGTGCGGCTGCCCGGCATGGATGGGCTTAACTGGCTGACCGAACAGCGCGCCCGTCATCCGCTGCTGCCGGTTATCCTTATGACCGCGTATGGTACGCTTGACGTCTGCCGCAGCACGTTTCAGGAGGGAACGTTTGATATTTTTACCAAGCCGCTCGACATTGAACCGCTGCTTGCAACCCTGCATCGCGCGATGAATGAGAGCGAACAGCGTGCAGTGCAGCAGGGCTGACGCTTTCTGTTATCTCGCTCAGCCCGTCGGTAACGTCTGTATTACGCATAACGTTCTGCGCCAGATAAAGCGCCTCTGACAACTGTCAGAGGCGCTCCGGCTTTAGCTGGTTTTCTGCTGCTTAAATCCGGTGAGCACCTTTTTAGCACTCAGCAGAGAGAGCAGCGGGGCGGCTGCCATAACGGCAAAAAGCAGCCAGGCCGCAGAGGAGGCGCCAGCGATTCCCCCCGGCGCCGACAGGCCTCCGGCGTTAGCGAGCATACCGGCGATGGCAGAACCCAGAGCCGTAGCAAACAGCTGAACCGTAGTGATGGAGGTGGCTGCTGCATCCTGATCGTCTGCGGGAGCCACCTGCAGGATGCGCGTCAGTAAATGGGGCCAGCCCAGCCCGATACCAAAGCCAATCAGCGCCAGTCCTGTCCCGATCAGCACAAGTATCTGTCCGTCGCTGCTGGCTGAGCGCGGAGTCACAATAGCCAGTAGCACCATACCCGCCAGAACCAGCGCCGGTCCTGCGGCAATTGCGCGCTTAATGCCCCGCGTCTGCCAGCCGGAGCTCCAGATCTCCGATACCGTCCAGCCTGCGGCCATCAGCGCCGCCACATAGCCCGAGATCAGCGGCGTCTGCCCATGCAGGATTTGAAGAAAATAGGGTACAAAGGTTTCGCTGGTCATACCGATGATGAGCAGCGCCATGGTGATATAGAGCGCCAGCAGAGGCGAGCTGAGGCGCAGCGCATTACGCGGTAACAGGCGTGTTTCACTGATAAACTCCTGGCGAATTAACAGCAGCAGCAGAATAACCGCCGCACATATCCCGGCTATATTCACCGCAATGTCAGAGGACATGCTCGCTGCGCTCACGGTCATAACGGCCGCAACCAGTAACAGCAGCTGCATCCAGGGGAGCTTTCCGGTGTGGGAAGTATCGGTACGATTATGAGCAGGGAAAATCAGCCACACCAGCAGCATATAACTCAGCGTGACGGGGATCAGTATGCCAAACGCCATGCGCCAGGCGTCCATTTCAGCAAATATTCCTCCGGCCGCCGGGCCCAGAAGCGTCGCCACGCCCCACATGCCGGAGATCAGCGCCATCGCGCGCGGCCAGAGCTTTTCCTCAAAAACGGCATAGATCATGGCATAGCAGAGCGCGAACAGAAAACCACCGCCCAGCCCCTGTAGCGCCCGACCTGCCAGCATTACCGGCATAGCGGGCGCCAGTGCGCAGACCAGACTACCCGCGATAAAAAGCAGCGCCGCCAGCAGATAGGCCTGTCGCGCGCCCGTCACCGCCAGCAGACGCGCGGTCAGCGCTGAGCCCAGTATTGAGGCGACGACAAACAGCGTTGTGTTCCATGCATAGAGGTGGAGTCCGCCTATCTCCCTGATGACGGAGGGAAGCACCGTAGTGGCGATGTAAACATTAATGGCGTGCAGTGCAACGCCGCCTGAAAGCGCAATAGCAAAAAACAGGTTTTTGCCTCCCAGTAATTCACTCCAGCTTCCTTCCTGTCCTGACGACATATAAGCCTCCCGGCATGCGTTGCGTCATATGCCCCGTTGCTGAGCGCAGCGGGATCCATTACATTAATAAAACAAGACAACGCTTGGATTATTAAAGAGGGTAAAATATTTTGTCAAGCAATCGCTTGTTAAACTCGGGCGATAGAGCACAGGCAACACCAGAGCGCCTGCTTTATCTGCTGAAAACGCGCGGGCCACTGCAGTCTGCTGAGGCGGGAGAGACGCTGGGCATGACGGCTGAAGCGGCACGCCAGCAACTCAGCAAACTTGCCTCATCAGGGCTGATAGAGTCGTTCTCCCGCAGCAAAGGAGTTGGACGTCCGGGGCAGTTCTGGACGCTGACGCAGGCGGGCCACGGCCGGTTTCCGGATTCCCATGCGACGCTGACGGTGCAGCTGCTGGATACGGTACGGCACGCTTTTGGTGAACAGGCGATCGATCACCTGATAGATTTGCGCGAACAGAGCAGCCGCGCCGCTTACCAGCGTGAGCTACAGGATGCTGTCGATCTGCGGGATCGGGTGGCGCGGCTGGCGGCACTGCGGTCGCTGGAGGGCTATATGGCAGAGTACGAGGAGCAGGATGACGGAACGCTCTTGCTGATTGAGAATCACTGTCCTGTCTGCGCCGCTGCCGCCGCCTGTCAGGGATTCTGCCGCGCTGAACTGATGCTGTTCAGCGAGGTGCTGGAGGCGAAAGTCGAGCGCGTTGAACATATTCTGCAGCAGGCGCGACGCTGCGCTTACCGCATTACGCCGTTCACAGAGCACGCTGCAGAGTAAGGTTTGATGCGCAGGAGCAGACTGACTCGCCGGAGGCGACAGCCTGCTATCGGATCACAGGGATATCAGCCAGGCGAGTGGTATAGCGGGGTGAGAGCATGTTGCGTTTCATCTGCCACGCCTGGTTTCCTGTCGTCTGGCTGGCGAAACCGATTTTGCCTTTCCCTGAACGGTTTATGGCGTCGAGAGCGGTCATCAGCGCATCCGCATTGGCACGCGGCTGCTGCTGGCTGAACATATCAAACTGCGTGCTGCCTGACTGCCAGAAGTCGCTCAGCATTACGCCCGCTTTGGCATAGCGAAAGCCGTCGCGCCAGATAGCGTTCAGCCCCTGCAAAGCAAAGGCGACGATGTCACGCGTGTCCGCCGTTGGATATTGCCAGCTGACGGGCGCGGTAGCAGAGTACCTGGGATCGTCGCCATAGCGGCCGGTCGTCACAGAGACGGTGAGATGACGGCAGCGGGAGCCCTGCTGGCGCAGCTTTTCAGCAGCCCGGGTCGCATAGGCCATAACCGCCTGCTGCATATCATCCAGCGTCGTGATGCGCTGCCCGAAAGAGCGTGAATTAACGATCTGCTGTTTTGGCGGCGGCGCATCCTCCAGTGCCAGACAGGATTCGCCGCGCAGCTCGCGTGCAATGCGCTCAACAATCACATCAAATTTTTTGCGGATCGTACTGGTATTACTTTCTGCCAGATGCAGCCCGGTGGTGATCCCCATCTCTTCCAGACGCTGAGCGATTCGCCAGCCAATACCCCAGATATCGCCAATGCGCGTCAGCTGCAGCAATTTTTGCTGGCGCAGGGGATCGGAGAGATCGACCACGCCGTTTGTTTTCGTCCACTGCTTGGCCGCCTGATTCGCCAGCTTGGCCAGCGTTTTGGTCGGGCCAAAGCCTACGCCTATGGTCAGGCCGGTTTCCTGGCGAACGCGCTCGCGCATCTGCTGACCAAAGCGCTCCAGCGGCATATAACTGCTAATGCCCGTGACATCAAGAAAGCTTTCATCGATAGAGTAAACTTCCTGCCCGGCAGCCATCTCATCGAGTATTGCCATCATCCGCGCCGACATATCGCCATAAAGCTCATAGTTAGAACTGAAAACGTGTACGCCATTGTCACGAAAATAGCGTTCATGCTTAAACCAGGGGGCGGCCATCTTTATACCCATGCGCTTTGCTTCAGCTGAACGAGCAATCACGCAGCCATCATTATTTGATACCACGCAAACGGGTTTGCCGCGCAGATCGGGCCTGAAAATGGTTTCACAGGAGGCGTAAAAATTGTTGGCATCAGCAAGCGCAAACATACCTATTCTCCTGCAGGCCCGGTGAAACCCTGGCCCGCGATATCATTGAGCGCATAAGCCACCACGCCCCACACCGGCAGCAGCTGGTTCTCGTCGAGCAGAACGATAGCATCGGACCTCTCCAGCGACTGCAGCGCCGGAACGGGTTTCAGCAGCAACCTGCGCAGCACCAGTTCACCCTCAAATTCCGCCACAATAATCTGACCGTGCCGCGGCGTCAGTGCCCGATCAACTGCCAGCACTGAGCCTTTGACGATACCCGCCTCCGGGCAGGCTGTATCACTGCGCATCAGGTAGGTGGACCAGGGCGACAGCGAGACGATATCACCCAGGTTCAGGCGCGCTTCGATAAAGTTTTGAGCCGGATTCTGAAATGCCATATGCCTGTTTCGCTGAGGATAAAAAGGGTGGGCAAGTGTCCGGCTATTATACCCGATCTGCTTAAAAATAGCGCGGTTTACGCCGTGATCCTGCTCTGCCAGCGTGACGATACTATGAGCGTAATTATTTCTCTTTCGCCACGGTTTCCTGCAGCCAGCGGATAAAGGTTTCTGTTTTTGGCCAGCGTCTGTCGGCGCGGGTAGCGATGTAATACCGTTCGCTGCACAGCAGCGCCAGGCGCGGGAAAGGCGTTATCAGTTCGCCAGAGGCGATACGCTGTTTCACCAGCGCCTTACGTCCCATCGCGATGCCGGCATGGTTTATCGCTGCAGCAACCGCAAGCTCTGCCTGATCGAATTCGGCACGGCGCGCTGCCGTAATATCCACGTCAAAATGCGCTGCCCACAACCGCCACTCATTTTCTCCGGAATCGATACTCCACGCCTGACGATCGTGCAGCAGGCGACAGCTCCGGAGATTCTCCGGGCAGTCCGTCAGCCTGAATTGTGCAGCGTAGCGCGGGCTGCAAACCGGAATAATATGTTCATCCATCAGCGGGTCCAGGTGAAATCTGTCCGGCACGTCAGCATCAAAACAGATGGCCAGATCGGCACCCATTTTATGCAGGTCGACCGGTTCGTTTCCGGTATTAATAACGAGATCGATAGCGGGGTTTTGCTCCAGAAAAGAGGCCACCGCCGGTGCAAGCCAGGCGTGCGCAAACGACGGGCGACTGTAAACCGTAAGCCTTCCGCTGGATCCCTGATTTCTGATGCCCTGAATTTCCCGGTTGAGGTAGTCGAGTGAGGTACTCATGGCATTGAAGATCCGCTCACCCTCTTCGGTCAGCAGCACCCTGCGGTGTAAACGGGTGAACAGCGAGATACCGAGCTCTCTTTCCAGCTGGCTGATACGGTGGCTGACAGCGCTGGGCGTCAGTGCCAGCGCCGCCGCCGCTCCGGCAAACGAGCCGTGGCGGGCAGCGGCTTCAAAGGTGAAAAGACGTCCCAGCTTGCCACCCTCTATTTCACGCATCTCAGAGAACACATTTTTCACCTTTACTGTTTAAGCTGCTGATTTAGCGATTAGTTATTTAACCGGCGTGGACGTTGCAGATAAAAATGCACAATGCGTGCTCGCCTGTTGAGTTAGCTGAGCTCATGTTAAGTTGAAAAACCATCGTTTGTCACCGCGCAGCCGCGTGCATATAAATAACGCTCTGTTTTCTTTTGATGCGTCGGGCTGAATGAGAGTAACCATGACTGATTTAACTGAAAAACTCCGGTCTGTACCGGCGGTAAGCGATCTGAGGGCGCTACGTGAAACCATCTGGTTTAACGATCAGGTGACGACGGCAGAGAGGGGGCTCCTGCATACGGGACTGACGCGTGAAGAGGCTGAAGATGCCGAAGCCCGCCTGCGCCGTTTCGCTCCGCTGATCGCCGCCGCCTTTCCGGAAACGGCTGAAAGCGGCGGTATTATTGAGTCAGATATGGTACCTCTACCCGCGATGCAGGCGCGGCTGGCGCAGCGTGCGCCGCTGCCAGGCAGACTCTGGCTGAAAAAAGATAGCCATCTGCCCGTTTCAGGTTCCATCAAAGCGCGCGGCGGCATTTACGAAGTTCTCGCGCACGCAGAGAAGCTGGCGCTGGAGGCGGGGCTTATCACGCCAGCCGATGACTACAGCCAGCTGCTTTCTCCGGCGCACCGTCAGTTTTTCAGCCAGCATAAAATAGCAGTAGGTTCAACGGGCAACCTGGGCCTTTCGATCGGCATAATGAGTGCCCGCCTCGGGTTTCACGTTACCGTTCATATGTCGGCAGATGCGCGTCAGTGGAAGAAAGCGCTGCTGCGCAGGCGTGGAGCGCACGTGATTGAGTATGAGCAGGATTACGGCGTCGCCGTGGAGCAGGGCCGCAAAGCGGCGGAGTCCGATCCCGACTGCTTCTTTATTGATGATGAAAATTCACGCACGCTGTTTCTGGGCTATGCCGTTGCCGGCCTGCGCCTGCCAGAGCAGCTGAAGGAGAAAGGCATTACTGTGGATGCCTCCCATCCGCTTTTTGTGTATCTGCCTTGTGGCGTGGGTGGCGGCCCGGGAGGCGTCGCCTTTGGCCTGAAGCTGGCTTTTGGCGATAACGTTCACTGCTTTTTTGCGGAGCCAACCCATTCACCCTGTATGCTGCTGGGAATGAGCACCGGCCTGCACGATGGTATTGCGGTGCAGGATATCGGTATCGACAATAAAACCGCTGCGGATGGACTGGCGGTGGGCCGCGCCTCCGGCTTTGTCGGCCGGGCGATGGCGCAGCTGATCGACGGCTGCTATACGCTCAGCGATCGCACCCTGTTTACGCTGCTTGCCATGCTGGATGAAACGGAAGGTATTCAGCTGGAACCTTCCGCGCTGGCGGGCATGCAGGGGCCGCAGCGCATCGCGGCAAGCCCCGCTTATCTGGCACAGCAGGGCATCACTCCGCAGCAGCTGCAGCAGGCCACGCAGCTTGTCTGGGCGACAGGTGGCGGCATGGTTCCTGCTGATGAAATGCAGCGCTACCTCGCTAAAGCCAGCTGCTGATAAACCCATGCAGCAGGGCAGTCACGCGAGCTGCCCTGCCGCCGTTACAACCCCAGCGCAGTCAGCCCCGGATGATCGTCCGGACGACGTCCCAGCGGCCAGAAAAATTTGCGTTCGCTCTCTTTAATAGGCATATCGTTGATACAGGCAAAACGGCGCTTCATCAGGCCATCGCCTTCAAACTCCCAGTTTTCATTGCCGTAAGAGCGGAACCAGTTACCTGAATCATCGCGCCATTCATAGGCGTAGCGGACAGCAATGCGGTTGCCATCAAACGCCCAGAGCTCCTTGATAAGACGATACTCAAGCTCTTTTTTCCATTTACGGGCCAGAAACGCTTCGGCTTCTTCACGGTTATGAGCAAACTCGGTGCGGTTGCGCCATTGTGTGTCCGCTGAGTAAGCCAGTGCGACTTTAGCCGCATCGCGGCTGTTCCAGCCATCTTCAGCCAGGCACACCTTTTCGATGGCCGTTTCGCGGGTGAAAGGAGGAAGCGGCGGGTGTTGGTATGAATCAGACATGGTAAAACTCCTGTTAATTCAAATTTGATGAGTACGCAGGCTTCAGGAAACCTGCTCCAGCAGCATTTTCGCAATATCCCGTGCGTCGTCGGCCGCGCTCCCGTTCCCCATAACATAGGACGCGGTAATGGCGCCCTCTATCAGAATCAGCAGCTGTCTGGCCAGCGCCTCGGGATGTGCAACATTCATCTCTTTGCTGAGCTCCAGGGCGTAATCCAGTAACTTCTGCTTGTGGGTTTTCGCTATCTGGCGAACGGTATCGTCAGGGTTGCCTGTCTCACCGGCGGTGTTGATAAATGCGCAGCCGCGGAAACCCTCTGACTCAAACCAGCTTTTCAGCGCGGTAAACATATTCAGAATGCGATCCTGCGGCGTATTGCCTTGATCGGACGCGCTTCTGAACCACGCCATCCACTGCTCATCGCGCACGCTCAGCGCGGCTGATGCCACCTCCTCTTTACTGGCGAAGTGATGATAAATACTTTTTCTGGCGACGCCTGAGGTTTTGACCAGAAGATCCATGCCCATGGCGTGGATACCGTTCTGATAAATCAGCTGCTCAGCGCTCCTGAGAATTTTTTCCCGGGTACTGACTGATGTTTTGTTCATGGCTTTAAGGTAGAACGATCGTTCTACCTCGTCAACGTTTTTTTAGCAGGAGGCTATCACCGGGGCGACAGACAGCTATGCAATGCTGACTGAGCGGATCAAAAAGGGAGAGCCGTAAGCTGGCCCTCCCTGATATTGCTCTGCAACGTTTTTATGCCTGAGACTCAGGAATGCGGGCGATAACCTTTATCTCAAAATCAAACCCTGCCAGCCAGTTAACGCCCAGGGCGGTCCAGTTGGGGTAGGGCGGCGTCGGGAAAAGAGTCTGTTTCACCTGCATGATGGTTGAAAACTGGTTTTCCGGGTCGGTATGAAAAGTAGTCACATCAATCATATCTTTGAACGTACATCCTGCCACAGCGAGCGTGGCTCTGAGATTCTCAAAGGCAAGCTGTACCTGGGTTGCAAAGTCCGGCTCCGGGGTGCCGTCGTCGCGGCTACCCACCTGCCCGGAAACAAATAATAAATCGCCAGAGCGGATTGCTGCAGAATAACCATGCTGTTCATAAAGAGCATGGCGATGAGCAGGAAAAACGGGTGTTGGCTGGGTCACAGGGACTCCTTTGTGGGAGAACAACAGGGGATGCGCAGCATAAATAAAACAATTAATATACGCGGCGTATGTAAAATTAATCACACATACGCTGCGTATGTCAAATGGCATGCGCGGCGTTAGCAGCAGGAGAAGTATATGGTTACCAGACGCCGCACAGAAACGATGGAAGAAAACCGGAAAAAGTTGATTGCAGCTGCGCGCAAAGCGTTCGCTGAAAAGGGATTTGCAGCTGCATCAATGGACGATTTGACTGCCAGTGTCGGTCTGACGCGCGGGGCGCTTTACCATAACTTTGGGGATAAAAAAGGCTTGCTCGCCGCGGTAGTGACGCAGATCGATTCTGAAATGGCGCAACGCGCTAAACGTGAAGCGGTTCACTCCGATAACGACCAGCAAACGCTCCTGGCTGAAGGGATAGCCTATATCAGGATGGCGCTGGATGAAGAGGTCCGGCGCATTGTGCTGCTTGATGGTCCCGCTTTTCTTGGCGATCCTGCAAAATGGCCGAGTCAGAATAACTGCCTCAGTGCTACGCGTGAGAGTATTACCGATCTGATTGAACGTCGCGTAATCAAATCAGTCGATGCGGATGCGGCTGCGTGGCTGTTAAATGGCGCGGCACTGAATGCCGCGCTATGGGTCGCTGCCAGCGGTAATCCACAACAGGCATTACCAAAAGCTATTCAGGCGTTTACTCTGCTCTTCGGCGGTCTGCTGGAAAGTGTTGCGCAGCCATAACGCCGCTTTAATTGGTCTGGATACCACAGCTTATCAACGAATATTGCAAAATCCTGCCTGCCTCAACCGGGAGGCAGTGCCTGCAAAATACGCTGCGCATCCTGTTTGCTCAGCGGATAATCGTAAAATGTCCGGTAAAATTCCTGAGTGGCGTCAATCAAATCGCGCGTTGCAAACAGCGCCGGATGCAGTTTTTTGGCAGCCCACTGGATTTGCAGTGCGACTTCAGTGCCGTAGCGATCCCAGGGAAAGACACCCGATGGATTCTGCCACACCTGCTGCTGCTTCACGGCTTTTACGCTGGCGAACAGCGATTTGTAGTCAGAGTCAGCCAGGGTTCCCGCGCCGGCACCGATAATAATCACATCCGGATCCCAGCGTATCACCTCCTCCGGTGAAACAGGGCGCATATTGCCATCCACGGAGGCGGCGACGTTCCGGCCACCCGCAAGCCTGATCCAGGTATCAATCAGGGTATTCCGGCCATCTACCTTCAGCGGATGCAGCGACTGAATATGCAGCACGCGCGGGCGTTCACTCTCCGCAAGCGCGGCCGTTTTGGTCTGAATAGCAGCGATTTGCGTATCCAGATAGCGATTATAAGCCCGGGCTCGCGCGGCCGCTGCCGGTGTGCCGACCACCTGAGCCGTGGTAGTGAGTGAGCGTTTCATCGAGTCAAAATCATCAAAATTCATTGCCAGTACGGGAATACCGGCCAGACGATAAGACTCTGCATCGGGATCGTTAGCGGGTACAAAAATCGCATCAACGTTGCGTGCCACCAGCGCTTCACTGTTAAAGGTTTTACCGTGTGCCTGGAGCGCCTGATTTAACGATGGCTGTACCTTAAACATCCACGGCCGGTCCGCCGGATGGTTTACGGTTGCCACAATCCGATCGCCGGCGCCCAGCGTCATAAGCAGAGAGTGGTGGGCAAACCAGGCATCGGCTATGTGCAGCACCGGCTGGCTCAATTCAATCTTATTCCCGCTGTCGTCAGTGACTGTCTGAGCCGACGCCAGAGCGCTTACGACCAGAAGCGGTAGTGCCCATTGCAGGCTTTTCATCAGTAAATATCCCTGTCAGAAGCTGAGTTGCATGGAAACCTCTACCCGGCGCGGTTCACCCACAGAGGCGCTGGCATAACCGGCCCCGCTGTAACCGTTCAGGCCGCCGGGCACGATCTTGGTCCAGTAGTGACGATTCGTCAGATTAGTGACATCAAGACGGAATGTTGTAGCGGTATTAAACAGCCGGGTTTTATAGGCCGCCCCGGCATCCAGCGTGGTGTAGCCGCTTACCTGGCCTCTGTTTTGATTGTCGGTCATGCGCTGTCCCATATAATGAATGCCGCCATGAATATCGGTGCCGCTGAGCACCGGTAAGTCATAGGCCGCGAACAGGCTGGCCGTATAGCGTGGCAAACCCACAATCTGTTTACCCGTTGTTTGACGGCTGGCTGTTTTCACTAAGCGCGGATCAAGCCATGTCATGCCGCCAAAAAGGTGCAGGCGATCGGTTACGTCTCCATCAGCGAGCAGCTCCAGACCGCGGTTGCGCTGCTCACCGTCTATCCCATACTCTCCGCTGGCGTTGGTATAGGCGAACGGACGTTTGATCTGAAACAGTGCGGCAGTCAATAACAGCCGGTTAATAGCCAGTTTACTGCCCGCTTCAATCTGGCGACTGCGATAGGGTGTCAGTATTGTCCCGGCATTATTCGCGGTGGCGGGGGCAGTATCACCCTGCTGCAGGCTGTCGGCATAGGTCACATAAAGCGTCAGCGGATCGACCGGTTTATAGATTACGCTGGCAGACCCGCTAAAGCCGCTATCTGATGAGTGACTGCTTCGGCGGCCCGTTTTAGCATAGCCGGATGAGCTGAGCAGGCTTTCACTGCCCGCTAACAGTGTGCTCCATTGCGGAGAAAACTGCAGGGTATCGCTCAGCAGAAATGCGTGCTGAGTGGCTGTCGCAGAATGATAACGCCGGGTGAAATCGGGATAGTCAGGCTCACTAAATGTCTGTGGGTTATCCAGTGAGGCACTGCCCAGCGTTAAGGTTCCACCCTTACGCGGATTGTAATTTTTCCAGACAAACCCCCGCACGCCAGTGGCTATCTGATGATGGATACGGCCAGTTTCGATTTCACCCTCTAAGTTCGCCATATAACTGTTGATAGTGAAACGACTGGCTGTCGCTGATGAAGTCGTTGTCGTGTAATCGCCACGTTTATTCGTAAACGTATTGGTGACAGCAGTGGACTCGCGATCGGCTATCTGACGCAGCACGCCAGCTTCACCGAGCCAGTTGCCGTCAAAATCATGCTTCAGATGGATGCCGGCGGTCAGCGTATGGTTATCATTTCCCGCAAAGGATTGTCCCAGATGAGCCGTTTTTGGATTGGGAGCTGCGGGCAATGTCAGGCCGTTACCCAGCGCAAATTTCCCCGGCAACCCTTTTTCATAAAAATGGTAATAGCTGAAATTAGTTTCCAGCAGGGTCCGATCGCTCAGGCTGGCATCCAGGGCCAGGCTGAAAAGCTGACGTCGTTTTCTGCTGCCGCTGACGTAGCCACTGCCCCTGTCATCCAGCATATTCAGCCGATAGCGCAGCCGATCGTTGCTATCCACCGGACCACTGAAATCACCGGCTATCTGATGACCCGGGCCACTACCTCCTCCCAGAGTAACGCTTCGCTGCGGTGTATCACTGGCGCGCTTACTGACAAAATTAAATAATCCTGCCGGATTAGCCGGACCATACAGTGACCCGGCGAGGCCATTAAGCACCTCAATATGGTCGAACTGTTCAGCGGCATAGTCCGTGGTTGACACGACATTCAGGCCGTCAATCATGCTGTTCTGGACGACACTTCCCTGCATGCCGCGCGTCTGCGGACGTGCACCCTCTCCCTGAACCGAGGGCAGGTAGCGGTAGAGATCGCTTACGCTCTTAAGCTGCTGACGTTTCATCAGACGGGGAGACACCGTCTGAACCGGCCAGGGAGCGTCACGTATTTCTCTGGCACCCAGGCTGCCCAGGTTAGCTTTCTTATCGGTTGCAGAAGGCGCGTCGTCTGGTAAAGCATTAACGACCATCGCAGGTTGTTCATTTACGGCATATATCGGCATAGCAGCGCAATAACATTGCGCTGGTGAACGTTGTCTTCACCAGGATCAAACGTTTAACAAACATGAAATTTCCAACATCTGTCGAAAGGGCAGGCATCATTACTTAACGCTATATCAGTGAGTATATAACGACTTATATGAGTTAATCGACTTAAATCAAAACCTGCCCGGTAACATTAAATTATATCGAATGTGATTAAACCAGCGGTGCTTTCACAGTGCTAATGATAGCTCCAGGAGTGGATCGCATTGCCTAAATCAATACTCTAAAATGTGCCCTGAACCAAATATCTACGGAGAGGATTCAGGTGAAATATTTTGATGAACTATTAATGGAAGCTATGGAGGCCGATACAGAGGGCTGGGGGTTTGACTGGCTGGACGGGAAAGCGACAGAGGAAAGGTCCTCCTGGGGTTACGCGAGGTTAATCGGAGAACGCTTAAGCCGGGTAACGTCAGCACTGGACATTGATACCGGTGGAGGAGAACTATTAAATGAAGTTCCCGAGTTTCCTGCATATATGGCCGCAACAGAAGCGCGGCCCCCGAACCTGAAAAAAGCCCGGCAGCACCTTTCACCCCGGGGGGTAAATATTGTTGATACTTCCATCACCAAAAAGCTTCCTTTTAGCGAACAATCTTTTGACCTGGTCACATCCAGGCATCCGGTAGCACCGGACTGGCCAGAAATATATCGGGTTCTTAAACCCGGAGGAAGCTATCTGGCACAGCATGTTGGACCTGCATCTGCATTTGAATTAATCGAGTATTTTTTAGGACCACTTCCCAAAGAGAGAATGTACAGAGATCCTGGCAAAGAAAAAGAGGATGCGGAGATGGCGGGTCTGAAGGTCATTGACTTACGCACAGCACGCTGCCGGATGACGTTTTTTGATATCAGTGCCGTTGTCTGGATTTTGCGAAAATGCGTCTGGTGGGTCCCGGGCTTCTCCGTGGAGAAATACTACAAAGAATTGCAGGCGATGGACCAGAAAATGCGCCTGGGTCAGCCATTTGTTGCGTATTCCACCCGACATTTGATCGAAGCAAAACGTTAATGCTGATCGCTTTGCGGTTGACGTCTGCTTTGTGCCAGAAGCAGATCAAATGCTTCAGGGGGTGTTCATGTCAGGCATTTTCTTCATTCTTTTAACTGCCGCAGCATACACCCGATGACTTTTGCGGGTTCGTAGCCAGGATGCTATGTCTGATGTGGCAGAACTTTCCGGTCGCCCTCTTTTTGACGTCCGCCTCTCTCATCGTGGACCTCAACTCTGCGTCAGTCCGCTTTGTGTCAGGAGCGGACAGTTACAAAATCTCTGTAAGTTCAAATTCCTCAAAGACAAGCTCCATTTCTTCAGAATAAGTGCCTTCACGCTCAAAATAACGCTTATGACCTTCATTCCAGTACTCCAGACTTAAATCACCTTCACCTTCCTTACTGGCGAGTTCACTCGTCACTTCATTGAAGCGGATAACCTGCATCCTGAGCGTTCTGATCACGCACATTGGCTGCCCGGTTCCGTTAAGAATGATATTATAACTTCCTACGCAGGGAGCTTCGCCTCGTTCATGTTCATGCTGAAAAGATGCTATCGAAGAGCATGTCGCTGTTTTACTGCCACTCAAAACCAGTTGTACGAGTTCATCAGCAAGTTCCGGGCTGTCGCCAAATTGCCATGCCAGTGCACCGGGATAAATGTTTTTTAATTCTTCGAGCTTTGTCATTTTTAGCCTTTTTTAATTTAATACGCTTAAGGAAGTAACCCATTTTCGTTCAATATGAATTACCTGATTCAAATATTCATCACTGTTGCACTGCTGCGAAATCCCGCTTTTCGCTCATAGCTAACGTCGATCTGTGCGCAAGTCCGCTTCGCGCCAGAAGCGGATATTGCGATCCTCATCGTGCGCGAATGAGTAAAAGCAGGTTAACCTTGTTACCTCGTGACGATAAAAATTGTGCAAGCTTTTAGCCGAACCATTTCAAGTAAGGACACAGTTTAAATGAAGGTTATTGAAAGTGGCATTCGTGACGTAAAACAAGGCGAAAATGTGAGAGTAATCACGCCAGTAAACATCTATGAGTGTGAACTGGGTGATGATGTTTTTGTAGGGCCATTTGTAGAGATACAAAAGGGATGCGTTATAGGCGACAGAACCCGAGTACAGTCACACACTTTTATCTGTGAGAACGTTACCCTGGGTAAGGATTGTTTTATAGGCCATGGCGTAACCTTTGCCAACGACTTGTTTAAGAATGGCGCTCCTGATGCTTCTGCAGAAAGCTGGATACATATCATATTAGGTAACGCGGTAACCGTGGGGAGCGGGGCAACTATCTTAACCACGGACATTTGCAGTGGTGCGGTGATTGGTGCCGGTAGCGTGGTTACAAAGCCTGTGCTGGTAAAAGGCGTGTATGCGGGTAATCCCGCCAGACTTTTGAGAAAGCTCTAATCAGATACTCTGCAAGTTGCCAGCCTGAAATCCTGGCAATCTGAAACCGTTAAAGTCCGCTTTTCGCTCATAGCGGACTATAGGCCAACTACAGGGCTGTTTGCCATCAGATCCAGCCGGAATCCTCTGGCGACGCTTGTGACGTCTGGCGGAGCTTACTGATTCTGCCGGTTAGTGCATCAGGGTTGATGACTTGGCCCTACCGGGGAGCCGGAAGGTACCATCAGGATGTTTATGCTTTTGACCATCAGAGGAAGAAAAGCGGAGGAGGAGCTGTCACACAGCAGCGTTAAGTGAAGAAAGCAGACCGCGAGACAGCGCGTCGCAGAGAGGAAGCGCAAGCGAAGGGAAATAACCGGTACGTCAGTCGCATTTTTTCCGGGTAACACCGTAAACGGCCAGACTTACGGGTGCAGTTAAAGTGTGAAATCGACATGCTCGCCGCCGGGCATATTGACACCGATAGTTAGCTGGCCGCCGAGCGCTTCAACATATCGTTTGAGCGTCGCGATTTTCAGATCCTCGCCGCGCCCTTCGATAGCCGCCACGGAAGGTTGCGCGATCCCCATAGCTTCTGCCTGCTGCTTCTGCGTTTTAGCCAGCGCCTCGCGAAGTTTATACAGCTGAGAATCAAGTCGCATTTCTGCAACTTTATCATTCACCTGAGTCAGTTCCTCGGGTGTCAAATCAGCCATTAGATCATCCAGCGTTTTCATTTTCCACTCCGTTTCAGTTGGTCCAGGTGTCGGTGATACTCGCTTTCAGCCGTTTTAATCATGGTCTTGTAGAAACGCTTTTCATCAGCGCCTTCTTTGTTACCCGCGCAAAGGATGATGGCTTTGCGAAGAGGATCGAATACAAAGAATCCTCTTACAGGCCGGCCGTTGCTCTGTACTCTGAGCTCTTTCATATTGAGGATTTTCGAGCCGTACAGCGTATCGACATGCGGCCGCCCAAGGTGTGGACCTTCCTGCTTCAGAAGGTTCAGCGCGGCAATTATGTCTAACTGCATTGCTCTGTCCTGCTCTTTAAGCCATTCAGCGAACAAACCCGTGGTTTCAACAATCCACACAGGCCCACCTTTATAAATTACAATCTATATAGCATATATATTAGAGTCTATATTTTCAACGCTGTTCTGTATCTGTTTGGGCATGTGATGGTGGGCTTTACTGCTGGCGGGTTCTGTTACAAATTCTGGACAGACCGGAGCCGCCTCGCTACTCGGGCCTTTAGTGTAAACCTGCAGCGTCATTACCGGCCCAGCCCTCAGCGGCTAAATCTTTCTATGGTCTGAACGCGCTGCTGCTGGCCCGCTACAGGGGTTGATCTAAAGTGCGCCATCTGGGCCGGCGAAACCGGAAAATCGGGTGCCTTAGAATTTTGATGCTAATGTCCGCTTAGTGCCAGAAGTTAATATTTACCGCAGAGCAGTAAACACCGCAAACTGCCTGCATAATAATAAGCCATCAGACGCTAATAAAAATGCTCCTGCATATAGAGCATAAAGGTCACTTTGCTGCTGGTATATTCCTCAGGTGTTTCACCACGTTCATCTCAAGAGTCAGTGTTTTCATCAGGGTTCCTGCTGAGGTATTTCCCTCAAAACATGCATTTCTCAGGATAGGCGGGCAGGCTAAGTTGGCAACGTCTTTATCGCTCAACGTAGACCTTCAGACAGGAAATCACCATGACGCAGAAAAAACGCTTTGCCCTGATTGGCTGTGGTTTTATCGGACAGGTACATGCTGCAAATCTTGCGGCTCATCCGGAGGTTGAGCTTGCGATGCTGGCCGACATTGATACGGAGCGGGCCGCC
Source organism: Pantoea sp. Acro-807 (assembly GCF_011752675.1). Classification (NCBI taxonomy): domain Bacteria; kingdom Pseudomonadati; phylum Pseudomonadota; class Gammaproteobacteria; order Enterobacterales; family Erwiniaceae; genus Pantoea; species Pantoea sp. Acro-807. Next base: position 242,982 of record NZ_VWXE01000004.1, on the reverse strand, counting down.
GCACTGGCCGGGCAGATGAAGTGCATGGCGGGCGAAGTCAGCGCCGCCATCAACAGTGACAATATAGATGCCGTGCTGATTGCCAGCGCAACGCCGTCACACGCTGAACTGCTTGAAGCGGCTGCGCGGGCAGGTAAGGCCGTCTATTGTGAAAAGCCGATCGATTTGTCGCTGGCAAGAGCGATCCGCGTTGCTGAAAACGTGCTGCCTCTGAAGACAAAAATCACGATAGGCTTCAATCGCCGTTTTGACAGCAGCCATCAGCAGTTAAAGCGTCAGCTGGAACAGGGAACTGTCGGACGTCCTGAGTTAATTCAGATGGTCTGTCGTGCGTCAGAGCTTCCGCCGCTCAGTTATCTCAGGTCATCCGGCGGCCAGATGCGTGACCAGGCAATCCATTTTTTCGATCTGCTGCGCTGGCTGACAGCCGATGACGTTATTTCAGTAGGTGCGATGGGTGCAGCACTGGCCATGCCGGCCATTAGCGAGTTTGACGATGTGGATACGTCGGTGCTGATTATGCAGATGCAGCAGGGATCATTTGCGCAGCTCGATAATACGCGTCGCACGGGCTACGGTTATGACGAAAGGATCAGCGTTATGGGTGCAAAAGGACTGGCAGAGTCAGGTTCGCAGAGCCCGCCGGGTATGACGCTTTTCCAGGGAAAGGCGATTATCAGGCAGGGACTTTATGCAGACTGGTTCAGTCGTGTGCAGGGCACCTATTATCAGCATCTTGACGCTTTTGTCCGCTATCTGAACGGGGAAGAGGTGACTGATTTACCAGGGCTGCTGGATGGGATCCGGGCGCAGGCGGTCGCAGAAGCCGCGACGAAATCTCTGACAACCGGGATGTTCTGCCCGGTCGATAACGTATTCTGACAACGGTCCGGGGCCAGTCCCGTGAGGATATGGCCCCGTAAGCTAAGGATACTCAGGTCCTTCTTTCACAAATATTAACGCTCTTCGTTGAAAACGATACCCAGCTGCTCCCTTACCGTATCCATCGCGGTCAGAGTCATAAGTACGGCGGACAAAGGGCGGACAGGGGAGTCGTTTAATCCCTGTCCCACGCACCATGCAAAATGTCGGATCTCATGATAGAGCTGCGTGTAGCGGTTGGCGGGTTCCTCCCAGCACAGCGTATGACCGCCCTGGCTCGAGGTCAGTACAAAGCCGCCGGGCGCATAAAACTGTCCCGCCAGAACCAGAGTGGCATCGCGGCCGGCAATCACCGCACTGCCGGGGGTATTACTGAACAGAGTCGTGTTCAGTACCGAATGCATGCCGCTGGCATGTTCGAACAACATAGAAGCCTGTCCGTTAACATTTTCTGTTGCCGGCTGTCCGCTGGACTGAATGCGCACAGGTGCACCTGCCACCATCACGCTCAGCGAAACCAGATAGCTGCCCAGATCCAGCATCGGACCGCCGGCCAGATCGGCATTGAAGATGCGGTGATCCTGCGTAAAAAACTCACCGTGATCGGCAGTCAGGGTATGAAGGTCGCCCAGAATGCCGTCGGTTAAAAGCTGACGCAGCACATCATATTTTGGCGCGAAATCGCACCACATACCCTCCATACACAGCAGGCCTTTTTGACGGGCGCGCGTCTGCAGGGCTTCTGCTTCCCTGACATTCAGCGCCAGGGGTTTCTCTATCAGCACATGTTTGCCTGCATTAAGTGCTTTCATGCCATCCGGATAGTGATGGTTATGTGGGGTGGCGATATAGATGGCGTCCAGATCATTCATTGCCAGCATTTCATCTGCACTGCTGAAGGCCGCCGGAATGGCCCAGCGATCGGCGAATGCCTGTGCTTTAGCTCTGTTTCTTGCTGCTACAGCAACCAGCTGCTGTCCGGTGTGCTCCTTCAGCGCGCGGGCAAAGTGTTCAGCGATCCAGCCAGGGCCAATGATGCCCCAGCGCAATACGGGTATCGACTTTTCAGAGGGCAGTCGCGGAACGGGCAGGGAAGAGGGAAACATAATGATTCCTTTTTAAGTACGGTCCTGGCGGTTGCCTGCTACAGCAACCCACTGACGGGATAGGATAGATTGCTCAATGGCGGTCAGAACCTGCTGATTCTGCAGGCCAAATGCAAAGTTCGGGTAACAGTCGCCGTCGCCGCAGATCCCCTGCACCAGGTCATGAACCTCAATCACTTTGACATCAAAATAGCCGAGCCCGCCGCCGCCAAAATCGAATCCGAAAAAGCCTGAATAGGCCGGGATCTGGCTGCCGGCATAGAGGGTCTTAAAGCCCCTGTCATTTTTGTCATCGCTGAAGCGATAAACCTGCAGCTCATTGAAACGTTCGCCATCCATATAAAGGGTGCCCTCTGTACCTGAGACTTCCCAGAACACCCCAAAAATGCGACCGGCAGCGAGGCGTGAAGCTTCGATCACGCCGCTGGCCCCGCTTTCAAAGCTGACAAGGCACTGAACCTGGTCGTCATTTTCCACCTCACGCCATTCTGCCTGCTCATCGATGCGACTGGCATAACCGGCGTCCACCTGCGGAACCGGGCGCTGCCGCAGCCAGGTCTGGGCGCTGGCCGTTACCTCGCTGATCTCACCCATGAGAAACTGCGCGACGGAAAGGGTATGGGCCCCCAGATCGCCCAGCGAACCGCTGCCGCCCAGCTTTTTAGAGCAGCGCCAGGACCAGGGCAGTTCCGGGTCATTATAAAAACCCTGATCAAAGGTGCCACGAAAGCGGATTGGCGTGCCGATATCGCCGCGCTCAATAATCTGTTTTGCCAGCAGCGCCGCAGGCGTTTTGATATTATTGAAAGCCACCATCGTTTTGACGCCCGCCTGTTCTGCTGCCAGAGTCATCTGCAGCGCCTCTTCCGTGCTGACGGCCAGTGGTTTTTCACAGTAAACGTGCTTACCTGCCGCAATCGCGGCCAGCGCCATCTCATAGTGCAGATGATTGGGGGAGGTGATATCGACCACGTCAACCTGCGGATCGTTAATCAGATCGTGCCAGTCTCCGTAAGCCTTATCAGCCCCAAAGCGCACCGCATTCGCATCGGCTAAAGTCTGGTTTTGATCGGCCAGTGCATAGAGATGAGGGCGCTTTGGCAGGCCGGGATAGATCATTGCCGCACGGCGGTAAGCATCAGCATGCGCCTGCCCCATGAAGCCCGAGCCGATTAAGCCAATGTTGAGTTTGTCTTTCATTGAGCAACTTCCTCTGTTGAGAGGGACTGTGAAAAAGTGCTTTTTACCCAGTGAAACGCCCGGGAAACGGCAGCAAACGGCTCTTCTTTTTGCGGGTCCTGTTCGGCTTCTACTATCAGCCAGCCCTGATAATCTGAGCGCGCAATAAAATCAGTCAGCGGAGAATAATCAATGCATCCCTCGCCCGGCACCGTGAAGAGTCCCGCGCGTACTGCATCATTAAAGCTGAGGTCGTTTTCCCGGACGCGATGTAGCACCTCAGCGCGGACATCCTTCAGGTGGATATGCACGATACGATGACCAAACTTTTCTGTTATCTGAGCCAGGTCAACACCCGCGGCAAAAGCGTGCCCGGAGTCCAGAACCAGTCCGACACTCTCAGCGGTTTTAGTCAGAAACTCTTCCAGTTCATGGTGTTGCTCAACCAGCATCATCAGATGATGATGGTAGGCAAGTTTCAGGCCAAATCTCTCCATCAGAATATCGGCAAACTCGCTGACTTTGCCGGCATATTCATCAGCATCCAGGCTGCACAGGGCCGGAGAAAGAGAAAGAGGCTCGTCCAGCGGATAGCTGCCAGGCATACAGCCGCATTCGCCGTAAACCATAACGTCTGCTCCTGATGCTTTGAGAAGCCCGGCATGTGGTTCCACGGCCGCGATTTCATCAGCAACGCTGCGTTCGGCAAGGAAACCGCTGTACCAGCCCGAAGCGAGCTGAAGCCCCGCTTCATGCAATAGTGGGGCTAATTCGGTGTGGGTTCGGGGAAATTTTCTGCCCAGCTCAATCCCCTGATAACCGGCAGAGGCAGCCTGTGTCAGGCAGGTTTCAAGTGAAATAGTGTCGCCCAGATCGGGCAGAACGTCGTTGGTCCAGCTTAACGGGCTTACACCTAATCGAATACGTGAACTCATCAGGACACACCTCCTTACAGGTCAGTCTGTAAGCACTATAAGGAAGGCGTAAGCAGAACCGATATCGGTTCAATGAGGTAAAACCCTCAACTGAAGAAAATAGTGAATCTCTCTGTTTCAGCGTGTTATTGCCAGGATTAACTTTATAAATAACCCATTCTGCGGGTTAATTTTCAGACTGACAGATCCGGCACATTAAACGCTCCAGAGATGACAGGCGATGCACAAGAATTGTTCGGAAGCTGGCCGCAATAACGGTTAATGGCGCGCGCATGATCCGGAATATGCCTTTCATTGACCCTGCTCCATCAACTCCAGCGTCTGTCCGTCGGGGCTTTGTAGATATATTACTCTGAGTCCAGAAGAACAGGGATTCTTCAATGTTTCTGACTGAAAAACCGACGTGATCCGCTCTTTTAAACATGAAGTTACCTGCTGAGTTTTAGAAAATAAGCACTAAACTATCTGAAATCTCACTTTGGAACTTCACGACAAAAGCGGACATCATCTGGCAGACTGCTTTTCGTGTACAGTCATGATAAAAACCAGGGGATCTTCCTCCCGGTTTTCATAAAAATGAGGAACATCTGTTCTGGCAGTCGCCGAACAACCGGCTCTTAAAAGATATTGATGGTCCTGTACCCCAAGCGTGAGTGAACCCGCCTGAACATAAAAAAGTTCAAGCGTTCCTGCTGTATGGCCGGGGGAGTCAAACCTTTCACCCGGTTGCATTTCCCACATCCAGAGTTCTGTCATATCAGGGCCGCCAGATCCAGCGAGCAATTTTGCACTGCCGCCTTTTTCTCCTTTCCACAATTCCGGTATTTCATCTGATGAAATCAGGCGGACTGCCGGTTTTGAGCTGACATCCACAAAGTCAGCCACTGCAACGCCCATCGCGGCAGCCAGCCGGCATAGCAGGGCGATACTGGGATTCGCTCTGCATCCCTCTATCTCAACCAGCGTTCCCTTGCTCACGCCGGCCCGGCGGGAGAGTTCATCAAGAGACATTTTTTTTTGCTGACGATACACCTTAATCCGCTGAGATACGGCTTCATTAACAGTGTCGGCGATAGCATTAGCGTCGGTCATTAAATTGACTTTTTCGGTCATCGGTCATTATCATGATGTAAATTGGTCATTAAAGGATTATCCCATGTTAAAAGTATCTCCGTCAATTGCTCCCGATATTTATCGCATTGCACCTGGATTTCGGGCATTGAGTATCGTCGGGCAAGCCGCACCGGTGATAAATCCTGGTGCAGGAGAAGCTGCGCTACAGGATGCATGTAAAGCAGTTCTGGCGGGTCAGCCAGAATGGGCGGAATCTCATCTGGCCGCCTGGGGGGAAGTTTTCCAGAAATTTGGCGCTAAGCCCAAACGTACGCCGTGTTCAGCTGATGCCTTGCGTAAGCGCGTATTGCGCGACGGGACAATGCCGGCGCTCGACCCCATTGTTGATCTCTATAATGCTGTCAGTCTTCGTTATGCCGTACCGGTGGGTGGCGAAAATATCTCTGCCTATCAGGGAGCGCCATGCCTGACTGTGGCAAAAGGAACAGAACCTTTTGATACGCTTAAAGAAGGCGGGACAATCATTGAATATCCTTCGCAGGGTGAGGTGATATGGTGTGATGAGGCCGGTGTAACCTGCCGACGCTGGAACTGGCGCCAGGGGATCAGAACTCGCCTGGGTGTCGAAGCACAGCAGATGTGGTTCATCCTTGAGAGTCTTCCCCAGATGCCGCTGGAGATGCTTCACGAAGCCGGGAAGATGCTGACAGACGGCCTGGAAAAAATGATGCCCGGTGTAGAGTTCGAGGCCTCTCTCATCCAAGAAGTACACCAGTAATACCCTTCAGAAGAGGCGGGTATGTTTACCGGCCTGACGGCGTTTTCATTAACTCCGTTTATCGCCCGCGACGTGGATGAAAAGAGGGCAGGCGCCTCCTTTTTCCACGTGTCTGTATCGGTTAACATTTATGATAATCCCGGCACTACCCATTTCACCGTTACGGATAAACTACACGCTCGCCTCTCATGCCGCAGACCAGTCAGAGGCAACGCTCTGCCTGAATGACAAACTTTACGATAAACGTATAAAGCACGCTTTTCGCTCTTAGCAGATGTTCATCGAACTTCGTCCGCTTTTTGCCAGAAGCGGACTTTCACGTCCGTTCTAGAAATATTGGCCCGATAATTCAGCGTTAAATTTTCCGGTTAATACGCAACGCATCCACAACGAGTGAAAACGCTGGGGAAGGCTGTTTACGGCTGGGATAATAAAGATAGTAGCCGGGAAAAGGACGGCACCATTCTTCAAGCACGCGAATCAGTTTTCCTTCCTGCAGATGTGTGCCGAACTCCTCTTCAGGTAAAAAGGCAATGCCCAGTCCGGCAAGAGCTGCGTCAACGACATGTTCCGATGTGTTAAACGTCAGTTGCCCTTCAACCCGAACGTGAAATTTACCGTTTTCCTGCTCAAACTCCCAGGCGTAAATTTTCCCCGATTGAACCATGCGCTCATTAATACAGCAGTGTTGCATCAGATCGCGTGGCGTCTGAGGGGCGGCGCACCGGGCGAAATACTCAGGGGAAGCTACAGCCGCCATGCGCAGTTTCGGGCCAATGGGTACGGCTATCATATCTTTGTCGATAGTGTCTCCGAGCCGCACGCCGGCATCAAAACGATCCGCAACGATATCTCGGAACCCGTGGTTGGCATCAAACTCAATATGAATATCAGGATATTCGCGTAACAGTGGTGTCAGTTTTGGCAGCAGTGTGGTCTTCAGAACATTAGGTCCACATGTAATACGGACGGTCCCGGCAGGTTTATCACGCAGTGCCGTCAGCATGTCCAGCTCGGCTTCAATCTCATCAATACGATGTCCCACAGACTGCAGCAGTCGTTCCCCGGCAGCCGTCACTGACACACTGCGCGTGGTCCTTGTCAGCAGGCGGATTTGCATCCGTTCTTCCAGCCCGGAAATCGCCTGGCTCAGTGCGGGCTGGGTCACGCCGAGCTGGGCGGCAGCGCGTGTAAAGCTGCCCTCACGCGCCACGGTGACGAAAGAGAGTAAGTCGTTGAGATTGCGTCTGGCCATGCTCGTTTCCGGTCCATTTATAAATTTTACTTATAAGGGTATTAAGTATTCATTAGCTAGTTAACCCGCTGCATATTGGTAACAATAATGCGATGAAAAAGTCAACGCTAACCCTTATGCAAAACGCTTACTGCAGAACATCACTGCTGCTCCTTGCCGGCCTGCTTTTCATCACGCAGTCCGCTATGGCGGGTGACAACGACCGGGGAGTGGCGCAGGAGACGCTTATGAAAATTGAGATCATTGTGGAGGGAGAAACCGCCACCGCCACCGCCATCCTCTTTGATACGCCGACAGGCCGGGACTTTGCGTCTTTGCTTCCCCTCAGCCTGACGCTGGAAGACTATGACGATATTGAGCGTATAAGCGACCTGCCGCGCAGGCTTTCCACGGTGCAGGCACCGGACGGCATAACGCCGGAAGCCGGAGATATCACTTACTACGCGCCCTGGGGCAACCTGGCGATTTTTGCCCGGGGCAGGGCTTACGCCCGTTCACTGATCCCGTTAGGGAAAGTGGATTCCGGACTGTCGGTCCTGCAGCGCCACGGACCTCTTGCGGTGCAGATCAGGGTCGCCAACTGACCCGCAGCACCTTCCGTACCGCGATTATCCCTCTTATCCCGTCCCCGTATGCCGTTTCAGCTCTTCCTGCAGCGCTGAAGGCTCCGGGGCACAGACTTCATGTTATCTACTGAAAAGAAATCCCTGAATGAGTAATAAGACAGACGAAAACAGAAAAAAAAACACCGGAAGCGGGAAACAGCCTGCGCACTGGAGTGGTGTCTTTGCCATGACGCTGTGCGTCTTCGCCCTGATCGCCTCCGAATTCATGCCGGTCAGCCTGCTGACACCGATGGCGCAGACCCTTCGTGTCACCGAAGGCATGGCCGGACAGGGCATCGCCATTTCCGGGGCATTTGCAGTGGTAACCAGCCTGTTTATTTCCGTGCTGGCAGGCACGCTTAACCGGAAAACGCTGCTGCTCGGCCTGACCTGCATTATGGCAATTTCCGGTGCTGTTATTGCGCTGGCACCCAATTACCTGACCTATATGGCGGGCAGGGCCCTGATTGGCATTGTGGTCGGCGGGTTCTGGTCGATGTCGGCCGCGACGGCAATGCGTCTGGTCCCGGTGCATCGTGTTCCGCTGGCGCTGGCTATTTTCAACAGCGGCAATGCTCTGGCTACCGTCGTGGCTGCCCCTCTGGGCAGCTGGCTCGGATCGGTTGTTGGCTGGCGGGGCGCCTTCTTCTGCCTGGTGCCGGTCGCCATCATAGCGTTTGTCTGGCAATTACTCAGTCTGCCTTCCATGTCGGTCACCCGTCAGGCGGCTTCCCGCAACGTTTTCACGCTGTTTCGTCGCCGGGTGGTCACGCTGGGCATGCTGGGTGTGGGGATCTTCTTTATGGGGCAATTTACGCTCTTTACCTACATCAGGCCTTTCCTTGAGACGGTGACGCGGGTGGATGACGCAACGGTGACCCTGGTCCTGCTGGTTATTGGTGTTGCGGGTTTCATCGGCACTACGCTGATTGGCCGGGTGTTAAAACGCGGGTTCTACCCGACCCTGATGGCCATCCCGGTACTGATGGCCATCACCGCGCTGGCACTGATTGCCTTCGGCAGTCAGGTAGCCATCGTGACGGCGCTGCTTGGGCTGTGGGGGCTGATTTCCACTGCCGCACCGGTGGGATGGTGGGCATGGGTTCCGCGTACCTTCCCGCAGAATGCCGAAGCGGGCGGCGGACTGATGGTGGCGATGGTGCAGCTGTCCATTGCTCTCGGTTCGACGGTGGGCGGCCTGCTTTTCGACCATCACGGCTACCAGAGCACCTTCCTGGCCAGCGCCGCGATGCTGATTATCGCAACCGTGCTGATCTTTCTGACCTCGCGGTCAGACACTTCTGCCGCAGACCATTCATAAACCCAGGAGTAATGCCATGACAGTTAAAGCTTACGGCGCCCATGCGGGCACACTGCCGCTGGAGCCGATGGATATCACCCGTCGCGCCCCCGGTGCCCATGATGTGCAGATTAATATCGCGTACTGCGGAGTCTGCCATTCGGATATCCACCAGGTACGCGCTGAATGGGCTGGAACGCTCTATCCCTGCGTACCGGGACATGAAATTGTCGGTCGTGTAGTGGCCGTTGGCGATCACGTCTCCGGTTTTTGTGCAGGGGACCTGGTGGGGGTCGGCTGCATTGTCGACAGCTGCCGGCACTGCAGTGACTGTGACGACGGACTGGAGAACTACTGCGACCATATGACAGGGACATACAATTTCCCGACGCCGGATGCGCCAGGCCACACGCTGGGCGGATATTCGCAGCAGATTGTGGTGCATGAGCGCTATGTCCTGCGCGTCACTCACCCGGAAGCGCAACTGGCCGCCGTGGCTCCGCTGCTGTGCGCGGGGATCACAACGTACTCACCACTGCGTCACTGGCAGGCGGGGCCCGGCAAAAAGGTCGGAGTGGTCGGTATCGGTGGACTGGGACATATGGGGATCAAGCTTGCGCACGCCATGGGCGCGCATGTCGTGGCCTTTACCACGTCTGAGTCCAAACGTGACGCCGCCATAGCGCTTGGTGCAGATGAGGTGGTGGTCTCCCGTCATGCCAGCGAAATGGAAGCCCATGCAAAGAGCTTCGATTTTATCCTCAACACCGTTGCTGCGCCGCATAACCTCGACGTGTTCACTGCGCTGCTGAAACGCGATGGCACGATGACCCTGGTGGGTGCGCCGGCCACGCCGCATGACTCGCCAGAAGTGTTCAGCCTTATCATGAAGCGCAGATCGATTGCCGGGTCGATGATTGGCGGCATTCCTGAAACGCAGGAGATGCTCGATTTCTGCGCCCTACACGGCATTGTCGCCGACATTGAGCTTATCCGCGCCGACCAGATTAACGATGCCTATGAGCGCATGCTCAGGGGCGATGTGCATTACCGGTTTGTCATTGATAACGCCACCCTGGCTTAATGATAAGGAGACCATCATGAAAAAATTTACGTTAGCGCTGGGGCTGTTGATCAGTGCATTTGCTTCCTCTGCGGCGGATATGTCCCGTGGGGCCGATAATTTTTATAAAGGCGATAAGGTGACGCAGCAAAAAGTCACCTTTAAAAACCAGTACCAGATGGCCGTGGTCGGCAACCTGTTTATCCCGAAAAAGATGAACCAGAATACCCGACACCCGGCGATCGTCGTTGGTCACCCGATGGGGGCCGTTAAGGAACAGAGTTCGAATCTCTATGCGCAGAAGCTGGCGGAGCAGGGGTTTGTCACGCTGGCTATCGATCTCTCTTTCTGGGGAGAAAGCGAGGGCAAACCGGGGCACCTGATTTCACCGGAAATCTACACAGATGATTTCAGCGCGGCGGTTGATTATCTAAGCACACAGCCGTTTGTCGATCCGGATAGCATCGGTGTATTAGGTATCTGCGGCAGCGGAAGTTTTGTTATCAGTGCCGCCAAGATTGACCCGCGTATGAAAGCCATTGCCACGGTCAGCATGTATGACATGGGGAGTGCGTTCCGTAATGGCCTCAACCATTCCCAGACGCCGGAACAACGTAAGGCCTTTATCCGGTCAGCCACAGAGCAGCGTTTAGCAGAGTTTCAGGGAGGCGAGACGGCCTACATTCCCGGTACCGTGAATACACTGGACGCTTCAACGCCTGATATTCAGCGCGAGTTCTTTGATTTCTACCGCACCGAACGCGGCGGCTACACCCCACAGGGTCAGAAAGAAGAACTGACGACGAAACCGATGCTGAGCAGTATTGGCAAGTTTATGAACTTCTATCCGTTCAACGATATTGAAACCATCTCTCCGCGCCCGATGCTGTTTATTACCGGCGATCAGGCACACTCAAAAGAGTTCAGCGAGGACGCTTTCAAACGCGCCGGTCAGCCTAAAGAACTGTACATCGTACCGGGCGCAGGGCATGTCGATCTGTATGACCGTACCGACGTAATCCCTTTTGGCAAGCTGACAGACTTTTTCCGTAAGAATCTGCAATAACACGTTCAGTTAAGGAGCATTTGACATGAACTACAAACATCTGGGGCGTACCGGTCTGAGGGTGAGCCGCATCGGTCTCGGTACCATGAATTTCGGTGAGCTGACGGATGAGTCGGCCAGCTTCAGGATCATGGATGAAGCCGTGGATGCAGGTATCAACTTTTTCGATACCGCTGATGTCTATGGCGGGCCGCAGTCGCCGGATATGGCAAAGGGTTACGGAACATCCGAAGAAATCATCGGTAACTGGCTGGCGCGTAGTGGTCAGCGTGACCGGATAGTGCTGGCCACGAAAGTTTACCAGCCGATGGACACGGGGCCGAACGACAAATACCTGTCTGCCTACCATATCCGCCGGGCCTGTGAGGCCAGCCTGAAAAGGCTGAAAACGGACCATATCGATCTCTATCAGATGCACCATATCGACCGGAACACGCCCTGGGAGGAGATCTGGCAGGCCATGGAACAGCTGATCCGTGAGGGTAAAATCAGCTACGTTGGCAGCAGTAACTTTGCTGGCTGGGATATTGCCACTGCACAGTGCAAGGCCGACGCGCGCAACCTGCTGGGGCTGGCATCGGAACAGAGCCTGTACAATCTGACTCAGCGCACGATTGAGCTGGAAATCATTCCGGCGCTGCGTCATTACGGCATTGGCCTGATCCCCTGGAGCCCGGTCGGGATGGGGATGCTGGGCGGTGTTCTGAAGAAAATTGCCGGTGGCCGCCGGGCATCACCGCAGTTGCAGGCACAAATCAACCGCCTGCGGCCACAACTGGAGGCCTGGGAAACACTGTGTGATGAGCTGGGAGAAACACCATCAGACGTCGCGCTGGCTTGGCTACTGCAGAACTCGGTGGTTAGCGCCGTGCTCAGTGGTCCGCGTACAGTTGAACAGCTCCGTCAGAATCTCAATGCCCTGACGCTGTCTCTTTCAGACGATACGCTCAAAAGGCTGGATACCATCTGGCCGGGGCCAGGCGGAGAGGCACCTGAAGCTTACGCGTGGTAAAAGGTTATCAGTGTTAACAATTACCGGCCTTCGGGTCGGTAATTACATTATTTCGGCGAAATTTATTTATTACCTGAAGATGTTGTACTTTTCATCAATTCTTGGATGTCCGCTTTTCGCTCCTGGCGGACGTTCATCGAACTTCGTCCGCTTTGTGCCAGAAGCGGACGTTACTTATTGTGAAAAGCAGAATGCTGGCAGGCTTATTTAGATGAGGATTTATTGCGCTTAAGCTTTGCCAGTCGGATGTACTACTGCAATATGCCCTGTCTTGTCAGTGAGTCCCGATATAACCGCCAGAATCAGCGCTATCACAGAGAGTATCGCACCAGCCCAGTTAGGCGACTGCAGACCGAACCCTGCAGCAATGACAGCTCCACCCAGCCAGGCACCGACGGCATTGCCGAGATTGAATAGGCCAATGTTAACGGCAGCGGCCAGCGTTGGCGCGCCAGCTGCCCGCGCTTTGTCCATGACCAGTTTCTGGATGGGAGATACGGTCGCAAAACCAAAAGCAGCCATCAGGAAAATACAGAGCGCCGACATAAGCTGACTGTGAGTCGTAAAGTTAAATACCAGCAATACCACGGCCTGAGCGGCCAGAGTCACGTACAGCATCGGCATTAGGGCGCGGTCGGCGTATCTGCCGCCCAGCTGGTTGCCGACAAACAGACCCAGACCAAACAGCAGCATCAGCCAGGCCAGGCTGCTTTCGCTGTATCCGGCAAGTTCCGTCATCATCGGGGCGATATAGGTGATTGAGGTAAAAAATGCGCCCGGCCCAAAGATCGTGATGCCCATCGCCAGCAGAACGTTAACGTTACGGAAGGCATTAAACTCATGTGCAAAATTATGGTTTTCCGGTCTGGGCTGATGTGGGATGAGCATGCCGACGCTGATAACGGTAATGCCTCCAATTACGGCAATTGCCATAAAAGCTTCCCGCCAGGACAGGTGGTGTCCGATCCAGGTCCCGGCCGGAACACCGATCAGGTTGGCCACGGTCAGCCCCATGAACATAAACGCAATAGCCCTGACACGTTTAGACGGCGCGACCATATCTGCAGCAATAATCGATCCGATGCCAAAAAAGGCGCCGTGGGTCATGGACGTGATTATCCTGCCGAGGATGGCAATACCCAGCGTCGGCGCAAAGGCCGTCACGATATTACCCGCCACAAACAGCAGCATCAGGAATATCAGCATCGCTTTACGGGGCACTTTTGAGCCCAGAATAATCAGGGCCGGCGCCCCGACAAAAACGCCCAGAGCGTAAGACGTCGCCAGGTTTCCGGCCACTGGAATGCTGACATTGAAATCAGCGGCAATAACGGGAAGCAGGCCTGCAATGATGAATTCAGTGGTTCCGATACCGAATGCACCTATTGCCAGTGCCCAGAGAGCAAATGGCATAACAAATATCCTGTCAGTTAAATAGGGTTGTGTCTGAACTGCGCATTACACCGGCCGGTTTCCGTTAAAAACCGGTGCGGAACTTACTGGCAGCAGCGAGACGTGCAGAATATAAGTTTGCCGGAAGTTGATAAATAACCCTGAAATCGCCTGAGTGGGGACAAAAATTCTACCTCATCGCGCCGAAATATCCCTCGCCGGCCTTCCTGAGCAGCTCATCCACGATAAGCCTGACTTTGGGGATCAGGTGCCTTGTTCGGGGCCAGACGACGTTCAGCTCGACCGGTACGGGCATATGATCGGGCATAACGGCAACGAGGCTGCCTGCATCAATATGGTCATTCACCATCGACTCCGGAAACTGAGCAATACCGGCTCCAGCCAGGCAGGCCTGAAGCATGGCGTCTCCATCACTTATCTGGTGCGCCGAACCGGAGATAAACTTCATCTCCCGTTCCCCGGCCGGTCGCAGACGCCAGGCAAGAGGCGCCCCGCGCCGGTAGCCCATTATGCAGCTGTACTTTTTCAGCGCCTCGATATTTCCGGGCTGACCGTGCCGCTCAATATAAGCGGGGGAGGCGCATAGCATGAGGCGCTGCCGGCTCAGGCGACGGGCAATAAGCTCATCGGTGCTCTGCAGGTCGCCTAGGCGCAGCACCAGGTCAACGCCTTCCTCCACAGGGTCAATCAGTCGGTCGTTAAAGGTCAACGCCAGTCGCAGAGCAGGATAGCGGTCTGTCACTTCAAGTAGCACGGGCATCATCAGATTGCGTCCAAATGACGCCGGCATGTCTATACGGACCGTTCCGGCGGGGTTATCCTGGCGCCTGCTAAGCGTGTTTTCCGCTGAATCCATAATTTCCAGCGCAGACAGACAGCTGGCGAGATAAGCCTCACCGTCACTGGTCAGGCTCAACTTGCGGGTTGAGCGGTGAAACAGCCGAGTTCCCAGCCTTTCCTCAAGGCGTGCCACGCTTTTTCCCACGGCCGATTTGGTTATACCCAGCAGCTCTGCAGCTTCAGTAAAGCTGCTCGATTTGGCCGTCGTAACGAAATTGGTAATTCCCCGCAGGGATTCGGCAGTAAATCCGGTAGACATAAAGTTGACTCTCTGGCGACTCATAACGCGTTTATCGATGTGTAATTCTATACCAGGCTTGATTCAGTCCGTAAGCAAACCGCCGGCGCAGCCGGAAATTCATTCAAAGCACAGGAAGCAGTTATGTCTCAGGCACAACCTCTGAAATTTGTCTCACTGCTGGGCAGCCTTCGCGCGGGTTCATTCAACGCCGTTGTGGCCCGTAATCTTGAGCTGCTGGCGCCGGAAGGCGTGGAAGTCAGCGCGCTCGGATCTGTCAAAGACATACCTCACTACGATGCAGACCTGCAGGCTCAGGGGTTTCCTGAAGCGGTCGTGGCAATGGGAAAATCGATAGCGGC
Organism: Pantoea sp. Acro-807; assembly: GCF_011752675.1. NCBI lineage: Bacteria > Pseudomonadati > Pseudomonadota > Gammaproteobacteria > Enterobacterales > Erwiniaceae > Pantoea > Pantoea sp. Acro-807. The sequence continues at coordinate 227,874 of NZ_VWXE01000004.1, read as the reverse complement.
AGCGGACGGTCTGATTATTGTCACGCCTGAATATAACTATTCCGTGCCGGGCACGCTTAAGAACGCGCTGGACTGGCTTTCCCGCCTGCCGGATACCCCTGTCGCCGGTAAGCCCGTCGCCATACTCACAGCGTCGCCTGGTGCCATAGGCGGTGCGCGGGCACAGTATCACCTGCGCCAGATTCTGGTCTTTCTCGACGGCAGAGTGCTTAACAAGCCAGAGGTCATGATTGGACAGGCGGCGTCCCGGCTTGACCCGGAAACCGGCAGTATTACGGATGCGGACACCCGCAACCTGATTACGGCGCAGCTCAGCGCGCTTGCAGAAATGGCCCGCCGTCAGGGTTGATTTCTAACGTCACTCCTATCTGTAAAACCACAGGGAGAAAACCATGTCTACTGATATTATTCGCGGTATGGACCACGTTGGCATTACCGTTTCCGATATTGATGAGGCCACCCGCTTCTTTTCTGAGGCTTTTGGCGCGAAAGTTATATACGACTCTGTGTCGCCGTCAGATGACGACGTAAAAGGCGAAGATACGGAAAGCATTCTTAATCTGTTCCCGGGCACGAAAATTACCACGGTAAGAATGATGAAGCTCAAGCACGGCCCGGGGCTTGAGCTTTTTGAAATGAAGGGGCCGGAGCAGAGTCAACCCGTGCGGCCCAGCGATTACGGCCTGCAGCATTTTGCCGTATACGTTGATGACATCAGTGAGGCTGTCAGCCTGTTCGAGCGGGCCGGCGGAAAAATGTTCACCTCTCCTCAGCCCCTGATGTTTCCGACCGAGGTCGGAGAGAATAACTTTTTCTGCTATGGACGTACCCCGTGGGGCAGCGTCATTGAACTGATTTCTCTGCCTTCAAAGCTTCCGTATGAGGACCATACTTCTCTGCGTCGCTGGAAGCCCTGACAGCAGTCTGGTGCGCCTGTGCTTTGCACCTTCGCTACTGAAGATTATCTCAGTAACGAAGGTGCATAAGCTGCTGACTCATATAGAGCTGTGCTACCAGCCAGCTGCCGCCTCTCCGTTTTGGCTGCATGGAGCATACTTATGTCCCCCGTTAAGGTTCAGCATTTTACGTCTCTGGCTAAGTTTCTTCACTGGCTGATGGCTTTAATCTGGATTGGAGCCTGGTTTATTGGCTATGTTGCGGTAACGTGGCGCGATGAGCTTAACGGGGATCATTCGCTTACCAGCGCTCATAAAGCTCTGGCGAGTACATTACTGTTACTCGTCATCATACGTATAGGCTGGCGTCTGACGCATCCTTCTCCGCCTTTACCGGATAGCATGAGCGCAGTAATGCGCAGGGCCGCCCATGCCGGGCATTTTGTGATATACGCAGCAGGCCTCATCGCACTGCCGGTATCCGGATGGCTCTGGAGCTCGGTTGCTGACAAGCCGATTATGGTGCTCTGGTCATTCAGGTTGCCGCCACTGATCGCACCGCATCCCGAATATTATGAACTGATGAAAGATATCCACGTCACTCTTGCCTTCACAATGGGCGCTTTAATCGCCGGGCATATTCTGATTGCCCTCAAGCATGCATTGATCGACCGGGACGGCGTAATGAGCGGGATGCTGCCAAAGGCCTTTATTTCACGCAATCCGACTGACATAAAACGTTAATAATTATACCTCCCGCTCTGTTTTAACTTATACCAGTGTGAACGTCCGCTTTTCGCTCATAGCGGACACTGGCCGATAGATCGGATTGTTCTATACGTTGAGCATAGTGTCTTCAGCCGCCCTGCGGGCGGCTACAGTTAATACTCATTTCCCGATAACGTTCCAGTCGGCCGCAGTGGATAGCGTAACAAACGGGCCAGCCAGCGTGACATTATGATGGCTGACGATCTCTTTAGCTGACAGGCAGCAGTTATCCATTGTTGTATGCGCATCTGAAATCAGCACTGTCCTGAATCCGCGTTCCGACGCTGCACGGCAGGTCGTGTCCACACAAAATTCTGTTTTCATCCCGGCGATAACCAGTTCCCTGATACCTCGCTGGCTGAGCTGATGCTGCAGGTCCGTATTCTGAAAACAGCTGGGATGCTTTTTAATAAACACGACATCACGCTCAGCGTGCACGTTCATTTCAGGTATAAGTCGGGTTAACGGCCCCTGCTCTGAGAAAGGAGAGTCATCAGGTCCGGTATGGCGCGCAAAAAAGATGGGTATCTGAGCCCGCCTGGCTTTTTCAATCAGCAGACAGATATTCGAGAGTACAGAAGCCGCGGAATAGGGGGAAACCGGCCCGCGAAAAAGCCCGTGCTGCATATCGATAATTAAAAGCGCATTTTCAGAAATCATAATATATCTCCATTCGGTAAGTTATGAACGGAGAGATCGTTTTCCCCGTCCGGTCTGGCGGGGAGTCAGAGTCTGTTTTGTCAGGTGCCAGTCACAGATGCGCTCACGCCGCCGAAGGTGCCGGTGGTTGTGACGGTGGTTGTTGACTGAACTGACTTAATCATCGCCTGGTTTTCGCTTATAAGTTGGTGACAGTAAGAGGAAACATAATAACTTAAAAAAGCTGTTTTCTGGTTTTAACACCATAACTCACCTGTTACAACAGATATGTCCGTTGACTGATATCGGTTTTTTCCTGTGACATCCAGGCCAGATAATGCATGGTAATATGACTTCCGTTTTTCACATAAGGCCACCTGGTAATGTCTGATATAGCGTTACTGCATAAAAGCGGGCTTTGCGACAGAAGCAGATAGCGCGATCTGCAATGGCGCATCAGGAGATTCGCTATATGTTTGCTGGCAGGCGAATATATACTCTCATTTTTGGATGGTGCTGACATGCCTCACATAACCCTGCATATTCTGAATACCCAGAAAAAACTGACCGCTCACCGTAAATGGCTTCAGGCCAGCCTGACCGCTACCTATCAAAAAGCTCAGCGGCTGATGCCGGTTCCTTCGCTGGATGTGGTGGTTAAAGCCGGAAAGTTTGTGATCCCTGAAAAAGGGCACACGGGTTTTTGTCCTGAGCCAGGCGTTATCTATTTAACGGTCGACCCTGAAAACCCGGCATTCTGTAAAAATGAAGCGCACTCGCTTGAGCGAATGTTTGCTCATGAACTGCACCATGCGGCCAGGTGGGCAGGGCCCGGATACGGCTCAACGTTAGGGGAAGCTATCGTTTCTGAAGGACTTGCCGGGCACTTTTCTCTTGAGCTTCTAGGCGGTAAACCTGAACTCTGGGAAAGCCTCAACTCAGATATTATTCAATCCTTCGCCCGGCAACTGCATGACAGCTGGCATCGCACCGATTACGATCACAATGCCTGGTTTTACGGAACCGGCGATTTGCCAAAGTGGCTGGGATACACCGCAGGCTTTGAGCTGATTTCCCGGTATCTGGCAGCCTCTCCGCATCTGAAAGCTTCAGCGCTGGCAAACATAAATGCTGCGGAGCTGAGGGATTTTATAGACTCTTCGTTTCTCTGAAGCATTGTTCTGTTTATCAACGGAAGCTGGCGGGCGCGCTTCTTCAGGTCCGGGTCATTAATCTCTGCTAAATATATGACCACAAGCCGATGCTTAAATTAATGCCTGAAGGGTTGCTATGAACGCAATAAGTTTGCAAAACAGATATCACGCTGTGAATAACAATACTGCGGCGTTGTGGGCGGAAAATGCAGGTATCGGGAAGGTCAGAGAGGAAAACTACTACGATCCGACCCGGCTCGCGCTGGCAACGGGCATACGGCCCTCCGTGACCGCAGATATTTCACGCCTTATTGCGAAGTTAACTCAGCTCACCGCAGGTGACCGGCTTGCCGATACGTTGCCCGCCTGCGGTTTGCATTTTACTTTCTTACCCCTGACTCTGCCGCTCTATCACGCAGATGAGCCACTGCCAGCGAAAGTGGATCAGTTAATGGCTATCTGGCGTGAATTTGCAGCGGAAAAAGTTTTGATTACGCATCTGCGGCTGGTAGCGTTACCCGATCAGCTTTTGCTGGCGGGGATCCCGGCACATCCTGCGCTGGCGCTGCGCGAGCAGTTCTGTGCAAAGGTGCTCGATTCTCAGTGGAAAAATGAAATCCTGATGCGCCATGCCGGCAGAGCGTTGCCGGCTCCCTTCTGGCACAGCACGCTGCTGCGCTACGGGGCGGCGTTTTTACCTGAACCTGTGCGCGCGTTTTTCTTTAAGCATCAGGCCGCCACGTTCGGTGATGTAGCCGGGGAACTGACGCTGGTGAAAACTAACTATAACTGGACAGAGTGCTATCCCTTAAAATAGTCCAGGGCGAAAAGAGAAGAGGTTGCTATGAAATTGCCGGGAATGCCGGAAAATGAAGCTGCGCGGCTGAAGTCGCTCCACAAACTTGGCCTGCTGGATACGCAGGACGATGAGCGCTTTGAACGACTGACCCGCATTTCCCGCCGGCTGTTTCAGGTACCGATAGCGCTAATCAACCTTATCGATCGCGATCGTCAGTGGGCGCTGGCGTGTCAGGGGATCAACGGCCGCGAGATGAAACGCGACATCTCTCTGTGCGCGCATGCCATTATGCTGGATGAGCCTTTAATCATCACAGACGCGCGCGAAGATGCGCGGTTTTATGACAATCCGCTGGTGACCGGCACGCCGTTTATCCGTTTTTATGTGGGGTATCCGGTGCGGCTGCCCGACGGTGCCGTTGCCGGTACTCTGTGTCTGGCTAACAGCGAACCGCGCCGTTTTACCGACGACGACATTGCCGCAATGAAAGACGTGGCGGCGATTGTCGAAGATGAATTTCAGGTCACGCACATCGCAATGGTGGACAGCCTGACGGATATTCCCAACCGGCGCGGGTTTTATGCGATGGGAGAAAAGCGGTTTCAGCAACTGCAGCAGCAGGATCGCGACTTTGCCATCCTCTATTTTGACCTCGACAAATTCAAGCCTATCAATGACCTGTGGGGCCATGCAGAAGGCGACAACGTGCTGAAGATCTTCGCCGCGCTGCTCTATCAGCAGCTCGGACCGGATGACATTGCAGGCCGTCTCGGCGGCGATGAGTTTGCTGTATTGCTGGCCCGGCAAAGCGATGCTAAAGCCTACCTGTGCCGGCTGCGCGAGGCGCTGTCAGTATGGAATCAGCAGGCGGCTAAGCCCTACAACATTAATTACTCGTTTGGCATGATCGCCAGTGAGGCAGGCAAATATGCCTCGCTCGCGGAAATGATCGGCGAGAGCGACAGCGTGATGTATGCCGAAAAGCGTCGCAAAAAGCCGCGCTAAGCACGCGGCCAGCTGTGCAGGAGATTAGTGGCCGTGAACGGTTAGCGCCACCAGCCGGATAACCACCGGACGTACAAGCAGAATGCAGACAAAGGCAGCAGGCATCGCCACCTGATAAGCATTCATCACATTTGTCATATAATGCGGGCCTGGACCAGACTCTGCCAGCGTAATAACCAGGCTCATCAGAAACGCCATAATGGTCGCCATGTACAGAGAAAATATATAAGGGGTAACCCGATGTGGCAGCCGTAAGCGCTCGCCAGCTGACGCAATTGCTTTAATCATAAGATCTCTCCTGACCGGTAAGTTAAGAAACAGCGGCTACCTTACGGGCCTGTGCCGGACAAAAAAAGCACAGCTGTGCTTTAATCATTGCTAAGCAACATTTACGAAAAGAGCGGGCCGCTGATGGATATGCTGGGGTTGATCGACAATTTTGTTCGCGTAGTGGAAAACGGCACTATTGCCGCTGCTGCCCGCTCCAGAGGAATGAGTGCTGCAGCCGTAAGCCAGAGCCTGGCCCGGCTCGAAACGCACCTCGGCGTGCGTCTGCTTTCACGTACCACCCGCAGTATGGTCCTGACGGAAAGCGGTCAGCGTTATTACGCCAAAGTCCGCCATATACCGTATGATATTGCGCTTGCTGCGCAGGCTGCCGCTGTGGAAACCGGACCGCAGGGTCCGCTGCGCATTGCCACCACCGCGGCGTTTGGCCGCTACGTGGTTGCCCCTCTTATGCCGGCTTTTAATGAAATGTTCCCCGGAATTGACGTAGAACTGATCGCTACCGATCGTGATGTCGATCACCGGCTGGAAAATATCGACGTCAGCCTGCGCATTGAGGCACAGCTGAACGATCGGCTGGTGGCGCGAAAAATCGCATCCCTGTCGTTTATTTTCTGTGCGGCACCCGCTTATCTCTCCCGTGCAGGTACCCCGCAACGCATTGACGAGCTGAGCGAGCACGCCTGTCTGGTGTTTCGTTATCCCACAGATGGCCGGTTTCTTCCCTGGAGCTTCAGCGCAGACGGGGAGGTCGTTACCGCCCGGCTGAATCCCCGTTTTATCAGTGACGATATCGATATTATTGCCAGAATTGCCGTCAGCGGTGGCGGAATTGCACGGCTGGCAAGCTTTATCGCCCGGCCGCTGATCGCCAGCGGCCAGCTAATCCCGCTGTTTACTGACGACAAACAGGCGATTCAGTCGCTGCCGATGATCATTTACGCCTGCGTCAGTGAGCGTTCCGCCCTGAGCGCAAAAGTCAGGGCGTTTATTGATTACATTGCGGCAGCGGTTGCCACAGATGAAAAGATGTCATCGGCGCCGGTCCGGGGTGATTAACGCGGAGTGCGCAGCCGCAGGACGGAAACCGCAGCAGGGGCAATACCCTGTTTTAACGTCAGGTCGCGTACGCGTCGGTAAGCGCAGCAATGTTCTACACTCCGGTAACGCGTAAAGTAACAGGAGTAAAGATGACGGACTCAAAAAACAGCGAAATCGTGCATGAACTGGTGTCAGAGAGCGGCACCGCATGGAACGGACAGGCTTACGACTGCTATCCGTCAGGCAAGCCACAGATTTCCGTTATGCGCATGTCGCTGCCGCCCCACAGTGAACTGCCGTGGCATACGCACCCCATGCCGAATACGGCTTACGTGCTGTCGGGCCAGCTGATTATTGAAGATAAAGAGAGCGGCCGGCGCCAGCATTTTAATGCCGGTGAAGCGCTGAATGAGACGGTTAACAGTGCGCATCGCGGCTATACCGCTGAGCAGGCGACCGAGCTGATTATTTTTTATGCCGGGGCAGAGGGGCAGTCGCTCTCTGAGCCGCTGCCGGGTGAAGAGCCGGAGTTTTAGCGTTGAACCGGGTGGAGAGTGACCGGAGGCGCAACAGCGCCGATCTGCAGCCGGTTCGCTTTAACCCTTAATGCTTTTTGCGCCCCGCAGCGTTTTTGATCGGGCTGGTTGCCTGGTTGCTCGCCTAAATCATCACGGCGCCTCTGCTAAACTTGCCGGGTCGTAACTAAAAAAACAGAGGACTGGAATGAAAATCAAAAGCTATGCCGCGATGAAAGCGGGCGAAGCACTGGTGCCGCACGAATATGAAGCTGGTCCGCTGAACGCGGAAGAGGTGATGGTCGAAGTGGACTACTGCGGTGTCTGCCACTCCGATCTCTCTATGATCGACAATGAGTGGGGCATCTCCTCTTTCCCGGTCATTGCCGGGCATGAAGTTATCGGCCGCATCAGCGAGCTGGGAGCCGCAGCGCAAAACAAAGGGCTGAAAGTGGGCCAGCGCGTGGGCATCGGCTGGACGGCGAAAAGTTGTCAGCACTGCGATGCCTGTATTAACGGCGAGCAGGTAAACTGCGAAAAAGGCTCTGTCCCGACCATTATGAACAAAGGCGGCTTCGCCAGCCACCTACGTGCGGACTGGCAGTGGGTGATCCCGCTACCGGAATCAATTGATATCACGTCAGCCGGCCCACTGCTCTGCGGTGGTATTACCGTATTCAAACCGCTGCTGATGCACAACATCAACGTTAACAGCCGCGTCGGCGTCATCGGAATTGGCGGTCTGGGCCATATGGCCATCAAACTGCTGCGTGCCATGGGTGCAGAGGTGACCGCGTTTAGTTCAAACGCCAGCAAAACTGAATCTGTTAAAGCGATGGGCGCCGACCGCGTGGTCAACAGCCGCGATCCAAAAGCGCTGAAGGCGCTGGCGGGTCAGTTTGACCTGATTATCAGTACGGTTGCGGTCGATCTCGACTGGCAGCCCTATTTCCAGGCGCTGGCCCCGCACGGTAAGTTCCATACCGTCGGTGCAGTAATGAAGCCGTTCCCGGTTCCGGCATTTACCCTGATCATGGGCGATCGCGCGGTAACCGGCTCCTCTACCGGCTCGCCGGGCCAGCTGCGTACGCTGATGCGCCTCGCCGCGCGTACTGATATCGCGCCGCAGGTAGAAGAGTTCCCGATGTCAAAAATCAACGATGCGCTGGAGCATGTGCGCGCCGGTAAAGCGAACTACCGCGTTGTGCTGAAAGCTGATTTCTGATTCAGAGATGAAAAGAGGTGGCTCAGCCACCTCTTTTTTTTACCCTTTGTTTGCTGAATCGTCCTGCTCGCCGAGGAAGAAGTACCAGAGCGGAATCGACATCAGTCCGGTAAATACCAGCGTGTAGAGCGTAATCATAAAGCCCTGCGTCAGATACATGGTCAGCGACCAGTGGCTGAACGGAATACCATACTGATCGATCACGCCACCGATAATCGCATTACTCATCACCGTACCGACAATCAGCGCCAGAATGAACAGGCCGCGCAGAAAATAGCGCATCTCTTTACGTTTGACCGTAAAGCGGGCGCGAATAATGCCCAGCGGCGACTGCTGTGCAGCGAGGATCTCCGCTTCAGTCATTGGCGTACGCTGCTGTCTGCGCCAGCGCAGATAATCGATGGCTAAAAACAGCAGCAGGCTGACACCCATGACCGGCAGCGCATACCCCAGCGCTACGGCCAGCAGCAGGGAGAGCAGGCGCGCCGTGAGCGGCAGCGCCAGCCAGCTTGCCGTTAGCGTCTCAAGCGGGCTGGTAGCAGCCGAAGCGGGGCGGCGCAGCCACCACATGCGGTAGCCCAGCACAATCATGGTGCAGAGGCCGAGACCAAAGAGAGCCAGCAGCAGCTGATTGGGCAGACCAAACAGCACACCCATATGAGCATCCACGCCCCAGCGGGTCAGTTTTGCCACCAGCGGAAAGCGGGCAAATTCAGCGCGATCCACGATCGCGAAACTGTGCGGATCCACCGACACCGCATCCACCTGCGTGGGCCAGCGGCGATCGATTTCCGTGACGGTCCAGGCGCTGCCGCTGTTTTTCGGCTGGCGCAGCTCCACTTTCGCTGCATCAATCCCGTTCGCACGCGCGGCATTCAGCGCCTGGTCCCAGTCAGCATCGGGCATATTGGCGGGCGCCGGTTTCATCATGGGCATGCCGGGTTTGCGCATCGCCGCCATATCGGTCACTGACATACTGTGATGATCGGCGTGCGGATCGGCGGGGGCGACCGGTGCATCCGGATCGAGTACCGTTCTGACCTGCGGCGTCAGCCAGTTCAGCTCACTGCGCATTTTATCGATGTTCGCGCCTGCCCACTGTGACCAGGTGAGGCCGGTCGCAGAGAAGAACAGCAGCCCGAGCAGCAGCAGCAGTCCCAGGGTGGCGTGCCAGTGGCGGCTGAAAGTCAACCCGCTGCGTGCCGGTTTAAGCCGGCGCTTCGGCCGGGTCGCCAGCCACAACACCACGCCACCCAGCGCGGCTACCCAGAGCCAGCTTGCCGCCAGCTCGCTGTAGTTGCGTCCGGCATCGCCCAGCAGCAGGCTGCTGTGCAGCAAATCGAGCGTGGTGCGCAGCGGCAGTATGCCGCTGGTTCCGTAGACCGGCATATCTCCCTTTATCTGCAGGGTATAGGGATCGATAAACAGCGCGCGCGAGGTCGAGGCGCCCAGCGCCGGATCGCTGAACTGCACGCGGGTGGTCTCCTCTGCACCCGGTGCCGGTCGCACCGCGTAAATATGCGCATCTGCGCCAGCCCTGGCACGTGCCGCGCCGATCTGAGCCGACAGCGGCTGCGGTTCACCAGCGGGCGTTACCGTCAGCGCATCGTGATAGACCAGCTGTTCGAGCTGAGGCGTGAGCACATAGAGCGTGCCGCTCAGCGCAGCAATAAAGATAAACGGCGCAACGAACAGGCCGATATAAAAATGCAGGCGGCGAAGCAGATTGAGCACCGCGCCGCGCGGTGCTGCAGAATTAACAGCAGACAAAAGCGTCTTCCTTCTGAAAGTAAACAACCGGGGCGACGGGCAGCACGCTGCGCCCGCGCCACGTTAAAGCGGATTCAGTTAAGAAGCGGGGAAGGCGGTCCGCGCGGACGGGGTATGGCCACCCGCCTGCGCACTACGGGTGCCGCGCGCCGCGGCAGCGGTGGCGCACGGGAGTGAAGCAGCATCAGCCAGATAAAGGGAATAAACACCCAAATCATCAGCGGCACATGCACCAGCAGATCGCAGTAGCCGCAGGCGAGCTCGCCGTCGTCCGCGTCATGATGCATCATGCCCGGCATGGCGTGCTCCATCATCTGATGATGATCCATCTCCATCATGGCCGGGGCAGGCTGCGAAACGCGCTGCTGCTCAATCAGGCTTTTCGACACCACCGGCGCAACAAACAGCAGCAGCACCGCCAGAATGGCGAGGCAGGCAGTAAGGCGCTGGCGAAGTGCAGGTAAAACCGTCATAGCAGATAGCAGGTCACGTCAGAGAAGAGGCGGAATTGTAACGCGATTGCCGCTGCCGCGTTAAACAAACGCCGCCGGAGAGGGAAATAATTCGCATTTTTTGAAAAAGCTCACCCCGGACGCCGTTTTTGTTAACCTTAATGCAACCTGATGAGAACAGTGCAGAAACAATAAAGCGGAGCGAAGATGAAAATAGTGATGCTGGATGGTGATACGCTGCCCGAACGGCCGGCGCAGCCAGAATGGTGCAGTGCATGGGTCTGGCGCGGACAGACCGCACCCGCGGAGATTGTGTCTGCCCTGCAGGGGGCGACGATAGCCATGACAAATAAAGTCCCGCTGCGCGCCGACACGCTGCGGCAGCTGCCTGAACTGCGCTATATCTGCGTCACGGCTACCGGCTATGACTGTATCGACCTTGACGCCTGCCGGGCGCAGGGCATTGTGGTCAGCAATGTACCCGGCTACTCCACCCGCAGCGTGGCGGAGGGGGTAATCGCTGCGCTGTTCGCGCTGCGGCGACATCTGATGGATTACGCCATCAGCAGCCGCGACGCGTGGCCCGCCTCGCCGCACTTTTGTATCCATCGCGAGCCGCTGCAGGATATTCAGGGTGCGGTACTGGGCGTGGTCGGCAAAGGCGATATTGGCAGCGCAGCGGGTGAGATGGCGCAGGCGCTGGGTATGACGGTGCTCTATGCTGAACGGCCGGGGGCGGCAGCCGTCCGCGCCGGCTATACCGCCTTTGATGAGGTGCTGGCGCGCAGCGACGTACTGACGCTGCACTGCCCGCTGACGCCGCAGACGCAGCAGATGATCAACCGGCAGACGCTGGCCGCGATGAAACCGGGAGCGTTACTGATCAACACCGCGCGCGGCGGACTGATTGAAGAGGAGGATCTGGCGGCCGCGCTGCGTCAGGGAACCCTCGGCGGCGCGGCGCTGGACGTGCTGAGCAGTGAGCCGCCACCCGCTACGCATCCGCTGCTGCAACCCGGCGTGCCCCGGCTGCTGCTGACGCCGCATATCGCCTGGGCAACCCGGCAGGGCGTGGCGAATCTGCTGCGCGGTATTGAAGCCAACCTGGAGGCGTTTGCGCAGGATAAACCGCGTAATCAGGTGAGCTAAGGGTCAGAATACCGAGCGGCCCAGGCGGTCGCTCAGCTTCTCCAGCAGCGCGGTGCCGGCCAGTGAATTGCCTGAGCGATCCAGCGCCGGAGACCAGACGGCAATGCTCATCTCCCCCGGGATCACCGCAATAATGCCGCCGCCCACGCCGGATTTGGCCGGCATGCCCACCCGCCAGGCAAATTCGCCGGCGCCATCATACATGCCGCTGGTCATCATCAGCGCATTCACCTGACGCGCCTGACGCGGCGAGATCACCGCCCGGCGATTATCCTGTGTGCGTCCCTGGTTGGCCAGATAGAGAAATGTACGCGCCAGTTCGTTGCAGCTCATGGCCAGCGAACAGTAGTGAAAATAGGTTTCCATCACCTTGCTGACATCGTTATTAAAATTGCCAAACGATTTCATCAGCCAGGCAATGGCAGCGTTCCGGGCAGAGTGCTCATACTCAGAGCGCGCGACGCCGCGGTCATACAGAATATCCTCCTGCTGCGCCAGGCCACGGACAAATTCCAGCATGCGCTGGCGCGGAGCCGTCAGGCGGCTCTCCAGCAAATCGCACATCACCAGCGCGCCGGCGTTAATAAAGGGGTTACGCGGTTTGCCCTGTTCCAGCTCCAGCTGGACCAGCGAATTAAACGCCTGTCCGGATGGCTCTTTACCCACGCGCTGCCAGATTTCAGCGTCTTCATACAGCGTCAGGGCCACCGTCAGCGACAGCACCTTAGAGATGGATTGCACTGAAAAGCGCGTAGCGGCATCACCCGCCTGATAGCACTCACCTGACGGGGTACAGATTGCGATCCCCAGCTGGTCAGGCTCCACGTCCGCCAGCGCCGGAATATAATCCGCCACCTTTCCCTGCTGCGTCAGCGGCCGGACCTCGCTGATAATCTCTTCAAGCAATGCGTTACTGAGTTCTGACACATCCCGCTCCGATAGTAATGAATCTGGCCACAAGGGCGATGGCCAGGATGATGGTGATTTGCAGGCGCCGCGTCAATCCGCCAGCCGCAATTCTGTGACACATTCTGTCGCGCGCGGTGACAGCACGGTTGCGGACTGTATATGAATTAACCGCAACGTAAAATTCTGTTGCGAATGACCAGGTTACGGGCTGCCCGCTTTTGACTATGCTGGAACGGTGCAGGGCGCCGGGACGCTGCACATGGATTTCTGATTAGGAGAAACTGATGCCTGTTACACCTTCTGACGCTGAAGAGACTATGCGTCGCCCTGGCCGGTTTATGCGGCTGCAAACGCTGCTGCGCCGGGACACCACGCCGGTAAGGCTTTTGCTGCTGGCGGCGCTGGTCGGCACCCTGACCGGCCTGGTGGGTGTGGCATTTAACCGGGCGGTCAACCTGATGCTGCAGCTGCGTATCGATACGCTCACTGCACAGCATAGCGGTTTCGTGACCGGAGCGATCTCTGCCTTTGCCGCCTCTGCCATCATGGGCGGCGTGGGCTATTTTCTGGTGCGCCGCTTTGCGCCTGAGGCGGGTGGCTCGGGCATTCCGGAAATTGAAGGTGCGCTGGAAGAGCTGCGCCCGGCACGCTGGTGGCGCGTATTGCCGGTAAAATTTTTTGGTGGCATGGGCGCACTCGGTTCCGGGATGGTGCTGGGTCGGGAAGGACCGACGGTGCAGCTGGGTGGGAATATCGGCGGCATGTGCAGCGATCTGTTTCGCCTGCGCAGCGCTGAATCGCGCCACACGCTGCTCGCAACCGGTGCGGCAGCCGGTCTTGCAGCGGCCTTCAACGCACCGCTGGCGGGGATTTTATTTATTATTGAAGAGATGCGTCCGCAGTTTCGCTACAGTCTGGTTTCAATCAAAGCGGTATTTGTTGGCGTCATCATGGCCAGCATCGTCTACCGGCTCTGCGAGGGCAATAGCGCTATCATCGATATCGGCCAGCTCAGAGATGCGCCCACTGATACATTATGGCTCTATCTGCTGCTGGGGGTGGTGTTTGGCGCTGTCGGCGTCGCGTTTAACCGGCTGATCTTCACCATGCAGGATCGCTTTCAGCGTCTGCATCGCGGGCGCACCACGGCGTGGGTGCTGTGGGGCAGCGTGCTGGCCGGACTTTGCGGTGTACTGAGTATGCTGCTGCCGCAGGCGGCCGGTGGCGGGATAACGCTGATCCCGGCATTCTCTGGCGGCGAATATAGCGCGCTGATGCTGTTTGGTCTTTTTATGCTGCGCACGCTGGTGACGCTCTGCTGCTTTGCCTCCGGCGCACCGGGCGGCATTTTTGCGCCCATGCTGACGCTGGGTACGCTGCTGGGCACCTGTTTTGGCCAGATCGCTATAGCCTGTTTTCCGGCGTGGCATCTGGAAGCGGGCACCTTTGCGGTTGCCGGTATGGGCGCGCTGTTTGCCGCGTCGGTCCGCGCGCCGCTGACGGGGATTGTGCTGGTGCTGGAGATGACCAGCAATTATCAGCTGATCCTGCCGATGATCATTACCTGTCTGGGCGCTACGCTGGCGGCACAGTTTTTTGGCGGCAAGCCGCTCTATTCATCACTGCTGGCGCGCACGCTGGCGAAAACCCCGCTGAAAGAACCGCTGTCGCGCGATGCCAGCTGACCCGGCTGTGGCAGAGATAAGCGTGACCCTCGCGCTTATTTCACCTATGCTGACTTGCGGCATCCCGTATCGCAGTCCACCTTTACTCTTTGACCTTTTAAAATGGACGCACCATGCTCTGGTTATGGAACACGCTTATTTTGCTGGCAACCGTTGCACTGATGGAAGCAGTGGCGGCGCTCTCGCACAAATATATTATGCACGGCTGGGGATGGGGCTGGCATCTCTCTCATCATGAACCGCATACCAGCAGGTTTGAACTCAACGACCTTTACGCCGTTGTGTTTGCCGTGCTCTCAGTCGGGCTGATTTACTATGGCGTGCAGGGCATGTGGCCACTGCAGTGGATCGGCGCCGGGATGACCACCTACGGCGCGCTCTATTTTATGGTGCATGACGGGCTGGTGCATCAGCGCTGGCCGTTTCGCTACATTCCGCGCAAAGGCTATCTGAAGCGTTTATATATGGCGCATCGGATGCATCATGCGGTGCGCGGGCGTGAAGGTTGCGTCTCGTTTGGTTTTCTCTACGCACCGCCGCTGCATAAGCTGCAGGCTACGCTGCGTGAACGTCACGGTCGCAAACCTAACGCGGCCGCTGCCACAGATCGGCAGGACGCGGCTGCGGACGCGCCACGCGAGAAGTAAGCGCAATCCCCGCGCCTTTGAGCAGCAGCGCCAGCTTTTCCCCTTTGCTGGTGCGCTGCCGCGCATCCCAGGCCCGCATACCCGCATCCTGCACTTTTACCCCGATTTCGCGATACACCCCGTGGGCCGTCGCGATAGCCCACGCCGAGCGCAACGGCAGATCGGGCAGCCCGCTGCGGGCCGAATGGTAGTAAGGCTCCGCCGCTGCTACCAGGCGTGCAGCCAGCGGCGCTATCGCCGCACGATAGTGCGGATCGGCCAGCTGACTGGCACGTAACCCGGCTTCCGTCAGCCAGCTTTGCGGCAGATAGCAGCGCCCGTTTTGCGCATCTTCAACAATATCGCGTGCAATATTTGTCAGCTGAAACGCCAGGCCGAGATCGCAGGCGTGATCGAGTACGTTCTCATCGCGTACGCCCATTACGCGCGCCATCATCAGACCCACGACGCCCGCTACGTGATAGCAGTAACGCAGTGTGTCATCAAAGGTGATGTAGCGCTCTTCGCGCGCGTCCATAGCGAACCCCTCCAGATGATCAAACGCCAGCTGGGGCGGAAGTTCATGCGTCAGCGCCACTTCCTGAAACGCACGAAAGGCGAGTTCATCCATATGCGCGCCGCTGTATGCGCGGCGGGTCTCAATCTGCAGATGCTGCATGCGCGTTTGCGCGTCTGCCACCTGATGTTGCGTGCCACCTTCACCCAGCGTCTGGCCGTCAATCACATCATCACAGTGACGACACCAGGCATAGAGCATCAGCGTGCTGCGGCGCGTAGCCGGGTCAAAAAGCTTTGCTGCAGTAGCGAAGCTTTTCGAGCCCGTCGCCATGGTCTGCGTGACCTGCTCAATCAGGGGGGGCTGATTCATCCGGCAAGATCCTCTACCATCAGCTGCGCGGTAGCTTTAGCTGAGCCGATGACACCCGGAACGCCAGCGCCGGGATGCGTGCCCGCACCGACCAGGTAGAGATTGCTGATGTCGGCGTCGCGGTTATGCGGCCGGAACCAGGCGCTTTGGGTAAGGATCGGCTCCAGCGAAAACGCTGAGCCCTGATGTGCGTGCAGCGTGTCGCGGAAATCTTCCGGCGTAAACATACGCTGTGTCACTATCTGTTCGCGCAGGCCTGGCATGTAGTGCTCCTCAAGATAAGCAAAAATACGGTCGCGGAAGCGCGGCCCTTCCTGCTGCCAGTCGATTGCGGCAGTACCAAGGTGCGGAACCGGCGCCAGCACATAAAAACTGCCGCAGCCTGCCGGTGCCAGCGACGGATCGGTGGTGCAGGGTGCATGCAGGTAGAGCGAGAAATCGTCCGCCAGCTGGTTGCTGTTAAATATTTCATTAATCAGCTCGCGGTAACGCGGGCCGAAGCAGACCGTATGGTGCGCCAGCTGAGCGTGCGGCTGGTTAAGGCCAAAATAGAGTACAAACAGCGAATTACTCATTCGCTTCCGCTTCAGCGTGGCGGCGCGCTTACGGGCGACTGCATGGTGCTGCAGCAGCCGGTCATAGGTATGTACGACATCAGCATTGGAGGCTACGGCACTGGCGTCAAAGCGACGTCCATCTTTTAGCTGCACGCCGCTGATGCGATTACCCTGCGTTTCCAGCTGGCTCACTTCGGCATTAAGCAGCAGCTCGCCGCCGAGGTCGCGAAACAGCCGCGCCATGCCATCGACCAGCGCGCCGGTACCGCCTCGCGGAAACCAGACGCCCCATTCGCGTTCCAGCGCATGAATCAAAGTGTAGATAGAGGATGTTGCAAACGGATTACCGCCCACCAGTAAAGAGTGGAACGAAAAGGCCTGGCGCAGATGATCGTCCTGAATAAATTTTGCCACCATATCGTATACGCTGCGCCACGCCTGCAGGCGGCCCAGCTGCGGGCCGGCGCGCAGCATATCGCGGAAATTCAGGAACGGCACCGTGCCGAGTTTGAGATACCCCTCTTTAAATACCGCCTGTGAATAGGCAAGAAACCGGCGATAGCCTTCAACATCCTGCGGATTAAACGCGGCGATCTGCTGCTCCAGCAGGGTCTGATTATTGTCATAATCAAGCACCTTGCCATCTTCCCAGCAGAGACGATAAAAGGGCGTGACCGGCATCAGCTCAACGTAGTCGCTGAGTTTTTTTCCGGCCAGCGTGAAAAGCGCTTCAATGGCGCTGGGATCGGTGATCACTGTCGGACCGGCATCAAAGGTAAAGCCCTCATCCTGCCATACGTAGGCGCGCCCGCCGGGTTTATCACGCTGCTCCAGTAGCGTGGTCGGAATACCCGCCGCCTGCAGACGAATAGCCAGAGCCAGGCCGCCAAAGCCCGCGCCAATCACATAAGTACGTTTCATTCTTTCTTCCCTGGTAGCGAAGGAGTCATCAACAGTGCGCGCAGCGCTTCTCCCACCGGCACCGGTGGTTTACCGCATAATATGCGTGCTTTATCCCTGAGAAAGAGCTCTCCGGCGTAAAAGCGACTGATAAGACCGGCATCAAGCCGGTAAAAACGTTGCATAACCTGCCAGCGTTTTTCCGGCCGTCCGGCAAGGAACAGCATACGATTGAGCAGGCGGAAAAAATGCTGCTCGCGCCACTGGCGGCGGGCAAACTGTTCAATACGCTGGCTGAGCATTTCTGCATTACAGGGCAGATCAGCCGCGATCTCATCCGCCAGCGCAACGGCAGAGGGCAGCGAATAGCCCGTGGTCGCATGAAACAGTCCGGCGCGCAGCCCGCTGCAGGGCTGACCCTGCTGCTGCTGCCAGAAGCGTTCAATATCACCATCAAGCGTGATCGGCAGGGAACCCTGTTCTTCACGCAACAGGCGGCTTAGCTGCCAGCCCTGCTGCTCTGCATAGTGCATGATGTTTTGTCGTGCCTGTTCGCTATCGAGCGTGGCGTGATTGATATAGTGGGTATCTTCAATCAGCAGCCGTTCAGCGCTGAGCGGCAGGGTATAGACAAAGCGATAGCCGCTGTGCTGATCGACCGTGGCATCCATCAGTACCGGCTGCTGCAGGCCGTGCGGACGCGCCAGATGCCACTCCTGACCGACAAACGACTGATAACCAAGCCGCAGATGTGGCGTGGGCTGCAGGCCGCGTCCATCAATCACGGCGCGGGCGTGCAGCACGTCGCCGTTTTCCAGGGTTACGCTTTGCGGTGTTACGCTGCGCACGGGCGCTGCGGTGCGCAACCTGTCTCCCAGCGTTTCGCGCAGATGGCGGGCGAAGTCCTGTGAGGCGATGGAACAATACTCCCCGCGCAGATTACGCCGCAGCGCCGGAAAGCGGACCTGATAGCCTGGCCAGCGCGCGGATAGCAGCGGCTCCAGCCAGGTAAACTGTGCGTCACTGACATCGTCGCGGTGAAACGACCAGGTATGATTGCCTGCCGGCTGAGCGGCACTCTCCAGCAGCAGAATGTCAGGGGCCGGCTGCAGCTGCATCAGCCGCAGGGCGATCAGCCCGTTTGCCAGCCCGGCCCCCACCAGAATAAGATCGGCATGCGTTTCTGACATCAAGTCGCCTCCGCCAGCACAATCTGTTGCCGGCACAGCGCCTGTTCAGCGATATCAGCCGCACGCTGACAGCCGCCGGCGCGCTGCAGCTGCGCCTGAATCGCGGACATGCGCAGACGGTAGTGAGAATCGGACAGCAGCAGTTGCAAATGTGTCTCCAGCTGATGAGTGCGGCTGAAGCGTGAGGCGCGACGCCCCACGCCATGCCATTCGATACGCGATGCCACACCGGGCTGGTCAAACGCAATAGGCAGCGCCAGCATTGGAATGCCCTGCGCCAGCGCTTCCAGCGCGCTATTCAGTCCGGCGTGCGTAATAAACACCTGGGCATGCTGCAGGGCAGCGTGCTGGTCGAGAAAATCGGTTACCCAGGCCGCCCCGGCCAGCTCCAGCTTGCGTACCTGATGCGCGGTCAGCCCGCCGCAGTGGGCAACAACCAGTGATAATCCGAGATTGCAGCAGGCGCGCGCCAGGCGCAGAAAGAGCCGAAAGCGGCGTCCCTGAAGTGTACCCAGCGAAGCGTAAACCACCGGCTGACGCAGCGCGGGCCACGGCGGCGGCAGATGAGTCGTGATACTCTGCTGACGCAGCGGCCCTACGGCGTGATAGCAGGCGGGAAGCTGATGGCGCGGAAAATCAAATGCCGGCACCAGCTGGCTGATTTGGGCCAGGGATGAGAGGCAATCCTGCAGGCCTGAACGTGGCGATAAACCAAATGCGCGCGCATGGCAGGCGATCACGTGGCGATGACGACGCATGATGCGGTCATACATGCGGCTGCTGGCCGCAAAACGTTTCAGCGCCTTCTCATCCTGACCATAGCGAAACGACATCACCGCCAGCGGAATGCCCGCTTCGCGATTAACCGGCAGCGCGCAGGCAACGGAAATAAACGGCAGGCCCAGCGCCTCAGCTACCAGCCCGCCCGCTGCCTCCATCTGATCGGCAATCACGCCATCCACCTGCAGTTTTTTCAATACCGCCGGTAATTCACGACACAGCATATCGGTGGTTTCAGCCATATCGTTGATTACGCGAAACAGGGAAAGGCCGCCGGGCGCGGCCAGGCGTTGCAGAGCCGCCGCCAGAGAGCCGGCCGGATGAGTTTGTTCACCCACCGGGGTAAAGGCGATGCGTTCATCGGTCAGCAGCGTACGTGCGTCGGCCTGCTGGATAAAGGTAATATGATGCCCGCGGCTGATAAGGGTCTGTGCCAGTGACTGCAGCGCGTGAAAATGGCTATAGAGTGGCGGCGCAATAACGGCAAAATGCCCCATAAATGATCCGCGTTAGTTGAACATTGCCAGCTGCTGATTAAACAGGGCATGCATATATTGACGGGTTGCAACGCCGCGGTGACAGGCGCAGGCAAGATGTTCATCAGCGCTGCGCAGATGCTCACGCAAACGGCGCTCCGCACCGTCAGCACCCAGCATCTGAACCAGCGTCGATTTGCCCTGATCTTTATGAATATCTTTACCGGTATGTTTGCAGCCATCAGCAAGATCGTCCAGGAGCTGAAAAGCCTGGCCCAGATCCTGCGCAAAGTAGCTGAGTTTCTGACGCATTACCGGCGCAGCATCAGTCACAATCGCCGCCATCTGCAGCGCAGCGCGAAAAAGCACGCTGGTTTTCAGTTCGTTGGTTATGGCAATCGCTTCCGGGCTGCGGCTCTGTCCACCTTCATGCAGATCCTGAAACTGACCCTGAACCAGCCCCTGCAAACCTACCGCCGCAGAGAGTTCAGCAATGGCGTCTGTTTTGTGCTGGGAGGGCAAATCTGGCGCGAGCGCGATAACTTCATAAGCGCGGCTGAGCAGCGCGACTGCTGCCAGGATAGCCACGTTTTCGCCAAACTCGCGATGCACGGTGGGACGACCGCGTCGCATCAGCGCATCGTCCATGCAGGGAATATCATCCAGTATCAGCGAGGCCGCATGCACCATTTCAACCGCGCAGGCGAGATCGAGAATGCCACGCTTTGTCAGGTCATAGCCCATGTCACGCGCCGCCAGTAACAGCAGCAGCGGACGTATGCGCTTACCGCTCGGCAGCGTGCCGGCACGCATAGCGGCCCGCACGCGATCGGAGGGCTGTCCGGCTGGCAGTAGCAGCTCAAGATTCTCCTGCAGAGCATGGCAAAGCTGGCGAAGATCGTTTTCCTGATTTGCTGCAATTTCGGCATGGGCGGTCATAGCGGCTATCCATGGTTAATAAACGTGGCGCTTTTTTTATTAACCGTAGACTGCGCAGGGGAAGAATGCCAGCGGTGATGACTCGTTAAGTCTCAGAAACCAATTATTTATATTAATTTACCGTTCCGGCTGGCTGGTATGGCATCAGGCCCGGCAGATCGGAATACATTGCTGTCAGCATCCTCAGAAACAGCAGCGCGCAGAGCAGGGAAGAGAGGCAGAAGAGGTTATTTTTTGACCTGAAAAAACGAACTTGCCGATCGCGATCAAATTTCAGCCATCAGCATTGCAGGAAGATACCTGTAGTCAGGAAATAACCGGAGGCAGCAATGAGCAAATCACTAATGCGTTTATCGGATATGGCGCGCTACCTGGGCGTCTCTCCCGCCGTGCTGATTCGCGCTATCTGTAATCGCGGCACGCTGGAGAAGGTGCCGCTCCCCTCTGCAATTGATGAAGAGCTGCCGCTCTCCAGCCGGTGCTGGTCACCGCAGGAGGTCAGGCAGTTTCGCCATCAGCTACAGCGTCAGCGGCATCAGCACAAGTAAGCAGGCAGAGCCGATGTCTGTTCATCGGCTCTGCTGTATCAGGCGGCGACGCCTGCAGGATGAGAGGCCAGGTGACCCGCCCACAGGCTTGCAACCCATTTCACGCCTTTCGCGGTAAAGCGGGCCTGTGAGAACGCGTGCTGATTTTCACCCGTACCGGTGCGGAAAGAGAAATAGCCCGCCTGCACATGGTGTTTCTGTGGCGCCAGCGTATTTTTCTCCCGGTACATAATATTGCGTTCAAGCAGGAACTGCCGGAAGTCAGTCTCTTTGACCTTCAGCATTTTACAGAGCTGACGAAATCCAAGCGCTTCATTGACCTCAGTGAAACGGTCAAAAAACTCCGCTTTTGGCGCAGAGAGCGCCAGCTGCTGCTCTGCACGCCGCCGCTGTTCAAATTGCTCCGCCCAGGCACGGGCTGCTTCGGCCGGATCCGTGAAGTCCGGCAGCTGAGCGATCTTTTCTTTCTCCTGCCAGCGATCGAGCAGATCGGCAGTAAAGCCGGGCGAAAGTCGGGCTACGGCGAGTAACGAGTCGCGTTTATTGAGCAGAAACTCCTGACGGCTCTCACCTTCATGCTCGTAAAGACTGACCGTAACAGGCTGGGAAAGGCGCTGTGCGGTTTCCAGGCTTTTAATCAGGCGCTTCACTTCGCCGTGCGTGATGCCAGTCAGTCTGGCAAGGTCACGGCTGCTCATCAGCAGAGACACGGTTTGAGCAGCAAGAATTTCCGTTGAGATCATCATTCGTATCACCTCTTAAAACGTCATTCAGTCATCAAGACTGCTGGATAAGTATACAACTTACTGTAGTTATATCCAGTGTTTTTTTTAACCAATTCGGTAGTTTTTCTGCTGCTGTGCGCCACGTTCCGGCGCAGCTGCAACCCGGTTGCACCACGCGGGCAGAACTGCCGATGCGCTTGCCTAATCAGCAATTGATGCCAGGCTCAGGCAATTCGCCTTAAATAATGTCAGACACCTGCTGCGCTTATTAATGAGGAGTTAAGAATGAAAGCGTTAACCTATCATGGCCCGCACAAAGTACGCGTTGAAACGGTTCCCGATCCGGTATTGCAGGAAGCGGATGATATTATTCTGCGTGTCACTGCAACCGCTATCTGCGGTTCTGATTTGCATTTATATCGCGGTAAGATCCCAAAAACTGAACATGGCGATATATTTGGTCATGAATTTATGGGTGAAGTGGTGGAAGCTGGCAGTGCCGTAACCAATGTGGCGATTGGCGACCGCGTGGTGGTGCCGTTTGTGGTCGCCTGCGGCGACTGCTTCTTCTGCCATCTGCATCAGTATGCCGCCTGTGAAACCACTAATCCGGGTCGCGGTGCGATACTCAATAAAAAAAATATCACGCCACCCGCCGCCCTGTTTGGGTTCAGTCATCTTTATGGCGGAATACCCGGCGGACAGGCAGAATATGTTCGCGTGCCGAAAGCGAATACCGGCCCGTTCAAAGTGCCGCTGGCGCTGCCGGATGACAAAGTGCTGTTTCTGTCCGATATCCTCCCGACCGCCTGGCAGGCGGTGCAGAATGCCGGGCTGGATAAAGGCTCAAGCGTCGCGATCTTTGGTGCCGGCCCGGTAGGTCTGCTTAGCGCCGCCTGTGCAAGGCTGATGGGTGCCGAAGATATCTTTATGATTGATCATAACGCCTATCGTCTGGAGTTTGCCCGTCAGCGCTATGGCGTTACGCCGATAAATTTTGACGAGATTGACGATCCCGCAGCCTGGATTATTGACCATACCAAAGGGAACCGCGGCGTGGATGCGGTGATTGATGCAGTGGGCTTTGAAGCCAAAGGCAGCCTGACCGAAACCGTCCTCAGCAATCTGAAACTTGAAGGCAGCAGCGGCAAAGCGCTGCGTCAGTGTATTGCGGCCGTGCGTCGCGGTGGGGTGGTCAGCGTGCCGGGCGTCTATGCCGGTTTTATCCATGGCTTCATGTTTGGCGATGCGTTCGATAAAGGGCTGACCTTCAAAATGGGACAAACGCACGTGCACGCCTATCTGCCACGGCTGCTGTCGCTGATTGAACAGGGATTATTAACGCCGGAAGAGATTGTTACGCATCATATGCCGCTGGATGCGGCGGCAGAGGGGTATGAGATCTTTGATAAACGCAAAGAGGATTGCCGCAAAATCATTCTGGTGCCGGGAATGAAATCGGCTACTGCTGAAGCCTGACGCTATGGAGGCTGCCGCGTGGCAGCCTGCATAACAGAAATTCAGCGTACGCTGCCTTCGTCACGGTCGCTGAGTTCATAAAGCGACACTTCAACAAACGGCATGTTATCCAGCCTGTCGCCGTAATCTTCACTGACATCAGGCAGGCTGGTGAACTGACCATCAACAAACAGAAAACTCAGATGCCGTTCAACCTCTTCCAGCAGCTCATCCACCTCTTTTGCGGTTTCACCCTGAGCGTCTTTACCATCCAGTTTCCAGCGAAAATGATTACCCACGATTTCTGCGCTGCCAATATCAACTACTTTGGCATCGATATTTTCTAACAGCAGACGCTGGCGGGCAAAATAAAGCAGATAGGGCATCCGATCGCGATTAATTTCAGACATACATTACTCCTGAATAATATTTCAGTGCGGGAAATAGTTGCGTACAGCATATACCGACCAGTAAACCGCGTTCAGGCCCAGCCAGGCCCAGCAGCCCCAGTAAGCAACGGGTTCACGCCGGGTACGCAATTTAGGCAGAAATGCCAGCAAATAACCCGCCGCCGCAATAAGCGCAACGAAATAAAGAAATTTCATGCTTTCTCCTGATTATTTATCATGAAGTAAGCATAGTCAGATTAACGCATTTGTGGAGCGCAGCGCCTGATATCCGGCAATGAGTTTTTCCAGTGCCGCTGCGCTTGTTTCGTCCGCCGGGACGTAAACCAGCAGGCGGTCACCATTGCGTGAAGCGGACCACCAGTTATTCTGACGCAGCGTAAATTCCCCGGTTTCCGCCCGCCAGAAACGCTTGATCCGATTCTCCACTTTTCCCAGCTCGTAACGCTGCCAGGTCTGTGCAAATTCATCAGAACTGTTAATCAGCCGGGTGAGAAAGCTTTCCCAGTGCGGATCGCCAAGGTGTTCTCCCATCTGGCCGCGAAACATGGCCACCATCTGCGGCATGACTTCATCCCAGTCGCGTATCATGCCGCGCCAGCCGGGATGATTAAACGCCAGCCAGATACAGTTGCGATCCTCAGCCTCTACGCTTGCCAGATCTATACCCATCAGCGCACACCACGCAGCGTTATAGCCAATGATGTCAAAACGCGGTGTCTCAATAATGGCCGGCAGCTGGATAGCATCCAGCATCTGCTGATTATGCTCAGCGAGTTTGCAGCAGGCGGCAACCTGAAGGGCGGGCAGTTTATGACCGGCGAGCGAGAAAAGATGCTGCGTTTCAACGTCATTACACTGCAGTGCTGATGCGATCGCCGTCAGCGTTTTCAGCGACGCTTTAATATCGCGACCCTGTTCCAGCCAGGTGTACCAGGTGACGCCGACATCAGCCAGCTGGGCGACCTCTTCGCGGCGCAGGCCCGGCGTGCGCCGCTGGCGCATACGCGGCAGACCCAGCCTGACAGGATCGAGGTTTTCCCGTCGGGAACGCAAAAAGGCGCCCAGCAGTTTGCGATTCGTATGAACCTCTTTTTCAGCATATTTTACAGCGGGTTGAATCGACATCAGCGTCATTTCTCCGGCCAGACGGGTGGTTTTAATACCATGATAATCAAAAACTGGTACCCGGTTATTTTTCAGCAGATGCTATGCCGCAATGAACACGAAAACAAGGTGAAACTGATGCACACTCCGCAACTTCGTCAGGCGGGACTGATGGTACTGCTGGCCGGGCTGTTACTGCCTATGATCGACTTTTCAATCGTTAACGTGGCGCTGGATGCAATGGCGCATAGCCTGCAGGCAACGCCCACCCAGCTGGCGCTGATTGTTGCTGTCTATGGTATTACTTTTGCCGTTTGCCTCGCGATGGGAGGGCGGCTCGGAGATAACTATGGCCGGCGCCGGGTTTTTATCAGCGGTGTCGGGATCTTTGCCCTGGCTTCGCTGCTGTGCGGTATGGCAAGCGGGGCCGGGATGCTGATGTTTGCCCGCGCGCTGCAGGGAGTGGGTGCGGCACTTATCGTGCCGCAGATCCTGGCAACGCTGCATATTACGCTGCAGGGCAGGGAGCATGCGCGGGCGATTGGTCTCTATGGCGGAATGGGCGGGCTGGCGTTCGTGATTGGTCAGGTGCTGGGCGGCTTTCTTATCAAAGCCGATCCGGGTGGGTATGGCTGGCGCAGCGTGTTTCTGATCAACCTGCCGATCTGTCTGGGCGTACTGGTGGCTGCGCGCCGCTTTATTCCGGAAACCCGCAATGCGACCCGCGTACCGGTTGATATTAGCGGTGCGCTGCTGCTGGGCGGAGCCACAGGCGCACTGTTGCTGAGCCTGGCGCTGGGGCCGGTGCTGAACTGGCGCTGGCCATGCGTGCTGTTACTGCTGCTGGCGCCGCTGTTTTTGCTGCAGCTGCGACGGGTCTCTGTGCGTGCTGAAGCGTCAGGCCGTTCACCGCTGCTGCCCCCGTCACTGCTGCGTTTACCCGGCGTGCGTTTCAGCCTTACGCTTGCCGTTATCTTTTTCTCCTGCTGGAGCGGGTTTATGTTTGTCATGGCTCTGACGCTGCAGTCCGGGCTTGGCTTCAGCGCCTTTGACTCCGGTAACGCTTTCATAGCGCTGGGGGTAGCCTATTTTATCGGTGCCATGCGGTCGACCGCACTGGTCACGCGCTTTGGTACGCGCACAATGCTGCTGGCTGGCTGTGCTATTCAGATCACCGGCCTGCTGGCTCTGATGGCAACCCTGCAGCTCCGGTGGCCGCAGGCGGGTATTCTTGCGCTGGCGCCAGCTACGGCACTCATTGGATTTGGTCAGTCTTTTATCGTCAGTACCTTCTACCGTATTGGCATGCGCGATATTCCGCATCATCAGGCGGGCGCCGGCAGCGCCATGTTGTCGACCGTGCAGCAGTCGGCGATGGGGCTGGGGCCGATGCTGCTGGGCGGCGTATTCAGCCATTTCAGCCAGACCGGATCCTGGCTGAGTGCTATCAGCGGTACGCTGGGGACTGAACTGCTCTCCATGCTGGTACTGGTGGCGATCGCCTTAATGCAGCATGACAACGTGGCAACCACACCCGCAGAAGGATAACGTTCACGGTAACGGCGGCGCTTCCGGCAGACGCTGGCCACTCTGCGCATCGAACAGGTGGATTTTTTCCATGCGCAGCGCAATCGTCAGCGGATCGCCGCTGCCGGCTGCGTGACGGCCAGGTACCTGCATATGCAGCGTATGCCCGTGCCACGTCAGATGCAGCAGCGTGGATTCTCCGGTGATCTCCGTAACGGCGACCTGCGCCAGACTGCCCTGCATCGCCGGTATCAAATCGTGGGGGCGGATGCCAATCATCAGCGCAGCCCCTTCCTGTGCCGCGTGCTGCCAGCGCGGAGGAAGCGGCTGCCAGAGATCTTCACATTCAATGCCCGGCACGCCATCACGCGTTACCAGGTGCGCCGGCAGCAGATTCATCGGAGGCGAGCCGATAAAGCGGGCGACAAACAGATCCGCAGGACGATCGTAAATGCTGAGCGGGGCGCCCTGCTGAACGATCTGACCTTCGCGCATTACTACAATCTGATCGGCCAGCGTCATCGCCTCAACCTGATCGTGTGTGACATAAATCATGGTGGTTTTAAAACGCTGGTGCAGTGCTTTGATTTCCGCCCGCAGCTCCATGCGCAGCTGAGCATCAAGATTAGAGAGCGGTTCATCAAACAGGAAAACCTGAGGATTTCGCACCATCGCCCGGCCCATCGCCACGCGCTGACGCTGGCCGCCGGAGAGGGCGCGCGGGTAGCGCTGCAGCAATTTATCGATACCCAGAATAGCGGCAACGCGCGCAATCTTACTCTGCTGCTCCGCGCGGCCCACCTTTTTAACCTGCATATGAAAGGCGAGGTTTTCAGCCACGGTAAGGTGCGGATAGAGCGCGTAGCTCTGGAACACCATCGCCATGTCGCGGTCGGCCGGATCGCGATCGCCAATCGGTATATCGTTCATCAGAATGGTTCCCTCTGACAAACTATCCAGCCCGGCCAGCAGCCTCAGCAGCGTGGACTTACCGCAGCCGGACGGGCCAACCAGTACGGTAAAACTGCCATCGGGAATGCTGAGACTGAGCGGATGCAATACCGTCTGTTTGCCGTAGCGTCTGGCGACGCTGACGAGCTCAATACTGGCCATAAATTACCTCTCCTCTGCAGAAAATGGCAGCTGTTGCCAGCCGGGATAGCGGCGTGGCTGCGTGCTGATCGCCTGTGATGCCACGGCAATGCCCCACTGCAGCGCGCGGCTCAGCGGCTGCTGATGTAACAGCGCGGTGAGAAAGCCGGCGTTGAAACTGTCACCGGCTCCTATGGTATCCACGACGGTGACGGGAGTGGCAGGCTGTTCCAGCCAATGCGCACCCTGCCAGCAGGCGGCACCGGCACTACCGCGCTTCACCACGCAGCCGCCACGTCCGCTCAGGGTTCCCGCCAGCTGCCGTGCGCTCTCCGGCAGCGTTGCCGCCGCACCGAGGCCCAGCGTCTCTGCTTCATTCAGTAACAGCCAGTCGCAGAACGGCAGCCACTGTGCGACCTGCTGCTGCACCGCCGTGCTCCAGCCCTGCGGAGGCCAGCCGGTGTCTACGGCGATCGCAAAGCCGCGCTGGCGCAGCGCCTGCAGCAGCGCGGCATAGTGCGTAGTGAGTGCCAGACAGAGAAAAGCGCCGCACAGCAGGACAATATCTCCCGGCGAGGCACGCTGCGGGATTTGAGCCAGTACGTCATCCACGCTGAGTTGCGCCACGTGACCAAAATTGCTCAGAAACGAGCGCTCGTGATCGCTGTGCGTAATGCCAACGGTGACAGACGTTTCGCAGGCGTAGCGTCTCCAGTGCGCCGCACTGTTTGGGAAGTAGCCCGCCAGCCAGGCGCTGAGGCCATCATTCCCCTGATTAGCGACAGCGCGATGGCGAACCTGCATCGCTTCCAGTGCCAGCGCACAGTTACCCGCCGAGCCGCCCGGACGCAGTTCACTCTGAGGGAGCATGACTTCAGTGCCGCGCTGTGGCCAGCTATCCAGCGTACCCATGATCAAATCGGCGTTAACGTTGCCAGCGACGTAGAGCGTTGCGTTACAGTCAATTGTCATCCTTTACTCCCGCCGCTGGCCAGACCGCTCACCAGCGTTTTCTGCAGCCAGACAGCAATTAACAGAGGGGGAACCGAAGCCAGAATGCCAACCGCAGCAATCAGGCCGTCATCGGTTGCGCGTCCGGCAGTAAAGCCGGCAATGGTCACCGGCAGCGTTTGCGCCGTAATATTGCTGGTGAACAGCAGGGCATAGAAAAATTCATCCCACGCCAGCAGCCAGCCAAACAGCGCTGCGGCGCCCAGAACCGGTTTTGCCAGCGGCAGCGTGATGCGCAGCAGCACCTGCCACACCCGCAGGCCATCAAGCCGCGCAGCCTGTTCAATATCACGCGGCAGAGTGTCAAACTGGTTTTTGAGCATCCAGGTCAGAAACGGCAGGATCAGCGAACAGTAAACGATAATCAGACCCGGGCGGGTGTTCAGCAGATCCAGCTGCTGCAGCAGAAAGTAGAGCGGCAGTACAAAGGCCACCGGCGGCACCATATAGATGGCCAGTGACGCAAACAGCCAGCCGTCGCGTCCGGGATAGCGCGAAAAGCTGAAAGCGGCCGGGATCGCCAGCAGCAGACAGACCAGCGTTCCTCCCGTCGCCACCAGCAGACTATTACCCAGCGCATGCAGAAACAGGGTTCCCGGTTCACCCGGCGCCAGCGACAAAAGCCGGCCGTAGCGGCTGAAATCCCACTGGCGCGGTATCCACTCCAGAGGCACGCGCGTCAGGTCGCTGGTGGCGCTGACGCTCATCAGAAACAGCCAGCCCATCGGGGCCAGAACCGACAGCGCCACGGCGGCTGCCGCCACATATTTAGCCACAGATATCATCTTACGCTTCATGGGCACTCCCCCGGCGACGCTGCCGCCACAGCAGCAGCATATAGAGCGCAATCAGTACGGCACACAGCAGCGTCATCAGGATGGCATAGGCCGCTCCGCTGCCGGCGCGCAGATAGCTGAAGGACTCCTGATAGACGTAGAAACTGAGCGTTTTGGTGCTATCTACCGGCCCGCCCCGGGTCATGACATAGATGATGTCGAATATTTTGAACGCATCAATGGTGCGCAGTACCAGCGCCACGCTTAGCGCTCCGACGATGGCCGGAAAGGTAATGGCGCGAAACCGTCGCCAGGCTGAGGCACCGTCCAGGCGCGCCGCCTCAAAAAGATCGTCCGGAATCGACTGCAGCGCAGCCAGCACCAGCAGCGTAACCAGCGGATAGTTCTTCCACACATCAGCAAACATCACGGCGTTAAGCGCTGAGTCGGGTGAACCCAGCCAGCTGCGATAGCCATCCAGGATACCGAGCTGTGTCAGCAGCGCGTTGACGCTGCCGTAGTCCGGATTAAAATTAAGCCGCCACATCATCGCGTTAACGATTGTCGGCAGCGCCCACGGCAGGATCACCAGCACGCGCAGCACGTTGCGGCCGGTAAACCGCTGATTAAGCAGCAGCGCCACCAGCACGCCAATGACGCCCTCGAAAGCAACCGACACCAGCGTAAAATAGAGCGTGCGCCACAGCGAAAGCCGGAAGTCGGGATCGCTTAAGGCGTACAGGTAGTTCTCCACGCCGATCCAGCCGGGCGCATCGCCGCTGCCTATCAGGGCTGCGTCGGTAAAACTCAGCCAGATGGTCCGCATCAGCGGCCAGGCGGTAAGCAGCAGCATGACCAGCAGCATGGGGGCCAGTAGCACCCATGCCTGCCGTCGCTCACGTTGACGCAAACTCAGCATGCCCGCTCCTTAGCGCAGCCGCGCGGCACTTTTATCGACCGCCTGCATGGCGGCTTCCGGGGTCGCGCCGCCGGTCAGCACCTGCTGCAGCTGCTGCTGCAGCGTGCTGGAGAGACGCGAATAGTCTGCGGTTTCAGGACGTGACAGCATTACGCTCAGCGACGTGTCCGCTGCCTTAATCAGGCTCTCCTGATCTTTCATCACCGCCGCATCCTGATAAGAGCTTTTCCAGATAGGCAGGCTCAGACGGGCATAGTTGTTCTGCACCGGCTGAGAGGTCATGTATCGGATATACTGCCACGCCTGATCGGCATGGGTGCTGCCGCTGGCGATACCGAGCCCCATTGAGCCGTTGACCGCGCCCGCTTTGCCTGGCGCATCGCCGGGTGCAGGCATAATGCCAACCTGACCCGCAACTTTGCTCTGTTTTGCATCGTTGGCCATGTTGTACATATAAGTCCAGTTCAGCGCGAACGCGGCATCGCCATTGGAGAACGCTTTGCGCACATCTTCTTCCAGATACTCACGTGAGGCGGGGTTAGTCAGTCCGTCATCAAGCGAGCTTTTCATCAGTTTTACCGCCTGCAGTGAAGCGGGGCTGGAGAAGCTAAGCTTGCCATTCTGATAGAACTGCCCGCCAAAGCCGGAGACCAGCGTGGTGTAGTCGCATACCAGCGCTTCCGCCTGAGACCAGCTCCACACCAGCGGATAATTCACGATCTTTTTCTCTTTAATAATGCGCGCGTCATCCATTACCTGCTGCCAGGTTTGCGGCAGGTCGCGGATACCCGCTTTCTCCAGCATCGCTTTGTTGTAATACAGATATTTGGTGTCCAGAATCCACGGCATACCGAGCGTTTTACCGTTGAACACCACGGTTTTAAGCGCGCCGGGGAAAATCTGCGCCTTATCTTCGGCACTGATACGGCTGCTGACATCCTGCAGCAGGTTAAATTTTGTGAATTCCGCCGGCCAGATCGCATCAAACAGCACCACGTCGTAGCCATTTCCGCCCGCACCCCGTGCCGCGACAATCTTGTCGTGCAGCGCTTCATACGGCACAAACTCAAGGTTGACCTTTACGTCCGGATTCGCTTTTTCAAACGCCTGCGTCATGGCGCGAATATCGCTCTCACTATAGGCTGCCTGAGTCATAAACAGCGCATTGAGTGAGGTGGCCGCCGTCGCGCTGGCAGCGCTGGCGAGCAGAAACAGTGCCAAACAACCGTGAACCGATTTTTTCATGATATGTCCGCCTGAAAGCTGTGAGAGATTAATTAAATCAATTTGATTGATTTAATAACGTGCGCAAAAGTGTGCGTCAGTTGCCATGCCACAGAAAGGTAAGCAAGCGATGTGCCAGAAACGATCTGCTGCGGGTCCTGCTTCTACTTTGCACGTTTTCTCGCCGCTGTCAGGTAAACAGGTTGTAAAATGTGCCAGCGATCATAGATATTGTTGCGGTGGCAGAGCGGCCAGGCGCGAAAAGGAAATAGCACGATGAGAACATCAGGGACTAACCTTGAACACGCGCGGGCGCATAACCGGCGCGTGATCATTGAGGCCATTCGCCTGCACGGTGAACTGACACGGGCTGAGCTGGCGCGGCTCACGGCCCTGACCGCGCAAACGGTATCCAATATTGTCGCTGAACTTGAACAGGCGGAACTGCTGATAAGCCACGGACCGCGACGTCAGGGACGCGGACAGCCCGCTATTCCCGTCACGCTGAATCCGGCCAGTGCGTTTTCAATCGGTATTCATCTTGATCACCAGACGCTGCTGATGGTGCTGGTGGATTTAACCGGCGAAATCCATTTTCGCCGTCTCATTATGGTGCAAAAACCGGAGCCTGCTGCCACCCTGGCGCGCATCGCCTCGGTACTGGATGAGATTAAGACGCAGCTGGGTGCGCGCTGGCGCAAAGTGCTGGGTATCGGCGTTGTGATGCCCGGGCCCTTTGGCGTTGAGGGACTCTCTTCACTGGGGCCGACCACGCTGCACGGCTGGGAAGATGTCGATATTGCAGGAGAGCTGGCGGCACTCAGTCAGCTGCCGGTGACGCTGGAAAATGATGCCACGGTAGCGGCAATTGGCGAGCGCTTTCACGGCGTGGCGCGCCATCTTAATTCGTTTATCTATCTCTACATTGGTACCGGGCTGGGTGCAGGTATCATTGTTGATGGTCACGTCTGCAGCGGTGATGCACATAACGCCGGTGAAGTTGGCCATATGGTGGTGGATCCCGGCGGGCGCGACTGCTACTGCGGCAATCAGGGGTGCCTGGAACGCTATGTCTCGCTGCAGGCAGCCTATGAATTCTGCGGGCTTGATCCCATGACCGCGCTGCCGGACGATTTGCTGGCGGTGCCGGCAGAGCTGTTTGACGCGTGGATCGCCACTGCGCTGACGCCGCTGCGCCAGGCCATCAATATGCTGGAGTGCATCTTTGACGCAGAGAGCGTGATTATTGGCGGTATGATCCCCGCTGCCCTGCTGGAGAAAATCGTTGCGCGCCTGCCGCCGCTTTACCAGTCTGTGCGCGGGCGCTACCTGACCGCCACGCGCATACGGACCGGAATGAGCGGCAGTGATACCGCCGCGCTGGGTGCGGCAGCGCTGCCGCTGTTTGATGAGTTTAATCCGCAGTTTCAGGTATTAATGAAATGAGCATGATGATGCGCCAGGCTGGCGCCGGTAATCCTGCGCGGCGTCTGCATACCTTTTAGCCGTTTATTGCGCCGATGCGAAAAAACCTGTGCGGCCCGTTTCCTGCCGGCGTTATTTTATTTACATTGCCAGCAACTTTTTGCTGACCCAGCGGACTCTGCAATGACTATTCCTGCCTTACCGGTAATCTGCCTCGATCTTGGCGGTTCATTTATTAAACTTGGCGTGATGACGCAGGCTGAGCAGATCCAGCTGCTCGATCAGCAGCCGATGCCCGCCCGCTCCTGGGAAGCGTTTTGCGCTACCGTCAGCGATACGATCGCCAGACATCAGGCACATTTCAGCGCGCACTCCCCGGTCGCGGTTTCCACCGCCGGAATTGTCGCGCCACTGAGCGGCGAGATGTTTGCCAGTAACATACCTGCCTTTCACGGACGTCATATGGCGCAGGAGCTTGGCGCATACCTGCAGCGTCCGGTCACGGTCCATAACGATGCCGACTGTTTTGCCGTTGCGGAGGCGCTGGCCGGGGCCGGACAGGGGCATAAAGTGGTGCTGGGCGCTATCCTCGGTTCAGGCGTGGGCGGCGGACTGGTTGCAGATGGCCGGCTGATCACCGGTCAGAATGGCTTAACCGGTGAGTGGGGACATGGCCCGATCACACTACGCGAAGTTGATATCGCAGGCAAAACGGTTGCCATACCGCGTCAGCCGTGCCCGTGCGGTCAGAGCGGCTGTCTTGATACTTATGGCGGAGCGCGCGGTCTGGAAACCCTGCACCGCGTGCTGCATGATGAAACGCTCACCAGCAAAGCGATCGTTTCACGCTGGCAGGCAGACGAAAACCAGGCGCAGCAGACGCTGGAGGCGTGGCTCCAGCTGGTGAGTGAGCCGCTGGCCTACACCGTTAACATCACCGGAGCGAGCTGCGTCGCCGTCGGCGGCGGGCTGGCCTCCGTTGTTCCGCTGATAGCTGCCCTTAACGAGGCGGTGCAGAAGCGGGTGCTGCGCCGTACGCCGCAGCCGCTGGTGATCCCCGGCCGCCATGCTCATCAGGGTGGCATGCTGGGTGCAGCGCTGCTGGCGCTGGCTCACTGAGCCGCCAGTTTTTGCTGTAAAAACGCAATAAACTGCCGGTGGATCTCGCTGCGCTGGCGATGCTGCGGGTAGAGCGCATTAAGGTGCAGCGAGGCGGGCTGCCACGCATCCAGCACGCGTATTAATTCACCGCTGGCCAGCGCCGGCGCCACGATAAATTCCGGCAGCAGGATCAGCCCCAGCCCGGCAATCGCCGCATCGCGCAGCATTTCACCATTATTACTGACCATCGGCCCCTGAACTGCCACGACGCTGCGCTGCCCGTCCCTGAACAGCTCCCAGCCCTGCTGACTTTCCCGGCCGTAGCGCAGGCAACGGTGCAGCGACAGTTCCGCAGGCGTCTCCGGCGCTCCGGCGCCCTGAAGATAGGCAGGGCTGCCGCAGATCAGCCGCCGGAATTCGCCCAGCCTGCGTGCGATCAGGCTGGAGTCGGGCAGGGTGCCGATGCGAATAGCCATATCAAATCCTTCTCCCACCATATCGACATGGCGATCGGCCAGCTCAACCTGAAACTGCAGGCCGGGATGCAGCGTGAGGAATTCAGCAATGTAGGGGGAGAGATGCGTAATGCCAAACGACATCGGCACGCTCAGACGGAAGTTACCCTGCAGAGCCTGATGACGACCGGATACTGCCAGTTCCGCTTCCTGTACATCATCCAGTATGCGCTGTGCGTGATGCGCAAACAGCAGACCATTTTCTGTCACCGAAAGCTTGCGGGTATTCCGGTTGAGCAGGCGGGTGCCCAGCGCCGCTTCCAGCGCCGCCATGCGGCGGCTGACATACTGCTTTGAAAGCATCAGCTGTTCAGCGGCTGCACTGAAGTTGCCCGCATGGATAACAGCAACGTAAATACGAAGATCGTCTATCTGCATAGTGTCCACTAATTCGTGACAGTGATTGTCATGTCAGCACATTGTTGAGCAAATCAGTTTACGTATACTGAATCACATCAGGAAGCAAAATCGTTTCCCTTACTTATTCAGGAGCAGATCATGATTGAACAACGCCTTTCAAATCAGCGCGGCACCGGCGATCACGGCTGGCTGTATTCACGCCACACCTTTTCCTTTGCAGGCTACCGCGATCCACAGCAGGTGGGCTTCTCTGATCTGCTGGTGATTAACGACGACCAGGTTGCACCCGGTCGCGGCTTTGGTGCCCATCCGCACAATAATATGGAGATCATCTCCTATGTGCTGGAAGGTGCTCTGGAGCACAAAGACTCAATGGGTACCGGTTCTGTTATCGTGCCGGGTGATGTGCAGCTGATGAGCGCTGGCAGCGGCGTGACGCACAGCGAGTTTAATCACTCGAAAAGCGATAACGTGCATTTTCTGCAGATCTGGATTGTGCCGGCAGAGCGCAATACCGCGCCAGGCTATCAGCAGGTTTCCGTGGCGGAACAGGATAAGCGCGGCAAACTGCGCCTGATTGTCTCGCCGCAGGGCGAGTCCGGTTCGCTGCAGGTGCGACAGGATATGCGCATCTATGCAGGCCTGTTCAACGATAATGAGCAGCAGACGCTGACGCTGGCAGCCGATCGCTACGCCTATATTCATGTTGCGCGCGGCAGTATTGAGGTTAACGGCGTGCGCTTCAGCGCGGGCGACGGCGCGCGGGTGCGTAATGAAACGGCG
Source organism: Pantoea sp. Acro-807 (assembly GCF_011752675.1). Taxonomy (NCBI): domain Bacteria; kingdom Pseudomonadati; phylum Pseudomonadota; class Gammaproteobacteria; order Enterobacterales; family Erwiniaceae; genus Pantoea; species Pantoea sp. Acro-807. The sequence goes on along the minus strand of NZ_VWXE01000004.1, from coordinate 192,244 downwards.
CTGACTTTTGCGAATGGTAATGATGCCGAGGTGCTGGTGTTCGATCTGCGTCCGCTTGAAGTGAATCATCCTCAGCGTTAATAGCCAAAAAGGGTAGCGTGCTGCGGCGCGCTACCCTTTATTCATAACTATTCTCCATTATTTCTTCACCATTGGCTGTTTTATCAGCGCTTAATTCGGAACCCGGACAGGGCCAGACTAAAATAAGAATTTTTACCTTTCTTAAATTTCTGCAGCACTTTAAATTCGCATCCTGAGACCCATGCCGCCTGCTGGCAAAGGGCGATCAAATAACTAACAACATTAACCTGATTGCATTCCATTATTAAATGGTAATGAGGATTTTGATGACTTTAAAACGCAGCTTTAATATTGCCGCCGTACTGGTGCTGGCTTTGTCTGTTACCGCATGCAGCGGCATGTCTCATCGTGGTAAAAATACCGCAATTGGTGCTGGCGTTGGCGCGCTGGGCGGTGCCGTGCTGACCGGCGGCAGTACGTTCGGTACGCTGGGCGGGGCGGCTATTGGCGGATTGATTGGCCATGAAGCAAGTCGTTAAACAGTAAATATGACAGGACGCGCATAATGGTATTATTGCGCGTCCTGTAAATAAGCTTATTTCTGCATTGCACGCCATTATTAAACAGGCGGAACAAACGTAATGCTTTATCAGCCTTAATCAATATTAAGCTGATGGATAGCCAGCACGGCTCGTGCAGCTTCTTTTCCTTTCTTAATAAAATGCTCGGTATAAAATGATTCCAGTTCATTGACCGGCTGAAAATTATGTGGCGTCAGTGAAACAGAAAACACCGGTACGTTGGTACTGAGCTGCACGCTCATCAGGCCGTCAACCACTGCCTGCGCAACAAAATCGTGACGGTAAATCCCGCCATCCACGACCAGCGCGGCACAGACAATGGCATCAAAACGACCGGTTTCGGCCAGGCGCTTTGCCAGCAGCGGCATCTCAAAAGCACCGGGCACATCATAGGTTTTCAGCACGCTGTCTGCGCCCTGCTCATTGAATTCACTGACAAATCCTGCCAGCGCATTGTTCACAATATCTTTATGCCAGCCAGCCTTGATAAAGGCGATTCTAATCTGTTCCATAAGTCTTCCGTCATTTGCCAAAGTAGAGTAGGCGGATAATTATCCGTAAAATCTCATCATTTTCATTAACATGAGTGTGTATAACATAGGCTGAGAGCGCGATCCACTCCGTTGCGATGCAGGTTTTTCATGTCATCTTCGGGCCGAAATCACGCTAGCGAATCTTGTGAAAAGTTGGCGCTGAAACTTTCCATTTGAGCCCGGTCTTCTCACGTGCGCGGGTAAAGGCAACCATGATCTGATTTAAGCTCAACGCCGGGACCACGCGATCTGAGTCGTTGCTGAGCGCTCAAAGCTGATCAAGAACATCCAGGACTGAACGTTTTGCACCCATTAGCATGTTGGCCATATCAATGACGATTTTCATCCCTGTTTAACTTTGTTCGATGCAAATTTTCCGATCCCGAATATTCGTCCATTTCATAGAATAAACATCGGTTATCAAATAAGAGTATCAATATCAGTTGCTTATATAAAATATGGCCACTTGACCACTTTTATCAGGTAGGTGATAATATGACCTCATGACCGCAATTAATGAGGTTAATATGAAAGTCCTGAATGTAGCCGAATCGAAAGCTCGTTACTCTCAGATTTTGAGTTCAGCGAGTAGCGGTGAAAGTTTCATCATTGCTAACCACGGCGATCCGATAGCCATGATAGTTCCTTATAAATCAGCGCCTCTGTTAAACCGTGTTGGCTTTTTAGATCATAAAAAGTATGCCATTCCTGATAATTTCAACGATTTCATGTCAGATGAAATCCAGTCGATGTTTGAAGGTGGCAATGACTAGTCCTGTAAGAACGCGGAACATCTTTAATCGCTATCTTCTTGATACTCAATATCTTATCTGGGCTTGCGCAGACTCTAAGCGTCTTCCGCAAGCCTGTTTCGATCTGATTGTTGATCCCTTAAACGAGCTATATTTTTCCGCCGCATCTATTCATGAAATCGCCATAAAATTCGCGTTAGGTAAACCTCATTTTACGGTTGATCCAGAGGAGATTTTGCGCGGCTTGCTCGCAAACGGTTATAACGAACTTCCCATTTCATCACATCACACCGTAAGTCTTAAACGTTTGCCTCGTGATATGCACGGCGATCCGTTTGACCGGCTGATCGTTGCTCAGGCGAACATGGAGGCGCTGACCTTAATCACGGATGATGAAAAAATTATTCGATATTGTTCAGATTACATTCCGATGAAAACGTTCTGATAAAAACACACCCGTCCCGAGCGGGTTTTTTATGGGCTAAATTCATGCATGAAACAATGACCGGGATCGAGCTGGGTGGCGTGCCCGATCGCACCTTCGGCAAAGTTTATTACCGCAGCATTACCGACCCACAGGAAGCAGCCAAAGCCCTCGCCGCGACGAATTAAGGCTTTGAGTCTTTCATAATCCCAGACGTAAACGTGGCATTACATTCGCTGTTTTCCGTAGAAAATATATTAATTTAATGTGATCTGATTTCTGGTCTCAGACGCCGATAAGCCAGAAAACCGCGTTCAAAACGGCTTCTAAGTTATTGTTTAAAAGTGTTGAGAAACCGTAAACAGTCGTTTTCTGCAGTGCAAGATTTAAGCGCCTGAAGAGAGCCTTAAAAGGCTCTCCTTGACGGCGTGATGCGGCTTGAATAAAACTAAAGATGTCGGGGGAGTCTCGCCACAGAGACTGAGAGGCTGATAGCGCAACCGCGCGGTTCAGCGACCCTTTGAACCTGACCCAGTTGATACTGGCGTAGGAAGACTGAGGGCGCCAGACCGGTGCCGTCCGGGATGTTGCAGCAAACGGCTGCACCTCCTTATCTCCCTTCCTGTATCCGCGGGTCTCAGTCAACACTGAGAGGCCGATGTGACCCTTCTTTTTTATCCGGAACACAGACAATGAGCCGCTGGAGCGTGTTAGGCGCAGGCGTCAGCGGACTATGCGTGGCCACCCTGCTGGTGGAGCGTGGTGAATCAGTTGAAGTCATCGATGACGCGCAGCGTCCGCCCGCATCCTGGTATGCCGGTGGCATGCTGGCGCCCTGGTGTGAAGCAGAAAGCGCGCCCGCCGAGGTTATTTCACTGGGTCAGCATGCCGCTCGCTGGTGGCAGCAGCGCGTAAGCTGCGTTGAGCATCAGGGCACGCTGGTGCTGGCTCCGCCACGCGACAGTCAGGAGCTGAACCGTTTTGCGCGCCTGACTCACGCGCATCAGTGGGTCAATCCGGCAGAGGTAGAGCCGGCGCTGGAGGATCGCTTCGCACGGGGGCTGCTGTTTGCGGGCGAAGCACATCTCGATCCCCGGCTGGCGCTCACTGAGCTGCGCCAGAAGCTTGAGGCGCACGGTGCAACGTTCCATCACTCCGCGCCTTCCGGGCAGATCATCGATTGTCGTGGCATTCATGCCCGCGACGCGCTGCCCTCGTTGCGGGCCGTGCGCGGTGAAATGATTATCTTACAGAGTCGGGATCTGCACTTTTCACGACCGCTTCGTCTGCTGCATCCGCGTTTTCCCTGCTATCTGGTTCCGCGGCGTAACGGCTGCTTTATGCTGGGTGCCACCATGGTCGAGAGCGATGATGACAGCGCCATCAGCGCGCGCGCCATGATGGAGTTGCTGAGCGCCGCCTGGGCGATACATCCGGCGCTGGCTGAAGCGCGCATTATCGAGAGCGCCAGCGGCCTGCGGCCCGCCTGGCCGGATAACCTGCCCGAAATTCGTTATGAAAACGGTATTTATTATCTTAACGGCATGTATCGCCACGGCTTTCTGCTGGCGCCGATGCTGGCAGAGCAGCTGATGCAAAAACTGATTCAGGAGACCCCTTATGCAAATCCAGCTTAACGGACAGATCGTTGAAACCCAGGCGCAGACAGTCAGCGAACTGCTGCAGGAGCAGCAAATCGATGCCAGCTGCGTGGCGACAGCGCTGAATGGCAACTTCGTGCCCAGAAGCGCTTACTCCCGTCAGCCGCTTGCGGCAGGCTGCCAGCTGGAAGTCCTGTCACCGATGCAGGGAGGGTAACGCATGTTTTACGACTTTACGGGCGCATCGCGCTTTCTGCTGGGTACAGCAGGGTATCCGTCACCGGCCATTCTGCAGCAGGCGATAGCGGCGGCGGGCAGTGAAATTATTACCGTAAGCCTGCGGCGGGAGGGCAGTGCGGGTGCCGCGTTTCGCGACCTGCTGGCCAGCCTTAACGTTCGCGTACTGCCCAATACCGCAGGTTGCCACACGGTGAAAGAGGCGGTAACCACGGCGCATATGGCGCGCGAGCTGTTCAATACGGCCTGGATCAAACTTGAGGTGATTGGGCATGCCGATACGCTGCAGCCCGATCCGTTTGCGCTGGTGGAAGCCGCACGCATCCTGTGTGCTGAAGGATTTAGCGTATTTCCCTATACCACGGAAGATCTGATTGTTGGCGAGAAACTGCTGGCTGCTGGCTGCGAGCTACTGATGCCCTGGGGCGCACCGATTGGCTCAGGGCAGGGCCTGCGTAATATTGACGGATTGCGCGCCATGCGGGCGTGGTTCCCGGATACGCCGCTGATTATCGATGCCGGGATCGGTGCTCCTTCCCAGGCGGCGCAGGCGATGGAGCTGGGCTTTGACGGCATTCTGCTTAATACCGCCGTCGCGAAAGCGGGCGATCCCATCCGCATGGCAGCGGCGTTCAGCCAGGCCATTGCTGCGGGGCGCAGCGCCTGTGAGGCAGGGCTGATGGAAAAGCGCGATATGGCGATGGCATCAACGCCGGTATTCGGTCTGGCCACACTAAGCTGAGGAGAACAGGATGGAACGCTATCAGCGACAGATGATACTGCCGGAAATCGGTGCGTCAGGGCAGCGTAAGCTGGCGCAGGCGCGCGTGCTGGTAGCTGGCGCGGGCGGGCTGAGCGCGACGCTTCTGCCGCAGCTGGTGGGGGCCGGCGTGGGGACGCTGCGTATTTATGATGCCGATGAAGTGGCGCTGCATAATCTGCATCGCCAGACGCTCTTTACGCAGCAGGATATCGGGCAGTCAAAAGTGCTCAGCGCGCGTCAGGCGCTGACGCAGCGCAATCCTGAGGTCAATATCGAAACCTGCGCACAGGCCCTGACGGCCAGCAACATCGCGCAGGCTATGGCTGACTGTTCGCTGGTCATCGACGCGGCCGACAATTTTGCCGTTACCTGGCAGCTTTCAGACGCCTGCTATGCGACCGGTACACCGTTTATCAGCGCTTCAGTGCTGGGCCGGCAGGGCTATGCGGGCGGATTTTGCGGAGGTGCGCCCAGCTACCGGGCGCTGTTTCCCCGGCTGCCGCGTACGGCTGCCAGCTGCAACACGGCAGGGGTGATGGGGCCGGCTGTGGCCGCGCTTGGCGCCATACAGGCGCAGATGGCGCTTACGGTGCTGCTTGATCTGCAGCCGTCTCCGCTGGGATTACTGGTCAACTGCGATTTTGTGAACTGGCACTTTCGCGCGTTTCGCTTTGATGAAGCGCAGGAGCCTGTCGTGCCGGGCGTGCCCTTTATCGACTGCTCGCTGCTTACCCCGGCAGATTGTATTGTCGAGCTACGCAGCCGGGATGAAGCGCCCCACAGCGTGGCAAGCCAGGCTGAGCGTATTTTGCCGGCAGATCTGGCGGCCTGGCAGCCACCCTCTGGGCGGCGCATCGTGCTGGTTTGCGCCAGCGGTATACGCGCCGCACAGGCGGCCAGCGAGCTGGCGGAGCGGGGCTATACGGACCTGGCGATTCTGGCGGCCAGCAGCAGTTAGCCGGCGGCAGGTTTTTCGGAAAATACTGGAATCCTGTGACTGTTATCACATGAGAAGCCACGCTAAACTAAACGCTTCTCATTTTGCTAAGGGATGATCGTCACAATGCTTTCACGTTTTACACTGGCTTCTTTAACCGCTGCCTTACTGCTTACCGGCTGCGCCCGTCATCACGCTGATGAGACTGCCAGCACCGCGCCGGCAGAGGTGAGTGCTGCCGCACCGATTGAGAACAGCAACACCGACACGCCCTTTGCCAGCGGACCTACGGTAATCAACGTTTCACACCTGGTTACGCGCACGGATGATGGATCGGCAGTGTATGTTACCGTTGACGGCCAGGAAGCGGGCATGCTGAAAAAAGGTGAGAATAAAGAGATCCACGTGGCGGCAGGCAAGCATGAAATCGGCGGCTATGTACAGACGCTGTTTGGTTTTGGCAAAGTCACCATTCCGGGCGTTGATATCACCACGGATACGGCTAAGCCGAAACATGTGGTTTATTCAGTGACCCGCCAGCGTCCGCAGTTCAGTGAAAGCAGTACGCCTCCCGATAACTCCTGAGAAAGTGCGGTGCTGCAGCACCGCTCCCTCCCGCGATATTCATCTGGCTGTCTGACATCAGTTCAGCAGCGCATGAATAACATCAATGACATTGATTACCACAATAAACAGCACGAGGTGTGTGAGCAGGTTGCGCGATCGGGGTCTGGAATAAGACATTATCTATCCTGAATAGTTAGCCTGACAAATATGTGCTGTGGCTTACTATTACTGATTCAGAATAAGAATACCATGCCAGGCCATCTTAAACCGGAGGCGGACAAGGGTTACGCGTCAGGAAAAGCTGACCGGCTCTGGTTTGATAGCGTAAAGGCAGCAGAGAATAGAGAGGAATCCGAACGGGATTATTCGTGATGCTGGCGCTGATAAGCGTGAGAGTAGCGGTTAACCGCTGGCTCACTCATTAATCTTTGCCCGGCAGCGACACGCTGTTTTGCAGATGCTCACGTAAGTGATGGTGCAGGGCGCGAATCGCTGGCGAGAATTGCCTGCGGTGCGGACAGATCAGATGCAGTGGCGTCGCCTCACCTTTTACCTCAGGCAGAATCAACTCCAGCCTCCCCTGATGTACATCCTCAGCCACATCCAGCCAGGACTTATAGGCGATACCCATTCCTGCCAGCGCCCAGCGGCGTGCGACTTCCGCGTCATCACACATAAGGCGGCTTTTTACCGTGATAAGCTGCGCGCCCTCCGCCTGCGGAAAGCTCCATTTATCATATACGTGGCCTCCCATCATAAACGGCAGACAGTGATGGCGGGTGAGATCGGTCAGCGCGGCAGGCCGGCCATGTTCAATAAGATAATCGGGTGATGCGACCAGTACCCGCCGGTTATTTTCAGCCAGCGGCAGCGCAACGTAGCTGCTCTCCTCTAATTTGCCGTAGCGAATAGCGATATCTACCGGATCGCGGAAGACGTTACTGACCTGATCGGAGAGTGAAAGGCGCAGCTGCAATCCGGTATGCTGACGGCAGAAACGGGTCAGTAACGGCAGCAGGATATGCCGCCCGATATCGGATGGCATCGCAATTTTCAGTTCACCGCGCAGTTCGTCGTCATGACGCTGCAGACTCTCTGCACCTGCCTGCATCAGCGCCAGCATCTCCTGTGCAAAAGGCAGATAGCGCTCACCCTCGGCGGTAAGCCGCAGACTGCGCGTTGAGCGCGCAAACAGGCGGCGATCGAGATCGCGCTCCAGCCGCTGAATTGCCGCGCTGACCTGACCCGGCAGCAGGTTTGCTTCGCGCGCGGCACGGGAGAAGCTGCCCAGCGCAGCTGAGCGGACAAACAGCGTAATATCTTCGAGACGAACCATGACGTTTTTACCTGGCAAACCGGATTTTCACTCTACGAGTGAAAGTCTTCCCCTGCAACGTCGATTTTTCCATGCGCCATTGCCCGCTATGCTTGATGGGTATTCAGAAAATCTGTCAATCACCATGGAGATAAGGCATGAAAGCCATTGTTTATAGTCAGAACGGCTTACCCATTTCGGATGAAAATGCGCTGTATGACGCTGACGTCGCCAAACCCCAGCCGGGCGCCCGCGATCTGCTGGTCAAAATCAATGCCATTGCGGTGAATCCGGTCGACACCAAAGTACGTAAAGGCGCCGCCACTGAGCAGCCGCGCATTCTGGGCTGGGATGCCGTCGGTGTGGTAGAGGCGGTGGGTGAAGCGGTTACGCTGTTCCGCCCGGGCGATGAGGTGTTTTATGCCGGCGATATCAGCCGGGCCGGCAGCTATGCAGAGTATGGTCTGGTGGATGAGCGCATCGCCGGCCACAAACCGCGCTCCCTGAGCGATGCCGATGCGGCTGCGCTGCCGCTGACGTCACTCACCGCATGGGAGCTGCTGTTTGACCGTCTTGAGGTGCAGGCGGATGAGAACGCAGCGCTGCTGATTGTGGGCGCGGGCGGGGGAGTGGGTTCTATTCTCACCCAGCTGGCACGCAAACTCACCGGGCTGACAATTATCGGTACGGCATCCCGTCCTGAGACTGAAGAGTGGGTGCAGCAGCAGGGCGCGCATCACGTCATCAATCATCACCAGCCGCTGGCGGAGCAGCTGCGTGCGCTCGGCATCGACACGGTGAAATATGTTGCGTCGCTGACCCATACCGACAGCTACTATACGCAGCTGATTGAGGTGCTGGCGCCGCAGGGCAAGCTGGCGCTGATTGACGATCCGGAGACGCTGGATGCCATGCCGCTTAAGCGTAAAGCGATCTCATTACACTGGGAGCTGATGTTTACGCGCTCGCTGTTTGAAACGCCGGATATGCAGCGCCAGCATGAGATTCTGCAGCGTATCAGCCAGCTGATTGATGATGGCACCCTGCAGACCACCGCCGGGGAGCATCTTGGCAGCATCAATGCGGCTAACCTGCGCAAAGCGCATGCGCTGATCGAGAGCGGACGCGCGCGCGGCAAGCTGGTGCTTAGCGGTTTCTGATAACGTGATTCACCCGGCACGGAGCGGCCGCTTCGTGCCGGGTTTCAGTCAGGAAAACGTCACCCGCCGCCTTAAGTTAATCTGATGGCCGTCGTAATTTTCGCTAACCCCCTAACTATTATAAGAATTTGCTCTGCAAATCGCGGCTGCCGCTCTGGCTGAATGCTGCGGGTCATGATATGACTGCTCTCTGTGCTTTCAGCCTTCCGGAGAGAATTATGTATAAGCGAATTTCACTGGCTCTGCTGCTCTCGTACTGCGCTATTCAGTCAGCCGCGGCGCAACAGACGCTGCGTTTTGGCGTCGATCCCACCTTTCCCCCTTTTGAATCCAAAGCCAGCGATGGCTCGCTGCAGGGGTTTGACATCGATCTCGGCAACGCCATTTGTGCCCAGGCCAAAGTGAGCTGCAAATGGGTTCAGATTGGCTTTGATGGCTCTATTCCGGCGCTGCAGGCAAAGAAGTTTGACGCGATTTTGTCAGCCATGTCGATGACGGAGAAACGACGCGAGCAGGTTGCATTCAGCGATATGCTTTATGTCACCCCCAGCGCGCTCATCACCCCGGCTGACAGCGCCCTGACTGATGATATCGCCACGCTGCGCGGTAAAAACATCGGCGTAGCGCAGGGGACTATTCAGGAAACCTACGCGCAGACTTACTGGGCACCCAAAGGCGTCAGCGTGGTCTCCTATCCCAACCAGATGGAGATTTATCCCGATCTCGTTGCCGGACGCCTTGATGGCACGCTGGCAAATGCGGTGTCTGCCGATCAGGGCTTCCTGAATACCGCAGAAGGAAAGAAATATGTGAATAAAGTGACCCTGACCGATAAAGCTGTATTAGGTAACGGCGTGGGAATCGGGCTGCGCAAAGATGATGTCGCAAATCTTAAACTGATTAATGCGGCCCTGGCAGAACTGCACCGCAACGGTACCTACGATCGCCTGGCGCAGAAGTATTTCAAATATAAAGTTTATCCCTGATCGGGATGTGTGAATCCGTTATCTGCCAGCAGGAGAATTATGCGTAACCTGACCGATTACCGCACGCAACGGACCCGCTTCCTGGCTGCCGTTGAGCATAAAAAAGGGGCGCTGCACACCTGGCAGCATCCGTTATGCGGTCCGGCCGGTGAAGCGCTGTTTACCGATCTTGCCGTGATTGGCAACCCGCACGCCTCGCGCGTCATGCTGATTATCTCCGGCACGCACGGCGTGGAGGGATATTACGGGTCGGATAATCAGATAGAGTGGCTGAAAGATCTGGATGCGGCCCGCTTACCGGCAGAGTGTGCTGTGATGCTGATTCATTTGCTGAACCCGTGGGGAGCGGCGCATCTGCGGCGCGTCAATGAAGAGAATATCGATCTGAACCGCAATTTTATTCCGTTCAGCGCGCCGCTGCCGGATAACGCTGACTATGCACGCTATCACGCGTTTTATCACGGCGAGCGGGCAGAGGCGGATCGGCTGCTGGCTGCCGCGCTGCAGCGCGACGGCTGGCCGGCGATCAAGCGGGTGGTGGAGGCCGGACAGTATCAGCACGCTGATGGTCTGTTTTATGGCGGAGAGCACGCCACCTGGTCGCAGCAGACGCTGCATAAGATCGTAACCGGCCATCTGCTGCGGGCAGAACAGATCCTGAGTTTCGATCTGCATACCGGCGCAGGCGCATGGGGACACCCGATGCTGCTGGGCATTGCGCAGAAGCGGGCTCCCGCGCACGCCTGGGGACGCGAGCTGTATGGTGAATGGCTGACGCTGATCGATACCGGAAGCGGGCAGGAGAGCGCCACCGGCGTCACGGCAACGGCCACCGGTTACGTCTCGCAGTTTCTGCTGGAGCAGCTGCCGCACGGTGCCATCCTGCCGCTGGTGGTGGAGTGTGGCACCTACGCAGGTGAAGAGATGCACCGGCGGGTGCGGGACGATCACTGGCTGCACTTAGAGGGCGATGTGCAGAGTGCGGCCGGGCAGGCCCTCAAACAGCAGCTGGTTGAGGGATTCTGGCCACAGGACCGCGACTGGCGTGAGCTGACGGCATTCCGCACGCAGCAAATTTTCCGGCGCGGCTGGCAGGCGCTGCTGTCACAGCCGGCCGTAAAACGTCATGCGGGCGGTCTCTGACAGCGCAATTCCCGGCTGCGTATTGTAAGCGAGCACCGCCAGCATGCGGGTGATATCACCTTCGGTCGGCGTCACGCGATGAAGCGAATTGCGTCCGCGAAACAGCACCAGATCGCCCGCCTCAATCGCCAGCGCATCCGGCGTGCAGGCTTCATTGAGCACAGCGGCGACGCCGTCGTAGTTCATCTCGCCCGCGTCAGCATCGCGCAGATCGCGTACGTACTGAAATATGCCGCCCGCCTGCGGCTTCTGCAGCAGCAGAGTAATGGCAAAGGAGGAGTTGTCGAAATGCCAGCCCAGCTCCTGCCCCTGTGCGGCATAGTGCAGGTTGATTGACGAGAGCGGATCGGCATAAGGATAGAGGGCGCTCTCGTTCAGCACCTCGCAGAGAAACTGTTTAAACAGCGTATCGTTGTACAGCTGACGCAGCGGTGAGTCGTGAGCAATCGCCTCATCGGTAATACAGCCTTTGGTGCTGATGACATCGCGGTTACGGGGATGATCTGCGCTCAATGTCTCGTCTGTTTTCAGCAGATAGACGTTATGGTTGCTGCGCGTATGCCAGGCAAGATGGCGCTGCGCGTTCCCTTCTGTAATGATAGCCTGCAGCGCTGCCGGCTGCAGAAATTGCCGCAGCACCAGGGCGCCGTGTTGTTCCAGCTGCGCGCGACACTGCGCGCGCCAGTCAGCGTCCGCCAGAGGATGCAGGTCAAAACGTATTAATCCAGACATAGTGCGTTTCCCGGTAGCAACAGTGTCATAAAACTCTACGATGCTGCGGCGGGAATGCGTAGCGATAAATCATTACTGCCCTGCTAAGGAAACGTTAATGTCCGTCAGTGCTTCGCGTCTGCCAAAAATCAGCCTTATTCTCGCGTTCAAAGCTGCTGCAGAGCTGGGCAGTCTTGCAAAAGCAGCCGCGCACCTGGCGCTGACGCCGGCGGCGATCAGCCAGCAGATCCGCCAGCTGGAGACGCTGCTGGGTCACGCTCTGTTTGTGCGCACGCAAAACGGGGTCATGCTGACAGAGAGCGGCCGGGCCTATCTGCGCTATGTTTCAGAAGCGTTTGATATCCTGCGGATGGGACAGCTCAGTCTGCGCCAGGCGGCCAGCCGGCCTGCGCTGACTCTGTACGCACTGCCGGCGCTGGCGTCAAAGTGGCTGATGCCGCAGCTGAACCACTGGCGCGCGTGCTGTCCCGCGAGCGACCTCTGCCTGCATGGCACCCATGCACAGGTCGATTTCAGCGCCACGCCGGCTGATTTCGCTATCGTATTCGGTGACGATCGCTATCCGCAGCTGGAGAAACAGCGGCTGTTTCATGACGAGGTGCTGCCGGTAGCCAGCCCGGCGCTGCTGCAGCGCTTCCCGCGCGATCGGCTATTTAACCAGGCGCCGCTGATCCATCTCGACTGGGGCAATGAGGGGCGTTTTCTGCCGGACTGGCAAAGCTGGCTGCAGGCGCGCGGCCACGGCGAACCCGCGCAGCAGCCCGCTTTCACCTTTAACCTCACGTCGCTGGCGATAGATGCTGCGGTTGCGGGGGCCGGGCTGCTGCTGGGCCAGCGGCGTCTTATTGCCGCTGAGCTGGCGCGGGGCGATCTGGCGATCGCAGATAGCTTCAGCCTGCCGCTCAGTAAGCCCTACTATCTCGCCTGGCCGCAGCGCACGCTGCAGCAGCCCGACGCCCGGGCGCTGATAGAGTGGCTCACTGCGCTTGCGGCCGCCTGATTTTACCCGCACGCTGTAGCCAGATAATCTGCACCGCTGCCGGAAGGGACGAGACTATGTCAGAAAATAAAGATTGGGTTGAGCTGCGACGCGACCAGGAGACCGGCATTGAGAGTATCAACGCCCACTTCAGCGGTCACGCTTACGACGCACACGATCACGATGAGCTGCTGGTCGGGGTGACCCGGCAGGGACTGCAGCGCTTTAACTGCCGTCGCGCACTGCATACCAGCACCCCCGGCCGCGTCATTCTTATTGAACCGGGCGCGGTGCATGATGGCCACGCGCCGGAGGCTGCGGGTTTTACCTATGTCATGCTTTACCTGCCGCAGCCGTGGGTGGCTGACATGATGCAGCAGCGCGGACAGGGAGATATCGCCCGGATCGGCGGCGCGTTCCGGCATACGCTGACGGATGACGTGCAGCTTGCCCGCGCCACGGAAGAGGCGTGGTATGCCATTCACCAGCGCGAAGGGCGTCTGGCGCGCGATCAGACGCTGGAGCAGTTGATAACGCTTCTGTCGCGGCATCTTGAGCGGCGTCCGGAGCGACCTGATACGGTGGCACAGCGTCAGATGCTGCTGCTGCGCGACTATTTGCATGATTTTATGGCGCAGGATGTCGGACTCGACGAGCTTTCACGCCTGGCCGGGCTGGATCGCTTTCGCCTGACGCGCCAGTTCCGGCAGGCGTTTGGTCAGACGCCGCACGCTTATCTGGTACGCCTGCGGCTGCGCGCGGCGCGCGCGCTGCTGGCGCAGGGCGTGGCACCGGTTGAAGTCGCTGCCCGCACCGGGTTTGCCGATCAGAGTCATCTCGGCCGCTGGTTCCGGCGCGCCTGGCATATGACGCCGGCGGCCTATCAGCGGGCGTGCACAAACGTTCTATACGGCGCACCGCCGCATCAGGAATGATAGCGTTTTCCTTTCTGAAGAGAGCGTTATGCCATGTCTGACACCAAAATTGCCCTGATCGTACGCGATGATTTAGCCACCTGGCAGCGTCTGAACGTGGTGGCGTTTATCGCTACCGGCCTTGCCGCCGGGTCACCGGAGATGCTGGGGGAACCCTACATCGATGCGCAGGGACGTCACTATGGCCGGATCGCCGGACAGCCGATGCGGGTGTTTTCCGGCAATCTCGCTGGCCTGCAGCGCGCGCATCGCCAGGGGCTGGAGCGTGAACTGACGCTGATACCCTATGTAGAAGCGATGTTTTCTACCGGCAACGACGCGGCTAACCGCGAGGTGTTTCTGGCAGAAAACGCGCAGGAGATGAATCTGGTTGGCCTGGCGCTTTTTGGTCCGAAAAAAGCGGTCGACAAAGCGATCAAAGGGCTGGCGCTGCATGAGTAGTCAGCCCGGCTGACGCGGCGTCATCCGCCGCGAACCGAGCCGCGCCAGATCACCTCTGCCTGATAAAGACGCGACGCGTGCGGCTCTCCATCCGTACCGGAGGCGTCATGCTCGCCCGATTCCGTGGCGCTAAGCCAGGCCACGGCGTCACGTGCAAACTGCTCTACTGGCTGTGCAAAGGTTGTCAGGTTATAGGACGCCCAGCCCGCCTGCGCAATGTTGTCATAGCCGAACAGGCAGAGATCGTCTGGCACCCGTAGCCGGAAGCGGTGACGCGCTTCATCCATCACGCCGCAGGCGATAAGGTCTGTCACGCAAAATATCGCATCAGGCCGCTGCGCGCGCGTCAGCAGACGGTGTGCCAGAATCTGTCCGCTTTCATATGAGGTTGTACCAAATCTCTCAACGGTAACGTGCAGGCCAGCGTCTTGCGCAACGGCCAGAAACGCCGCTTCACGCTTCTGCAGGCTGGGCGTGCCGGCCAGCGAGTTAGCAAAGGCAAGATGGCGGCAGCCTGCGCGCTGAAAGGCCATAACGGCGGTTTCAGCAGCGCTTTGCGCGTCCAGATGAATGCTGAGCGAGCCTGGCAGCGTTTCATCGCGGTTAATCAGAATGATGCGCTGTCCGTGCCGGTAGCACTGGGCGGTGATGGCACGGTCCGGCATGCCTGACAGGATAATCGAGGCGTCGGCGCGGAAATTGATCGCCTGCAGCAGCGCGGCCGACACGCTGCTGTCAGAGCGATCGGTATTGATCACCATCGCCACTTTGCCCGCCTCCTGCAAAAATTGTGTCAGCCAGCGCACCAGCGTCGCGCGGTAGGGCGTGGCGATCTCTGAGACAATCAGACAGACAATGCCGCTGCGGTTACGCACCAGGCCGCGTGCCAGATGATTTACGTGATACCCCAGCTCTTCTGCGGCTTTCATTACTCTGGCCCGCGTAGCGGCAGAGACGCTGGCACCCGGCGTAAAAGCACGTGAAACGGCTGACCGGGAGACTCCGGCTCGCGCTGCCACATCCTGCGCGCTGACGCCCGCTTTATCGTTATGCATGGTTACATCCTCAACTCCCGTCGCTTAACTGAGTCTGCCGCAAATTGCAAAGCTGTGCAAATTATCCTTCGGCTTAAATGTTGCATTTTTGTGACGCAGGCAGTCAATTGCAGAGTACAGCGTTTGACAGCCTATTTTCTGTCCGTTACTAATTTGCACACACGTGCAAATAACAATTAATGCGCACCCTCTGCCCGACAGGAGACTACTATGCGAACCCTATCCCTTGCCGTTGCTCTCACCCTCTCAGCGGCTGGCCTGCCGATAACCGCCTCAGCTGCAGGCAATCTTAATATGATCTGTTCAGCGGATGTCGTGGTGTGCGAACAGATGACGCGTATTTTCAGCCAGAGCCATCCTGACATCAAAGTGAGCATGGTGCGGCTGTCAGCCGGTGAAGCCTACGCTCGTCTGCGCAGTGAAGCGCGTAATCCGCGTACCGATATCTGGTGGGCCGGCACCGGCGATCCGCATATGCAGGCGGCGGCGGAAGGACTGACGCAGGTCTACAAATCACCGCTGCTCGATCAGCAGCAGCCGTGGGCACAGAAACAGGCGGAAAATGCCGGTTATCGCACCGTGGGGATCTATGCGGGGGCGCTGGGCTGGGGATACAACACGAAACTGCTGGCAGAGAAAAAACTGAAAGAACCCACCTGCTGGGCGGACCTGCTTGACCCGGCCTTTAAAGGCGAAATTCAGATCGCTAATCCGAATTCATCCGGCACGGCATACAACACGCTGGCCACGCTGGTGCAGATTATGGGTGAGGACAAGGCTTTTGATTATCTGAAAAAACTCAATGCCAATATCTCACAATATACCAAATCGGGTTCGGCACCGGTGAAAGCCGCAGCGCGCGGTGAAGCGACGGTCGGTATTGTGTTTATGCACGATGCCGTCGCCATGCAGGTTGATGGATTCCCGATAAAAACCGTTGCGCCGTGTGAAGGCACCGGCTACGAAATCGGCTCGATGTCAATTGTGAAAGGCGCACGCAATCTGGCCAATGCCAAAGTCTGGTATGACTGGGCGCTCAGCGCAGAAGCGCAGTCGCATATGAAAGAGGCGAAGTCATTCCAGCTGCCCTCTAACCGCACTGCGGAAATCTCAGAATATGCGCCGCGTTTTGAGAACATCAAACTGATCGATTACGACTTTAAAACCTATGGCGATACGGCCAAACGTAAAGCGCTGCTCGGCCGCTGGGATAAAGAGATCGGCTCTGGCGCGCAGTAAGCCCATCTATGCAGACAGATATTCCGGGCTGGTGCAGATCGCGCCAGCCCGCTCCCTCCCGTTCGAGGTGTTATATGAATGCACATAATCGCCGTCTGACAGGCGCTCTGCTATCGGGGGCCGTAGCGCTGGCGCTGCTGCCCTGGTACAGCCTGGAAGCGGGTTTTTTTGATACCGGCTGGATCCTGTCGCTCTGGCGTGATGAGGCCAGCGCGCCGGCGCTGTGGCAGCTCGCGGCACATCCGTGGCTGTGGGGCGCGCTGACGCTCTGGCTGTTATGCGGTGTCAGTGGCCTGCTGCCGGGCAGACAGCGCAGCGCGCTGCTGCTGTTATTCAGCGCGCTGGGGATTCTGTTTCTGGTGATTGAGGGCCATGCCATTGGCTACAGCGGCTGGAACTGGCTGTGGCTGGAGAATCAGTTTGGCACGCTGGAACAGGGGCAGCCTGCAATGGGAGCTGGCGCAATTTTACTGCTGACCACCTTTCTGCTGCTTTTTGCCTTTGCGCTGGCCGAGCGCGGCGTGCTGAGAGGAGATGCCTTTGTGGTGGCAGCGCTGGTGCTGATCACCGCGCTGGTCAGCGTATTTGTGCTCTACCCGGTGCTGAGTATGTTTGTGGTCTCCGTACAGGACGTTGACGGCAGCTTTCAACCCGATGGCCTGTTAGCTAACCTGCATGATCCCTCAATCTGGAGCCTCTCCTGTCTGGCGGGCGGCAGCTGCGGGACAGCCTGGCGCACGCTCTGGCTGGCGCTGATGACGGCGACCGGCTCCACGCTGCTGGGGCTCGCTTTCGCGCTCGCCGCCACGCGCACGCCGCTGCCCTGTAAAAAAGCGCTGCGCATGCTGACCATTCTGCCCATTATCACGCCACCGTTTGTTATCGGACTGGCGCTGATCCTGCTGTTTGGCCGTTCGGGAGTGGTGACAGAACATCTGGCCGCGCTGTTTGGCATAGAGCCCGGTCGCTGGCTCTATGGCCTGACCGGGATCTGGATCGCGCAGGTGCTCTCTTTTACACCCATCGCTTTTCTGGTGCTGATTGGCGTAGCCGAGGGCGTCAGCCCCTCGCTGGAAGAGGCGTCGCAGACGCTGCGTGCCGATCGCTGGCGCACCTTCAGCCGCGTTTCGCTGCCGCTGATGGCGCCGGGCCTGGCAAACGCCTTTCTGATCAGCTTCATCGAAAGCATGGCCGATTTCGGCAACCCGATGGTGCTGGGTGGCAGCCACGGCGTGCTCTCGACAGAAATTTTCTTCTCGGTGGTAGGCGCCCAGAACGATCCGAGCCGCGCGGCGGTGCTGGCGATGATCCTGCTCTGCTTCACGCTGGCGGCCTTTGTGCTGCAGCGCCTGTGGCTGGGGGGCAAAAACTTTGCCACCGTAACCGGCAAAGGGGATGGTGGCCAGCACAGCCAGCTGCCGCGGCTGCTGCGCGGCGGCGTCTATGGGCTGGTGATCCCGTGGGGCCTCTTTACCCTGGTGGTCTACGGCATGATTCTGGTCGGAGGTTTTGTGCAGTCGTGGGGCCTGAACAGTGCGCTGACGATTGAGCACTACGTGCGCGCTTTCCGCGTGAGCATCAGCGACGGACACCTGCTGTGGAGCGGGGTGGCATGGAACTCCTTCTGGACCACGCTGGAGATAGCGCTGATCGCCGCGCCGCTCACCGCAATTGTCGGGCTGCTGACCGCCTGGCTGATTGTGCGCCAGAAGTTTGCCGGGCGGCAGACGTTTGAGTTTCTGCTGATGCTGAGCTTTGCCATTCCCGGTACGGTTATCGGCGTAAGCTATGTTATGGCTTATAACCTGCCGCCGCTGGAGATCACCGGGACGGCGATGATCCTGATCGCCTGTTTTGTCTTCCGTAATATGCCGGTGGGCGTGCGCGGCGGCATTGCCGCCATGAGCCAGCTCGATAAAAGTCTGGATGAAGCGTCGCTGACGCTGGGTGCCAGCAGTTTCCGCACGCTGCGCAAAGTGGTACTGCCCCTGCTGAAACCGGCCATCAGCGCCGCGCTGGTCTACGCCTTTGTGCGCGCGATTACCTCTATCAGCGCCGTGATTTTCCTTGTCAGCGCGCAGTACAACATGGCGACGTCCTACATCGTTGGCCTGGTGGAGAACGGAGAATATGGTGTGGCTATCGCGTACTCCACCGTACTGATCTTTGTCATGCTGCTGATTATTGGCCTGTTCCAGTGGCTGGTGGGTGAGCGCCGGCTGCGCCGCGTGGCGCGCCCGGTAGATGTCGCCGCTCCGCCCGTTGCTCCATCCTTAACCCAGGAGAGTGCTGTATGAGTGCCATCAAAGCAGGTTCCGTTGTATTTGAACACGTCACTAAGCGTTTTGCCGGGTTTAACGCGCTGCCGGATCTCTCGCTCACCGTGGAGCCGGGTACGCTGGTAACGCTGCTGGGTCCTTCCGGCTGCGGTAAAACCACGACGCTGCGCCTGCTCGCCGGGCTGGAACATCCTACCTCCGGACGGATACTGATTGGCGGGAAAGACGTCACCCATCTGCCCGCTAACGAACGCGATGTGGCGATGGTTTTTCAAAGCTACGCGCTGTTCCCCCATATGAGCGCGCTGGAAAATATCATGTACGGGCTGCAGTCGTCCGGGATGACGAAGCGTGAGGCGCAGGATCGCGCGCGTGAAGGCCTGAAACTGGTAGGACTGGAGAGTCAGGGACAGCGTCTGCCTTCAGAATTGTCAGGTGGCCAGCAGCAGCGCATTGCGGTGGCGCGCGCGCTGGTGCTGGAGCCGCAGGTGCTGTTGCTGGATGAGCCGCTTTCTAACCTGGATGAACGGCTGCGTCGCCGGGTGCGGACCGATATCCGTGATTTGCAGCAGCGGCTTGGCTTTACGGCAGTGTATGTCACGCACGATCAGGAGGAGGCGCTGGCGGTATCCGACAAAATTATTGTCATGAAAGAGGGAGATATCGCTCAGCAGGGCACGCCGGAAACGCTCTATCGCAGTCCGGCCTCCGAGTTTATTGCCGATTTTATGGGAGAGGCGAATATCCTGCCGTGTGAAGTTGAAGAGGTCGCAGAGAGTGAGGCGCTGATTCGGCTGGGAAATCAGCGCTATCGCGTGCCGGACAACGGCGTCCTCGCCGGCACCGCCCGTCTCTCCGTGCGCCCGCAGTTTATTACGCTCAGCACTCACCGCGCCGGGGCGCTGACGGGGGAGATCACGCACTGCACCTGGTTGGGCGACCATATCGAATATGAAGTGACCACTGAGCTGGGCGCCTTGTTTATCGTCGATGCACAGATGGAGCAGCAGCTGCCGCTGGCGGCACGGGTCGGCGTCGATTTCAAACCACAGGGGCTGGCTCTGATTGCCGGCTGACAAGAGGAAGCGTCATGAGTGAGACAGTAAGCAGTGCGCTACAAGCGCGACGGGAGCTGGCTGAGCAGGTTGCGCGGGCGGGGGGTGAAAAGGCTCTGGCCTGGTTCCGGCAGCGCGATTCGCTGGTGGTGGAAACGAAATACGATCTGCAGGATGTGGTCTCACGCGCCGATCGTGAAGTTGAGCAGCTGATAGCAGAGCAGATCCGCCTCCGGTTTCCGCAGGATGGTTTTCTGGGAGAGGAGTATGGCCTGCAGCCTGGTTCGTCAGGTTATACCTGGGTGGTTGACCCTATCGATGGCACCAGCCCGTTTCTGAACGGTATGCCTAACTGGTGCGTGTCGGTGGCCGTACTGCACGAGGGAATACCGGTGGTTGGCATTATTTATGCGCCGGTTTATGAAGAGTGTTATGCCGCCTCCCTCGGCGCTGGCGCCACGCTGAATGGCACAACACTGCAGGTTGATCCCGCACGCACTTTGCAGAATCACGTGACAGGTTTTGGTGCAAACAGCCACGTCAGCCCGGAAGAGGTGGGCAGGCTGCTCGCGTCGCTGCTGGCGGCGGGCGGCAACTTTATCCGTATTGGCTCAGGCGCTCTGATGCTGGCCTGGGTCGCTGCAGGACGGGTGGTAGGCTATTTTGAACCCTATATGCACGCCTGGGATTGTCTGGCGGGATATTGTCTGGTGAAAGAGGCGGGAGGCTGGTATCACCCGTTTAATACCGAAGGCGATCGCCTGCTGAAAGGCGCTCAGGTGCTGGCAGTGGCGCCAGGCGCTGAAACCGAGCTCAGGCAGATTGCCGGCGTGTAACTACCGTTAGCGGATGCAAATTATTGCATCCGTTTTTTAACGTAACCGGAACGCTGGTATGCCAGCATACTGCATCAGTAAATATCCGATTCATCAGGCTATTTTTTATTAATAAAAATACAACAAGAAAATATAGCGTAAAGGCGTGAAATAGCGCTTAAAAAACTCCGTAATTAATATTGTATAAATTTGTCATCGCAAACCTTCGTTTTATTTTTGTTTAATATAGATGCTATAAAAATGATTTCTCTTACACGAAAAGGAGAATATCATGATTAAAATTGATTATAACAGCTATCGTTCTGTAAAAGGCTTTAACCGCCGCGTACGCTTTCTTATTATGCATTACACTGCATTAAATTTTAACGGTTCAGTGAATGCGCTAACGGGCGCTTCCGTCAGCGCCCACTATCTGGTCCCGGATTTTACAGACAAAACGTATATCGACGCCGGATTTACCGATGAACGTATATTTAACCTGGTGGATGAGCACGAGCGCGCATGGCATGCCGGCGTCAGCACATGGGCCGGACGAACAAATATTAATGACTCATCCATCGGCATAGAAATTGTTAATGAGGCTAAAAGTAGCAGTGAAGGATTTATTTTTCCTCCTTATCCCGACAGTCAAATCGAGGCGATAATTTCTCTGGCATATAATATTCTGCAGCGTTATCCCGATATTACACCTACGCAGGTAGTAGGGCACAGCGATATTGCTCCGGGTCGCAAAAGCGATCCGGGCGCAAGCTTTCCGTGGCAGCGATTATATGAAGCGGGCGTGGGTGCCTGGTATGATGAAAGTACGAAACAGATGTATAGGGAGCGTTTTGCTGCCGGATTGCCGGATAAAAATGAAATTATCAGCAAATTTAAAACATATGGCTATAACACGCAGGAGGCTGCATCCGCTCACGGCTATCGTGTGCTGGTCAGGGCGTTTCAGCTGCATTTTCGTCAGCAGGATTATGCGGGCGTAATGGATGCAGAAACGGCCGCAATCCTCTATGCGCTGGTAGATAAATATTTTGCTGGCTAACAGGCGCTGCTCTGCCGCACAGATAGCGGCAGAGCACGCTTCAGGATATGACAAACTCCTGATACCCGGAGTAGATCACATACACCGCGAAATAGCTGAAAATCAGCGCTGAGGCGAGATAAGAGAGCCTCAGCAGCTTCCCACCCAGCATTTTGCCGCCCAGCGCGCCGGTCAGGCAAATCACGCCGCTCCAGAGCAAACCTGCAATAAAGAAGCCGCTCAGGAATTCTGCCGTGGCGCCTGCTCCCTGGTTACCCATACGCGCAATCAGCGCGCCGCCCACGCTGGCAAACCAGAGAATGGCGGTAGGCGATGACATTGCCAGCACCACTCCGCGCCGGAATTCCCGTGACAGCGGCTGTCGGGGCGCGGTTTCAGCTGCCGGCATGGCAACAGACTTTATCAGCGCGGCGTAAAGCATACGCCCGGCAAACCCGATCAGTAGCAGGCCACCGCCAATCCATAATGCCCAGCGCACAGGCGCAAATTGCAGCACCATAGCCATACCCGCCAGCGCCAGCAGGGCATAGATCAAATCGCCAATGCAGGTGCCGACACCCAGCCAGAAACCCTGCAGAAAACCACGCTGCATCGCCAGGGTCAGCATGGCGATATTGGCAAGACCAATATCGAGACATAAGGAGAGGCTAAGCAAAAATCCATTTGAAAACGGCAACATAGATCCGTCCCGGGCAGTAAAAAAGCTATTAAATCATCTCTGGCAGGCAGTGTTAATCGCAGAATCAGATTGTTGACTAACTCCTATAGACGGCTTGCAGAATCGTTGCCAGATTGTCCGTTTCCTGACTACGCTGTATCACACCTCTGGTCTGCAGGATAAACATAACGATGTCTATACCTTTCAAACCCGCTGCGTCTGGCGCATTGACGCCGCTTTCCGTAGCACTGTCACTGGCTCTTTTTACTTTTGGGGGAAATGTAATGGCACAAAATAGCGAAGATCAAATCGCCCTGGTGGGCACCTGGACCAGCGTGCCTGATGCTCCGGCGGCTGAAAAACCGGCGCAGCCAAGCGAGGGGCTCTACCGGCTGAAGCTGAACCGTGACGGCACGCTTACTCCGCTGGATGTGGTGAAGATGAAGAGTCCGTCATGGCTGGTGAAATCTGCCGACGGGCGTTTTCTCTATACCACCAACGAAGAGAAGGCAGGCAGCGTAACCGCACTGTCGGTTGCGGCTGATGGCACCGTAAAAGTGATCAACACGATAACCAGCCACGGCGATGAGCCAACACACGCCACGCTCAGCCCCGATGGCCGCTATCTGCTGGTCGCCAACTATTCCGGTAATAAAGGCGGTGCAGGCATTGCCGTACTGCCGGTGAACCAGGATGGATCGCTGGGTGCGCCGGTGCAGCACTTTCCGTTTGCTGAAGGCAGCGGCGTCGTGGACGAGCGTCAGGAGAGCGGACATGCTCATTCAGTCACGTTTACGCCGGATGGAAAGACGCTTTATGCCGCTGACCTGGGGGGTGACAAGCTTTATGCTTATCGCTACGACGCGCATTCAGCCACGCCGCTGCAGCCGGATCCGGCACGCGACATGACCTTTTCACCCGGTGCCGGGCCGCGTCATATGGTATTTTCAGCCGATGGTCACTACGCCTGGGTCATTGCAGAAATGGCGGCGGTGGTCGAAACCTGGCGGTTTACGGGAGAAAAACCGGAACGCATTGCGAGTACGGACATAGCGCCCGATAACGCTACGGCGGATCAGAGAAGCGGCGGCGCAATCATGCTCAGCCCGCAGGGCAAATTTCTGATTGTGTCCAACCGCGGTTCGCATAACCATCTGCTGGTATTCCGGATTGGGCGTGACGGCAAACCGGAGGCGCCCGTACGCTACCCGGCAGGCGGCATTGAGCCGCGGGCGTTATCTTTTGACGCCACCGGCCGCTATCTGTACGTGACCAATGTCTTCACTAACGCCATTTCGCTGTTTTCTTTCGACGAAGAGAGCGGCGAGCTGGAGGCGAAAGGGAAGGCGGCAGAAATTGCCACGCCAACTGATATCAAATTTGTGACCACAGAACGTCCCTGAGCGGCTAACGGATAGGCAATTGTTCAAGCGCCGTCAGCAGCGCATCAACTTTCGGTAACAGCTGCTTGCGGCGCGGCCAGATCAGCGACAGCGCAAAGCCGTCTGGCTGCTGCTGTGGGAGAATAATTTCGAGCTCGCCACGCTGCAGCGGCCCGGCGATGAGCCAGGAGGGCATCTGCGCCACGCCTAATCCGGCACAGACTGCCTGCACCTGTGCATCCACATCGCCCAGCGCCATACGATGCGGGACATTACGCCAGTAAGCGTGCCCCTCTGCGGTAGTCAGCAGCCAGGGCTTGGTGGTGCCATCAACCCGTTCATACATTACCGCCGGATGCAGCAGCAGCTCATTTTCCGTTGCGGGATAGCCGTGATGTGCCAGATAGTCCGGCGCTGCGCAAAATACCATACGTTCACGCCCGAGATGACGGCAGCCCAGTGACGCGGGCAGATCCGGCGAGCCGCCGATGCGCACGGCCAGATCGATTCCCTCCTCAAACAGATCGATAAAGCGATCGGAAAACGTCAGGCTTAGCTCCACTTCCGCGTGCTGCTGGCAAAAAGCGATCAGCAGCGGCATCACCGCCAGCCGGCCGTAGGTGCTGGGCAGGGCCAGTCGCAGGCGCCCTGACGGGATCGTTCGCTGCGCGGCCAGTACCGATTCCGCTTCGGCCAGCTCCTCCATGACGCGCAGGCAGGTCTGATAGTAGGCGCTGCCGGCATCGGTCAGCTTCAGACTGCGCGTGGTGCGCTCCAGCAGGCGTGAGCCGAGACGCGTTTCCAGCCGGGTAACGCTTTTACTGATCGCTGAACCGGTCAGATGCAGCCGCTGCGCCGCCGCAGCAAAGCTGCCGCATTCCACGCTGGCAACAAAAGGAACAATATCTTTCAGGCGATGATCGTGCATCTATTCATGAACTCAATTCAGAAATGAAGTGAATTTTTACCAGAGATAAGAACTCATTTCTCTATTAGGCTAAATATTAATAAACCGACGGGAGGATAATGATGAAAAAACAGGCACTCATTGTAGGGATCAGTGGCGTTATCGGACGTGCGCTGGCAGAACAGCTGCAGAAAGAGGGCTGGGACGTTACCGGCTTATCGCGCGGACGTGGTGCAGTACCGGATGGCTGCCGTAGCCTGACTGCTGACCTTACCGACAGCGACGCGGTACGCGATGCGCTGGCGCAGGAAAAACCCGATGCGCTGTTTTTCAGCGTCTGGGCACGTCAGGAAAATGAGAAAGAGAACATTCGCGTTAATGGCGGCATGGTGCGTAACGTCATTGAGGCGCTGGGCGAACGGCTGCAGGGTGCTCACGTGGCGCTGGTAACCGGCCTTAAGCACTATCTGGGGCCTTTTGAAGCCTATGGTAAAGGAGCCGTACCGGTTACGCCGTTCCGCGAAGAGCAGGGCCGCCAGCCGGTAGATAACTTCTATTATGCTCAGGAGGATGAGCTGTTTGCCGGGGCCGAAAAATATGATTATCGCTGGAGCGTGCACCGTCCGCACACCATCGTCGGCTTTGCGCTGGGTAATGCGATGAATATGGGCCAGACGCTGGCCGTCTATGCCACCCTGTGCCGTGAGAAAGGCTGGCCGTTTATCTTCCCCGGCTCGCCTGAGCAGTGGAATGGTTTGGTCGATGTGACGGATGCTGGTTTGCTGGCTGAGCAGCTGGTCTGGGCGGCTACAGCAGAAGGCGCAGCGAATCAGGACTTTAACGCAGTAAACGGCGACGTTTTCCGCTGGAACTGGATGTGGCCGCAGCTGGCAGCCTATTTTGGTATCGAAGCTGCAGACTTGCCGGCTCAGACGCTGCCGCTGGAAGAGAGAATGCAGGAGGCGGCTGAAATCTGGCAGGAGATCGCTGCACGCTATCAGTTACGTGAGGCGGATATCAGTAAGCTGGCGTCATGGTGGCATACCGATGCCGATCTCGGTCGCCCGATGGAAGTGTTTACAGATATGAGCAAAAGCCGCAAAGCAGGTTTTACCGGCTATCGTTCGTCCGTTGACTCTTTTATCCAGCTGTTCGATCGCCTCAAAGCGGAAAATATCATCCCGCGCTGATGCACTCAGGTTCTGCCGCCGCCTCTGGCGAGCGGCAGACGTTGCGCATAAACGCTATTTTTTACCGCACTGTTTTTATTTTGTAAAACTGACGTGCCTGGTCTGTTTTCAGCCTGTGAAGTTACGTGCAAAACGCACAAATGCCTTAAGCCAGCGGCAGATTAGTGCGGTTCGTTTATTTATTTTTAGTACCAGATCCTTACAATAACCCGCTGATACATTTCACCAGGTTATTGCGTTATGACAACACTTCTGAAAAACAACAACAGTGACACACAGCAACTTTTGGCCGTCATCGAACATGCTGTCAGCGATCCGGTTCCGCTGGTTCAGTCTCTGCCTGAGAATTTCTGGCAGCAAATTGAGTCGCTGGCCGTCGCCGCTGCAGAAGAGTAGCGATTGAGTCCCGGCTGGCTGTCAGAGTTAACCGGGACATCCTCTTTATCACTTCACAAGACGGCTGAAATTTTTCTTTTCCCTCCTCCTCTTTTCTCAAACACCCGCTAAAATTAGCTCGTTCAGCACGCGCGACCCACGGCTCCTGTCAAAATTACTGTTTATCCTGTTTTTATACGTATAAACATGATGTTACCTTTATGTAAATTAAGGTAAATAACAGGGAGAGAGTGAGGATTTTCCCGCTGCGGGTTTAACTGTGCTGCTTTTTTACGGTATAAATCTTTCACCAATAAGCCGGGCGAAACGACAACCCATGACTATCACCGCAAGCCGTACTCTTTTTACCAGTCTGCTGCTCTTTACGCTGGCTGGATGCGCGAAAAAGCATCATGAAGCGCCTCCGCCTGACAGCGCTGAAATGAATCTCTCTGGTGATAAACAGCCCGATTTAATCCCGGTTATTGCTGCACTGCACGATCAGATGCACTCCTGGCAGGGCACAAAATATCAGTGGGGCGGCACGCAGCTCTCCGGCGTGGACTGTTCAGGCTTTGTCTGGCGCACGCTGAAAGATCGCTTTAATATTCCGATGGAGCGCGTGACGACACGTGAACTCATCGCCATGGGCAAGCCGGTCGATCAGGCCCATCTGCAGCCGGGCGATCTGGTCTTTTTCCGCATCAGGCATGAGCTGCATGTGGGCTTCTATGATACTGACCGCCAGTTCCTGCATGCGTCGGTGAGTCAGGGTGTGATGCGTTCATCCCTCAACAATCCTTACTGGAAGTCTGTCTATCTCCAGGCGCGGCGACTGCCCCGCGAACAGGGTTCGCAAATCAGCTTCAACTATAAAAACAAAGTCTGAGCGCTACCTGCTTCTCTGATCCAGGAATAACAGCCGCCCCCCTCTCCGCCTGCTGAGAAAAACCGCCTGATGGCGGTTTTTTTACGCCTGTTTTTATTCAAAAAATATGAACATAAACGGCAAAATGCTTAGCTTTTAAACTCTCCTCAACACCTTTATTCTCTCTTCATCGCAACAGAGGCAGCGCTGATAACGTTTCCGGAGTGATTCTCCACCTGCTTTTTTAAGTGAAATAAACTGCTTGACTTGCTTGTGAATTTAGTTAGCAAGATCACAGTAACAGCATTAATTATCAAAATGTATATAGTTTACAGTGTTACTATATTTCTCATCAAAGGCGTGCGGCCTTTAAAACAGATATTAAGGAAAAGATTATGAAAACCATGAAAGCTCTCTCAATTGCTGCTGTAACCGCTCTGACCCTGGTATCCGGCGCAAGCTTTGCACAGAGCATCTCTGTGACCTCCGGTACGCTGGATGGTGCAGAAGCGAAAATTGCCGCTCAGGCGCAGGAGCAGGGCGCGCAGTACAAAATTACTGAAGCCAATACAAACAACCGTGTGCATATGACCGCTGAGCTCTATAAATAATCTGGCGTGAATAAGCGTTAAGGCCGCCTTCGGGCGGCTTTGCTGTTCTTGTGGTTAAAAAATAACCAATCAATGGCGGCGTATCTGCCATGCGGCCTGCAGAAGGTTATCCACAGGTTTGCGCCTGCTCTTTTCACGCGGAATGTGGATAAACCCGCAAGCATAATCCACTCTCTTTGTCAGGTAAGACGCACGTTTAACTGTGCCAGGCCGATCTATCTATTCGCCTCATTTTTATTCTATTTTATTCCCTGACTGCAGAACGCATAGCAATGACACGCTTCAACGTGAAATTTAACCTTTAGTAACTTATTTCTGGTTACACATTATTGCGGCGCAACTCAGGTAATTCATTCGATATTCCGGAATTTCATTACTATATTCAGCATGAATGCAATCTGCATTTATTTTCGGGGATAAGAATATGCGTAAAATAGCGTTTGCTTTATTAACTGCCGGCGTGCTGTTATCAGCGACTGCTCAGGTTCAGGCTAAAGGCTGTCTGAAAGGGGCTGCGGTAGGCGGTGTGGCAGGGCATCTTAAGCATCACGGTGTAGCCGGTGCGGCAGCAGGATGTGCAGTAGGTCATCACATGGCGAATAAAAAAGAGAAAGAAGCGAATAAAAATACGCAGTAATACTTATTGGGCAGGGCGCTATTTAGCCCTGCCTGAGCGCGCTCAGTGCTTCTCTTTATTTCCCTGCGTCCACGGATTAAATCTGGCGTCAGCAAGATCTTTCTCAGGCTGTTCAGTTAACATCTCCCGATAGAGCGCTTCAACTTCTGTACGCGCCCAGGGTGTACGTCGCAAAAATTTAAGGCTCGACTTTATACTGGGATCGCTTTTAAAGCAGTTGATATTGATCTTTTTTGCCAGTTCTGCCCAGCCGTAATGTTCTGCCAGCGCAGTCACTATCATTTCCAGCGTTACGCCGTGCAGAGGGTCATTTGAATGCATATCAGGTTGCGTCTCACAGGGCAAAAAGGGGCGCCAAGGTTACCGTAAACATACGGTAACCGCAAACCACCCCGCGGTGAAACGTGTTTGTCAGGATTGATCGACCCAGATGAGTTTATCGGTGGCAAAGCCCAGCTCCCTGGCAAGATTAACGTAGTCACGTTTAACCTGCTCCGGGATCTGCGGCTGGCGCGACAGTATCCACAAGTAGCTGCGATTCGGGCCGCTGACCAGCGCATACTGATAATCTTCATCCAGCGCGATAACGTTGTAGCCGCCGTAAAAAGGCCCGAAGAACGAAACCTTTAGCGCCGCAACGTCAGAGCGTCCGGTGAAATAGGCTTTACCCTCGCTTTCACTCCAGGATTTCTTCTCCGGATCGTAACCGCGATTGATAACAACCAGTCCGCCATCGCTGCGCTTTTTATACGTGGCGGTCACGTGATCTTTACCACGCTCAAAGCGATGATCGAGACGCGCAATTTCATACCACTTGCCCAGATAGCGCTGTGCATCAAAACCGGTAACCGGCTTAACACCTTTGGGCGGGGTAGGCGATTTGCAGGCCACCAGCGTCAGTGAAAGCGCGGTGACAGCAACCAGAGGCCAAATCTTCATTGTCTCTCCTTACACAACATCGTAAAAATCCCATGCTGAGTATAGTTAAGGATTGACGAGGCGTGGCGGGCGCGGGCAGATGCGTTCCGCTCGCGCCTTTGCCTGCAAGGACTATGGCGTTTTCTCGTCGTCCGCCGGGAACTGAGGTTCATCAATGGCAATCGACTTACCGGACTTCAGCAGCTGAATATCGAGCATGACGTAAGTCATGGTGGTGATAAACAGAGAGATAACGCTGCCAATAACGCCGCTGGTGGTAAAGGTAAAGAAGTTATACATCACTACCCAGGTGACACAGATAAACAGCGCCAGCGCTACGCTGATAGCGGACTGTGAATAATTGGTCGTGCGCGCGCCCATTTCGTTGATCTGCATACTGAGGTTGCACCCTGTGTATTTCTCAAGTACCCAGATGCCCTGGTCCCAGCTGCGCAGACGACGCGCGCTGCCGCGTGTCACAAACAGAAACAGCAGTGAGATAAACAGGCCTGAGAAAGCGATCAGCACCGGTACTGCCGCCAGAGCATAAGCGATACTTTTATGCAGCGAATCCTGTGCCAGACCGGTGAGATCCAGGGTTAACGACGCGCCGAGTACGCCATATAAAAACAGAAACAGCACCAGATAGAGCGCGTTACGTTTCCAGTCGAGATCGGCTTCGTGGTTTTTCTGCTGACGAGCGATAACCAGAGCCTGCTGCAGGCGCTGCGCTTCAGCAGAGCTGGCGTCGATGGTGTCAGGTTCACTGCCCAGCAGTCGGTGGATAAAAGGCCGATCGGCCGGATCGATAATCATGTGCATAAGGGTTCCGCAAACAGAAGATAAGTGGCAACAGTGTAACAGTTGCCGGCTCGAAGTGATCGTTAAGGCGCGGCTGAAAGCCGTCCGGTGCACCGGTCTTAATCAGAGCGTACCGCCGGTTGTTGGCGATAGCGCATTATTCGGGTAACGTGGAATACTCACCGTTTTATTCATCAGGCCAGCCTGGACTGGCAGGAGCCTCTTTGATGTCAGCTTCCTCTTCACTTGTCGCGCTGATCTGTCGCGCGCCTGAAAATGCGGCAACCGCGCGTCAGCTCAGCGCATTCAGCGCTCAGCTCAACAAACGCGGCATGGTCAGCCTATTGATTCATGCGCAGTCACGCGAGGAGCTGCAGCAGGCGCTGCATAATGCCGCCGCGCTGCCGGTTACGCATCTGCTGTATCTCTCATCTGTCTGCGACGATGAGCAGACTCTGGCCGCAGAGATCCTGCCTGCGGTCGCGCAGCTTCATGCTGATGCACTGGCCAGCGATCGCTACAGCGCCGGCGAAGCGCTCGCCCTGCTGCTGCTTTCGCAGGGGCATCAGCGGACAGGCTTTATGCACGCCGGTGACACGCCGGCTATAAGCCAGCAGCTGGCAGGCGTGAATGCCGCTTTGCAGACGCAGGAGAAAGAGATACAGCTTTTACTGACGGCCGGCAGTGAGCAGCGCGAAGCGGCGTATCAAAGTATGATGACCTACCTGAAGAAAACCCGTGCCGCTGAACGTATTAACGCGCTGGTGTGCAGCAGCGATGAGCTGGCGTTTGGCGCGCTACAGGCCGTGCGTGATTTTGGTCAGGGTGCGCACGTGGCGGTAACGGGCTATGGCAGCGTGCCCGAAGCGGCAACATCCACCTGGCATCTTACCCGCTGGGCACCGCGCAGCGAGTTACAGATCGCAGAAACGCTGAACCGGTTACTGGAGCAGCGTGCTGACAGCAGCGTCTGGCAGCAGGGTGCACTGGAAGTGCGGCATTCCCATCAGGGAAAATATATCCCGGGCGAAATGTCGCAATGTGGCTGCGCGATTCGCCACTAAAGCGCGGCTCCGGACAGCATGAATGCGTATCCGGAGCCCTGCACTTAACGCAGCACGCCGCTGTTGTCAGCCTGCGCGGCACCGGAAGGCTCAATCACCACCGGAATACTTTTATACGCGGGAATACCGCTTTGCGTATCGTGGCTGTCGAGCGGCACCATGATATTCGCTTCCGGATAGTAAGCGGCTACCGAACCGGGCGCCATGTCATAAATCACGAGGGTCAGGTTCTCCATACGGCGCTGCGTGCGGTTGCCCTGCGGATCGAGCGCGGTCATATTGACCGTATCGCCGGAGCGCAGCTGCCGGCTCTCCGCTTCATCGGCAGAAATAAAGAGTACGTCGCGCCGGCCGGTAATGCCGCGATAACGATCGTTCAGCCCGTAAAGCGTCGTGTTGTATTGATCGTGACTGCGCAGCGTGGTCAGCACCAGATCGTGACACTGTAGCGAACGCGGATCCTCATTGATGCCCTGCATCACTTTAAACTGCGCGCGCTTCGACGGCGTCAGCCAGACACGTTCAGAAGCCGCGTTGTACAGGCGGAAACCGCCAGGCTGCATTACGCGCTGGTTAAAGTTCTCAAAAGCGGGGAAGACGGCCTCAATCGCATCACGAATGTTACTGTAGTCGCTGACCATTTTATCCCAGTTTACGCGGGAAGCCGGCAGCGTCGCTTTTGCCAGCCCTGCTACCAGCGCCGGTTCCGATTTTAGATGCGGCGAGGCAGGCTCCAGCGTGCCGCGCGAGGCGTGCACCATCGACATCGAATCTTCCACGGTGACGCTCTGATCGCCCGACGCCTGGCGATCCCGCTCCGTGCGGCCCAGCACAGGCAGCAGGTAACTATGTTTAGCCATCAACAGATGAGAGCGGTTGAGCTTCGTCGCCATATGCACCACCAGATCGAGCTTGCGCATCGCTTCAAAGGTGATTTGCGGATCGGAGATCGCTTCAGCAAGGTTGCCGCCCAGGCAAAGCAGCGCCTTTGAGCGTCCGTCACGAATCGCCTGAATCGCCGCCACCGCGCCGTGCCCGTGCTGCTGCGGGGGCGTGAAGCCAAAGACCTTCTGCAGACTGTCCAGCAGCGTCTGCGAGGGGATCTCTGTAATGCCCACGGTGCGATCGCCCTGTACGTTGGAGTGTCCGCGCAGCGGGCAGATGCCTGCGCCGCGCCGGCCAATATTGCCGCGCAGCAGTAGCAGGTTCGCAATCTGCTGCACATTTTGCGTGCCGTACTGATGCTGGGTGATGCCCATTCCGTAGCAGATAATGGTGTTTTCCGCGGCGGCGTAGAGGTGGGCAATATTCTGGATTTCGGCGATATCCATGCCGGAGACTTTCAGAATATGATCCCAGCTGGTGTCATCCAGATCCGCTTTCAGCGCCGCGAAGCCTTCAGTATGTTCACGGATAAACGTCTCATCCAGAACCGGCGGCTCGCCGGCTTCAAGCGCGTTATCATGCATAGCCAGCAGCGTTTTCATCACCCCTTTGAGCATGGCCGCATCGCCGCCAACGCGCACTTTATAGTAGGTTGAGGCCAGCTGCGTGGACCCCATCGAGAGCATTTCAATCGGGCTTTGCGGAGAGGTAAAACGCTCCAGCCCGCGCTCGCGCAGCGGGTTAATGGCCACAATTTTTGCACCACGCTTAGAGACCTCCCGCAGCGTCCCCAGCATACGCGGATGGTTGGTGCCAGGGTTGTGACCAATACAGATCACCAGATCGGCGTGATCGAAATCCTCCAGCTCTACCGTGCCTTTGCCGACGCCGATGGATTCAGGCAGGCCTACGCTGGTGGGCTCATGGCACATATTGGAGCAGTCGGGAAAATTGTTGGTGCCATATTCGCGGGCAAACAGCTGCCAGAGAAAGGCCGCTTCATTGGAAGCGCGTCCGGAAGTATAAAATTCCACGCTATCGGGATCGTCATAACCGCGCAGCAGCGCGCCAATCTCCTGCAGCGCGGTTTCCCACTCAATGGGCTGATAAGTATCGCTGACGGCATCATATTTCATCGGATGCGTGAGCCGGCCTTCACCTTCCAGTTCAAACGCGCTGCGCTGCCAGAGTTCGCTGACGGTGTGCGCGGCGAAAAAGGCGGGCGTGGTGCGTTTGCTGGTCGCTTCCCAGGAGACAGCTTTGGCACCATTTTCACAAAACTCAAACGACGAGGCGTGACGCGGATCGGGCCAGGCGCAGCCCGGACAGTCAAATCCCTCCGGCTGATTGACCTTAAATAACGCAATCACATCCTGTTTCACCGCCATCTGACGGCGAATGGCATCTGCTACCGCTTTCAGTGCACCCCAGCCGCCAGCTGAGCCGCCATAAGGTTTAATGCCGACATCCCGATTCTGCTCTTTCATGGCTGCTTATCTCGCGTAAAAAATTATCTCATAAGCCTGGAATAAGCTGCCGGGTCCGCAAGGAAACTATTTAAAACAGGTTATTTTAATGTTTACAGAATATTGCAGCGCTGCGATTGCTAAACGGGCATATAAGCGCATCGGATTCTCGCCTTACCGCTATAACATGCTATATAAATGATAATTATTATCAGTAAATTGATGCGGAACTGACAGAATGCACAACGGTAAAACTCTCCATACTGACTGCTGTATTGCAGGCGGCGGTCCGGCCGGATTGATGCTGGGATACCTGCTGGCGCGTGCCGGCGTAAATGTGATTGTGATTGAAAAACATGCTGACTTTTTGCGTGATTTTCGCGGTGACACTATTCATCCTTCAACGCTGGAAGTGATGCACCAGCTTGGTCTGCTGGATGAGCTGTTAACGCTGCCGCATCAGCGGGCTGAAAAGCTGCAGGCGGAAGTGGGTGGGGAAGAGATCACCATGGCGGACTTTTCCCGCCTGCCGGTGCGCTGCCGTTTTATCGCCTTTATGCCGCAGTGGGATTTTCTTGATTTTCTGGCGCGCAAAGCCCGCGCGTATGACAATTTTACGCTGCTGCAGGAGACCGGCTTTGCTGACTTTATCAGAGAGGGCGACCGGGTTACCGGCCTGACGACGTTACAGGGAGAGACTATTCACGCACCGCTTGTGATCGGGGCTGATGGTCGTCACTCACAGGTACGTGCTAAAGCCGGATTGACCAGCCAGAGTTTTGGCGCACCGCGTGACGTGCTGTGGTTTTCACTCCCTAAGCTTCCCGACGATCCGGCGCTCGGCATGGGCCATAAAGGACCGAAGCAGAATTTTATTGTGATCGATCGCGGTGACTACTGGCAGTGCGGCTATACCATCGAAAAAGGTGAGTTTGAGCGGCTCAAAACGGGCGATGTCGCTGCATTTATTACGCGGCTTGCTGAGGTGGCCCCCTTTAGCGAAGCACGGCTTCAGGTGCTGACGCACTGGGAGATGTTTCACCTGCTGTCGATCCGGATCGATCGGCTCGACAGCTGGTGCCGGGCAGGGGTACTTTGCATCGGAGATGCGGCGCATGCGATGTCGCCCATCGGTGGCGTAGGGGTGAATCTGGCTATCCAGGATGCGGTGGCCACCGCTAATCTGCTCACGCCTTCACTGCTCAGGGGAAGGGTGAGCCTGAAAACGCTACAGAAAGTCCAGCGGCGGCGTCAGTTTCCGACGGTTGCCACGCAGTTTCTGCAGATAAAGATGAGCAGTAAAAAACGCACGCGCAGCGCGCCGTCAAAAGTGCCGCAGTTCATCAGCCGCTACCCGTTCCTGCGTCACCTGTTTGGGCGTCTTATCGGACTGGGATTTCGCCCGGAACGCCCGCGTCTGACCGGCAAAGTCTGAATTACAGACAAAAAAAAGCCCGCGAGGCGGGCAGGCGAACGATAACCGGTAAACTTTCTCGTCAGCAACGCATTGCTGTTTAGCGTCACTATAATAGCAACGTTTCAGCGAACGTACGAATTTTGTTCGATGAGTTAATTTTGCTGAACAGATAAGTAATTTATGCAGCCGGGCCGGTTCAGGCTAATCCTTCGGTAATGACAATCGTTGCGTCAGCAATATCAGCGCGCGCAGCACGCGCCTGCTGATATTCGGGTGAGTGGTAACACGCCACGGCCGTCTGATAATCGGGAAACGCGATTAACACATGCCGGCCATAGCTCTCGCCTTCCAGCGTCAGCGCCTGCTCGCTCCGCGCGAGAAATGTTGCCTGATATTTATTAAAGGCCGCCGGTGCAAGATCCCGGTAACGCTGATAGCGCTCAGCATCATGCACCGTCACGTGTGCTATCCAGTAAGCGGTCATGGTTACTCCTCCGTTGTCAGAATCGTTTTTGCCAGCTGCGCAGCTTCCGTCAGATGCTGTATCACCGCTTCTCTGGCCTGCTGCGGATCGCTGGCTTCAACTGCTGCACAGATACGCGACATACGTTCAAATCCGGCAACCTGGCGTTCAGGGCTGCGCAGCGTCATGGCGCGCAGCCGGCTGATACGGCTGTTGAGCCGCTGCACGATTTCCCAGGCGATATGATGCTCCGCAATCGAAAACAGCGTTTCATAAAACGCCTGAGACGCTTCAACCCGTTCAATATCGTCATGATGTTCAGATGCTCTGGCAATTCGCATCAGCCGGGTGTGCAGCCTCTGCTTATCTTCCGCTGTGGCTTTGCGGGCGCAATCTTCTGCAGCTGCAGATTCAAGCAGCTGACGTATGCTGTAGATCTGCTGCGCAATCTCCCAGGTGAGCCGCGCCACAATAGGCCCTTTTTTAGGCAGGTTTTCGATCAGTCCTTCCGCTTCAAGATAACGGATCACTTCCCGCACCACGGTACGACTGACGCCCAGCTCATCACACAATGAGCGTTCAACCAGACGATCGCCCGCTTTAAAATAGCCTGAGATGATTGCCTGTCTTACTTTGACCAGCGCCAGTTCCCGCAGTGTCACCGGCGTGTTTTCAATCCTTAAGGAGTGAATCGCAATCATGATCTTCCCTATTGTCCCGCGTTAAGAACCGTTGCGCGAAGCCCCCTGCGCGCGCTCTTTTTTACTATTAGCACTGTTCCGGCAGTTAACGCAACGTCGCGGACGTGGCTGCAACAGAGTCTGAGGTCATAAAGCCCTCAGCGGCGCTGTGATTTAGTCTGACGCCGCCATACCCGGAATTTGTTATTGCTCACATTTTTATCACTTATCGCTGAAGTATTCCCTTTTCCCGCGCGGGCTTTAAAAATAATGCAAATTTATCAATCACATGATTTTTTTCCGCTGCGCTGGCCTGCATCACTTTTATGATGCCAGTCACACTCCGATAGCTGATTTTCTACCCGCTAAAACCTGCGCTGGCAGCACGCTAAAAATGGCCCAGGAGCGCGTCTGGCGCATCCTGGCGCATAAAAAGCAGGCAATCAAGGTGTGACTGTATGATGGTATACCATATTTTGACATCCCAAAAGCGGCGATGCTATACCCCTTTCACCAGTAGCAATTAACAAACCGTTAACTTGAAAGGGGTTTACATGCATCCGGATATTCGTAAAACCGTCGTCACCACTGAAACCGTGTATACCGATGGCGGCAAAGCGGCGGGCACGCCGCTGGTGATGATTGCCGCTGCAGCCGTGGTCAAAAATCCGTGGGCTGGCAGAGGCTTTGTTGAAGATCTGGCACCAGAAATCCGTGAGATGGCGCCGGTATTAGGCGAATTGCTGACCGGATTAATCGTTAAAGAAGCGGGGGGCGGCGATCGCGTGGTCGCCTATGGCAAATGTGCCGTTACCGGACTGAACGGCGAGCTGGAGCACGCCTCAGCGCTGATTCATACGCTGCATTTTGGTAATCACTACCGTTCTGCGGTGCAGGGCAAAACCTATCTGGCATTCAACAATACGCGCGGCCCGGCCAACACCCCGATTCTCGTCCCGATGATGGGAACAGAAGATGAGGGCTCGCGCGAACATTATCTGACCATGCAGTTCACCATCAATGATGCCCCGTTCAGCGACGAGATCGTGATTGCGCTGGGCGCTGCGCTGGGCGGCCGCCCGCATCATCGCATCGGTAACCGTTATCTTGATCTTAAAGAGCTTGGCCATGATCAGAAAAATCCAGCCGCTGTCTGAGGCGTCAGCGCAGGTCAGCTATCTCGAAGCGGGAGCCGGCACTCCGCTGGTGCTGATTCACGGCGTGGGCATGAATGCGGAAGCCTGGTTTCCCCAGATAGCGGTACTGAGCCGCCATTTTCGGGTTATCGCAGTGGATATGCCCGGGCATGGCGACAGCACAGGCTTCGGGCATCACGCGACGCTGACCGACTACGTTTCCTGGCTGGCAGCCTTTCTCGCCACTCAGCCAGAGCAGCGTTTTGCGGTTGCCGGGCACTCAATGGGTGCCCTGATCACCGCCGGACTGGCAATTGATTATCCGCACTCTGTCAGCCGCGCCATCGTCATGAGCGGCGTCTTCAGGCGCTCAGCTGCGGCCCGCGCTGCGGTCCTGCAGCGCGCTCACGAGCTGGCAAGCGGTGATGTCCAGCTGGATGCGCCACTGGAGCGCTGGTTCAGCGCCACCCCGGAGGAGCAGCCGCTGCGTCACAGAGTCGGCGAGTGGCTGCAGCAGGTCAGCCCGGCAGGCTATGCGCGCGCCTATCAGGCGTTTGCTGAAGGCGACTCGCTGTATGCCGATCGCTGGGCAGAGATGCGCTGTCCGGTGCTGGTCATGACGGGCGAACTGGATGCCAACTCCAGTCCGGAAATGACACGCCAGATGGCCGGCGCAGCACCTTACGGTGAGGCGGTGGTTATCGATAACGCCAGACACATGTTGAATCTGACCGATGCTGAACGGGTCACGCAAGAGATGCTCTCTTTCCTTGAGCCGGTTGCAGCCCCCGTCACGTCACAAGAGCCTATTCAGGAGTAACTTATGGACGCAGATAAACGCAGAGAGTTGCGCGACGCCTTTGGCGCCTTTATGACGGGCGTAACCGTGGTCACGACCCGGGATGCTAAAGGTGAGCCGATTGGTTTCACCGCAAACTCTTTTTCATCGGTATCACTCGACCCGGCGCTGCTGCTGGTCAGCATCGACAAACGTTCGGCTAACTTTGAACATTTTACGCAGTGCCGCCATTTTGCCGTCAATATTCTGGCAGAACAGCAGAAAGAGACGTCAAACGTGTTTGCGCAGAAAATTGCCGACCGGTTTGCACGCGTCAGCTGGCATCGCGGAGAGCAGGGCACGCCGCTGATTGATGAGAGTTCGGCCTGGTTTGAGTGTTCGCTGCATCAGGTGATTGACGCGGGAGACCACGCAATTCTGATTGGTAACGTGCTGCAGTTCGCTTCCAGCGGCACGGCGGGTCTGGGCTACTATCGCGGCGCCTATTTTACCCCTTATCAGCAGGCAGAGTCGCTGATTAGCGGGCCGGATGTTGTGGTCAGTGCGCTTATCGAGTCCGCCGGTAAGGTGCTGCTGGTCAGGCAGTCAGAGGGGTATGAGCTACCGGCACAAACCATGCGCGGCCGCAGCGTCGATGAAACGCTGACGCAGGTATTCAGCACGCTGCAGATTGCCGCCAGTCCGGGCTTTATCTACTCCATGTGGGAGGATCGGCAGAAAAAGCAGCAGCATATTGTCTTTTTATGCGCTCAGCCCACCGGCGGTACGCTACCCGCAGTTGACCAGGGAGAGTGGCGCGATCTGCAGGATCTGGCTGCAGTACCGGTGGCTAACGGTGCGCTGCAGGCGCTGCTGGGACGCTACATGCGTGAATATGCGGCGGGTAATTATGGCCTCTATTACGGCGATGAAGCGCAAGGTTCGGTGCGCCAGTTCTCTGTGTCAGCCCATCAGGAGGTGGTATGAAGCTTTCTCTGTTTCTGCATATGGAGCGCGTCTCGGCTGATGATGCACAGGATAAGCTCTACGAAGAGATGATGACGCTGTGCGAAATCGCCGATCGCGGCGGGCTGCATGCGATCTGGACCGGTGAGCATCACGGTATGAACTTCACCATTGCACCGAACCCTTTCATCAATCTGGTGGATATTGCGCACCGCACCCGACATGTGCGCCTCGGTACCGGCACCATTATTGCGCCGTTTACCCATCCGATTCGCCTTGCCGGTGAGGCGGCAATGACCGATATCATCACTAACGGACGGCTGGAGCTGGGTATTGCGCGCGGCGCCTATGCGTTTGAGTATGAGCGTCTGCTGCCGGGCCTTGATGCCTGGGGAGCCGGTCAGCGCATGCGGGAGCTGGTGCCGGCAGTAAAAGCGCTCTGGCGCGGTGATTATGCTCATCAGGGCGAGTTCTGGCAGTTCCCGTCCACTACGTCCTCGCCGTTACCCAAACAGCAGCCGCATCCCCCCATCTGGGTGGCTGCCCGCGATCCCAACAGCCATGAGTTTGCCGTTAAGCAGGGTTGTAACGTGCAGTGCACGCCGCTGCATCAGGGAGACGAGGAGATTGTGCGCCTGATTACCACGTTTAAAGAGGCGTGCCGGGAATACGCTCCGGAGCAGCCGCTAAAAATTATGCTGCTGCAGCACGGTTTCGTAGCGGCGGATGAAGCGGATGCACAGCAGGCAGCGCAGGAGCTGAACCGCTTCTACCACTACTTTGGCGCCTGGTTTAAAAACGAGCGTCCGGTGACGCAGGGGCTTATTGCGCCACTCAGTGATGAAGAGATTGCCGCTAACACCTATTACAGCGCGGAAAAAATGCGCCAGAACCTGGCTATCGGTACGGCGGACGAAGTGATCGCCCGGCTGAAAAACTATGAAGCACTGGGCTATGACGAATATGCGCTATGGCTCGACAGCGGTATGACCTTTGAGCGCAAAAAAGCTTCGCTGATGCGCTTTATTGAGCAGGTCGTTCCGGAATTCCACTAAGCGGAGAGAGAGATGGACGCGTTTAAACTCTATATTGACGGGCAGTTTGTAACCGGCGCAGCCTCGTTCACATCCCTGAATCCGGCGACCGCAGAGCCCTGGGCAACCATCGCTGGCGCAGAACAGCAGGAGACTGACCGCGCGGTGGAGGCGGCTGCCCGCGCGTTTACGTCAGAGGCATGGCGCGCGCTTACCGCCAGCGCGCGCGGTAAACTGCTGCTGCGGCTGGCCGATCTGATTGAGCGGGATGCGGCGCGGCTGGCACGCATTGAAACGCTGGATACCGGCAAAATTATTCGCGAGACGCAGGCGCAGATCGCCTATGTGGCGGAGTATTACCGCTATTACGCGGGCATGGCCGACAAAATGGAGGGGGCCACGTTAAGTATCGATAAGCCCGATATGGAAACGTGGGTCAGACGTGAGCCGGTGGGCGTGGTGGCGGCAATCATCCCCTGGAACAGCCAGCTGTTTCTGTCAGCGGTTAAAATCGGCCCGGCGATCGCCGCTGGCTGTACGCTGGTAGTGAAGGCAGCAGAGGTGGCTCCGGCTCCCCTTCTGGCGCTGGCAGAACTGATTGATGAAGCGGGTTTTCCGCCCGGCGTGATTAACGTCATCACCGGCTTTGCTGAGCAGTGCGGTGCACGGCTCACCGCACACCCGCTTATCGATCATATCGCATTTACCGGCGGCGCAGAAACCGCACGCCATATTATACGCGGCAGCGCGGAGAATCTCGCCAGCACCTCACTGGAGCTGGGGGGCAAGTCACCGTTTATTGTTTTTGCCGATGCCGATCTGGAGAGTACGGCGAACGCTCAGGTGGCTGCGATCTTCTCAGCCTCGGGTCAGAGCTGCGTTGCAGGCTCGCGCCTGCTGGTAGAAGCCAGTATTAAAGAGGCGTTTATTGAAAGGCTGGTGAGTAAAGTGCGCAGCATTGTGATCGGCTGTCCGCAGCAGCCTGAAACGCAGTTTGGCCCGCTCTGCACGCTGCGCCAGAAACAGAACATTGAACAGGTCGTCAGCCGCACGCTGGAGCAGGGCGCTAAGCTGATTATCGGGCATGAGCCTGTTCACAAGCCTGGCTTCTATTATCCGCCTACTATTCTTGATTGCAGCAGCGTACCGGCAGCAGAGAGTGTCGTGCAGGAGCTGTTTGGTCCGGTGCTTTCGGTGCTGACTTTCAGCGGGGAAGCGGACGCGCTGCGGCTGGCTAACGGCACCGAATATGGTCTTGCCGCCGGCGTCTTTACGCAAAATCTGACGCGCGCGCATCGCATCACGCGCCAGCTGCGCAGCGGTGTGGTCTGGCTGAACACCTATCGGGCAGTCTCACCGCTGGCACCCTTTGGGGGCTATGGCAAATCAGGATTCGGGCGCGAGGGCGGCACTGACGCCGCGCTGGAGTACACCACAACCAAAACGGTATGGCTGCGCACCAGCGATGAGCCCATCGACGACCCATTTATCATGCGTTAATTCCCTTTCCGGCGCTGGCCATTCACATCCCCGCCCGCCGGATCGCTAAGTATCAGGAGTCTTACCGCCAGCAGTTTCTCCTGCGAGAAGACGAGACGCACATCGTCGGGATGGCTATGGCATGACAACGCCAGTGATGTATCTGCAACACATAATAATTCTGCATCTCAACTGGAGGGTAAGGTGGAAAAATCATCACGTCAGGGGCCGTTTATCGAGAACAAGTCGGTGGATTATGTGCCGGTGTCTGAGCGGCACGGCAAATCGCACAGCCTGTTCACGCTCTGGTTCTGTACCAATATTGCTCCGCTGGCGGTGGTCAGCGGGGCGATCGCAACCGAAACGTTTCACCTTAATGTAATTTCCGCGCTCTCTGCGATTATCGCCGGCCATCTCTTTGGTGGCATCTTTCTTGCGCTGACCTCAGCGCAGGGGCCGAAAACCGGCATTCCGCAGATGGTACAGAGCCGCGCGCAGTTCGGGCGCTATGGTTCGCTGCTGGTAATCAGTTTTACTACCGTGATCTATCTGGGGTTCTTTATCTCCAATATCTCGCTTTCGGGCCGGGTAATTAACAATGTCATTCCGGCGCTGCCGGTGGCGAGCGCAACGATTTTAGGCGCCGTGCTGGCAACAGCGATCGGCGTGATAGGTTACCGCTTTATTCACCGGATCAATAAAATTGGCGCATGGATCATGGGCGCGGCCCTGCTGCTGGGACTGACGCTGATGCTATCGCAGCCACTACCGGCAGACTTCTGGCAGCGCGGATCGCTGAGCGCGGCAGGCTGGTTCGGGACCTTTTGCATTGGTGCGGTGTGGCAAATCAGCTTTTCACCTTATACCTCAGATTATTCGCGCTATCTGCCTGCGGATGTGGGGATCGCCCGTCCTTTCTGGGCGACTTACCTCGGCGCCTGCGGCGGAACTATCCTGGCGTTTGTCTTTGGCATGATGGCCGTCAGTATTGCTCCGGCGGATGACGCCATGATGGCGGTGCGTCATGCCACCGGCTGGCTGGGACCGCTGCTGATGATCCTGTTTCTGGTGAATATCATCTGTCATAACTCCATGAACCTGTACGGGGCGGTGTTATCGCTGATAACGGCCGTGCAGACCTTCCGTCCGCACTGGACGCCGGGGGCGGCGGTGCGGCTGGTGGTGTCCGCTCTGGTATTGACAGGCAGCATTTTGATTGCGCTGGCGGCGTCGCAGAACTTTGTCGCATTTTTTATCAACCTGATTCTGGCGCTGATCGCCGTACTGATCCCGTGGATTGTGATCAACCTGCTCGACTTCTACTACGTCAATAAACAGCACTACGACGTGGCAGCCATATTTCAGGCGGACGGAGGACGCTATGGGCGGCTTAATACACAGGCGCTGCTGGTCTATTTTGCCGGGATCCTGGTGCAGGTTCCTTTCATCGAAAATGCGTTTTTCTCCGGTCCCTATGCAAAACTGATCCCGGGCGTGGATATCTCATGGATTATCAGTCTGGTTGTAACCAGCATCGCCTATCCGCTGTTTCATCGCAGGCATCAGCCGGTATTGACCGTACTGCCTGAAAGCAAAGTGTAATAACCGGGCAGGGATGCCCCGGTCTGCTTCCCGCTTTAGCAACGAACGTGCTGCTGTCTGCGACCTTCTCATGCACGACAACCGCACGCAACAGAGGTGCGATTTATGCGGGATACCTGCTAACATAGCGCGCGGCAGCGGCGCGCTGTCGTCTGGTTAACCCGGTATAAATATTATGATTACGCCGTGCGAATAACGCGCGGCGAATGGAGCTATGGCACTGATGTTGCAAGATTTAGGCATTATCGATTTATGGACGTTTCTGGCAGGTGCGCTGGTGATTATTCTGTTACCCGGCCCGAACAGCCTCTATGTTTTACGCACCGGCATGGGCCGCGGCATGAAAGCTGCGTCTAAAGCGATTGCGGGCGTCATGGCAGGCGATCTGATCCTGATTTTTCTTGCCTGGGCAGGGGTTGCTACGCTGATCCGCACCAGCCCGCACATTTTTATGATGGTGCGCTATCTGGGCGCGATGTTTTTACTTTATCTGGGTATCAAAATCATCATGGGCGCACTGCGCCAGCGCGCGGATGCGCAGCCTGCTGAGCCGGTCAAAGCAGAAAACTACTTTCTGCGTGCGGTACTGCTGGGGGTGACTAACCCTAAAGCTATCCTGTTCTACGTCTCTTTCTTTATTCAGTTTATCGACCCCAAAGTCACTCATACCGCGCCGGCGTTCGCCACGCTGGGTGCGCTGATCCAGCTTATCAGCTTCAGCTACTACTCCGTGCTGCTGGTGGCGGGCGCGGTGATGGTCCGCTTCCTGCGCAGCCGCACGCGGCTGGTTAAATTTGCCAACATGCTGACCGGTATGCTGTTCTTTGGTTTTGCCGTCCGGCTGGTGAGCGCCCAGAGCTGATGGCAAACACGCACGCTGCGGAGAGATAAATGATAGCCAGACAACGCCAGGCGGATGCCCTGCTGGTGAGCACCACGCTCATCGCGGCATTTGGCTGGATCTGCTCACGCGAAGCGATAGCTGGTATGCCCGCGCTGGCCTTTGTTGCGCTGCGCTTTCTTTCGGCCAGCGTGGTACTGCTGCTGCTGTGCCGTGCCGCCGAGCTGCGCCATACGCTGCGGAATATCAGGCCGGTTCTGATGAGCGGGCTGCTGCAGTCTGCTTATATGCTGCTGTGGATTTATGCCGTCGCCACCACGCGCTCGCTGGGTGAGGGGGCTTTTATTATGAGCCTCTCAATGCTGTTTGTGCCGCTTTTTGCCTGGGTTATTCTGCGCAGCCGGCCAGCGCGTGCGTTCTGGCTCTCCCTGCCGGTGGGCATCGCGGGGCTGGCGCTGCTGACGCTCAGGCAGGATCTCCATTTTGAACTGAGCCAGCTCCTGTTCCTCGGCGCCGCGCTGGTTCAGGCAGTCTACTTCTGTTTCACCACCCGCTTTGCCGCGACGGTCCCTGTCTGTCCGCTGGCCACGGTACAGCTCGCCTGCACCGGCGCGGTAGCAGGCGTGCTGTCGCTGCTCTCTGAAAGCTGGCCGCAGGAGATCACGCTGGCTTCCTGGAGCTGGCTGGCGGCCAGCGCGCTGCTGGCGACCAGCCTGCGCTTC
This sequence comes from Pantoea sp. Acro-807, assembly GCF_011752675.1. Classification (NCBI taxonomy): domain Bacteria; kingdom Pseudomonadati; phylum Pseudomonadota; class Gammaproteobacteria; order Enterobacterales; family Erwiniaceae; genus Pantoea; species Pantoea sp. Acro-807. Next base: position 147,754 of record NZ_VWXE01000004.1, on the reverse strand, counting down.
TGGCTGCAGCTGAAAGGACAGAGCATGACCAGCGCGGCAAATGCCGCACTGATCATGATCCTGGAACCGCTGCTGACGGTGCTGGCGGCGGCCCTCTGGTATGGCGAAGCGATGTCGGCCCGGCAGATGCTCGGCTGCCTGCTGATATTACTGTCGCTGCTCTATTACCGTCTGCAGCAGGCGAAAGCGCTGGCGTAATCGCTTAAGCAAGGCGATACAGCGCATCGCTTACCGCATTAAACAGCCTGTCAAGTTCGTCAGGCTGAGCAGAAAACATCGGACCAAACTGCAGCGTGTCGCCGCCAAAGCGAACATAGAATCCCGCCTTCCATAACAGCATGCCCGCTTCAAAAGGGCGCAGCGTGGCATCACCTTCACGCGGCGCCAGCTGAATCGCCCCGACCAGCCCGCAGTTGCGAATATCCACCACGTGCGGACAACCGCGCAGCGCGTGGAGCTGCTGTTCAAACAGCGGTGCCAGTTCAGCCGACTGCGCTATCAGCGACTCCTTTTCCAGCAGGTCAAGCGTGGCGATAGCCGCTGCGCAGGCGACCGGATGGGCGGAATAGGTATAGCCATGCGCAAACTCCACCGCATGCTCTGGCAGCGGCTGTGACATATAGGCGTGATAGATTTCGCTGCTGGCGGCCACGCCCCCCAGCGGGATGGCGCCGTTGGTGATCTGCTTGGCAAAGTTAAGCAGATCCGGCGTCACGCCAAAGTACTCTGCGCCGGTCCAGCGTCCCATGCGGCCAAAGCCGGTGATCACCTCATCAAAAATCAGCAGGATGTTGTGCTGCGTGCAGATCTCACGCAGGCGCTGCAGATAACCCCGTGGCGGAATGATGGCTCCGGCGGAGCCGGAAAGCGGCTCAACAATCAGCGCGGCGATGTTTGACGCATCGTGCAGCTCAATCAGTTTCAGCATCTCATTGGCCAGCGCCTCGCCGCCGGTTTCAGCCTGACCCGGCGTGAAGGCGAGGTCGCTTTGCAGCGTATGCGGCAGGTGATCCACATCCATAAACTGACCAAACATTTTGCGGTTGCCGCCAATGCCGCCGAGGCTGGTGCCGGCGATGTTCACACCGTGATAACCGCGGGCGCGACCGATCAGTTTGGTTTTGGCCGGCTGGCCTTTGGCGCGCCAGTAGCCGCGCGCCATTTTTACCGCGGTGTCTGCCGCTTCAGAACCGGAGCCGGTGAAAAAGATATGGTTGAGATCGCCCGGCATGTACTGCGTGATACGTTCTGCCAGCTGAAACGAGAGCGGATGGCCATACTGAAAGCCGGGGGAGTAATCAAGCACGCCGAGCTGCCGGCTTACCGCCTGCTGGATCTCACTGCGCGTGTGGCCAGCGCCACAGGTCCACAGCCCTGACAGACTGTCATAAATGTGTCGCCCTTGATCATCGGTAAGCCAGCGTCCCTCCGCTGCCACGATAAAGCGCGGATCGCGCTGGAAATTACGATTGGCGCTGGAGGGCATCCAGTGCGACTGCAGGTTCAGGGAAGCGGTATCTATGCGTTCGGACATGGCGGGTTCTCCAGAGTGTATAGCCAGAGTTTGCAATCAGGCATCGGTTAAGTTAAATGCTAATTAACTTAAGTTTAGTCAGCGGAAAACTCACCTGAATGAAACCTAAAACCCTGGCGCAGGTTACCGATTTCGATCTGCGTCTGCTGCGGCTGTTTAAAGTCGTTAGCGAATGCGGCAGCTTTACGGCTGCCGAGAGCAGGCTGGGCATTACCCGTTCGGCGATCAGCCTGCATATGAGCGATCTGGAGAAGCGTCTCGGGATGCGGCTCTGTCAGCGCGGAAGGGCGGGATTTGCCCTGACGGATGAGGGGCGCGAGATCCTGCGCCACAGCGCCAGCCTGATGGCGGCGGTTGAGGATTTTCGCCAGCAAATAAATCAGATGCATAAACAGCTGCGCGGTGAACTTAATATCGGCATTATCAATAATCTGGTGACGCAGCCGCGTATGCAGATTACGCAGGCGCTGGAAGCGTTACGCGAAAAGGGTGCGGAAGTCCGCATTGATATCAGTATGCTTACGGCCGCTGATATTGAGCAGGGTTTGCTTGACGGACGTCTGCACGTGGGCGCACTGCCCTATACCGCGCCGGTGTCGGGCCTGGTCTATATGCCGCTCTATGAAGAGATCTCCTGTCTTTACTGCAGCAGTACGCACCCGCTTTTCAGCCAGGCGCATGAGGCGGATCCAGCGGTGCTGCATCGCTATGAAGCGATAGCGCCTGGCTACCGTCTGAGCGCGGAAGCCGCTGCCCTGCATCGGTCGCTTAACTGTACGGCCACAGCCTCTGACCGGGAAGGTATCGCTTTTCTGATCTTAACCGGACGCTATATCGGCTTTCTGCCCGATCACTATGCGGCACGCTGGTGTGAGCTGCAGCAGATGCGTGCAATTGCGCCTTCGCGGCTGCGCTTCGGCAGCCAAATCGCGATTGTGACCCGGCAGGGAGAGCGCCGGAATGCCATTCTGCAGCATTTTCTGGCAGCAGCAGGCGCGGAAAATGAAGCTGCCACACTATCATAATTACAACATACTATTAGTTGATTAACTAACTCGTTCAGCTTCAGTGTCAGCTGGTCCGATCGGGCATTCGTCGTGGCATGTTTCACAGCGAGGATAAGACGGTATGAAGCAGGGCAGCATTGCGCTGCCCTGCAGAGAGGTTATGCCCGTACAGGCTCACCGCGCACCGGGCGCTCGCCGGCAACATAGTAGTCGGCAGTGCTGCGTGGCAGCGGATCGCGACCGCGAATGTTATCCGCAATCTTCTCGCCAATCATAATGGTTGTCGCATTCAGGTTGCCGGTAATGATCAGCGGCATGATGGAGGCATCGACCACGCGCAGCCCCTGCAGGCCATGCACGCGACCTTCACCATCGACCACGGCCATCTCATCGCTGCCCATTTTACAGGTGCCGCAAGGGTGGTAAGCGGTTTCACCGTGGTTACGCACAAACTCATCCAGCTGCTCATCGGTCTGGCAGTCGATTCCCGGACTGATTTCGCGACCGCGATATTTATCCAGCGCCGGCTGGTTGATGATTTGACGCGTAATGCGAATCGCATCGCGGAACTCATGCCAGTCCTGTTCATGCGACATGTAGTTGAACAGAATGGCCGGATGGCGGCGCGGATCGCGTGATTTGATCCGCACGTGACCCCGGCTTGGCGAGCGCATAGAGCCAACATGGCACTGGAAGCCGTGCGCTTCAACCGCGTTAGAGCCGTTGTAGTTAATGGCAACCGGCAGGAAGTGATACTGGATGTTAGGCCAGTCGAACTCTTCCCGGCTGCGAATAAAGCCGCCGCCTTCAAACTGGTTGCTGGCGCCGACGCCGGTACCGTTGAACAGCCATTCGGCGCCGATTTTCGGCTGGTTCCACCACTTCAGCGCCGGATAAAGAGAGACCGGCTCTTTGCACTCATACTGCAGATACATCTCCAGGTGGTCCTGCAGATTCTCACCCACGCCGGGCAGGTCGTGCACGACCGGAATATTAAACTGCTGCAACAGCTCTGCCGGACCGACACCTGAACGCTGCAGGATCTGCGGCGAGGCGATGGCGCCAGCGCACAGCAGTACTTCACGCCGCGCATAGACCGTTTTCGGGGTGTTACTGCCGCCCTCAAGGTATTCAACGCCGGTCGCGCGCTTGCCGTCAAACAGAATGCGATCGGTGGTCGCATGGGTAATGATCTTCAGGTTCGGACGCTTTTTCGCGGTATCGAGATAGCCGCGTGCCGTGCTGGAACGGCGGCCTTTTGGCGTAACAAAGCGATCCATCGGGCCAAAGCCTTCCTGCTGATAGCCGTTCAGATCGTCGGTGCGCGGATAACCCGCCTGCACGCCTGCTTCAATCATTGCCGCAAACAGGACGTTGTTATCCGGCTTACAGGTGGTGATGCTGACCGGACCTTCGCCGCCGTGATAGTCATTTGCGCCGATATCACGCGTTTCTGACTTGCGATAGTAGGGCAGGCAGTCGAGATAGCTCCACTGCTCAAGACCGGGCGCTTTGGCCCAGTTGTCGAGGTCCATCGCATTGCCGCGGATATAGCACATGCCGTTGATCAGCGAAGAGCCACCCAGCCCTTTACCGCGCCCGCACTCCATGCGGCGGTTATTCATATAAGGTTCCGGCTCGGTCTCATACGCCCAGTTGTAGCGCTTACCCTGCAGCGGGTAAGCCAGGGCCGCAGGCATCTGAGTGCGGAAGTCAAAGCGGTAATCGGGTCCACCCGCCTCCAGCAGCAGTACGTTGACATTGCTATCTTCGGTCAGACGGGTAGCCAGTACGTTTCCTGCGGATCCGGCTCCGATAATGACGTAATCAAATTCCATTAGTCGCTCCTCAGGTAAGCTCAATTAAAATACTGACTGAAAACGGGTCATTTCGATCTGCACCGATTTAACCTGGGTGTAATTCTGCAGCGTCATCACGCCGTTTTCACGGCCGATGCCGGAGTGCTTATAGCCGCCTACCGGCATTTCAGCGGCGGATTCACCCCAGGTGTTGATCCAGCAAATACCGGCTTCAATCTGGTGAATAACGCGGTGCGCGCGGTTAAGATCCTGCGTGACCACGCCCGCGGCCAGACCATATTCGGTGGCATTAGCGCGACGCACGACCTCTTCTTCGCTCTCATAGGTGAGAATGGACATTACCGGGCCAAAAATCTCTTCCTGTACGATGGTCATTTCGTCGCGGCAGTCGGTAAAGACGGTTGGTTCAACCCACGCGCCCTGATCAAATTCAGCGCCGCTCATGCGCTTACCGCCGCACAGCAGCGTAGCCCCTTCGCTGATGCCCGATTCGATATAGCGCATTACGTTGTCGCGATGGGCAAAGCTCACCAGCGGACCAAAGTTCGTGGCCGGATCGGCGAGGTCGCCCGCTTTGATACGCGCCACGCGTTCGCTGATTTTGGCCTCGAATTCCGCTTTTACCGCTGCGGGAATAAAGACGCGGGTGCCGTTGGTGCAGACCTGACCGGAGCTGTAGAAGTTTGCCATCATGGCGATGTCAGCAGCGAGGTCGAGATCGGCATCATCAAAGATAATCAGCGGAGATTTACCGCCCAGCTCCATCGTGACATCTTTCAGTGTCGAGCCGGCAGCGTTTGCCATCACTTTCTTACCGCTGGCCACGCCGCCGGTGAAGGAAACTTTGTCGATACCAGGATGATCGGTCAGCAGCTGACCGGTCACCGCGCCGCGTCCGTTCAGCACGTTGAAAACACCATCCGGCACGCCGGCCGCGGTGTAGATCTCAGCCAGCTTCAGCGCGGTCAGCGGAGTGACTTCACTGGGTTTGAAAATCATGGCGTTACCCGCAGCCAGTGCCGGTGCCGATTTCCACAGCGCAATCTGGATGGGATAGTTCCACGCGCCGATCCCGGCCACCACGCCGAGCGGTTCGCGGCGGGTATAGACAAAAGAGGTGTCGCGCAGCGGGATCTGCTGGCCTTCCAGTGAAGGGATCAGCCCGGCATAGTACTCCAGTACATCAGCACCGGTGACAATATCTACCGCCTGGGTTTCGCTGAACGGTTTACCGGTGTCCAGCGTTTCGAGTTCCGCCAGTTCGTCATTACGTTCACGCAGGATCTCCACCGCACGCCGTAAGATGCGCGAGCGCTCCATCGCCGTCATCGCAGCCCAGATTTTCTGGCCTTTTTTCGCGGCTTCAACGGCGCGATCGACATCCGCACGCTCAGCTTCATGGACTTCTGCCAGCACATCGCCATTAGCAGGATTGATACTCTGGAAGGTGTTACCTGCTGCAGAGGGGACAAATTTGCCATCAATGTAGAGGTGCTGTTCGGTGAATCGGGACATGGTTTTTCCTTCCTCAGTGATTCGGTGAGTCAGCCAGTTGCTGACGAATAAATTGGGTGGTAAGCGTTCTGGCAATCGCTAAATCAAAGGGCTTGCCACTCAATGCGGCACGCAGCCACAAGCCATCAATCATAGAAGCCAAACCGTAAGCTGCCAGTCGGGCCTGCTCGCGCGGCATTTCCCGGCGAAACTCTGCAGCCAGGCTGGAGAACAGGCGGCGACTGCTGACCCGCTCTAACCGGCCCAGCTGCGGCTGATGCATGCTGCTTGCCCAGAAGTCGAGCCACGCTTTCATGGCGGCACTGTGCAGCTGGGTATCATCAAAGTTACCTTCCACAATGGCCAGCAGGCGCGCTTCGGTGCTGGCGTCTGCCAGCGGTTTAAGCCGCATGGAAACGGCTTCGCGCAGCTGGCGCGTGACATCACGCATGGTGGCTTCGAGCAGGCCATTTTTATCTTTGAAATAGTGACTGATGATGCCGGTAGAGACGCCAGCCCGTCGGGCAATTTGCGCGATGGTGGCGTAGTTAATCCCTACGTCGTTGATGGTATCAAGCGTCGCATCAATCAGTTGCCGGCGACGTATCGGCTGCATTCCTACCTTTGGCATCACTACCGCTCCACCTCAAATCGAGACCCCTATTAAAACTTTTTTTGATTGTACGTTCAATATAAAAAAGAAAGTTGTTAGGATGGTGTGCTTCGTTTGTTACAAAAGCCAAACGGTGAGCTACGCTTGGTAGCGATTTATCACCGTGCCCAACTAACGGAGGTAAAGCAGAGAGTACAACAACAAGATCAGCCACACTGATCGCATCAATTTATTGAGTAGTTACAGGAAATTAACCAGAGGTTATCGATGATTAATCCACCTGCCAGTGAAAAGGACAGAATTAATCCCGTGGTGTTCTTCACCTCGGCCGGACTGATTCTGACATTTTCACTTGTCACCATTCTCTATAGCGACCTTGCGGGCGCCTGGATCCAGACAGCAGTAAACTGGGTCTCAACCACGTTTGGCTGGTATTACATGCTGGCCGCCACGCTCTATATCGTTTTTGTGGTCTATATGGCCTGCTCGCGCTATGGCGCGATTAAGCTCGGGCCGGAGCAATCCAAACCGGAGTTCAGCCTGCTGAGCTGGTCGGCGATGCTGTTTGCCGCCGGTATCGGAATCGATTTGATGTTTTTCTCCGTTGCAGAGCCGGTGTCGCAATATATGCAGCCGCCGGAGGGGGCCGGACAAACCATAGAAGCGGCGCGTCAGGCGATGGTCTGGACGCTGTTTCACTACGGGCTGACCGGCTGGTCAATGTACGCATTGATGGGGATCGCGCTCGGTTACTTCAGCTACCGCTATAATCTGCCGCTCACCATTCGCTCAGCGCTCTATCCGATCTTTGGTAAACGCATCAATGGACCGATTGGCCATACCGTGGATATCGCTGCGGTAGTCGGCACCATTTTTGGTATCGCTACCACGCTGGGTATCGGGGTAGTGCAGCTGAACTATGGCCTGAAGGTGCTGTTTGACGTCCCTGAAGGACTGACCGCGCAGATGGCGCTGATTGTCCTGTCGGTGATCATTGCGACGATCTCCGTCACATCGGGCGTCGACAAAGGTATCCGGATTCTGTCTGAGCTGAACGTGGCGCTGGCGCTCGGCTTGATCCTGTTTGTGCTGTTTATGGGCAAAACAGACTTCCTGCTGAACGCGCTGGTGCTGAACGTTGGCGACTATATCAACCGCTTTATGGGGATGACGCTGAATACCTTTGCGTTCGATCGTCCGACCCAGTGGATGAACAGCTGGACGCTGTTTTTCTGGGCGTGGTGGGTCGCCTGGTCGCCGTTTGTTGGCCTGTTCCTGGCGCGTATCTCACGCGGCCGCACCATTCGCCAGTTTGTGCTCGGCACGCTGATCATTCCCTTTACGTTTACGCTGCTGTGGCTCTCTGTATTCGGTAACGCCTCGCTGTATGAAATTATTCACGGCGATGCCGGCTTTGCGCAGGAAGTGATGGCGCATGCCGAACGCGGTTTCTACAGTCTGCTGGCGCAATATCCGGCGTTTAAACTCAGCGCGTCCGTTGCCACCATTACCGGGATGCTGTTCTACGTTACCTCAGCAGATTCCGGTTCGCTGGTGCTGGGTAACTTCACCTCAAAGCTCAAGGATATCAACAGCGATGCGCCTAACTGGCTGCGCATCTTCTGGTCAATTGCGATTGGGGTGCTGACCATGGGCATGCTGATGACCAACGGGATTTCTGCACTGCAGAACACCACGGTCATCATGGGGCTGCCGTTTAGCTTTGTGATCTTCTTTGTGATGGCCGGCCTGTGGAAATCGCTGAAGGTAGAAGATCATCGCCGCGCCAGTGCCGTGCGTGAAACCGCGCCTTATATTCCCTCAAGCAGCGATCGCCTGAGCTGGAAGAAGAGGCTGTCGCGCCTGATGAACTATCCGGGCACGCGCTATACGCAGCGGATGATGGAGACCGTGATCTATCCGGCTATGGAAGATGTGGCAAAAGAGCTGGAGCTGCGCGGGGCGCGCGTCATGCTGGAGAAAATGCCGGCTGAAGAGGGACAGGCGCTGGGTCACCTCGAGCTGCGTGTGGATCTGGGTGAAGAGCAGAGCTTTATGTATCAGGTCTGGCCGCAGCAATATTCGATCCCCGGCTTTACCTACCGCGCCCGCAGCGGTAAATCGCACTACTACCGGCTGGAGACCTTTTTACTGGAAGGAAGCCAGGGCAACGATCTGATGGACTATAACAAGGAGCAGGTGATTATCGATATTCTCGATCACTATGAACGCCACCTGAACTTTATCCATCTGCATCGTGAGGCACCGGGCAGTAATCTGACCTTCCCCGAGATGTAACCCTCCGGGCAGCTGCGACCATGCAGCTGCCCGTTTTCTTTTTTCTCCACCTCGCGCATTCCTGTCTGAGAGCTAGACTCACTAGCTGCTGTTAAGGGGAATTCTATGAAACTGGGTTTTGCGTGTAAGTATTTCGATCATGAGGCGAAGCAGCCTTTTCCATTCAAAAGCACCACCCGTACCCGCTTTCTGGGCATGCAGGGTGATGCCGCCGCCACGCTGCTAATTGGGCTGGCCCGTACTAACCTCACCAATCTTTATGCTCTGCTGGAACAGCTCGCCACGCTGCCTGATGCACTGCGCATGATGCGTATCGGCAGCGATCTGCTGCCGCTCTATACCGTTCCGCAGGCTACGCCACTCTACCGCGAGGCGATGCCGGAGCTGGCGCCGCTCTTTGCCCGCTGTGGCGAACTGGCGCGCGCCAGCAATATTCGGCTCTCGTTTCATCCCGGACAATATACCGTGCTGGCGTCTGATAATGAGGGGGTGGTGGAGCGTGCAATTGAGGATGTTGAATATCATGCCACCTGTGCCGTTCTGATGGGCTATGGACAGCGTTTTCAGGATTTTAAAATCAATATCCATATGAACGGCAAAAAGGGGTTTGCTGGTTTTCGCGATGCGTTTATGCGGCTCAGCCCTGAGGCGCGTAATATGCTCACGGTAGAGAATGATGAGGTTTCCTGTGCGCTGGATGATGTGCTTCAGGCGCGCGAGCTGTGCGCGGTGGTGCTGGATATTCACCATCACTGGGTAAAAGAGAATGCCTTTATCAAACCTGACGATGGCCGGATTGCACAGATTATCGACTCCTGGCGCGGCGTGCGTCCGGTGCTGCACTACTCGATTGCGCAGGAAGGATTGATCCCCGATAGCGGTTTTCCCGATCAGAACGCGCTGGCAGCCTCCAAAATGAAGCTGCGCGCGCATTCGGACTACTTCTTTAATCAGACGCTAAACGACTGGGCGCTCTCGTTTGACCGGTTCGATATCATGTGCGAAGTCAAAATGAAAAACCTCGCCCGCGACCGGCTCTATTTCTATGCGCTGGAGCGCGGTGGTCACGCTACGGCGCCGTGATCACAATAGCGACGCGGCGGTTCTGCGCACGCCCCTGCGAGGTACTGTTGCTGGCAACCGGCACCCGCATACCCAGCCCGCGCGTCACAATATTCGCGCGCGGGACGCCGCTGCCGGCGGCCCACTGCTGCGCGACGGCATTGGCGCGTTTAAGTGAAAGCTGCTGATTATAGCCCGCTTCACCGTAGTTATCGGTATGACCATCAATGCGCAGATGCGTAATACCGGTAGCTGCCAGCAGGCTTGCCGTGGAGGCGATGCGCTGTTTACTGGCCGCGGTAAGGTCTGACTCATTAATGCCAAACAGGATGCGGTTGGGTAATCCCAGCCCCCAGCCTTCGCTGTTCTGACTAAAGCCCTCCTGCTGCAGCGCTGCAACCTGGGCACGGGTAAAGCCGCCGGACTGGCAGCCCGCGCAGGTGAGTATCAGCGCCATCAGGCAACAATAGATTTTCACAGCCGATCCTTATTCAGTTTTTTGTTTTTATACATATGCAAATCTGCCCGCTCCAGCAGTGAGGCCACGCTGTCGCCAGACTGCGCCCAGGCGTAGCCGATGGTGACTGAGGTGGTAATAGTGCGGTCTTCACTGAGCGCGATAGGCTGGCGTACCGCATGCTGTATGGCATCCCGGAGCGCCTGCAGCCGGGCAGGCGTAGTGCGGCTGGTGAGGACAATCGCAAACTCATCGCCGCCCATGCGTGCAACCAGATCGCCTTCAGAGACCAGGGCGGCCAGGCGTTCGCCGGTTGCTTTCAGCACTTCATCCCCGGCAGCGTGTCCCCAGCTGTCATTAATGTATTTAAAGCGGTCACCATCCAGAAACAGCAGCGCAAAGCGCGGCGGCGTTAACGGACGATCGAGCAATTGCGCCAGCCGCGCTACAAAAGCAGAACGGTTCGCCAGACCGGTAAGCGGGTCGGTCAGGGCTTTTTCTGCCAGCGAGCGGTTATCGCGCAGCAGCGATGCTTTCAGCGTCTGCATCTCACTCAGCAGCGCGTTCAGATCGCTGGAGAGCAGCTGAAACTCATTGATCGGCTCAGGCGGCACGCGCTGAGCAAAATCACCGGTGCGGATCACATAGTGAATCGCGCGCGTGATAGTGCGCATGGAGAGCAGAATGCCGCGATGCAGGAACTCACTCAGCATAAAAGAGATCACCAGCACGCACAGCATACCGCAGGTCAGGATCAGGATGGAGTAGTGGATAAATTCGCTGGCGCCGTTCACCGTTCCGGCCAGTGTCAGGCTGCCGGCCCGCGTGCCCGCGTGCTGTATCTCCACGGTAATCGGGCTGGCGTAGATCCACTGCCGCAGCTGTTTTTCATAGAAGCCGCTGTGCTCGCGGCGGTTGACCCAGTCAACCAGTACGGTATGGCTGGCGGTGACCAGCTGCGCCGACGCAAACATCCCTTTGTCACCCAGCATGGCAATCTTACTGTGCGCATCATAGCTGTCTTCAAATACCGTTGCCGCAGTAAGACTGGTGCTCAGCGTGGTTGCCGTCAGCGCCAGATTGCGGTTTTCGTAACGCTTAATAAAGTAGAGAGAGGTCGAGGTCATCAGCAGCCAGCACAGCAGCAGGATCACCGCCGCATTTATGGTGCTGATGCGGCGCAGGCGACCGCGCAGTGATGAACCCTGACGTTTTCTCAGTAAAAATTTCATCTTATTGGTTCTCTTTACGCGACAGCATCAGCACATCGGGACTGACTTTGACGCCGCTGCGTGCCAGTGAATCGAGATTCACCGAAAAACGGGTACGTTCCTCACCAAAAATCATACAGAAAGTGGCGCCGGTTGCGCAGTCAGGGTTATTTTCCGCCATGCTGAGCACCGCTTTATCAGGCATTGCTGCCAGAGCAGCGTGCTGCTGAGCCGGAGTTTCCGTGCCGAAATAGACCGCGTCGCAGTGCAGCGCGGATAACCTGCCAGCGCTGTCAGCGCGCACGACGCTGAACGGCGTGGCAGGCGGCGCGTCGGCTGATGAAAGCGTGAGGTGTCGGGCGGAGGCCAGGATGCAGAGCTGCGGCACCTGCACCGGAGGTGGCCAGCGGGTAAAACTCAGGATACCGCTGACAATGCGGTTAGCGCGATTGTCAGCGGCAGTATGCTCAGCGGCGTATGCCATCGGCCAGCTAAGCAGCACCAGCAGCGCAGGCAGTGCGCAGCACAGCCAAAGGCAGGATCCTTTTGAATACGGGGCAGGAAATCCTTTTATCTGCATGGCACTCTTCCTGGTCAGTAAAGCCGGGATAGTACCATTCTTCCGTATCAATACACATCAGCCGCCCGCAGCCGTGACGACAGAAGTGGCAAAATATTACTCAGAACTGAGGTCGCGTCCGTTACTGGCGATGACTTTTTTATACCACCAGAAGGATTTTTTGCGCGTGCGCTGCAGGGTACCGTTGCCCATGTCATCCCGATCAACGTAGACCAGGCCATAACGCTTACTCATCTCACCTGTGGAAGCGGCGACCAGATCGATACAGCCCCAGGTGGTGTAGCCCATCACCGGTATGCCATCGGCGATAGCCTCTGCCATAGCCTCAATATGCTGCTGCAGATAGCTGATGCGGTAGTCATCATGAATTTCACCGGCGGCGGTAAGCTCATCACGTGCGCCGAGGCCATTCTCCACCAGAAACAGCGGCTTCTGATAACGGTCATACATCATATTCATGGTGATGCGCAGGCCCAGCGGATCGATTCCCCAGCCCCAGGCGCTGCGCGCAATGTGCGGGTTGGTCAGCGATTTAACAACGTTGGCGGCGCTGCTGTTCTGCTCATTCATCTCTGCCGAGGCGCAGCGCGAGGCGTAATAGCTGAAGGAGATAAAATCTACCGTGTGACGCAGAATGGCTGCGTCTTCATCCGTTATTTCAAGGGTTACGCCTTTTTCACGGAACAGTCGTGCGCTGTAGGCAGGGTAGGCTCCGCGAGCCTGAACATCAATAAAGAACAGGTTTTCACGATCTTTCTGCAGCGCGGCCCAGACATCCTCTGGCTTGCACGACCATGGATAAAAGTTACCGCCCGCCAGCATACAGCCCACCTGGTTCTGCGGATTAACCTCATGCGCAATCTTTGTCACCAGCGCGCTGGCGACCAGTTCATGATGCGCCGCCTGATACTTCACCTGCTCATGATTCTCGCCGGGTTCAAATACCAGGCCAGCGCCTGAGAAGGGACTGTGCAGCAGGATATTGATCTCATTGAAGGTCAGCCAGTACTTCACCAGGCCATCAAACGCTTCAAAGCAGGTTCGCGCGTACCGCGCAAAGAAATCAATCATTTTACGATTGCGCCATGAGCCATATTCAATGACCAGATGCATTGGCACATCAAAGTGAGAGAGCGTAACCAGTGGCTCAATGCCATATTTTCGGCACTCGGTGAATACTTTATGATAAAAAGCGATCCCGTCCGCATTCGGCGTCAGCTCATCGCCGTCGGGAAAGAGCCGGCTCCAGGCGATAGAGGTACGAAAAACGGTAAAGCCCATCTCTGCCATCAGCGCGATATCTTCTTTATAGCGATGATAAAAATCGATAGCGTCATGGCTGGGATAGAACTCCTCTTCGCGCAGCGTAAACCGCTTCTCCAGCCCCAGCTTAACCGCCATACGGTTAGCGCCGTGCGGGATCATATCCACCGTGGTCAGCCCTTTACCATCGGCCAGGTAACTTCCTTCAGACTGGTTGGCGGCTAAAGCGCCGCCCCATAAAAAACCGGCCGGGAATGGCGTGTCAGACATAAAAAACCTCAATCATTAACGGGTAGGGATGGCGACATTGCCGGTGGCCGGCTGCGGCTTTTCTGCTGGTGTGGTAACAGGAATATCCTCAAAGCCGAGCAGCAGCGTCAGCACAAATGAAACCACCACGGAAAGCACCATAACGCCGCCCACCCAGACAATGCTCATGGGGTTAGCAGGATCAAAAAACTGGACGCTGGTAAACAGGCCCGGTGAGGCCATAGAGTGGCTGGCGAGTCCGCCGATGCCGGCCACCGCGCCGCAGATAAAACCGCTGATCAGACTGGCGATCAGCGGACGGCGCAGCCGCACGGCCACACCGTACAGCGCCGGCTCGGAAATACCGGCGACAATGGCAGAGGCGGCGGCGGCAAAAGCGGTCTGACGCAGCTCCGGGTTTTTGGTTTTAAACGCGACTGCCAGCGACGCGCCGCCAAGCGAGAGGTTGGCACCAATTTCTGACGGCATCACCATGCCCTCTTTGCCGGTTTCAGCGATGGTCTGAATGATAGTAGGGGTAAAAACGCGGTGCATACCGGTCATCACCAGCAGCGGCCAGAGTGCGCCCATAATGGCGACTGAGAGCCAGCCCAGATAGCCGTGAATGGTGTAGACCAGCGCAGAGATGCCGCTGCCGATCCAGATCCCCAGCGGCCCGACAAGCAGAATGGCTACCGGCGCGGCCAGCAGGACGATCAGCATCGGCTTGAGGAAATTTTTCGTCACGGCAGGGGTGATGCGATCAACCCAGCGTTCGATCCAGGAGAGGATCCAGGTCATCACCAGCGCGGGGATCACGGTATAGGTATATTTCACCGCCGTTACCGGAATAAACGCGAACTCCACCGTCTGGCCCTGCGCGGCTTTCGCCATCAGGTCGATAAAATTGGGGTGTACCAGCACTCCGGCAATGGCGATCGCCAGCGACATATTGGTATTGAATTTAAGCGCGGCTGAAGCCGCAACCATCACCGGCAGGAAAAAGAAAGCGCCGTCGCCGATAACGTTGAGAATGATCAGCGTTGAACTGCCTTTCTCCAGCACGCCACCCATCTCCAGCATCATCGCCAGCAGCTTAACCATTGAGCCACCGATGATAGCCGGAATCAGCGGTGACATCGTGCCCACCAGTGCATCAAGAATGCCGGCTCCGATGCGGCGCAGCGTGATTTTCCGCGCCGGCGCGGCTGCGGTGGCAGAAGCGCCGGGCGTGCCGAGCTGCTGCACCGCCTGGTAAGCGAGGTTTACGTCATTGCCAATGATCACCTGACACTGTGTGTCGGTATAGACCACACCCATTACGCCCGGGATCGCTTTTAGCGCGGCATCATTAATCTTTTCGCGTGCGTGCACCACAAAACGCAGTCGCGTCATACAGTGGGTCACCGCCGTAACGTTCTCCAGGCCGCCAAGCGCAGCAACAATGGAGCGGGCGGCGTCTGCATATTTATTCGCCATGATTTCTGTCTCAGTTTTCAGGGTAAGATTGTCCGGCAGCAGGCTGCCTGTTTTTTATTCATGAGAAACCGGTTTCACAAAATCATGAGATGTGCATTATGTTCAGGCAAGAGAATTAAAATTTAATATCTGCAATTGTGACGCAGATCGGATCTCGCCCGGCGGGACAAAAGATAAATTTCTTTGCCTGTCCCGATACTTAGGTAAACTCAGCGCAGGAGAGCTTAAACAGGCAGATTATGACCACTATCACCGAAGTAGCAAAACGCGCGGGTGTCTCAAAAGCGACAGTGTCACGTGTTCTGTCAGGTAACGGCTATGTCAGCCAGGATACGCGGGAAAAAGTGTATGCGGCCATCGCTGAAACCGGCTTCCGGCCCAATCTGCTGGCGCGCAATCTGGCGACGCGCTCCAGCCAGACAATCGGGCTGGTCATTACCAATACGCTCTATAGCGGCAGCTACTTTACCGAGATGATGCAGCATTCAGCGCGCATGCTTGAACAGCAGGGGCGCCAGCTGCTGCTGGTGGACGGCAAGCACAGCGCGGCAGAAGAGCGGGCCGCCATTGAGTTTTTGCTCGATCTGCGCTGCGATGGCGTCATCATCTATCCGCGCTTTCTTTCCATCGAAGAGATGGACAGCATTATTGCTCAGCACCGGCATCCGATTTTGGTCATCAACCGCCGCCTGCGTCAGCATACCAGCTACTGCATTTTTGCCGATCAACACGCCACCAGCGCGGCAGCCGTTGAGCAGCTTATTCTGCTGGGGCATCGCGAGATTGCGTTTATCACCGGATCGCTTGATTCGCCTACCGGACGCGAGCGTCTGGCGGGCTATCAGACGGCGCTGGCGAAGCATGGCATTGCGTTCGATTCGGCACGGGTGGTGGAAGGGCGCTGGCAGGCGGAACAGGGCGTCATGGCTATTGAGCAGCTGCTGACGCAGCACGTCCGCTTCAGCGCGGTGGTGGCAAGTAATGATGAAATGGCGATTGGCGCACTCAGGGCGCTGGCCGTCCGGGGGATTGCCGTGCCGCAGCAGGTGGCGGTGGTGGGATTTGATGATATTCCACTGGCACCCTATACCCTTCCGGCGCTGTCGAGCGTGAAAATGCCGGTGACAGAGATGATCCATGAAACCATCGCCCGTCTGGTCGCCATGCTTGACGGCGGCGATATCAGGCCAGGCGCGCCGCACACCGGCACGCTTATCCGGCGTGAATCCCTGGCTGCAGGTCCCTGGCTATCCCGCGCGACTCAGTGATTAAGCAGCGCCTGACGGAAAGAGAGAATATGTACCCGCGTCGCCGCTTCCGCCTGTTGCACGTCACCCTGCTCCAGCGCCAGGATGATCGCTTCATGCTCGGCGATCACCTCTTCCATATGCCGGACGCTGGAGAGCGTGGTTGCCCAGAAGCGCTGTGCCTGAGCATGAATAATGCTCAGAATGTCGGTCAGACGCCGGTTTCCGGCAATCTCCGCCAGCCCCTGATGAAATTCACGATCCAGCAGCATCATCGTCTCTCGCTCATGCGCCGCGCTGGCGCGCGCGATTTGCTGATTGAGCTGACGCAACGTAGCAATCTGCGCGTCACTGATGCGCGCCGCGGCCAGCCTGACGCATAGCGCTTCATTCACCAGCCTGACCTCAATCAGTTCAAGCGCATCGTCAATAGAGAGCGGCGAAACCATCACACCTTTACGGGGAATGATCTGCAGCAGGCCCTCCGTCGCCAGCCGGTGCACCGCCTGGTTGACCGGCGTGCGCCCCATCTGCAGATCTTCCATCACCTGGGCCGTATTCAGATAGTCGCCGGGTTTATAACGCAGCGTGATCAGGCGATGTTTAAATGCCAGATAGGCGCGCTCATTTAATGAAAGCGTCTTTCCCTCCGCCTGCGGGTTCACATTTTCAGCCATTACATCACTCATTGCGCACATCCTTTTTTGGGTACTGAGACATATTACACAAAAACCTGGCATGAAAATGGCTACTTTGAAATCACAGTGAAATTTCACAATCATTTCAAGTCAGGAGAACCGACCATGCAGCTACGTTTCAACACGCAGGAAAACCCGCCCCTGTCGCTGGACGTCACCATCAACCGGCTGGTCATTGCGGGCTGGGCCGGGCGCGATCGGGAAGCCGTATTGCACCATATCCGTGAGCTGGAGGCGCTGGGCGTGCCCGCTCCTGGTGCAGTACCGCTGTTCTATCGCGCCACGCCAGGGCTGCTGAGCCAGCATGAGAATGTGGAAGTGGTGGGAGAGCAGACGTCAGGTGAGGCTGAGCCGTTTGTCTTTTTTCACCAGGGAGAGTGCTGGGTTTCGCTTATCTCTGACCACACCGATCGCCATCTGGAAACCTTCAGCGTGGCGCTTTCAAAACAGGTATGTGTGAAGCCAGTCGCGCAGCAGGCGTGGCGCATGGCGGAGGTTGCCGCGCACTGGGATCGGCTGGAGCTGCGTGCCTGGATAATGGAAAACGGCGACTGGGTCACCTACCAGTCCGGCACGCTTGATGCACTCCTCTCTCCGCTGGAGCTGATTGCGCGCTTCTCAGGTAAAACGGCTGAAGAGGAGGGATTTGCGATCTCCTGCGGCACATTATCGGCTATTGGCGGTATTCGTCCCGCCGTGGCGTTTCGCATGGCGCTGCACGACCCGGTGCTGAATCGCACGCTGGAACACAGCTATTCGCTGTCCACTCTGCCGGTTATTGCCTGATGGAGACGCGCCTTATGACAACCTTATGGCAGGCAAGCCAGCAGCTGCAGGCGGGCGAAACCACATCGGTGGCGCTGACGGCACAGGCGCTGGCGGCAGTTCAGGCGGAGCAGGGCGAGGGCGCGCGCGCGTTTACTCAGGTATGGGCGGAGCAGGCGCAGCAGCTGGCCATCGCTGCCGATGCGCGCCGGGCACGCGGCGCGGCGCGCTCACCACTTGATGGCGTGCCGGTCAGTATTAAAGATCTGTTCGACGTTGCAGGCTCCCCCACGCTCGCCGGATCGCGGCTGCCCGGCCTCCCGCGCGCGACGGCTGACGCCACTATTGTGCAGCGTCTGCTGCAGGCGGGCGCCGTGATCGTAGGGAAAACCACTATGACGGAATTTGCCTTTTCCGGTCTGGGCATTAATCCGCATTACGGCACGCCTGCCAACCCGTGGCGGCGGCAGGAAAAACGCATTCCGGGTGGCTCATCGTCCGGTGCGGCAGTGGCCGTTACTGATGGTATGTCAGCCGGTTCCGCAGGCACGGATACCGGCGGCTCGGTACGTATTCCGGCCGCACTCTGTGGTCTGACCGGCTTTAAGCCCAGCGCCAGCCGTATCGATCAGCAGGGCACGCTGCCGCTGGCACCGTCGCTCGACAGTATCGGCACGATTGCTCATGACGTGCGGAGCTGCTGGCTGCTGGACAGCGTTATCGCCGATGCACCGCTGACGCTCGGGCCGCGCAGTCTGGCTGACGCACATTTTCTTATTCCTCAAACCCGCGTGCTCGACGGTCTGGATGAGGGCGTTAGCGCTGCCTGGCAGCGCGCGCTCAGGATACTGCGCGAGGCGGGTGCGACGCTGACAGAGCAGCCGATGCCTCTGCTGAACGAGCTCGATACCCTCAACGCGCGCGGCGGTATCACCGCGTATGAAGCCTGGCAGTGGCACCAGGCGTGGGTGGAGAGAGCCCCGGCAGAGTACGATCCGCAGGTGCTGCTGCGGATCCGGCGCGGCAGCGCGCTGACGGCGCAGGATGCGGAGCAGCTGTATCAGCTGCGCCGGACGTGGCAGCAGCAGGTCAGCGATTTCCTGTTGCCCTTTGACGCGCTGCTGATGCCCACCGTGCCGCTGATCGCACCCACCATTGCCGAACTGGATGATGAAGAGCGCTACCGCGAAGTCAACCTGCTGATGCTGCGCAACACCAGCGTCATCAACATGCTGGATGGCTGCGCCATTTCACTGCCCTGCCATACGCCCGGCGAGGCACCTGCCGGCCTGATGCTGGCGTCAGTTCACAACCAGGATGCAGCGCTGCTTAGCTGGGCCGCTGCTGCCGAATCTGCCCTGCAACGAGGTTTACATCATGAATAATCCCCACGGTATGCTGTTTGTCGCCACCAGTGTGGCACCCGAAGATGATGCTGATTTTAACCAATGGTATGACCATGAACATGTTGAAGAGCGCGTCGCCATCGAAGGCTTTCTCAGCGGTACGCGTTATCGTGCCGTAGCGGCAGCGCGCCGCTATCTGGGGCTTTATGAAACTGCATCGCTGGAGACTTTTACCAGCGCCGCCTACCACGCCGCCTTTACGCGCCAGACGGAATGGTCAGTCACTAATCTCAACCGGATGATTAATCCGAAGCGAAGGGTTTGCGCAGTGACACACCGGCATGGCCGGGGTCAGGGCGCGCATCTCGCTATTCTGACCCTGCCCGCAGACGCTGAAGGCACGGCGCTGCAGGCGTGGCAGCAGCAGCTGCCGCAGGTGCCGGGCTATATCTCCTCCTGCCTGCTGACGCCGGATGTGTCACTCAGCACGCCGTTGCCGCGCGAAACCGATGCCGATCGTCCGATGCACGCCATGCTGCTGCTGCACTGCGCTGATGAAACCGCCTCTGTCACGCTGGCTGATATGGCCGCGCACACTTTCCATGCTGATGCAGAGCGCTACGCGCTGAGCTGGCAGCTTACCCGACAGGAGATCTCCTATGAGTAATAATGACTCTGCACTGTCACAGGTTTCACAGCCTGACGTCACACACTCTGCCGCTACGGGCGCCAGTAAAACCCGGCGGCTGGCAGCCGCCAGCTCTATCGGTACGGCGCTGGAGTGGTACGATTTTACCGTCTACAACATCATGGCGGCGCTGGTGTTTAACCATGTGTTTTTCCCCAGCTTCGATCCGCTGGTCGGCACCATTCTGGCGTTCTCCACGTATGCCGTTGGCTATGTCTCCCGTCCGGTAGGCGGCTTTATCTTTGGGCATCTTGGTGACGTGGCCGGACGCAAAGCGGTGCTGGTCACCACGCTGGTGATCATGGGCGTCACGACCGCGCTGATGGGTATGCTGCCCGGCTACGCCAGCTGGGGGATCTGGAGTCCGGTGCTGCTGGTCGCGCTGCGGTTTATTCAGGGCATAGCGCTGGGCGGGGAATGGGCCGGTGCGGTACTGCTCTCGATGGAGCATGGTGACGCCAGCAAGCGCGGGCGTAACGCCTCGTTTGCGCAGGTAGGGCCGTCGTGCGGTACGCTTATCGGCACCGGCTTTATTACGCTTGTGACCCTGTCACTGAGCGGCGAGGCGTTTCAGGCATGGGGCTGGCGTATACCCTTCCTGCTCAGCCTGCTGCTGGTGATGTTTGGGCTGTGGCTGCGCCGCGGCGTAGATGAGACACCCACCTTTAAGGCGATGAAACAGGCAGATAAAACCACGCAGGCTCCGCTTAAAGAGGTGTTTACCCATCATCCGCGCGCGCTGCTGATTGCCGGTGGCTCACGCATCGGATCTGACGTGCTGTATGCGCTGGTGGTGGTCTTTACGCTGACCTACGTCACCACGGTGCTGGAGCTGCCGCGTCCGGTAGCGCTGCTGGCGACTATGCTCGGCGCCATCGGCAATGCGATTACGGTGCCGATGTTTGGTGCCTTATCCGATCGGCTGGGGCGTCGCCCGGTCTATATCGCTGGCGCACTGCTGGGCGTGATCTGGAGCTTTGTCTTTTTTGTTCTGCTCGACAGCTCACAGCCGGTACTGATTGTGCTGGCGGTAATCGTCGGGTTACTGATCCATGCGATTATGTATGGTCCGCAGGCGGCTTTCGTGACCGAACAGTTTCCCGGCCACGTCCGCTACGCCGGCTCTTCGCTTGCCTATACGCTGGCCGGTATCATCGGCGGCGGCTTCGCGCCGCTGATCATCACCTCGCTTTACCGTGAGTCGGGCAACACGCTCTGGGTATCACTTTACGTGTCGCTGGCGCTGCTGATCACGCTGCTTGCCCTGTGGAAAGCGAAAGAGACGGCGCATAAACCGCTATAAATGTCGCTGGCGAGGGACCGCCGCATTTTTCCGCATCGGACTATCTTCCGGCAGCACCATCGCAATCTGCGCCAGCGGACCCGGACGTCCGATATAGTAACCCTGTACCGCGTCGCAGGAGAGCGCCTGCAGCTGCGCCATATGTCCGGGGGTTTCCACCCCTTCAGCCGTAACTGACAGCGAATAGGCTTTACCCAGTCCAATCATATTTTCCACTACCTGACGCGCCTGCGGGGATTCACCCAGCGGGAAAATAAACGATTTATCGATCTTGAGGCCATCAAACGGAAACGCGCGCAGATAGCAGAGCGAGGCGTAACCGGTGCCGAAATCGTCAATCAGGAATTTTACGCCGAGCGCTTTAACCGCCTGCATCGTCGCCAGCGTTTTCTCCGGATCGCTCAGCAGCGCGTTTTCCGTCACTTCTATCTCCAGCCGGTGATTGGGCAGGCCGCTGAGCTGCAGCACCTGGGCAATACGTGACGGCAGCGCATCATTCTGGAGTTCCGTCGCTGAGATATTAACTGACACAGAGAGCGCCGGCTCAAACTTAACAATATCGCTGCAGGCGCGCAGCAGCACCCAGTCGCTCAGCGCGCCAATCAGGCCGGTCTCTTCCGCCAGTGGGATGAACTGATCGGGCATCAGCAGACCCAGCCGCGGATGCTGCCAGCGTACCAGCGCCTCAACTGCCGTAACCTGTCCGGCTGCCAGCTCATAGCGCGCCTGGTAAACCAGCGCCAGCTGCTCGCTGTTAATCGCATCGCGCAGCTCATGCTCCAGCTCGCGGCGCTGCACAATCTTCTCTTCCATATCGCGATCGAAAAAGACCCACTGATTGCGTCCGCTGTTTTTCGCCTTATACAGCGCGATATCGGCATAACGCAGCAGATCGCTGGCGTTATCGGCGTCCTGCGGCGCCAGCGCAATGCCGAGACTGGCGCCAATGTGCAGCGTGTTGTCACACACCTCAAACGCATCGTTGATACGTGCTATCAGCTGCTGACACAGCGCGATAATACGATCGCGGCTGTTCATTTCAGGCAGAATCGCCACAAACTCATCGCCCCCCAGGCGTGCCGCCAGTCCGTGACTGCCGAGACAGGCGCGAATACGGTCCGATACCTCATGCAGAACTTTGTCGCCTGCGGTGTGACCGTAGATATCGTTGACCGGCTTAAATTTATCCAGATCGATCATGATAATCGCCAGGCGATGTTGCGGATCGGACGGCAGGCTGAGTTTGCCCGTCAGAAACTCCTGCATCTGCACCCGGTTAGCCAGCCCGGTCAGCTCATCAAAATGGGAGAGGTAGTGCGCCCGCGCCTGCGCCTCATACTCGAGCGTGATATCCGTAGCGCTGCCGCGGAAACCGCTGACGCCCTGGGTCAGCATCACCTCTTTCAGCGTCAGGTTACAGTAGCGCACGTGCCCCTGCGCGGAGCGGTAGCGGCAACCGGTCAGCGTCAACTGACCACCGGATTGCTGAAACAGCGTCAGACGGCTGCGATATTTCGCGTAATCCAGCAGAAAATCCGCCAGCGTACGCTGTATCCACTCCTGACTGCTGAAACCGGTGACGACCGGAAACCGCCCTGAGATCCAGACAAAGCGCAGCTGGCTGTCCATTTCCCAGATCCAGTCCGTAGTGGTTTCGGCGATGTCACGGAAGCGTCGTTCGCTGGCGCTCAGGGCGAGCTGGCTCTGTCCCAGTAGCCAGGCGCTCTCATCATTAAGCTGCGCTTTACGCAGCGCGCTGCGCATCAGCATCAGCGCGGTAAACAGTGAGAGCAGCATAATCAGCACCAGCAGAGGCAGCAATCCGGTCAGCAGCGCGCCGCCAGGATTTGCGCTGCGCCAGACCAGCGCAACGCGCTTGTCACCCACGGAGAGCAGCAGAGCGGGAGAGGCTGGCTGGCCGGCAGGCGAGGTATCCAGATGGAGGTTCTGAATACCATACTCATGACCCAGCTTAAGCAGCTTCTGTGGCGTCAGGCGATCGGTGAAAATCATCAGCGAAGGCGGACCAGGCAGCGCCGTTACGCTGCGGTCGCCTCCTGGGGTGATCCACGCCGCGCTGTAGAGTGTGAGCTGCCCCTTTGCCAGCACGTAGTCGCTGATCGCTTTACCCGCGCTCGCCTGCAGCTGCGTTTTAATCCGGGGCAGGGGATCGGCGCCCAGCCAGAGAGAGAGCGTTCTCTCTTCTGGCTGCCCACGGATTACGCTGTAGCGCGTTTCATCCTGCGGTGAGATAACAAATACCCCCTCATAGGCAAAGGTATCAAACAGCGAGGCGCCAAGATTCTGATTATCCCATGCCCAGCTGCGATTCAGCGTACGATGCAGATTCTGGTACGCCTCGCCCCACTCGGCGTTATCAGAGAGGTGAAACTGCATGACCGCCTGCCGCGTCTGCAGTGCTTTGTCCAGCAGCAAAGATTGCTGGCGATCGGATTGGCGGTT
The DNA here is from genome assembly GCF_011752675.1 of Pantoea sp. Acro-807. Lineage (NCBI taxonomy): Bacteria > Pseudomonadati > Pseudomonadota > Gammaproteobacteria > Enterobacterales > Erwiniaceae > Pantoea > Pantoea sp. Acro-807. The sequence continues at coordinate 124,177 of NZ_VWXE01000004.1, read as the reverse complement.
TAAATCGCTGGCGATAAATATCAGGCTGATAAACGCCCCGGCAAATGCCAGCAGGATCAGCAGTACCATCATCATCATAGGCTGACGGATCAGACCACGCATTTGCCCGCGTGTGGGAGAATCGACAAGAGAGGTCTTCGCTATCATAGGCTTAATACGCCAGTTAAAATGACATTACAAAAGTATGTTCAGGTTATCGGCACAGGCTGGCAAAACCTGATGCGTGAACGTGATGTTGCGCTGTGACAGCCCTGCCGGAGAGCTGGTGCATAAAAAGATGCAGGCAGTAAAACTGAATCTGTCGGGTGATATGTAATAAACGGACCTGAATAAATGGGCGTTTCAGTGCTCAGGTTCAAGTATAGCCAGCTCTGCAGGCATAGTAGAGGTATCAAATACCCGGAATGGGTAGCCAGAAATTTTTATAACATTTTGCTGTTTACTTAATATAAATTTAATCTTAATAGGAATAAGCCTTATTGAATGTAAATCTGCGTCAATGTTAATTTGACTTATGTCTATTTATTATTGTCACTGAGAACATCATGCAGGCTCGTATCACTCACCTCGACGGTATGCGCGGTTTGGCTATTCTGATGGTTATCGCCTATCACGCCTGGGCGCGCTGGCCAGAACTGCTGCCTTATGTCGCCACCACTCAGCATCTGCCGCTCTTTTCTTTTGGCTGGGCTGGAGTACAGCTCTTTTTTATGATCTCGGGCTTTGTTATTTTTATGACGCTTGACCGATCGGAGAGCTATTCGGGCTTTCTGCAGAAGCGCTGGCTGCGGCTCTTCCCGGCGATGCTTATTGCCAGCCTGCTGCTTTTTCTGGCCGGCGGATTTTTTCCGGAGTGGTCTCTTATGACCCCTTATGTGAAAAATCTGCTGCCGGGTCTGCTGTTTATTAATCCGGAAACGCTGACGCAGCTGACCGGCATTTCGTTTCACTCTATGGCGGGTTCTTTCTGGTCGCTTTATGTTGAAGCCCTGTTTTATCTGATTATCGGCGCTGTCTATTTCACTGCGGGACGTAAATATTGCCTGCCGGCGCTGATTTTACCGATGCTGTTACTTTCCGGTGCGTCAGTCATTAAGTCACTCGGCTATCCGCTGCTGGTGGATATCATCTCCAAACTGGGATTTATTCATTACGCCTGGTTTATGGTGGGCTGTCTGGTCTACGAGCGTCTGCACGGGCGTGACAGGCGCTACCACTATCTGCTGGTAGCCGTTGCGCTGCTGATCAACTTTAGCTATTACGTGAAAAACAGCGGGGCACTCGCGCTGGTGCCGCTGGTAGCGATGCTGCTGTTTTTCATCGCCAGCTTCAGGCTGCAGCGGATCCAGCACTTTCTTTCACTACGACTCTTTACCGCTATGGGCTTTGTCAGTTATGCGCTCTATCTGATTCATGAAAACCTGATGATTGCGATGCTGATTAAGCTTAACCGCTATGTCAAAAGTGACACTGTCATGATGATCATGCCGCCGGTGATGGTTATCGTGCTGGCCGGTGTTGCGTATGTCATTACCCGCTACGCGGAGCCGGCGCTGCGCCGGGCGCTGCAGAAAAAACGGCAGCCGGTCGCACCGGCCGCAGGCAGCGGCATAGAGTAGCGGGCGGGAGGCGAAAGCCTCCCGCTGGTTTCAGACATCCAGGCGGTGGATAACGTTAACAAATTCGTGAACGCCGCTGTTAATTTCCCGCAGGCTGCGCGACAGCATGCCGATTTTTTCCTGCTCAGCTACGACAAACTCACGCACCTCATCCAGCTGCTGATACATCTCTTTTATCAGCAGGCTGTTTTGCTGCACCACTTCGGTAATTTGCCGGGTCGCGGCAGCGGTGGAAGCAGCCAGACGACGTACTTCAGCGGCAACCACGCTGAAGCCGCGGCCTGCGTCACCGGCACGCGCAGACTCAATGGCGGCGTTCAGCGCCAGAATATTTGTTTGTGACGCGATGAGATTAATCGTGTTAACCACCTCGCCAATATTTCTGGCAGACGCATTAAGCTGAACGCCAATTTCCGTCGCAGCATTAACCCGCTGGGCCACCAGACCTGAATTGCGTACGGTTTCGTCCAGAACGTCGTTGGCGTTGTCGGTGATTTGCGACGTTTCACCTGACGTGGTGAGGGCTATATCTGCCACACGCTTTGCGGCCTCCACGCGCGCGGTGATATCAGAGGCAATTTTAATAACTTTATAGACCCGCCCATCCGCATCCACTACCGGGTTATAGCTCGCCTCCAGCCAGATGCGCTCACCGCTGGCGGTTTTACGCTCAAAACGACCGACAAAATGTTGCCCGCGCGCCATTTTTTGCCAGAAATCGGGCTGAGCGTGATAAAAATCGTCATAGCAGAACAGTCGGTGATGCTGACCAACAATCTCTTCACTGCTATACCCCATATGCTGCAGAAAATTAGCGTTGGCGCTGAGGATCTCGCCCTCAGGTGTAAATTCAATCACCGCCATGGAGCGATCCAGCGCGGTGATAACCGCCTCTTTATGCTCCAGCTCCTGATGGCGCGCGGTGATATCGCTGGCGACTTTGATCACCTTATACACCCGGCCTTTATCATCGCTGACCGGAAAGTAGGTCGCGCTCAGGTAGAAACGCTGCTGCTGACGATCGAAGCGCTCAAAAATGCCGGTGATTGACTCACCCCGCGCCAGCGTTTGCCAGAAACGGCGATAGCCCGCTGTCTGACTGTAAAGCGGTGAACAGAAGAGGCGATGGTGCTGGCCCTGGATCTCCTGCAGCTGATACCCCGTCAGCGTCAGAAACAGCGCGTTAGCATCAACAATTTCACCATCCGGCGTAAATTCAATCCAGGCAACATGCTGTCTGATAGCATTGATATCACGATGAACGCTGGCGCTGTGGCTGAACGGCAGCGCCAGGCGTGAAGTTTTCACCCCAAACATAGATGACCTCTGTCAGATAGTGTGCAGTTAAGTAGCGCGATCGCCTTACAAAGGGTCGCGTAATTTCATTCAGCGCAGAGCCTGTGCCGCGCCGGATGTTTCCCCCCGATTTCCATGTTGTCCTGAGCGCCGGCAGCCGTTAAGCGTAAACGGGCATCAGTCAGGGGGATTTTTTTGAAGTTCAGATTCCCGGTGCTGGCAATAAATGTGGTGCTGAATATATGTTATCGACGGCGGAAAACAAAAACTGAGTAAATTTTCTAATTAAAACGCAGCGGGGGGATTTTACCGTCAGCGGTCTGAAATCAGCCGGGTGCTGCGCTGTCAGGCAATATGTCGCTGCAGCAGAGTGGATCAGGCTGCTTGTTAAAGATGTAAATAAAATATAGGTTATCTCTGCTACAGAGAGCGGATAAGCAGAATGGCAGCTACTGACGGAGAGCTTTGTGATGACGACATCCCTGTGTAAAGAATTAAATCTGCGCTATCCGATTATCCAGGCCCCGATGGCAGGCGTTTCAACTCCGGAACTGGCTGCTGCAGTCAGCAATGCCGGTGCGCTTGGCTCGCTGGGACTGGGCGCCTCCTCTGCGGAAGAGGCTGCACGCCTTATACGGCAGACTCAGGCGCTTACCCGGCAGCCTTTTAACGTCAATCTGTTTTGCCATCCGCCCGCCCTGCGCAACGACGCAGTCGAAAAGGCGTGGATAGCACGTTTCGCCGATCGTTTTGCTGCTCTCGGCGCTCAGGTTCCCGTGAATCTGGAGGAGATCTATCCCACTTTTTGCGGTCATGAAGCGGTGCTGCAGGTCATTGAGGAAACGCGTCCGGCGGTCGTGAGTTTTCATTTTGGTTTGCCACCGGCGAATACTCTGCGACGGCTGAAAGCCTGCCGGATAGTGACCCTGGCAACAGCCACCAGCGTGGCGGAAGCGGAAGCGATCGCGCAGCAGGGAGTGGATATGATTGTGGCGCAGGGCTATGAAGCAGGTGGCCATCGCGGCAGTTTTGCCGTCAATGAGGAGGATCATCAGCTCTCCACGCTGACGCTGGTACAGGCCATCTGTGCGCGGGTTACGCTGCCGGTGATTGCCGCAGGCGGGATCATGAACGGTGCAGCAATCGCAGCAATGCAGGCTCTGGGTGCCAGCGGCGTACAGGCCGGTACCGCTTTTCTTCTCTGCCCTGAATCCGCTACTGCACCCGCCTGGCGTCAGGCGCTCCGGCATGCCGCTGTAACGGGTACTACCATGACTGCGGCAATTTCCGGTCGTGAAGCGCGCGCGCTGCGCAACGCATTCTGCACTATTACGCGCGATATCCCCCGCACCGAGATCCCTGCTTATCCGCTGGCTTATTCACTGGGTAAGGCGCTGGCTAAGGCTGCGCTGGCGCAGGGCGAGGCGGGGTTTGGGGCATACTGGGCGGGAGAGGGAGCAGCACTGGTACGCGAACTGCCGGCGGCGGAACTCATCCGGCAGCTGGTCACAGAGTGGCATGCTGCCTCTGGTCAGGGTAGCCCGGCTAATGCGACAGAACGGTCATCTTTATAACATGGCAGGAATGCATTATAAACGCGATTGCGTTTCGGACATCTGCTGATTAAATAAAAAAACGGGTGGGACAGCAAATAAGCGCAGCGATAATTTTACCGCTGCGCTTATTTAGCGCAGGTAAGATATCCGGAGATAAACTATTAACTCATCTGGACTGATATAAATTGAATGGCTTCACCATAAATTTTCTTAACGCCATCAATAGCCTGCGCTTCAGACTCTTGTAACTCCGCCAGAATGGCATATTTTTCAACGGGCACGCCCGCTGCAATAAGGGTAGTCACGGCGCGTCCTATCGCCTGATTAATGTCATTAATAGGTTGTACATCAACCGGTTTCACCAGGTTTTCTCCACAGATAAAATATGCCAGTCAGCACAAAGCCGCAGGCAGTAATACGTTACAGCAATGATTGCTGGTATATATAATGCCATAGAGAAAATAAATTTTAAATATAGATCTGAGTCATGTTTTATTGCCCGCTAAGGCGTCTTTTTAACTTGGCGGTTCGTTAAAAAAACGTGCTGCTTGCTATCAACGTACAATCGGGCTAGCCTGCTGATCGTTGAAATAATCACGCTAAGTACAGGCATACATTAATGGCAGTTATTCCGAAAAACTACTCGCGGCTGGAGAGCGGCTACCGTGAGAAAGCACTTAAAATTTATCCGTGGGTGTGCGGGCGCTGTGCGCGGGAGTTCGTTTACTCAAAACTGCGCGAGCTGACGGTACACCATATCGATCACGATCATACCAACAATCCGGAAGATGGCAGCAACTGGGAGCTGCTTTGTCTCTACTGCCACGATCATGAACATTCAAAATATACCGAAGCCGATCAGTACGGTACGCGAGTGGTGGCGGGAGAGGATGCGCAGGATGAAGTGGGTGCCGCGACATATAACCCGTTTGCCGATCTGAAATCGCTTATCAGCAAGAAGAAGTAGCAGCGCTGCCACACACATTTACAGGTCAGTAAAATGAGACGGCGGGAAACCTGTGTTATAGTGCGTTTGCGTACTTTTCTAAGTCGCGAATTTCACTGGCGCTTGTGCCAACCCGATACGCCCAGCCGGGTGTCGGGCTCTTTTTAGCCCGGTTACGCGCGCACAAAAAAACCCGCACAAGGCGGGTTTTTTTATCAGCAGCATTTAACTGCTCAGACTACTGTCTTCATCGCTATCGTAAGCGCTGCCGATCGTCAGCGCAGCTTACAGTGCGGTAACGTTAGCAGCAGCTGGACCTTTAGCACCATTCTCGATGGTGAAAGAGACCTTCTGGCCTTCGTCCAGGGTTTTGAAGCTGTCACTCTGGATTGCAGAGAAGTGTACGAACACGTCTTTGCTGCCATCTTCAGGAGTGATGAAGCCGAAACCTTTATCTGCGTTGAACCATTTTACTAAACCAGTCATTTTGTTAGACATAGATACTTCCTTAATTGATGAGCCATAAACTATGGCGATGGTGGCCTGTATCAGAGCGTTACTTATTGGGCACTTAGGAGGAGGCTCATGAAGAAGGGGTATCTGTGGATAACACTTGAACTGAGGACTGCTTTACTAAAACTGCTTCATAAGGTCTGTATTCCAAACCGATGACGCTATTAAGCCACACCTGTTCCGGTTTAGCAACACTTATATTACATCCTCTTTAATGCATCCGCCAGATAAGCCCTGCACCACGTTTTACCTCCCGGTCATCATCCGGGAGGCGGAAAACCACATAGTGAAAGAGGTATTGTTATACGCCTCAAACGGAATTGTGACAAAGATCACAAATTCATCCTTCAGAAACGCTGATGTAAAATTTACTGAAATTACCCTATTGAATGATAATAATTATCATTTATAATCTCATTCAAATTTTAAGGCCGCCTTATACAGGTCTGCCCACGTATGCCAACTGATGGCGTATGTTAATGATATTTATAAATTATTGTTTTTTAGATTTTTGCAGAAGCAACAGAGCCTATGACACCTGTTGTCTTATTTGTCAGCAGGATTTAAAGATTTTTAGTAACAGGAAAGGATTATGTTTACACGTTCATCTGCGCAATCATTACCAATCGTAACCTCTGAGCCGCAGTCAGGCGCGCCGGAGAGCTGGCTTTTTAACGATCGTCAGCTTGATGCCTGGGCCGGACAGACGCAGGAGGTGCTTAAGCTACTGACCCAGACGGTGCAGGGCGTAGAAAAGCCGTTTAGCGGTATTCTGCCGCACGAGCTGGCAAACGAGTTCCGCTGTGTGGATCTTAATTCTCCACTGGGCAATAACGAAGCTGCACTGGCCGAGCTGTCTCAGCTCTATCTGCGCGATGCGGTCTGGTTTCACCATCCTAAATATGTTGCGCATCTGAATTGCCCGGTCGTCCTGCCGTCGCTGATGGCAGAGCAGGTGATGGCCGCCGTCAACAGTTCTGTCGATACCTGGGATCAGAGTGCCGGCGGTACGCTAATTGAGCAAAAAGTTATCGACTGGACGCTGGAGCGTATCGGCCTGCCCGCCGCTGCGGACGGTATTTTCACCAGTGGTGGTACGCAGTCAAACCTGATGGCAATGCTGCTGGCTCGCGACAGCTGGTGCGAGGCGCATCATCCGGGGCATCTGATCAAATATCGCGGCCTGCCTGAAACCGCCGGTAAGTGGCGCGTATTCACGTCTAAATTGAGTCATTTCAGTATCCAGAAATCGATGGCGATCCTCGGCCTGGGCTACGATGCCGTTGTGCCGGTTGACCATGATGCCGATTACCGTATGGATGCGGGTATGCTGGAGCACGAAATCCAGCGCTGCCGCGAAGAGGGGCTGATCCCGATTGCGGTGGTAGCAACCAGCGGCACCACCGATTTTGGCAGCATCGATCCGCTGGAAAAGATCGCCGCGCTGTGTCAGCGCAATGGATTATGGATGCACGTTGATGCCGCCTATGGCTGTGGTCTGCTGGTTTCAGAACAGCACCGCCAGCGTCTGCGCGGTATTGAACAGGCAGACTCAGTCACCGTTGATTACCACAAATCGTTCTTCCAGACGGTAAGCTGCGGAGCATTCTTTGTACGCAACAAAGACCATCTGAAACATGTTACGCACCATGCTGACTACCTCAATCCACTGAGCGCACAGCAGGAAGGGACGCCAAACCTGGTCAACAAAAGTATTCAGACCACGCGTCGCTTTGATGCGCTGAAGATGTGGCTGACGCTGCGCGTCATGGGCCCGGCCGCGCTGGGTGAAGCGTTTGACTCGCTGATTGACCTTGCACAGCGTGCGCATCAGCTGCTGCGCGAGCATCCGGCAATCGAGGTGCTGCACGCGCCAGAACTCACCACGCAAATCTTCCGCTTTGTGCCGCGCCAGTCGCTCAGCGGCCCGCAGCTCGACGATATCAACGCTGCGATCCGCAAAGCGCTGTTCCGTTCCGGCAACGCGATTGTGGCAGGCACTAAAGTCGATGGCCGGCAGTATCTGAAATTCACCCTGTTAAATCCTGCCACCACCGCGGCAGATCTCGAAGATGTGATCAACCTGGTGGCGCACTACGGGCGCGAGCAGCTGCGCACGACCGCGCTCCACGCGGCAAATCAGTGAGAACTCTGTTATGAATAACACCGTTTACGATTTTATAGGCATCGGTATCGGCCCGTTCAACCTCGGACTGGCCTGTCTCAGCGAACCGGTAGAGGGACTCAACGGCGTATTCCTCGATCAGAATGCGGGTTTTGACTGGCACACCGGCATGATGCTGGAAAGCGCACACCTGCAGACGCCGTTTATGGCCGACCTGGTGACGCTGGCTGACCCTACCAGTCCTTACAGCCTGCTGAATTACATGAAAGAGAAAGGAAAACTCTACTCATTTTACATCCGGGAAGATTTTTTCCTGATGCGTAAAGAGTATAACCAGTATTGCCAGTGGGCCTGCGAGCGCCTCAGTAACCTGCGCTGGAACCGTCACGTTGAGTATGTAAGTTATGATGCGGAGCAGGCGGTTTACCGCGTTCAGGCGGTTAACCGACAGAGCGGCGCGACCGAAGAGTGGCTGACGCGCCACCTGATCCTCGGCACCGGTCCGGTGGCCTGGCTGCCGGAGTGCAGTCAGCCGCATCGTCAGCGTATTACGCACTCCAGCGACTACCTGAAAAACAAAGCAGAGCTGCAGAAGAAGCGCTCTGTCACCGTGCTGGGCAGCGGTCAGAGCGCAGCTGAAATTTACTATGACCTGCTCAGCGATATCGACCGGTTTGACTATCAGCTGAACTGGATCACCCGTGCGCCGCGCTTCTATCCGCTGGAATACACCAAGCTGACGCTGGAGATGACCTCGCCGGAGTGGGTTGACTATTTTCATGCGCTGCCGCCGGCGAAGCGCGACCGGCTGAATGCAAACCATAAGAATCTTTATAAAGGTATCAACAGCAGCCTGATCAACGATATTTATGATCTGATGTACGTCAAACAGCTCGACGGCCCGCTTGACGTCAATCTCTTCACGCACTCAGCGCTGACCGATCTGCGCTGGCTGCCGACAGGGGAGTTTGAACTCTCGCTCTGGCAGCAGGAACAGGAGTGCGCCTTTACCCGTCGTACCGAAGGGCTGGTGATGGCGACCGGCTATCACTACCGGCCGCCGATGTTTATCGAAGGCATCAGTCAGCGGCTGCGCTGGGATGAGCAGGGGCGCTACGATGTGCAGCGTAATTACAGCATCGATCATCACAATCAAATCTTTGTGCAAAACGCAGAGCTGCATACGCACGGTTTTGTGACACCGGATCTCGGTATGGCCTGCTACCGCAACTCCGTTATTTTGCGCGAAATTACCGGGCGCGAAATTTATCCGGTAGAGCGGCAGATCGCGTTTCAGACTTTCCCGGCACAGACGGAGCGCTGACATGAGCACAGAGATGATTTACAGCGTTAAGCGACCGGCAGGCACGTTTAGCCTGCGCCCGATGCAGGCCGCCGATGCCGCACTGATCCACAGCTGGGTAACGCGCGATTACGCTCGTTTCTGGGGCATGCAGAACGATACCCTGGAGCAGGTCGCTGCCTTTTATCACGGGCTGACCGCTAATAATCCGCACGCCGCCCTGATTGGTTGCTGTGAAGGGCAGCCGGTGTTTCTGATGGAGTGCTATCGCGCCAGCGAGGATGAAATTGGACGGTTCTATCCGGCCGCGCCCGATGACTACGGGATGCATATTCTGATTGCGCCCGCCAGCACGCCTATTCCGCAGTTCAGCTGGCAGGTCTTTACCGTAGCCATGGGGTACCTGTTCAGTCTGCCGCAGGTCGGACGCGTGGTAGTGGAACCTGACGTACGCAATGAGAAAATTCACCGGCTGAATAAACGGGCCGGCTTTCGCTATCAGCACACGCTCGATCTCGGGCATAAAACCGCCTGGCTGGCCTTTTGCCAGCGGGAAGATTATCAACAGGCTCTGGAGCAGGATATTTTGACCATGAACACCCCCTCTGCGCTGCTGACAGGATCCCACCTCACGGGCGATAACTGGGCACAGGCAAACCGGATGCTGATCCGCAAAGCGATAAGCGAGTTCGCCCACGAAAAGCTGGTTACGCCCGCTGAAAACGGCGACGGCTGCTATACGCTGGCCGTACCGGGCGGCGAAGCAACTTATCAGTTCCGCGCAGAACGTCTGGCGCTGGACCACTGGAATATTGACGCCGCGTCACTGCAGAAGCAGGAAAATGGTCGTCCGCTGACGCTGGATGCGCTGCAGTTTATCGTGGAGTTTAATCAGCAAATCGGCATTCCGCAGGCGCTGCTGGCGACCTATATGGAAGAGATCAGCAGCACGCTCAGCAGCAGCGTCTATAAGCTGCAGAAGCAGAACCCGGATGCGCAGGCCCTGGTGCACGCTGATTTTCAGACCACTGAAGCGGCAATGACCGAGGGGCATCCCTGTTTTGTCGCCAATAACGGTCGCATTGGTTTTGACGCCCGCGATTATCTCGCTTTTGCGCCTGAGGCCGCCGCCCCGGTACAGCTCATCTGGGTTGCGGTACATCAGCGCAACGCCCACTTTTCCAGTCTGGGTACGCTGAGTTATGAGCAGCTGATGCGTGATGAGCTGGGCGCAGAGACCCTGGCCCGGTTTACAGAACAGCTCAGCGCGCGCGGGCTGAATGCGGATGAGTATATCCTGATGCCGGTGCATCCGTGGCAGTGGCAAAACAAACTGCTGACAGTATTCGCGGCTGATATTGCGCATCAGGATATTGTCTGGCTCGGCGAGGGCGACGATCGCTATCAGGCGCAGCAATCAATCCGCACCTTCTTTAACCGCAGTCAGCCCGCGAAGCGCTACGTTAAAACCGCGCTGTCGGTGCTTAATATGGGCTTTATGCGCGGCCTCTCACCCTATTACATGGCGACCACGCCCGCTATTAATGAGTGGCTGGAACAGCTGGTCAGCAATGATGCATGGCTGCAGCGCTGTGATTTCCGTATTTTGCGGGAAGTTGCGGCGGTAGGCTATCACAACCGTTACTACGAGCAGGCCATCAGCGGCGATTCCGCCTATAAAAAGATGTTTGCTGCGCTGTGGCGGGATAATCCTGCAGCCCGCCTGCAGCCGGGTCAGCGCCTGATGACGATGGCCGCATTCCTGCATGTTGATCACCACCAGCAGGCGCTGCTGCCGGCGCTGATCGCCGACTCTGGCCTGCCGGCAAAAGAGTGGGTGGCACGGTATCTGAACTGCTATCTCAGCCCGCTGCTGCACTGCTTCTACCAGCACGATTTAGTGTTTATGCCCCACGGCGAGAACCTGATTATGCTGCTGGAAAACAATGTGCCGGTCAGCGCCTATATGAAAGATATAGGCGAAGAGATTGCCGTTATGGATCCGGACGCGCAGCTGCCGGAAAAAGTAAGCCGGCTGGCGGTGGATGTGCCGGACGATCTCAAGTTACTGTCGATTTTTACCGACGTATTCGACTGCATTTTCCGCTTTATCAGCGCCATTCTGCACCAATCCGGTACGCTGTCGCAGGATCAGTTCTGGCAGGCGGTGGCGCAGTGCGTAAAAGAGTATCAGCAGGCGCATCCGCAGCTGGCGGCTAAATTTGCACGCTTTGATATGTTTGCCCCGACGTTTACCCGCTCCTGCCTTAACCGGCTGCAGCTGGCGAATAACCAGCAAATGATCAACCTCACCGACCCGGCGGAGAATCTAAAATTTGCCGGTACGCTGGATAATCCGATTGCCCGCTGGCGCTGATAAGGCGTTCGCTGGCTGACATTTGTGACGCGGTCGCTCCGGCAACCGCGTTTTTTTATCATTCTGCAACGGGTAAGGATCGGTAATGGCCCTGTATGAACCGGTGTCGCAGCTTACGCGCCGCCGCATAATTTTTCCGCTCTCGCTGGTACTGTTTGAATTCGCCACCTATATCGCGCATGACATGATCCAGCCCGGTATGCTGCTGGTCACTGACGAGTTTGGTGCCGGGCCTGAGTGGGTCTCCGCCTCACTGACCGCCTATCTGATCGGCGGTATGATGCTGCAGTGGCTGCTGGGGCCGCTTTCCGATCGCATCGGGCGGCGTCCGGTGCTGCTCAGCGGCGTCGCCTTTTTTATGCTGACCTGCATTGCCACCCACTGGGTGCAGAGCATTGAGCAGTTCGTACTGCTGCGCTTTCTGCAGGGAGTCAGCCTTTGCTTCATCGGCTCTGTAGGCTATGCCGCTATCCAGGAGGCGTTCAGTGAAGCGCTGAGCGTGAAGATTATGGCGCTGATGGCAAATGTCGCGCTGCTGGCTCCGCTGGCCGGACCGCTGGCCGGGGCCGCTTTTCTGACCGTCAGCGACTGGCGCACCCTGTTCTGGCTTTTCGGCGGCGTGACGGCGCTGGCTCTGCTGGGCCTGTGGTGCACTATGCCGGAAACCGCAGGAGATCGTACGCGATCGATCTCACCCGGCGCGCTAGGCAGGGGTTACTGGCAGCTGCTGCGCGATCGTCAGGTTATGCGCGGCTCGCTGGCAATCGGCCTGGTAACCATTCCCTGCCTCGCCTGGGTAGCGCTGTCGCCGGTTATTCTGATGCATGATGCCGGCCTGAGCCGTATGGAGTATGCGCTGCTGCAGCTGCCGGTTTTTCTGGCGATGATTGCCGGTAACCTGGCGCTGGGTCGCCTCAGCAGCCGGCTGCCGATCCAGCGTCCGCTGCAGCTGGGAGCCTGGCCGGTGATAGCGGGTCTTGCGCTGGCGGCGATAGCGACCGTGGCCGATCGGCACAGCTATCTGTGGCTGACCGCCGGGCTGAGCCTGTATGGTTTTGGCACCGGACTGGTTAATGCCGGACTCTATCGTATGACGCTCTTTTCCAGCCAGGCGGGCAAGGGCAGCGTGGCAGCGATGGTGGGTATGGTAACAATTCTGATTTTCGCACTCGGCATAGAAGCGGCAAAATACGCCTATTTCAGCTTTTACAGTACCGGCTTTAGCCTGATTAATCTGGCCTGCGGATTGCTCTGGCTGGGTCTGATCCGCGCATTTCTGCGTGAAAACCGGCGGCGGCAGCCCGCGCTGCAGCAGGCCTGACACATTTATCTAAAGCGAGCTGCGGCTCGCTTTTCAGCTATTTCTCGCTTTTCAACTGGTTTCCGGCGGAAAATTTTACTGCGGACACATCTTGAAATGTCGCACCCAAAAAGATAATAATTCTCATTAATATTAGCATTACCATTGCCTCTGGCATCCATCGGCTCTCCGGCTGCATCGGAGAGAACTGCGTGTTTTTAAGGGAATTAACCATGCGAGTGCCTTTTACTCTGAAGCGTTCTGTTCTGTTCTGCTCCGTCGCATTATCCGCATCACCGCTGCTGTATGCAGCTGAAACTCTGGTTGTTACCGCTCAGCCGGCTGAAACGGCTACTACTCCCACCACAGGCTATACGGCGAAAACCAGCCAGGGCGCGACCAAAACCGATCGCCCGCTGATCACCACCGGTCAGGCTGTTTCAGTGGTGACACGTCAGCAGATGGAAGATCAGGGTGCGATGAGCGTGAATCAGGCGCTGAATTATACCGCGGGCGCCTTTACAAACTTCGCCGGTGCGGCGTCGCGTTACGATACAGTATCACTGCGCGGTTTTCACGGTGGCGATGTCGACAACGTCTTCCTGGATGGCCTGCGACTGATGAGCGATCCCGGCAGCTATAACGTGCTGCAGGTTGATCCCTGGTTCCTTGAGCGTATCGATGTGATTAAAGGTCCTTCATCTGCGCTTTATGGTCAGACAGTACCGGGCGGGCTGGTGATGGAGACGTCAAAACGTCCGCAATTCCGGCAGGAAGGGCATTTCCGTCTCTCGGCGGGTAACAACAACACCCGCTCAGCCGCGTTTGACTACACCGATGCGCTGAACGATCAGCTGGCGTTCCGCCTTACCGGTATTACCCGCAACAGCGATACGCAGTACGATCACACGCGGGAAGAGAAATATGCGATTTCGCCCTCGCTGCTCTGGCAGCCGTCGGAAGATACCTCGCTGCTGCTGCGCGCCTATCTGCAGAAAGATCCGTCAGGCGGCTACCACAGCGCGGTACCGGGTGAGGGCAGCATCACCGAACACAACGGCTATAAGCTGAGCAATGGTTTCTACGACGGTCAGAGTTCACTCGACCAGTTTAAACGCCGCGAGCAGATCTACAGCGCCGAGTTTGCCCACCGCTTTAATGACACCTGGGCCTTCCGCTCTAATGCCAGCTACTCCCACTCAAACGTCGATCTCGATCAGGTGTATCAAATCGGCTGGACTGGGAACAATTCAGATCTGCTGAACCGCTACTACTCCGGCTCGCGTTCATCGCTGAAAGCGTACGCGATCGATAATCAGCTGGAAGCAGATTTCGCCACTGGCGCAGTAGACCATAAAGTGGTGCTGGGCGCGGAATACCATCAGTATAAAAACGACCTGCATGACGCAAGCGGCAACGCCAGTCAGCTGAATGCGCGGACCGGGGCCTCCGTGGGTGCCAACGACGTGTATACCTTCGAGCGCTCGCAGCGCTACTACTATCAGACCGGCGTCTACCTGCAGGATGAGATGGTCTGGGATAAGTGGCATCTTGACCTGTCGGGCCGCTATGACCGCATTGTGTCGCAGACTGAGAACTACGATCAGGCGACCAAAAACCGGCGTCAGGATGACCACGTGGGCGGTCGTGCCGCGCTGCTTTATGCGTTTGACAACGGTGTCTCACCTTATGTGAGTTACAGCCAGGCTATTACGCCGCAGTCGCTCTCGGGCCAGAACGGCAACCTGCTGAAACCCACTACCGCAGAGCAGTATGAAGCGGGCGTGAAATATCAGCCGCCGGGGACCTCCGATCTCTACACCGCAGCGGTGTACGATCTTACGCAGAAAGATGTCGGCAACCGTATTGTGCAGGGTTCTTATTTTGTGCCTGCCGGTAAAGTGCATTCACAGGGGCTGGAGCTGGAGGCGCATACCCAGCTGACGCCGCGTCTCAGCACCATCGCTAACTACACGCTCAGCCACGTGCGTTATAAAGATTCAGTGGATGGCAACGATGGCCACACGCCTTATGTCACCCCCAACTCTATGGCTTCGCTCTGGAGCAAATATCAGTTTGACTACGGTCTGAGCGTGGGCGCCGGCGTGCGTTACATCGGCAAACAGTGGGCTGATAATGAAAATACCCGCCGCCTGCCTTCAGCTACTCTGTTTGACGCGTCGGTCCGCGCCGATCTCGGCGCCTGGAACAGCCAGCTGAAAGGGGCTTATGTACAGGTTAATGCCAATAACCTCACCGACCGGGAATATGTCGCCGCCTGCTACGGCACGGGCTACTGCTACTGGGGCGCTGAGCGCTCAATTGTTGCGACCGTGGGTTACGATTTCTGATCGGATAATAGGTGGCCGGCGTACAGCCTGACGCCGGCAAACATACAGCCCGTAAGCTGGTTTATCCGCTTACGGGCTTTTTTCTGGTCGGCGCAGGTTAAAAGCTTTCCCAGCTGGCGTCCGCTGTGGACACAGGCCGGGGTTTAGCCGGCGACGGCGTCAGCACGGGCTTCGGAGCAACCCGGGCGGCATTTTCCTGTTCCGCGGAAAGACGGAAGATGGCCACGGTTTTCTCCAGTTCAATCGCCTGCGACTCCAGCGAGCTTGCTGCGGCAGAAGACTCCTCAACGAGAGCCGCATTCTGCTGGGTGGTGGTATCCATCTCCGACATCGCCTGCGCAATCTGCGAGATGCCCCGGTTCTGTTCATCAGAGGCGGCGGCAATCTCACCCATAATGTCGCGCACCTGCGTCACCGACTGCACAATATCATTCATTGTCGTACCGGCACGATCCACCAGCGCTGAGCCGTCGCTGACGCGATCCAGTGATTCGCGGATCAGCGTCTCAATCTCTTTTGCCGCCACAGAGCTGCGCTGCGCCAGGTTTCTGACTTCGCCCGCTACCACGGCAAAACCGCGTCCCTGTTCTCCGGCCCGCGCCGCTTCAACCGCTGCGTTCAGCGCCAGGATATTGGTCTGGAACGAGATACTGTTGATGACATTGATGATTTCACCAATTTTACCGGAGCTCTGACTGATACCGCTCATGGTAGCGATCACGTCGCGAACAATCTCGCCGCCGCGGCCAGCATTGCCGGAGGCGTCGGCCGCCAGCTGGCTGGCGTGATGCGCATTCTCAGCGTTCTGCTTCACCGTAGAGGTCAGCTGTTCCATACTCGCGGCGGTCTGCACCACGGCAGCACTCTGCTGCTCGGTGCGGGAAGAGAGATCGGTATTGCCGGCGGCAATCTCTGCGGAGGCGCGCGCCACGCTGCTGACGCCGCTGCGCACGTTAGCGATAATCGTCTGCAGGCTATGGTTCATGCTGTCAACCGCCTGCATCAGCTCTCCCAGCTCATCGCCACGGGTGGTTTTCAGCGACGTGGTCAGATCGCCTGCGGCAATGCGCTGCGCCGCGCTGAGCGTTTCACGCAGCGGGTGCGTAATGCTGCGCGTAATGCGCCAGGCAATCAGCAGGCTCAGCACCACGCAGATCGCGGCAGCGATAGCGATGCGCCACTCAGCGCCTTTGATAAACGAAGCAGAAAGCTGCGACTGATAGCTGAACATATCTGCCACGCCCGCATTCAGCCGCTCCGCCGCGCCCGTCAGGATGATGGATTCACTTTTCTCGCTGTTAAAAGCGTTCAGGTAGGGCGCCAGGGCGGGGCGCTGCTGATTGACCGCGGCCAGCACGGCCTGCGTTGCGGTAGTGATATCCCCCTGATTAAAACTGTCGAGCAGTTCGGTCAGGGTGGTGATGGTGATAAATTTATCCGCTATGGCGTCTCTGCTGGTTTCGCCGGGATTTTTCAGGAAGTTCTCTTCAATATTAGCGGTATCGTAGAGGGTCGCCGTAAGCTGCATAACCGGCGGCGCGGTCTCTGGCGTCAGGCCGCGATTCAGCGACTCCAGCTGATGTGCCAGCTTAATCAGCGCGGCAGGCGTAATTGCACTGAAGGCCGTGGTGGTTTCTTTAGCGGCGGCAATAAATTTTTCGCGCTGATCCTGATAGCTGTGCATCAGTTCACCCAGCTGGTTCACTTTCTGCAGCCCCTCTGCGTTCCAGCTAAAGCTTTCCAGACGCTGATAAAGCGCGGTAAATTCTTTCAGCGCCTCAACGTTCCGCACGGCAAACTGCTCATCTTTCGTGTACTGATACAGAGTGCGATTCAGCCGTGCTTTACTGAGCGTATTCACCATCTCAACCGTCACGGTGCGCCGGGCTGAGTTATCTTTAATGCTGCGAAAACAATCAAATGCGATAACAGTGATTGCCAGTGAGGCGGCTATCACAATAATAAAACCGGCTCCCAGTTTCTTTCCGATTTTAATATTTGAGAGGGAGTGAGCAAGGCCCATAAAATTCACCTTTAGTGAGATAATGAAATGCAGGTCAGAGGGAGGCGGAACGCGTGCTCTGCCGTCAATTTACTATCGTCACGGCTCACAGAAGCTTGATATCTATTTTTAACGTTCGTCTTTTTATAAATAAATAAATGATGATCCAGAACAATATGGCGTCGGGGAAAACAGGATCGCGCTAAATAAGCGGATCCCCGCCACCGGATACGGCAGCGCCTGGTATCAGGCGGCGCTGCCTGAAAAGCGTCGGGTCAGAACGGCCCCCAGTTGATAGCGACCCCTGTCAGCAGCATCACCACACAGATCACAAACCAGATTGCGATGACCGGGGCAACAAAGCGCAGCCACTGACCGAATGAAACGCCTGCCGTGGCGAGCACCGCCATCAGCACGCCGGACGTCGGGCTCATACAGTTGACGATCCCTTCACCCAGCAGTACCGACTGCACCATCACCTGGCGCGTCAGGCCAAGGTTATCGCCCAGCGGTGAGAAAATAGGGATCAGAAGCGCCGATTCTCCCGAGCCGGATGAGATACCAAAGTGGATCAGCGCGGCGCTGATAAACATGCCGATCGTTGCCAGCCAGGCGGGCACCGGCTCCAGCAGATCGGAAAGAAACCCGACGATCGGGTCGAGGACATTGCCCTGCTGCAGCACCAGTGAAATGGCAGCGGCCATCCCCACGATAAACGCCCCTTTGACCAGCGTGGCGCAGCCTGCCAGGAAGGTGTTGGCAATGTCCGATCCTGAGAGACGGCCCATCAGTCCGACGATAATAGTCAGCAGAATAAACATCGCTGACATCTCACGGGTGCCCCAGTGATAGCGCACCGTACCGGCAATAAAGAGCAGCAGCGCCAGCGCCGTGGTCGCCAGAATCAGCTTATGTCGTCCGGTTACCGGAGCAATACTCTCCGCAGCGGCAGACATAGCGGGCCGGCACTCACCGTTTTTACGCGCACGGCGCACGGCGTGGATCAGATAAAGCGCGGCGCTGACCACAAACAGCAGGCAGGTCAGGGCGCGCAGCAGCATGCCGGAGAACAGCGGCAGCTGCGCCAGATGCTGCGTCAGCCCGGTGGTGGCCGGATTCAGGATCGCGACGTTATATCCGGCGGCGCAGGTCAGATAGACCAGCGAGGCCCCAAGCATAGGGGAGAGTCCGAGTGAGCGCCCCACCAGCAGTCCGATCGGCACAAAGGCGACCACCGCATTGACGACCACGCCGGTGGTGCCGAGCAGCGAGAAAATCACGGCGAAAATAATGATTATGCGCGTATCACTCAGCGTGCTGCTGCGCGACAGCGCCTGCAGAGCCGTCGCTATCGCCCCGGTTTTCTCGATTACCGCCAGTACGCCTCCGGTAAACAGGATCAGAAAGATAATGGGGGCCTGTTTAACCATGCCCGCAGCGATCGCCATAAAGATCTCCAGCGGGAGCACACCGCTCTGCGGCACCGCATGCAGACTCTCTTTGACGGCAAACTTAATGCCGTCGCGCGTCTCATAATCGTAGACGCCCGCCGGTATAATCCAGGTCGCCACGGCGGCCAGCGCCAGAATAATAAACAGCAGCAGGTAGGGGCTGAGGCCCTCCCGCTGGCGCACAGCCCTGTCCGGTTTTTCCAGCGATATCTGTGTCATGGCGTCTCTCCGCTCAGCAGGCCAGCCAGCAGCGCCGTACGCTGCACCACCTCCGCAACAATAATATGCTCATGCCGCGCGTGAATACCGGCACCGGTGGCGCCCAGCCCATCCAGCGTGGGCAGCCCGAGTGCGGCGGTAAAGTTGCCGTCGCTGCCGCCGCCCACGGAGGCGCCTTCCAGCGTCAGGCCCAGTTGACGACCGATGTGCGCCGCGCGGGCAAACAGTGCGCGTGATGCCGCGCTCTGGCGCATGGGCGGGCGCCCCTGTTCACCGCTGATATGCAGGGTCACGCGCGGGTCATGCGGCTGGAGCTGCATAATTGCCGCGTGCAGGCGGGCCGCCTCCTCTTCAGAGGTGACGCGCGTATCCACTTCCAGACGCGCGCGATCCGCCACCACGTTCGCCCGGCTGCCGCCGCTGGCAACGCCGACGTTGACCGTAGTGCCACGTTCGGGCGCGTTGAGCGCGTGCAGCGCCAGAATCTGCTGCGCCATCTCCTGCACCGCGCTGACACCTTCTTCCGGATTGTTGCCGGCGTGCGCCGCCAGGCCGGTCAGCGTAAGGTCATAGCGGCCGGTGCCTTTGCGGGCGACCTTCAGCGCGCCGCTGCCCGCTACCGCTGGCTCGACAACAAATACCTGGGCGGAGCCCCGGGCGTGGGTTTCAATCCACTGCTGCGAACCGGGGCTGCCCAGCTCCTCATCACTGTTGCAGAGAAACACCACATTTTGCCAGCCTGGCAGATCAAGCTGCTGCAGTGCGCGTACTGCCCAGATCGCCTGCACCAGACCCGCTTTCATATCGAGAATGCCGGGGCCGTACAGGCGTCCCTCTTCTTCACGCAGCGTAAGCTCGCCTTTATTCCAGACGGTATCGAAATGGCCAATAATGGTGCTCTGCGGCGTTTGTCCGCCCAGCGAAAATTTCAGGTTATTACCATAGTGCTGCTGCGGTGTTATTTCCGCACGCACGTTAAGACGCTGCTGAAATAGCTGCTGCAGCACTTCACCGCAGGCGTCAACGGCAGATTTGTCATCAGAGGGAGATTCAGCCGCCACCAGCGTTTTTATGTCCGCCAGAATATCTGCGGCATGCTGTTCCAGATAAAGAGTAATCGCTTTCATTTTATAGTTTTCCTGTCTGTCGGGTTTGCACAGGCAGTATGCGCAGAAAAAACACGGTAGAAAAATAAGCTGCGCTGGCTATTATTGTTGCTCTCAGATCAACAGATAAGCGGAAAGTATGACATTATCCAGCTATCCCGAAAAATCGATAAGCTACCTGTATGAAGTCGGAATGCACGGCGGGATCCGCCGCGCTGCAGATGCGCTGGGCGTCAATGCTTCCGCCATCAGCCGCCAGCTGGCGCAGCTGGAGCGCGCGCTGCAACTGCCGCTGCTGGAACGACGCGGCAGAAATGTGGTCCTGACCGATGCGGGTAAACTGCTGGCAGAGGATTATGCGCTGACCAGTCAGCGCCGCCGTCAGCTGGAGCGGCAGCTGCAGGATATGCGCCATATGCGCGGCGGCAGCGTTACGCTGCGCGTGGGCCAGGGGATGGCAGACGAAGTGATCCGTCACGTTATTGCCGAGTTCTCTCAGGCTTACCCGGCGGTTTTTGTGAATATTCAGTCGGGAGATATGCAGACCACGCTGACGCTGCTGGCAAAAGGTGAGGTGGATATGGCGGTGAGTTTTGGCCCCTCCGGCCCGCCCGGACTCCGCTGTAACAGCTTCAGGCGCGGTCCGATCTGTGCGGTCGTGCCCCCCTCACATCCGCTGGCCGCGCTGGATAAAGTTACGCTGTCACAGCTGGCTGAGCACCGGCTCATCGGCATGGATGAGCAGTTTGGTCTCCAGCGCTATCTGAATGCCATGTTCAGGAGTGAAGGACTCATCTTTACGCCCGCCTGTAGCTGTAACCTGTTTACCAGCGCCGTTTCTCTGGCGCTGGCCGGGCAGGGCGTGGCGTTTATGACGCCGCAGACGCTGAGAAGCATTCACGATTGCGATCGGCTGGTCGCGATACCGCTCGATCACCGCATTGCGCGCGAGAGTCAGTGTCAGCTGCTGCACAGCGCCGATCACCGCATGACGCCCGCTGCGCACTATCTCTGGCGACTGCTCAACAGCTATTTTGCGCGCTCCGCTAACGGATTACCGGCATAAAAAAAGCCGGACAGTGTCCGGCTCGGGATTCAGGGCTGGTCGCGATTAGAGCGCCATATCCTGTTTAGCAGATTCTTCGCGCGGCTTAGCCTGCATCGGCGCGGCCTGCTGCTCGCTCATATTGATGACAGGTGGTTTGGTCAGCTGCAGTACAGACGCGGTGTTATCCCACACCTGCTGCGTCAGCGCGGTATTGCCATTCAGTTTCTGGCCAAAGCTCGGCACGATAGTACGGATTTTTTCCTGCCACTCCGGTGAAGCAAACTGCTGCGGGAACAGCGATTTCATTACGTTCAGAGTGATAGGCGCAGCGGTTGAAGCACCCGGTGACGCGCCCAGCAGGGCCGCCACGGTTTTCTGCTGATCGGTGACAATTTCTGTACCGAGTTTCAGCACGCCGCCTTTGTCCGCATCTTTCTTGATGATCTGTACGCGCTGACCCGCCTGGATCAGTTTCCAGTCCTCTTTACGCGCGTTCGGATAGTACTCTTTCAGCGCGGCAAAGCGGTCGTCATCGTTCAGCATTACCTGACCAATCAGATATTTCACCAGGTCAAAGTTATCGATACCCACGTGGGTCATCGGCATAACGTTGCTGGTGGTGGTCGCGCTCAGCAGATCGAACAGCGAACCATTTTTCAGGTATTTGGTTGAGAAGGTGGCGAACGGCCCGAACAGCACCACTTTTTTACCGTCGAGGTTACGCGCATCGATATGCGGAACCGACATCGGCGGTGCACCTACGGAAGCCTGACCATACACTTTCTGCAGGTGACGGCTGGTGATCTCCGGGTTTTCGGTCATCAGGAATGAGCCGCCTACCGGGAAACCGCCGTAATTATCCGCTTCCGGAATGCCGGTTTTCTGCAGCAGCTTGATGGCCGCGCCGCCGGCACCGATAAAGACATACTTCGCATCAACGCTGCGATCTTTACCGCTCTTCACATCTTTAATCGTGACGTGCCAGGAGTTATCACCGTTACGTTTGAAATCGGTCACTTCAGACGACGTTTCCAGCGTGAAGTTCTGATCTTTTTTCAGGCTGCCGATCAGCTGACGGGTAATTTCACCGTAGTTGACGTCAGTACCGACCGGTGTCCAGGTCGCAGCAACTTTCTGTGCCGGATCGCGGCCTTCCATCACCAGCGGTGCCCACTGCTCAATCTGCTTGTGATCGGTTGAGAACTTCATGCCCTGGAACAGGGTGGTTTTCTGCAGCGCGGCGTAACGTTTAGTCAGATACTCAACGTTCTTATCACCCCAGACAAAGCTCATGTGCGGCGTAGAGTTGATGAACGAACGCGGATCGTGCAGCACACCGCGCTCAACCTGGCTGGTCAGGAACTGGCGGGTGATCATGAATGATTCGTTGATCTCCAGCGCTTTGCTAACGTCGATTGAACCGTCTGCACGCTCTGGCGTGTAGTTCAGCTCCATGTTAGCAGAGTGACCGGTACCGGCATTGTTCCAGCCATTGGACGACTCCATCGCCACGCCGTCGAGACGCTCAACCATCAGCTGTTTCCAGCCCGGTTGCAGCTCCTGCAGCCAGGTGCCCAGAGAGGCACTCATGATCCCGCCGCCAATCAGCAGCACGTCGGTTTTTTCTGGTGCGTTCTCAGCGTGAACCGCTGAAGAAACAAGCAGTGCGGTCAGCGAAAGCGCGGACACAATTTTTTTGGTCTGATTCATGCCAGTCCTGTTCTTTATTCAATGCAGATGAACGTTAAAAATTCGGATGGCAAATTAAAATATTGTTACGGAAAGATTAACCTGTTTTTAGTTATTTAACTATTTACGCGGATTAATTAAGTTACATAATTACATTCAGGTTAAATAAGCAGCAAATAAGGCGGGAGAGGCGATGTCAATATCAGCAGGATAACCGCTTCTGTTGCGCGGTTATTCTTTATAACCACAGGCTGAACTTAAAGCAAATAAAAGTGCGGATAATTGCGCCCGCCGGTTATTCAGCAGGCGCAGAGCGTTAGCCGTTTAGCGCAATCTCATCACCGGTGTGATAGAGCGTCGCTTTCGCCGCCAGCACCGGGTGCCCGTCATGCGCCGGCTCATGCGACTCCACATCACTGATATGATATCCCGCCGCCCCGGCAGCCAGCGTCTTTTTAACCACCGCATCGGTCAGATCTTCCATTGAGGTTGCCCAGCTCACGCTGGTTACGCTGGTGGGGCGCAGCGAAGCGATCTGCTGTGGCGTCAGATCGGCACGCACCAGCACCGGCTGAATATCCTGCGGGGTAAAAATAGAGATAACATCATTGATTAACGCTTTCATAGGCCTGCTCCTGAGAGAATTGCACGGTATGGGTTCGTTATGCATTTTTCTGCCCGGCTTAAAAAGCGCGGGCGACAGAGTGACTAAACACTCTGCCGCGCCGTCTGGTTTAGCTTTAATTGCTAATAAGTTGTTAAGAAAAATTCTGCCACAACTTTGTCACTCTTAGAGCAACCTGGTTGCATCTGCTTACAGGTTTATGCTGTGTTTTGGTGCACTTACCCGATCAAAACTCGCGCTGACCACCCAGTTCAATGACGCGGTTGGGCGGGATATGAAACTGTTCATGAGCGCGCAGCGCATTGCGCTGGCAAAAGTGAAAAATGCCGCCGCGCAGGCGCGCCAGACCACGACGCTGTTTCATCACCAGCGTGTCGTGGGAAGTAAAGAAAGACGCTTCATTGACCGAGCAGCCAAAGCCCTCCAGCCCGCACAGGTGCAGGATCTCAGCCATCGACGGCGTTTCACGCCAGCCATAGGCGGCAGTGACCTGCCAGAAGGAGGCGGAAAGCGGCGTCAGCGTTATACGCTGCTGGTTATGCACGCGCGGCGTGTCGACGGTGCGGATATGCAGCAGCACGACGCGACGGTGCAGCACGCGGTTATGTTTAAGGTTGTGCAGCAGCGCCTGCGGGATCTCAAACTCTTTACGCGCCAGAAACACGGCGGTGCCCTCCACGCGGCTGGGCGGGCTTTTTTCCAGCGAGCTGACCAGCGCCAGCAGGCTGGCCTGACTGCTGTCGAGACGCCGGATCAGCCGGTTGCGCTCGCTGCTCCAGATAAGCATCAGCGCCATCATGGTCAGCGCCAGCAGCACCGGGATCCAGCCGCCTGACAGCAGCTTCATCAGGTTTGCGATAAACAGCGGCACGTCGATGCACAGCATCATCAGCAGGAACAGCCCCGCCAGCGGCAGCGGCCAGCGCCAGTTGCGTTGCGCCACCACGCCTGCCAGCCCGGCGGTGATCACCATTGTACCGGTCACGACAATGCCGTAAGCAGAGGAGAGCGCCGACGACTCACGAAAGGCCACTACCACCAGCATCACGGCGGTAAACAGCAGCCAGTTCACGACCGGAATGTAGATCTGACCTGACTCGGTATGCGAGGTAAAGATAATGCGCATCGGCGGCAGAAAGCCCTGCCGTATCGCCTGATGCGTCAGCGTATAGACGCCCGAAATCACCGCCTGCGCGGCGATAACCGTTGCCAGCGTCGAGAGCACAATCAGCGGGATCTGCCCCCACGCCGGCGCCAGCAGGTAAAAGGGATTACTGATCGCGGCGCTGTTCGCCATCACCAGTGCGCCCTGACCAAAATAGTTAAGCACCAGCGCCGGCATAGCGATAACCAGCCAGGCAAGGCGGATAGGGGTTTTACCCAGATGCCCCATGTCAGCATAGAGCGCCTCGGCACCGGTAACGGCCAGCACCACCATGCCGAGCGCCGCCAGCGACAGCGCAGAGTGGCTCAGCAAAAAGTCGAGCGCATAGTGCGGACTCAGCGCCTGAAGCACCTGCGGGTTAAGCAAAATGCCGCGTACGCCGAGCAGCGCAATGGCGGCAAACCAGACAAACATTACCGGCCCGAATATGCGGCTGACCTTTTCAGTGCCCTGGCGCTGAATGACAAACAGCAGCGTCAGAATAACCAGCGCCAGCGGGACCACAATCCGCTCCAGCGCCGGTGAAACCACTTCAATGCCTTCAATGGCGGAGAGCACCGAAATCGCCGGGGTGATCACCCCGTCACCATAAAAGAACGCGCCGCCGATGAGACCGGCCAGCATCACAGCGTGCCCCGCTTTGCTGCTGACGCCGCGTCGCGCCAGCGCCATCAGCGTCAGGATGCCTCCCTCTCCGTCATCATCCGCGCGCATGACGAAACAGACATACTTCAGGGTAACAATCAGCGTCAGCGCCCAGAAGATGAGCGATAAAAAGCCCATGACGGCAGCCGGTGTAACGCTGCCGTCGGGCAGAATCGACAGGCACTCTTTCAGGGTATAAAGCGGGCTGGTCCCGATATCACCAAAGACGATACCGGCAGCAGCCAGCATGCCGGCAGGCAGCGAGGCTTTGTGCGGGTGTTTCATGAATTTCCTGCTCAGGTTAACAGAGAGGCGCGGTCTCTTCAGCGCCGGAGTTATAGCGGCGAAGATAGCGGTTTTCGGCGCAGGCAGGGAGAGGGTGGCGAATATTTACACACCATTTTTACGCCGGGAGCGCAAATTTTTACGCGTTTTTTATATCGCTGCGCGTTTAACAGCCAGATAAACAGCGTGCTGACTCAGTCAGCCTGGAGAGCAGGTACAGGGAGACACGGGACGACCTGTCGGGAGCGTCCTGTGTCTCCGGCCGGTTCAGAACTGCCAGCGTACGCCAGCATTGTAGCGCCATCCTTTGGCACCGTTCCCGTCGAGCGCTTTACGGTAATCCGCTTCGGCATAGAGCGAAACGTCATTGCGCAGCGTCACCGTGCCGCCCGCGCCCGCTTCCCACATCTGACCAAAACGCCCGCTGGTAAACGTCGCGCCCAGTGCCGGATTATCTGCAGCAGCGACCGATGTCCGCGCCGCGCCGCCCCAGCCTTTGTAATAATTTGCCCGCAGCCAGGGCGTATACTGGCGCTGATGCTCATCACTCCAGGTGCGATCGAGGCGTGCGCCCAGCCGGCCAATCGTCTGGTCATAATCGCCGTAGCGCACTTTGCTGCCATCCTTGTCGGTAAAATCATTCATGTTTAGCTGCATATAGAGCAGCTGCGCCTGCGGTTCCAGTTGATAGCCGTCACCCAGAGCAAACGGATAGCCGCTCTCCAGTGAAGCGGTCCAGCCGTCTCCTTTCAGCTTAGCCACCTGTTTTTGCCGCGCGATGTTGGTGTCACCACGATGCCGGTCAAATGACAACACCCCATCCAGATAAAAGCCGTTATCACGTTGCCAGGTGCTGTAGAGCGCCAGGCTGTCGCTGTTAAAGGTGGTGCTGCTGTAGCCATCCGCTGCCTTCGGGCGCAGGCGCGTATTGCCGCGCGTATACGCTATACCGCCGCGCAGGGAGTCGCTATCGCCATCAAGCCGCAGCAGATTGCCACCGAGCTGGACTGCGCTGTAATCGAGATCAAAATCGTATCCGTAATTGCGGAAGCTGCGATCGCTCTGGTATTTCAGGTCAGAACCAATGTAGCGGAGAAACATCTCGCCGCCGTTGTCGTCAGCGCGCCGCTCTCCGTGGCGCAGCTCACCCAGACGTTTATGCAGGTCATCAACAATGGCAGCGGTATAATAAGCCAGCCCCACGGGCGCTGAAACATAAGAGGGCACCTGTGGTACCACGGCCGGACGCGCGTCATAAGTTTGTTCGCTACCAAAGGCATCGGTAATCAGCGCAGGCTGGCAGCTGCTGCTGTTCTCGCAAATGAGATAGTTTGCCAGGCGATAATCCCAGTAGCGGTTCCCGCTGCCGCTGACCAGGCGCTGCGCCGGATCGCTGCTGCCCGGTGCGAAAGTGTATAAACGATACTGCCACGGTCCGGCCCCAAGATAGCCGTCCGCCAGCGCAAAGCTGCCGGCAGCCGCGTTACCACCTACCTGCGCCAGCGAAATACCTTCATTGCCTTCCACGCCACCGTTGCGATTGAGATCGGTCAGCGCACCGCTGCTGGCTGCGTCCGGCTGCACATTCAGCAGCGTGGTACCGCTGGCGTTGCCGGTCACGTTAATGCGATCGGTAAATTGATTGCCAGGCGCTCCCCCTTCGTTCAGTCGGGTGATCAGGTTGGCCTGACCGCCCGCCGACACCAGCGAGCCGTTGATGTCCAGCGTATTGCCCGGTGAACCGGCACCGTTGGTGAGGTCCAGCGTACCGCTGTTATTAACCACCAGCGAGCTGGCCGTACCGCCAGCCAGCAGCGGATGTACATTATTACCCGCGTACAAGGTGGATGCCCTGTCAATGTTGATGGTGCTGCGTGCCAGCTGCAGATTATCGGTCAGAGTCCAGCGCGCATCCGCAAAGTTAATGGTGCTCCAGCCGGTGCCGAGATTGACGCCCTTGCTGCGATCGTCGGCGCTAAAGCTGCCGCCACGCCCGTCGATCTGGCTGAATGTGAGACTGTTGCCGGCTCCGCTGCCGCTGGTGAGATGGTAAGTGGTGCTGAGGCTGACGCCGCTGACGCTGGCCTGATTGTTGTTACCATCGCCCATTGTCAGGCTGCCGTTGAGCGAGCCGCCGCTCCAGCGAAAGGTGTCAGATCCGCCGCCGGGATTGATATCGCCGCGCACTTCGCCTTCGGTCAGCAAAATAACGTCATCGGCATTGCTGCCAGCCACCGCCTGAGTTTGCGGCGTGGCGGTAATAATCGTGCCGAAGTTTTCGAACACCGTCTTACCACCACGTAAATCCACAACCGGTGCACTCAGGCTGGCGGAGCGGAGCGTTCCGGTGTTCACAATGGTGCCAGCCGTACTGGAGATCAGCGCCGATCCGCCTGCGGCATTATTAATGTTCACGCTGGCAGCGGTGAAAATATCACCGGTGGTATTGGCCCGAATCCCGCTACCGCCTGCGCCGGTGACGTTGAACACGTAGCCCGAACCCAGCGTCAGATCGCCACGCGTCGTGCTGCCGTCGGCATTCGCAATGTTCAGACCGTTGCCGTTGCCGCTGACGTTTGCCGTGACGGTGGAAGCGGGATCAAACGCCACGCCGGTACGAATGCCGTTGCCGTTGCTGACGTTAAGCGTCAGGTTGCTGAGCGTGACATTACTGAGTTCTGCCCGGTTCTCTATGCCGTTGCCGCTGCCGGAGACATTGATGCTGGCATCGCGGGCGCTGAGCGCGGCGGCCCCCTCGTCCAGTAAAATGCCGTGGGCAGTACCGCGCGCGGTAATTGCGGTATTACGACCGGTCAGCGCCAGGCTGGCCCCCTCGCTGATACGCACACCGGCTACGCCGTTTTCAACAGTGATGATGCCACCCTGCGCAAGCGTACTGCCGCGACCGGCAACATCCAGCCCGGTGCCGCGGGTGATTGTGACCACACCGTTATTGGTTAAGGTACTGCCGGCACGGGAGCGGATGCCGATACTGTTATTTCCGCTCAGACTAAGCGCACCATTGTTGATCAGGGTAGCGCCATTGGTGATATCGAAACCCGTTGCACCAACGCCGGCACCGCGGATACTGGCGTTGCTGGTGACCCGCGTTGCGGCAGCGCTGCCATCCAGCGCATTACTGAGGTCGCTGCGCAGCGTATTCGCCAGTACGCCAACGGCATTCTCGCCGCTCAGGTTAAGCGTGCTGCTGCGGTCCAGCGTGGCTGTCGCGCCTCCCTCGATGCGAACCGCCGTACTGCCTGCGCCGCTGGCGGTAAAGCTGGCGTTCGTGCTGTTTAGCGTGCTGCCATTGCCGGAAACAATGACGCCGGTGGCGTTTGCTGCACTGGCGTTGAGCGTACTCGCGGCGGTGAAACCGAGCGCTGCCCCCTCGTCAATGCGGTAGCCGGTGGAGCCCGCAGTCGTGATGTCCAGCGCACGCGTTGCCGAAGTGATACGAGAGCCGCTACCCGCTGCGTGGTAAGCGATCTGATTGCTGTTGTTAAAGATCGGCGTTGATCCCGCGGCGATATTAACCTGTGCACCGCTGAGCGCTTCAGCACCCATTGCACCGACACCATTCAGGGTAAGCGTGCCGGCATCAAGCGTGGCTACGGCCAGTGCGCCGCTGGCCGTCACGCCGCGCGTGCGATTACGTACGCTGCCGCCATTGACATCAATGTTACCGCTATTGCTGGCGGTGGTAGC
Source organism: Pantoea sp. Acro-807 (assembly GCF_011752675.1). NCBI lineage: Bacteria > Pseudomonadati > Pseudomonadota > Gammaproteobacteria > Enterobacterales > Erwiniaceae > Pantoea > Pantoea sp. Acro-807. Next base: position 94,848 of record NZ_VWXE01000004.1, on the reverse strand, counting down.
AAACGTGCTGCCCGCACTATTAACCACGATGCCGCTGCCGCCTCCGCTGATACTGATATTGCCGCTGTTGCTGCCGCTGGCACCGCTCTCCACGCGCATCCCGGTGGTGCTGGCGCCACTGAAGATGATATTGCCGCTGTTGGTAAGCCGGGCGCGATTACGCGCCAGATAGCCGGTAATAGCGTCCTGCGCCGAATCAAGCTCTGCCGCTGAAATAAGTCGCGTATCGGCAACCGGAGCGCGGCTGCTGGCACCGGTCAGCGTATGTTTTTGTCCGTCGGCGATCGCCCCGATGGCATTGCTGCCGGTGAGATTAATAGTGGTTGCAGCATCAATATTGCCCAGCGCACCGCCTTCAATATTTACGCCCGTCGCACCGATCCCGCTGACGTTCAGCGTGGCGTTACGGGTGTTAACCGTGGTGCCGTCAGCACCGGTGCCGTTGATCGCCACGCCTCCCGCGCCGGAGGCAGTCAGCGTGGTATCTGAACCATCAAATTCGGCACCCTGTTCGATACGAAACAGCGTGGAGTTACGGGTGGTGACGTCAAAAGCATTGTTATCCGCTACGTTAATCAGCGCATTCGGACCATAGGCAAAGAAGCCGATTTGCTGACTGCCGGTACTGAAAGCCGGGATCGCATCCTCGGTAACATTCACGGTGGCATTACCGCGTGCGTGTACGCCAATTGCACCGTTGCCTGTCAGATTGATGCGCCCATCCACATTAGCCTGTGCTGTGCCGCTACCCTGTCCCTCTACCCAGACGCCAAAGTTGCGTGTGCCGCTGGCGGGATCGGCACCGCCTGCCACGTTGATCGTACCGGTGGAACTCGCTGCCGCCGTACTGCCATTGCCAGCCAGTACTTTGAGGCCGGTGCCGTTAACACCGTTGAGATTGATAGTGCCGCGATTCTCCAGTGTACCGCTGCTGTTACTGACCAGCATGCCGGTGTTTTCGCGCGGCACGCGCGCCGCACTGCCGTTAACATCAATAGTGCCGCTGTTGATGAGCGTGGCGTTGTTCGCACTGCTGACGGACATGCCGGCCGCATTCTGCACGCGGGAACCCAGTACGATGCTGCCTTCACTGATCGCGCTGCCATTCGCCAGCAGGGCAATACCGCTGGTCAGACCGCTCTGATTCATCGCGGTTTCCGCCACGCTATCGCTCAGGCTGTTTTGCGGACCGCGTCCGATGTAAATGGTGCCCGCGCTGTTATTAGTAAAGCGGCTGCTATCGGCCGTGAGCAGAACGCCAGAGGTGGTGCCGCGTGCGGCCGAGCCATTAACGCCAACGTTAATATTCCCGCTGTTACTCGCCTGCGCGCTGGAATCCAGCCGGATACCAGCGACGCCATTGGCAAGATTGCTGCCGGTGGTGCCGAGGTTCAGCACGCCATTATTGGTAAAGCTGCCGTTGTTTTGTACCGTAACCGCCGTCGCGTTGCTGCTGGCCGCGCCCACACCGGTGCCGTCAATCCGGTTGAGAAAGCCGCCGTTGATCACCCCGCTGCTGCTATTAGTTGCGCTGGCATCATCCAGCGAGAGTGCCGTACCCCGGCTGGCCAGCTTGCCATCGATGGTGGCGCTGGCACCGGATGCAACCCGCACGGCACCGCCGTTCGCGCCGACCGCCTCAAGCGTTTTATCTGCGGCAACAGTAATCTGTGAACCGGCACCCTCAGCATTGATCACGATACGGTTACCCAGGGGCTGTGTGATCTCATCCGGCGGCGTGGCGCTGACGCTGTAAACAATTTGTTCATCAGTGAGGGTGACGGCTTTATTAAATTCGCTGAGGTAACTGGCCGTGGCGAGATTGCCGTTTTGCAGCTGACTCACCAGCCAGTTGTTATAGCGCTGCAGCTGACTGGCATTGGTCACGTTAAAAGAGGTGCGCCTGCCATCCAGCGTTTGTACGCTGAAGCTGCCGTGGTAAGTGGCGAGGTTTTGCACGCTCAGACTGTCAGTTGCGCCACTTCCGGCTACATCTGCTGCTGAACCGGTGAAGGTGATACGGTTATTGCTGTTCCAGTTAATCACCCCGCCATTACTGGCCTGAAACAGCGTGGTGTTTTTTGCCGCCATGCTCCAGGCATTGGTACTGGCACTGCTGCTGGCATTGCTCTGCCCGATAGCGACATCCAGCGAGCTTCCGCTGCCGGTTACATCCGCTACGCGCGCGTTAATATACTGATTGTTATTCACGTTTTGCAGGTCTGGCACCACGGTGGTGCTGCTAACCGGTGCCAGTGCTACCAGACTGGCTGAATCGAAAACCTGAAAGGTCGTATTGCCGCCTGTGGTGAGATCCGGCACGGTAATAGCAAAATTTTGCGGGCCGGTATCAAGTCTCGCCCCATCGATAAATCCGGCGCCAGAGACGATGCTGACCTGCCCGAGCGTCGTATTTATTGCGCCATCAATGCCTGTTTCAAATGCCTGATTGCCGGTCAGGGTCTGGCTGCCGCTGGTGACAATCAGCGCGCCGTTTTGTTGATCGTTATCGCGGGGATTGTAGGGACCAAGAGCGGCAGCCTGGCTGGCAAATGGGACGCAGAGCGCGGTCTGTACTGCCACTATTCCTAACGCAATGGGATTCAGGGTGAATCTCATACATCCTCCGGTAAACGATTTTTCAGCAACATGATGAATTCACCGCGCTAAAAGAGCGGACAGCACGAAGCGCATAATGTTTTTCAGCATGAACTAAGTGCCTGGCTTTATGTTCAGGCAGGGCAGGCGTGACGATATTTAAGGCAAATTCTGTTGGTTTTATAGACGTTGCGGGCGCAGAAGGCAAAAAAGCGAGGTGGCGATTTTTAACAGGATAAAATAACAGCGTGATCAAAAACAGGAAGGCATAACCCTGTTCTTTATCAGGTTTAAAGGTTAGCCGACTGTTATGACACTTATTTAATTTCCGGGCTTTACTATTGACTGGATCAGAATTCAAAAAACAGTTACAGGATTTAACCGGAGGATTATTTACCGTAACTGTGAAGCAATGCACAAAGCCGGATGCTGCATTTATCATGCCTGCTAATTAAAAAAGAGCGTGGCGGCCCGGACGGGACGCCACGGCAGATAGTTCAGAAGAGCCGTAAAACGTAATAATGACGCGCTCTTCTCTTTCTCCGGAGAAGAGGCGTGGAGCAGGCAGCGTTTACCAGCCTTTGATAATATCGCCTTTATAAATCTCGTTGGCTTTATCCAGTACCGGCTGCGAGCGGAAGGCCTCTTTCAGTTTCTGCACGTTCGCACTCTCTTTATTATCTTCACGCGCCACAATGGCATTGACGTATGGCGATGCTTTACCTTCCATAAACATACCGTCGCGTGAGGCGGAGAGATTTACCAGCGCCGCAAAGTTGTTATTGATGATGGAAAGATAGACCTGCGGATCGTCCAGCGTGCGTGCCAGCTGCGGCGTATCAACTTCAACAAACTTCAGCTTTTTAGGATTAGCAGTGATATCCAGCGTGGTAGGCAGCAGACCCGCTTCAGGTTTCACTTTAATCAGGCCCTGCGCCTGCAGCAGCAGCAGGCTGCGACCCAGCGTGGTGGCTTCGTTTGACAGCGTGATCGTCGCGCCATCCGGCAGTTCGTTCAGGCTTTTAATTTTGCGGGAGTAGCCGGCAATCGGGAATACAAAGGTATTGGTGATTACCGCAAATTTATAACCGCGCTCTTTTGACTGCATCTCAAGATAGGGCAGACTCTGGAAGGCGTTTGCATCCACGTCTTTATTGTAGAGCGCCTCGTTGGGCTGCACATAATCGTTAAACGCAATCACCTCAACATCCAGCTTATATTTGTCATGGGCGACCTGCTTCACTGTCTGCCAGAGCTGTTCATCCGGGCCGCTGTTGATCGCAACTTTGATTTTTTCGTCGTTATTATTGTCGCAGGCGCTAAGCAGCGTAACAGAAGCGGCCAGCAGCGCGGTCAGTAAATGTTTTTTCATGTTTGCAGCATCCTTATTCTTGTCAGCCCCGGACTATAATATGCGTCCAGACGTCTGTACATCCATAATTAACAGGTGGCTTATGCTTTTACTGCATAAGTTATGCGCTACTTCAGGCAGTTGAGATAGCGCTGCGCGGAACGTGCGACGGCGCTATCGGCATCCTGCAGGATCTCACGGCCGTCAAATGCGCCGTAAAGCTGGGCAAAATGCCGGTTCTGCAACCGCTGCATCATGTCGCGCACCACCCGGGCAGAGAGCGGCAGCATATTGGGATAGCTCCACATAAACGAGACGGCATCCGCGCCTGGCGTTACCTGCAAAATATCGCCACTCAGCATTACCCCCGAATTACGCTGCCAGTGCAGCACCGTGCCACCGGCAAAATGGCCGCCAAGACGCAGCAGCGTGATGCCTGGCAGCAGGGTATGCTCCTCCTCCTGCCATAAACGGATCCACGGGCTGTCGCGCATGATCCACTCTCTGTCGCTGGCGTGCAGCCAGACGGGGGCGCTGAAAGCGGCGGCCCAGTCCTGCATCGTGGTGTAGTAGTGGGGATGGGAGATGGCTATCGCCTGCACGCCTCCCAGCGCATGGATCAGCGTTTCAGTGGCGTCATCCAGATGAGCGATGCAGTCCCAGAGAATATTGCCGTGCGGGGTACAGAGTAGAAAAGCGCGCTGATTAATACCAAATGCCGGCAGGCTCTGCAGCGAAAGCAGTCCGGGCAGGTGCTGCTGCCATCGGTTGGTATGTGCGGCGCGTAAATCCGCCTGCGCTATCCAGCGCTGTCCGCCTGGCGGAATAAACTGGCGCTCATCTTCACAGACGGGACAGCGCCGGGGAGCCGGTTCGGCGTAAGAGGTGCCGCAGGCAGTACAGAGCGTAATCATAATCTCTCCTTATCAGCTGATCCGATAAGGATAGTTACTCTGTCGCGGGCTGCAGCTCGTAAACCCAGGCGCTAATCTGCTCACCCCGGTCGGTGGTCACGGCGACCGGCACGCGATCGTATCCCTCTTCAAACGCGTCGAGCATCGGCCAGTGCGCGTCGAGATGCGGCGAGAAAAACAGATAGCCCGGTACGCGCGCGCCCTCCGGTGAGAGCACCACGCCGGGAAAGTCCGCGGCAGCGCCCCAGCCCCGCGCATAATAGGTGCCGCTGACGCTGCCGGCCAGCCACTCGCCGCCTATCTGCTCCAGAAGCCAGGCGTTATCGTGCCCAGGCTGCAGCGTACCGTAGACAAACAGAGGTTTCATACCACTCCTGTAAAGGGTTGCGTTATACGAACCGGCTATTGTGACGCAGCGGGCGGGGCCGGTAAACGTCACGGGCGGGAAAAATTCCGCGCCGATTAGACGAAACGCCAAATGTGACATTTACTCATAGGAAGATTCAGGTCCCTGCAGGTAAAAAAGGGGGACATTACGACGGAGCAATTCATGTATCACCTTGATGTGCAGGTTCTTGAAACCGCGCAGCACTGGGCAGAAGCACATCCGGTATGGCTTTGTACCGTACTGAGCACCTTTGGCTCCTCGCCGCGTCCGCCGGGCGCCATGATGGCGATCCGCGCCGATGGACACTTCTGCGGCTCGCTCTCCGGCGGCTGTGTGGAGGAGGATTTTCGCCAGCGCATAGCAGCAGATGCTTTCAGCGAGGCGAGCGCTGTTGTGCGCTATGGCGATGGCGGGCTGACGCCTGACCGGGCACTGCCATGCGGCGGCGTGCTGGATATTCTGGTGGAAAAGCTGCCGCAGGGAGCGGCATCCATTCACTATCTGCGTCAGATGCACGATGCGCTGGTTCGGGCCGAAGCCATCAGTAAAACGCTGCTGCTGCCGCACCCCTGCGCCGGCATAGAGACGCACCCCTATACGCAGCAGACCGCAGCGCACATTACTGGCAACCAGGTTACGCTGACGCTCTCTGCGCCGCCGCGCCTGATTATCGCCGGTCTCTCCAGCGTAGGCATTTACTGCGCCAACTTTGCGCAGGCGCTGGGGTTTGAGACGCTGGTCTGCGAGCATCGCGATGAGGTGCTGGAGAATATGGGTGCGGAGTTACAGGCTGGCGTGCGGATTATACGCTGTTTTCCGGCCCGTTATCTGGAGCGTGAGGGGTGTCACAGCGCAACGGCGATTCTGTCACTGACCCACGATCCGCGAATCGATGACCTGACGATGATGGAAGCGGTGATGCTGCCGGCATTTTACCTCGGCGCGATGGGCTCGAAGCGCAACAGCAGCCGGCGGCTGTCGCGTCTGGCGGAGATCGCCGGATTGACCCCTGAGCAGCTGACGCGCATTCACGCGCCGGTGGGGCTGGATATTGGCAGCAAAACGCCGGCAGAAATCGCACTATCGATTATGGCGGACATTGTGCGCCATAAAAATGGCCTTGCAGCACGCCAGTAAGCCCGTTCCGGCAGCCATAGCCCTTTGCGCTATGGCATTTTTGCGCTAATCCCTCACAAAGTTTGTCCTTTTTTCTGACAACGCCTTCCGAAATGCGCTCAGCGTCTAGACTTAGCGGGTGCGCACGCTATTAAGAGATCCTAAACGCGCATCCCGATCGATTCTTTCACTATTGGAAATGAGCCATGTCAGAAAACATACAACTGCACCTCGAAGTCAATGGGCAGCCCATTGAACTTAGCGTCGACCCGCGCGTGACGCTGCTGGACGCGCTGCGTGAACACCTGACGCTGACCGGTACAAAAAAGGGCTGCGATCAGGGCCAGTGCGGCGCCTGTACCGTGCATATCAATGGCAAGCGGGTGCTGAGCTGCCTGACGCTGGCTGTACAGGCCAACGGGCAGCAGGTCACCACTATTGAAGGTCTGGCGCGACCTGATGGCACGCTGCATCCGGTTCAGGCGCGTTTTCTGGAGCATGACGCGTTTCAGTGCGGCTACTGCACGCCGGGGCAGATCATGTCTGCCGCCGCCTGCATTGCCGAAGGACATGCCGGATCTGCCGATGAGATCCGGGAATATATGAGCGGTAATCTTTGCCGCTGCGGTGCTTATCCTAATATCGTCGACGCTATTCAGCAGGCCGCCGCCGATCTCAGTTCGGAGGCGCGATGAATCCGTTTGACTACCTTGCGGCGAGCAGCCCTGAACAGGCGCTGCAGCAGAAGCAGCGTGCCAGCAGCCGGTTTCTGGCAGGGGGCACCACGCAGATTGACTTAATGAAATGTGACGTGGAACAGCCTGCAGCGCTGGTGGATATCAGCGGCCTGCAGGAGATGCGTGAAATTGCGTTCAGCTCTGACAGCCTGCGCATTGGCGCGCTGACGCGCATGAGTGAACTGGAGCATCACGCAGAGTGTCAGCGTGAAGCGCCGGCGATTTATCACAGCCTGTGGCAGGCGGCGTCGCCGCAGCTGCGTAACATGGCCACCATCGGCGGCAACCTGCTGCAGCGTACCCGCTGCGTTTACTTCCGCGATCCGCATACGTTCAGCGCCTGTAATAAGCGCAATCCGGGCTCGGGCTGCGCCGCGCTGGAGGGCATTAACGGCAACCACGCCATTCTGGGTACCAGTGACAGCTGTATTGCGGTTTATCCGGGCGATCTGGCTGTCGCACTGACCGCCTTTGATGCCGTGGTTATCGTGCGCAATGCCGCACAGCGGGAGCGCCGTATCCCGATCGATCAGTTCTATCTGCTGCCCGGCGATACGCCGCATCTCGAGCACGATCTCGCCAGTGATGAGATGATTATCGCGGTGGAACTGCCGCGCACCGCCGCGCTTAAACATTCGCACTACCTGAAGGTGCGCGATCGCAGCTCGTATGAGTTTGCTGCCGCCAGCGCTGCTGTCGGTATTGAGCTGAATGGCGACCGGATCCGCGACGTGCGTATCGCCGTCGGCGGCGTGGCGACAAAACCCTGGCGGGCGCAGCAGGTGGAAGGGGCGCTGCGCGGCCAGCCGTTTGATGAACAGACGCTGCGTCGTGCCGCAGAGCGTATCGTGCAGGATGCGAAAACCCTGCCGCAGAATCAGCACAAAAAAGTGCTGACACCGCGCGTGATTGCACGTGCACTACTTCAGGCTGGCGGCAAGGCGTAACGGGGAAATTGTATGGACAAGCAGGAACAGAACTATCAGGCACTCGGTGCCGGACGCAGTCGGGGCGACGGCGTGGTGAAAGTCACCGGCGCCGCGCGCTATGCGGCGGAGTATCAGCCTGAGAATATGCTGTATGGCGTGGTGGTGCAGTCCACTATCGCCAGCGGCCGGATGACGGATATTGACACCGCAGAGGCGGAACAGCAGCCTGGCGTAGTGGCGATTTATACCCATCTCAATCCGCTGAAGATCAACAAGCCCACCGCCATTGCTGACGGCGGCGCGGCGCAGTCTACCTACACACCGCTGCAGGATGACAAAATCATTCATAACGGTCAGAACATCGGGCTGGTGGTGGCAGAAACGTTTGAGCAGGCGACCTGGGCTGCCAGCCTCGTGAAAGTGCGCTATGAAGAAGCGAAGCCGCTGGTCTGGATGGACGATCCGGCAGCAGAGCGCCAGGAGAGCGCTACCGTTGAAATGGGTAATGCGCAGCAGGCGATGGCGCAGGCAGAAGTGAAAATCAAAAGCTGCTACGCCACACCGCGTGAATATAACATGCCGATGGAACCGCACGCCTGCATCGCCTCATGGCAGGATAATGCGCTCACGGTATGGGAGCCAAGCCAGTGGGTGATGGGAGCACAGACTGAAATAGCTGAATGGCTCGGCATTGAGCAGCAGCAGGTTCGGGTGATTTCTCCCTATGTGGGCGGCGGTTTTGGATCAAAACCCGTGCCCTATACCCATGTGGCGCTGGCCTGCGTGGCATCGCGCGCGCTGACGCGTCCGGTGAAAGTGGCGCTGTCGCGCCCGCAGACCTTTACCGGACTGGGCGGTCGTCCGGCGACGCAGCAGACTATTGAGATGGGTGCCGCACAGGATGGAAAACTGCTGGCGATCCTGCATGAAGGACTGAGCGATACCTCGCTCATTGACACGTTCGCGGAAGGGACGAACAAAGTCACCGGACGTATCTACGATGTGCCAAACGTCTATTCGCGTCATTATGTGGCTGCTATCAACACCGTTACGCCAGGATGGATGCGTGCGCCCGGCGAGAACCCGAGCGCGTTCGGACTTGAGGTGGCGATGGATGAGATGGCCTATGCGCTGGGTATCGATCCGCTGGAGCTGCGTCTGCGCAACTATGCAGAACAGGATCCGCAGGAAAATCTGCCGTGGAGTACGCGCCGTCTGAAAGAGGCTTACAGCGCAGCGGCTGAAGCGTTCGGCTGGAAAGATCGCACTATGGCACCGCGCTCAATGCGCGAAGGCCGCGAGCTGATAGGCTGGGGCATGGCAACGGCAACCTATCCGGTAAACAAAGCCCCGGCTGAGGCGCGCCTGATCCTCAACAGTCAGGGTGAGCTGGTGGTGCAGAGTGCAGGTGCTGATATCGGCACCGGAACCTACACCATTCTGGCGCAGACTGCGGCAGAAGTGCTCTGTCTTGACTCTACCCGCATTAAAGTTGAACTGGGTGATACCCGGCTGCCGCGTGCCGGCGTGGCGGGCGGTTCGCAGCTGGCCGGCAACCTGACCGGTGCCGTGCATAAGACGGCGGTGGCGCTGCGTGACCGGCTCTACGCGCTGGCAGGTGCTTCTTCAGATGCGCCGTTCCCGCAGACCGACGCTGAACAGCTGACGCTCTGCGCGGGAGGCGTGTGCCTGAAAGGTCAGCCGGAGCGTGCGGTGTCGCTGGGCGATCTGGTGCGGCTGAGCGGTGAAGAGACGCTGGCGGTAACGGACGGCACCTTTAAGCCGGGCGAAAGCGCAGAGGAGCGGGATAAAGCGGTGCACTCGATGTCGCGGATGACCACACCGGAAGAATTTTCTTCACACAGCTGGGGCGCGCAGTTTGTTGAAGTGCGCGTGGATGAAGATTTCGGTACGGTGCGCGTCAGGCGTATGGTGTCCGCCTTTGACAGCGGACGGCTTTATAATCCGAAACTGGCGCGCAGCCAGTGGATTGGCGGAATGGTGATGGGGCTCGGGCAGGCGCTGCTGGAGGGCGGAGCGGTCGATCCGCGTAACGCCCGCATCGTGAACAATAATCTCGCCGATTATCTGATTGCGGTTAACGCTGACGTACCGGAAATTATCACTATCGACGTGGGTGAGCCGGATCATCACGCCACGCTGATGGGCGGAAAAGCTGTGGGCGAACTGGGTATTGTGGGTATGGCTGCGGCCATCAGTAATGCTGTTTATCACGCAACCGGCAAGCGCATTCGCGATCTGCCGCTTTCCCTGGAGAAGTTGATCGATTAATGCAGGCTGGCGGCGTCAGGAGGATGCCGCCGCTTCATCCCGTGGGCGCTTACATGACTATTCCCTATCTCAGGCCTGGTGAACAGGTAGTGCTTTACGACGGCGTGTGCAAACTCTGCAATGGCTGGGTGGCATTTTTGCTGCGACACCGGCTGGATCGGCGGGTACGGTTTGCCACCGTGCAGAGTGAGGAGGGCAAAACGTTGCTGCGTCATGTCAGCATGCCCGTTGACGATATCCGCACCATCGTGCTGATTGGTGAAAACGGACACTGGCTGCGCGCCCAGGCAATCTGTCGCGTAATGAAAAACCTTCACAGTCGCTGGCGTATTTTTGCGCTGCTGCGTTATTTCCCCGATGCGGTAAGCAACGCGATATATAACCTTATTGCCCGCAACCGCTATCGCCTTTTTGGCCGCTATGACGACGTTAAGCACCTCTCTCCCGACTTCCCCGAAAGGTTTATTGCACGCTAAAGCAGCGTTATTGCTTTGATAGCAGAAAATGAAAATCAGAGATGCAGGTAAATAAATTTCCTGCATCAATCCCTTTTGTGCACTACATCAGGCTGGTGCAGCAGCATCTATTTATATTTTTGATTTTAAAGTAAATTAATTAACTTTCTGTTTCATTAAACCGCAATTGTCTATTTTGTATACTCTTCTTTACATAAAAAATTACATTTTATGCCTGATTAAAAACAAATAATGTCCCGCGGAGGACGATACTTTTTGCCAGTTCTTTCTCCTTAATACCATCATGGCTTTGAATAATGGCACAATACAAATAGCGCCATATACTTTAAGCGTATTCTCTCCCGGAATATAACATTACCTTTTAATTTTCTATGGCAGCGCAGCGGGCGTGATAATGACGCCGCTGTACAGGAGCAATCAACATGGATCAGACTGCATTTCTCATTGGATTTTCAGTGATGGCGCTTGCATCACTGGCGATTTACGCCACCGGCAGTAAAACGTTTCCCTCCCGTCACCACACCCTGATGCATGCATCAGTGCCTTTTATTGCCGCTACGGCGTATCTGGCAATGGCGTTTGGCTATGGCAACCTCACCCTGGACAGCGGCACGACGGTCTATATGGCGCGTTATGCTGACTGGTCTGTGACCACGCCGATTCTGCTGGCGGGGCTGGTTATGCTGGCCTTTCATGAGCATGGCAAGCCAGGCGAGATGGGCGGCTTTCTGACCGCTATTATCGTGCTGGATGTGATGATGATTGTGACCGGTCTTGTCTCCTCGCTGGCGGAAACCGCAGCAGGAAAATGGGTCTGGTATTTCTGGTCCTGCGCTGCATTCCTCGGCGTGATCTATCTGCTGTGGGGGCCGCTGCGTACGATGGCGGCGGAGCGGGGCAGCGCACTGGCAGGCGCCTACAACAAAAACGTGGCGCTGCTGACGGTGGTCTGGTTTATCTATCCGGTGGTATTTCTGATCGGGCCGGAAGGGCTGAAGATTATTTCTGATCCTGCTTCAATCTGGGCATTTCTGATTCTCGATATTATCGCCAAAGTTTTCTACGCCTTTTACGCGGCGGCGAATCTGGAAAAAGCGTTGCGCTACGCAAAACGCGATGGTGCCGTGCGGGTATGATCCTGCGGCAGCATACCGGCTGGCTGACGCTCTGGGGGGCAGCTCTGGCTGCCTCTTTCAGCCCGCTGCCGGTTCAGCTGCTGTTTGCCGTCGTGGCCATTGGCATTATCGGCATGGCGCACGGTGCAAGCGATCTTGAGATTGTCAGGCGCGAACAGCAGTGCGCTTTTCTGGCAGGTTACGGCGTAGTGATTGTGCTGTGCCTGTTCTGGTGGCACTGGCGTCCGGCAATCGCGCTACCGGGCTTTCTGCTCGCCTCTGCCATCCATTTTGCGCTGGAAGATGCGCCGCACGGCTCTCTGGCTGAACGACTGGCGCGCGGCATCAGTCTGATTGCAACGCCTGCCGCGCTGCATCTGACAGCGTACAGAACGATTTTACATCAGGCCGGGCTGGCATCTGCCATGCCGGATAGCGTGACTGCGGGTCTGGCTATAGCGGGCGGCTTTACCGCCGCAGCGCTGTTGCTGACAGGCATTGTACGGCGCGACAGGCGTCTGCTGGCCGGGACGCTGGCATTGCTGCTTCTGCCGCCTTTTGTCGGTTTTTCTGTAGGCTTTCTGATCCTGCATGCGCTACCGCAGACCCGCGAACGGCGCGATTTGCTGGGGTTCAGACATTACGCTGACTACCTGCGTGCCGTCTGGCCGGTGCTGACGGCAGCTATTTTGCTGGCGGTACTGATCATGTTTATGATGCAGCCCACCGATACCGCCGGCGTGCGTTCACTGTTTGCCGCGCTCGCTGCGCTCGCTATCCCGCATTTACTGATCACGCCGTGGTTTGAGAAACCGCCGCACCGTAAATAATGCGTGCCATTCATTACGCTATCTTCTATTCAAATATAAGCAGGAAATGGCAGGTGAGATAATAATAATTTCCTGCCCGAATAACTGTTTTAATTAATAGCGTATCACTGTGCGACATTGTACTGTCAGTTTGCGACATAACGCGGATATTTCAAAATTAATATATTTATCTACATGTATTTAATGGGTTTTCCTGTATAGCCACTTGTTGCATTCATGAAGCCAGTCACAACTCCGGCACGCGTAATCCATTCCCTGTTTAATTACGCACTATTGCGTATTAGATTTAACGCGTCATCACTCTTTATTATCTTACGGTTTCGTAAGTGTCCGGCAGTTAATGTGCATATCAACATATAATGGAGATTTTATGGGCGCAAATTCCAACCGCGGTGTGGTGTATCAGGGGCCAGGTAAAGTCGAGGTGCAGGATATTGCCGATCCGGTCTTTGCTAATCCGGCCGGCAAGAAGATTGGGCACGCCGTGATCCTGAAAGTGCTCTCCACCAATATCTGTGGCTCAGATCAGCATATGGTGCGCGGACGTACCACCGCGCCTGCGGGTATGGTGCTCGGCCATGAAATTACCGGTGAAATTATCGAAAAGGGCGCTGACGTTGAGATGCTTAACGTCGGTGATATTGTCTCTGTGCCGTTTAACGTTGCCTGCGGGCGCTGCCGGTGCTGCCGTGAACTCGATACCGGCGTCTGCCTGACAGTCAATCCGGCACGCGCGGGCGGCGCGTTTGGCTATGTTGATATGGGCGGCTGGGTAGGCGGGCAGGCGAAATATGTGATGGTGCCCTATGCGGACTTTAACCTGCTGAAATTCCCTGACCGTGACCAGGCACTGGCGAAAATTCTGGATCTGACCATGCTGTCAGACATTTTACCGACCGGGTTTCACGGTGCGATCAATGCGGGTGTGGGCGTCGGCTCAACCACCTATGTTGCAGGCGCCGGTCCGGTTGGTCTGGCCGCGGCGGCATCAGCACAGATCCTCGGTGCGGCGGTGGTAATGGTAGGTGACTTCAACAAAGAGCGTCTGGAGCACGCCAGGAAAATGGGGTTTGTGCCGATCGACCTGAGTCAGCATGACCGCCTGGGAGAGATGGTTGCGCAGGTCACTGGTACGCCGGAAGTCGATTCAGCTATCGACGCCGTCGGATTTGAAGCGCGCGGCCATTCCGGCAAGGAGCAGCCGGCGGTGGTGCTGAATCAGATGATGGAGATCACCCGCGTGGCCGGTAATATCGGCATTCCGGGTCTGTATGTGACGGAAGATCCGGGCGCGCACGATAAATCAGCACAGGAAGGCTCCCTGAGCCTGAAGTTCGGCCTCGGCTGGTCTAAAGCGCAGTCATTCCATACCGGGCAAACCCCGGTGGTGCGTTACAACCGGCAGCTGATGAACGCCATCCTGCACGATCGTTTGCCGATTGCGAAAATCGTTAATGCCAAAGTGATCCCGCTTGAAGAAGCGGCGCAGGGGTACGCTCAGTTTGACGCCGGCGTTGCCGCCAAATATGTGCTGGATCCGCACGGCATGCTGACGGCAAAATAGTCTGGTGCAGATAAACTTATCCGGCAAGGTGTAAGGCACGCGCGAATATGCGCTGTGCCTTACACGCGTTTAAGTGCGCATAATCATGATTATGTTAAATGAACTATCTTTTTAGTTCATCTGTAGCCCCGCTAGTCCAGACAATTATTCTCCCTTTTTATCTTAACGTTCATCTCTTAAATTACACGCCATGAGATGTTGCTTACCATGCAACACATGCTATAGTGTTCCCTGTTAAGCAACACTGGGATACAAGGATGATCAAAACCTGGCTACATAAAGGACTTGAAGAATTTTATACAACCGGCTCTACCCGCAAGATTAACGCAGCTCATGAGAAGCGTCTACGTATGCGCCTGAGGGTAATTGACCTGGCTGAGAAAATTGAGGATATGAACCTTAGTGGCTACAGGTTGCATCCTCTTAAAGGTGACAGACAAGGTATCTGGTCTATCACGGTTACAGGAAACTGGCGAATCACTTTTGAATTCAAAGATGGTGACGCCTATATTCTGAATTATGAGGATTATCATTAATGACTATGCACAACCCCCCGCACGCGGGTGAAATCATTGCCGATATTATGGAAGATCTTCAGATCGGTATCAGAGAACTGGCGCGTGCTTTAGCTGTAGCCCCCTCTACCGCTTCAAGAATAGTATCGGGAGCAACAGCGGTAACGCCAGAGATGGCGATCAAATTATCGGCCGTAATTGGCAGTACGCCTGCGATGTGGCTGCGCATTCAGGCCGCTTATGATTTAGAGCGGGCAGCCAAAACTGTTGACCTCTCGGTTCTGAATACCAGCTTCAAGCCTGACCCGCTGCAGGGTGTCAACTGAAGCCTGTGGGCAACGTGAGCAGCTGGTGTTAATTGCTCATTACACACCGTTATCACGCGCGCCGTTTCACTGAAGGCAAGAGCTTAAGCAGAACGATATATGTGGAACACGATATCTTTCTTCAGTTGCCACCTGCCTGCGGATGAACGCTGCAGGGAAAATCAATCGCGCGCGGCGTGTGTGTCCCGATACCTTACCGATCACGTTTGAATACTCTCCCGCGTAGTGTTTAGCGAGATCAGCGCCTGTTATTGCACAATCATCATATGCCACTATAACTTCATATAATGGGACTTATATGAACTTATAAAGAGGGCATTGACGGGAGTTGTGATGATGGACGTGGCGCTTCAGCTCAAAAAACCGGCGTCGCTACGTGAATTCTGCAGGTATTGCAGCACTGGTTACCCTGCAGAATTCACCCAGCGCTGCCGGTTTTATCAGCAAAAAACAGCACCGGAGTGCTGTATAGTTTGTCGGGTTACCAGAAACGCACGCCGGTAAGATGCAGCGTACGGGCGATGCCGCCTGCTGCAATCAGCGAAAGCGCGATTCCCAGCATAGCCATCGCGTCAAAGCCAAAGTGCCGGAACAGCAGATAGCCCGCCACGCAGCCTGTGAGGAAAGAGAAGATGGTTACAAGGTGGGTATAAAGAAGCTTGCGATGCAGATGGCGCTCACCCGCTTCGCTGCTGCTGAACGTTGCCCGCAGAAAAGAGCCCAGCGCAATACCGGCGTCGGTCAGCGTACCGGTTACGTGCGTTGAGCGTACGCGACCAGACGAGAGCTGTGTCGAGGTGGAATTATGGATCCCCATCAGCAGGCCGAGCGTGACAAGGATTTCACCGTTGTTACGTTCTGAGTACCACAGGATCTCCACCACTGACGTCATCAGCAGAAGCAGTCCCTCAATGAAAAGCACCTGACAAAAAATGGTCCTGATATTGCGTTTAAGCCCCCAGGCAACCGTCAGGCGCGCGATCATTGAGCCGGTGACAAATGCCAGAATTAAGCCGGCCAGAAACAGCAGATCCTGCAGATCGGAACCTGAAACTTCAGCAGAGATTTGGGAGGTGTTACCGGTCATATGGGAGGGGAAAAAACCAAAAGCACCGAATGCCATGGCGTTAAGTATACCTGCAGTGGTCGCCAGCGTGAGCGCCAGCAGGCGATCTTCGCTGTGCGAACGTAACTTCTTTTTTCTCAGCAGCATCCTTCTCTTACCTCGCAGCGTTAAGGCACATAATATTAGCGTAGCGCACTATTCAGCATAGCGAAGTCTGGCCAGGACGCCTGTAACTAACTGCTTTCAATAGTTAATAATGTCATAAAATGCAAATTCAGAGTGAGAGCCGGAATAACCCGCTTTCAGTGACGTTGTCACATAATACGGGCGATTCCGGCTATGGCGTTACTTATTATCAAAATAATCAGTCGGCATCTGTCCCGGTGCCATGTTGATCACCTCGTCATTGTCTGGCCCCTCATTTTTCATATAAGTGACCTGAGCAAATTCCGGGATAATAATATAGGGATAGGCCGGTCCCTCGTCACGAAAACGCTGCATATCTTCAATGAATTCATTCTGATAACAGATCGTTTTTTCCGGATGCTGCCCCTCCCCGGCGATCCACTGCGGGAAAAAAATCGTACCGTGAATAAGTTTACGTTCGAGGTCGAACAGCAGGCTTACGCAGGTGCCGGTGGGTTCATGCCAGTCAACCTTATAGATACCGGGTGCAAACTGCACCGCATGCATCTTCTGATGGGTAACCCAGCGTCCCCCTACCAGTCCCTGATGAATACGGTAGTCGCAGGTGGTGGCGTTACGGGCATACCACTCATATTTCCAGCCGTTATCATAGGTATAAACAAAATGGGTTCCGATAAATGCAGACAGATCGCTGGCCTGTTCTGTCGCTGATGCGATTGAACTCATGCTTCACCTCACCAATGGGGAAAAAAAAGCGTACTGGTAAGGTATAGCGCGTAATACGGGATTGCGTATCGCTTAACGACGTTTACACATACCCCATTAGTCTCAACATCGACCGCGCTTCGTGCATGGCTTCATTGCGATGGGTCACTCCCAGCTTCTGATAGAGGTTGCGGATATGGGTTTTGATGGTGGTAGCGGCGACATCAAGCTCGCCGGCAATCTGCTCATTGCTGTAACCGGAATAGATCAGACCCAGCACCTGCCATTCGCGCTGCGTCAGTGGGCTGGTGCGGACCAGCTCCGGAACATCGGGGTGGTTGAGTAAACGGCTGACAAAGCCCTCATCAAAATGGGCAAATTTATGCCGGTGATACTTATTAATTTCGTGCAGGATGCGGCGGGCGCGATGTTCATCTATCTCTTCCAGCACCGAAAGCTGCAACAGTTGCCGCAGCTGCTGCGCCATGATCTCGCCCTCAATCACAAACTGACTCATAAACCCTGTACTGCGCGCCAGCTTCAGGGCGGCAATCAGCACCCGCTGTGCATCGGGTTTACGATTAGTCTGCCAGTAAAGCTGATTAAGCAGCAGCAGGTTGCTGTTAAAATCGCTGGTGAGCTGAAGCGTCCGGGCATTCTCATTCAGCTCATCCAGAATCACTTCCGCCTGAATCAGATCGCCCGCCAGAAGCTGTGCCCGCGCCACGTTACGCCACTGCTCCTGTAAGAAGTGATTATTGGCGCTGGCCGGCCGGGAGGTAACGCGCAGCCACTGACTGGCGCTGGCGCTATCCCCGGTCAGCTGCCAGTAAAGGATACGCGCTTTATCCGCGTTGGCGATCCAGTCGATATGCAGCGTGCCATTATTGAGCAGATTCTCCAGCCGGGTAATGTGCGACCGGGCATTATCCAGATTACCCCGCGCCAGCGAGCACTGGATCAGCAGTCCCAGACACTGGATCTGCTGCTGCGGAGGAAAGCCGCGCAGTACCTGCATACCACTGCGAGCCGCCTGTTCAGCTTCATCAAGCCGACCCCAGGCCCAGAATAGCTGCGCGCGAATGCGTAACAGAAACTCATGCAGCGGAAATTGTGCGAGATGCTGTTCGTGAACCAGACGAAACGCCTTTTCCTGCATCTCCCATGCCGATTGTAAAAATCCCTGCGCAAACAGAATCTCGCTCTGCTGGATCAGGCTCCAGAGAACGTAGTGCCAGGTCTCTTCTTGCCGCGCCATCTGCTCTGTCTGACGCATCAGCGCCAGTGAATCAGCCAGCTCTCCTTTACAGTGCATGACCTCACCGTGGACAGAGGTCGCGACAATGCGGCTGTAGCTTTTCGATGCCGGCAGCAGCTGCAGAGCAAGACGCGCCAGCTGCGCGGCCTCTTCCGCATTGCCATCGTTAATGGCCACTTGAGCGCGTATTGCGTGCAGCTCGCCCTGCAGAGAGGCATCCATCTCACAGCAGCGCTGCTGTTCAAACTGCGCCAGCAGGCTGTTAACTTCGGAAAAACGATGCTGGCTCTGCATCAGCCACGCCTGCAGCAGCACCAGCTCCGGGTTTTCCAGCAACAGTGGCCATGGCAGAACCCGCAGGGAAGACTCCAGCAGCGCCAGTTCGCTTTGATTAAACAGGGTCCAGGCGTGCTCCAGCAGCACGTCGCGCAGCATATCGGTATCACCCGAGGCCAGGGCATGGTGGATCGCCTCGCCCGGGAAACCCTGCCTCATCCAGCCTCGCGCCGCCGCACGATGCAGGGCCGGCAGCTCCGCGCTAAGCTCCCACTGACAGCGCTGCCGCAGAAAACTGCCAAACAGCGGATGGTAGCTGAACCACTCGCCCGCATTATCCATGCGCTGCAAAAACAGCCCCTGCCGCTCAATCTCCTCCAGCCGCATGCGGCCATTATCTTCACCCGTGACTGACGTCACGAGGGCATCATTCATCGAGCGCAGCAGCGCACTCTTCAGCAGGAACTGGCGGGTATCGGCATCGACAGTATCCAAAACCTCCTCAACCAGATAATCGGTGAGATGGCTGGCGTTGATGCCTGATAAACGGCGCGCGGAGTCCTGCGCTGAGCCTGCGCCCTGCCGGGCTGAGATAGCAATCAGCTGCAGTGCGGTCGCCCAGCCAGCCACATCATCACACAGCTGGTCGCTCTCTTCACCGGGCAGTGGCGCCTGCAGCCGGTTATCAAAAAATTGTTTAGCTTCATCGTGCGTAAAGGCGAGCTGCTGGCTGCTCAGCTCCAGCAGCTGTTCACGCACGCGCAGATTGGCGATGCCCAGCTGTGGCAGACCGCGCGACAGCACCACCAGGGTCAGATTTTCCGGCTGATGCTTCAGAAAAAAGCGCATCGCCTCATGAATAACCGGATTGGTAATATGATGGTAATCGTCAATAACCAGCCAGGCCGGACGCTGATAGTCAGCCAGCTCAATAAACAGCTGCGAGAAAAGCGCATTGAGATTAACGTAGTGCCGCTTTTGCGCCAGTGATTCACTGCGGCTGCAGCTGCCCTGAGTGGCCTGCTGCAGCGCAGCAATCAGATAGTCAGCAAACCGTTCCGGCTGATTATCCCCCTCATCCAGCGAATACCAGCCCAGGTCGCGCTTTTCTGCCGCCCACTGCGAAATCAGCGTGGTTTTACCGTACCCTGCGGGACTGGTAATCAGCACTAACCGGTAAACGGCGGCGGCATTCAGTTTCTGCAGCAGACGGCTACGGACCACCATGGCGTCATGGCGCACAGGGCGACTCAGTTTTGACGGGATCAACATCGACGCACGCTCCTCCGTTAACGTCTGCGCAGTATTATTTTACGCTTCGTAATTATTCGACATACACGTTATCCATACGCCATCTTAATGCAAGCGAACTCAGCAGCGCGGCTTAACAAAAGCGAGGGGTATCACACTCCTGTCACGCTTTCGGAGTTTCCTTACCCTCTCCTCCCTCTCTATCCTCCTGCCTGAATAGTGCCGGGGAGGAGGAGATACACAACCGGCGCAGGCAAAATGCACGCTGACCTCTTCCTCTGACGGATGCTTAAGCCATGACCCAGTTACCTTTTGATTCCGACCGTTTTTCTGCTGCCCTGACGCGACAGTGGCAGCGCTTTGGCCTGCCCGACGCGCAGGCGATGAGCCGGCAGCAGTGGTGGCATGCCCTGAGCGGTGCGCTTGCCGAACTGCTGGCTGAACTGCCCGCGCAGCCGGCAGCGGGACCGCAGCGCCACGTTAACTATATTTCGATGGAGTTTCTCACCGGCCGTCTGACCGGCAATAACCTGCTTAACCTCGGCTGGTACCCGGCGCTGAACGATTTGCTGCAGCAACAGGGGCAGTCGCTGAGCGATGTGCTGGAACAGGAGATCGATCCGGCGCTGGGAAACGGCGGTCTGGGCCGCCTGGCCGCCTGTTTTCTCGATGCGATGGCAACCACGGGTCAGCCCGCTATCGGTTATGGCCTCAATTATCAGTACGGACTGTTCCGGCAGCATTTCAGCGACGGCGCGCAGCAGGAGCGGCCGGATGACTGGGGGCGAAATCGCTACCCCTGGTTTCGCCATAATGCGGCGCTGACGGTAACGGTTAATCTGGGCGGCAAGGTGAAAACTGAGCAGGGAAAAAACCGCTGGATCCCGGCGTTTCAGCTGCAGGGTGAGGCCTGGGATCTGCCGGTTGTGGGTTACCAGAACGGGGTGGTTCAGCCGCTGCGCCTGTGGCAGGCGAGCCACGCGCAGCCATTTGACCTGCAGCGGTTCAATAACGGCGATTTTTTGCGGGCGGAAAAGCAGGGCATTGATGCAGAGAAGCTGACTAAAGTGCTCTACCCTAACGATAACCATCAGGCGGGTAAGAAACTGCGCCTGATGCAGCAATATTTCCAGTGCGCCTGTTCGCTGGCGGATATTCTGCGCCGCCATCAGCAGGCGGGTCACGCTATTGACACGCTGGCCGATCGCGAAGTCATTCAGCTCAACGATACGCATCCCACTCTGGCGATTCCGGAACTGATGCGCCTGCTGCTGGATGAGTATGATTTCAGCTGGGAAAGCGCCTGGCAGCTGACGCAGCGCACCTTCGCCTATACCAACCACACGCTGATGCCGGAGGCGCTGGAGTGCTGGGATCTGACGCTGTTCCGTACCCTGCTGCCGCGCCACATAATGATTGTGAATGCCATCAATGCGGCACTTAAGCAGCAGGTTGAGGCGCAGTGGCCCGGTAATGCTGCCATCTGGGCCAGACTGGCGGTGGTGCATAATCATCAGGTGCGTATGGCTAACCTCTGCGTGGTGACCTGTTTTGCCGTTAACGGCGTTGCTGCCCTGCACTCAAAACTGGTGACAGAGGATCTTTTTCCGGAATATCACGCGCTCTGGCCGGCGAAATTCCACAATGTGACAAACGGCGTGACGCCGCGCCGCTGGATCAACCAGTGCAACCCGGCACTGGCTGCACTGATCGACCGCTCGCTGAATAAACCCTGGCTGACCGATCTCGACGCGCTGCGCGCGCTGGAGCCGCTGGCAGAGGACGCCTCATTCCGCGCAGAATATCGCGCCATCAAACAGCAGAACAAACGCGATCTGGCACAGTGGGTGGAACAGAAAACCGGCATTGTGATCAATCCGGACGCGCTGTTTGATGTACAGATAAAACGGCTGCATGAGTACAAGCGTCAGCATCTGATGCTACTGCATATTATTGCGCTGTGGCAGACGCTGGTCAGCGATCCGCAGGCCAACCTGGCGCCGCGCGTGATGCTGTTTGGCGCAAAAGCTGCACCTGGTTATGCGCTGGCCAAAAATATTATCTATGCCATTAACAAAGTTGCCATGACGATAAATGCTGACCAGCGCGTGGGCGATCGGCTGAAAGTGGTGTTTATCCCGGACTATAACGTCTCGGTCGCAGAAAGGCTGATCCCGGCAGCCGATCTCTCGGAACAGATCTCCACGGCCGGCAAAGAAGCGTCAGGCACCGGCAATATGAAACTGGCGCTGAACGGCGCCCTGACTATCGGTACGCTGGATGGCGCTAACGTGGAGATTGCCCGCGAGGTTGGCGACGAGAACATCTTTATCTTTGGCCATACCGTGGAGCAGGTCAGCGCGCTGAAGAGCGCGGGCTACGCCCCGGCAGTCTGGCGCAAAAAAGATAAACAGCTGCATCAGGTGCTGACGGCGCTGGAGGATGGCACGTTTAGCGACGGCGATTGCACGGCATTTGATGCGCTGGTGAAAAGTCTCGGGGCGGAGGGTGGCGATCCTTATCTGGTACTGGCCGATTTCCGTCACTATCTCAATGCGCAGCAGGATGCAGAAAAACGCTGGGCCGATAGTGAAGCCTGGACCCGCGCGGCGATCCTGAATACCGCACGCTGCGGCATGTTCAGCGCCGATCGCGCTATTCGTGACTATCAGCAACGAATCTGGCAGGCGGTGCGCTGAAGATGACAATGACAACGCTTACTCCGGCAGCGCTGATCGCGCCGGAATATATTGATGCTCACGGCAGACCGCGCCGCATTCCGGCCGCCACCGAGCAGTGGCTGCACACGATCATACAGCCGCCTCTCGCTACACCGTCAGCGCTGCCCCCGGTAGCAATTTTTCGTGGCGGAGAAGCCGTGGTAGTAGAGCCAGCGCTGAGCGGGGCGGCAGCATGGGAGCTGACCAGTGAAGCGGGCGAGCGCTGGTCAGGTGAGTGCCAGCCTGGTGAAACGCTGCGGTTGCCGGCACTGCCGGAAGGCTATCATCAGCTGACCCTGACGCAGCCGGCGCTGCTGTCGCGCTGCAGCCTGATTGTTGCGCCACCGCGCTGCTATGAGCCACCGGCATTGCTGGCCGGCGACAAGCTCTGGGGCTGCTGCGTGCAGCTCTATACGCTACGATCGCAGCATAACTGGGGCATCGGCGACTTTGGCGATCTGCGCCAGATGGCGGCAGAGATCGCGCAGCGCGGCGGCGCATTTATCGGGCTTAATCCGCTGCACGCCCTCTTTCCGGCTAATCCTGAGGGTGCCAGCCCTTACAGCCCCTCCTCGCGCCGCTGGCTGAATGTGCTCTATATCGACGTCAATAGCGTGGAGGATTTCAGACTCAGTGAGGCGGCGCAGGCGTGGTGGCAGCAGCCTGATACCCAACAGCGGCTTGCGGCCGCGCGTGACAGCGAATACGTAGATTACGCCGCCGTTACCGCGCTAAAGCTGGAGGGCTTACGCCTTGCCTGGAGACAGTTCAGACGACGTTCGCCGGATGAACCGGTAATGCAGGAATTTGATGCGTTTGTTAAAGCGGGCGGACAGAGCCTGCTGAGTCAGGCGTTGTTTGATGCGCTGCAGGCGCACCAGCGCGCCAAAAATCCTGCGCTGTACGGCTGGAAAAGCTGGCCGGAAGCGTATCAGCATCCCGACAGCGCCGCCGTGCTGGCGTTTCGTATTGAACATAGCGACGAAGTACGCTTTTACCTCTGGCTGCAGTGGCTGGCTGCCTCTCAGTTCGCGGCCTGCTGGTCCGTGTGCTGCGCGCAGCAGATGCCGGTTGGCCTCTACCGCGATCTGGCGGTAGGCGTCGCGCAGGATGGCGCAGAGACCTGGCGCGAACGCGATCTCTATTGTCTGCAGGCCAGCGTGGGTGCGCCGCCCGATATTCTGGGGCCGCTGGGGCAAAACTGGGGGCTGCCACCGATGGATCCGCAGATCCTGACAATGCGTGCGTTTACCCCGTGGATCGATCTGCTGCGGGCCAATATGCGCGACTGCGGCGCGCTGCGCATTGATCACGTAATGGCACTGCTGCGCCTCTGGTGGATCCCGCAACATGAGAAGGCCGCTGAGGGCGCCTACGTTCACTATCCGGTTGATGCCCTGCTGGCCATTCTTGCGCTGGAGAGCCAGCGCCATCGCTGTATGGTGATAGGTGAGGATCTGGGCACCGTACCGGAAGCGATTGTCGCTAAGCTGCGCGACAGCGGCGTCTACTCCTACAAAGTGCTCTACTTTGAGCAGACGGCAACGCGCGCGTTTCGCGCGCCGGAAGCCTGGCCACGGCAGGCGATGGCGGTTGTCACCACGCATGATATGCCTACCCTGCGCGGCTGGTGGCAGAGTGATGACTTAACGCTGGGCAGCAGGCTGGGACTCTATCCGGATAAAGCGATCCTGTCGGGTCTGTACCGCGAGCGCGCGGCGGCAAAAAAGGCGCTGCTGCATACGCTGCAGCAGCAGGGAGCGCTGGCGCACCGCTATCCGCTTCAGCGCGGCCGTGCGCCCATGCGCCGCGCGATAAACCGTGCGGTTCACCACCTGGTGGCGGCCAGTAACAGCGCCCTGCTTGGCCTGCAGCCGGAGGAGTGGCTCGATATGGATCGGCCGGTAAACGTGCCCGGTACGGTGGACAGTTACCCTAACTGGCGCCGCAAGCTCACGCTGTCGCTGGAGGCGATGTTTACGGATGAAGGGATTACGCACCTGCTGCAGGAGGTCAGTCACGTGCGTCAGCGGCACCCCTGATCAGACGCCCCGGACCGGGGCGGTTTCTGCAATAAAAAAGGTGCGCCGGAGCGCACCAGGTGCTGCAACTCAGCACTGTCGGGGCAGGTTCACCCCTTGCCTTTTACACTGCTGATAAACGTTTGCCGCGCTGAGGTGGACCCCAGTCGCTCGGCCTCATTCAGAAGCTTCAGCGCTTTATCAATGTTGCCCTGGCTGACCGCCTGACGGATATTCTGATTGAAGTAACTTTCGGTGTCGTTTTCCAGCGGCACCGGCTTCACGGCAGAGGAGGGACGCACGGCAGCGGGCGCAGGCGCCTGAGTATTGCCGATCACAACCGGAGCCGATGCCGATGAACCGAACAGCGGGCCGACCAGAATAGAGGACGCGGAACTGGTGGAGACTTTCAGCTTCAGCCTGCCGCTCTGGCTGTGTGTGGCAACCGGATCGGGAATATCAGGAACCGCATGGCCGGTGCCTTTCGCGTAAGCTTTGGCCGGATCGACCAGCGTGGTGGTCTGGGTCAGATCCCGGTCGGTGGTAAAGACCAGCAGATAAATTTTCTGCTGTCCCGGCACCGGCGTCAGTTTCATTACGCCTTCAAGACGATCGGCGCTCATGACGCCCGGCTGCTGGTAAGCAAAGAACTGCGACGGGAACCACGCTGCCGGACGCAGGTTTTCATCGAGCACCAGTACATTAGGCGCGAACACGCGGTTGTCAGCAACCTCACTGCTCAGCGTAACGGTCAGCTCACCCTGACTGGCTGGCAGACTATACGCCGCAACCGGACCACGGATCCCCGGCAGAGCATCTCCGGTGCCGCTGTCGCGCAGCTGAGTGGTTACCGCACGCGACGTGTCAGCAGGTTGCCAGTTCAGGCGCTGCAGAGTTTCAGGTGAAACGGCGGGCGCGGTGGAGAGATCCTGCGGCACCAGATTAATATCAGCGACAGCGGGCAGCGTAACGCCGGTCAGCAGCGCAGCGCTCAGGCAGAGCGCGGTAAGCGTTTTTTTCATCGTTTTATCTCTGATAGCTGGAGGCAGCGCCGGCACCAGGCAATGGCCAGCGCTGCCTAATCGGTGAGCCGCACCGGCGGGTGCGGCCATTCTGTTACAGGGTAACGCTGAGGCTTACCACCAGATTTCCATCTGTGCGCCAAAGCTCCACTCGTCATTGTCGCCCCGGCTGTTGGTGAACAGGCCGTTACCGGTGCTGTCAGCAGCGGCCAGCGTGGTCAGGTTGCCATCGGCATTTTTGCTATAGCCCCACTTCTCATCCCATTTGGCATAGGTTGCAAACAGGCGCAGCGCCGGACGGGACCAGATGCTGTCGCCCGCCTGCCACTGCTGGGCCAGGGTAATTTTGTACTGCCCGTTGCGATCGCCGACCTGCTGCGACTTCACGTTGTCGTAGCCCAGCTCAAGCAGCGTGCTCATGATAGGCGTCCATTTGTACATCGGGCGCACGCCCACGGTGTACCATTCGTTGCCGCGATTATTATCGAGGTCGGTGTTCTGATACATCGCGACGTACATCAGGTCCCAGCGCTCGGCCAGCGAGATGGCACCGTGATCCAGCACGCGGTACATTTTGCCGTCGTTATTGATATTCGTGCCCTGCGGCAGCCCTTTGCCCTGCGAAGTCAGCGCGTCCGTTGCGTACTGAAGTACAAACTTGTTGTAGCCTTTCAGCATGCTCTGCGTATGTTCGGCGGTGAAGAGCCAGCCATCTTTGGACGCGCCATCCTCCAGACGATACCCGTCGCGCGCGTTAGCACGGCCATAGTCGACGCCGAGTTCCAGCACGCCATCCGGGTTGGTTTCCAGACCCGCCAGGCGCACATCAAACACGTCGTTCGCGGTGCTGGTTGCGTAGTCGCGGATGCGATCGCTGGAGAAGGTGTAGGAGCCGCCCGCTTCTGATGAGCGCGTGGCGGCGAAAGAGAGTTTGCCGAAGCCGAGGTCAACATCTTCCAGGCCTGCGCCGGGACCGGAGATATCCCAGTAGTAGAAGTCGATCATATGCACGTCGTGACGCTGATAAAAGCGCTTACCGGCCCAGATAGTAGAGCCCGGCAAAGCATCAATCAGGTTTTTGCCTTTAACGTTGGCTTCGCGGAAGGCAGGTGAAGTTGCCTCCCAGTCATTCTGCTGCGATACGGAGTAGGCAACGTTGGTGTCAAAATAGAAACTCTTATCGCCCTCCTTCCAGACTTCCTGTCCCAGCTTAAGCTCGGCGTAGGTTTCACATTCGTTACCCAGACGGTACTTACTTTGTGCGCCGGTCGCCTGGAAGCACTGTTGTTCACCGCCGCTGCCGGTCCAGCCAATGCCGGAACGGGCGTAACCGGTGAAGTCCACCGCCATAGAGGAGGCGGACAGGGTACCCGCAGCGATAGCGATCGCCACGGGGAGTTTGCGCAGAGTTATCATTTATTTATCTCCTGAGATCATTGCTTTTATTGTTTTGCAGGGTACACACCAGGCTCCTGATGCAGCCTGCGACAGGCGCTGCCATCTTCACGAAACAGATGGCAGCGTTCCGGCGGCAGGCCGATGCCCATCAGGGCGCCCTCTTCTGCCAGCACCACGTCCTCCTGGCGGTAAACCAGGTTTTGACGGATGGCGGGTATTTGAATGTGGATTTGCGTTTCATTGCCGAGCTGCTCAACGACCTGCACCTCTCCCTCCAGCGTGACATCGGCGATGTCGCTGGAGAGCAGATGCTCAGGCCGGATACCCAGCGACATGTTGCTGCCGATCTGCACGCCGGTGCTCTCGACCGGCAGCCAGACCAGCTGATTGTTGGGCAGACGCACCTGAACCTGATCGATTGCGGTGGCGGTTACTTTTACCGGAAGGAAATTCATCCGCGGGGAACCGATAAATCCGGCGACAAAGCGATTGGCGGGGTAATGATAAAGTTCCAGCGGTTTGCCAATCTGCGCGATGCGCCCTGCTTCGAGCACCACAATTTTGTCGGCGAGCGTCATCGCTTCTACCTGATCGTGGGTAACGTAGATCATGGTGCGCTTCAGCCGTTTATGCAGTCGCGAAATTTCGATGCGCATCTGGACGCGCAGCGCGGCATCAAGGTTGGATAACGGCTCGTCGAGCAGAAAAACGCGCGGTTCAGCCACCAGTGTCCGGCCAATCGCCACCCGCTGCCGCTGACCGCCAGAGAGCGCTTTGGGCCGCCTGTCCAGCAGATGCGCCAGCTGCAGCACCTCGGCTACCTGGTTTACACGCTGCTGGATCTCGGCGCGCCTGACGCCGGCCAGCTTCAGGCCAAAGGACATATTTTCCGCAACGTCCAGATGCGGATAAAGCGCATATGACTGAAACACCATGCCGATCCCGCGCTCTGCTGGCGGTACCTCATTCATGCGCTTGCCGCCGATCAGCAGGTCGCCTTTAGTGATGGTTTCAAGCCCGGCAATCATCCGCAGCAGGGTCGACTTACCGCAGCCGGATGGTCCGACAAACACCACAAATTCACCTTCGGCAATCTCAAGATTGATATCTTTCGAGACTTCGGTTTCACCCCATGTTTTGGAGACATGACGTAACGCAACGCTCGCCATAATACTTTTCCTCTCAACGTGCCCTGTTGGCTGATATGACTGCTGGCCGATTCTGTGGCTCATCATGAAAGCCCCGGCAGCCGCTGACATCCTCCACCACAACGTGAATGCACGGGGGATGAGCCGGGAGGAGGAGAAAGGATGCGTGCCGGCTGCCAGCTGCCGGATGAAGAAATTTTTGTGATGTCAGACGCAGAAAAAAGCGAGAGAAAGTGTGCGCCAGCCCATAAAAACAGGGATTTTTGCAGGCAGGATCACGCGTTTACGCCTGCAGGCGTAGAGAGCAGGAGGATGAAACCGTGCTGCAGAACCTGACAATAAACGGGACGCTTACTTCCCGCTTTCGTTTACAGGATGGACTTATGACAATGAAAACCGTCTCGCGCTTATTCGCCCTCTCCGCGCTCTCCGCCGTGCTGTTCTCTGCTTCGGCTCTCGCAAAGATCGAAGAGGGAAAACTGGTTATCTGGATCAACGGTGACAAGGGCTACAACGGACTGGCCGAGGTTGGCAAAAAATTTGAGCAGGAGACCGGCATCAAAGTCACCGTGGAACATCCGGATAAGATGGAGGAGAAGTATCCGCAGGTGGCCGCCACCGGTGATGGCCCCGATATCATTTTCTGGGCTCACGACCGTTTTGGCGGCTATGCGCAGTCAGGTCTGCTGGCGGAGATCTCACCTGACAAAAATGTGCAGGACAAGCTGTTTCCCTTTACCTGGGATGCGGTGCGCTACAACGGCAAGCTGATTGGTTATCCGGTATCGGTCGAGTCCCTCTCGCTGATTTATAACAAAGATCTGGTCGCCGAACCGCCAAAAAGCTGGGAAGCCATCGCCGATCTGGACAAGCAGCTGCGCGCCAAAGGCAAGAGCGCCATCATGTTTAACCTGCAGGAGCCTTACTTCACCTGGCCACTGCTGGCGGCAGGCGGTGCTTATGCTTTCAAACCTACGCAAAGTGGATTTGATATCAAAGACACCGGCGTGGATAACGCCGGGGCGAAAGCGGGCATGCAGTTCATTGTGGATCAGGTCAAAGCCAAAGTGCTGAATGCGGATACCGACTACTCCATCGCTGAAGCGGCATTCAATAAAGGGCAGACGGCGATGACGGTTAATGGTCCGTGGGCGTGGAGCAACATCGACAAGAGCGGCATCAAATACGGGGTGACCACCCTGCCAACGCTCAATGGCAAACCCTCTAAAACCTTTGTCGGTGTACTGAGCGCCGGTATCAACGCCGCCAGCCCCAACAAAGAGCTGGCAAAAGAGTTTCTGGAGAACTATCTGCTGACCGACAGCGGGCTTGAGGCGGTCAATAAAGATAAGCCGCTGGGCGCCGTGGCGCTGAAATCGTATCAGGCAATTCTGGAGAAAGATCCGCGTATCGCCGCCACCATGAGCAACGCACAGAACGGCGATATCATGCCAAACATCCCACAGATGTCCGCCTTCTGGTACGCCATGCGCACTGCCACCCTTAACGCGCTGAAAGGACGCCAGAGCGTGGACGCCGCGCTGAAAGATGCGCAGACCCGTCTGAACAAGTAAACCCTGTCTGAAGCCGGCGCTGTCCGGCTTTTTATCAGCTGTTGAGGAATTTCGGATCATGTCAGGAAAAACGGAACGGTACAGCCAGATGCTGAAAGGCGTACTGGTTGGCGGCTGCTGTCTGTTAGTCGGCTATCTGCTGGTGCTGATGTATGTGCAGGGAGAGTACCTGTTTGCGCTCATGACGCTGATTGTCAGCGCAACCGGCATCTGGATTTATGCTAATCGCCGCGCTTATGCCTGGCGCTATGTCTATCCGGGCCTGGCCGGCATGGCTATTTTTGTGCTGTTTCCGCTGGCCTGCACTATCGCTATCGCGTTCACCAATTACAGCAGTACCAATCAGCTTTCGCAGGAACGGGCGCAGCAGGTGCTGCTTGGCAGGCAGTATCAGGATGGCGCCGGGCTGAATTTTGCGCTCTACCCGGCCGATCGGCGCTGGCAGCTGGTGCTCAGCGACAGCAGCAGCGATGAACGCTACGTCTCCACGCCGTTCGATTTCGGCAGCGTACAGACCCTGACGCTGCAGCAGGCGCCGCTGCCCGCTACTCAGCGCGCCACGCTGAAAGTCATCACCATGCATCGCCAGGCGCTAAGCCAGATCCGTGCCCGGTTGCCGGATGGACGTGAGCTGGTGATGAGCTCCTTACGCCAGTTCTCGGGTACCCGTCCGCTCTATGTTGCCGGGCACCAGGGCGTGCTGAAAAATCAGCAAACTGGCGTACGCTATCAGGCTAATCAGGACACGGGGTTTTACCAGCAGATTGCGGCTGACGGCAGCTGGGGCAGTGAACAGCTGAGCCCTGGATTTACCGTTAACGCGGGCTGGAAAAACTTTGTTCGCGTCTTTACTGACGAAGGGATCCAGAAACCGTTTCTCGCCATTTTTGGCTGGACGCTGATCTTCTCGCTGGTGACGGTGATCCTGACCGTTGCAGTGGGCATGGTGCTGGCCTGTCTGGTGCAGTGGGAAGCGCTGCGCGGTAAGGCTATCTACCGCGTGATGCTGATTTTGCCCTACGCCGTACCGGCTTTTATCTCCATCCTTATCTTCAAGGGGCTGTTTAACCAGAGTTTTGGTGAAGTTAACGTCATGCTCAAGGCGCTGTTTGGCGTCCAGCCTGCCTGGTTCAGCGATCCCGCGCTGGCGCGTACCATGCTGGTCATCGTGAATACCTGGCTCGGCTATCCCTACATGATGATTCTGTGCATGGGGCTGTTAAAAGCTATCCCGGACGATCTGTATGAGGCTTCCGCGATGGATGGCGCGGGTCCGCTACAGAATTTTTTCCGCATCACGCTGCCGCTGCTGCTTAAGCCCCTTATGCCGCTGATGATTGCCAGCTTTGCCTTTAATTTTAATAACTTTGTTCTGGTGCAGCTGCTTACCAACGGCGGACCGGATCGGATCGGGACTACCACGCCCGCCGGCTACACGGATCTGCTGGTCAATTACACCTGGCGTATTGCGTTTGAGGGCGGCGGCGGGCAGGACTTTGGCCTCGCGGCGGCGATTGCAACGCTGATTTTCATGCTGGTCGGGGCACTGGCGGTCATCAACCTGAAAGCCGTGCGCATGAAGTTTGACTGAGGAAAAATTATGGCAATGGTACAACCCAAATCACAAAAGCTTCGTTTGCTGCTGACGCATCTGCTGCTGCTGGTTTTTATTGCCGCCATCCTGTTTCCGCTGCTGATGGTGGTCGCTATTTCACTGCGTTCCGGCAATTTTGCGACCGGCTCGCTGATCCCGGAGCAGATCTCCTGGGAGCACTGGAAGCTGGCGCTGGGATTCAGCGTGACTCAGCCGGATGGCAGCGTCACACCGCCACCCTTCCCGGTACTGCTCTGGCTGTGGAACTCGGTGAAGATCGCAGCGATAAGCGCGCTGGGTATCGTGACGCTATCCACGACCTGTGCCTACGCCTTTGCCCGCATGCGTTTTGCCGGCCGCGCAACCCTGCTGAAAGGTATGCTGATCTTCCAGATGTTTCCGGCGGTGCTGTCGCTGGTCGCGCTCTATGCATTGTTTGACCGGCTCGGTCAGTATGTGCCCTTTCTCGGACTCAATACGCACGGCGGCGTAATCTTTGCCTATCTTGGCGGCATTGCGCTGCACGTCTGGACCATTAAAGGCTACTTCGAAACCATCGATGGCTCGCTGGAAGAAGCGGCCGCGCTGGATGGCGCAACGCCCTGGCAGGCGTTTCGTCTGGTGCTGCTGCCGCTGTCGGTGCCGATTCTGGCAGTGGTCTTTATTCTGGCCTTTATCGCCGCGGTCACCGAAGTGCCGGTCGCTTCGCTGCTGCTGCGTGACGTTAACAGCTATACGCTGGCCGTTGGTATGCAGCAATATTTAAATCCGCAGAACTATCTCTGGGGCGACTTTGCCGCCGCTGCGGTGTTGTCTGCCATTCCCATTACGCTGGTATTCCTGCTGGCACAGCGCTGGCTGGTCAGCGGTCTGACAGCGGGCGGTGTTAAAGGCTAACCTCTTCATCATTGTGTGACCTCGCTGCCCCGGTGTTTAACCACCGCTGGGGCGTTTGACGGCCCCCGGGCCGTCTTTTTTTATGGCGAGGGAAATAATCAACATTTTTTCTTACTGAACCCGACCTCCCCTGGGATAAGAGATGATTGATTTATGCAACTCCATCAGGAAATTATTTAGAAAAAAAGAGGCATAGCCGTGCAGATAAAAATCCTCATATTACCTTTGAAATCAATCACCCGGAAAATGAACGATAAAGCGGCAAGGAATTATTTTATAAATAGTAATATTTCCGGGAAAGTAATATGAAAAATTAAAGATAAAACTGCCAAAAACTTCAATAAGTATAAATTGATCTGGCGCACATTTATATTATTCAGGGTTTGAATTCAGAGTGAACGTTAATTAAATATATCCCTGCCGCAATCAGCGGTTTGCTAATAAAGGAGTCTAATCATGGGATATTTAAACTCAGGCATCAGCAACAGCAATAGCGAGAATGCAAACAAAGCCGTACTCACTATTGAAGAAGAGGAAGTGTTAGCGTCCGCCTCGCAGGCGGATGAAGAGAGTCAGTCTGAAGACTAACATTTCAGCGGCACATTATTGTGCCGCTTTAATATGGACATTTATCATGACTATCCTGCCTGAAAGATCTGTCACCCTTACCCGGTCAAGAAACGCAATAGAGCGTTATTTTTCCCGCCAGAATATTCAGATAAAAAATGACAACTTTGGCAATACGCTTTCAGCTACGGTTACGCTGTTAAACAGGGAAAGTGGCACCAAACCGATTTCTGGCTGCGGTAAAGGCTATGCAGAGGAAGCCAGTGTTGGTGCACTCTATGAAGCTTATGAACATTACAGAAGCTTTCCGGCACTCAGAGAGAAAAGCAGGTTATATCCCTTCGGGTCAGTCATTCAGCAGGCAGAACTTCGCGGGATGTTGCCATTGACTATTCTTGCGAAATCATCACCCGCCAAAATTGCAGCAGTGGAATTTACAGATAAAAAGGGTTGTGCGTCACTGCTCTGGCCTCTTTTTTTAACGGATTGCGAATATTTCAGCCATATCATTCAGGGAGACACTACAGACTATAGCGCAGCGCGACGCTATACCAGTAATGCAGGTATCGCTGCGGGTTATGGTTTTACTGAAGCAGCGATTCACGCCATCGGAGAAATAATAGAGCGGCACTGCACAGGTATCCTGCTGGCAAAAACATTTTTCTATGGTACACAAAAAGAGGTTCGACTTGTTAATACGGATTCACTGCCCCCTGCAGCTGAAAAACTTTTCAATGATGCTCAGTCTGCTTTAGAGGATGAAATCAATATTATTGATGCCTCAGAACCGTCACTGCCTCCTGTTTATCTTGCTTACTGTAAGAGTAAGCCGCGCCTGGGGATAAACATCTACGGCGCTGGCTGTTCACTTTATGCTGACCATGCGGTTGCCCGGGCTATCAAAGAACTGGTCCAGCTGCATAAACTGGCCGATAATTTTACCTGCTTTACTGAGGAACTGGAAAAACACCAGCATAACCTGAGAGAGCATGAAAAATTATATCGCAGCCTTGTTGCCGATTTTGGCAGCCTCGCTTCTGTCAGCGTTGAGCTGCCAGAGAAACGCGCTGAACTGACTCTGCAAGAGCACCTTCACCGCCTGACAACCCTGTGCGAAATGGCCGGATTGCCTGTATGGCTTAAAGAAATAGACAGCGATCCTGCCGGCGTATCACTGGCCTGTGCCGTCATGCCCGGTATGGAGCGATTTGCCCTGGTCAGTTTGGGTAACGTCGTTATTCCCTGCCGAAGCTATCAGGATCAGATATGAGTAGAATGATTTACATCCGGGTCCCGAATCGGGAACGGCATGATATTTTTATCATGACAACCTCTGAATCGATTTTTGCCGGCATACGAAAGCCGTTAAGCCACGTGGCTTACAGCATCATTCTTCCCGATATGATAAAAGGCCCGCTCATTTCGCTGGATGAAACCAAAGATGAAATAACCCTCGGCATCAGAGTGCTGGACGATCCGGCGTGGCGTGAAAAATTACTTCCCCCCTGCCCGGATTACAATATCCACTTTCCATGGCCGCCGCTGGATGATGAAGGGAATGAGGCTATATGCCCGGAATCATTCTGGGACCAGATGGCCGGTACACCGGAGAAGCTGGACATACAGGAAGCGCACTTCCGCCTGCATACCGTAAATTTGCTGCGTGAGATTGCTTTTCCCGACTGCCGCGTATTTGACCCGGCCTGCTCTACCGGAACCTTCCTTGCCTCAGTAAAACAAAAGCTTCCCCGGCTAAACTATTTCGCTGCCGATCGCGCGGAAAAAATGGTCCTGAAGGCCAGGCAGCAGCTGCCGCAGGTTGTACAGAGCGACTTTATGCAATCCTGTGACCGTGACAGGTATGATATTATTTTTTGCCGCTTCGCCAATCATGAAGTGATAAGACACGATCAGGCAGCACCTGTTATCGATAAACTTATTACGCTGCTTAATAAGAAAGGGTATTTAATTATTTTTGGTCATACCCCTGTAAATTGTGATGTTGAAAATCATGTGCGGGGCAAAAACATTGCTCTTAAAATGACAAGCGGCTATAGCGAACGTTCAGCAGGTTTTTTCCAGTATTATCTGTTACAGACACTTTGAAAGACTGCGCTGAGGCCACAGGCACGTGCGACATACCGCTTAACATTAAGCATAAAATGCTGCAGTGGCGCTGCTGCTCTTTAAGCTGAATAACAGATTTTACTTTAAGCAGTGATTACTAAATTTTCGATCAAAACTAATTCCAATCATTAGATACCCTGAATACATTAGCGATACTAAAATCTATTGTCAGGGATAATTGTGGATTCGTTAAGGAAATCAGTGACTGTCAGCGCAGTATCCGATGGCGTTCTGAGTAAAAGAACGCTCAAACTATGCAGATTGCTTAATGATAGCGATAAGCTGATCGATATTGCGCCGGCGACCGCTTTTCTCGATTTTTTGAAAGGCATGGAAGTCACGCATAGCGCCTACCAGCGTAGCGGTATTATCAAGAGCAAGCGTGCGCTGTTCCTTTATAACGAAGGCCTGCTTCATCCTGACAGCACCCTGTTTCTGGCGCGTAAAAAACAGGAGATCCTCGGCACAATCAGCGTGATTGCTCAGCGAAACCAGCAGCTGCCCTGCTCCCTGCTGTTTGGTGCAGAGATAGCCGCCCTCGGGCTGGAAAACCGGAAAGTCGTAGAGCTTGGTACGCTGTCGGTCAAGCAGACGCAGCAGCAGGACAATCTGGTGTTTATGCTCTATCTCAGGATTATGATTTATACGATTTTTGTGGAGCAGGTAGACGATCTGCTTATTCAGGTTAAAGAGAACGTAGCGCCTTTTTATATGCGCAATTTCATGTTTACCCGGATAGGTAAAACCAAAAAACATCCTGAGTACAGCGATCTGAATGCTGTGTTATTGCGTCTCGACGTTAAGAAGATGCGGGAAAAAATCTATGAACAACAGTGCTACGGAGCCAATGGCTGGCTGCGTATTTTATGCGAACTTGGACTGAACCGGCACTATCGTACCATCTGTGCTCAGTGTCGTAATGGCCAGCGCTTCAGGCCGGATCCGCAGGATGCCGCTGTTTATCGTTATCTCTGCTCGCTTCAGAGGTAAATTAAAGGCCACCGCAAGCCCTGTCAGGCGATATTACTGCCGCGGCTGCAGAGGGTGTATTTATAGTAAAATAGTATGTTGTAACTAGAAAGCCAAATCTTTCCGGTTAACGTCTAGAAACAGAATCCCTGTGCCGGGCCGCCTCCGTTCGCCGATGACCATCTACACTTATTTCACCTGAGATCCCCTGAAAACATGAGGTTAAGATGAGTCTGTTATTTAGCGCCACGAAACTGGGACAGCTCTCGCTGGAGAATCGCATTATTATTGCGCCCATGTGTCAGTACTCCGCTGAGGCGGGTAAAGCCACCGCCTGGCACCGTATCCATCTGGGGCAGCTTGCCCTGTCCGGTGCGGGCTTACTGATTATCGAAGCAACAGCCGTTGAGGATATCGGCCGCATATCGCCGGGCGATCTGGGATTGTGGGACGATGAGACTGAGGCGGCACTGGCCAGCGTGCTGGAGGATATCCGTCCATGGGCAACCCTGCCAATAGGTATCCAGCTGGGTCACGCAGGTCGCAAAGCCTCCTGTGCCGTGCCGTGGGAAGGCGGCGAGCAGCTTTCGGCTCAACAGGGCGGCTGGCAGACGGTGGCTCCCTCCGCAGAGGCTTACCAGTCGGGCGAACAGGCGCCACACGCGCTGAGTAAAGAGGAGCTGATGCGCCTGAAACAGGCCTTTGTTGACAGCGCGCAGCGCGCGGTCCGCATCGGTATCGAACTGGTTGAAATGCATGCTGCCCATGGCTATCTACTGCATCAGTTTCTCTCTCCGCTCAGTAACAAGCGCGATGATGAATATGGCGGATCGCTGGAAAACCGCATGCGCTATCCGCTGGAAGTGTTTCAGGCGATACGCGATGCTCTGCCAGATTCAGTACCGGTGGGCGTGCGTATTTCAGCAACTGACTGGGTCGCAGGCGGCTGGGATAATGAGCAGTCTATTGCGTTCAGCCAGCAGCTGGCCGCCGCAGGCTGTGCCTATATTCACGTCTCCAGCGGCGGACTGTCGCCCGATCAGGAGATCGATATCGGCCCAGGCTATCAGCTCTCTTTTGCGCGCGATATTCGCAAAGTGGTGGATATACCGGTAATCGGTGTCGGACTGATAACCGATCCGCAGCAGGCGGAACAGGCTCTGCACACCGGTGATACGGACCTGATTGCGCTGGCGCGCGGCATGCTCTGGGATCCGCACTGGCCGTGGCACGCTGCCGCTGAGCTGGGCGCCACCGTTAAGGCTCCGCCGCAGTATCTGCGTTCAGAGCCGCACGGTCTGAAAGGCACTCTGGTACAGAACGGCAAGTGATCCATTGCGGCAGGCGCTCCGCCTGCCGCACCCCTCTGGGAAATTTCACAGATTGTGGCCAGCGTGAGGCGCTCCGGCCCTTAGCCTCTATGCTTCATTTCACGCATTCACATTAAAGGACGATGAAATGAAACCTCAACACCTTCTGCTTTCTGCTGTTTTACTTTGCACCGCTGGCGTCGCCGCGGCCGATACCATGAAAAACCCGGTGAGCGTGCACGTGCTCAACCTGCAGACTGGCATCCCCACCGCCGGCGTAAAAGTAGAACTGGATCAGAAAGCAGGCGATAACTGGACAAAACTGGCAGAAGCCACCACGGATGCGCAGGGGCGGATCCCTGCACTCTATCCGAAAGATAAAATGGCGCAGTCAGGTATTTATCGCGTGGTGTTTAAAACCGGGGAGTATTATAAATCAGTTAATCAGCAGACTTTCTTTCCGGAAATTCCGGTGATTTTTAACCTTGAGAAAACCGATCAGCATTACCATATCCCGCTGCTGCTGAGCCAGTATGGCTATTCAACCTATCGCGGTAACTGATTGATAAAACGCGCTGGCGTCAGGCCAGCGCGTTCTCCTGTCAGCCTGGGCCAAATCGCGGCAACCACTCCAGCCAGCTCAGCAGCCACGCTACGATGTTCAGTCCCCCAAATAGCAGTACCAGCGTAATCGCCAGCGAGGATTTTTTATGCGTGGCGAAGCGCTTTTCTGCCCGTAATGCGAGCAAGGCCGGGATCGCTACCGCCCACAGGGTGGCAAACAATCCGGCATAGCCGATGGCCGCCACAAACCCGTGTGGCCAGACAATCGACGCCAGCAGCGGCGGCAAAAAGGTCAGCAGCGCCGTTTTCACACGCGCCCGGCGCGTATCGCCCTGCCCCATACGGTCGGCGATATAGTCGAACAATCCTGCGGTGACGCCAAGAAACGAAGCGATAACGGCAAAATGGGAAAAGAGCGACAGCATCAGGGTTAATGCCGGCACCTGCAGATGCGAGCCCAGCGCCGCCATCAGCGCGGCGATATCCCCGCCCTGCGCAACAATACCCGGAAACGCGCTGCGCGGCAGGTTTCCCATCGTGCTGACGATCCAGAACAGGTAGAGCGCAAGCGACATCAGGGTCCCGAGCAGCAGCGCACGTGCGATCCTGCGCCGGTCGCGATGGTAATAGCTCACCAGCCCGGTGATATTGCCGTGATACCCAAAAGAGGCCAGGCAGAAAGGCAGCACGCCGAGCGCATAGGGCCAGTAAGCGCTGCCTTCTGGCGCTGGCTGCAGCAGTGAGGCACTGTCAACCTGCATCAGGAGTCCGCCAAACAGCATAATAAGCAGCGCAATTTTTGCCACTACGCAGAAGGTCATAAGCCGGCTCACGCCACGCGTGCCGAGCAGCACGACCCCTGCAACCAGCAGCGTCAGCGCAATTTTCGCACCGGCCGCTGTCAGCGGCAGTCCCAGCTGATTAAGAGAGTGCTGATAGACCGGACCGCTGGCTGAAATGTAGGCGTAGGTCAGAATACCCAGTACAAACAGGATGCTTAACCCGTTGAGCCTTGCCCAGCCGCGTCCCAGCAGATCGCGCACCAGCGTGTCATAGCCGGCGCCGGCAGTATAGTGCAGGCTGACGCGCATAAACAGCAGGCCGGAGAGCAGCATCGCGCCCCAGCTGATAAACAGCAGCAGCACGCCCCAGCCAAACCAGCTTCCTGCCATAACCACAGGCAGCGTAAACATACCGGCACCCACAACGGTGCCACAGATGATCATAGCGCCCCACCAGACTGAGGGCTGGCGCGGCGTGAGTTGAGGTACTGACATTAAGACGACTCAGAAAATTAGCAAAGGCGGGATGATACACATCATGTACTAGTATGTAGAGTACAAAACGCAAAAACAGACTGGCAGGGTTGTAAGCAGATAATGACAGCAGCGCGCCTGCAGAGCAGGCGCGCAGTTCAGGCGGGGTTACTGATAAAAAGCCGGACGGGGTGGCATCGTAATCTGAACAATATCGCCACTCTTCTGAGCCGCGACGCAGGCGTCTGCCGCTACCGCCGCCGCATAACCATCCCAGGCAGAAGGCCCGGTCAGCTCATCGGCAAGCACATTGTTGATAAATGCCTGCAGCTCCACATCGTATGCATCGATAAAGCGCTTTTTCCAGTCGGTCAGGATGGCCACAGAGAGCGCAGCGTTACTGCGCGTCTGCACCGCCACAGGTTCCGGCAGCCGGGCAATGCCGCTTTCTCCGACAACTTCACACTGAATGTCATAGCCATACTGGCAGTTAACAAAAATTTCGACGTCGATGCGCGTGCCCTGCGCCGTTTCCAGCAGAACAATCTGCGGATCTTTCAGGTGTGAACTGGCGTGACGCGTTTTGCGTGGCCAGATCACCTGCGCGCTGACGTAATCATCATTCAGTAACCAGCGCAGCACATCCAGCTCATGGATCAGCGTATCGGTAATCGCCATATCCGTGGTGTAACTGTCACCCACCTCCGGACTGCGATGCGCGCAGTGCAGCATCAGCGGCGCGCCAATCTCACCGCTCTCCAGCACCTGCTTCAGCGCGCGATAGCCGCTGTCATAAGGTCGCATAAAGCCGACCTGTACGCGTTTTTTACCGCCGGCCATCTCCGCTTCAACGATGTTCATACAGCCCTGCGCCGTCACTGCCAGCGGCTTTTCACAAAATACCGCCTTGCCCGCTTTGATCGCCGCCAGCACAAACTCTTCATGAGTGGGACCCCAGGAGGTCACCAGCACGGCCTGTACGTCAGGCGCATTAATCAGATCGTGCGCGCTGTCGTAGATCTCCGCCTGCAGCTGTAGCGCAGCTGCGACCTCTTCACACTGACGGCGGTCGATATCATTCAGCGCCACTACGCGCGCGTTCTGCAGCACCTGACTGCAGCGCCGGATATGTTCACGACCGATTGCACCGGTGCCAATTACGCCAATATTGAGTGTCATAGTCTGTTTCCTGAGCCGGTTGCGGTTAGCGGTTGAGATAGTCGATACTGCTGCGGATCTGCTGCTCAATCTCAGCAGCGCTCCAGCTCTCCATCACCGATGAGAAAGGCTCAAACGCATAGATCCCGCGATACCCCATCTCTTCAAGGCGGGCCACCTGCTGTTTTGTCTGCAGTCTGTCATCGGCGCTGAGCATAATACGCTCTTCATCCGTCAGCTCTGCCGCCGGCCGCGTATCGGTCACGCCGGACAGGTGAACCAGACCAATCTCATGCACGTTGACGTGCCCGGCAAAGTCCGCTTCGGCACCTTCATAAAGATGATGATGGAAGGTATCCAGCACAATTTTGAACGGCACCCCGGCCTGTTTGATCAGCTGCTGCGCCTGCGCGGCAGAACGCAGCGAACTCTGCGGAAAGCCCAGCGGCTCAACCAGCCCCTGAATGCCGTATTCTGCAAACAGCGGCGCCAGCGTTTGCAGCGCATCGATAGTCTGTGCGTCGCTGACCGGCGCACCATCGTTGAGCGGACAGAGCACCAGCGCTCTGGCACCGCTTTCAGCTGCGTCTTTCAGCAGGCCGCGGGTCTTTGCCAGAACCTCATCATTGAGCTGGTTAAACGGATAAACCGCATTGATTGTTTCGATAGTCAGATCGTGCTCGCGCGCCAGCGCGCTGACCTGCGCGCCACCGAGATTGTCGGTCACGCTGCCGCTTTTCATGTCATTGCGGATTTCAACCTTGTGCAGCCCCAGCTTTGACACCAGCGCAAAAAATTCACTGATGCTCAGAGCGGGAGCAATTTTGCGATTAATACAGAGGCGGTCGCTGCTTAGTTTACCGGTCATATTCAGTCCTGATGCGTACGGGTTGGAAGGCAACTGAAGGGATACTAAAACATCAGGCTGAGCGGCTCCGCTGCTTCTTTGAGTGATTTACATCAGCCCCGTATCGTGCTGACTAAGCGCATATCAGCAGTCCTGTTTTTTACCGCGCGGCAGCGATACCACCAGCAGGCCCGCCACAATCAGTACTACGCCCGCCAGACTGCTCCAGCGAAAAGGCTCATGAAACCACGGCAGAACGACAGCAGCCAGCCAGACCAGTACGTAGCTCAGACTGAGTAGCGGATAGAGCTGACTGAGCGGCTGATAGCGCAGCGCGGTAAGCCAGCAGAGCATCGATAACCCGTAGGCTGCAAGGCCGGCGCAGAGCATCAGCACAGGGCGTGCGCCGCCCTGCAGCAGCGCACTGAACGCGGGAAACTCCATCATCGCGCTGCGCAGCATCAGCTGCGCCAGCGTCACCAGCGCGACGCTTACGAGCGCCAGCCCTGTACCTTTCATAGCTGACTCCCCATCAGCGCCACCCCCGCGACAATCAGCAGCGTGCCCAGCCACTGCTGCAGCGTACAGGCTTCGCGCCAGATCAGGCGTGCGGCTGCCGCCACCAGCACAAAGTTAAGGCTGAGCATCGGATAGGCCTGGCTGACCGGCACACTGCGCAATACCAGCAGCCAGAGCAGCATCGCCGCCCCCAGCAGCAGCAGGCTGAGCGCGACCCAGAGCGCCATGCGCCTGCCGCCTGACGCCATCAGCGCGGCCTGCTTCTGACAGAGCTGGGCTGCACAGCTGAGCAGGCTGACCAGAACAATCAGCAGCAGATTCATGGCGCGCGACGGTAGCTGTAATAAACCAGCCGTCCCTGCTGCCAGACATCATCCGGCACCGGCAGCATCGCATCCGGCGTTTTCTGTCCGGCATCCAGCATCAGTACCAGCGCGACATCACCCTCTCTGCGATGGACGCGCAGCCAGTCGGCAAACTCCGCTCCGGCAACGTAGCGCTTTCGGGCATCGGCGTAGCTGAGACCATACTCCAGCTCGCCTTTGCTGCTGTAAAAAAGGATATCGCTGCGTTTGAGCTGCCAGGCGATCGCCGAGCCGACGCCGGGATTATCCGCCAGGATAAAGCGGCTCTGCGCAAGCCGCTCCTGGATGTGGCGGACAAAGTTCTGCGGCTGTTTGGCGTCCCGTATCCGGTCGGGAATAGCAAATCCCACCAGCAGCGCCAGCGCCAGCGGGCAGAGCGCCGCCAGCTGCCAGCGCCCGGTGCGCAGGCTGACACCTGCCGCCAGCGCCCAGCCGGTAAAAGCGAGCGCAGCCAGAGTCGCACGCAGCTTCTCGTCGCTGCTGTAGAGCGGCCGGTGTGCCAGCCCCCACGGCGCCAGTACGCTTATCACCGCCAGCGCGGTCAGCGCGCCAAACAGCAGGTTAATCCAGCCGTTAAACCGCAGCGCGGTGCTTAAGCGTGCGCTGTTTCCTGATGCATAACCTGCTATCAGCAGGCTCAGCGGAGCAAAACAGGGCAGGATATAGGTTGGCAGCTTGCCTTTTGCAATACTGAAAAACAGCAGCGGCAGCAGGACCCAGCTCAGTAAATAGAGCACGCCTGCCTGCTGGCGACGCTGCTGCCAGCCGCTTATCAGCGCGCCGGGCAGCAGCCCCAGCCAGGGCAGCGTGCCCGCAACCAGCACCGGCAGGTAGTACCAGAAAGGCGCTTTGTGCTGCGCGTTTTCTTCAGCAAAACGCTGAATATGCTCAACCCAGAAAAAGTAGTGCCAGAAATCTCCCGCCTGCTGCGCTATCGCCAGCGCCCACGGCAGGCTCAGCAGTACTGCGGTCAGCAGCGCCAGCGGCCCCCAGCGCAGCAATTCCGTGAAGCGGCGCTGCCACACCATCCACGGCACAATCGCCAGCACCGGAACCGCGAGCGCCAGGAAGCCTTTGGTCATAAACCCCATGGCGCAGGCCGCACCCAGCAGCAGATAGCCGGAGAAGCGCTGCCGGAATGTGCGTGCCTGAACCGC
This sequence comes from Pantoea sp. Acro-807, assembly GCF_011752675.1. Classification (NCBI taxonomy): domain Bacteria; kingdom Pseudomonadati; phylum Pseudomonadota; class Gammaproteobacteria; order Enterobacterales; family Erwiniaceae; genus Pantoea; species Pantoea sp. Acro-807. Next base: position 51,781 of record NZ_VWXE01000004.1, on the reverse strand, counting down.
GTACCAGAAGCTGCACATCGCTCCCGTCAGCCACAGCAGCAGAACAGGGTCCAGCACCGCATAAGTGCCGATTCCGTAAACCAGCAGCGAGGTCAGAAAAACGGTGCTGGCCAGCAGGGCGACGTTGCGGCTGGCAAACATCCGGCATCCCAGCCAGAAAATCAGCAGGCCGCTGCATAGCGTGCTGAACAGCGCGCCGGCGCGGACGCCAAAATTAGTGTGTCCGAACAGCAGCTGGCCCAGATTATTTATCCAGTAGCCGGCGACAGGTTTTTCAAAATAGCGCAAATCAAAAAAGTGCGGCACAACCCAGTTGCCGCTGACAATCATCTCGCGGCTGATCTCTGCATAACGCAGCTCATCGGGCTGCCACAGATCGCGAAACGGAACCGGCAGCAGATAATAGAGCGCAAACAGCATCAGCAGCAGCGTAATTTTGGTGCCTGTACGCATCAGAACTCCCTGATTAGTTTTCTGCCTGACAGCCCAGCCACCCTTCCCGACCCGCAATCCGGCCGCGTATCACAGGCGCGCGCGGCAGAGTGGAGAGATCGGCAGGCAGAAGCTCGCTGAGCGGACAGAAGTGAATACCGGCCTGCCGGGCGCGATCGAGCAGGTTGCTAAAGGCGTCGCGCGCGGCGATCCCCTCAACTTCGGCATGAATGGTGTAAACCGCGGTGCCCGCAGCGTGCTGCATGCGCTCAAGGATAAAATCGTTGAAGCGCGCAGCACTCACCTGTTGCCCCACCACTTCATCCCAGGTAGGCAGCGTGACCGGGATCTGTACTGTGCCTTCTGTACCGTCCGGTAGCAGCGGGATAAACGGGCCGCTGCCGCGGCAGTCGCTGTTGTACCGAAAATGGAAAGGTTCTTTTGCAGCAATAATCCGGCTGTCTGCCCGCCAGCCGGCAACGGCTGAACAAGTGACGGCGTCACCTGTCAGCGCTTCCAGCATCTGCCTGCCCCGCCCGATCTCCTGCGCCAGCCGCTGTTCTGACCAGACGCCCGCCCAGGTCTGCCAGGCGAAGTGATCCCAGGCGTGCAGGCCAACCTCATGATGATCGGCGGTGGCGCGGATAATGTCCGCCTGGCCGCGTCCGATGTGGCGTCCTGGCCAGGCGGTACCGGCCAGCAGAATATCCCAGCCATAGAGCGATGCCGCCCGCGAGCGCACCATTTTGTGAAAAAAGTGCGGCTTAAGCAGGCGCCAGATATGGCGCCCCATATTGTCCGGCCCGACGCTGAAAAAGAAGCTCGCCTGCAGCTGATGCAGGCTGAACTGTTCCAGCAGTGCCGGGACGCCCAGCCGGGTGCCGCGCCAGGTATCAACATCGACCCGCAGCCCCACTTTTTTCATGGCTTCTCCTGCAGTTCAACAGTGCGCAGAAAGAAATCAAGGGTGTTATCGATGGTGGTATCCATATCCACATCCGGTGCCCAGTTCAGCAGCCGGCGCGCATTTTTTATCGAGGGCTTGCGATGCTCCACATCCTGATACCCTTTGCCGTAGTAGCTGCTGCTTTCTACTTCGCGGAACCCGGCAAACGGCGGAAAACGGTCGCGCAGCGGATGGCGCTCAAAGCTTGCCAGCAGATGCTCCGCCAGCTCACGAATACTGGCTTCATTTTCAGGATTACCAATATTGATGATCTGCCCGTCACAGTTACCGTTGCGGTTTTCAATGATGCGAAACAGCGCCTCAATGCCGTCACGGATATCGGTAAAGCAGCGCTTCTGCGCCCCGCCATCCACCAGTTTGATGGGCGATCCCTCTACCAGATTGAGGATCAGCTGCGTAATGGCGCGCGAGCTGCCAATGCGTGCAGCATTGAGGTTATCCAGCCGGGGGCCCATCCAGTTAAAGGGGCGGAACAGCGTAAAGCGCAGGCCCTCTTTTTCACCATAGGCCCAGATCACCCGATCGAGCAGCTGTTTGGAAACCGAGTAGATCCAGCGCTGCTTGTTAATCGGACCGACCACCAGGTTAGAGCTATCCTCATCAAAATGCCGATCGGTACACATGCCGTACACTTCAGAGGTAGAAGGGAAGATGATGCGTTTTTTATATTTAACGCAGTCGCGAATGATTTTCAGGTTCTCTTCAAAATCGAGTTCAAATACGCGCAGCGGGTTACGGGTGTACTCAATCGGCGTAGCAATCGCCACCAGCGGCAGCACCACGTCACACTTCTTGATGTGATACTCAATCCATTCAGAATGAATGCTGATGTCGCCCTCAACAAAGTGGAAACGCGGCTCGTTCAGAAAACGGCTTATCGCATCAGAGCCGATATCCAGCCCGTAAACCTCAAAATTATCATCCTGCAGCAGGCGTTCAGTCAGATGATTGCCGATAAAGCCGTTCACCCCGAGGATCAGCACCCGCGTGCGGCGTTTAACAGCCGCCACCGGCTCAGAGTAAAGCAGCGCGCCGGGCACCAGCCCCAGGCTCTGCGCCAGCTGGCTGCCATTCATAAACACGCCGTTGTCACACTGGCCGGTGATAATTTCCAGTGCGCCCTGGCCGCAGGCGACCTGCAGCGGATCGACAGAGAGTATGGTCCCGGCTCTGGCACCCGGCGTGCCGGCGTGCACACGTCCTTTCCACACCATAAACTTCACCGTACCGGCAAAGGCAAAAGCACCGGGCCACGGCCAGGTTACCGCGCGCACCAGATTATTCACCTGCTGCGCACTCTGCTCCCACCGGATACGTCCATCTTCCGGCGTGCGGCGTCCGACCCGGGTTGCCAGCCGCTCATCCTGCGGCCGGGCTACAATCTCGCCGCGCTTCAGCGCTGGCAGCGTACCTTCCAGCAGCTGCGTAGCACAGGCGACCAGCTTACGGTGCAGCGTCAGCGCGTCATCCTGCTCATCGATCGCCACCCTTTCCTGCGTGACAATGTCACCGGCATCGGCCCGCTTAACCATGCGATGCAGCGTCACGCCGGTTTCCGTTTCGCCATTAACCAGCACCCAGTTAAGCGGTGCGCGTCCGCGATAGGCGGGCAGCAGCGAGCCGTGCAGATTAAACGCGCCGCGTGCCGCACATCCCAAAATAGCGTCGCTCAGCATGGCGCGGTAATAAAAGGAGAAAATATAGTCAGGCTGCAAGGCGCGGATGCGTTCAATCCATAACGGGTGATTGACCTCTTCAGGCGCATGCACCGGAATGCCGCGCTCAGCGGCGAGGCGCGCGACGGAATCAAAAAAATGGCTCTCTGCGCCGGTGTCGGTGTGCGTGAAGATCGCCGCAATCTCAAAACCCGCTTTCAGCAGCGCGTTGATTCCTGCGCAACCCATTTCCGCATAGGCAAAAACAACTGTTTTCATGGTTTGATTTCCTGAACCTGAGGAGTTTCCTGCTGCGGGTGGATCACCCGCTGAATGAAATAGCGCGGCCGCGCGCGTACATCGTTGTAGATACGCCCGATGTATTCGCCCAGCAGGCCCATCCCGATAAACTGCGCGCCGACAAAAATGAACAGCACTGCAAACAGCATAAACAGACCGTCGCCGGCCCAGCCGGCGCCAAAAAACAGGCGTAAGATCACCAGCACTATCGAAAAGGCAAAGCCCGCCAGCGCAATCAGGCTGCCAGCAATACTCAGCAGGCGCAGCGGCGTCGTGGTCAGACAGGTCACCAGGTCATACATCAGATTGATAAGCTTCATGACGCTGTATTTGGAATCGCCAAACTCGCGTTCAGCGTGTGCGACCGGCAGTTCGATAGTGCGGCGGGCAAAGGTATTGGCCAGTATGGGAATAAAGGTGCTGCGTTCATGGCAGTTCAGCATGGCGTCAACAATATGCCGGCGATAGGCGCGCAGCATGCAGCCATAGTCGCCCATCGCTTTGCCGGTCACGCGCTGGATCAGCTGATTGATGGCGCGTGAGGCGCGTTTACGAAACCAGCTATCCTGCCGGTTCTGGCGTACCGTGCCCACCACGTCGTAACCCTGCTGCGCAGCTTTGACCAGCGCCGGGATCTCTTCGGGCGGGTTCTGCAGATCGGCGTCCAGCGTAATAATCAGGTCGCCCGATACATGGGCGAAGCCCGCCATAATCGCAGAGTGCTGACCATAGTTTCGGTTAAGCAGTACGCCGACGACGTGACTTCCTGGCATATCAGCGGCATCAGCGATCATCTGCGCCGAGCGGTCGCTGCTGCCGTCATCCACCAGCAGGATCTCAAAGTTCAGACCCAGCGTGCTACAGGCTGCGCTGGTGCGGCGTACCAGCTCCGGCAAACTCTCCTCTTCGTTATAGACCGGGATAACCACAGAGATTTTCTGAAGCGGTTTTTCATCCAGCATGGCGGCCTCCTGCCAGCGTACGCAGCGCGCCGATCACCCGGCTGACATCCTCATCCTGCATATCAGGAAACAGCGGGAGCGAACAGATACGTTCGCTGTTCCATTCCGTGTCAGGCAGGGAAAGATGCGGATAACGCTCGCGATAATATTTGTGCGTGTGCGCCGCGCGGAAGTGAAGTCCGGTGCCGATCTCCTCCGCTTTCAGCGCCTCCATCAGCGCATCGCGGCTGATGCCGCAGGTAGCTTCATCCACGCGAATGATAAACAGATGCCAGGCGTGCTGATGCGGCCAGTCCGGCTGTTTCAGCGGCAGAAAAGGCGTATCCGCCAGCGCCTGCAGGTAGCGCTGCGCAATCTCCCGGCGGCGCCGGTTGATAGCCTCAAGCTTACCGAGCTGAACCAGCGCAATAGCGGCATTGATATCGGGCAAATTGTATTTAAAACCGGGTGCTATCACCTCTGCCTGCGGTTTGCGCCCGTGCGTATCGCGATCCCAGGCATCCACCCCCAGGCCGTGAAACTTCAGGCTGCGCACCCGGTCGGCCAGTTCAGCATCATCCGTTACAACAACGCCGCCCTCGGCACAGGTGATATTTTTGATGGCGTGCAGTGAAAAGATCGCCGTGCCGCGCTGTCCGACATGCTGGCCGTTATAGTGGCAGCCGGTTGCGTGTGCGGCGTCCTCAATCACCGGAATGGCGTAGCGCTCACCCAGCGCGCAGATTGACGCCAGATCTACCGGCGCACCGGCGTAATGCACTGGAATAATCGCCCGGGTGCGTGGTGTGATCGCCGTTTCAATCTGCGGTGCCGTCACCATCAGCGTATGACGGTCGACATCAACCATAACCGGCGTGGCTCCCAGCAGCGTGATGATATTGAGCGTAGAGACCCACGTTAGCGAAGGGGTGATCACTTCATCTCCGGGCTGAATGCCCAGCGCCAGCAGCGTAACGTGCAGGCCGGCAGTCGCTGAACTGACGGCAATGGCGTGCTGGTTTCCAGTCAATTCACAGAAAGCCTGCTCCAGCGCAGCATTTTTCGGGCCGGTGGTGATCCAGCCTGAAGCGAACACCGCACTGACGGCGGCCAGCTCTTCTTCGCCCAAAGCGGGACGCGAAAAAGGTAAGAAAGACATAAATCCACCTTATCAATTATGCTCTGACCACAATGCAGGAATAAACTCTGCACCTGTCACTCTGCGCAACTTCAACGCACTCTCAACGTGTTATAGTGAAAAACCGGTTAACATCACGCCCGTTCACTGGCTCAGCGCTGACATAGCCGATCGACTAAAACATTAGTGCACCTGCTATTTTTCCTGCGTAATCACCATAAGCAACGAAACTTAACGCAACATTAAATTTGCAGTGTTTACTCAGCCAACTTCTTCAGCGTTTAGGGTTGATTGATAATTGTGCAGAGCGCGGTATGACAAAAAGCAGGGCTGCCGTTGAGATTTTTACACGCTGATTTTTCTGGATATGGCGCGCAACTTTTTCTGCAACTATCTGAAAATATTGATTTTAAATACCTCACTCGCCGGATATCAGGTAGGTTACTCGCAGATGAATTACGTCATGTGAGAAGGAGGAAAATATGATGCTGGTAATGGTGACGCTGCTGTCGCTGGCGACGGGCAGTTTTATTAACGTTGTGGTGTACCGGCTGCCACGACACATCGCCGGGGCGGCCACGTTCACTTCCCTGCTGGCTCCCTCCTCCTGCTGCATACACTGTGAACGCGCCCTGCGCTGGTATGACATGATCCCGGTGCTGAGCTGGCTGCTGCTGCGCGGCCGGTGTCGCGATTGCTATGGCCCTATCAGCTGTCGTTATCCGGTTACTGAGGCCGCGACGTCGCTGATCGCCCTGCTGCTGATGCAGCTGCTGCCCGCGGACAGCCGCCTGATTGCCGCACTGCTGCTGGCATGGTCACTGCTGGCGCTTTCGCTTATCGATATGACGCATCTGCTGCTGCCGGATGCGATTACGCTGCCGCTGCTCTGGCTTGGCCTGCTACTGCATGCCGGTGATGCGATGCCCGGTACGCTTCGTGATGCCGTTACCGGCGCAGCGGCCGGGTATAGCGTGATTCGCTTTACCGGCTGGTGCTATCAGCTGCTGAGAAATCAGCCCGGCATCGGACTGGGGGATGCAAAATTAATGGCAGCGCTGGGTGCCTGGCTTGGCTGGACGTCGCTGCCGGCGCTGCTGCTTATCGCCTGCGGCAGCGCGCTGATTTTTGTGATCTTTATCAAACCCTACTGTTTTCAGCGGCCAGACCGCCCTGTTCCGTTTGGTCCGTGGCTTTCACTGGCGGGTATAAGTCTCTTTATTCATTCAATAATTTAAAGCTGGCTATTTTAGCGGAGAAATAACAGCGGCCAGTTTCTGTCCAACGTTATGATTCGTATATGAAAAGAATAAACAATTCTACACAAAATTAATCATTGTGATGTGAGGCAAAAGGCTCTATATTGGCCGCGCTTTTTACATTACTGATACTTTTTTGTTCAATTAGTCAATCGGCCAGCCACTGCGAGCCCCGGTTGAAGGAGAGATATGATGACGGATAAAGTCCGTATTGATAATTTTGGTGCCAGCTCATTCAACGGAAACAACGACGCATTCTTAGCCCGTCAGGCTGAGTTTGAATCAAACGTCAGGAGTTACCCGCGCAAATTGCCTTTAGCCATCGCTAAAGCCAGCGGCGTGTGGATTACGGATGTTGAGAATAAGCAATATCTTGACTGTCTGGCTGGCGCAGGGACGCTGGCACTTGGTCATAACCATCCTGATGTTCTGCAGAGCATCCAAAATGTCATTACCAGCGGCTTGCCGTTACATACTCTTGATCTGACCACACCGCTGAAAGATCAATTCTCTGAATCTCTGCTTTCTCTGCTGCCAGGCCAGGGCAAAGAGTATTGCCTGCAGTTCACCGGCCCATCCGGCGCGGACGCCGTTGAAGCTGCGCTGAAGCTGGCGAAAAAAGTCACCGGCCGCAGCGGTATTATCAGTTTCTCAGGCGGCTATCACGGCATGACGCACGGCGCGCTCGCGGTGACCGGCAACCTGTCGCCAAAAGAAGCGGTTAACGGCATGATGCCGGAAGTGCAGTTTATGCCTTATCCGCACCAGTACCGCTGCCCGCTGGGTATCGGTGGCGACGCAGGCGTGAAAGCGCTGACCTACTACTTCGATAACCTGATCAATGACGTAGAAAGCGGCGTGCGCAAGCCGGCAGCCGTTATTCTGGAAGCGGTCCAAGGTGAAGGCGGCGTGAACCCGGCACCGGCAGAGTGGCTGCAGCGCATTCGCAAAGTCACGCAGGAGCACGGCATCCTGCTTATTCTGGATGAAGTTCAGGCAGGCTTTGCCCGCACTGGCAAATTCTTCGCCTTTGAACACGCCGGCATTGAGCCGGACATCATCGTGATGTCAAAAGCGGTTGGCGGTGGCCTGCCTCTCGCTGTGCTGGGCATTAAAAAGCAGTTTGATGCCTGGTCACCAGGACACCATACCGGTACTTTCCGCGGCAATCAGCTGGCGATGGCGACTGGTCTGGCTACCCTGAAAGTGCTGACCGAGCAGAATATTGCTGCCAAAGTTGCGGAACAGGGTGAATGGCTGAAAGCACAGCTGGCAGAGATGCAGCAGCGCTTCCCGGTTATCGGTCATATTCGCGGCATGGGCATGATGATCGGTATCGAAATCGTTAAGCCTGATGAGCCAGCCGATCACATGGGCAGCTTCCCGGCAGATGGCGAGCTTTCTGCGCTGCTGCAGAAGAAATGCTTCGAAGCGGGCCTGATTCTGGAGCGCGGCGGCCGTCACGGTTCTGTCCTGCGCCTGCTGCCGTCCCTGCTTATCACAAACGAAGAGCTGGCTGTATTCCTGGATAAATTTGAGCAGGCGCTGCTGGGCGCTGGCGTCAAACCTGTTTGACTGGAAAAGTAAATGAGTGAAGTGAACCCGATTCTGGCCGCCTCTGCGCAGAGCATTGAGGCGTATCAGCAGGCGATTGCCCAGAGCAGCGCCGCGGTTGTGCAGTGGCTGCAACAGCCTGAGATGTATCAGGGCAAAACGGTTGCCGAACTGCGCGAGCGAATTGCGCTTGACTTCAATCCTGACGGCCTGGGTAACCAGGCCGCGATTGAGCGCGCAATTGAGTATTTCCTGAAAGACAGCCTGTCAGTGCACCACCCGCAGTGTGTGGCGCATCTGCACTGCCCAAGCCTGGTGGTAAGCCAGGCCGCTGAAGTTCTGATCAACGCCACAAACCAGAGCATGGATTCCTGGGATCAGAGCCCATCAGCGACCATCATTGAGGTCAAACTCATTGAATGGCTGCGTGCTCAGGTGGGTTACGCTGCCGGCGACGCGGGCGTCTTTACCAGCGGCGGCACCCAGAGCAATCTGATGGGCCTGATGCTGGCGCGTGATGCCTTCTTTGCCCGCCAGGGACATTCGGTGCAGCAGGATGGCATCACCGGCGATCTGCGTAAGATGAAAGTGTTCTGCTCTGAAAATGCGCACTTCTCCGTACAGAAGAACATGGCGCTGCTCGGCCACGGCTATCAGTCAGTGGTTCAGGTGAAGTCGGATGACTTTGCGCGCATGGACATCAACGATCTGCAGGCCAAACTGGCGCAGGCTGAAGCGAATGGCGAACAGGTACTGGCGATTGTTGCTACGGCGGGTACCACTGACGCAGGCGCTATCGATCCGCTGCGCGAAATTGCTGCCATTGCTGCTGAACGTAACATCTGGGTGCACGTGGATGCGGCATGGGGCGGCGCGCTGCTGCTGTCAGAGAAGTATCGCCACTATCTGGATGGCCTGGAAATGGTGGACTCCGTTACCCTGGACTTCCATAAGCAATATTTCCAGACCATCAGCTGCGGCGCATTTCTGCTGAAGGATGCGCGTCACTATGAACTGATGCGTTATCAGGCGGCTTACCTGAACTCTGAGTTTGATGAAGAGGCGGGCGTACCAAACCTGGTCTCTAAATCGCTGCAGACCACGCGTCGCTTCGATGCGCTGAAGCTGTGGATGGGTCTGGAAGCGCTGGGTCAGAAACAGTATGCGGCAATTATCGACCACGGCGTCACGCTGGCGCAGGAAGTGGCGCAGTATGTTGAAGCGACACCGCGCCTGGAGCTGGTGATGCAGCCGCAGCTGGCAAGCGTGCTGTTCCGCTATCGTCCGCAGCAGCTCACCGATATCGCGCAGATTGCCCTGTTTAATCAGCGCATCGGCGATGTGCTGCTGGAGTCGGGCCGCGCTAACGTAGGCGTGACCGAAAATCAGGGTGTGACCTGCCTGAAGCTGACGCTGCTGAATCCGACCGTGACGCTGGATGATATCAAGCTGCTGCTGGCTCTGGTGGAAAAAACCGCCGATCAGCTGCTGAGCGCCTGATTCTCCGGCTGACATCAGGCCGGCAACCTTCACGGGTTGCCGGCTTTTTTTATGCCAGATTTTCCGTGCCGCTGCCACGCGCGATCACGCCCGCCTCCAGCAGACAGCCTCTCAGCGCGCCAAACGCATCCTGACACTGACGCTCGTCAACGCAGGCATATCCCAGCAGTAAACCGCGTTTCTCCTGCGGATGCATATAATACTGCGACAGCGCACGCACCTTCACGCCGCGCCTGAGCGCCAGCGCAGCTATCGCCACGTCATCACACCCCTGCGGCAGCGGCAGTACCAGATGCAGACCCGCCTGATAGTTCACCGCAGGCATAAACGCCTCCCCAAGATAGCGGGAGATAAGCCCGGTCAGAAACTGCCGCCGCTGGCTGTAAAGCTTGCGCATGCGGCGGATATGCGCCATGTAATGCCCTTTCTGAATAAACTCTGCCAGCGCGCGCTGGATCAGCAGGTGACCGCCCCGGTATAGCTCCGCTGCCGCCAGCCGCAGCGGCTGTGCCAGCGCTTTTGGCACCACCAGATAGCCCAGCCGCAGCGCCGGATAGAGCGTTTTAGAGAACGTGCCCATATAGATAACCGGTGCATCCGCCTCAAAGCCCTGCAGCGACGGAAACGGCTGGCCGGAAAAACGAAATTCACTGTCGTAGTCATCTTCTACCAGCCAGCTTTTATGTTTTCGCGCAAAATCAAGCAGCTGCCTGCGACGCTCCAGGCTAAGATGTACGCCCAGCGGATACTGGTGTGACGGTGTCACAAATATCATTTTTGGCGGTTTACTGCGCGACGTCAGATCTGGAATGATGCCCTGCTCATCCACCGCTTTCGCCTGGATTTTAAGGCCGTTGATGCGCAGCAAATTACGCGTTCCCCAGTAGCCCGGCTCCTCGATCCAGACCGGATCCCCCGCGTCGCACAGCACGCGCGTCACCAGATCCACCGCCTGATGCACACCCTCGGTAATAATAATCTGGTCGGCGTCCGCCCGTACCGAACGCGCCACGCTGAGATACTCCGCCAGCGCCTGACGCAGCAGCGGACAGCCTCCGCTGCTGCTGTAGATCAGCCGCTCTATCTCCGGATCGCGGTTCAGCCGCGCCTGGATCTGACTGAACAGCTTATGGGGAAACTGACGCACATCGGGCGCGCCCGGAACAAATGCGCCCCACTGCCACGGTGAGGCGTTGGCGTGGCCGAGCAGGGTTGCCCCCCGTCGCGACAGCGCAGCAGGTTTTGTCAACGCGGCAGCAGGCTCAGGAACGCGCTGCGGGCTGTTCAGACACCCCTCAGGCAGCGTTTCAGCAATCCAGGTGCCGCTGCCGGTGCGCGCCGTGACGTATCCCTGCGCAATGAGATTTTCATAGACGTTCAGCACCGTATTACGCGATACCGCCAGCTCGCGTGCCAGATCGCGCGTGGCGGGCAGGCGCGAGGCGCGCGGGAAAATACCTTCAGCAATCGCCTGCTGCATGCAGATAAGCAGGCGCTGCTGCAGCGTGCCCTCTGCAACAAATTGCAGACGTTCCAGAACATGATCGGCATACAAACTCCGCAATTGGCTCCATCCTTTTTCGTTGAATTGGCTCTGGCAACCTGTGCCGCTGCAGGCATAAATAAGCGTGTTTGTCGTGATTTGTAAAGAAGCTTATCGCTAAGGAAAGGTTATGGAAGGTAAAAACAGCCAGCTGCAACAACGTAAAGATGACGCCCTGCCACGCGGCACCGGCAACCTGTGCCCGTGGTTTGTTGAGCAGGCGGAAAACGCCACGCTGCGCGACACTGAAGGTAATAGCTGGATCGACTTTGCCGGCGGTATTGCGGTTCTGAACACCGGCCATCGCCATCCGCGCGTCGTGCAGGCCATCAAAGATCAGTTAGAGAAGTTTACCCATACCGCTTTCCAGGTCACGCCTTATGAGAACTATGTTGCGCTGGCGGAACGCATTAACGATCTGGTTCCTATCGCCGGTAAAGTGAAAACCGCGTTTTTCAGCACCGGTGCTGAAGCGGTAGAGAATGCCGTTAAGGTTGCGCGCGCCGCCACGCGGCGTCACGGTATCATCACCTTTGGCAATGCGTTTCATGGCCGCACCTTTATGACCATGGCGATGACCGGCAAAGTGGCTCCCTATAAGCGCGACTTTGGCCCGATGCCCGCCTCCGTATTCCACGCCCGTTATCCAAACAGCGTCACCGGCATCACCACAGCAGATGCGCTGGCAAGTCTGGATGACCTCTTTACGCAGGATATCGCCCCGCAGGATGTGGCCGCGATCGTGCTGGAGCCGGTCCAGGGCGAAGGTGGCTTCCATATCGCCCCCCCTGAATTTATGACGCAGCTGCGCGCGCTGGCCGATCGGCACGGCATTCTGCTGATTGCTGATGAAGTACAAAGCGGATTTGGCCGCACCGGAAAAATCTTTGCCATGGAACACTATGGCGTGGAGCCGGACCTTATCACTATGGCAAAAAGCCTCGCCGGCGGTATGCCGCTCTCTGCCGTCAGCGGACGAGCAGAAATTATGGATGCGCCCGGTCCCGGCGGCCTGGGGGGAACCTATGCCGGTAACCCTCTCTCTATTGCGGCAGCGCACGCGGTGCTGGATGTCATCGCCGAAGAGCAGCTCTGCGAACGCTCCGTACAGCTTGGCGCTGCGCTGACCGAATTTCTGCAGGGAGTACGCGCCACGCAGCCTGCTATTACCGATATCCGCGCGCTGGGTTCCATGGTGGCCGTGGAGTTTGCTGATGCGCAGAGTGCGCAGGCGCTGCAGCAGCAGGCGATGGCGCAGGGGCTGCTGCTGCTGACCTGCGGACCGCAGGGTAACGTCATCCGCTTCCTCTATCCGCTGACGATTCCGGACGCGCAGTTCCGTCAGGCGCTCGATATTCTCGGCGGTCTGCTCACTCCGCAGCGTTAAACCGCGCTGCACCTCAGGCCTGTCCGCTGCAGGCCTGACTTGTCCACCTTCACGCCAGGCGGCGCTGTACGTCGCCTGAGAGACGATTCGGAGAAAAAACTATGACTGCTCAGAATGCCGACGTACTGGCACCAGGCCTGAAGCCGCGCCACGTGAGGATGCTATCTATTGCCGGCGTTATCGGGGCCGGCCTGTTTGTCGGATCCGGTCACGCCATCGCCGAAGCGGGACCGGCGGTGCTGCTCGCCTATATTGCCGCCGGTACGCTGGTGGTGCTGATTATGCGCATGCTGGCTGAAATGGCCGTCGCCTCGCCTGATTCCGGCTCTTTTTCCACCTATGCTGATAAATCGCTGGGGCGCTGGGCCGGTTTTACCATCGGCTGGCTCTACTGGTGGTTCTGGGTGCTGGTGATCCCGCTTGAAGCTAACGCCGCCGGCACTATCCTGCACGGCTGGTTTCCGCAGGTAGACGTCTGGGAATATACACTGGCGATTACGGCGTTTCTGACCATCAGTAATCTGTTCAGCGTGAAAAACTATGGCGAGTTTGAGTTCTGGTTTGCCCTGCTGAAGGTGGTAGCAATCGTCGGCTTCCTGGTCGCCGGTAGCCTGGCGGTATTTGGCCTGCTGCCCGGCAGCAATACGCAGGGGATCTCACATCTTTGGGATACCAAAGGCTTTATGCCAAACGGAATCAGCGCCGTACTGGCGGCTATTCTGACCACGATGTTCTCTTTCATGGGCACGGAGATTGTCACCATTGCCGCAGCGGAGTCGCGTGAACCGAAAAAGCAGATCACCCAGGCGACTAACTCCGTCATCTGGCGTATCGCGCTGTTTTATCTGCTGTCAATTTTCCTGGTGATTTCGCTGGTGCCGTGGAACAGTCCGGCGCTGATGAAGAACGGTTCTTATCAGACCGCTATGGAGATAATGAACATCCCGCACGCGCGTCTGATTGTCGATATTGTGGTACTGATTGCCGTCTGCAGCTGCCTGAACTCTGCGCTCTATACCGCCTCGCGTATGCTGTTTTCGCTGTCGCGCCGTCAGGATGCCCCCGCGGCCGCATCACGCACCACGCGCAGCGGTACCCCATGGGTTGCGGTATTGCTCTCAACCGCAGCGGCGTTTCTGGCGGTATTTGCCAACTACGTGGCACCCAGCGCCGTCTTTGAGTTCCTGCTGGCCAGCTCCGGAGCCATTGCGCTGCTGGTCTATCTGGTTATTGCAGCCTCTCACCTGGTGCTGCGTAAAAAGCGCGAGGCGCGTGGTGAGGTCCTGAGCTACCGCATGTGGCTCTTCCCGGGACTCACCTGGGCAACCATTGTGTTTATCATCGGCGTGCTGGGCTCCATGCTGTTTAATCAGCAGCATCGCCCGGAGATCATCGCAACCGCTATTCTGACGCTGCTGGTGCTGGCTGCCAGCCGGCTGGTACACCGCAAACGCGCGGCACGCCGCCACGCCAGAATGGTCGCCGTTCGTTCCTGAGTCACAGTGCCGGGCAGGGATGCCCGGTTTCAGTATACGTCGATGCTGATGGCTGACTCCGGCACATCAATTTTCACCACGCAGTGCGTCCAGACGGGCTGGCCCGGTGACAGTTCATGCTCAATGAAATAGTGCTGAAACGCTCTCAGTGCCTCCGTCAGGTCGCCTACGGCACGCGCATCAGGCTCAAACCAGTCAGGTTCGCCCTGCTCATCCAGATAGTTAAACTGATACTGTCCCCCCTCCTCATCAGCAAACAGTTCAGCCTGTACCGTCAGCTGACGTGCGTTCTCAGGCCCGCAGCTATAAATAATCTGTCCGATGCGGCGATAGAGATCTTCATATTGCATATTTTTTATTCCCGCGCGTGGATGGCGACACTGCACCACCCGTTAAGGTTGACTTTCTGCCGCATGCCCTGACAATGGCAGCGCCAGTTTTAGCCGTTTATAAAGGGAGTTTACCATAGCCTGTTTATCGCGTTTTCATCTGACAGCGCTGCTGCGCACCGCTGCGCTGGCGCTGCTACTGGCAGGCTGTGCCGGTACCCCCCCGAAGTCGCTGGTGACGCCGCTGCCGCTGCCGCCCGCGGCAAAGCCGCCGGTAACGCCTGCTCCGGACGCCCGGCGCGTGCCGATGCGCGGCGTATGGCTCACCACCGTTTCGCGCCTCGACTGGCCGCCAGTGACATCGGTGACGGCTGCACACCCTGAGCGTGTGCGTCTGCAGCAGGCGTCGCTTATCGCAAAACTGGACCAGTTAAAGCAGCTCGGGATCAACACAGTGTTTTTCCAGGTCAAGCCTGACGGTACCGCGCTCTGGTCCTCAAAGATCCTGCCGTGGTCCGATACCCTGACCGGCCATATCGGAGAGTATCCCGGCTACGATCCGCTGGCGTTTCTGCTGAAAGAAGCCCATCAGCGTGGCATAAAAGTGCACGCCTGGTTTAACCCCTATCGCGTCTCGACTAACGTCAAACCCGGCACCCTGCGCGAACTACAGCGTACGCTGGCGCAGCAGCCTGCCAGCGTCTATGTGCTGCATCCTGACTGGATCCGCACTGCCAGCGACCGGCTGGTACTGGACCCGGGTATTCCCGCCGCACGCGACTGGATCACCAGCATCGTGGCTGAAGTTGTTTCGCACTACGCCGTGGATGGCGTGCAGTTTGACGACTATTTCTACACGGAAACCGCGGCCTCTCCTCTGAATGACAGTGCGACTTTTCGGCAATATGGCGCCGGTTTTACCACTAAAGCTGACTGGCGGCGCAATAACACGCTACAGCTGATTGAACAGGTTTCCCGCACGATTAAAAAAGTGCGGCCCGGCGTGGCGTTTGGCGTCAGTCCGGCTGGAGTATGGCGCAATCTCTCTCACGACCCGGCGGGTTCCGATACGCGCGGGGCAGCCGCCTACGACGAGGCCTACGCCGATACGCGCCTCTGGGTTCAGCGTGGTCTGCTGGATTATATCGCGCCGCAGCTTTACTGGCCGTTTGCCCGCGCAGCAGCGCGCTATGACGTGCTGACCCGCTGGTGGGCGGACGTGGTCCGTCCGACGCCGGTGCAGCTCTACATTGGCGTTGCGCTCTATAAAGTGGGCGTGGCGTCTAAAATGGAGCCCGACTGGACGCGTCAGAATGGGGTACCCGAACTGCAAAAGCAGATTGAGCTGAATGAGTCGCTGCCGGATGTAGATGGCACCATTCTCTTCCGGGAAGGGTATCTGTCGCAGCCGCAGACGCAGGAGGCCGTGCGCTATCTGCAGAACCGCTGGAAAAGCCGCGACTGACCCGCATCAATCCGCTATCATCAGCGCCCGTTAGCCCGATTAGGATGTGCTATGTCTGCTGATTTTGACGCGTTTATTGCACCGCCGTGCCATGAACAGATCGCGGTAGTCTGGCAGGATGAGCACCTGCTGGTGATAGGTAAGCCCGCCGGTCTGCTGAGCCTCTCCGGTAAGAATCCGCAAAATAGCGATTCGGTGCATTACCGGCTGCTGCAGCGCTATCCCGGCTGTTCGCTGGTGCACCGGCTCGACTTTGGCACATCCGGCCTGATGATCATCGCCCGGAACAAAGCGATTAACGCTGCGCTCTCCGCGCAGTTCAGTACGCGCCGGGTGGGAAAAACCTATACCGCACTACTGTGCGGTCACCTGCCCGATGACGAAAGCGTGATAGATGCGCCGATAGCAAAGGATCCCGCGCACTTTCCGCTGATGTCGGTGTGCCCGGTGAAGGGTAAACCGGCGCGCTCGCGTTATCAGGTAACTGCACGCCTTTGCCCGCCTGAAGGGCCGCCGCTGACGCGGGTGATGCTGATGCCCGAAACCGGACGTACCCATCAGCTGCGTCTGCACTGCCAGCTGCTGGGTTACCCGATTCTGGGCTGCGACTTTTATGGTGGCCGGCAGTTGCCGGGAACAGAAGAGGCGCCGCGTCTGATGCTGCACGCCAGTGCGATCCGGTTTGTTCATCCGGTCAGCCAGCAGCCGCTACATCTGCAACTGCCGGCCCCGTTCTGAACGCCAGACTGCTTACCACATCAGATCATCCGGCACTTTAAAATCAGCATATGGATCGTCCTCATCCTGCGCTTCCTGACTCAGCGCGCTGTTCAGCACAATCGCGCTGGCGTCGCGCTGCGCAATTTTATCCGCCACGCTGGCCGGAATAATGGCGTAGTCGCTTTTCTCCGTAACCAGCCGGGCAATCGCCAGACGCCC
This sequence comes from Pantoea sp. Acro-807, assembly GCF_011752675.1. Taxonomy (NCBI): domain Bacteria; kingdom Pseudomonadati; phylum Pseudomonadota; class Gammaproteobacteria; order Enterobacterales; family Erwiniaceae; genus Pantoea; species Pantoea sp. Acro-807. The sequence goes on along the minus strand of NZ_VWXE01000004.1, from coordinate 34,876 downwards.
GTTAATAAGCTGCGTCTGCGTCGTTTTATCAACGGTAATTTTTTTAATCAGATTGTTGTCGGTGAAATTAAAATCGATATCACCCCGGCCAATGGTGATGCGGTTCATCTCAATGAGCTGCTTTACCTGCGCCTTATACTCTTTTTCCAGCACCGCCTGACGCTGCTGATCATTAAGCTGCTTATCACGCTCAAGCTGCGCTTTTTTATTCTCTTCAACGGCCTGTTTCGCTTCGCGCGCCTGCACGCGTGACTTTTTGGCCGTGCGCTGCACTTTTTCCATTTTTTTGCTGGAGACTAATCCGGCTTTGAGCATCTGCTCCTGAAGAGTAAGTTTGGTCATGTCCGATCCTGAATCTGTTGGCTAATCTGCCGGATTATACCTGTTATTCACCGGGCTGTACCGGCCAGCCGCATCCGCGTGAGCGGATATCTGCAGCAGACGGCGCTCTCAGCGATCAGAAGGTGGCATTAATGCCTATATTCCATGTTATCTGCCGCCGATCGCTGTTGCCGCCGATCGCAGAAACGCCGGTAAACGCGCTGACGGCGTCAGTCAGCGGCACCGAGGCACCCGCTGCCGCCTCCAGCCAGCTATCATCGCCATTGCTAACCGTACGGGTAAAAGCCGTGCGCGTTGATTTTAGTCCACCGCGAACGCTGCTCTCAGCATCACCAAACTGACGGTTGTAGCTGATTTCCGCCCAGGGATTGACGGGCCACCGCGTGGTGTCGATACGCCAGCCGGCTGCGCCAGTCTGGGTATGCCGGGTCTGATCGGAAAAACGCATTGCGGTGCTGCTCTCTCCGTTTTCACGGTAGCCACCGGCGCGCGCGTAATCGAGCGCATAGCGCACAACCGGACCGGTAGAGAGATGTGCGGTCAGCGGGAAATCCCAGCCGCTCTGCACGCGAAAGCCCAGCAGTTTACCGCTGCTGTTTCCCTGTTCTGTACGGGTGGCCGGCCCGATTTGAACACGGCGCTCAATAGCGTCATAGCTGAGATCGCCGTAGTGCACGTCTGCGTTGATCCAGCCCTGCTCGAACAGCGTAAGCTGGCTGTAAAGCGCCACCAGATTGCCGCGCAGCTTGTATGAGTAACGATCGTCAGGATGCTGGCGCTGGTCGCTGCGTGACAGCACCAGACCCGCCTGCCAGCTATCGGTCAGCTGATATCCCATACCCAGCGTCAGGCTGGCCTGAGTGGCATCACCCGTAAGCAGATCGCTGCGGCGATAGTCAGCATGCTGCCCGGCGTAGCCACCAAACAGGCTAAACTCACCGGTACTCTGCGCCTGCTGACGCTGCTGCTGCAGATGTCCCTCCAGCGTATTTTGCATATCACGGGCCGCGCCTGCTGGCGCTGCGGTGAGCGATGAGACCAGCGCCGGTGCATCGAGAATCGAGCGGATATAATCGGCAATCATCGCATGTACCGCTGGCGAGGGGTGCAGCCGGTCAGCAAACAGAAAGCGCTGCGCCTCGCTGAAGCCTGGCGTGGCAGACGTACACTGGGCGGCGGATGTGCCTGGCGGGCAGGCCATACCGATGGTGTTGCTCAAACCATACCGCGCGGGGTCCGCGATCACTTCGCTGAGCAGGCCAGCGATATCAGCACGCACGATATTGCCTTTAAGCGCAGCCAGCCCCGCTTCCTCCTGCTGGTTAAATCCATCAGAGAGTGCCGTCACCTGCTCACTCAGCACCTGCCAGAGCGCGAACAGCTGCTGCGCCAGCGCATCGCGTACGGCAGGGATCGCAGAGACTTCTCCCGCCGCACGGCTGAATGCGGTCTGAATAGCCTGCTCGCGGGCAGCCTGACTCAGCACAGGCGTCGCGCTCAGCGACTGAAACGCCGCCTGCAGCGCTGAATCTGCCAGGGGGCCTGTCAGCTGCAGCACCGTCTCAATCATCAGCGGGGTTGTGCCAAGCTGCGGCACATTTGGCACGATTACCGTACCCGCACCTGCATCCAGCAGCGTTCGAACCTGTGCCGCCGCCGCGCTGGCGCTGGCTGCAACGGTTTGCGGCGCAGTCAGCGGATTTGCCAGCACCGCCGCCGCAATGTCATTGGCACCTGCCCAGTAAATATAGAGACCATTGCGCTCCGCGCGGCCGTTGTTACGCTGCAGCCAGCGCGCCAGCTGATCCTGCGTATTAAACGCCGGGTTAAGCGCCGGAACGGTCACGGCGCCGCCCTGAGCATAGTTATTTCCGCCCTGCGATGAAGGGCGCAGCGACAGGCCAGAGTCTGCTGCCAGAATTTCGTCATAGAGGGGATGCTGTGCACCATCATACGTAAAGCGACCGACATTGCCGCCATCGCTCAGGCTATCGCCAAATACAGTCAGGCTATCCCAGGCGTAAGCAGGCGCTGAGGCAACAAGAGTGGCAGCAATGGCACCGGCAAGCGCCAGGGGCGTAAAACAGGAATGAGGCATATCAGACTCCTGAAATACCCGATCGCCACGCTGGCGACGAGACGGGCGGACTACGCGTGCGGCTTATCCGCAGGCGGCGTGGTATTGCAGAAAAGGTGTAGACATTCAGAGAGGCATTTAACAGATTGTGACCGGGGATTTGCGGTATCCGTCAGAATAATCGGGTTCAGGGCGGTATAAAGCAGGGCCCGCCAGCAGGCGTGCTGACGGGCAAAACGGATTACATGCGGGCTTCGAGCGGCACCGGCACCTTCTTCGCTTTTGGCTTCAGGCCAAACATGAAAGAGGCAATGCGTGAACGCTTGATGAACCAGTAGCAGACGGCGCTCAGGCCGATACCGATAGCACAGTCAATCAGCACATACAGAACGGCATAGTTGGCAGGCAGCCAGTCATCAATAAGCCAGGAGAACGCAATCACCACCGGATAGTGCAGCAGATAGATGATCAGTGCTGAATCCACGATAGCGGTCAGTATGCGATTCTCTTTAACCTGGATTTTTTCAAAGGTGAACACCATCCAGTAAGAGAGCATGGCGGACAGCACGCTGCCCATCATTACCGGCACGTACTTCACCACGCCGCCGATATGATTATGCGCAACGTAATAGCAGCCCGCCCAGACGGCAGCCACCAGCGCGGCAATCAGCCAGTTGTTCATCAGCTTACTGTTTGCGTAATGCGCAATCTTCTCGCGATTGATATAGAGCGCATAGCCTGCCGTGTAGTAAACCAGGAAGCGCGCCGTAATCGGAATCAGCTCGATAAATTCGCCACGCCCTTTTACCAGGAATTTCAGCACAAAACAGGCGTTACCCAGCACAACCAGTAGCGCGATAAGCGCAGGCAGTGAGAGTTTGCCCAGCTGGCGCGCGGTCCACTGATAAAAGCTGCCGGGTATGGCCAGTGACATAATGCTCAGTGACACCAGAAACCACAGGTGATGCATCATGGTGTAGCTGTTCAGCCAGCCTTCCGCCGAGTAGGGGCGGTCATTTATCTGTCCAGAGATAAAATACATCAGTGGCGGAATAAACAGATAGGCTGAAATAAGCGGAATAAATACGCGCTTGCGACGGTTCTCGGTAAAAAACTGCTGTCCTTTACGGAGAATAATGAGGGCGGAAAACATCCCTGATAAAAAGAAAAAGACTTCCATCCTGAAGGTATGAAACATGCTCAACAGCGCAGTAAATATCTCAGCGGGATCGCGCTGCGCCGTATAATACCAGGGATTCTCGCCGGGCAAACTTCTTGAGGCATGTAACAAGACACCTTCCAGAATTAGCCCGGCACGCAGCAGATCCAGACCGATATTTCGGCTGGACAAAAAGGATTGTGTTTTCACATCGCATACCTTGATGGGGATAGTGAGCGGAATATAGGGGAATCGTGGACGGGGTAATACCAGAAAATTCTGTATACATTCCTGTGACTAACGATTCGGAATTTCGCTATTGTGTAAAAGTTGTAACTTTTTTACGGACCTGTTCAGTAAAGCAGCGTTATCTGTTTGAAAGTGTTAGAGAGTTAATGCTTTGAACCGGGTTAATGCCGCGCTGGCAGGCGGCCTTACTGACAAAGAAGCCCGGCTCCGCTAGCCTGAGCGCTTTTCCTACATCCTGGCCTGACAGGTGAAAATCATAAAAATGGTTAGCGTGGTCATCCTGAGACTCCAGAGCAGTCCCCTGTCCCCCTCCTGAAATCAGGTCCAGACTATTTTATAGTCACTATGCACATCATGCTGATTAAACAAATAATTTCACAGCGTTATTACCAGAGTTTAAGAATTAACCTGATTTTGATTTTTCACTGATGCTTTAAGATTGTATGACCTGCGTCACAGCTGTTATGGTTACATTTTACGTTTTAATTATTCGATCCATTAAATATTATTGAGCCTCACCAGGCGGGAAATTTGCTATGCCTTATTCACTGATTCGTTTTGCTTCATTATTGGTTACCGGATTTATCCTGCAAAATACCGCATGGGCAACGACGCCTGATACCAGTAATAACTTTATTATTGAAGCTTACGGTGGTTCAAGTACGCTGGGCGCAATGGCAGTCAGAGAGAATGGCAAACAACATAACATCAACATCAAAGACAATGAGATTGCCCTGATAAATAAGTGGCTTGGCGAAAAGTATGGCCCGGGCATCCGCGTGGTAAATAAGGGCGCAGCCTCTGCACAGGCAATGGATTTACTGCACCCGAAATACTTCTATAAAAAGAATAAAAGCTGGCGTGAAGAGATGCAGCGCTCGCCCGCTAAAATAATCCTGCTGAACTTCGCAACCAACGATGCGCGACACTTTCATTTCAAAGATACCGAAGCGAAATATATCGTCAGCCCGGATCAGTATACTAAAGTGATGACGGAGCTGATCGCGATTGCCCGCGAAGAGGGTAAACAGGTGGTATTGCAGGAGCCGCACCCGATTTGTGGCGGGGCAAAAAAGTGGAACGTTGCGCCTTATGTCACGAAGCTGGACGCACTGGCGCGCGCCGAGTCGCTGCCGCTGGCACGCCAGTATCAGCGTATTCTGCAAATGAAAGAGTGGCAGTCGCTGATGTCACCTGACTGTATTCATCCCTCTGAACAGCTCTATCGTATGAAAGCTGAGGAGACCTACTCCGTTCTGACCGCACATTTCAACAGTGAGCTTGCGGCGGCCGGTAAGTCAGGCAATGAGGCGCAACAGGTCGCCCGGCGCTGAGTTTCAGGCAGCAATGACGCAGAAAGGGCATTTTTTTCACTCTGCTTTCGGCTATTGTAGCGCTACCGCTTCGTACCGAATGGAATGGAATAATGAGCACAAAATATGCCCCCGCGCAGATTCTGCTTCACTGGCTGACATTTATTTTGATTGTTCTCGCTTATTGCACGATGGAGTTTCGCGGCCTGGCACCGCGCGGCTCCTGGCAGCGTCTCTTTATGGTGGTGACGCACTTCTCTGCTGGCAGCTGCGTGCTGCTGCTGATGCTGTCGCGTCTGGTGATGCGGTTTCGCCATCGCACGCCGGCTATTGTGCCGAAGCCCGCCCACTGGCAGACCGGCCTGGCACACCTTACTCATCTGGCAATCTACCTGCTGTTTATTACCCTGCCGGTGCTGGGCATTCTCTCCCGATTCTGGCTTGGCCGCGACTGGTGGCTATTTGGTATTTCGATGCCGGTCAGCGCCGCGCCCGATCCCGACCTGGCCGATACGCTGATTGAGTGGCATGAAACGCTGGTACCGCTGGGTTACTGGTTAATCGGCCTGCACGCGCTGGCGGCGCTGGCGCATCATTATCTGTTTAAGGACAATACGCTGCTGCGCATGATGCCTTCGCGCAAGCCGCGCTAACGGCAGCCCGGCACGCGGCCGGGCTGCGTCAGTCAGCTTAATGTGAAACGTGCGGCGGTGTGAGCGAGCTGCGCCGCCTGATCTTCCAGTGAGCTTGCTGCTGCCGACATCTGCTGAACCAGCGCCGCATTCTGCTGCGTAGCGCTATCCATCTCATTCACTGCAATGGTCACCTGGCTTATGCCGCGCGCCTGTTCATCAGATGCGATAACAATTTCATCGATAATATTGCGCACGGAGTTTACCGCCTGTGTCATTTCAGTCATGGTTTTACCGGCACGCTGAACCAGCCCGACGCCGCTGCTGACGCGCTCCCCGGACTCCTCGATCAGCGCAGCAATCTCTTTCACCGCGCTGGCGCTGCGCTGCGCCAGATTACGAACCTCAGAGGCCACGACGGCAAAGCCTCGCCCCTGCTCGCCGGCACGTGCAGCTTCCACCGCCGCGTTGAGCGCCAGAATATTCGTCTGAAATGCGATGCTGTTGATAATGGCAGTAATGTCGCCGATCTTTTTCGCGCTGTTATCTATCTGCGCCATCGTCTGCACCACTTCACCCACCAGTGTTTCGCCGCGGCTGGCAATATGCGTGGCATTTTCTGTCAGCGTGGTTGCCTGATGCGCATTTGCCGCGTTGTGTTTCACCGTAGCGGTAATCTGCTCCATACTGGCCGCGGTCTGCTCCAGCGCAGCCGCCTGCTCTTCGGTTCGCGATGCAAGATCGAGGTTGCCGCTGGCGATTTCGCCCGCGCCTTGCCGCACTGATGCGCTGGCGTCCTGAATCTGGCTTGCCATATCGCGCAGCTGCGTCTGCATTGTATGCAGCGCGTAAAACAGGCTGCTGCGATCCTGTGACACCAGCGGAATCGCGTTATCAAGTCTGCCGCCGGCCACCGCCAGCGCAATAGCCGTGGCTTCGGCCGGCTCGCCGCCAATCGGCTTAAGCACTTTCCGGCTGAACACCCATCCCAGCAGTACACTCACGGCAACGATGCTGATGAGCATCAGTATCAGCGCGTGCATCAGCTGGCGGTGCGCCGCCGCCATCACTTTGCTCACCGGTGCAACGACACCCAGATACCAGTGCTGGTCGCTGCTGCCGATAGTCACTGGCTGCCATGTTATCAGCGCCGCTTCCCCCAGTATGGCGTCATGCTGTTCAGTAACGGCACGGCTGAACCCATGCGTTTCTCCCTGCCAGGGTTTCGCGGTTTGCGTCTGGTCCGGATAGGAAACCACCCGGCCACCGCTGGAGAGCAGCATCGCATAGCCACTGCCTTCCCAGGGCCTGATCTTGTTGATGCGCGCCTGCAGCGCCGCCAGTGAGATATCAGAGGTCACTACGCCCCAGAGCTTGCCCTGACTGATAATGGGAGCGGCGACGGAAGTGAGTAACACAGGCACCCCGTTATAGGCGTAGCTGTAGGGTTCAATCAGCGTATCCTTACGACTTTTTTGTGGCAGCAGATAGTAATCTCCCTGCCCTGGCGTCAGCATCGAGGCCAGTGGATGCAGCCTGAAGCTGCCGCTGCTGTTGCGATCGACAAAGTAGGCGTAGCGTCCCTGAGGTGCAGCACCAGGCTGGCTGGCAAACTCCGCATCGCGGCCATCAAACGCATTTTGTTCAAATATCACAGAGATGGAGAGGTAATCGGGGTTGTCACGCAGAGTGGAGATAAGAAGCTGGTCCGCCACCTTCCGATCGCTGATCCCTGCCGCCGGCAGCGCAATCAGGCTATGTCCCAGATTATGCGCCACATCGCGCGCGTAACTCAGCTCCTGCTGAATCTGCAATGCCTGACTCTGCGCAATCTGCTGCAGATAGTTTTCCGCCAGCGACTTCTGTTCTCTGCTGGATTGCCAGCTGAGCACGCCGATGGTGATAGCAAAACCAAGGGTAATTGTGACCGCGCCCGTCAGCAGCATCTGAGTACGGGTACGCATTTTTCGCGTTATAACTGCTTTTGTGGCCATGATGGCGCTCCTGGGGTTGGCAAATCAGAGCAATAATTGCGCCACATCCTGGGCCACCAGCGATCCTTTATCACTCTATCGGCTCAACCGTGCTGAACTTGATGGCATCCGCACCCGGATTAAAAAATAATCAATATCGATGCCCGTAGGGGTCGCATTAATGCGACCCTGGCGTATTAATGCGACCCTGAGGTTAGGTGCGGAACGTGACCAGGGCGGCATTAATGCCGCCCCTACAGACGCCCCTACGGACGCCCCTACAGACGCCCCTACAGACGCCCCCGTAGGGGTCGCATTTATGCGACCCTGGCATATAAATGCCGCCCCTGGGGATTAATTAGGTATTTCACTGGCGGGTTGATCTGGCGCAAGAACTTTGTGCGCAACTGCTGTCAACGTATCTCCTGCAGGCTTTCCGCCCTTACGATTACAGGAGCATACAATGACAGGTAAAATGGGGTTAACCGGTTTTTTACTGGTGTGGCTGGTTTATGTTGTCTGGATGGTGAGCTACTACTCGGGAACCTTTTCACTCTTTTCACACTGATAAAATGGCCCGCATGCCGGGCTTTTTCAGGCTTAATCAGAAAGTAGCAAAGGTGAGTAAGGCGACAGCAAAACGCCGTCAGGAAGACGGCGCCGGGGTGCATCACAACGATCAGGCCGCTTTAACCGAGCGCACCTTTTTTTCAGGGGCAGAATCACTCTCTTTCACTTCAGATTTAGCATCTTTGTCTGCCGCCGCATCAGGCAGTTTGCTGGTGCGCAGAATATGCTGTACCGCGTCTTTCTGCTCTGCCAGCAGCATGCCCCAGGTTTCCGCTTCCGCATCCGCCAGCTCTGGCTTGATCTGCTGCAGCCAGTCGGTAAAGGCATCTGCCATATCGAGCATCTTATCCCAGGCATCGGCATCTTTTTTACTGGCAAACGTCATCTTCTCTTCACCTTTTCTGACTACAACATATTTGGTTTCGACTGCCATGATGCACCTCATTAACTGTATTTATATACAGTATATTCTGTTATGCAGCGATGAGCAAGTCTGCCCGCGTTTCAGGCAAGCAATTCCTCCAGAAAGGTGGCCAGCGCTTTTCGTGGGTCATCCTCTTCCGAGACAATCATCTCAATTCCCCACTGCCCCAGTACCTCTTTAGCCACCGGATTATTGCGATTGGTAAAAAGATACGATTTAGGCCGGGCAGTTGCGAGTCCGGTTCGTCCCCACATTTTAGTCAGCCGGTAGAACAGCAGGCGGATGTTGAAATCGCTGATGCTGTAGCCAACAAACAGCACCGAGTTACCCATCACGTCGTGCGTCAGTTTGATATCCAGTGGGGAATCAAAATAGAGACGTTCAAAATAGCTGCTCTCATCCAGCACAATCGAGGTATCGTCATCGAAATCGCCGTGAAGTTTAATGATGTGGCGCTTATCTTCAGTGAGTGAGACGAGATCGGCGGCGTTAGCCACTTTGCTATAGGGGACGTTGTGCGCCTCGTGAGCCATCTCCAGCCAGCGATCGTAATTGGTGGTGTAGATGCGCGAAAAATTACCCTGGGTGATCATGGTATGGATTTCGGAGCTGCGCACATCGATATCGGGCCGGTGCCACTCGCGATCCATCCAGCTGCGCAGCGGCCCCAGTGAGCCTTTGCGCTGCTTGTAATACTCCGCCAGCGACAGGTGTGTCCCGTAGGTGTTGAATATTTTCGGATCGTAGCCCAGCTCTTTTGCCAGATGGGCAATCAGTTCGTGCCACTCCGGCAGGCCAAGATTGCGGGAGATGCCGGCACCGGCAAACAGGATCAGTTTGCCGGCATCGTAGGCGCGTTTGAGTTCAGGCTTCATACATAACCCCGCGCGGTTTTGAGAAAGGCGGCAAAGCGATCCAGCGCCAGGCGCCGATTGGAGATCTCATTCTTTAGATCGCCCATTTCAGCAAAGGTCTGCGTATACCCTTCCGGGATAAACACGCAGTCCCACTGAAACTCCTGCGGCCCGGCCGGCTCTGGCGCAATGCGACCGCGCAGCTGTCCTTCAAACTGATACATCTTGCGACCATCGCAATACCCCAGCACGGTTTTTGCCGTCACGCAGGGCGTATCAAGGCCGCGTACCAGTTTGGTAAAGCGATCGGCATTGAGCCGGCTCCAGAAGATGCGCGTCAGTCCGGCTGGCAGACCGTTAAGCCCGTCCAGAAACAGGCCGGTATGCTCGACAAACAGCGGCCGCCCGATAATGGAAAACGCTTTAGTGAGCTTATCGCGTACCAGTTCAACCTCATTTTCCGTCTGGATCTCCTCAATCCGCCGCGCGATAGGCACCACTTCCACCCCTACCGGTTCAAGGATGGTACGCACTTCAGAGAGTTTGAGCTCGTTAGCCGATAAGAAACGAATTTTCATTGCAACCAGTAATGTTAAGTAGGGTTAAACTGCATTAGTGAGGTGATCCGGCTGTTTTCCGCCTGTTATTATATTTAGCACATCAGCCTGTGCCGGGAGTGATTCTACTCTGTGACCGGCGGAAGGAACAACCGCGCGCGCAATTTAGCGCAGGCAGATTGCGGTTCGCTTCCGTGAAAAGTTGCGCGATAACCCCCCGCCACGCATAAATATCATCTCTAATGTCAAATCTCCGGAGCAGATCAACGCGCAGAAAAAGCGCTGTGACAGCCGTCTCGCTTAGCACTAAGATAGCGCTCCTGAATACAATAAAACTAATCAATTACAGAGCAGAGTGATGATAGCGTTTTTGACTGCGGGCTATTCGCGTGTACGTAATTTGCCCTTCAGCCTGAAGGGAGAGAGCGCAGAAAAGAAGCTGCGCTTTACGCTGCTGATTGCGGGTGTGGCCAGCACTACCTCAGGCATTTATATGGCGCTGCTTAACGCCCATAGCCGTTCGCCAGCAATACCGTCGCTCTACTATCTGGGCGTGGCGCTGGGCCTCTATATCTGCGCCGTTGCCTTTCACGGCAAACTGCAGCGGCATCTGGCGATCGTCACGCATGCGCTGCTGTTTATCATTACAGCTCTGCTGCTGCTGGACAATGACCATCCTGCCGTTAAACCTTCTGCGTGTAATTATCTGATCGCACTGACCATCGGCTCGGCACTCGTCCTGCGGCAGCAGCCGCGCTATCTCAGCAAAATATTTCCGCTAATCTGCCTCGCCTGTTACCTCATTTTTACCCTGACCGGCCTGACCTGGCAGCAGGGATCGTTTCATTTTGCGCTGCCGGCGGAAGCCAGTTTCTACATTGTTAACTGTATCGTGCCCGTACTTTCTCTGCTGCTGACCGCGCTGACCTTTCGCGGCGATTACTCTGAAACTGACCTGATAAAGCGCGAACTCTCTGCCGCTGTCAGCCAGGATCAGCTCGAACTCTATTTTCAGCCGCAAGTGGATACCGGTAAACATCTGATCGGATTTGAAGCTCTGCTGCGCTGGAAACATCCGGTTAAAGGATTTATTTCACCGGACGTTTTTATCCCGGTAGCGGAAAAGAGTGGCCTGATGATTGAGATTGGCCGATGGGTTATGGAGCGCACGCTGCAGCATATGGCTGCCTGGGAGAGTCTCCGGCACGGCGACAGCCTGGTGTTTTCTGTCAATATCAGTCCTCTGCAGCTAATGCATCGTGACTTTACCGCTGAAACTCTGCTGCTGCTCTCGCGTTACAGGATCCAGCCACAGCGGCTTAAATTTGAGATCACCGAAAGCACCTTTATCTACGATCAGCAGCATATCAGCTCTGTTATCGCGCACTTCAGCCAGCTCGGCGTAAAATGGGCGATCGATGATTTTGGCGTCGGTTACTCTTCGCTGAAATCGCTCAGCGATTTTTCGATTGATGATATTAAAATTGACAAGTCGCTGATTATGCACATTTTTGAAAATGAATCTGCCGCTATTGTGGTGCATAAAACCATTGAGCTGACGCGCGAAATGGGGCTGAACGTGCTGGCTGAAGGCGTTGAAAGTGAAGAGATGTTTCACTACCTGCGCAGTCGCGGATGCCAGTTCTTCCAGGGCTATTACTTTGCCCGGCCTCTGCCAGCGGCAGAGGTGATAAGCTGGGTGAAAAAATATCAGGGTGAAAAACGGGGCCGCAGTGCGACCCGTCTTTACTGATAAACGATGCCCGGCGGATTGATCTGCGACTGCGCTACCGCCTCATCCTGCTCTCCCCAGCGCGTCAGTACCTGCTGATACTGTCCGCTGGCGATGGCATGATTAACCGCCTGCTGCAGCGCCGGGGCCAGCCCGTTACCCTTTTTGGTTGTGACGGCCACCCATGCCCGATACGGGCCGTGACCAACAACCGCTGTTTGCCCGCGCGACGCCGCTTTCCACGCCGCCACCGCCTGCGGGCCAAAGGTGGCATCGGCGCGTCCGGACAACAGCGCGAGCGTGGCAGAAGCGTCATCATTAAGATAGACAGGCTGCACCGGCGCTAATCCCTCCTGGCGGTTTTTCGCATCCCAGCCCAGCAGGATCTTCTCCTGATTAGTACCGGACCCGACAATGATGCGCCTGCCCGCGACATCCTGACGTCCGGTAATCGCAGAGATGGGACTCCCTTTCCGTACGGCAAAGGCGTGGTTGTCAGCCCGATAGGTGGCAAAGTCAAATTTGCGTTTACGCTCCTCGGTCACGGCGATATTAAACATGGCAACATCATAGCGTCCGGCGCTGATGCCGAGCGGCCACTCCTCCCACGAGGCGGGCACCAGCTTTAGCGTAAGGCCCAGACTTTCAGCCAGAAGTCGCGCCATATCGGGATCGCTGCCAATCAGCGTTTTGTTATCTGACGCCCATAACCCGATGGGCGGTGAGTTAGTGGCGCTGGTTGCGACCGTCAGAAAGCCGGGGTGAACAAACGCATAGTTCGCCGGAATTCTGGCTATCGCCTGCGGATCGGCGGCGATATGAATCGCCGTTTCATTATTAGCCGCATCCAGCGCCGCGCCCTGCGCGGCTGAAAACAGCAGGCCGGATGCCACCAGCGTCAGGATGAACCGCTTCATCACAGCACCCGGGCCAGAAAACGTCGGGTGCGCTCGTGGCGAGGCTGATTCAGCACCTGCACGCTGCTGCCCTGCTCAACCACGCGGCCGTCAACCATAAACACCACGTTGTCTGCCACTTCACGCGCAAAGCCAATCTCATGCGTCACAATCACCAGCGTGGTGCCGGAGCGCGCCAGCTTTTTAATGACGTCCAGAACCTCACCCACCAGCTCCGGATCCAGTGCCGACGTCGGCTCATCAAACAGCATCACGCGCGGATTGAGCATCAGCGCACGCGCAATCGCGATACGCTGCTGCTGACCACCCGAAAGATGGCGCGGCCAGGCGTCAGCTTTATGCCGCAGTCCCACCGTGTCCAGCAGCTCACCGGCGCGTTCAATCGCCGCACGTCGCGTAAGCTGACGATGTGCGATCGGCGCTTCAATCAGGTTTTCCAGCACGGTCAGGTGCGGAAAAAGATTGAAGTTCTGAAAAACGTAGCCGACGTTGACCCGCTGACGCAGTATTGCCCGCTCTTTAAGCTCATAGAGTTTATCGCCGCGGCGCTGATAACCGATATAGTCATCATCAATCTGAATAAAGCCCTCATCGACCCGCTCCAGGTGATTGATGGTGCGCAGCAGCGTTGACTTACCCGAACCGGAAGGCCCGAGAATAACCGTTACGGATCCCGGCGCCAGCGACAGCGAGACCGCGTCCAGCGCTTTGTGTTTACCAAACGACTTGCTGACGCCGGTGATGGTAACCGCCCCGGCAGCATAGGACGGGCGATAATCAATGGCTTCGGACATGAGAGCGCTCCTCAATAACAGCAGGGGTTGAATAACGATTACGCCACTGCCGCCAGCGCGATGGCTGCGGCTCGCGGGTTACGCTGCGCGCCAGCGAGCGTTCAACGCTGTGCTGCAACAGCGACAGTACCGTTGTGATAATCAGATACCAGGCGGCGCCCACCATCAGCAGCGGGATCACCTGCTGAGTGCGGTTGTAGATCATCTGAATGGTGTAAAACAGCTCTGGCATCGCCAGCACGTAAACCATCGACGTCCCTTTGGCCAGGCTGATGATTTCATTGAAGGTGGTTGGAATGATCGCGCGCAGTGCCTGCGGCAGGATGATGCGGAAGGTCCGGCGCGAAGAAGAGAGTCCCAGCGCTGACGCCGCCTCAAACTGCCCCTGGTCCACGCCGAGGAACCCGCCGCGGATAATCTCTGCGCTATAGGCGCTCTGCACCAGCGTCAGGCCGATCACCGCGGCCGGAAACTGGCCCAGCACATTAATGGTCTGGAAGTGACCCCACGACCAGGGCGTAAACGGGATCCCCAGCGATAACGTGTCATAGAGGTAGGAGAAGTTATAGAGAATGATCAGTACCACAATCAGCGGCAGCGAGCGGAACAGCCAGATATAGCCAAACGCCAGCGTGCTCAGCAGCCACGAGGAGGAGAGCCGGGCCAGCGCCAGCAGACCGCCGAAAATCAGACTCAGTACGGTGCCTGCCAGCGTCAGCAGCAGCGTCTGACCCAGGCCATTCAGGATCACCGGGTCAAAAAACCAGCGCGCAAATACTCCCCACTCCCAGCGCGGATTGAACGCGATGGAATCCACCACCGCTGCCAGAATAAACAGCGCCGCCACGGCGCCCAGGCTGCGCGCCGGATAGCGTGCCGGCACCACGGTCAGTTTTTGCGTCTCACTCATTTTCGGCTCCTCAGCTCGCCTGTGCCGCAGCGTGGACATCAATTATCTTCAGAAAGCGCAGGCGGCCGTCGTGCGGCGGCCGGCCGTAGATCTCCATATCTTCCAGCAGGGCAAACTGCGGCTGATAGCCGTGGCCGATATAGAGGCGCACCGCCTCCGGCTGACGAAAGCCGGTGGTCAGCCAGACACGCTGATAGCCGGCGCGCAGCGCACGACGCTCCAGCTCCTGCAGGATCTGTAGTGCCAGGCCCTGACGGCGCAGATCGGAGCGCGTCCAGATGCGTTTCAGTTCCGCCGTCTGTGCGTCATAGCGCTTGTAGGCGCCCATGGCGATAATTTCGCCATCCCGCTCCAGTACAATAAACAGGCCTCCCTGCGCAGGCAGAAACCACTCATCCTGCTCCACCTCATTCTGGCTGCTGAAATAGTCGCCATAGCGGGCAGCATATTCACCAAACAGGCCGGTAATAATCGGCTGCAGCTCTGCCGCTGCGGGTGAAACGTCACGAAAAAAATGCATATTGCCCCCTTAGTCGCCCAGGCCCGGTGGATTGATTTCCGAGCGGTCGAGCCGCTCAATGCCTTCGCCCCAGCGATTCAGCACCTTGTCGTAGTCGCCGTTTTGTATCACGCCGTTAAGCGCCGTATTGACTGGCTGCACCAGCCCGCCATCTTTTTTCACCGTCACTGCAATGTGCGCCGCTTTAGGCCAGCCGCCGTCCACGCTGCCCACCAGCCTGGTCTGCCCGTTGAGCGCCGCTTTCCAGGCGCCGATGACGTTGGGGCCAAAGTAAGCATCCGCACGTCCGGCCTGCAGTGAAAGCGTCTGCGCTGCGTCATCTTTGGTATAAACCGGGATAAACGGCTTCAGGCCCTTTGCGCGGTTTTCCTGATCCCACGCCAGTAAGATCGCTTCCTGATTGGTCCCGGAGCCAACAATAATGCGCAGGCCGGCAATATCTTCTGCTTTGCTGAGCGAAGCGATTGGGCTGCTCTTTTTCACATAAAAGCCCAGCGAGTCTTTGCGGTAGGTGGCAAAATCAAAACGCTCTTTGCGCGCTTTTGTGACGGTTACGTTGGTGATCGCCGCGTCATATTTGCCGGACGCCACGCCGAGCGGCCAGTCTTCCCAGGAGGTTGGCACGACGTTGAGCTTCAGGCCGAGGCTGTCCGCCACCAGACGCGCCATATCCACTTCGCTGCCAAGCAGCGTTTTGTTGTCGTCGCTGAACACCGTAAGCGGAGGGGAATTAAGGGCGGCCACCGCCACGGTAAACGCGCCAGGTACAGCAAACCGGTGTCCGGCCGGGATCTGCGCGATAGCCGCTGCATTTTTTGCAGTGTTAATGGGCGTCTTATTCGCCTCCACGCTGACCTGCTGCCCGTTAACGGCGACGTTTTCCGCCCCGGCAGCGCTGCTTAGCCCCAGTAACAGCAGCGCTATCAATGATTTTTTCTGCATAGCATTCATCCTGATCGTTATTATGATGTGAACTGATTTTCGGGGGTCTGCAGACCCAGACTGGCGCGCAGCGTGGTGCCCGGATAGTCGCGCCGGCTTAGTCCGCGCGCCTGCAACAGCGGGATAACCCGATCGACAAAGCGTTCAAACGTGTCGGGCGTTCCGCCCTGGATAATGAAACCGTCAGCAGCTTTCTGTTCAAACCAGTGCTGCAGGCCATCGGCGACCTGTTCTGGCGTGCCGTGAAACAGCGGCCGCGGCGTGGCCGCTTCCAGCGCGGCCTGGCGCAGCGTCTGACCGCGCACGCGGGCGTTGCGTTTTATTTCATCGGTGGTGCTGCGGAAGCTGTTCTGACCGATATCACCCAGTTCTGGGAAAGGTTCATCCAGCGGGTAGCGTGAGAAATCATGGTGGTCAAAGAACCGCCCCAGATAATTAAGCGCATCCGGCACTGAGACCAGCTGCGCGGTAGCCTGATACTGCTGCTCAACATCTGCGGCATCGTCACCGACGATCACGCTGACGCCCTGAAAGATATGGAGGTCATCCGCGGCGCGTCCGTTTTCGGCCAGCTGCTGTTTAACATCGCGCCAGAACGCCTGCGCCTCTTCCAGGGTCGCATGGTGGGTAAAAATCGCATCCGCATGGCGCGCGGCCAGCCGCCGTCCGTCTCCGGAGGCGCCCGCCTGGAAAATGATCGGTCGCCCCTGCGGCGTACGCTCAATATTCAGCGGCCCCTGCACCTGAAAGAAATCGCCGCGGTGATCGGGCGTATGCAGCTTGGCCGGATCGAAAAACTGACCGCTGCGCTTGTCGCGTACAAAGGCGCCCTCTTCCCAGGAATCCCACAGGCCTTTCACCACCTGCAAATACTCATCCGCAATCCGGTAACGCAGCGCGTGTTCCGGATGCTGCTGACGCGAGAAATTTTTGGCCGATCCTTCCAGCGGCGAGGTCACAACGTTCCAGCCGGCACGGCCGCCGCTGAGATGGTCGAGGCTGGCGAACTGCCGGGCGATGGTAAAAGGATCGCTATAAGAGGTTGAGACGGTGCCAACCAGGCCAAGATGCTCTGTGACCGCCGCCAGCGCTGAGAGCAGCGTCAGCGGTTCAAAGCGATTGAGGAAGTGCGGAATCGATTTTTCATTGATATAGAGACCGTCAGCGACAAACAGAAAATCGAGTTTGCCCGCTTCCGCCTTGCGCGCAATTTTTCTGGCGTAGTCAAAACTGATGCTGGCGTCAGCCTGCGCAGCCGGATGCCGCCAGGCGGACATATTGCCTGACGCGCCGTGTAATATCGTACCGAGACGTAATTCTCTTTTACTCATTATAAACTCCTGACAAAGCAGAGCCGTCGGCAGCGCAGAGGTTGCCGGGCGAAAAAGGTAAACGTTGTTATGCAGGCAGAATCAGATCGGTGCCGGGCAACATCGCTCGCAGCGATGCCAGAATGAGCAGCAGATAAGAAAAGCGGAGCGGATCATTACGCTATCCTCAGGCCGCAACCAGTCGCGCGGTGGCCAGCAGCTCCAGGGATTTAAACCGGGCGGCTTCGTCAGCGAGTGGCGTATCGATAATAAATTCGTCAATGCCGTAGCGATGATGCATCGACTCCAGCTGAGCATGCACCTGTGCAGCCGTGCCCTTTAGCAGTGACGGCGTGCGCGGCTCTATGACGTAATCCGCGTATCCTCCCTGGCGTACGTAACGTTCAGCCTGTTCCAGACTGGCAACGTTAACCGCCGGGCCATTTTTCACGCTGACGTGATAAAGACGCAGCGCATCGGTAAGCAGTTCAGCCTCTGCCGGCGAATCCGCCACAACCACCTGAACCGCTACCAGCGCACGGCCGCCGCGGCTGCGGGCATGATAGTGCTGCAGAACGCGCGCCATCAGCTGCGGATCGCCGTTATGGTGTGCAGCGAACACCAGCTGCCAGCCCAGCTCTGCGGCCAGCCCGGCGCTTGCTTCGCTGGCACCCAGCAGAAACCGGCTGGCGGGATGCGGTGGCTGTGGCGTGGCGCGCAGCGTCTCTTCGTCAGCGGAGGGAGATGCGTTCAGCCAGCTATCGAGAAGCGCCAGCTGTTCAGCAAAACTGCCTTTTTCAGCCAGGTTAACCCCGAGCTGAAGCGCCCGCGTTGAAAGCGGCAAACCGCCGGGCGCTTTACCGACGCCGAGATCGATGCGATCCGGTGCCAGCGATGACAGCAGATTAAAGTTCTCTGCAACTTTATAGGGACTGTAGTGCTGCAGCATGACGCCGCCAGAGCCGACGCGTATGGTGCGCGTCTGCGCGGCGATCCAGGCGATAAGCAATTCAGGTGACGGACTGGCCAGCTGCTCGCTGTTATGATGTTCTGCGACCCAGAAGCGCTTATAGCCCCAGCTCTCAGCCCGCTGCGCCAGTTTTAGCGAGCGCGCCAGCGCCTGTGTCGCATTTTCTCCTGCCGCAACCGGCGACTTATCGAGCACGCTTAATTGGTAAGACATACGCCCTGTCCTTGTCCTGATGAATATGGCGTTTAGTTTGCAGGCTATGATTCCGTTACGTAAAACATCATATTGTTAGTTCTATTGCTGTTTTGCGCATATCACCCGGCTGGCCGGAACAGAAATAAAAAAACTCCTGCAGCAGCTGCAGGAGTCAGATTAAAAAAAGAATAGCTGTCGGATAAAGATTAAGAGCGTTTGAGTGCGACTGCTTCACTGCGATCAAATGAATCATGCGTATCTTTTGCGCCATAAATGGCAGAGAGCGCGCGGTTAAATTTATCCGGATCGTGGTGCTGACGGATCCTGTTTACGGCTGCCGCTGAATAATCAGCCACGCGCATCCGGTCTTCAAGTATCGCCTTAATATGTGCCTTGAGCTGCGACACAATTAATATGCGCAGCGCCATTTTCTCCGCCAGCGTATCCACATTCAGTTCAAACATATCGTTGAGCGGACAGTTGATCAGCCAGCCGCTCTGAGCCGGATTAATTTCCGGCAGCGCCCGGACGTTAGTGGTAATCACCGGACAGCCGCACGCCTGCATTTCCAGCACGGAGAAGCCATAGGTATCCTGCCAGGTCGGCAGCAATCCGACATGCGTTTCACGCAGCAGCTGCATCACCTCATCATTAGACAATGCAGTATGATGGGTGAATACGGAGCGCTCAGCTATCAGGGTTTCAATTTGATGATGGAAAGCGGCATCGTCCTGCCACTCACGATGCGCAATATTATGCTGCTTTTTAATGTCGCCGATCAGGTTAACGCCGATCTGGTCAGCTGATATCACACCCTCGTCCATCAGTTCGGAGAAAGCCATTACCACTTCGGCTCCGCCTTTGCGGTAGAACTCATTACCGACAAAGGTGAAGATCATTTTATCGGCCGCTGGCGTGCGTCCGCCCTCATAGAGCACCGGCTGCGGCGGATGCAGCACGTGCAGTTTGTCGCTAATCGCTTCCCGCTCAATGGGAAAAGCGTCCAGCAGTTTCAGCTCAATTTTTCGCGTTGCCTCTGAGATGGCGATAATGCCGGCACATTCCGGTGCTGCAACATAGTACATCAGCTTTTTTAACAGCGGATTAGCTGTTTTGGCGACGCCCGGTACCGGCAATACCCGCGGCAGCTCGGTTTCAAAGGTTGACACCCAGCGCTCGCGGCTGGTTGCCACTTCATTAAAGAGATGAACTACCTTTTTTTCGCTACCGGCTGACCATAGCGGCGCGGAAAATATAAACAGCTTATTGCGTTTCAGAATTTTCCCACGAAACGCATTAATATACGTCCAGATATTTCTGGAGTGAAAATCGATATACGTTTTCTTAACATCAGTAACAATATTTCTTTTTTCGGGATATCCCTTGCCGCTAATGATGATTTTCATTTTATACTCCGGCCATAAACTTTAAGCACTACAAACCCGGCATTCAAAAAGTTAAAAATTGCAGATCGCCCGACGAGTATAATGCTTTATCAGCCTTCATATTGGTTATTCGGATTATTCCCCGAAAATCATTTCAGCATGTTATTTTATATTAATTATTTTTACGGCAGATATTAAAATAACCGCACTAACTTATAGCCTGCTAATTAAAAATTCCCTGTCTGAATGCATAGCGGACATTATCAATCAATTGAAATTAACGACTATTAAATCGTCTTTTGATTAACGTTGATAACATTAGCCAGCCTGGCATTATCTGATACCAGACAGAGATACAATCCTTAATAACGGGCCGGAGAGTGTAAATATGGTGGATATTATTCTTAATTATCATGCCATTAAACGAAGGCGCACCCTGCAGACCTGATTCATAACCGGACGCCTATACATGCGACCGCCTGTGATGTACGCAAAAGAGGCGCATCAATGCATAACCGCGTTAAACAGTAAGGTGCGTTACTTTGTCCGGAGATTAAAAAATCTATTCAGCCTGAATGCACTTTAGCCTAAGAGGAGAGCAGAGTGCGATGGGTATAAACCATTAGCCGCCTGAGGAGAAGAGGCGCGTTCAGAACGCGCCTGCCGGGATCAGAAGCGGTAACTCGCCGTTACCGAGTAACTGCGCGGTTCACCATACACGATGCCGCTGCTGCCCACATTCTCGTCATACTCTTTATCAAACAGGTTTTTCAGGTTGGCCTGCAGGGAGAGATTTTTTGTCACGTCGTAGCGGGCAAACAGGTCCACCAGCGCATAACTTCCCTGACGCACACGCCAGGTTCCGTTACCTTCAGGTCCGCCGATATCTTTCCAGGTCTTTGACTGCCAGTTAACGCCGCCGCCCAGCGTCAGTTTATCGAACTGAGGCAGGCGATAGTGCGTAAAGAGATTGAAAGAGGTACGGGGCAGCTGGGAGTTATAGGCCTCACCCTTGCTGTCTTTTGCTATGTAGGTCGTACCGCCAAACGTCATCTGCCAGTTATCCGTCAGCGCACCGTTGATCTCAAATTCAACGCCGCGGCTGACAACGCCATCGGTGGTTTCATAAATAGCGCTTCCGCTCTCGCTGAAACGTCCGGTATCAACCGGCGCATTATCCAGCTCGGTTCGGAACAGAGAGATCGTGGTGGTCAGACGGCTATCAAACCAGTCCGATTTAACCCCGGTCTCATAGTTTTTACCGACAACTGGCGTCAGGAAACTGCCGCTGGCATCCAGATTATCCTGCGGCTGAAAGACCGAGGTATAGCTGGCAAACGCTGACCAGGCGTCATTGATGTCCCAGATAAGACCGCCATACGGCGTGGTATTGTTCTCTTCCAGTTCAGAGGTAATGCCCTGACGGTTCCAGTTGGTATATCGCGCCCCGACAATCAGATGCAGCGGATCGGCGAGCGTCAGGCGCGTAGCCATATAGACCGATTTTTGCCGCACCAGCTGGCTGTCCGTGGCAGGTTCGCGCGGCGACCAGTCAGGCTCCGGATAGTTGCCGTTGAAGTCGTTAAAGTTACCCAGTTCAGCAGAGGAGATGTTGGTCCAGGCGCTGTAATATTTATTATCCTGACGACTGTAGTTAACCCCCAGCATCAGCTGATGCTGGCGTCCCAGCAGCTCATAAGGGCCGCTGGCAAAGGCATCTACCGCATCCACTTTGCGCTTGCCGGTGTTATAACCGGTTCCGCCGATGACCGGATAATTTGCGTAGGCAGAGCTGCCTGCACCGGTCACCTTATTGAAATAGCCGTCGAGATAGATCTGCTTACTGTCCAGCAGCATTTCGTTATGCGTGCCGTTGAGCGTAATGTTCCAGCCGTTATCAAAATTCTGCTGCAGATTGACGAAAACCTTGCGGTTCTCTTTATTGTTGTAAGCCCACTCCGGTTGAGTGTTATAGCCGCGACGCAGATGCGTCTGGCTGCCATCGGTATACCAGCGCGGCGCCCCACCCCACATCGGCGAATCGGTATCGACCTGCGTAAATTCGTAGCCCGCGGAAAGCGTGGTGCTCTCAGTCAGATCGGCGTCTATCACGCCATAAATAAATTTTTTCTCAAAACCGTAGCGTTCAATAAAGCTGTTTTTATCCTCATAACCAGCTACTACGCGCCCGCGCACGTTACCCTCAGGGGTGAGCGGCGCAGAGAGATCGGCAACATAGCGCTGTTTATTCCAGCTGCCGTAGCTCGCTTCCAGCGATCCGGTAGGGGTTTTACTGTCAGCGTGCTTACGTACCATATTAATCGACGCAGAAGGATTCCCGGGCCCGGTGAGTAACCCGGTCGCGCCGCGCACCACCTCGACCCGCTCATAAAGCGCCATGTCGGTCTGGGCATCACCCAGA
This sequence comes from Pantoea sp. Acro-807, assembly GCF_011752675.1. Taxonomy (NCBI): domain Bacteria; kingdom Pseudomonadati; phylum Pseudomonadota; class Gammaproteobacteria; order Enterobacterales; family Erwiniaceae; genus Pantoea; species Pantoea sp. Acro-807. Next base: position 12,629 of record NZ_VWXE01000004.1, on the reverse strand, counting down.
TTCCAGCGTGATGCAAACGCGGTCGGGATCCCGTCTACCATATAGTTGTCAATGAGAAAGCCGCGCGAGTAGTAACTGGTACGATCCATATCCGCCGAAACACCCCTGATACCGGTAGTGTTGGACAGAACATCATTCAGCGACTGCAGCTGCTGATCGGCCATACGCTGTTTACTGATAAGCGATACCGACTGAGGAATGTCGCGCGCCGTCAGCGCCATTTTTGTGCCTGCGCGCGTTACCGGTATGCTGTAATCCCGATCGTTCTGATTTTCCACGTCAGACGCGCTGGTTTCCACCATCAGGGTCTGTTCCGCCGCCTGTGCAACACCGGCTGCAATCAGCATCGCCAGCAATGACATTTTCAGCGCAGGTTGTGCCGTTGCAGCCGCAGCGCGGACGCGCATCGGTTTAGAAGACATAGCCATCCTTAATTCTCATTTTAGTTTATCTGTCAGCGCACCCTGCCGGTCACCTGGAGCAGGCATAGCTAAGAAAGCAAATGAGAAATATACTCATTTAGATTACTATTGCAAGAAATTGTTACTGCTTCTGACACCCTGTAATCCGATAAAAAACCATAATTTTCATTGATTAATACGGATTTAAGCTTTTTAGCTTAACAAACTACATGACTATCCGTTCGGTTCGTTACAAAACGCGACAGAAAGTCACCGCCTGCTGCCGGCCGCCATAGCGTTGCGCCGGGCGCCGGCATGGGCAGGCCGCCCAGGAAGGTATAACAGCGGAAAGATCGATCTGCCGGTAGCGTGACCACTTTATAAATTCTGGTGTCCGTTAAATATTCAGTTTGCGGCTAATAAATTTCTGATGCAGGTGATAACTCAATGAGTCTGATAATTGTGCGATATAGCGGATTTAACGCCCTGATGCATATTTTAATTTGAGAAAAAATATCGTAGAATGCGCGCTTTCAAATTTTCACATCAGTAATAAGGGTTATATTCATGAGCGATGCACTAAAGGCATTGAATAATCTTCGTACACTGCGTGCTCAGACGCGTGATATTGAAGTAGCGGTATTAAATGAGATGCTGGAAAAGCTCGCTGTGGTCGTTGCAGAACGCCGTGAAGAAGCTGAAGCAGATAATGCTGCTCAGCGCGAAAAAGCAGAAAAACTGGCGTTATACAAAGAGATGCTGATGAATGATGGCATCGATATTAGTGAACTTGCGCAATTAAACCAGGCAGAAACTAAACCTAAAGCCAAACGCGCGCCGCGTCCGGCTAAGTATAAATATACCGATGAAGAAGGTAATGAAAAGCAGTGGACCGGTCAGGGCCGCACGCCTTCTCCGATTAAGAGCGCTATTGATGCCGGCGCATCGCTGGACGATTTTTTAATCTGATTAGCTGACACGCATATTTCCCAGCCTCATTTCCCCGGGGCTGGTTTCGCCACTCTTCCTGCCCTTCTTTATAACCCTGAACCGATCAACCGCTGCTGTTATTCACTTATTGCAATATCATTGCGGGTATTGAGATATATCGCTCACTCGTTCTGCTGTTACCTTCCCCGGATAACGTGCTGCACGCCGCGCAGCGTAATCGTGAGAAAGGAACAAACTATGTCGCCGTCAGAATCAACGCAGTTAACAGAACAGCTGGTCGCTTTCCGGCAGGAGCTGCACCGTTTCCCGGAGCTGTCAAACCAGGAATTTGCCACCACACAACGCATTCGTGAGCAGCTGGAGGCGCACAATATCCGCATTCTCCCCCTGGCACTGACAACCGGACTGGTCGCTGAAGTGGGTCCCGCAACCGGTCCGCTGGTGATGCTGCGGGGCGATATTGATGCCTTGCCGATTGAAGAGCACTCCGGAGTAGAGTTTACTTCAGCGCATCCCGGAGTCATGCACGCCTGCGGTCACGATTTTCACAGTGCGGCCATACTGGGCGCAGCCATTCTGCTGAAATCCCGCGAAACACAGCTGGCTGGCCAGGTGCGCTTTATTTTTCAGGCAGCAGAGGAGACCGGTGAAGGCGCACCCGCGGTGCTTGCCAGCGGTGCTTTGCAGGATGCGTTTGCCATATTTGGTCTCCATAACGATCCCTCTCTGCCGGCAGGTGTGGCGGGCAGCCGGGCGGGCGCCCTGACCGCCGCCGTTGACCGCTTTGCGCTACAGATCACCGGCACCGGCAGCCATGCCGCACACCCGAATCAGGGTAACGACCCTATTGTGATTGCCGCGCACATTGTCTCTGCAGTCCAGACGCTGATCAGCCGTAACCTCCCTTCAGCAGAGAATGCTGTGTTCTCGATTACCCAGCTTCACAGCGGCAGCACGTGGAATGTCATTCCGGAAAGCGCCTGGCTGGAAGGCACCGTGCGCACCTTTTCCGCCGCAGCGCGCGAACGTATTGAACAGCGATTTCGTGAACTGGTAAAAGGTATCAGCGCAGCGTTTGCGGCTGAAATAGCAATCACCTGGCAGGCCGGGCCACCCGCAGTGATAAATGATGCGCACTGGACAGCGTTTGCCCTGCAGCAGGCAGCGCTTAACGGGCTGGACGCACGTGAAATTGCTGCCACCCCGATTGGCGAAGATTTTGCTTACTATCAGCAGCACATACCCGGCGCATTTATCATGATTGGCACCGGTGAAGCCTGGCCTCTGCATCACCCTGCGTTTCGCATTAACGATGATGTGCTGTTGCCTGCTGCACACTACCTTGCAGCGCTGGCCGAAGCAGCTTTTGCTCAGCGGCCGGTTTAATACGTAACGCAATTTTTTCTCTGCCGCCTAATCAGAGCCGCAAAAATTAAACCTAGAAGTGCTGCAAATAAAAACCGTCAGGCGCAATTATTATACCATTCAACATGTTGAACATAGCGGCAGCTTTTTTTTGGATTAAAAAACGTGAAGCGAAAATCAAAAATCGCTGCGAATAAATTATCCTTCGCTGAAATAGTAATTTTTCCATTTTTCTACTGTAGCCATTGAAAAATAGCGTTATTCGCCGAAAAAAGAGAGGATCAGCAGTCAATAAAGCAAAGCATTGGCTGCCGCTTTGCTTTTTTTTCAGCAACTTCACAGGGTTGCTGAAACCCGGCACCTGACTATAATTTCCTCAAACAACCTTTATAAATTTTTACCGCTGTCCTGACGTTGTCGTGTAACCCGCTGGCAGCCTTTTTATTTATCCAGTCACAGCCCTGATAAATTTCAACTAAAGCTGGTCCTGTAATTTACTTTACAGGGCTGCTGTTTTGTCCTGTTTTCCAGGAGAATTAAATGTTGCCATTTTCCAGCTTCTGGCAGGCCGGTTTTGAGGGTGCCGATCATATTAATCCCGCCGGGATTGCACTTGATATGAATGTAATCAATGCACACGACGTGCATATTGCAACGGATTATGCCGCGCTCGCTGCATTTAATATTCGGTCAGTGCGTGAAAGCGTGGGCTGGCGGCTGGCTGAAGCCGATCCACAGCGTACCTTTGCCCGGCTGACCCGCTGCATGCAGTCGGCCAGCGAGCAGGGTATTCAGGTGAACTGGACGCTGAGCCACTATGGCTGGCCGGACGATCTCACCCTGTTCTCGCCTGAATTTGTGCCGCGTTTTGCGCGGTTCTGCCATCAGGTTGCGACCTGTCTGGCCGGATTTTACCGTGACGTGCCCCCGGTTTACTCACCGGTTAACGAGCTCTCTTTTTTCGCCTGGGGTATTTCAGTAGGACTCTTTGGTAACAACGCCGATAGCGATCCCGATGCCATTAAGCGGCAGCTGGTACGCGCTGCCCTGGCGGGCTGTGATGCCATTCTGGCCGTCGATCCGCGCGCACGTTTTTTGCACTGCGATCCCATTATTCATGTGGTGCCGGAGGATGAAAGCGAGCACGCACAACAGCACGCCGCCGCTCTGACGGCCGCGCAGTATCAGGCGTGGGATATGCTGGCAGGGCTGCGTGAACCGGAGCTGGGCGGGTCGCCGCGCTATCTGGATCTGATCGGAGCCAACTATTATCACGGTAACCAGTGGCTGGCGCAGACCGGCCAGCGGCTGGAGTGGCATCTGGATGATGCCCGGCGCATTCCGTTATCCGACATGCTTGCCCGTCTCTCGGCGCGCTATCAGCGCCCCCTGCTGCTGGCAGAAACCAGCCACGTCGGCAGCGGCCGCGCGGCCTGGATAACCCATATTACCGACCAGGTCGCGCAGGCGCAGCTGGCAGGCTGCGATATTCGCGGCATTTGCCTCTACCCGATTATCGATCGGCCTCTCTGGGAAGATATTACGCACTGGCCGCATAGCGGTCTGTGGGATAGCGATTCGCAAAACGTTCGCCTGCTTAACCACGCTTATGCTGCCGCGCTGCGGCAATCACAACGCGCACTCGCGCGTTTTCAGGGGTTTCTCACACCGGCCGCTGGGCCAAAGGAGTTCGTCATGAATCAATCTGTACTGGTGGTATTTAGTCATCTGCGCTGGGGATTTGTGTTTCAGCGGCCGCAGCATGTGCTCTCACGCCTTGCACAGCACCACCGGATTATTTTTATTGAAGAGCCGGTTTATCAGGCGGGTGAAGCGGGATTGCGCACCTCGCAGCCGGCGGCCAATGTCACCGTGGTCGAGCCGCATACGCCGATACACGCCCCCGGTTTTCATGACGACCAGATTGCGCTACTGCAGCCGCTGCTCAGCAACCTGCTGGAGCCTGGCACTGAACCGCTGGTCTGGTTCTACACCCCAATGGCGCTGCCGCTGCTTAGCGCGTTTAACAGCCGCGGGATCATTTATGACTGTATGGATGAACTCTCCGCGTTTGACCAGGCGCCGCGTCAGCTGCAGCAGCGCGAATCGGCTCTTCTGAGCCGCGCTGACCTGGTCTTTACCGGCGGACGCAGCCTGTATGAAGCGAAAAAAGATCGTCACTCGCGCGTTCACTGTTTTCCCAGCAGCGTGGATGCCGGGCACTTTGCACAGGCGCTCGACCGCAGCAACGGCCATCCGCTGCAGCAGTTTCTGCCTAAACCGCGCCTCGGTTACTACGGTGTGATTGATGAGCGCATGGATCTGCCGCTGGTCACCGCGCTGGCTGACGCGCACCCTGACTGGCAGATCATCATGGTGGGACCGGTGGTCAAGATCGATCCTGCGACGCTGCCGCAGCGTAAAAACCTGCACTGGTTCGGACAGCAGCCTTATGCCGCCCTGCCGCAGTTTCTGGCGGGCTGGGATGTCTGCCTGATGCCGTTTGCGCTCAATGCCTCCACGCGCTTTATCAGCCCGACAAAGGTTCTGGAGTACATGGCCGCGCAGCTGCCGATTGTCAGCACAGCGATCGCTGACGTAGCGCGCCAGTATGCTGACGTCGTGACAATAGCCGATTCGCAGGAAGCCTTTATTCAGGGCTGCGAACACGCTCTGCGCCAGACAGCTGAACGGCGTCATATGCAGGCTGAAGCGATGGCTGCCGTAGTCGCCGCGACGTCCTGGGATAATACGGTGGCGCAGATGCAGCAGCACCTCAGCGCCATTAAACGTCAGCCCGCCCGGCCTGCGACGCAGGCCGCTGCACCCGCTGAACGCACGCAGCCGGTCACGCTGCATCCGGTTGAATGTCTTATCCTCGGCGCAGGGCCTACCGGCCTGAGTGCCGGTTATCATTACGGTAAAGGGGCCGTCGTACTGGAGAAAAATGAGTCGCCAGGCGGCTGGTGCCGGTCAATCGAAGATAAGGGTTTTACCTTCGACTATGCCGGTCACATCATGTTCTCCAACGATCCCTACGTGCTGGAGCTCTACGATCTGCTGCTGGGTGAGAATCAGCACTGGCAGATGCGCGAAGCCTGGGTCTATAGCCACGATGTCTATACGCGCTACCCGTTCCAGTCAGCGCTGCACGGCCTGCCGGCGGAGGTGATTAGTGAATGTGTGCTGGGCGCGATTGAAGCGCGCTACGGCGCGGCAGAAAACGATACCGCCATACTGCCTGGCGCAGACGCATCGCGCGACTGCTGCGCCGACGGCGTGGTAGCGGATGAGGGCTGCATCACTGAACAGCGCGACAGTGAAGATTTTGAACATTTTATCTATCGCGTCTGGGGCAAAGGCATCGCCCGTCATTTTGCCGTTCCCTATAACCGTAAACTGTGGAAAACGCCGCTGGCCAGCATGGAGACCTCGTGGCTGGGCGGTCGCGTACCCCTGCCGGATCTGGCGCAGATCGTCAGCGGTGCGCTTGCGCCGCTGGAGAAACCGGTCGGGCCCAACGCGCGCTTCGGCTATCCGCTGCGCGGCGGCTTTCAGGCGCTGATGAACGGTTTCCTGCCTCACCTTAGCTGTACGCTGGAGACCGGAACGGCGGTAGCCGAGATTCAGCCGCAGTCGCGCAGCGTCATGCTCAGCGACGGCAGGCATCTGCAGTATGACCAGCTCATCAGCACGCTGCCCTTACCGGAACTGGTGCGCCTGATGGGCGCCCGCGCGCCGCAGGCGGTACAGCAGGCGGCTTCTCAGCTGCGTCATACCTCTGTGTGCTGCGTTAATCTTGGTATCGGACGTCCGGCGATCAGTGAAAAGCACTGGATTTACTATCCGGGAGACACGCTGTTCCATCGCATCTTCCTGCAGGGTAATGCCAGCCCGCACTGTAATCCTCCGGGCGGATTCGGTCTGACCTGTGAAATCACCTGGCGTGACGATCAACCGCTGCCCTGTGAGGGTGAAGCGCTGATCCAGCGCTGTATCGATGACTGTATCCGGGTAGGCATTATCAATGAGGATGATGAGATCCTCACCAGTAGTATCGTAAACATGCCGTACGCCTATGTCGTTTACGATCATGCGCGCAGTGCCAACGTGGCGCTGATCCGTAGCTGGCTGGCCACGCAAAGTATCCATCTGGCCGGGCGCTACAGCGAATGGGAGTATTACAATTCGGATCACGCTTTCCTGGCGGGCAAGCGGGTAGCAGAGAGCGTGAAAGATCTGCTCAGCAATCGCAAAACTATCGCCTGAGGCGGGGCGTGCCGGGCCGCATGGCCCGGCACGCCTTACTGACCGGCGAGCCGCTTGCGTATCGGCTCAAACTCTTTTGTGGCGCTGCGCGGCAGGGGATCGGGCAGATTTTTCTCTGCCGCCTGCCAGTAGCGCCACGGCACTTTCTGACGACCCAGTTCATAATCCATGCCGTCCCAGCTATCTTCACGAAAGCTATAAAATGCCCAGTGCGCGTCATGGCTGTCCAGCACCGTCAGCACATCTTCCAGGTACCGGGTACAACCGGCCAGCGTGCGCACGCAGCCAAACTCGCTAACCACCAGCTGCCGCTTATCGATCCCGTTACGCGCAGCCCATTCAAAAGGGCGTGCCAGATAGTCCGCGACACGCGCCGCATCCCACTGCTGCATATCCTCGCCGAAAGGTACGTAACCCGGATAGGGCCAGGGCTTTTCACGCCGTGCGTTGGGTGCGCTGGTCGCAGCATAGGGTTCATACATGTGCACGCTGTAAAGTATGCGCGTGTCGTGCAGCGCCTCAGGCCAGTAGTCAAACGCATCGGCGGCGGCATACCAGCCGCTGTCGACCATTATCGGTGTAACGGCATCTGCTTCACGAATAGCGGCTATCAGCGCGGCATAAAACGCCGGCAGATCGCGGCTTCCGCCACGCTGCTGCTGATACCAGCGCGCCATCGCCTCGCTGCTGGCGTGCTCTGCCAGTCCGCCATTTTTTTCCGGCGCGGGCTCATTGATCAGGTTATAGGCGGCGATAGCGGGATGATGGTGCAGAGCAGCAGCCAGATCGTGCCAGTAGCGCACGCTGGCTTCCCACCAGGCTTTATCCTGCCAGAGCCGATCGTCAAATTTTCCCCCGTTATTCTGCGCCCAGCGCATGCCGGGCAGAGAGAGAGGCGTAATAACCACGCGCAGGCCCGCTGCCCAGGCGCGGTCGAGGGTGTGGATAAGCGTCTGCAGATCGCCGGCGTCCAGCCCGCGATACTCATCTGCGTTACCCAGCAAAAAATCGCGTTGCTGCGTGGGCCACTTATCCCAGGAGAGCCGTACCCAGCTGGCACCGTAGTCATGCAGAGCCGTAAAATATTTGCTGTCAGGCGGCAGCCGGTTAAAACTGTTGGCCCCGTGCCGCGATGCTGACCAGAACGCCATGGCGTCTGCCGCCAGGCTAACCGGGCTGGTCAGAACGAGTGTTATAAACAGGGTAATAGTTGTCAGAAATGCACGCACAAGAACTCCTTCTTTTGCCTGCATTTATAGCGATAAAACCGCACCGGCAGGTGTTATTTTTCGTGAATTTTGCGCGCGCCGGATATTCACGATCGGTTCATACTTAGCGTTTAGTACCGGACTTAAGCGATCGGTTTAGCTCCTGAATCCGCTTCATGGTTTTCACCGTGCGTCCGGCATTGACTGAGGCAACCGACAGGATAAGCATTTCAAGACAGACCAGCACGGTCCCGTGCAGCGGCATGCGTCCTCCTTCCCCGCCGCGTGGTACATTGATCACGATATCAGCCTCGCGCGCAAAGGCAGACTCCATCGCATGCGTCAGCAGAATGACAGGAATGCCCAGCTTTCTCGCCTCCTTTAACGCCGTGACCCCTTCACGATGCGCCGATTTCTGCGCCATCATCACCAGTACATCACCACGCTGCAGGCTCAGCAACTGCTCTGCCAGCGCAATGCCGGTGCGGTTCAGGGTTGTGGCGGGCAGCCCGATACGGCTGAACATACGGGCGCTGTAGTCCGCAAGAATACCTGACGCGTTGATGCCAAAGAGGGCGACCTGACGCGCTTCGCTTAGCAACGCCACCGCCTGTGCCACCGCCTGACGGTTTTCGGGCTGTGCCAGCGCGTGACACGCCTGCTGGTGTCCCAGCAGCACAAAATCGATGCTGGCATTAATATCGCAGGCCAGTTCGCTAACGGTCGCGCTCATCTTTGCCGCAGAGTTAATGGCCGGCCCCGCCCACTCCGCCAGCGTGAGTTTAAGATCGCGCAGGCCCGTAAAGCCCAGCGCCTGTACGGCACGGATCACCGTCGCATCAGACGTTCCCGTTGCGGCGGCAATATCGATAGCCGTCGCTTCCGCCACGCTCTCACGATGCGCATCAATATAGCGGGCGACCGTCTGCAGCCGGGGGGAGAGACTGGCGATACGAGCCCGGCAGCGGTCGCCAAAAATGTCTGTCCGGACACCCTTTTTTTTCAGCGCCATGGGCTGAGGCTCCTGACATTACCCGCTGTGAAAGGCGGATATGTTGTAGTGGCTGGTCTCGTGATAATGAGATGCGCCCTATTCACTTTACTCACAGAACGAGAAACCTCTTCGCATTTTAGTGATTAATATATTGATTTATAACATCAATATTTAAATATACCGTCATTAGACGGATTCCGGATAAATGTAGTATTACCTGCATTATATCCGTTTACTACTACATTCTTTCATGTTTGAATGATTCTCAATTACATTCAAGCCTGCATTGTGGCCGCTGAATGATTATTCTCCCTGCCCGCGCGCGGCAGGTTTTGCCGATGGCTTTATGACGGAACACTCCGTCTTTACCAGGTTTGCTGACATGCTTATTTCCTCTACTTTTGTGCCAAAGGCGTTACGCCCTGCGTTATATGTTGCGCTGCAGGGGCTTATCCCTGTCTCCGTTACGGCCAATGCCGCAGAGCAGGAAACCACGCTCACGGTTCAGGCTGATAGTGAAACCGCGTCCGGTTATAGCGCCGGCAGCAGCACCGTCAGCAGCAAACTGCCCGTTGCGCGGCTTGATGAGATCCAGTCAGTCAGCATCGTAACGCCGCAACAGCTGGAGGATTACCAGGTCAGTCGCCTGACGGAGGCGATGCGCTTTGTCAGCGGCGTAAGCGAAGGTAATACGCTGGCAGGCACGGAAGATGGCTTTGTGCGCCGCGGGTTTGGCGGCAACAGCGACGGTTCGATCTATCGCGATGGCATACGCAGCAGTCAGGGCCTCAATGTCAACGCAGCAACGGAGCGGGTTGAAGTACTGAAAGGATCCGCTTCACTGCTCTACGGCATCCAGAATCCGGGCGGCGTCATCAATATCATCAGCAAAAAACCGCTTTATGAATGGCGTACCGCGCTGAGCGGCCGGACCGCCAGCAGCGGCGGCGGCAGCGGTACGTTCGATATCACCGGACCACTGGATAACGGTTTTGCTTTCCGGCTGGTCGCAGAGCAGCAGAACCAGGATTACTGGCGCAATTTTGGTCGTGATAAACACCGGCTCATCGCACCCTCGCTGCAGTGGTATGGCGAGAAAGCCAGCTTTCTGCTGAGTTACGAAGATTACCAGTATGATATTCCTTACGATCGCGGTACGGCGTTTATCCATAACCGCCCGGTTGATATCGGCTACAAAGATCGGCTGGATGATAAAGCTGGCCACGCCTGGGGCCATAATAAAACGCTGAATACCCACTACGACTGGCAGTTTAGTGACGACTGGAGCACGCGTGTGACGCTGGGCTGGAACCAGCGCCAGTATGATAATAATGAAGTGCGCGTTACCGCCATCGATCCGGACAGCGGGGTTGTGACGCGTCGCGCTGACGCCAATCGCGGTTTTAATCATCAGACAAAATATATCGCCTGGGATCTGACCGGTACGCAGCAGCTTGCCGGCATGACGCACACGCTGGTGGCGGGTACCGATTATGAGATGAATCAGACCTTGCGGGCGCGGCAGTATCAGGGCAAAGCAAATCGCGGGTTTACGCTTGCCGAACCGCATTACGATCTGCTTGCGCCGGTCACGGATGCCACTACCGAGCGCCGCGCAAATGCGCGGCTGCTGAACCGCATTCACAGCCGCTCGCTTTACGCCAAAGATAGCGTAGCGATTAACGATCGCTGGACCCTGGTGGCAGGCGGCCGCTATCAGCATTATGAACAGCGCGCCTCAAAGGGAGCCGACCCAATCGTGCCGACGCTGGAGAGCAGCGGCAACAAATTTTTGCCGCAGGCAGGCGCGATCTACAAACTGACACCGGATATCTCGCTCTACACCAGCGTCAGCAAATCGTTCACCCCCTCAACCGAGGTGGATGATGCGGGACGGGTGGGCAAACCTGAACAGGGCACCAGCTGGGAAGCGGGCAGCAAGTGGCAAATCACGCCGACGCTGTTTGCCAGCCTGGCGCTTTACCGCATTGATGAGCGCGATATGTCACTCAGCATCAATGGCACCACGCGCACTATCAACCGGGCGCGATCCACAGGCGCTGAAGCGGAGCTTAACGGGGAAGTGGCTGCCGGCTGGGAGATCAGCGCCAGTTACAGCTATGATATAGCGGAGATCGCTGACGATGGCGTAAACAGGGCCAATAACGGCAACCGGCTGCAGAACGCTCCCCGTCACGCCGGTGCACTTTGGCTCACCCACACGCTGGCGCTGCCCGGCATTCCGGGTGATTTCCGCATCGGGGGGGGTGCCCGCTATGTCGGTTCACGCGCGGGCGATCCGGAGAACAGCTTTACCCTGCCTGACTATACGGTAGCCGACACCTTTATTGCCTGGAACAGTACCCTTTCCGGGCATAAAACCCGGCTTCAGCTGAACCTGAATAATCTGTTTGATAAACACTACTACACCTCCAGCGGTGGCAACCTGCGCGTACGCGAAGGCGAGACCCGCAATCTGGTGGCGGAGGCGAGCATTGCGTTCTGATTCACTCTTTTTCGCCAGCCTGCTGCTGTTAGCCGGGCTGCTGCTCAGCCCGCTGGCGCAGGCAAAAACGCTCACCGATATTGACGGTCATTTGGTGACAATACCCGATCGCCCGCAGCGCATTGTGCTTGGCGAAAGCCGTATGCTCTATACGCTGGCGCTGCTGGCGCCTGAAAATCCGCTGCAGCACATTGTGGGCTGGCCACGCGATCTGCAGAAATATGATGCGCAGATGTGGCGCAGCTTTGCGCGGCGTTTTCCGCAAATAGAGACGGTTCCGTCACTTGGCAGCGGTGGCCCGGCGGCGATCAACCCGGAACAGGTTATTGCGCTGCGCCCCGACGTCGTCATTTTACCCAGTCTGGCACGCTATGATGATGCTGACGCGCGTCTGCTTGCGGTACTGCAGGCGGCACACATTCCGGTCGTGAAGATCGACCTGCGCGTTCAGCTGCTGAAGAATACCCGGCGCAGCGTGGAGATCCTGGGTGATGTCATTAATCAGCAGGCGCGGGCAGCCGCATTTAACCGGTTTTACGCCGCCCATATGCGGGTCATTGAGGAGCGGCTTGCTGATTTTCACGGTGCGCGCCCTGAAGTGCTGCTGCACCTGCATCTGGGACGCCGCAATGAGTGCTGCGTGACGGCAATCAACGGCAGTCTGGGCGAGCTTCTGCGCCTGGCCGGAGGCGACAACATCGCCGCCCGTACCCGGCAGGGTGTGTTTGCCCGCCTGAGTGAAGAGAGCGTGATTGCCGCGCAGCCTGACTACTACTTTGCTACCGGTTTTAGCGACAATCAGAGCAGTGGCCGGCTGAAGCTCGGACCGGAGATCGCGCCTGATGTTGCACTGCAGAGTTTTCAGCAGCTGACCGGACAGCAGAAAGGGCTGCGCGGGCTGAAGGCGCTGCATAATGGTCAGGCGGGCGCGCTGT